>NZ_JAMTCP010000027.1 GCF_024171885.1 Streptoalloteichus tenebrarius | reverse complement strand
CCCGCAGTGATCGCAAACCACTCTGATGATTTCCGTAGCAAGGGGAAGTGCGACATCAGCGTCGGCCTGACCGATCAGCTCGTCTACGAAGTCCAGTTGGCGTTCAACACGGGTGTCGAGAAGCCTGCTGACTTCAACAATCCGTGTGGTCGCGCGCAGACCGTCGCCGCCGAGATGATCAAGACGATGAAGGCGGGCGGTTGAGATGTGCCGGGCGCGAGGAGTAGTGGCTCGGGAACGTGCCGTGGTGTCCGCTTCCCTTCTGGCAGCCCTGACGCTCACCGCATGTTCTCCGTCCGTCGCCGGAGACGCACCTCCGACGACACCCAGCTTCTCGGCCGGTGCCAGCTCGGACGTAGACGGGATTCCTCGTGTTCCGCGTGTGCCGAAGGCGTTGGACACGGCGAAGTTCCAGCAGGACCCGTGCAGCGTGCTCACGGCGGCAGAGCTACAGACTCTCCGTGTCGCGGCGAAGGGTGAGGTCGACAAGGACCCGGCACCGAGGTGTGCGTGGTCGGACTGGCGGGGGCCGTCGAAACTCGATTTCTCGGTTACGATCGCGGCCAACCGTCAGGGGCTGGCCCAGTTGTACCGGAACAAGGGCAACTTCGAGCATTTCGAGCCGTTCCAGGTCGAGGGATACCCCGCTGTCATGCTGGATGACAGCAGGGTTGGGATGTGCGATGTCGAAGTGGCCGTCATGGACAGTCTGAGCAATTCCGTGAAGGTTCAGTTCACGGACGATGACAAGGCTGCCGCCGTGGTGAAGTGCGGGCAGACGAAGATCCTGGCCACTGAGGTGATGAAGACGTTGAAGGGTGGTGGGTGATGGTCTTCCCGCTCGTCGTCGTGGGGATTGGCACCGCGGTCGGGATCGCCAAGAAGGCGGCGGACACGGACGTGCGTCCGCAGGGCATGCAGGGTGCCGAGATCTACAAGATGTTCCACGGCGACGGTGTCGCGGGCACTCGCGACGTCGACAGCGCCGGGGGCAACTGGGGACAGATCGGCACTCTCCAGCATCACGCCAGCGAGGCGGTCCGCTCCGCGATGAACACGGCGGGCGTGATCTGGGAGGGGCAGGGCTCCGAGGCCGCCCAGGCCGGGATGTCGCCGTTGGCGGCCTCCGCGGAGCAGGCCGGCGCGACCGCCCACCAGGCCAAGTCGGTCCTGGAGAGCCAGAGTGGCGGCTTCAACCAGGCCAAGAACACGGTCCAGCCGGTTCCGGAGAAGCCGCCGGCAGACAACTTGCTTGAGGTCGGGGCGAAGAAGGTCGGCGAGCTCTTCGGCCTCCGGGACGGCGACATCTCGCAGGAGATGGAGGCCTACCGGGCCAAGACGATCGCCAACCAGAACGCCCTCAGCACCTACGGCTCCGTCACCAACTCCAACATCAGCGCGGTGCCGACCTTCGGTGGCAGCACGAACCCGGCGGACGTCAGCGTGACCAACCCCGGCCAGGGCAAGCCGATCGACGGCGGGGTGGAGCCGCCGGGTCGGGGTGGTGACAACTTCGGGCGTCAGCCGTGGTCGCCGCCGGGTGGCGGTGGGAACCAGGTGGTTCCGCCCCCGCCGGGCGGTGGGCCGGGTGGTGGGCCCGGGCCGTGGTCGCCGCCGCCGGGCGGGCGGGAGCCGGGCGGTCCTCCGCCCGGTGGGTACGGCCCGACGTGGCCGTCCTCGCCGCCGCCGGCCCAGGTCGACCCGAGCTGGGGGCGTCCGCCGACGCCGACGCCGGGGCAGTCGGGGTGGAACCTGCCCGGGCCGGGCCCCACTCCGGGTGACGGTCCCAGCTATCCCCCTGTCGGTCCCGCCTTCCCTGGTGGCCCCGGACTTCCTGGTGGTGGTCCCGGTAGGGACGGCTCGATGCGCACGGGCATGCGCCCCGGCGGTGGTGGGCCTGGCGGTCCCGGCGGCCGGAGCGGGCTGGGCGGCTTCGGTGGCGGGACCGGTGGTGGCGTCGGCGGCGCCGGCGCCGGCATGGGGCCGGGCGGCCGTGGTGGTGTCGGCGGCTTCGGTCCGGGTGGCTCCAGCGGTGTCGGCCCTGGTGGACCCGGCGGGCCCGGTGGTTTCGGTCCGGCTGGCGGCGGCGCGGCCGGTGGTCGTGGCCCTGCTGGTGGCATGGCGGGCATGGGCGGCATGGCCGGAGCCCGTGGTGGCAAGGGCGAGGAGGACCAGGAGCACCAGCGCCCGGACTACCTCGTCGAGTCGGAGGATGTCTTCGGCGTCGGCCAGAAGGTGGCTCCGCCGGTCATCGGGGAGTGAGGACGAGGGTCGCCCTGCCGACCTGGCAGGGCGACCCACCTCGACTGAGTCGAACGTGAACGGGAGGGGAGTCGCGCCGTGCTGCGCCGCGACGTGGTGATTTCCGAGCTCGCCTATGACGTGTTGTGGGAGCTGGGGGTCGACACCGACAAGCACGTGGCCCTGTTCTGCCCGTCGCCGGGCGCCACGTGGACGGAGCGGGAGCGGCTCGCCCACCAGGTGGTGGGTGAGCTCCAGCAGCTCGGCCTCGCCCAGGGCGATCGGCCGGACCCCGACCTGATGGACGCGTTGCAGCTCCTGGCCCGGCCGGAGGTCGAGGTCTACGGGTGGTTCGCGGTCGGCGACCGGCCGACGGAGTCGGTGGTCGTCGCGGTGTCCGGCAGGGAGGGCGTGCTCGCCCACCTCGGGGGCGGCCAGTTGCGGTTGCGGCCGGTCGCGCCGGAGTGGCTGTGTGACGCGGCGGTCTCGGTGTTGCCGCCGTTGCGGCCGATCAGGGGCCAGCACCACAACGTGCCGACGGAGCTGCTGGAGGGCGGTCCTGGCCGGCACGGGAATGACGACGACGACGGCGGCGGCGTGCTGGAGTCGGTCGGCGGCGGGGAGACCGAGGTCGACCGGGTCCGCCGGCTGCTCGCCCAGCCGCGCAGGGCCGCGGGGCAGTTCTTCGCGGCGACCCGTGGGCCGGCGGGCGGCCGGCGCCGGTGCGAGTATCCGGTCAACGTGGTCGACACGGCCGAGGGCTGCTACCTCGCGCACCAGGTGCGCGGCGGGGACGGCCAGCCGTGGACGGTGGTGGTCCCGACCGACCAGCGGGTGTTGGCGGAGCGGCTCGGCCAGCTCGTGCACGGCCTGTCCGGGCGCTGATCGTCGCTGGTCAGGCCGGGGACGTGGCTCTGGTCACCGGCCAGGAGCCGACCTCGGGGGCTTACCAGTACGCTTGTCTTGCTTGCGCGGTCGCGACGCAGGACGCGAGAGGAGAACGCCGCCTCATGGCGAAGATCAAGGTTCACGGCACCGTCGTCGAGCTCGACGGCGACGAGATGACCCGGATCATCTGGCAGTTCATCAAGGACAAGCTGATCCACCCGTACCTGGACGTCAACCTGGAGTACTACGACCTGGGCATCGAGCACCGGGACGCCACCGACGACCAGGTGACCGTCGACGCCGCGAACGCCATCAAGAAGCACGGCGTCGGCGTCAAGTGCGCCACCATCACCCCGGACGAGGCGCGGGTCGAGGAGTTCGGCCTCAAGAAGATGTGGCGGAGCCCGAACGGCACCATCCGCAACATCCTCGGCGGCGTGATCTTCCGCGAGCCGATCATCATCTCGAACATCCCCCGGCTGGTGCCCGGCTGGCAGAAGCCGATCATCGTCGGCCGTCACGCCCACGGTGACCAGTACAAGGCCACCGACTTCAAGGTGCCCGGCCCCGGCACGCTGACCATCACCTACACCCCGGCCGACGGCGCCGAGCCGATGCAGTTCGAGGTGGCGCAGTTCCCGGAGGGTGGCGGCGTCGCCCTGGGCATGTACAACTACCGGAAGTCCATCGAGGACTTCGCGCGGGCCTCGTTCGCCTACGGCCTCGCGCGGAACTACCCGGTGTACATGTCCACCAAGAACACGATCCTCAAGGCCTACGACGGCATGTTCAAGGACGTGTTCCAGGAGATCTTCGAGGCGGAGTTCAAGGCCGAGTTCGAGGCCAGGGGCCTGACCTACGAGCACCGCCTGATCGACGACATGGTCGCCGCGGCCCTGAAGTGGGAGGGCGGCTACGTCTGGGCCTGCAAGAACTACGACGGCGACGTGCAGTCGGACATCGTGGCGCAGGGCTTCGGCTCGCTGGGCCTGATGACCTCCGTGCTGATGACGCCGGACGGCCGCACCGTCGAGGCCGAGGCCGCGCACGGCACGGTCACCCGGCACTACCGCCAGCACCAGGCGGGCAAGCCGACGTCGACCAACCCGATCGCGTCGATCTTCGCCTGGACCCGTGGCCTGGCCCACCGGGGCAAGCTCGACAACACCCCCGAGGTCACCGACTTCGCCAACAAGCTCGAGCAGGTCTGCGTCGAGACCGTCGAGAGCGGCAAGATGACCAAGGACCTGGCGCTGCTGGTGGGTGGCGACACCCCGTGGCTGACCACCGAGGAGTTCCTCGCCGCCCTGGACGAGAACCTCCAGCGGAAGATGGCCGGCTGAGCCGTTCCGTACGCCCCAGGGGCCCGGTCACCGCGGTGGCCGGGCCCCGGTGTTTCTCCTTCGGTGGGGCGGCGCCGTGCGCCACCCGGTTCGACGCGGGGCGGGCTGGTCACGAAACGTAGCCATGACCTCGGGGTTGGTCCCTCGTCGGGCGGAGCGGGACGGGTGCCGACGGGTGGAGTTCCCGGCGCGGGGCTCGCCGGCGCCGTGCCCGGCGGCTATACCTGGGGACGCCGTCGACCTAGGTCCTCGCTCGCGAGGCGGGAGGTGAGCGCCGTGGCGCTGCCGGTCCGTCCCCTGGTCATCGGGGGTGTCCTCGTCGCCGTCGGGGTGGCGGTCCTCGCGGGTGGCGGGGACAAGCGCGACGGCGTGTCGCCGGTCTCCGACCGGGCCCGGTGCGAGTTCCGGGTCAGCGCCGACCTGCTGAACGTGCGGGCGGGGCCGGCGACGGACCAGCGGGTGGTGGAGCGGCTGCGGGGCAACGCGCTGGTGTCGGCCCAGCCCTCGGTCGAGAACGGGTTCCGCAAGCTCGGCGACAACCGCTGGGCGGCGGCGGAGTTCCTCACCCCGGCGCCCGGCAACTCCTGCCAGTGAGGGCGTGTCCGAGGTCTCACCGGAACGGACCGCCGGGTCGTCGCTGGTCGTGACTACGCTGGCCGCTCGTGCTGACCGTCTCGACCGTCAACGTCAACGGCCTGCGGGCCGCCGCGAAGAAGGGCTACCAGGAGTGGCTCGCGGCCACCACGGCCGACGTGGTGTGCCTCCAGGAGGTCAGGGCCGAGCCCGGCCAACTGCCACCGGCGGTCCGGGAGCCCGAGGGGTGGCACGTGGTGCACGCCCACTCCGAGGCCAAGGGGCGGAACGGCGTGTCCCTGCTCACCCGCGTGGCGCCGGAGGCCGTGCGCATCGGGTTCGGCGAGCCGGAGTTCGAGCGGAGCGGCCGGTACGTGGAGGTCGACCTCCCCGGGCTCACGGTCGCCAGCCTGTACCTGCCCAGCGGTGACGTGGGCACTCCGCGACAGGACGAGAAGGAGCGGTTCATGGCCGCCTTCCTGCCCTACCTCGTGGAGCGGCGGGAGAAGGCGGCCGTCGAGGGGCGTGAGGTGTTGGTCTGCGGCGACTGGAACATCGCCCACCGCGAGATCGACCTCAAGGCGTGGAAGGCCAACCAGAAGAACGCGGGCTTTCTGCCCGAGGAGCGGGCCTGGCTGAGCCGGGTGTTCGACGAGGCGGCCTACGTCGACGTGCTGCGGCGGCTGCACCCCGAGGGCCCCGGTCCGTACACGTGGTGGTCGTTCCGGGGGAAGGCGTTCGACAACGACGCGGGTTGGCGGATCGACTACCAGGTGGCGACGCCGGGCCTGGCGGAGCGGGCGACCAGCGCCGTGGTCGATCGTGCCGTGTCCTACGACGCCCGCTGGTCCGACCACGCCCCTCTCACCGTCACCTACGACTGGTCGTGACCGCACCAGTTTATGCGAGAGCGTGACTGAGGGTTCAGGCGTACTCGCTCTCCGTGGTACCCACGTGTCCATGTGGCTACGGAAGGTATCTGGGTGCGACAAGAACGTGTGCCCCACGATCTACTTCACGGATCGGGGGACGGCGGTGGCTCAGGGAGTCCCCGTCACCGACGCCCACGGCCTGCGGTTGGGGCCGGGCGAGCTGGCGGTGGAGCTGCCGATGGATGTGCTCCGCGGGCCAGTTTCGAGCGATTCCTCGCCGGCGAGCCGAAACCGGAGGACCACAACAGCGACTGGCACGAGATTGTCCGGTCATACGTCGCCGCGGGGAAGTCGATCGGGCGGGTGCGAGTGGTGCGGCGTCCGTTGACCGACTACCAGCGCTACCAGTTGGCATGGGGAATACCCGGCAACATCGCGGCTGGCGAGGACATCCGGGTGGTCGACATCACGGATGACGACTGGGGACTGCCGGACCAGGATTTCTGGCTTTTCGACCAGAGCACGGTGGTTCATCTGAACTTCGCTCCCGACGGCGCTCTCCGGGACATCGAGCTGGTGGACAACCCCGATCTGGACAGGTATCTGAACTGGCGGGACACGGCACTGAAGAACGCGGTCTCCTACGAGAAATATGTTCGAACCTGTAGGGAATCCCCGTAGGGAGCTCGCGGAGGCGCTGCGAGAACTGCGCAGGGCGGCCGGCCTGTCCGGAGCGAGGCTGGCGGCCCGTTGTGCCATGTCCCAATCCAAGATCAGTCGGATCGAGCGCGGCAGGGTCGTCCCGAGCGTCGTCGACGTCGAGCGCGTTCTGACCGCTCTCAGGGTGCCTCGAAAGTCGCCGAGGATCTCGTGGCGCTCGCGCGCCACGCCAACGTCGACTACAGGTCCTGGCGGACCTACGCCCAGGTCGGTCTGTGGCGCAAACAGGCGGAACTCAGGGCGCTCGCCGAGGCGTCGACCGTGGTCCGACAGTTCCTGCCGGCAATACCGAGTTCGATGCTCCAGACCGAGGAATACGCGCGACAGGTGCTCACACCGACAGTGCCCGGTGACATCTCGTGGAACCGGGAGCAGGCAGTCCGGGCGCGGATGGAGATGCAACGGGCGCTTGAGGACGTGTCCCGTGCGTTCGTGTTCCTGATGCCCGAGCACGCGATCCGGTGGCAGCGGGCGGACCCCGCGACCATGGCGGACCAGTGCCGACATCTGGCGGAAGTCTCCACCCGGCCCAACGTGCGAGTGGCGATCATTCCGCGAGAGAAGAGGGTCTCGGCCTCCCCACTCCACGTATTCGCCGTCTTCGACGACCGTCTCGTCCTGGTGGAGCTCTTTTCCGGCGAGGTGGCCCTGCGTGATCCGCAGGACGTCGACTACCACCTGAGCCTCTTCCAATTCTTCCTGGGACACGCTCTCGTCGACGACGAAGCGCGCGATCTCCTCGGCTCGGTGGCGGCCGAGTTCGCGAGCATGTGCGACTGAGAGTTCTCGTCGGTTCCCCTCCGTGGACGGGATTCGCGGTGCCCTAGCCTCTGTGGGCTGGGACGGAGAGGTGGGTGTCATCGTGCTGGAGCGGGTCGACCTTGGTGAGGTCGGGTACGACGAGGCGAACGCGTCGATGGCGCGCTGGGTGAAGGAGCGCGGGGAGGGGCTCGCCGGCGACCGGCTGTTCCTGCTCAGCCATCCGCCCGTGATCACGTACGGCCCGCGGACCTCGCCGGCGGACCTCCCGGCCGATCTCGGCATCCGGACGGTCGAGGTGGACCGGGGCGGCTACGCGACCTACCACGGCCCTGGCCAGCTCGTGGGCTACCTGGTGGTGGACGTCCGCGAGCGCGGGCCGGTGGACATCGTGCGGTGGGTGGAGAACGGGCTCATCGCCGCGTTGGGGAGCCTCGGGTTCCCGGCCGTCCGGCGCGACACCCCGCCGGGGGCGAGCAGCCTGGTCGGCGTGTGGACCCCGGAACACCACAAGATCGCCTCGATCGGCATGCGGATCCGGCACGGGGTCACCAGTCACGGGTTCGCCCTCAACATCGACCCGGACATGGGTGTCTTCGACCGGTTCACCGTCTGCGGGCTGCACGACGTGACCATGACGTCCCTGCGCCGGGTGGCCGACGAGCGCGGCCTCCCCCTCCCGTCCGAGGCCCGCGTGCGGGACGCCGTCGCCGAGGCCCTCGTGTTCTGACCAGGGGCGCGAGCCGGACGATCCGGACACCGGGGCCGCCGCGCCTGTGAAACTGATCATGCCGTGGTCGGGTGGCCGGACCGGTCGGCGCAGATCAGCGGTCACGCTCCGCCGATCGGGTGGCCTCGGGCCGCACATAGGATGGCCCGGTGGTTGCCGAGGTCAGCGACACCGCCCTGCGTCGAGCGCTCCGTCGGGCCCGTGACGGCGCGGTCCTCGACCTCACCGAGGCCACCGTGCTGCTGCACGCGCGCGGGGAGCGGCTGGACGAGCTGATGGTCGCGGCGGGCCGGGTCAGGGACGCGCACCTCGCCGCGGAGGGCCGTCCCGGCGTGGTCACCTACAGCCGCAAGGTGTTCGTCCCGCTCACCCGCCTGTGCCGGGACCGCTGCCACTACTGCACCTTCGCCACGGTCCCGCACCGCGTGCCCTCGGCCTTCCTGGAGCGCGACGAGGTGCTGGAGATCGCCAGGGCCGGCGCGGCGGCCGGGTGCAAGGAGGCGCTGTTCACGCTGGGCGACCGGCCGGAGGACCGGTGGCCGGTGGCGCGGCGGTGGCTGGAGGAGCGCGGGTATTCGTCCACTGTGGACTACCTGCGGTCGTGCGCGGTGGCGGTGCTGGAGGAGACGGGCCTGCTGCCCCACCTCAACCCCGGCGTGATGAGCTGGGCCGAGCTCCAGCGGCTCAAGCCGGTGGCGCCGAGCATGGGCATGATGCTGGAGACCACGGCCGAGCGGCTGTGGTCCGAGCCGGGCGGCCCGCACTACGCGAGCCCGGACAAGGAGCCCGCCGTCCGGCTGCGGGTGCTGACCGACGCCGGCCGGGTGGGCGTGCCGTTCACCACCGGCATCCTGATCGGGATCGGCGAGACCCTCCGGGAGCGCGCCGAGTCGCTGTTCGCGATCCGCCGGATCGCCCGGCAGTACCGGCACATCCAGGAAGTCATCGTGCAGAACTTCCGGGCCAAGCCGGACACGGCCATGCGCGACCAGCCGGACGCCGACATCGAGGACTTCGTCGCCACGATCGCGGTGGCCCGCCTGCTGATGCCGCCGGGCACCAGCGTGCAGGCGCCGCCGAACCTGGTCGCCGAGGAGCACGAGCTGTTGCTCCGGGCCGGCGTCGACGACTGGGGCGGCGTCTCCCCGGTCACGCCCGACCACGTCAACCCCGAGCGCCCGTGGCCGCAGATCGACGAGCTGGCGCGGTGGACCTCGGCCAGCGGTTTCACGCTGCGCGAGCGGCTGACCGCCCACCCCCGGTTCGTGCGCTCGGTGACCGACGCCGACGTGACCACGCCGTGGATCGACCCCCGGCTCGCGGAGCACGTGGGGGCGTTGGCCGACCCCACGGGCCTGGCGGACGAGTCCGCGCTGCCCGTCGGGCGTCCGTGGCAGGAGCCGGACGGCGGCCTGGAGTCGGTCGGCCGCGTCGACCTGCACGCGAGCATCGACACCGTGGGGCGCACCGAGGACCGGCGCGGCGACTTCGACAGCGTCTACGGGGACTGGGACGAGCTGCGCCAAGCCGTGTCCGAGGGATCTAAGGGCTCCGAGGGCACAGCCGCCCCGGAACGACTTGAACCGGACGTGCGCGAGGGGCTGCGCCTGGCGGCCAGCGACCCGGCGGCCCTGCTGGAGGAGCGCAACTCGGCCGCCGCCCTGGCGTTGTTCACCGCGGACGGCCCCGCGCTGGACGAGCTGTCCCGGATCGCCGACGACCTGCGGGCCGACGCCGTGGGCGAGGACGTCACCTACGTCGTCAACCGCAACATCAACTTCTCCAACGTCTGCTACGTGGGCTGCCGGTTCTGCGCCTTCGCGCAGCGCGAGCGGGACGCCGACGCCTACCGGCTGTCCGTCGAGGAGGTCGCCGACCGCGCGGAGCAGGCGTGGGGCGTGGGCGCCACCGAGGTCTGCCTCCAGGGCGGCATCGACCCGAAGCTCCCGGTCACCGTGTACGCGGACATGGTCAGGGCCATCAAGGCGAGGGTCCCCGGCATGCACGTCCACGCCTTCAGCCCGATGGAGATCGTGTCCGCCGCCGCCAAGGCCGGGGTCAGCGTGGCGGAGTGGCTCACCGAGCTGCGCGACGCCGGCCTGGACAGCATCCCCGGGACGGCGGCCGAGATCCTCGACGACGACGTGCGGTGGGTGCTCACCAAGGGCAAGCTGCCGGCCGCGACCTGGGTCGAGGTGGTCAGCACCGCGCACCGCCTCGGCATCCGGTCGAGCAGCACGATGATGTACGGCCACGTCGACCATCCCGGCCACTGGCTGGGCCACTTCCGGACCCTGGCCCGGGTGCAGGACGACACGGGCGGGTTCACCGAGTTCGTGGCGCTGCCGTTCGTGCACACCAACGCGCCGATCTACCTGGCCGGCATCGCCAGGCCGGGGCCGACCTGGCGGGACAACCGCGCCGTGCACGCCATGGCGCGCGTGCTGCTGCACGGGCGCGTTCCCAACATCCAGTGCTCCTGGGTGAAGCTGGGCGACGCCGGGGTGGCCCAGATCCTGCGCGGCGGGGCCAACGACCTCGGCGGGACGCTCATGGAGGAGACGATCAGCCGCATGGCCGGGGCCGACCACGGCTCGGCGCGCACGATCGAGCAGCTCACGGCGATCGCGGCCGGGATCGGTCGGCCGGCCCGCCAGCGCACGACCAGCTACGGGCGGGTCGCCACCACCTGAGGCGGACGCGCGCGGCGGCGCCGTGTTCTCGGACACATGCCGGGGCTCGGAGGCCGGTCGACGCCGGACTGGCGCCGAGGGAGGCCGGCTGACGCCGGCCGACCTCGGCTGGACCCCCGGCGTGTGTCACACCGGCGTGGGGTGGATGATCTTTGTTCGGGCGATGCTGTTACCGTGCGTCGCCGCGGGATCTCGTAGAGATCTCACGAACGGCCCTGCGCGAGTTGACGCGTTGGGTACTTTCGCGGACGACAAGTCAATGTCCCTTCCCCCGATCGAGGGACATTTCTTTCTGGGAGGCCTCCCCGTGCCCAGCCGACCAGCCCGCTCCGTGGCGCGGCGCGTCGCCGCCGCGCTCGCGGCGTTCGCCTGTGTCGCCGGCGTCGGTCTCGCCACCGCCGGCGCGGCCGCCGCGGACACCCCCTCCTCTCCGACCACCCAGCCGTCCCCGACCGCGCTGGCCGTCGAGAGCCGGTCCGTCGGGCTGGTGACCAGCCTGGGCGGCACCGTCGGCGTGGCCGCCGTGGCGGCGGGCGTGGGCGGCATGGTGGCCGGCGTGCTGCGCCGCCGCCGCGGCGTCGACGTCGACCCGGCCAACGAGCGCAAGGAGTAGGGCAGCGTCGTCCGGCGCCGCCGGGCCTGGGAGAATCGAGCCGTGCCGACCGAGTCCCCCGCCAGCGAGCAGCAGCGCCCCGTCGAGCCCGCGACCCAGGAGGCCGCCCCGACCGCCCGCCCGAGGGTGCTGTCCGGGATCCAGCCGACCGCGGACTCGTTCCACCTCGGCAACTACCTCGGGGCGCTGCGGCAGTGGGTGACCTTGCAGGACACCCACGACGCCTTCTACTGCGTCGTGGACATGCACGCGATCACCGTCGAGCACGACCCGAAGGCGCTGCGCCGCCGCACCAGGGTCTCGGCGGCCCAGCTCCTCGCGCTCGGCATCGACCCGGAGCGGTCGACGCTGTTCGTGCAGAGCCACGTGCCGGAGCACGCGCAGTTGAGCTGGGTCATGGAGTGCCTGACCGGCTTCGGCGAGGCCAGCAGGATGACCCAGTTCAAGGACAAGTCGGTCAGGCAGGGCGCCGACCGGGTCACCGTCGGGCTGTTCACCTACCCGGTGCTCCAGGCCGCCGACATCCTGCTCTACCGCCCGCGGGCCGTGCCGGTGGGCGAGGACCAGCGGCAGCACCTCGAACTGACCCGCGACCTCGCGCAGCGCTTCAACAGCCGGTTCGGCCGGACCTTCGTCGTCCCCGAGGCGCACATCGTCAAGGACACGGCGAAGGTCTACGACCTCCAGGACCCCACGTCGAAGATGAGCAAGTCGGCGTCCTCGCCGGCCGGCCTGATCGACCTGCTCGACGACCCGAAGGTGTCGGCCAAGAAGATCCGCTCGGCGGTCACCGACACCGGACGCGAGATCGTCTACGACCCGGAGAACAAGGCCGGGATCAGCAACCTGCTGGTCATCTACTCCGCCCTGAGCGGCAGGAGCGTGGCCGAGCTGGAGCGGGAGTACGAGGGCCGGGGCTACGGCGACCTCAAGAAGGACCTGGCCGAGGTGCTGGTCGGGTTCGTCACCCCGGTTCAGGCCAGGGTGCGGGAGTACCTCGACGACCCGGCCGAGCTGGACAAGCTGCTGGCCAGGGGCGCGGAGCGGGCCCGCGAGGTGGCCTCCCGCACGCTGCGCGCGGTGTACGACAGGGTGGGCTTCCTGTCGCCGGCGAGCTGATCCCCGGCTTCCTGGGTACCTTCCCGACGTGATCGGGAAAGGTGGCAGGGGGGACGGGCCGTCGCTGGTGGAGCGGCTGCGGGAGCGACACGGCTGGCTGGACCACCTGGTCAGGGCGGCCGGCCGGTACCAGCAGCGCTACGGCGACCACTACGCCGCGGCGATCACCTACTTCAGCGTGCTGTCGTTGGTGCCGCTGCTGATGATCGCGTTCGCCGTGGGCGGCTTCGTGCTCGCCGACCAGCCCGAGCTGTTGCGGCGCGCCCAGGAGGCCATCGCCGGGGCCGTGCCCGACCCCAGCCTGCGGGAGACGCTGAGCAAGGCGGTCGGCGAGGCGGTGGAGCAGCGCTACTCCGTCGGCGCCGTCGGCCTCGTCGTCGCCCTGTACTCCGGCCTGGGCTGGATGAGTAACCTGCGCGACGCGCTGACCGCGCAGTGGGACCAGGACCGCCCCGACCGGCCGTTCCTGCGGGGCATGGTCGTGGACCTGCTGGCGCTGGTCGGCCTGGGGATCGCCCTGGTGGTCTCCTTCGGGATCACCGCCGGCGGCTCGCAGTTCGCCGACGACCTGCTGGGGTGGCTGGGCTGGCGGGACGGGGACGTGGCCAAGGTCGTGCTCGCGGTGTCGTCCGTGGTCCTCGCGCTCCTCGCCAACTGGCTGGTGTTCCTGTGGGTGCTGTCGCGGTTGCCGCGCGAGCCGGTGAGCGTGCGGAGCGCGATGCGGGGGGCGTTGGTCGCCGCCGTCGGGTTCGAGCTGCTCAAACAGGTCGGCACGCTGTACCTCGGCAAGGTGACGGGGTCGCCGTCGGGCGCGGCGTTCGGCTCGCTGCTGGGTCTGCTGGTGTTCGTCTACCTGGTCGCCCGGTTCCTGTTGTTCGTGACCGCGTGGACGGCGACGTCCCCGGAGAACGCGCGGCCCAAGGTGGTCCCGCCGCCCCCGCCGGCCGTCATCCGCCCGGTGGTGGCCGTGCGGTCCGGCCCGTCCGGCCGCACCGCCCTGGGGCTGCTCGGCGTCGGCGCGCTCCTGGGCGTGGCGTTGCGGAACCTGGTGCGTCGGCGCGGCTGATCCGCCGCCGAGATCTCGACGTTCGCCCGGTCCGGGGATTCAGGTCTCTCGAACGAGGGTGGAGAAGGGCCTCCATCGCCCCGTAGGGGACCGTTTGCCCCTCTCGTGAGGGAATCACTGTCGGGTGAGGTTTGAGCGCTTTCTGGGGCCGATGAGGCCCGGAGTGTCTCTCCTGACGCCCGGGGCCGGGCTCCGCCCCGCCCGTCGCCAACGCCGTCAGCAGGGCGGAAATACGTCAGGGCCGGAAGGGCGTCGCCCCTCCGGCCCTGACCCGAGTCGGGATCGCCGCGTCAGCCGCTCATGGCGCGACGTCGCGCGAGGGCGCGCTTGCGGCGCACCGTCATGAACCCGGCGACGAGCACGGCCACGCCGGCCAGCGCGGTCAACGGCAGGCCGACCGTGCCGAACGGGCTGCTGTCGCCGTTGTTGGCCGGCGGCGGCGCGGCCATGTCCTGCTCCCGGTTCGCGGCCGGCTGCGGCGCGGGCCCGGTGGTGGTCGCCGTCGCGTTGTTGGCCGGCTTCGGCGGCCCGTCGACCAGCTCGCCGACCTTCGTCACGTTCCTGGGCAGCGAGACGAAGGCGTAGTCCAGCAGCTTGGCGCCCTGGAGCCAGGGGGGAGTGGGCTGGTTGCTGGTGTTCAGCAACGTCACCACGAGCCGGCGGTTGTTCCGCTCCGCCGCGCCGATGTAGGTGTGGCCGGCGTCGTCGGTGAAGCCGGTCTTGCCGCCCAGCGCCTGCCGGTACTCGTGGACCAGCTTGTTGTCGTTCTGGATCCGGCCCGGCTTCGACAGGTTGGGCATGTCCAGGAACTTGGTGGCGTCCATCGTCCGGAAGTCGCTGTTGGACATCGCCTTACGGAAGATCAACGCCAGGTCGTAGGCCGAGGTCATCTGGCCGGGGCCGTCCAGGCCGGAGGTGGTCGCGGCCTGGGTGTCCAGCGCCCCCAGCTCCTTGGCCAGCTTGTTCATCTTCGCGACGGCCTGCTCCTGCCCGCCGAGCTGTCGCCCGATCGCGTGGGCCACGTCGTTGCCGGACTTGATGAGCAGCGCGGTCAGGAGCTGCCGCACCGAGTACTGCTTGCCGGGGATGAGACCGACCTTGGTCTCCTCCACGGCCGCGTCCTCCTCGGTGGCCGTCACCTTGTCGTCGAGCTTCAGCTCACGCAACGCCGTCAGCGCGGTGAGCACCTTGATCGTGGACGCCGGCCGCAGCCGGGCGTGCGGGTTGTGGGCCGCCAGGACCTCGCCGGTGTCGATGTCCGCCACCAGCCACGAGGAGGCCGGGGCCAGCTCGGGCGGCGGCGTGGGGGCGCCGGCGGGCAGCACGTCACCGCACTCACCCATCCGGGGACCCCCGACCGGCTGTTCCGGCACGGGCGGTGGCGGCGGGGAGGGCTTGCCCGGCTTGGGCTGCTCCGAGTTGTCCACCGGGGCCGGCGGCGACGTCTTGTTGTCACAGGGCTTCTGCGGTTCCTGCTGCCGGGGCATGGCCTCCCGCGGGTGCGGCGCGGCCACGGCGGACGTCGGAACCAGCACGGTGCTGAGCAGAGCGCCGGCGGCGGCGAGGAGCGCCACGGCCGAGCGGCGAACCTTGGTGGGAGGCATCGAAGCCAGGCTAACCACCCCTGCGCGGCCGGTGGTACCCGCCACCACTGATACTGGAGCCGTGACCCTCTCCCGCCGCAGCTCGCTGTTCCTGCTCGCCTTCGCGGTGTGGACCTGGGTGATCTGGCCGAACTTCCTGCGCAACATCTGGAACGACCCCCGTTCCTGGACCGACGGGGGCGGCCCCACCTCGTTCTTCACCGTGCACCTGTTGCTCGTGCTGGCCTCGCTGGCCTTCGGCACCGTGATCGGTGTCATCGGCTGGCGCGGTTGGCGCGCCGCGCGTGCGCGCGACTGACGTCACACCCACCACGCCGAGGAAGGACGACCCCGTGGAGTTCGTGCGCAACCTGCTGGTGTTCCTGCACCTGCTGGGGATGGCGGCGCTTGTCGCCGCGTTCCTGTTGCAGCGTAGGACGGCGCCCGGCGGCCCGCTGAACAAGGCGTGGCTGCACGGCTCCCTGCTCCAGTTGCTGACCGGCATCGCCCTGGTGGGCGTGGCCGAGGCCGCGCACCGCGAGGTCAACCACGTCAAGATCGGCGTGAAGCTGGTCGTGCTGCTGGTGATCGCCGGCTTCGCCGCCGCCATGTCCAGCAAGAAGACGATCCCAGCGTGGCTGACGCCCACCATGGCCGCGTTGGTCGTGGTGAACACGGGCGTGGCCGTCTTCTGGCACTAGATCCGACGCCCGGGCGGGGCCGCACCCCGCCCCGCGCGGGACCGGTCGCCCCCGGCCCGTCGCCCCGGCCCGTCGTCACGGCACGTCGTCATGGTCCACCGCCACCGGTCCGAGCCCTTTCCCGACATGGCTCGGACCGGTGGCGTGTCCGTCTTTCGGGCCGGCATGGAACTACGGGATGTGCCGAAACGACCCCGGAAAAGGTGATGGCCCCTCACCGGAACCGGTGAGGGGCCACACCACACGACGGGTTCGAGGTCACACCCTGCGGAACAGCAGGGCGCGCTTGACCTCCTGGATCGCCTTGGTGACCTGGATGCCACGCGGGCAGGCGTCCGTGCAGTTGAACGTGGTGCGGCAGCGCCACACGCCGTCCACGTCGTTGAGGATGTCCAGCCGCTCCTCGGCGCCCTCGTCCCGGCTGTCGAAGATGAACCGGTGGGCGTTGACGATGGCGGCCGGGCCGAAGTACGAGCCCTCCGACCAGTACACCGGGCACGAGGTCGTGCAGCAGGCGCACAGGATGCACTTGGTGGTGTCGTCGAAGCGCGCCCTGTCGGCCTGGGACTGGATGCGCTCCCTGGTCGGCTCGTTCCCCGAGGTCATCAGGTAGGGCTTGACCGCGCGGAACGCCTCGAAGAAGGGCTCCATGTCGACCAGCAGGTCCTTGTGCACCGGCAGGCCCTTGATCGGCTCCACGGTGATCGTGGTGGCCTTGCCCCCGCCGGACATCAGGTCCTTGACCAGCACCTTGCACGCCAGCCGGTTCACGCCGTTGATGCGCATCGCGTCCGAGCCGCAGATGCCGTGCGCGCAGGACCGGCGGAACGTCAGCGTGCCGTCCAGGTACCACTTCACGTAGTGCAGCAGGTTCAGCACCCGGTCGGTGGGCAGCGCGGGGACCTCGAAGGAGTCCCAGCGCGGCTCGCTGTCCACCTCCGGGTTGAACCGGCGGATCTTGACGGTGACGGTGGTCGAGCCCTCCGGCGCCGGCGGCACCGGGCCGCGGCTACCCGCCGGGGGAGCGGTCTCAACGGTCGCGGTCATCAGTACTTGCGCTCCATCGGCTGGTAGCGGGTGATGGTGACGGGCTTGTAGTCCAACCGGATGTCGGCGGTCAGGACCTGCTGCGGCGTCTTCTCGTGCGCCTTGCCCGGCTCGATGCCCTGCTTGTAGGCCATGGTGTGACGCAGGAAGTTGACGTCGTCCCGCGCCTGGTAGTCCTCGCGGGCGTGGCCGCCGCGCGACTCCTTGCGGTTGAGCGCGCCCTGGACCAGGACCTCGGCCAGGTCGAGCAGGAAGCCCAGCTCGACCGCCTCCAGCAGGTCGGTGTTGAACCGCTTGCCCTTGTCCTGGATGGACACGCGCGCGTACCGCTCCTTGAGCGCCTGCACGTCGGTCAGCGCCTGCTTGAGCGTGTCCTCCGTGCGGTACACGGAGGCGTTGAGGTCCATCGTGGTCTGGAGCTCGGTGCGGATGTCCGCGATCCGCTCGCCCCCGGTGGACGAGCGCATGCCCTCGACGATGGAGACCACGAAGTCGGCCGGGTTCTCCGGCAGCTCCACGTGCTCGTGCTCGGTGGCGTACTCGGCGGCGGCGATGCCCGCCCGCCGGCCGAACACGTTGATGTCCAGCAGCGAGTTGGTGCCCAGCCGGTTCGCGCCGTGCACCGAGACGCACGCGCACTCGCCGGCCGCGTACAGGCCGGGGACCACGTTGTCGTTGTCCCGCAACGCCTCGCCGCGGATGTTGGTGGGGATGCCGCCCATCGCGTAGTGCGCGGTCGGGTAGACCGGCACCGGCTCGGTCACCGGGTCGATGCCCAGGTAGGTCCGGGAGAACTCGGTGATGTCCGGCAGCTTCGCGTCCAGCACCTCGGCGCCGAGGTGGGTCAGGTCCAGCAGCACGTAGTCCTTGTTCGGACCGCAGCCGCGACCCTCGCGCACCTCGGTGGCCATCGCGCGGGCGACCATGTCACGCGGCGCGAGGTCCTTGATGGTGGGCGCGTAGCGCTCCATGAACCGCTCGCCCGAGGCGTTGCGCAGGATGCCGCCCTCACCGCGGGCGCCCTCGGTGAGGAGGATGCCCAGGCCGGCCAGGCCGGTCGGGTGGAACTGGTAGAACTCCATGTCCTCCAGCGGCAGGCCCTTGCGGAACACGATGCCCATGCCGTCGCCGGTCAGCGTGTGCGCGTTGGAGGTGGTCTTGAAGACCTTGCCGAAGCCGCCGGTGGCGAACACGACGGCCTTGGCCTGGAAGACGTGGATCTCGCCCGTGGCCAGCTCGTAGGCGACCGCGCCGGTGCACACCGGGCCGTTCTCGGTCTCGGTGAGGCAGATGTCCAGGACGTAGAACTCGTTGAAGAACTCGATCCCGTGCTTGACGCAGTTCTGGTACAGCGTCTGGAGGATCATGTGGCCGGTGCGGTCGGCCGCGTAGCAGGCGCGGCGCACCGCGGCCTCGCCGTGGTTGCGGGTGTGGCCGCCGAACCGCCGCTGGTCGATCTTGCCCTCGGGCGTCCGGTTGAACGGCAGGCCCATCTTCTCCAGGTCGAGGACGGCGTCGATGGCCTCCTTCGCCATGATCTCGGCGGCGTCCTGGTCGACCAGGTAGTCACCGCCCTTGACCGTGTCGAAGGTGTGCCACTCCCAGTTGTCCTCCTCGACGTTGGCGAGGGCGGCGCACATGCCGCCCTGCGCCGCGCCGGTGTGCGACCGGGTGGGGTAGAGCTTGGTCAGCACCGCGGTGCGGCAACGCTGGCCGGCCTCGATGGCCGCGCGCATGCCGGCGCCGCCGGCACCGACGATGACCACGTCGTACTTGTGGAACTGCATCGCTGGTTCTCCCTGCCGGCCGACGCGTCAGGACCCGACGTCCGGGCTGAAGGTGAAGATGACGAACGAGCCGAGCGCGACGATCAGCACGGTCGCCGTGTACAGCAGCATCTTCAGCCAGAACCGGGTGGCGTCCTTGCGGGCGTAGTCGTTGATGACGGTGCGCAGGCCGTTCGCGCCGTGGAGCTGGGCCAGCCACAGCATGGCCAGGTCCCAGAACTGCCAGAACGGCGAGGACCACCGGCCGGCGACGAAGGCGAAGTTGATGCGGTGCACGCCGCCGTCGAGGATGTTCATGATGAACAGGTGGCCGAGCACCAGCACGAGCAGGGCCAGGCCGGACAGCCGCATGAACAGCCAGGCGTAGAGCTCGACGTTGTTCCGGCGGGCGGGGCGGCGGCGCGGCGAGCGCGGGGCCGCGAGCTCCGGCGCGGAGTCGACAGTCGCGGTCATCGGTCAGTGACCCCCGATCATCTCGGTCACCGTGCGCTCCAGCATGAAGTAGGCGCCCGGGATCATGACCAGCAGCCAGATCACCGCGATCACCCAGAACATGGCCCGCTGCACCTTCGGGCCCTTCGACCAGAAGTCGACCAGGATCACCCGCACGCCGTTGAGGGCGTGGTAGAGGACCGCGCCGACCAGGCCGACCTCCATGAGGTTGACCAGCGGGTTCTTGTACAGGGCGATGGTCTCGTCGTACGCGTTCGGCGACACCCGCACCAGGGCGGTGTCGAGCACGTGGACGAACAGGAAGAAGAACGTGAGCACCCCGGTGACCCGGTGCGCGACCCACGACCACATGCCGAGGTCGCCGCGATAGAGCGTCCCGCCCGAGCGGGAGCTGCCCGCCCGCGCGGGGACGTCCGCGGTGCCCGCCTCGGCGGCGGTGGTGCTGGCCATGGTGGACGGCCTCCAACGTCGCTGGTGGACTGCGGCCCCGCAGTTCGGGAGCGAACGGGGCCTTGACCTTCCGGATGCTAGTCCTGGCTGGTCCGGGCGGCCCAATGGCGTCGACCACTGTGTGATCGATGAGACAAGCGGGTCACCCGGCCGCACACGGGACGGTGTGGGCCCTGGGTGTGGCGTCCGGGTCGCCTCCGCTCGGGGGAGCGCGGTCGGACCGGCTATGACGTTGGTGTCGGCGGTGTTCCGCGCCCCGCCGTCGCGCGTTCCTCACCCCTCCTGGTCGTGCTCGATCGTGTTCTTCCCTGTCGTGTCCGCCCGTCGCCGCCCGTCGCCGGCCGTCGCCGGCGCCGTGCCGTCTCCCGGTCGTCCGGTCAGGTCCGGTCGGGCGGCGGCGGGCGCCCTCGCCCCGCCCTCCGATGTCCGTCCAGACAGGACTCCCAGTTTCCCCTCGGCCGCGCCGGCGACACCGTTCTCATCCCGGGCTCACTCCGGCCCCCGCTCCGGCGGCGGCCCCGCGTCCGCGTCAGCGCCGTTCCCGGAGCTGTTCTCGAAGCCGTCCTCGATGCCCTCGGAGAGGAGGGTGATGGCGCCGTTCAGCTCGTTCAGCCGCTCGGACTGCCGGACGAGGGCGTCGAGCATGGCGCCGATCCGCGTCGCGATCTCCGCGCCCACCCCGGCGGCCCGCTCCCTGGCCACCACGCGCAAATCCTCGGCCGACGGCACGCCGGAGACCGCCGCGGCCATGCCCTCGCCCACCAGGTCGCCGACCAGGGCGGTGACCCGGTCGTGCGCGAAGTCCCGCGTGCCGAGGGCCAGCAGCCCCGAGGTCCTGACCACGGTGGCGGTGCCGTCGATCGCCGCCGCGAGCGCGTCGAACCGCTCCCGCTCCTCCTCGTCGGTCAGCAGGGTGGCGTTGTCCCGCACCTGGTCGGCGTAGGCCTTCAGCTCCGCCAGCGCGCCCTCGGCGGCCGGCCGGTCGGGGACGAGCATGCCGAGCTGGGCGCACAGCGCCCCGAGCGGCTCGGCCAGCCAGCCGAGGCCGGCGTGGTGGAGCGGGGCCAGCGGGTCCGGCACGGTCTCGGCGAACGCGTCGAGGCCGGCCGACGGGTCGACGGGCAGGCCGAGCGCGACCACCTCCGCCGAGGACTCGGCGACGACCTCGCGCACCACCCTCCGGTAGCTCCCGACCTCCCCGTGGCAGTTGATGTCGTGCCAGTCGACGCTCGGTGTCTCCCCCACGCCCGTAGGACGCGTGGGACGCGGGGTTGGGTGCCCCGACAGGTGCACGGGAATTCTTCACGACAATCGAATGGACATGGTGGAATCCGCTCCGGGCGGGTGGGACGGGGCGGCCCACTGCGGAGCGTCATCGAGGTGGGCCGCGCTGCTGTCATGGCCCAACGATTCGGTCACGCGACCGGGCTTCCGCGCGGCCCACCAGGGACGACGATGTACGGTCCCAACCCTCGGACCCACCAACGGGGGTGGGAGTCGCTTCTCGGTACTGCGGGAGACCCGCACCCGAGGTCATGAGCGGGAGGAGAACGAGCCGTGCGTCGAATGCGTGGCGTTGCCCTCACAGCCATCGCGTTGACCGGCGCCCTGTCGCTGGTCGGGTGCGCCAAGGACACCGGAGGCGGGAAGAGCCCCGGTGGGGGCGCCGCGGCCGGCCAGGGCTGCAAGCTGAACCCCAAGCCGGACGTGCCCGCCGCCGCGGCGACCAGCTCGACCACGGCGGAGAAGGTCGACGGCAGCGCGCTGAAGGTCGGACTGGCCTTCGACATCGGCGGCAGGGGCGACGCGTCGTTCAACGACGCCGCGGCCAGCGGTCTGGACAGGGCCGCCGCCGAGCTGGGCATCAAGCCGGAGAACGTCAAGGAGGTCACCGCCTCCCCGAACGAGGACGAGTCGGCCAAGCAGACCCGGCTGCGCCAGCTCGCCCAGGACGGCTTCAACCCGATCATCGGTGTCGGCTTCGCCTACGCCGAGTCGCTCAAGGCCGTGGCCCCGCAGTTCCCCAACACGCGGTTCGCGATCGTGGACGCCACCGTCGACGGCGCGCCGAACGTGACCCCGCTGGTGTTCGCCGAGGAGCAGGCCTCGTTCCTGGTCGGCGTGGCCGCCGCCTACAAGAGCAAGAACTGCCACGTGGGCTTCGTCGGCGGCGTGGAGACCCCGCTGATCCAGAAGTTCGAGGCGGGCTTCGTGCAGGGCGCCAAGGCGGCGGCCCCCGACGTCAAGATCGAGCGGAAGTACCTGACCAGGGCCGGCGACTTCACCGGCTTCCAGGATCCGGAGAAGGGCAACCAGGCGGCGCGCGGCCAGATCGACGCCGGCGCCGACGTGCTCTACCACGCGGCCGGCGCGTCCGGGAAGGGCGTGTTCTCGGCGGCCAAGAGCGGCAACGCCCTGGCCATCGGCGTCGACTCCGACCAGGCCAAGCAGCCGAACCTCGCCGACGTGAAGGACATCATCATCACGTCGATGCTCAAGCGGGTCGACGTGGCCGTGTTCGACCTGGTGCGCGCGGTGGCCAAGAACGAGGTCGCGTCGCTGCCGAAGACGTTCGACCTCAAGGTCGACGCGGTCGGTTACTCCACGACCGGTGGCAAGGTCGACGACATCAAGGACGTGCTGGACGCCTACAAGGCCCAGATCGTCGCCGACAAGATCAAGGTCTCTGACAAGCCGGGCAAGTGAGCGCATGAGCGACCGGGGCCCGAGGAGCGGTCCGAGGCGTCCGTGAGCCACCCTGCCCTTCCGGCGCGTGGACGCCGACCGGGTGTGGGTGCCCCACGGGGCACGGCCTCCTCGGGCCCCGGCGCTTGAGGAGCAACCGAGATGACCACTACCCACCCCGGCGACCGCGCGGTCGTCCTCGCCGGGATCACCAAACGGTTCCCCGGCGTGGTCGCCAACCGCGACGTGCGCCTGACCGTGCGGCGCGGCGAGGTGCACGCCCTGTGCGGCGAGAACGGCGCCGGCAAGTCGACGCTGATGAAGATCCTCTACGGCATGCAGCAGCCGGACGAGGGCACGATCGAGGTCAACGGCGAGCAGGTCCGCTTCCGGTCCCCTGCCGACGCGATCGCGGTCGGGATCGGCATGGTGCACCAGCACTTCATGCTCGCCGACAACCTGACCGTGCTGGAGAACGTGGTGCTCGGCGCCGAGCACCTGCACGGGATCGGCGGGAGGGCGAGGAGGCGGATCGCCGAGCTGGGCCGGCAGACCGGGTTCGCCATCGACCCCGACGCCGTCGTCGAGCAGCTCGGCGTGGCCGACCGGCAGCGGGTGGAGATCCTCAAGGTCCTGTACCGGGGCGCGCGGATCGTCATCCTGGACGAGCCGACCGCGGTGCTGGTGCCGCAGGAGGTCGAGGAGCTGTTCGTCAGCGTCCGCGCGATGCGGGAGCAGGGCTACACGTTCCTGTTCATCTCGCACAAGCTGGACGAGGTGCGGTCCATCGCCGACTCGATCACCGTGATCCGGCGCGGCACGACGGTCGGCACGGCCGACCCGAGGACCGTGAGCAACCGGCAGCTCGCCGAGATGATGGTCGGCTCCGAGCTGCCCAGCCCGGAGACCCGCGAGTCCACGGTCACCGACCGCCCGGTGCTGGAGCTGCGCTCGCTCACCCTGCGCAGCGCCGACGGCCAGCGCGACCTGCTGCACGACGTCGACCTCGTGGTGCGCGCCGGGGAGATCGTCGGCATCGCCGGCGTCGAGGGCAACGGCCAGACCGAGCTGGTCGAGGCGGTCGTGGGCATGCGCCGGATCTCCTCGGGCCAGGTCCTGCTGTCCGGCAGGGACCTGACGCGGGTCGGCACGCTGGCCCGGCGCGAGGCCGGCATCGGGTACGTCCCCGAGGACCGGCACCGGCACGGCCTGCTGCTCACCCAGCCGCTGTGGGCCAACCGCATCCTCGGCTACCAGACGCGGCCGCCGGTGTCGCGGCGCGGCGGGTGGCTGGACATCGACGGCGCGCGGCGCGACACCGAGCGGATCGTCAGGGAGTTCGACGTGCGCACGCCCGGCATCGAGGTGCCGGCCGCGGCGCTGTCCGGCGGCAACCAGCAGAAGCTGATCATCGGCAGGGAGCTGTCCGGCGAGCCGTCGGTGCTGGTCGCCTCGCACCCCACGCGCGGTGTCGACGTGGGCGCGCAGGCGCTGATCTGGGAGCAGATCAAGGACGCCCGCGCCGCCGGCCTGGCGGTGCTGTTGATCTCGGCCGACCTGGACGAGCTGATCGGCCTGTCCGACACCATCAAGGTGATGCTGCGGGGCCGGCTGGTGGCCGAAGCCGACCCGAGGACGGTGACCCCCGAGGAGCTGGGCGCGGCCATGACCGGCGCCGGCGTCCACGAGCGGGGCGGTGTCGACGATCGGGGGGCCGACGACCGAGGCGCCGACAATCGAGACGCCGACAACCGAGACGCCGACAACCGAGACGCCGACAACCGAGGCGCCGAGGGCCAGGGGACCGGGGACCCCGGGACCGGGGACCCGGCGACGGGCGCCGGGACGGACACGGGGAACGACGAGCGGGGCCACGGGTCCGTCGAAGGGGGTGAGCGGTGATGGGGACGCTGCGCGGCAGGCTGCTGCCGCCGGTGCTCGCGATCGTCTTCTCCGCGCTGCTGTGCACGGTCACGTTGATGGTGTCGGGGGCGAACCCGGCCCGCGGCATCGCCGCCATGGTGACCCAGGTCGGTGAGGGCAGCGTCGCGGTCGACATCGTCAACTCCGCCGCCGTGTACTACCTGGCCGCGCTGGCCGTGGCGATCGGGTTCCAGATGAACCTGTTCAACATCGGCGTGGAGGGCCAGTTCCGGGTGGCCGCGGTGACCGCGGCCATCGTCGGCGCCGCGATCGACCTGCCCACCGGCCTGCACGCCGTGGTGATCATCCTGGTCGCCGCGCTGACCGGGGCGGCCTACGCGGCCATCCCCGCGCTGCTGAAGATCACCAGGAACGTGCACGAGGTGATCTCGTCGATCATGCTGAACGCGATCGCGGCCGGCGTCATCGCGCTGCTGATCCGCGAGGACATGTTCGGCGAGCTGCGGGGCAGCAACATCGGCACCCACGAGATCCCGGAGAGCGGCTGGGTCGGCGGCATCGGGTTCGGCGACAGGGGCACCCTGTTCGGCCTGGTGTTCCTGGTCCTGGTGATCGGCGTGGGCTACTGGGTGATGATGAACCGCACCCGGTTCGGCTTCGAGCTGCGCGCCTCCGGCGAGTCGCCCACCGCGGCCGCGGCCGGCGGCGTCAACGCCCGGCGGATGATCCTCGTGGCGATGCTGATGTCCGGCGCCGTGGCCGGCCTGGTCTCCATGCCCGAGCTGCTCGGCAGGGACCACACCTACCTGATCACCTCGCCCGCGGGGTACGGCTTCACCGGCATCGCCATCGCGCTGCTGGGCCGCAACCACCCCGGCGGCATCGCCCTCGGCGCGCTGCTGTGGGCCTTCCTGGACAAGTCCTCGCTGGCGCTGGACAACGTCGGCGTGCCGAAGGAGATCGTGACGATCATGCAGGGCTCGATCGTGCTCTCCGTGGTCATCGCCTACGAGGTGGTCCGCCGCGTCGAGCTGCGCGCCGAGCGGCGCCGCGTGGGCCGGGAGCTGGGCGCCAACGGCGACGGCGGCGCAGGGGCCGTGGCCACCGCGTCCACCGCGTCCACCGCGTCCACCGCGTCCAACGAGGGAGGTGCGTCGTGACCGCCCTCGACATGAACCCCGACATGAACCCGGCCGCGGCCCCGATGACCGAGCCGGTCCCGCCGCGCCGGCGCAGGATCCCCGGCTGGGCCGTGGGCATGCTGTGGGTCGCGGTGGCGGTGGTCGTGCTGTCGACCACGTCCTACCTGACCGGGCTGCCGCAGCTCACCTCGTCCGGCACGGCGCAGTCCGCGCTGCGGCTGGCGTTGCCGATCATGCTCGCCGGCCTGGGCGGTCTGTGGGCGGAGCGGGCCGGCGTGGTGAACATCGGCCTCGAGGGCATGATGATCCTCGGCACCTGGGGCGCGGCGTGGGCCGGCTACCAGTGGGGGCCGTGGGCGGCCGTCGTGGCCGCGGTGGCCTTCGGCGCGCTCGGCGGCCTGGTGCACGCCGTCGCCACGGTGACCTTCGGCGTCAACCACATCGTCTCCGGCGTGGCGATCAACCTGCTCGGCGCCGGCCTCACGAAGTACCTGTCGACGCTGCTGTTCGAGCCGATCTCCCGCAACCCGCGCGAGTCGCCGATCGTGCCGAAGTTCGACACGTACTCGGCGCAGCCCCTCGGCGACTGGCTCGGCGAGCTGGAGGACATGCAGCGGGTCGGCCTGTCCGACGTGGCCGGCATCCTGCGCGGCCTGGTCACCGGCGTCTCGCCGCTGACCATGATCGCGCTGCTGCTGGTGCCGGTGAGCTTCCTGGTGCTGTGGCGCACGCCGTTCGGCCTCCGGCTGCGGTCCTGCGGCGAGAACCCCGTGGCCGCCGAGTCGCTGGGCGTCAACGTCTACCGCTACAAGTACCTCGCGGTGATCGCCTCCGGCGCGTTGGCCGGCCTGGGCGGCGCGGCGCTGGTGCTCCAGCCGGGCCAGCCGGGCTACCTGGAGGGCCAGACCGGCAACCGGGGCTACATCGGCCTGGCGGCGATGATCTTCGGCAACTGGCGGCCCGGCGGCCTGCTGGGCGGCTCCGCCCTGTTCGGGTTCGCCGACGCGCTCCAGCTTCGCTCCGGCGGCGCGACCGTGCACGCGTTGCTCTACGGCGCGTCGCTGGTGGTGGCGGCGCTGGTCGTCGTCCAGCTCTTCCGGCGGAACTGGATCGCGGTCGTGGTGGGCGCGCTGTCCGCCTCGGTGCTGTACGCGATCTACTGGTACACCGACGAGCTGCCCGAGCAGCTCACGACCTACGCGCCGCAGTTCGTCACGCTGATCGTGCTCGCCGTGTCCGCGCAACGCCTGCGACCACCGGCCGCCAACGGCGTGATCTACCGGCGCGGCGAGGGCGACTAGCCACCGACCGGCGCGCGAGGCGCGCCCGCGCACGACGGGGACGGCCGTCGCCCACCCTCCACGGTGGACGACGCCCGTCCCCGTCGCTCATTACGGTGTCCCCTGTGGACATCGAGGTCGACTGGGACGCCCTGCGGCAGGCCGCCACCCGCGCCGCCGCCACGGGCTACGCGCCGTACTCCGGGCTGCTCGTGGGGGCCGCCGCGCTGTGCGACGACGGCAGGGTGGTCAGCGGGTGCAACGTGGAGAACGCCTCCTACGGGCTGGGGCTGTGCGCCGAGTGCACGATGGCCGGCCAGCTCCGGCTCACCGGGGGCGGGCGGTTCGTGGCGGTCGCCTGTCGCAGCGGCGACGGCGACCTGCTCATGCCGTGCGGCCGGTGCCGCCAGGTGCTGTACGAGCTGGGTGGACCGGACTGCCTGGTCGACACGCCCCGCGGCCCGCTGCCCCTGCGGGACGTGCTGCCGGACGCGTTCGGGCCGGAGGATCTGCGCTGAGCGCGGGGCCCGCGTCGGCGTCGGCCGGTTCGTACGATCGGCCGATGAAGCAGACGCATTCCGCGATCGACGTCATCCGCGCGAAGCGTGACGGTCACACCCTGACCGACGAGCAGATCGACTGGGTGATCGACGCCTACACCAGGGGCGTGGTCGCGGACGAGCAGATGTCCGCGCTGGCCATGGCGATCTTCCTCAACGGCATGTCGGTCGCCGAGACGGCGCGCTGGACCAGGGCGATGGTGGCCTCCGGCGAGCGGCTGGCGCTGTCCGGCGTCGACCGGCCCACCGTCGACAAGCACTCCACGGGCGGCGTGGGCGACAAGATCACCCTCCCGCTCGCGCCGCTGGTCGCCGCCTGCGGCGCGGCCGTGCCGCAGCTCTCCGGCCGCGGCCTCGGGCACACCGGCGGCACCCTGGACAAGCTGGAGTCGATCCCCGGCTGGCGGGCGGGGCTGAGCGCCGAGGAGATCTCCCGGCAGCTCGGCGAGGTGGGCGCGGTGGTCTGCGCCGCCACCGAGGGGCTGGCCCCCGCCGACCGCAAGCTCTACGCGCTGCGCGACGTCACCGGGACCGTGGAGTCGGTGCCGCTGATCGCCAGCTCGATCATGAGCAAGAAGATCGCCGAGGGCGCGGACGCGCTCGTGCTGGACGTCAAGGTCGGCTCCGGCGCGTTCATGAAGACCGAGGAGGACGCCCGCCAACTGGCGCGGACCCTGGTCGGCATCGGCGACGAGCACGGCCTGCGGGTCACCGCGCTGCTCACCGACATGTCCGTGCCGCTGGGCAGGGCGGTCGGCAACGCCGTCGAGGTCGCCGAGTCGGTCGAGGTGCTGCGCGGCGGCGGCCCGGCCGACGTGGTCGAGCTGACCGTGGCGCTGGCCCGCGAGATGCTCGCCCTCGCCGGGCTGTCCGATGTGGACCCGGCGCCGGTGCTGGCCTCCGGGGCGGCGTACGAGACCTGGTGCCGCATGATCCGCGCCCAGGGCGGCGACCCCGAGGCGCCCCTGCCGACCGCGGCGCACGTGCACGTGGTCGAGGCCCCGCGCGACGGGGTGCTCACCCGGCTGGACGCCTACGCGGTGGGCGTGGCCGCGTGGCGGCTCGGCGCGGGCCGGGCGCGCAAGGAGGACCCGGTGCAGCACGCGGCGGGCGTCCTGTGCCTCGCCCGGCCGGGCGAGCGGGTCGCGGCGGGCCAGCCGTTGCTGGAGCTGCGCACCGACACCCCGGACGCGGTGCCCGCCGCGCTCGCGGCCCTCGACGGCGGCTACGAGATCGGGGACGCCGCGCAGGAGCCCCGGCCCCTGGTGATCGACACGATCTACGGCTCGGTGCGCTGACCCGGGCGCTCCCGCCCGAGGCCGGCCGCGCCCGGCCGCGCCCGTTCCTCGGCCCGCCCGCGCCGAGGGGCGGGCGGGCCGTCGTGGGGCAACCGGGGCGCGCTCCGCGTGTTCACCCGGCGGCGGACTGATCCATCCGTTCGGGGCCGCCGCGAGCACGCGGAACTGTCAGCCCCCACGGGCACTCTGGAAATCGGGGGTACCCCCCAGCGGGTTTACCCCTCGGAACGCTGCCCGGGGCCAACCTCACCCTGGCTCGGGAAACGGGAAGGGGGCGCGCCAGATGATCCGGCGCGCCCCTTCTCCTCGCGGGTCCGGCGCTCGCTCAGGCGCTCTCGACGCCCAGGTCGCCGAGCTCGTCCAGCCCCTTGTCGCTGTCGCGCTTGGCCGACTTCGCCCTGGCCGCCCGGCGCTGCGGGCGGGGGAGCGTGGTCGGCGCCGGCGGGGCGGCCGGGGCGCCGCCGCCCAGGATCAGCTCGGCGAAGGTCGCCATCGCCTCGTCGAGCTGCCCGGCCTGCCGGCGCTCGGACTCCTCGTTGGCCGTGCGCACCAGCGAGACCAGCGACGCCTGGTCGGGCCGGTCGGACAACGTCTCGTCGATCTTCGACAGGCCCTGCCGGACGGTGCCGGCCAGCTCGCCGATCCGCCCGTCCACACCGTCCTCGACCTGGTCGATCCGCCCGGCCACCTCGTTGAGCCGGGCGGCGAGCTGCTCCAGCCGCTGCGTCAGCGAGTCCAGCCTGGTCCCGTCGAGCTCGTCGATCCGGTTCGTGAGCGCCTCGCGGGTCTCGGCCAGCGAGCCGCGCAGCGCGTCGGAGGCCTGGTCCACGGTCCGCTGCACGGCCGCGACCGACTCGCTGAGCGAGCGCTGCACGGTCTCGCCCGACTCGGTCACGTGCCGCCGCAGGGCCTCGCCGGCCTCGACGAGCTGGCGCTGCACCGCCTCGCCGCTGTCGGTCACCGAGCGCTGCACCGCCTCGCGGGTGCCGTCGAGGTGCTCGTGCACGCCCTCGTCCACCTCGTCGATCCGGCTGCGCAGCGCCGTCTCCAGGGTCTCCAGCCGGTCGCGCACCGGGCCGTGCACGGCGCTGGGCAGGCCGTCCAGTCGCAGGTCGGTCTTGTCGAACCGGCCGTTGATGTCGTCGAGGCGCTTGTGCAGGCCGGCGATCCGGTCCTCCAGGCCGTCCATCCGCCCGGCGACGCCCTCGAACCGGCCGGCCACGCCGTCGAGCCGCCCGTCGAGCTGGGCGAACGGCTTGGCGAGCTTGTCCACCAGACCGTCGACCGCCCTGCCGAGCGCGCTGATCGCGCCGTCCTGCGTCTCCAGCCGGGCGAGCGCCTCGTCCAGCCGCTCGGCCAGCACGCTCACCTCGGTGCGGTCGGGCAGCTCGGACAGGCGCTTGCGGACCGAGCCGAGCGACTCCAGCGGGGACAGGCGGGCGTGGATCTCGTCCAGCGCGTCGAAGATCTGCTGCTGCTCGCTCTCGCGGATCTCGGCCGCGCGCGTGAGCATGCTGCGCATCCGGTCGAACGACAACGCTGCGTGGTTGTTCTCGTTCACGGCTGACCTTCCGAGGGGTGGGGAGACCTCCAGGAGCCTAACCAGTGATCGGCTGCGCACCGCAGCAACCCCGGCACGCTCCGGGGGAGGAGCGCTCCGCGCGCTACGCGGTTCGGGTGGTGTCGGGCGGCCCCGGCGGGGTCGTTGGTCTTCTGTCGACTACTCGGTACGCGGTTGCTGCTCCATGCGGAGGAGGGTGGGTCGTCGTCCTGATCGCTCACTGTGTCGAAAACCGGGGCTCGGGCGCCACGCCCGCGTCCGTCGGAGTGGATTTGTCGCCTTCTCCCACCCCGCGCCAGTTGATCATTCCAGAAGGGGGCGGCGTCCCCGGCTCGGGGCCACCGGTGCCGCCGGGGAGGCGGGGTAGCGTGACGCCATGTCGACCCCGGTGACCCTGGAGACCATTCGCAGCGCGCCCAAGGTGCTGCTGCACGACCACCTCGACGGTGGGCTGCGACCCGCCACCGTCGTCGACCTGGCCAGGGAGGTGGGCTACACCGGCCTGCCCACGACGGACCCGGCGGAACTGGGCGAGTGGTTCGCCGCCGCGGCCGACTCCGGCTCGCTGGAGAGGTACCTGGAGACCTTCGCCCACACCGTCGGCGTGATGGGGACCAGGGAGGCGCTGGCCAGGGTCGCCGCCGAGGCCGCGGAGGACCTCGCCGCCGACGGCGTGGTCTACGCCGAGGTGCGCTACGCGCCCGAGCTGTTCACCGACAGGGGCATGAGCCTGGACGAGATCGTCGAGGCCGTGCAGGAGGGCTTCCGCGAGGGCGAGCGGCGGGCGGCCGAGGCCGGCCGGCGCATCCGGATCGGCACGCTGCTGTGCGGCATGCGGCAGAACGACCGGGCCTGGGAGATCGCCAACCTCGCCGTGCGCCACCGCGACGCCGGCGTGGTGGGCTTCGACATCGCCGGCCCCGAGGCCGGCTTCCCGCCCACCCGCAACCTCGACGCGTTCGAGTACCTGCGGCGGGAGAACGCGCACTTCACCATCCACGCCGGCGAGGCGTTCGGGCTGCCCTCGATCTGGGAGGCCATCCAGCACTGCGGCGCGGAGCGGCTCGGCCACGGCGTGCGGATCGTGGACGACATCGAGGTCGGCGAGGACGGCGAGGCCCGGCTCGGCCGGCTCGCCAGCTACGTGCGCGACCGCAGGATCCCGCTGGAGATGTGCCCCACCTCGAACATCCAGACCGGCGCGGCGCCGTCGATCGCCGAGCACCCCATCGGCCTGCTCGCGCGGCTGCGGTTCCGGGTCACGGTCAACACGGACAACCGGCTCATGAGCCACTGCACGCTCTCCAGCGAGTTCGCCGCGCTCGTGGAGGCCTTCGGCTACGGGTGGGCCGACCTCCAGTGGTTCACCGTGAACGCGATGAAGTCGTCCTTCCTCGGTTTCGACGAGCGCCTCCGGCTGATCAACGACGTGATCAAGCCCGGGTACGCGAAGCTGATGGCCTGAGCACGGCTCGGTCCCTCGGCGGCCCCGCGCTCGGGTCGCCGAGGGACGTCGACCGACGTCGACCACCGACGTCGACCAGCGTCGACCGACGTCGCTCGGTGGCGTTCTCGGGAAGGCGGCGCCTCAGCTCGCCCTCGGCGGGTGGCGGCGCGCGGCGTCGGTGCTCCCGGCCGCGGGGCTCCCGTCGTCGGCCTCGACGTCCACCGTCCGAACAGGACGGTCGCAGGGCGGTTCCGGCAGGAGGCGGGCGAGTTCGGCCAACTCCGCCCTGAGCGCGTCCGCCGCGGCCCGCGCGGTCAGCCGGACGATCTCCGCCCCCAGCCGCTCTGGCCCCAGCTCGAAGGCCCTCCGGTCCAGCCTCAGGTCGGCGAGCGCGCCGTGCGCGGTGGCGGTCACCCGCACCGAGCCGTCGGCGTTGCCGGCCCGGCCGCACACGGCCCCCAGTCGCCGTTCCAGGTCCTCGTCGCCGCCGGGCGACGGGCTCACGGCCGTCCGCGGCGCCGGACCGGCGTCCGGCGACCGCTCCCGGGACGGCCCGGTGTCCCGCCCCCACCCGCCGGACCCGGCGTCCGACCGACCGCTGTTCGACCACGCGTTCCCGCGACGTGCACCATGCGCACCGCGCCCCCTCCGACGCGAATCCCCTTCGCGTCCCGATCCTGCCGGAAAGGGGGCGCGCCGGGCAGCGGACGCGCCGTGTGACGCGGCCTACCCGGGCGACACGACCGGGAGGGGCGGATCGTCTCCGGGGCGCGGCACGCGGCCCCGGCGCGCTCAGTGCGTGACGAGCCGGTCCTCGAACGCCGCCACCAGCTCCCGCCACGCGGCCACCTCGGCGTCGTAGGGAGCGCTGGGCGCCATCCGGGTCGGGTCCGGCCGCAGCACGAACGAGACCAGCCAACCCAGCCGCTCCGACGGCGCCAGCGCGCGCTCCACCGAGTCGTCGTCGGCCCACTGCGCGGCGTCGGCGAGCAGCTCGACGGCGAGGTCCAGTTGCGTGGGGTCGACCGCGTCAGGGCCCTCGGCCAGGTCCTCGGCCAGACCCTGGAGCACGTAGGTGTTCTCCGGGTCGACCTCGATCTCCAGCTCGCCGGCCGTGGCCCTGGCCGCGACCTCGTCCCACGTGGCCACGCCGAGCAGGTCGTGCTCCACGTCCTCCTCGGCCAGGTACCTGGCCAGCGCGCGCGGCGAGGCGAACACGTCGACGCGCCCCTTCGCGCCGAGGAACACCGGCTCGTCGTCGAGGTAGCAGCGCAGCGTGTAGAACTCGCCCTGCGAGGTGATGATCCGGATCGGGTCGATGCCGACCTCGGCCCAGAACGTGGGCTCCTCCTCGGCGTCGGCCTCCGCCCCGGCCCCGGCCAGCTCCTCCTCGTCGACCCTGGTCAACGCGACGCGGTCGGCGTCGGTGTCGTCGGCCCCGTCGCGGAAGTCCTCGTCGGACTCGTCCTCGGCCGCCTCGATCTCGGCCAGCTCGTCCTCGGCGGCGGCCAGCGCGTCGGCGTCGACCACCGGCTCGGTGACGACCTCGTCGAGCGCGTCGAGCACCTCGTCCCACCGCTCGGCGACCACCCTGGCCAGCTCGGTCCACACCTTCTCGCCGTCCCGGCCGGTGAAGGGCAGCGTGCCCCGCTCCAGCAGGGCGAAGCCCTCGGCCGAGTCGAGCACCTCGTGCACCTTCTCCAGGTCGCACACGTCGGCCAGCGACCGCACCATCGAGACGATGCCGGCCAGCTCCGAGACCACCCAGGTGTCGGGCTCCTCCGCCACCAGCTCCAGGACGCCGACGACGTCGAACCGGTGCTCCTCGTCCGGGATCAGCTCGTCCACCGAGAGCTGCGGGACGACGTGCCACGCCGGGTGGTCGGAGAGGTCGTGCCGGTCGGCGGTGCGCACGAAGGCGGCGAGGTGCGCGGCGTCCGGGAAGGCGAACAGCGCGTCCTCGTCACCGAGGAAGGCCTCCCACTCCTCGCCCTCCTCCCGCCACCGCGGCGCCCACAGCGTGACCACGTCGCCCTCGGTCAGGCTGAGTTCGATCGGGACGATGTCCTGCGCCACTACCGCACCTCCGCGTTCACCGTGACGTCCATCGTGACGTCCACCGTGACGGCGTCCAGCCGCGGCCGAAGCGTACCGAGTTGACCGGATGACACCCGATCAGCGGTCCGAGCGCAGGCTGGCCGGGTCGAACGAGAAGATGTCGTCCTCGTCGTACTCGTCGATCTCCCGGGCCGCCGGGGCGCCGGCCATGGGCGCGCCGCCCGCGGTGGGCGCCTGTCCCGCCGGAACCGGCCTGCCCACCCCGGCCACCATCGGCGCGCGGATCTCGGACGCCGCGTCCCACCCGTCGGCCCTGGCCGGCGCGGTGCCGACGAGTTCCTCCACGGTCATCGTGAGCTGGTCGCCCAGCACGGGGGCCAGGGTGTCGAAGCACCGCTGCACCGCGATCCTGGCGGCCCGCCGCGCCGTCTCCGCGATCGCCTCGCCCACCGCGCGCGGCCCGTGCTGGAGGGCGGCGGGGTACAGGTCCAGCCGCAGCAGCTCGCCCCGGGCCGACGCGACGGCGACGACGGTCCCGTCCGCGCTGCGCGCCGTGGCCGTCACCCGGTCGAGGGCGCGTTCCAGGTGCTCGCTCGCGCGCTGCCGCTGCTCGGCCTGGTCGATCAGCTCGTCGGTGTCGGTGTCCGCGTCGATGTCGGCCATCCTCACAGGACCCTCCGCAGCATCGTGTCGACGTCGTCGTCGTCCGGATCGTCGTCCTCGCCGGGCCGCAGGCCCAGTTCCTCCAGCCCGCGCACGCCGGCCTGGTCGAGCACGCCCCGCAGCGACGCGTGCATGCGGGCGGCCGCGTTGCGGGTCGCCTTCCCCGCGAGTTCGACGACCTCGCGGGCCAGGGCCTCGGGGCCCATGCCCAGCGCCGAGGGGGAGATCTCCACGCTGCGCAGCATCCCGCCGGGGGCCACCACCACGGTGACCGCGCCGTCCGCGGACGTCGCGCGCCCGGTGACCGGCGTCGTGCCGGCCAATCGGTCGGCGACCCGCCGCTGGGTCGCGGCGACGCGCTCCGCCGCGCGGTCCACCGCGTCCCGCACGTGCCTGTCCAAGTCCTCGTTCACCGTTCGCTCCTCGGCGTGCTCAGCCCGTCGGGCGGTAGAACCCGATGAACTTCTGGCCGGCGTTGGTGGTGCGGATCTTGTTGATCTGCACCGGGTCCCCGGCCTCGATCATCTGCCCGTTGCCGATGACCATGGCGACGTGGCCGCTCCACACGACCAGGTCGCCCGGCAGGAGCTGGTCCATGCTCGGCACCTCGGCGCCGACGGTCTGCGACTGCGCCAGGCGCGGGATCTCCAGGCCGGCCTTGCCGTAGGCCCACTTCGTCAGGCCGCTGCAATCGGTGCCCTTCGGTGGGTTCGAGCCACCCCAGACGTACGGGGTGCCCAGCGCCGACAACGCGTTGCGCACCGCCGCCGCGGCCGTCTCGTTGGGGGCCTCCACGTGCGCGCCGCCTGGGAGGTTGATGCCCACCCCGCTGCCCGGCTGGGGCGGGACGGCCACCGGCAGGCGCGGCTTCCCGCCGCCACCTCCGCCTCCGCCACCTCCGCCACCTCCGCCGCGGCCTCCTCCGCCGCCACCGCCACCGTGGTAGCCGCCTCCGCCACCACCGCTGTGCCCGCCACCGCCGTCGCCACCACCGTGCGACGGCGGAGCCTTCGGGTCCCTGCCGTGCGCGCCACTGGGGTTGGTCACCGCCGGCGCGTCCCCGCCGAGCGGGTCACCGAGACCGCGCAGCGCGCCCGTGTCGATCTGCTGGAGCCCGTTGAGCCTGCCCATCAACTGGGTCAGCTCGGCGCGGGCGTGTTCGAGTTCCTTGGCGCTGCGCGCCGCGTACTCGTCGGCCTTGCTCTTGGCCGCGCCGCAGGCCCGCAACATCAGGCCCTGGTTGCCGAACAGGGCGGAGGCACCGGCGGCCATCAGGTACGGCGTCAACGCCGCCACGCACTCGTCGATCAGTTTCTGGATCGCCGCCCTCGCCGACGACACGACGGAGGCCGCGGCGCTGGCCGTCGCCTGCAACGTCGAGGTGTTCGTCGCCAGTTTCCCCACGGCGCCGTCGAAGGCGGCCACCCGGCTTTGGAAGGCGTTGGCCCGCTCGCCGTACCAGCCGTTGAGCGCGGCGTTGGCCTCGCTGGTGTGCCTGCCCTTCACGTCGTTGAGCGCGGTGGTCGCCCGCGCCAGTGAGTCCCCCGCCGCGCCGGCGGCCCCGGTGTCACCGTCCAACTTGGCCAGATGCTCCCGCATCGGTCGCACCAGGCCGCTGACGAACCCGGCCACGTCGAAGCCCATCGTCCCTCCCCGTCCCGAGGCGCCCCGGTCAGACCCGGCCGGCCCGGGTCATGGCCTGCGCGGTGTCGGCGTCCTGCTGGCGGTAGCTGCCCAGGGCGCCGCGCACGGCCCCGGCGAGCCCGTCCAGCCCCTCCGAGACCGCCTTCAGCCCGTCGACCTGGGACTGCGCCGCCTTCTGGAACGCGCCGTGCAGGCCGACCTCCTGGCCGAGCTTGCCGAAGCAGTCGGCCGGCAACGAGGTGACACCGTTCAACGTGGACGAGCCCACCTTGCCCAGCTCGTCGGCCAGACCCGGCACCCGGCCGGCGTAGGTCTCGAGCGCCTCCTCGACGACGCCGAAGCCCTGTTCCCCCATGTTGGTTCCCTGCGCCTTTCGCTCACCACGGTGCGACCGGTGCCGCGCGCCCTTCGACGTGCCGCACCCTCCGGTGGTTCCCCAGCCTGGCGGAAGGGCCCGTCCGGCGTGGCCGACTTCGCCCAGATGGCCCGCCGGCCACCGCCGTGTTGGCGGCAGCGGGAACGGCTCGGGAGCTGGGAACATGATCCCATGGGCGTGACGGAGGGCTGGGCCCGCCTGCTCGGCTGGCTCGGCGAGCACGCACCAACGACGTACGAGGTGATCCGGCCGGGTGCGGCCGATGCGGACATCGACGCGTTGGAGCGGGAGCTGGGGGAGCGGCTGCCCGCCGAGTTACGGGAGTGGTGGCGAGCCTGCGACGGGACCGAGAACGGCGTGTTCGCCGAGCTGTTCCCGCCGTTCTACACCCCGTACTCGGTGGTCGGCGCGTTGGACTCGTGGCGGTCCTGGCGCAAGACGTGGCGGGACAACTGGGACGAGCCGGACTGCGACCCGGAGGCGGGGGACGCCGGGTTCAGTTACCACCCCGCGTGGGTGCCGATAGCGTTCGACGGCTGCGGCGACGACCTGGTGGTCGACCTGAGACCGGGTCCGCTGCGGGGTTGCGTGCTGGAGTGGGACCACGAGCTGTGCCAGGTGCTCAAGCCGGAGTGGCCGAGCCTGGCGGCGATGCTGGACGAGGTCGTGGAGTCGCTGCACACCGGTTCCAGGGTCGGCCACTGCGAGCCGTCGGTCACCTGGGACGGTCGACTGGACTGGCGCATCCGCTGAGCGCGCTCGGGCGTGGCGTGCCGCGCCGGCCCCGCCGTCGGGACCTGCGACGACCCGCCGCGCCACGCGGACGGCGTGACACGGCGGGCCGTCGCGCGCCTCAGACCCCGGTGGGGTGCCAGACGGTCTTGGTCTCCAGGAAGGCCCGCAGCCGCCCGACGCCGGGCTCCCGCGACCAGTCCGGCTCGGTGGCCGGCGCCGGCAGCACGCGCTTCACGGTGTCGGCCGCGGCGCGCTCCAGGTCGGCCCGCAGCTCCTCCGGCGCGCCGCACAGGTCCAGCGCGTTGACGTCGGCGTGCGCCGCCAGCCAGGGAGCCATCTCCGCCGTGCGGCCGGTCAGCACGTTCACCACGCCACCGGGCAGGTCGGAGGTGGCCAGCACCTCGGACAGCGTCACCGACGGCAGGGGCCGCTCCTCGCTGGCCACCACGACGCAGGTGTTGCCGGTGGCGATCACCGGGGCGACCACGCTGACCAGCCCCAGCAGCGACGAGGCCCGCGGCGCGAGCACGCCGACGACACCGGTCGGCTCGGGGACGCTGAAGCAGAAGTACGGGCCGGCCACGGGGTTGGCCGAGCCCAGCACGGTGGAGACCTTGTCGGTCCAGCCGGCGTACCAGACCCAGCGGTCGATCGCCGCGTCGACGTCGGCCTGCGCGCGCTTGGGCGAGACGCCCTCGGCGGCGCCGACCTCGGCGGCGAACTGTTCGCGCCGGCCCTCCAACATCTCGGCCACGCGGTAGAGCACCTGGCCGCGGTTGTAGGCCGTGGCGCCCGACCACTTCGGGAACGCCTTGCGCGCGGCGGACACCGCGTCCCGCACGTCCTTGCGCGAGGCCTGCGCCGCGTTGGCCAGGAACTGACCCTTCTTGTCCGTCACCTGGTACACCCGACCGGACTCGGAGCGGGGGAATGCCCCGCCCACGTACAACTTGTAGGTCTTCGTGACCGGCAGTCGGCCGTCCACGGCGCTGGTCCTGTTGTTCCCCATCAGTTCCCGGTCCCCTCGTCACCGGTGGCCAGGTAGGCCGCCAGACCGGCACGACCGCCCTCGCGGCCGAAGCCCGACTCCTGGTACCCGCCGAACGGCGCGGTGGGATCGAAGCGGTTGAACGTGTTGGCCCACACCACGCCGGCGCGCATCCGCTGCGCCATCCACAGGATCCGCGAGCCCTTCTCGGTCCAGATCCCGGCGGACAGGCCGTACGGCGTGTTGTTGGCCTTGGCGACCGCCTCGTCCGGGGTGCGGAAGGTGAGCACCGACAGCACAGGGCCGAAGATCTCCTCGCGGGCGATGCGCATCGCCTGGTGCACGTTGGAGAACACGGTGGGGGCGAAGAAGAAACCCTTCTCCGGCACCGGGCACGGGCTGGTCCAGCGCTGCGCGCCCTCGGCGTCGCCCGCGTCGGCCAGCTCGCGGATCTTCTCGAGCTGCGCCCGCGAGTTGATCGCGCCCACGTCGGTGTTCTTGTCCAGCGGGTCGCCCAGCCGCAGCGTGGCGACCCGCTGCCGCAACCGGTCCAGCAGCTCCTCGGCGATCGACTCCTGCACGAGCAGGCGTGAGCCGGCGCAGCAGACGTGGCCCTGGTTGAAGAAGATCCCGTTGACGATGCCCTCGACCGCCTGGTCCAGCGGGGCGTCGTCGAACACGACGTTGGCGGCCTTGCCGCCCAGCTCCAACGTGAGGCGCCTGCCGGTGCCGGCGACCGCGCGCTGGATCTCCTTGCCCACCTCGGTGGAGCCGGTGAAGGCGACCTTGTCGATCCCCTCGTGCCGCACCAGCCGCGCGCCCACGTCGCCGGCGCCCGGCACGATGTTCACCACGCCCGGCGGCAGCTCCGCCTGCTGGAGGATCTCGCCGAGCACCAGCGCCGTCAGCGGCGTGGTCTCGGCCGGCTTGAGCACCACGGTGTTGCCGCACGCCAGGGCGGGCGCGATCTTCCACGCGGCCATCAGCAGCGGGAAGTTCCACGGGATGACCTGGCCGGCCACGCCGATCGGGCGCGGGTCCGGCCCGTACCCGGCGTGGGCGAGTTTGTCCGCCCAGCCGGCGTGGTGGAAGAAGTGCGCCGCCGCCGTCGGCACGTCGACGTCCCGCGACTCCTTGATGGGCTTGCCGTTGTCCAGCGTCTCCAGCACGGCCAGTTCCCTGCCGCGCTCCTGGATCAGCCGCGCGACGCGGAACAGGTACTTGGCGCGCTCGCGGCCGGGCATCCGGCCCCACACCTCGTCGTAGGCGCGCCGCGCCGCCTGCACCGCACGGTCCACATCGGACGGAGCAGCGGTGGAGACCTCGGCGAGCACCTCCTCGGTGGCCGGATTGATCGACTTCAGCGGCTCGCCGGCGCCGTCGACGAACTCGCCGTCGACGAACATCCGGTAGCTCGGCTTGAGGTTGGCGATCTCGCGCGACTCCGGCGCGGGCGCGTACTCCCAGACGTCGTTGCTCGTCATCTCAGTCCACCGTCACGTAGTCCGGGCCGCTGTAGTGGCCGTCGAGCTGGGTGCGCCGCTGCATCAACAGGTCGTTGAGCAGGCTGGAGGCGCCGAACCGGAACAGGTGCGGGTCGAGCCACCTCGGCCCGGCGACCTCGTGCACGGCCACCAGGTAGCGGACGGCGTCCTTGGTCGTGCGGATGCCGCCGGCCGGCTTGACCCCGCGCGCCTCCCCGGTCTGGGCGTGCCAGTCCCTGACCGCGCCGAGCATCAGGTGGGTCACCGGCAGCGTCGCGGCGGGCGAGACCTTGCCGGTGGAGGTCTTGATGAAGTCCGCGCCGGCCAACAGCGCCAGCCAGGAGGCGCGGCGCACGTTGTCGTAGGTGGCCAGCTCCCCGGTCTCCAGGATCACCTTCAGGTGCGCCTCGCCGCAGGCCTCCCTCACGGCGACGATCTCCTCGAAGACCTCGCCGTAGCGGCCGGACAGGAACGCGCCCCTGTCGATCACCATGTCGACCTCGCTCGCGCCGGCCTCGACGGCCAGCCGCGTGTCGGCCAGCTTCACCGCCCGGGACGAGCGGCCCGACGGGAACGCGGTCGCCACGCTGGCCACGCCGACCCCGGTGCCGGCCAGCTCGGCGACGGCGACCTCGACCAGGTCGGGGTACACGCACACCGCGGCGACGCGCGGCACGTCCGGGCGCTCGGGGTCGGGGCGCCGCGCCTTGGCGCACAGCGACCGCACCTTGCCGGGGGTGTCGGCGCCCTCCAGCGTCGTGAGGTCGACCATGCGGATCGCCGTGTCGATCGCCCACAGCTTCGCGGCCTTCTTGATGCTGCGCGTGGCCAGGCCGGCGGCGCGCTGCTCGAGGCCGACCTGGTCGACGCCGGGCAGGCCGTGCAGGAAGCGACGCAACGCGGCGTCGTCGCGGACGGCGTCGGCGAGGTGGGCGGGCAGCGTCGCGCTGACCGCCCCCGCCGACGCCGTCGACACCGCCGACGCCGTTGTGGACGGGACACCCATGTCGGTGAGTCTAGGCCGCCGACCGGGCCCCGCCGCCCGCCGAGCGGGCGCTCAGACCTCCACGAGATCGTCCTCGCGGGGCGGGAAGACCGGGATCAGGTCGAGGAACGCGGCGGGGTCGCCCGACCACGCCCATGCCGCCATCTGGGCCCGGCTGCGCCGGCCGAACACGGCCCGGTACAGCTCGTAGCCGTCGACCTCCAGCTCCGCCACCGGGTCGCCGGCGCCGACGACGCGGCGCCCGTCGGTGGTCGCCAGGACGAGCGCTCCCGGCAGCTCGGGCCGCCTGGCCAGGCCGGCGAGGGTGTTGTCCAGCAGCGGGGACCACGCCTCGCGGGGCGGCCGGCCGCGGCCGAGGGCGCCCAGCAGGTCGCCCTCGTGCTGGACCAGGTCGTGGGCCAGCAGCGGGATCCGGGGGTTGGCCGCGAGGGTCGCCTCGGCGCGCTCCGCGTAGCCGGCCCACTCGGCGAGGTCCTCGGCCACGGACCGGTCCCGCCGCTCCTCCACCTGCCTGACCGTCCACTCCGGTCCCGGCGCGCCGTCCATGCGCTGGTTCACGACGTCGGCCGCCACGCCGACCACGTGGGCCAGCATCTCGCGCACCGTCCACTCAGGACAGGCGGGCACGGTGCGGCCCAGCTCGTCGTCGCCGAGGCCGCGCGCGATCTCGGTCACGCGTTCGCGGGCCTGGCGGTAGATCGATTCGTACAAGACGTGCCCCTTCCGGTTACCGTTCTCGGCCATGGACGTGCTCGTCGTCGAACACCCGCTGGCCAGGGCGCGGCTGACCACCATGCGGGACGCCCGCACGGACAGCGCCGCGTTCCGCGCGGCCCTCCAGGAGCTGACCGTGATGCTCATCTACGAGGCGATGCGGGACGCGCCCGTGCGGATCGAGCGCATCCACACCCCGGTCGCCCGCACGGACGGCTACGCGCTGGCCAACCCGCCGCTGCTGGTGCCGGTGCTGCGGGCCGGGCTGGGCATGGCCGACCAGGCGCACAAGCTCATCCCGGACGCGCAGATGGGCTTCGTCGGCCTGGCCAGGGACGAGGAGACCCTCCAGCCGACGCCCTACATGGAGTCGCTCCCCGAGGACCTGTCCGACCGCCCGGTGCTCGTGCTGGACCCGATGCTGGCGACGGGCGGCTCGATGGTCCACACGATCCGGTTGCTGGCCAACCGGGGCGCGACCGACGTGACCGCCGTCGTGGCGCTGGCCGCGCCCGAGGGCATCCGGCTCCTGGAGGAGTCCGGTCTGCCGGTGCGTGTGGTGACCGCGAGCGTCGACGAACGGCTCAACGACTCCGGATACATCGTGCCGGGCCTCGGCGACGCCGGGGATCGCCAGTACGGCTCGGTCTGAGCCGCCCTCCCGACCAGCCGTGTCCCGGTGAGAACCCAGGTTCTCCCGGGACACGCGCGTTCGGGGGGTCCTGCGGCGACGCACCGGGCACGACCTCCGACTCGCTAAGCTTGAAAAAGATGTAGTGATCGCGGTGATCTTCGGTCCCGGTCGCGACCACGTCAAGGGGTGGTGATGGCCAAGCGCAGCTACGGGCAGGTCTGCGGGCTCGCGCACGCGCTCGACCTGGTGGGCGACCGCTGGACGTTGCTCGTCGTCCGGGAACTGCTGCTCGGGTCGCGGCGCTACAACGACCTGCTCGCCGACCTGCCCGGCATCGGCACCAACCTGCTCGCCGAGCGACTGCGGACGCTGGAGGCCGCCGGGCTGGTGGACAGGGACGGCGACGGGCCCCGCGCGCCCTACCGGCTGACCGAGCGCGGCGAGGGCCTGCGCGAGGTCGTCCACGCGCTCGCCCGGTTCGGCCTCGCCCTGCGGCCCGAGGTGCCGGACGACGCCGAGTTCCGCCCCCGGTGGGCGGTGCTGGGGCTGTCCGCGCTGGTCGAGCGGGGGCGCTGGCCGGACCGGCCGGAGTCCTACCAGTTCGTCGTCGGCGACCTGCCGGTGCGCGTGCTCGCCGGACCGGACGGTGTGCGGGTGGAGGAGGGCGAGGTCGCCGACCCCGCCGTCCGGTACGTCTGCGACCCGCTGACCTTCGTCCGGCTCGGCGCGCGGCGGACGAGCCGCGCGGAGGCGACGGCGGCGGGCCTGCTGCGGGTCGAGGGCGATCCGGCGGCGGTGGCCAGGCTGGAGGCCCTGCTCCGGCCCCGGTGAGGGCCAGGTGGGCGGCCGGGAGGACGGCCAGGAGGACGGCCCGGTGAACGGCAAGGCGAGAAGCCCGGCGATCGCGGGGTGAACAGCCCTGTGGCCCTGTGGCGACCCTGGGGACGGCCCGGTGGACGGCGGCCTGAGCGGCGCCGACGGGCGGGGGGAGGCACTCCGCTGACCTGTTTCGGTGCGACCCGCTATGACCAGGTGTTATGAGGCCGAACAGGGCATAGTTTGGTCTAGACCTTGACCTGATCACGCCCGAGCGAAGACCGTGGGATTCCCCCGGGGAGGGACAAAACGGCGGCGGACCTCCCCGGGGCCACCTTCCAGAGCGATCCCGGCGACCAGGGCGCTCCCCTCCAGCCGGGTCACACTCTCCCCAGCGCCTTTCCCCTGGTCAGCCCCCACCCGCCCTGGGGGGCGCCCCTGCACCAGCCTATCGGCCGGTCACGCAGCGTCAAAGCCGACAACGCAGAGCTGTGGATAACTCGCGACACGCCGGGCGCCTGTGGATAGCCGTTTGACAGATCGGGCGTGAACCTCCTCGACTCAGCGGGTTCCGCGCGCTACACCCGAAGGCGCTCGCCGCGAAGAATGACCGCTACGGAGAGTGACTGTCGGCGGGTGGGGTGGCGCCGCTGGAGAGGCTGGCTCCCCTGCGCTCCGGGACGCCGTCGCCGTTCGGGGCGGCCGTCGCACCCGAACCCTCAGTGGAGCGATCTCCGTGTCACGGAAGAAGAAACCGCCCCGGGAGTCCACAAAGGACAGATATCTCGCGTGGGGGAGAGGCGAACGCCGGCGACGCCGAGAACCCCGTCATCACGTCCGCGTTCGCGAGCGTGTCGTTTCCCGTGTGGGACGGCGGAAGCTCCCATCGCGTTGGCCGATCTTGTTCCGGTGTCGAACAGAGTTCGCGCCTCTACTCGCCTTTTCCTGGTGGCGCAAGGGAAATCGGGGCCGAGGTTGTCGGGTTCCGGTGAACAGGTCCCGATGACCCGATCCCGTTCTAGGCCGTTCGGGTGACCCAATGGTCTAGACCCTTGACGGGGTGTGGGGTGGGGCACATCTTGTCCCCCAACCGGGTAGCACCCGGCCACCCTGCACCGAAGGAGTACCCATGCCACGTCGTCGATGGCAGTTCACCGTGGTCCTCGCGGCGCTGCTCGTCGCGCTCGGTGTCGCGGGCCCGCCGGCCCACGGCGCCGGTGGCGTCACCGCGACCTTCACCAAGACCAGCGACTGGGGGACCGGCTACGAGGCCAAGTACACGATCAAGAACGGCGGCGCCACGGCGCTGACCGGCTGGACCGTCGAGTTCGAGCTGGCCGCCGGCCAGCGCCTGTCCTCGCTGTGGGAGGGCAGCCACACCGTCTCCGGCCAGAAGGTCACCGTCCGCAACGTGGGTTGGAACGGCTCGGTCGCCCCCGGCGCCCAGGTGAGCTTCGGCTTCGGCGTGTCCTACTCCGGCGCCTTCGCCGCCCCCGTGACCTGCACGGTCAACGGCGCCCCGTGCGACGGCTCGCCCGGCGAGCCCGACACCCAGGCGCCCAGCGCCCCCGGCAACCTGCGCGGCGCCGGCGCCACCGCCTCCAGCGTCGACCTGGCGTGGGACGCGGCCACCGACAACGTCACGGTCACCGGGTACGACGTGTACCAGGGCGAGACCAGGGTCGGCACCACGGCGCGGACCTCGTTCACCGTGTCCGGTCTGGCGCCCAAGACCGCCTACACCTTCACCGTCCGGGCGCGTGACGCGGCGGGCAACGTCTCCGCGCCCAGCAAGCCGGTCACGGTCAGCACGACCGACGGCGGTGGCGGCGACCCCGGCCCCGGCGGGCAGCGCAAGGTCGGCTACTTCACCCAGTGGGGCGTCTACGACCGGGGCTACCTGGTCAAGAACCTGGAGACCTCGGGCACGGCCGCCAAGCTGACGCACATCAACTACGCGTTCGGCAACGTCAGCCAGGACGGCCGGTGCTTCGTGGTCAACCAGGCCGGCCAGGGCGACGCCTGGGCCGACTACCAGCGGCGCTACAACGCCGCCGAGTCCGTCGACGGCGTCGGCGACACCTACGACCAGCCGTTGGCCGGCAACTTCAACCAGATCAGGAAGCTGAAGGCCAAGCACCCGAACCTGAAGGTGAACCTCTCGCTCGGCGGCTGGACCTGGTCGAAGTACTTCTCCAACGCCGCGCTGACCGACGCCTCGCGCAAGGCGTTCGTCTCGAGCTGCCTGGACCTGTTCATCAAGGGCAACCTGCCGAAGATCGGCGGCGAGCCGCAGGGCGGGCCCGGCGTGGCCGCCGGGATCTTCGACGGCATCGACATCGACTGGGAGTGGCCGGGCTCCGAGGGCGAGGTGGGCAACGTCATCCGCCCGGAGGACAAGCAGAACTTCACCCTGCTGCTGGCCGAGTTCCGGCGCCAGCTCGACGCCTACGGCGCCCAGGTGGGCCGGAAGTTCGAGCTGACCGCGTTCCTGCCGGCCGACCCGGCGAAGATCGAGGCCGGCTTCGAGGTGCCGAAGATCTTCGACTACCTCGACTTCGGCACCGTCCAGGGCTACGACCTGCACGGCGCGTGGGAGAAGACGACCAACCACCAGTCGGCGATCCGGGTGGTGCCCGGCGACCCGTCGCCGCCCGCGCGGCAGTTCAGCATCGAGACGACGATCAAGGCCTACACGGGCAAGGGCGCCCCGAAGGGCGAGCTGGTGCTGGGCGTGCCGTTCTACGGCCGTGGCTGGACCGGCGTCACCAACGCCAACAACGGTCTGTTCCAGAGCGCGACCGACGGCGCGCCGGGCACCTACGAGAAGGGCATCGACGACTACAAGAAGCTCAAGAACCTGCTCGGCCAGGGCTACAAGCTCCACCGGGACGAGGCGTCCGGGCACGCGTGGCTGTTCAACGGGACCACGTTCTGGACCTACGACGACCCGATCGAGTTGACCCGCAAGGCCCGCTACGCCAGGGACGAGGGGCTGGGCGGCGCGATGATCTGGTCGCTCGACGGCGACACCGCCGAGGGCGAGCTGATGACCGCTGTCCACAACGGACTGTCCAAGTAGGACGGTCATCCGTCGGGGGCGGGCGTTCCGCCCGTCCCGCGCGCGAGGGGTCCCCGGGAGACGTCCCGGGGACCCCTCCCGGCGCGCTCAGGGGCGGCGTCGCCAGCCCTCGACGAGCGCGCGCAGGGCCGTGTCGTAACCGCCCTCCACGTCGACGTCCTCGGGCAGGGAACCGTTGAGTTCCAGGGAGACCAGCCCGTGCACCTGGCCCCAGCAGGCGAGCGCCATGCGTTCCGGGGGGTCGGCCGCGAACTGTCCACAGTCGACGCCGCGCCGCACCGCGTCCAGCAGGGGTCGGAAGGCGGCCATGGACTCCTCCCTGGTCTCCTGGTCCGGCGTGTAGTCCGGCACCGGGCTGCCGAACAGCAGTCCGTAGAGGTGGGGGTCGGCCAGCGCGCTCGCCCGGTAGGCGTGTCCCAGTGCCACCAGGTCGCGCGCCGGGTCGTCGGACGGGGTGACCTCGGCCAGCCGCGCCCCGAACCGCCGCCACGCCTCGCGGTGCACCTCGGCGACCAGGCCGGCCTTGCCGCCGAACAGCGAGTAGACGGCCGTCGTCGAGGTGTTCACGTCGGCGGCGAGCCGGCGCAGGCTCAGCGCGTCCGGGCCGTGGGCGGACAGCAGCTCGCCGGTGCGGTCGAGCAGCCGCGTCCGGAGGGCCTCGTCGTGGATCTTGGGCCGTGGCACTTGACCACCGTATCGCGACACTGTTTTATAACGCTGTTCTGAAACGTCTGACCAGCGTGGGGGTTGTCGTGGTGGTGCGGGCTGGCCGCTGGACGGCGGAGGTCCCCGAGGACGGCGTGACCGTCTTCCTCATCGGGATGCGGGTGAACCGGCCCCTGCGGGTCGACCGGTGGTGGCCGGTGTTCCGGGCGATGCCGAGGATGCTGCGGCACCTGGCGGAGCACCCCGAGGCCGGCCTGCTCGGCTGGCGCCCCTGGTTCGGCAGGACGACGCTCCTGCTGACCTACTGGCGCAGCGTGGAGCACCTGCTGGCCTTCGCCGGCGACCAGGCCGCCCCGCACGCGCCCGCGTGGCGGGACTTCAACCGGCGCGTCGGCGCGGACGGCACGGTCGGGGTCTGGCACGAGACCTACCAGGTGCGTCGGGGGAGCGCCGAGGCCGTCTACGTGAACATGCCGCCCTTCGGCATGGCCGCGGCGACCACGTCCGTCCCGGTCACCCCGGCCACGACCAGCGCCCGCCGTCGACTCGGGGACGCCGGCCGGAGCTGAGTCTTCCCGCCTCCACCAGGAGAATCCGGGGGGGTGGAATCGCGGGATGCGCGCGCCACCGGGTTGACCTGGAGTGCGCTTCAACTTCTACCGTCGTCGGCGTGACCTACTCGATAGCCCAGGCCGCCGAGCGCACCGGCCTCTCGGTCGACACCCTGCGCTACTACGAGCGCATCGGGCTGCTCGAACCACCGGCCAGGGACTCCGGTGGACGACGGGTCTACTCCGACGCCGACCTGACCTGGCTGGACTTCCTGACCAAGCTCCGGCTGACCGGCATGCCGATCCGGATGATGCGCGAGTACGCCCAGCTCCGCTACCGGGGAGTGATGACGGCGGGTCGCCGCAAGCAGCTCCTCGTGGAGCACCGCGCCGACGTGCTGGAGCGCATCGCCGAACTCCGGTCCTGCCTCGACGTCCTCAACTACAAGATCGACAACTACGACCAGATCCTGCGTGACCAGGCCGCGCGCGAGCGCGCCGCCGCCACGCCCGAGGAGGCGACCGCATGACCGACACCGCCCTGCCCACCCGACGTCTCGGCGCACTGGAGGTGTCCGCCCAGGGCCTCGGCTGCATGGGCATGAGCGAGTTCTACGGCACGACCGACGACGCCGAGTCCGTCGCCACCATCCACCGCGCCCTCGACCTGGGCGTCACCCTGCTCGACACCGCCGACATGTACGGCAGGGGCGCGAACGAGGAACTCGTCGGCCGGGCGATCGCCGACCGGCGCGACCGCGTGGTGCTGGCGACCAAGTTCGGCATCGTCCGGAGCGACGACCCCCGCGGCCGGAGCGTGCGGGGCGACGCCGAGTACGTCCGCCAGGCGTGCGACGCCTCGCTGCGCCGCCTCGGGGTGGACCACATCGACCTGTACTACGCGCACCGGATCGACCCGACCGTGCCGATCGAGGAGACCGTCGGCGCGATGGCCGAGCTGGTCGCGGCGGGCAAGGTCCGGCACCTGGGCCTGTCCGAGGCGGCGCCGGAGACCATCCGCCGCGCCCACGCCGTCCACCCGATCGCGGCCGTGCAGAGCGAGTGGTCGCTGTGGAGCAGGGACATCGAGGATGGCGTCGTGTCCACCTGCCGCGAGCTGGGCGTCGGCCTGGTGCCGTACTCGCCGCTGGGACGGGGGTTCCTGACCGGGCGGATCACCTCCACGGCCGACCTGGGCGAGGACGACTTCCGCCAGCGGAACTACCCGCGGTTCCGGGACGGCAACTTCGAGCGCAACCTGGCCATCGTGGACGCGCTGCGGGCGCTCGCCGCGGAGCGGGGCGTGACCCCCGGCCAGCTCGCGCTCGCGTGGGTGCAGCACCGCGGCGCGGACGTCGTGCCGATCCCGGGGACGAAGCGCCGCAAGTACCTGGAGGAGAACGTCGCCGCCGCCACGCTGGAGCTCTCCCCGGAGGAGCTGGAGCGGGTGGAGGCCGCGGTGCCGCTCGACGCCGTCGCCGGCGACCGCTACGACGAGAACGGCATGAAGTTCGTGCGTCGGTGATCCGGGCCCGCTGCGCGCTGGTGGTCGACGCCCGGCAGGGGGACGACCACCGGGGTGGCGACCGCCAGGGTGACCACCGCCGGTAGCGCCGCACCCCGTCGGGCGCACCCCGTCGGACGCATCCCGTCGGACGCACCCCGTCGGACGCACCAAGACGGATCACACCGAAGGCCGATCACACCGAGGACGGATCACATCGAACGTGGGGCCGTTGTCCGCATCTGGCGCGGACAACGGCCCCACGTTCTGTCGACGATTGCCCGGAGGCGTCAGCCCAGCAGCAGGGCCTCCACGTCGCCCCGCAGGGCCAGAAGCGCCGCGCGACCGCGTTCCCGCGCCGCGTCCAGCTCGGCCGTGCTCTCCGCCCGCTCCACGATCTCCAGGTACGCCTTGAGCTTCGGCTCGGTCCCGGAGGGGCGGATCATGATCCGCAGGCCCTCGCCCCGCAGGGCCAGCGTGTTGTCCCTGGGCCGCAGGTCCTCCGCGGTCACCGGCCGGCCGCCGACCTCGGCGGGCACCCGCTCGCGCAGGGCCGCCATCGCCGACTGGACCTCGGCCATCGCACCGAGGCGGACCGACACCTGGTCGGTCAGGTGCAGGCCGTGCCGCACGGCGAGCTCGTCGAGGGCGTCCACCAGCGTCCGGCCGGCCGCCTTCAGCTCCGCCGCGAGGTCGCAGGCCAGCACGGCGGCGGAGATGCCGTCCTTGTCCCGCACCAGGTCCGGCGCGACGCAGTGGCCCAGCGCCTCCTCGTAGGCGTAGACCAGCCCGGTGCCCCGGCCGTCGCCGGCCCGCACGAGCCACTTGAACCCGGTCAGCGTCTCGTCGTACCGCGCGCCGTGCGCCTCGGCGACCGAGCGCAGCATCGACGACGACACGATCGTCGTGGCCACCAGGGGATCGGGGTGCGCTGAACGATCCAAAGTGGACAGAACGCGGTCGCCGAGCAGCACGCCGGTCTCGTCGCCGCGCAGCATCCGCCAGCGGCCGTCCCGGTCCCGCACCCCGAGGGCGCACCGGTCCGCGTCCGGGTCCAGCGCCACCGCGAGGTCGGCGCCCACCTCCGACGCCAGGGCCAGGAGCGCGTCCGTCGCGCCCGGCTCCTCCGGGTTCGGGAACGACACCGTCGGGAAGTCGGGGTCGGGAGCGGCCTGCGACGCGGTCACGTGCACGTCGGTGAACCCCGCCGCCCGCAACGCGAGCACGCCGGTCTCGCCGCCGACGCCGTGCAACGGCGTCAACGCCACCCGAAGGTCCCTGGCCGTGCCCGTGGGCAGCGCGGCGACCCCGGCCACGTACTCCTCGACCAGAGACTCGTCCACAGTGGACCAATCCGTCGAGCGGGGGACCGCGACCGACGCGGGCGAGGCCGCGATGGCGGCCTCGATCTCGGCGTCCACCGGCGGGACGATCTGCGCGCCCGCGTCCAGGTAGACCTTGTACCCGTTGTCCCCCGGCGGATTGTGCGAGGCCGTCACCTGCACCCCCGCCACCGCGTCCAGCCGGCGCACGGCGAACGCCAGCACCGGCGTGGGCAGCGGGCGGGGCAGCACCCGGACGTCGAACCCGGCCGCGGCCAGCACACCGGCCACGTCGGCGTGGAACTCCTCGGAGCCGTGCCGGGCGTCCCGCCCGACCACCACGACGCCGCCGGCGCGGCCGTGCGCCCGCAGCCACTCCGCCAGGCCCGCGGTGGCCCTGACCACGACCGCCCGGTTCATCCCGTTCTGGCCGGCGCGCAGCGGACCGCGCAGCCCTGCCGTGCCGAACCGGAGCGGGCCGGCCATCCGGTCGGCCAGGTCGTCGGCGGCCGCCGCGTCCCCGGCCAGCGCCGAGGCCAGCACCCGCTGGAGCTCGGCCCTGGCGGCCGGGTCCACGTCGTCGGCGATCCACCGGAACGCCGCGTCCCGCAGCGCCGGGTCCACCCCGCCCGCCGGGCTCACGCGCGCTCCACCAGCTCGCGCAGCAGGCGGCCCATGCTGCTGGCGGCGGCCCTGCCGGCCTCCAGCACCTCCTCGTGGTTGATCGGCTCACCGGTCACACCGGCCGCGAGGTTGGTCACCAGCGACAGGCCGAACACCTCGGCGCCGGCCGCGCGGGCCGCGATGGCCTCCAGCACGGTGGACATGCCGACCAGGTCGGCGCCCATGCCGCGCAGCATCCGGATCTCCGCCGGGGTCTCGAAGTGCGGGCCCGGCAGGCCGGCGTACACGCCCTCCTCCAGGGAGGGGTCGATCTCCCTGGCCACGGCGCGCAGCCGCGACGAGTACAGGTCGGTGAGGTCGACGAACGTGGCGCCGACCAGCGGGGACGTGGCCGTCAGGTTGAGGTGGTCGCTGATCAGCACCGGCTGGCCCACCCGCATGCCCTGGCGCAGGCCGCCCGCGGCGTTGGTCAGCACGACGAGCTTGCAGCCCGCCTGTACCGCGGTCCGCACGCCGTGCACCACCTGCGGCACGCCCTTGCCCTCGTAGAGGTGGGTGCGGCCGAGCACGACGAGGACGTTCTTGCCGTTCACCGGCACCGAGCGCAACGTGCCGCCGTGGCCGACGACGGTCGGCGGCAGGAAGCCGGGCAGGTCGGCCACGGGCACCTCGGCGGCCGGCTCGCCGATCAGGTCGGCGGCGGGCCGCCAGCCGGAGCCGAGCACGACGGCCACGTCGTGCTGGGCCACGCCGGTGCGCTCGGCCAGCACGGCGGCGGCCTCGCTCGCCAGGCCGGTCGGGTCGGCGGCGGGGTTCACCGCCGGGTCACTGGAGGGCAGCGCCACGGCGGGGGCGTCGCTCGGGTCGCTGGTCGGGTTCGTGCTGCTACCGGTCACGGCCGGTCAGGGTAGTCCGCGCGGGCGGCCTCCCGAGGGGGAGCGCCGCCGGCCCCGACTCACCCCGGGTCAGCCGATCACCCGGAAGGAGCTGGCCACCTCGTCGAAGACGCCGGTGCGCCCCCGGTTCTCCTCCTCGACCGGGACGGTGAGCCGGACCACCCACAGGTCGGCGGTGTGGGGCAGCAGGTGGGCGAAGGTGCTGCGGAGCTGCGCCGACCCCGCGTTCCTGCCGTGTCCGCGCTCCTCGGTCCGGTACAGCACCTCGTGCGCCCCCTCGCCCGCGCCGGGCGATCCCGGGGGCAACACCTGGTCCACCCGCAGGTCGAACGTGCCTCCGGCGCTCTGGAAGGACCGGCGCAGCGCCGTCAGGTAGCCGCCAACGTCGTTGCGGGGGTAGAAGTCGATCAGCCGCTCCACGGCCAGCTCGCGCCGGCCGTCCGACGAGGCGTAGCGCAGCACCGGCGCGCCGGGGCTGCCCTCCTTGAACAACTGCCACTCGCGCGGAACCCGGATGGCGAACCGGCCGCCGGCGGGGTTGCTCGTGCTCGTCGCGACCTCCTCCCTGGGCTCCAGGTCCAGCGACGAGCCGCCGGCGTCCTGCACGAGGACCCGCACCGAGTGCGGGATCACCGACCGGCCGGCGACCATCCTGGCCAGCGCGAACCCCCCGCCGGCCGCGAGGACGAACAGCACCAGGGCGAGCGCGAGCAGCGCCGCGCGGCGGGCCGCCGTCCTCGGCGCGCGGCGCGCCGGTGGCTCGGGGAAGGGCAGCGGCCCCGGGTCGGCGGCCAGGACCGTGGGCGGCTCCTCGACGGCCGGGCGGGGCGTGAACGGCAGCGGTCCCGGGTCGGCCGCGAGCGGCGCCGCCGGCTCCGACGCCGAGGGCGGGTCGGTCGGGAAGGGCAGGGGTCCCGGGTCGGGCGTGAGCAGCGTCGGCGGGTCGGTGGGCAGCGGGCGCGGGGTGAACGGCAGCGGCCCGGGGTCGGCCGCGAGCGGCGTCGAGAGGTCGGGCAGGTCCGGCTCGGTCACCGCGGCAGCCGCGTCGGCGGCCCTGGCGGCCGCGTCACCGGCCGCGTCACCCGCGGCGTCGCCGGGCGCGTCGGCCGAGGGCGGGGCGGGGCGGTCGCGTCGCGCCCCGGCGGGCTCGGTGAGGCCGACCGGGGCGCCCCGCATCGTCCCGCGCTCGCCGGTCTCGGGCTCGTCGTCCCCGTCGTCCGGCTCGAAGACCTGGGCGCCGGGGTCGGGCAGCAGCGGGTGCAGCCGGCGCCGCACCTCGGTCAGCGGGATCCGCCGCCGCGGGTCCTTGACCATCAGGCCGGTGATGACCGGCTCCAGCGGCCCCGCCGACGTCGGTCGGGGCACCTCGCCGTGGACGACCTGGTTGACCGTCTCCACCGGGTTGCCGTCGGCGTCGTACGGCGGCTGCCCCTCGACGGCGGTGAACAGCGTCGCGCCCAGGCTCCACAGGTCGGCGGCCGGGGTGACCGGCTCCCCCGCGGCGATCTCCGGCGCGATGTAGGCGGGAGAGCCCAGCATCAGGCCCTTGCTCGTCAGCGTCGCCTCGGCGACGTTGCGGGCGATGCCGAAGTCGGTCAGCTTGATCCGCCCGTCGTCGCCGACGAGCACGTTGCCCGGCTTGATGTCACGATGGGTGATGCCCGCCCGGTGCGCGGCCTGGAGCGCGGCCGCCACCGCGTCCCCCACGGCCGCGGCCTGCTGGGTGTTGAGCCGCCCGAGGCGGCGCACCAGCGCGGCCAGGCTGCGGGAGGGCAGCAACTCCATCACGACGAACGGCTCGCCGTTCTCCCGCACCACGTCGTGCAGCGTCACGACGTTGGGGTGGGACAGCACGGCGATCGCCCTGGCCTCGCGCAGGGTGCGCTCGCGCAGCTCGTCGGCCTCGTGGTCCGGGATGCCCGGCGGCAGCAGGACCTCCTTCACCGCCACCCTGCGGCGCAGGATCTCGTCGTGCGCGGACCACACGGTGCCCATGGCGCCGCGCCCGATGACGTGGTCGAGCCGGTAGCGGCCGGCGACACGACGCGGCTCGGGCTGGTCGGGCTGCACCGGCTGGTCCGGGACGGGCGTGGGCACGTTCACATTGTCCACACCTCGTGGTCGCCCTGTCGCCGCGCGGGACCGGCGCGCCGGCGCGGGACGCGACCGGGGAGGAGGCGGTCATGACCGACGCGGACGCGCCGGGCGGCCCGGCGCGGGGGACCGGCGGGGAGCCGGGGGAGCGGAGGCTCGCCGAGTCCGGCTTCGAGATCCGCCCCGTGTACCGGTCGGCCGACCTGGCCGGCGGCCAGGAGGGGCTGGCGCGGCGGCTCGGCGAGCCCGGCGCGTACCCGTTCACCCGGGGCGTCCACCCGCAGATGTACCGCCGGCGGCCGTGGACCGTGCGGCAGTACGCCGGGTTCGGCACCGCCACCGAGTCCAACGCCCGCTACCACCGGCTGATCGAGGCCGGCACCACCGGCCTGTCGGTGGCCTTCGACCTGCCCACGCAGATGGGCTACGACTCCGACGACCCGATGGCCCACGGCGAGGTCGGCAGGGTCGGCGTCGCGGTCGACTCGCTCGACGACGTGCGGACGCTGTTCGCCGGCATCCCGCTCGACGGGGTCTCCACCTCGATGACGATCAACTCGCCGGCGGCCGTGCTGCTGCTGCTCTACCAGCTCGTCGGCGAGGAGCAGGGCGTCCCCGGCCACCGGCTGACCGGCACCGTCCAGAACGACGTGCTCAAGGAGTACGTCGCCAGGGGCACCTACATCTTCCCCCCTGCCCCGTCGTTGCGGCTGACCTCCGACGTGTTCGCCTACTGCCGGGCCGAGATCCCCCGGTGGAACACCATCTCGATCTCCGGCTACCACATGGCCGAGGCGGGGGCGACCCCCGTGCAGGAGATCGCGTTCACCCTGGCCAACGGCGCGGAGTACGTGCGGGCCGCCCTCCGCGCCGGCATGGCGGTCGACGAGTTCGCGCCGCGCCTGTCGTTCTTCTTCGTCGCCCGCACGACCCTGCTGGAGGAGGTGGCGAAGTTCCGCGCCGCCCGCCGGATCTGGGCCAGGATCATGCGGGAGGAGTTCGGGGCCGCCAACCCCCGCTCCCAGATGCTCCGGTTCCACACGCAGACCGCGGGTGTGCAGCTCACCGCGCGGCAACCCGAGGTGAACCTGGTCCGGGTCGCCCTCCAGGCGTTGGCGGCGGTGCTCGGCGGCACGCAGTCGTTGCACACCAACTCCTACGACGAGGCGATCGCGCTGCCCACCGAGAAGGCCGCCCGGCTGGCGTTGCGCACGCAGCAGGTCCTCGCGCACGAGACCGACCTGACCGCCACCGTCGACCCGTTCGCCGGCTCCTACGCGGTGGAGGCGATGACCGACCGGATCGAGGCGGACGTGCTCGCCCTGCTGGCGAGGGTGGAGGACCTCGGCGGCGCCGTGCGCGCCATCGAGCGCGGCTTCCAGAAGGCGGAGATCGAACGCGCCGCCTACGCGATCGCCCGGCAGATCGACGACGGGGAACGGGTCGTGGTCGGCGTCAACCGGTTCACGGTCGACGAGGAGGAGCCGTACGAGCCGCTCCGGGTCGACCCGGCGATCGAGGACCATCAGCGCGCACGGTTGGCCGCGTTGCGCCGACGGCGGTCCGCGCGCGCCGTGTCCCACAGACTGGACGCCCTCCGTGCGGCGGCGGAGGGCGCGGACAACGTGCTGTACCCGATGAGGGAGGCGCTGGCGGAGCTGGCGACCGTCGGCGAGGTCTGCCACGCGCTGCGCGACGTGTGGGGCGCCTACGTCCCGCCGGACGCGTTCTGAGGCGCCCATGATTCTCTCCGCGCCGGGCAGGGAACCCGGAGGAGGGACGACGTCCCGGCTCCGGCGCGTCGCGGGCGTGCCGCCGGCGGGGTGAAGTTGATCGTCGGGCCGGGTGAGCGCCAGAGTAGGGACCCACGGAGTCGGGCACGCCCGGTGCCCGAGCCGCGTCCTCCGCTGTCGTCCGCACGGGGGCCACGTGGTCTCCGGCGGCCGAGCGCCCGAGGCGCCCGCGGTGTCGGGGCGCGCGGGGCCGCAGGGGCGTCCGAGGCGAGGAGAGGCGTTCGAGGAGGGGCCACGATGCGAGGCACGAGCCGTCTGGCGCTCGCGGTGTTAGTCGCCGCCCTGGTGGGGCTCGGCACGGCGATGCCGGGAGCGGCCGAGCCGCCGCCCCCGGCCGGGACGCCGGTCCTCGCCGCCCCCGCCGCCGCCCCGCGCCCGGCCCAGCCGGCGACGCCGACGGCGGGCACGCCCGAGCGGTCCAGCGAGGACGCCCGACAGCCAGGGGATCTCGCGGAGGACAAGAGGCGACTCGTGATCGGGCTCGTCGGCGCGGTCCTGATCGCGATCGTCTTCTACGGCCGCCGGGTGCGGAAGAAGCGCTCCTCGTAGGAGATCCGCGGCGGAGATCCGCGTCATCCGCCGGACACCTCGGCGTCACACGCGCGGCACACGAACCGGAAAGGTCTTCCCAAGATTCGGGAAATCCGTCGGGTTGATCCGCGTAACGTTCTGCCAGGCTGAAGTCCGGCGAACCGTTCGGCGCAGCACGGCGACCGAACGCCCGTCATAACCCCGTGATCGTCCATGAACGATCCACATCTGATGCAGGATGGTGGCAAATGAGTACCGACCCCACCAGCCATCCGAAGGAACGCTGCCGCGCGGCCGTCGACCGGAACGCGGACGCGTTGGTCGGGCTCTCCCGGAGCCTGCACGCCGAGCCCGAGCTCTCCTTCGCCGAGCACCGCAGCGTCGCCAAGGTGGTGGAGCCGCTCAAGCGCGCCGGCTTCTCCGTCCGACGGGGCGTCGCCGACCTGGACACCGCGTTCACCGCGAGCTACGGCTCGGGAGACCTCGTCGTGGGCCTGTGCGCGGAGTACGACGCGTTGCCCGAGGTCGGGCACGCCTGCGGTCACAACGTCATCGCCGCCGCGGCGGTCGGCGCCGCGCTCGCCCTCGCCGAGGTCGCCGACGAGCTGGGCCTGACCGTCCGGGTGATCGGGACCCCCGCCGAGGAGGCCGGCGGTGGGAAGGTGCTGATGCTGGAGCGCGGCGTGTTCGACGACGTCGCGCTCGCGCTCATGGTCCACCCCGCGCCCGAGGAGATGGTGGCGCCCCCGTCGCTGGCCATCACCGACCTGGAGGTCCGCTACACCGGCCGGGAGTCGCACGCCGCGGCCGCGCCACACCTCGGGGTGAACGCGGCCGACGCGCTCACCGTGGCCCAGGTGGCGATCGGCCTGGCGCGCCAGCATTTCGAGCCGAAGCAAATGGTTCACGGTATCGTGACCAGGGGCGGGGCCGCACCGAACATCGTGCCCGCGCACACCGCGGCCGTGTTCTACCTGCGGGCCGCCGACGTCGAGTCCCTACAGCGCCTGGAGAACCGCATCCGGGACTGCTTCCACGCCGGGGCGGTGGCCACCGGCTGCGCCCACGAGGTGGTCCAGCTCGGGCCGCCGTACGCCGAGCTGGATCCGGACCCCTGGTTGGCCGACGCCTACCGCGCGGCCGTCGTGGAGCTCGGACGTCGGCCGCTGAGCCAGGAGGAGGAGCGAACCCGCTCCACCGGCAGCACCGACATGGGCAACGTCACCCGCGCGTTGCCCGGGATCCACCCCACGATCGCCATCGACTGCGGAGACGCGGTGAACCACCAACCCGAGTTCGCGGCCGCCTGCGCCACGCCCTCGGCCGACCGGGCCGTCCTCGACGGCGCGGTGGCCATGGCGTGGACCGTCGTGGCCGCCGCCACCGACCAGACCCAGCGCGCCCGGCTGCTGTCCGGGGTCGCGCGTCGCGGGGCGACGGTATCCGCCGCCGTCGCGGCCGCCTCTTCCCCAGCAGGAGGTGCGGTGTGACCGTGTTGGACTCCAGGACCGAAGCGCCGGTGTCGGAACCGGTGACGGACGCCGACGGCCCGTTCTCCGGCGCGTCCGACGCGCTGACGGGCGTCGCCGCCCCCACCATGTCCACTGTGGAGGACCTCGGCGCCGGCCGTGGACCGTCCTGGTTGGACGGTTGGTTGGCCGCGCACGGCGGGGACGTCGTGGCGTGGCGGCGTCGGGTGCACGCCCACCCCGAGCTGTCCCGCCACGAGCACGCCACCACCCGCTTCCTCGTCGAGACGCTGACCGAGGCCGGGCTCCGGCCGAGGATCCTGCCCGGCGGGACCGGCCTGGTCTGCGACATCGGCTCCGGCTCCCCGTGCGTGGCGCTGCGCGCCGACATCGACGCGCTCCCGCTGACCGAGGCCACCGGCCTGCCGTTCGCCTCGACCCGCCCCGGCGTCTCGCACGCCTGCGGCCACGACGCGCACACCACGGCGCTGCTCGGCGCGGCGCTGGCCCTGGCCAACGCGCCAGCCCTGCCGGGAAGGGTGCGCCTGCTGTTCCAGCCCGCCGAGGAGGTCATGCCCGGCGGCGCGCTGGACGTGATCGCCGCGGGCGGGCTGGACGGCGTCGACCGGATCTTCGGCCTGCACTGCGACCCCCGGCTGGAGGTCGGCAGGGTCGGCACCAGGATCGGCGCCATCACCTCCGCCTCCGACCTGCTCGAACTGCGCCTGACCTCGCCGGGTGGGCACACCTCGCGGCCGCACCTGACCGCCGACCTGGTGCACGCACTGGGCACGGTGATCACCGGCCTTCCCGCGCTGCTGTCCCGCAGGGTGGACCCGCGCTCGGGCACGGTGCTGGTGTGGGGCCAGGTCCAGGCCGGCGAGGCCCCGAACGCGGTGCCGCAGGACGGGGTGCTGCGCGGCACCCTGCGCACGGGCGACCGCGACTGCTGGACGGGGCTGGAGCCGCTGGTCAAGGAGCTGGTCAACGCGTTGCTCCTGCCGACGGGCGTGGGCTTCGAGTGGCACCACCAGCGGGGCGTCCCCCCGGTGGTGAACGACAGGGAGAGCACCCACCTGCTGCGGGACGCCGTGCGGGCCGCCCTCGGCGAGGACGCGCTGGCCGGCACCCAGCAGTCCTCCGGCGGCGAGGACTTCGGGTGGTACCTGGAGCACGTGCCCGGCTCGTTCGCCCGGCTCGGCGTGTGGCCGGGGCACGGCCCGAAGAAGGACCTGCACCAGCCCACGTTCGACCTCGACGAGCGGGCCCTGCTGGTCGGCGTCCGTGTCCTCGTGCACGCCGCGCTCACCGCGCTCACGGGTGAGCCGTCGGCGTCGTGACGTCCCGGCGCGCCCGGAGCGGCTCCCGCCGTCGTCCGGGCGCGTCGGTCTTCCGTCGTCCGCCTCGGTGGTGGTCGTGTGCCCGCCGGCGGACCGCGTTTCTCCCGGAGCCGGAATTCACGCTTTCGCGTGGTGGAGAAACCCTGTTTCTGTCACCCGGGTGATCCCTCCGGGATGGCGGCGCCGCGCGCGACAAAAGCGCCCCGGTCGATTTTCCGTCCGGTTTTCCGGCGGGGGCGTCACCCCGGGTATCGCTCACGCCCCGCTGTTCGTTTCCGCCCCGGCGAGGTGACGTTTCACTCCGTCAGGTTTCACTCGTCGGCCTTCACGGAATGGGCGCGCGACACCGCCGCCGCACCAGGGGGCGCGGCGGCGCGCCGGCCGGCGGCTCCGGGGTCACCCCGCCAAGGTCACAGCGCCGAGGTCACAGCGCCGAGGTGACCGCGCCGAGGCCTCTCGGCGGTCGCTCGGCGGTCAGGGACCGATGCCCCGGCAGGGGCGCGTGCGCAGATCGTTGACGTAGTCGGCCGGCGCGCCCGCGGCCTCGGCGGCGTCGGCGACGACCCCGAGGTAGCGCGCCGACGGCAGGCCGCCCTCGTACGCGTCGAGGACGTAGAACCAGGCGACGACCGAGCCCTCGAGGGTCTGCACGCGCAGCCGGATCTTCTTGTGCAGGCCGAGTTCGGCGCCCTCCCAGCCGTCGAGCTTCCGCTCGTCCTCCGGGCTGACGTCGTACAGCACGACGAACACCCGGGAGTGCGGGTCCTCGACGATCGTGCTGAGCGCGCCCTCCCAGCCGACGTCCTCGCCGCCGAAGGTCAGCCGCCAGCCTTCCAGCCACCCCGTGCCCACCATCGGCGAGTGCGGGGCGCGCTCCAACATCTGGGCCGGGTCCATGTTGGACCCGTAAGCGGCGTAGAGCGGCACGGAGCACAGCGTAGCGACACTCGGATCACCCCACGGGACGCATACCATCCGTTCACCGACCCGGTCCGGCCACCCGACCCCGGTCCGGGGGCCACCGCGTACGGTGAAGCTGGCCGTCACCCGGCCCTGAGCGAGGCCTGTGCTGCGAGGAGGACCACGTGACCCGCATCGTGATCATGGGAGGCGGACCCGCCGGCTACGAGGCCGCGCTCGTGGCCGCGCAGCACGGCGCCGACGTCACCGTGGTCGAGCGGGACGCGCTCGGCGGCGCCTGCGTGCTGTACGACTGCGTGCCGTCGAAGACGTTCATCGCCTCCGCGACCGCCCGGTCCGCCTTCCGCAACGCCGGCGAGCTGGGCATCCGCAACCAGAACGAGGACGCCGCCGTCGAGGTTCCCGTCGTGCACGGCAGGGTGAAGGGGCTGGCGCTGGCCCAGTCCGCCGACGTGCGGGCCCGCCTCCAGCGGGAGGGCGTCCGGCTGCTCACCGGGCACGCCCGCCTCTGCGACGACCAGCCGGGCCTGGCGCAGCACCGGGTCTCGGTGGAGCTGCCCGACGGCTCGCGCGAGGTCCTGCCCGCCGACGTCGTGTTGATCGCCACCGGGGCCAACCCCCGCGTGCTGCGGGGCGCGGAGCCCGACGGCGAGCGCATCCTGACCTGGCGGCAGATCTACGACCTCACCGCGCTGCCGGAGCACCTCGTGGTGGTCGGCTCCGGGGTGACCGGTGTCGAGTTCGCCTCGGCGTACACCGAGATGGGCGTCAAGGTCACGCTGGTGTCCAGCAGGGACCGGGTGCTGCCGCACGAGGACGCCGACGCCGCCGCCGTGCTGGAGGAGGTCTTCGCCGAGCGCGGCACCACCGTGGTCAAGCACGCGCGGGCCGAGCGGATCGAGAAGACCGCCGACGGCGTCGTGGTGCACCTCCAGGACGGCCGGACCGTCGAGGGCAGCCATGCCCTGATGACCGTCGGGTCGGTCCCGAACACCGCCGACATCGGCCTGGAGCGGATCGGCATCGAGCTGGGCCGCGGCGGCTACATCCCGGTGGACCGGGTGTCGCGGACCTCGGTGTCCGGCGTCTACGCGGCGGGCGACTGCACGGGCGTGCTGCTGCTGGCCTCGGTGGCCGCGATGCAGGGCCGGATCGCGATGTGGCACGCGCTGGGCGAGGGCGTCCAGCCGATCAAGCTCAAGACCGTCGCCTCCAACGTCTTCACCAACCCGGAGATCGCCACGGTCGGCATCACCCAGCAGGCGATCGACAGCGGCGAGGTGCCGGCGCGGACGATCATGCTGCCGCTGGCCACCAACCCGAGGGCCAAGATGGAGGGCCTGCGCCGGGGCTTCGTGAAGCTGTTCTGCCGGCCGGCCACCGGCGTGGTGATCGGCGGCGTCGTGGTGGCCCCCGTGGCCAGCGAGCTGATCCTGCCGATCGCGCTGGCGGTGCAGAACCAGCTCACGGTGGAGCACCTGACCTACACGTTCTCGGTGTACCCGTCGCTGTCCGGCTCGATCACCGAGGCCGGCCGCCAGCTCATGCGGCACGACGACCTGGACTGACCTGGCCTGAGCTGACTGACCCGGGCTGACCGGGGTCGGCGCGGGGGCGCGCCCGTCGGGCCGCCCTCGCGTCTCGCGTTCCCCCGGGGTTCGGGCTCCCTGGCCGTCCGCGGCCGGGAACGGCCGGCGGCGTCGGAGGCACGGGGGCGCGTCCTCAGACCCAGTCGAAGGTCTTGGTCACGGCCTTCTTCCAGTTCGCGTACTGCTCCTCGCGGTGGGCCTCATCCATCCGGGGCGTCCACTCCCTGTCCTTGGCCCAGTTCGCGCGGATGTCCTCCTCGCCCGACCAGAAGCCGACGGCCAGCCCGGCGGCGTAGGCCGCGCCGAGCGCCGTGGTCTCGTTCACCACGGGCCGGATCACCGGAACGCCCAGGATGTCCGCCTGGAACTGCATCAGCAGCTCGTTGACGACCATGCCGCCGTCGACCTTGAGCGCCTTGAGGGGCACGCCGGAGTCCGCGTTCATCGCGTCGATCACCTCGCGGGTCTGGAAGGCGGTCGCCTCCAGCACCGCCCGCGCCAGGTGGCCCCGGTTGACGAACCGGGTCAGGCCGACGATCGCGCCCCTGGCGTCGGCCCGCCAGTAGGGCGCGAACAGGCCGGAGAACGCGGGCACGAAGTACGCGCCGCCGTTGTCCTCCACGGTCCTGGCGACCCGCTCGATCTCGTCGGCGGAGGAGATCAACCCCAGGTTGTCCCGCAGCCACTGCACGAGGGAGCCGGTGACCGCGATCGAGCCCTCCAACGCGTACACCGCCGCCTGGTCGCCGAGCTGGTAGCAGACCGTCGTGAGCAGCCCGTTCTCGCTCATCACCTTCTCGGTCCCGGTGTTGAGCAGGACGAAGTTGCCGGTGCCGTAGGTGTTCTTGGCCTCGCCCGGCGACAGGCACGCCTGCCCGAACGTGGCCGCCTGCTGGTCGCCCAGGATGCCGGAGATCGGCAGACCGCTCAGCGGCCCGCGCCCCCGCACCTTGCCGTAGACCTCCGAGGACGACCGGATCTCGGGCAGCATGGCCGGCGGGACGCCCATGTCCGCGCAGATCTCCTCGTCCCACGACAGCGTCTCCAGGTCCATCAGCAGGGTTCTGGACGCGTTGGTCGGGTCGGTGACGTGCACGCCGCCGTCAGGGCCGCCGGTCATGTTCCACAGCACCCAGGAGTCCATGTTGCCGAAGGCCAGCTCGCCGGCCTCGGCCCGCTCCCTCGCCCCCTCGACGGCGTCGAGGATCCAGCGGATCTTGGGGCCGGAGAAGTAGGTGGCCAGCGGGAGGCCGGTGCGGGGCCGGTACCGCTCCTGGCCGCCGCCGAGCTCGCCCAGCCGCCGGCAGAGCGCGTCCGTGCGGGTGTCCTGCCACACGATCGCGTTGTGCACCGGTTTCCCGGTCGCGCGGTCCCAGACCACCGTGGTCTCCCGCTGGTTCGTGATGCCCACGGTGACGAGGTCCTCGGTGACCAGGTCGGCCTTGGCCAGCGCGCCGGCGGTGACCCGGCGGGTGTTCTCCCAGACCTCCTCGGGGTCGTGCTCCACCCAGCCCGCCGAGGGGAAGATCTGGCGGTGCTCGACCTGGTCCGCCGCGACCACCCGCCCCGAGTGGTCGAAGACCATGCAGCGGGTGGACGTCGTGCCCTGGTCGATGGCGGCGACGTACTGCGTCATGGGGTGCTCTCCTCCCGCCTGTCGTGCTCCTGTCCGTCGTGCGCGCCCCGCGTCAGGCCGGCGTCGGCAGGGCCAGGTACAGCAGGCCCGCCAACGCGCCGCCGACCAGCGGACCGACCACCGGCACCCAGGCGTAGCCCCACTCGGCGCCGCCCTTGCCCCGGATGGGCGCGAGCGCGTAGACGATCCGGGGGCCGAGGTCCCTGGCCGGGTTGATGGCGTACCCCGTCGGGCCGCCCAGCGACGCGCCGATCGCGACCACGACGAACGCGACCGCCGCGTACCCGAGCGCCGAGTTGCCGAACTGGGGCACGCCCTGCTCGCCCGCCCTCGCCGCCGGGCTGAGCAGGATCCAGACGACCAGGACGAGCGTGGCGACCACCTCGGTGAGGAGGTTCCACGGCCAGCCCGGCACCGTCGGGGCGGTGCAGAAGATCCCCCTGGTGCCCGAGGGGTCGTCGTGCGTGTCGAACTGGAGCTTGTAGACCAGCCAGCCCAGCGTCGCCCCCACGATCGCGCCGAGGAGCTGGGCCGCCACGTACACCGGCACCCTGTCCCAGTCCAGCCGCCCGGCCACGGCGAGGCCGAGCGTGACCGCCGGGTTGAGGTGCGCGCCGCTGGGGGCCGAGACGCTCGCCCCCGTGAACACCGCGAACCCCCAGCCGAAGGAGATCAGCAGCCACCCGCCGCCCCGGCCGAGGCTCCTGCGCAGCGTGACGTTCGCGACGACCCCGACACCGAGCAGGATGAGCGTCGCGGTCCCGAGCAGCTCCCAGACGAAGACCTCGCCGTTGGTCATCGCGGTCCTCTCTGCCCGCTCCCCGCGGCCGCCCGACCGTGTGTCGCGGGCCACGTCGGGTGGCGGACGGCTCTCCGGCGTCGCGCCGACGACGGCCGTGTTCCCCGTCCCGGCCCTGGTCGTCGCGGTGCACGACCATCCTGGCGGGGTGGGCCGGGTGGCGGCCACCCGAACGCCGGCCACCCGGCGAGGAGAGCCGGGATGTCGCATGCTTGCCGGGTAGCGTTGACGATCGAGACACGGCGCGGCACGCACGGCGCGGTGAGGAGGCGGGAGCAGTGGCCCAGCCGGACCCCCGACAAGCTGAGGCGACCACCGGACGGCTCGGGACGGCCGAGCGGGAGGCGGCGTGGCGCCGCCTCGGAACCGACCAGTTCGACGTCGTCGTGGTCGGCGGCGGCGTGACCGGGGCCGGGGCGGCCCTGGACGCGGCCACCCGCGGGCTGCGGGTCGCCCTGGTGGAGGCCAGGGACCTCGCCTCCGGCACGTCGAGCCGGTCGAGCAAGCTGTTCCACGGCGGCCTGCGGTACCTGGAGCAACTGGAGTTCGGGCTGGTCAGGGAGGCGCTGCGGGAACGCGAGCTGATGCTGACCCGGCTCGCGCCGCACCTGGTGAAGCCGGTGAGCTTCCTGTACCCGCTGACCCACCGGATCTGGGAGCGCCCCTACACCGCGGCCGGCCTGTTCCTCTACGACACCATGGGCGGGGCGCGGTCGGTGCCCGGCCAGAAGCACCTCACGCGGGCCGGCGCGCTGCGTCTGGTGCCCGCTTTGAAGCGCAACGCGCTGATCGGCGGCATCCGCTACTACGACGCCCACGCCGACGACGCCCGCCACACGATGACCGTCGCCCGCACCGCCGCGCACTACGGCGCGGTGGTCCGCACGTCCACGCAGGTCGTGGGCATGTTGCGGGAGGCGGACCGGATCTCCGGCGTGCGGGTGCGCGACGTCGAGGACGGCCGCGAGGTCGACGTCTCCGCCCACGTGGTGATCAACTGCACCGGGGTCTGGACGGACGAGATCCAGCGCCTGTCCGGCAGCAGGGGCCGGTTCCGGGTCCGCGCCAGCAAGGGCGTGCACATCGTGGTGCCGAGGGACCGCATCGTCTCCGACTCCGGCCTGATCCTGCGGACCGAGAAGTCCGTGCTGTTCGTCATCCCGTGGCGCAGCAACCACTGGATCGTGGGCACCACCGACACCGACTGGAACCTCGACCTGGCCCACCCCGCCGCGACCAGGTCCGACATCGACTACATCCTCGACCACGTCAACCAGGTCCTGGCCACCCCGCTCACGCACGACGACATCGAGGGCGTCTACGCCGGTCTGCGGCCGCTGCTGGCCGGGGAGAGCGAGGAGACCTCGAAGCTGTCCCGGGAGCACGCGGTGGCCCGGGTCTCGCCGGGCCTGGTCGCCATCGCCGGCGGCAAGTACACGACGTACCGGGTGATGGCCGCCGACGCGGTCGACGCCGCCGCCCCCGACCTGCCGGGCCGGATCGCCCCCTCGATCACCGACAAGGTGCCGCTGCTCGGCGCGGACGGCTACCACGCCCTGGTCAACCAGGCCGACCAGCTCGCCGGCCGGTACGGGCTGCACCCGTACCGGGTCCGGCACCTGCTGGACCGCTACGGCTCGCTGGTGCACGAGGTGCTCGCGCTGGCCGCGGAGCGGCCGGAGCTGCTCAAGCCCATCCCCGCCGCACCGGACTACCTCCAGGTCGAGGTGGCCTACGCGGCCTCGCACGAGGGGGCGCTGCACCTGGAGGACGTGCTGACCCGGCGCACCCGCATCTCGATCGAGTACCCGCACCGGGGGATCGACTGCGCCGAGGCCGTGGCCCGGCTGATGGGGGAGGTGCTCGGCTGGGACGACGGCACGGTGGCCCGCGAGGTCGAGGTCTACACGGCCAGGGTGGAGGCCGAGCGGGACTCGCAGACCCAGCCGGACGACCAGGCCGCGGACGCCAGGCGGTCGGCGGCGCCGGAGGCGCGCTCCCGCGTCACCGAGCCGGTCGCCTGAACCGGCCGATCCGGCTCGCCTGACCCCACGGAGCCGGCGTCCTGACCCCACCAGGGGAACGGCGTCCTGACCCCACCGGGGCGCTCGCCGGTCAGCGGTTCTCGGCCTCCGCGAGCGCCTCCTCGACGTGGGCGAGGAGCCGGCGCTGGTCCGTGGGGCAGACCGTGCTCCACGGCGCGCAGCCCTCCCTGGCCCGGCGCACCTGGAGGTAGCGGCCCTCCGGGGTGTCGAAGAAGCCCACCACCCAGGCGGTGCGACGGCGGCGGCCGAGCGCGTCCCTGGCCGCCGCGCCGAACTGGCCGAGGCGCGACGCGTCGCGGGTCATCCTGGCCAGGGCGCGGGCGTCCTCGCTCCGCACGCCCCTGGCCTGGAGCGCCGAGGCCAGTCCCTCGGGGCTGCCGTCGCAGCTCGCCACGGCCGCGTCGAGGTCGGCGCTGGGCAGGGTCACCGAGTGGCCGGGGCCGGCGGAGCACGGGGGCAGCACGCCCACCGCCTCCCTGGGCAGCCCGGTCGCCGCGGCCTCCCTCAGGGTCAGCCACTCGCCGTCGAGCACCGCGAGCACCGCGTCGTCACCGGTCGCCGCGGCCAGCACCCGCACCCGGCGGCCCAGCCAGATCCGCCCGTCGACCTCGCGCTCGGGGTGCGCCAGCAGCCGCAACAGGTCCGCCAGCCGGGGCTCCACGTGCGGGGCGCTGCCCAGCCCGCGCCCGGCCAGCCCGGCCCAGGCGCGCTCGGCCAGCGCGGACCGCTCCGACCAGGTCCGCCCCGGCGACGGCACCTTGATCGGAAGCGGCATCGGCCCGAGGTCCAGGTGCTCCCAGAGCACGTCGAACTCCAACGCGCTGAGCGTGAGGGGTTCGGCCAGCGTGGCGCCGTCGAGGTCGATCACGGCGTTCCGCTCTCGCCGATCACGGGCGGCACCACGTGCTGGCCGGTGCCGAAGTGCGACGGGCGGGACGGGTCCCCGAGGAGGTCGTCGGCGGGAAGCAGGTAGTTCGGCCGCTCGCCGTCGCCCTCGCCGTCGGAGCGCGCCGGGCCGAGGGCGGGTGAGGCGGACGGCGGGGCGGCGGAGGACGTCGCCCGGTGCGCGAGCACGGGGTCGGGGCCGATCACGCCCGGTACGGGCAGGGAGGCGGCGCCGACCGCGGGAGCGGGGGCGGGGGTGTGGTTCGGCCGGGCCGGTCCACCCTCGACGAACGGGCCGGGTGTCGGTCCTCGGTGGTCCCTCGGGCCGTCCGACGTGGCCTCCTCGCGCGCGGACCGGCCGCCGCCGGGAGGATCGTCGGTCGTGCGGCCCCTCGGCCCGGCAAAACCGTCCACTGTGGACCGTCCCGTCGCTCCGCCGCGCGGCGGAGCCCCCGGCGCGGTGGGCACCGGCCGGGGGGCCGGGGGCCCGGGGGGCGGCGGAGCGGGGCGCGGCCCCGGCACGGTCGGCGGGTGATGGCCCGGCTGCGGCGGCACCGGCGCCGGTCCGCCCCGCGCGCCCGCCGGCGCCGACGAGACACCCGGCGAGGCGTTGGGCGGGGTGCCGGGCGATGCGGTCGAGACGTTCGCCGAGACGGAGATCGAGGGCGCACCCGTGGTCGGGGACGGCTGTCGGGGCGGCGGCGCCGTCTTCTGCGGCGTGCTCCCCGGACGCTGGGTCGGCGCCACGGACCGCGCCCCGCCACCGGCGGAGACCGCGCCGCCCGCGCGGGGCGCTCGCGCGAGCAGGCCGGCCACGCCGGCTCCGACCGCCACCGTCACCGCCGGCGTCGCCACCACGACCTCGGGCGGAGGGGAGAACTCGCCGAGCGTGCTGGTGTTGCTCCTGGTGCTGCTCTCGTAGGTCGCCATCACCTCGAACGCGCGTTGTTCCGCGGCGTCCGCCGCGGCCTCCTGCCGCTCGTAGTCGGTCTGCCCGCCGAACAGGTGCACCAGACCGGTCACCGCCGCCGACGGCTCCTCCGCCGTCACCGGCACCGGCTGCGGCATGTCGGCGCGGGCCTTGCTCACGTAGTCGGCCTGGAGTTCGGCGGACAACCGCATCACCTCGGCGCCGCCGCGCGCGTCGCACGCCCACTGGCCCAGTGGGGTCAGGCCGGCGCGGGCGGCCTCGGCCGCGGCGCCCTCCCAACTCCCGCCGCACCGCTCCAACGCGGCGCTCAGGTCGCTGTCGATCTCGCCGAGGGCCCTGGTCAGCTCCGCCCAGCGGCTCACCGACGAGGCGGACGCGGCGGCGCCGGGGCCGGCGTGGATCTGCGCGTAGAGCTCCTCGTGGGTGTACCCGCGCCAACGGTGGTCGCCCATGCCCTGCCCTCCCGGGTGCGTTCAGCGTTGCTTCTTGCCCCACAGGGCCGCGTTGTCGCCCTCGGTGGCCCGGTACTGCGCCTCCGCGTCCCGCAGGGCGTCCGCCGCCGCCTTGAGCTGGCGCTGGTAGCTCTGGAGCGCGTTCAACGCGCCCTCACCGCTGTCGACGGAGGCCCGGTTGAACTCGGTGGCGGCCTCCGCGCTGACCGGGTCGCCGGCCCACGGCCGGATCCTCAGGTCGGTGATGGCCATGTCCACCTGCGGGTCGAGGCGGTTCAACGCCGCCTCGAAGGCGCGGCGCAGCTCGGGGATCGAGGACGGCTCGACCCGCAACGTGTTCGCGGCGGGGTCCTGTTGTCCGGCCGGCGGGCCGGTTTCGGGGCGCGTCGGCACTGCTGCCCTCCCGGGACGACACGTAAGCGAGGTCACTCTATCCACACAGAGTGACGATGGGGAGTGGTGTGCGTGACGTTCACGCGGAGTAGTCGTGATCAGCGGGTGGCGCGGAGTGACGCGACGGCCGCCTCGGCGATCCGCCGCGCGCCCCGGCACAGCTCGTCCCGGGGCGGGGGTTTCTGGTTGCCGCCGTCCCTGAGCAGGACGTCGAGGAACTGGCCGTCGGCCATGTCGACCTCGACGTTGCAGAAGGTCTCCTGCCCCGGGGTGCGGACGACGAGGGCCGGGAATCCGTTGACCTGGACGCCCTCCGCGTCCACCTGCGCGGTGTCGTCGTGCCAGACCTCGATGCCCTGGTCGGTCACGACGGCCAGGCGCGCCACCAGGCCGTGCGCGCCGTCGCGCAGGCTGCACGCCCTGGCGTTGGCGAACCGGGAGTCGGCGTACGGCGTGGGTGTGCCGTCGAGGGAGAGCTGGCGGCGCTGGTCCGGGGTGAGGACGCCGCACGGGTCCACGGTGTCGAGCGGGATCTCCGTCGGCCGTGGCGAGCGGGGAAGGGTGGTGGTGGCCGGGAGCGGGGGATCGGCCACCCTGGGGGTGCCGTCCGAGCGCGCGCTGCTGCTCGCCCAGGTGCACCCGGCCGTGGCGGCGACGAGGAGAACGGCCAGCACGGCCCGCGCTCCGCCCGTCGTCGGCCACCCGTTCCGCATGGCGCGTACGGTAGCGGAGCACGTGCCAGAAGTGATCGAGGATCACTTCTCCGGACGACGCTCGACCGGGCCAATCGCGCGGTGTTTCCGCTGGTCAGAGTTGGTGTGGTCATCGTTGGTCCGGGTGACGCCGCCACCCCCTGCCGATGCTCGGGCGGGGTCTGCCCGCGGAGTTGTCCACAGTCACCCGGATTCCTCCACAGGCGACGGCTCGTGCCTTGGCCCGGCGATCTGGAGGCAATAGGCTGGTCGTGGGGTCGCCCCCCCAGGGCGGGTGGGGGCTGTCCTTAGGTGATCGTGCTCCCGGCTCCCGGCTCCCGGCTCCCGGCGATGGGTGTTGGGTGTTGGCTCGTGTTCGGCGGGATGTCAAGCCTTTCGCCCTGTCGGGCGATGAGTTTGTCCACAGGCGACGGAGTTGTCCACAGCCGGCCGGTGTGTTCCCCGGGCGAGGGGCGTTCGCCGGTAGGCTGGAGCGGGGCTCGCCCCCCAGGGCGGGTGGGGGCTGTCCTGGGGAGGGTGTGCGGGCCGGGCGCTGATCAGCTCTCCGGGGTGCTCGCCTGGCGGGACCAGACCAGAACGTCCTGGCGTCCGCCGTCAACCACCGCCGCTCCGGGCAGTCGATCGTCCACTGTGAACCCGCACTTCTCGGCCAGTCGGTGGGCGGCCCGGTTGTCGGCGGAGTGCCGGAAGGCGACGCGGCGCAGCCCGAGGCCGGCGAACCCGAACCGGAGGGCCGCCAGCGCCGCCGTGGTCATGATCCCGCGCCCCCGGTGCTCCGGCCGCGTCCAGCAGGCCAGTTCGGCCGTGCCTCGCGCCAGGTCGAGGTCCTTCAGCCCGACCTCGCCGAGCATCTCGCCGCTCACGGTGTCGGCCACCGCCCACGAGCAGCGCGAGTCCCGCTCCCACTCCTCGGCCCGGCGCGCGACGTACGCGCCCGCCGAATCCAGGTCCTCCACGGCATCGTCCGTGACGTGCCGGCGGTGATCGGCGTCCGCGAAGGCCGCGACGAGGGCGGGCCTGTCGTCGAAAGCCCGGTCCACGCGCAGTCCCCGGAGGTACCACGTGCCGGCGTTGATCTCGACGGGCTCCACGCGGCGACCCTAACGCAGCGCGCCTCCCCGGCCACGCCCCCGAACCAGCCCGTGGGCGGGGGCCGGCCGTCCACAACAGCCGCTCACGGCTCAGAGAGCCGGAGAGACGGGCCTCGGGTCTGGTCAGTCGGCTTCGGTGGTGAACCCGTCGCGCTGTTCGGCCGCCCGGTCGAGCGCGTCCCGCCAGCACGACGCGGGCAGGCCGTCCGGCGCGGTCTCGACCAGCACCACCCAGTCGACGTCCTCGGCGTCGTCCTCGCCGGCGAGCATGTCGCGGTGCACCGTGCAGGGCGACCAGCCGTCGGCGCTCAGTTCCTCCGCGAGTTCCTCGGCCTCGTCGCGGTCCGGCAGCACGACGAGCACGCCCGACGCCACCGGGGCGCTGCCGTTGCCGGGGCCACCGGTGGCGTCCAGCAGACCGTGCGCGACGAGCGCGGCGCGCAGCGCGGCCGTGTCCGGGACGTGGGCCGTCATGAGTCCCACCCCCGCGGCGGCGTCGGTGTTCTCGGCGGCGTCGTCGCAGAACAGCGTGCGCGTGGGGGAGTGCTGCAACACGCGCAGCGCCCGGCGGAACGCCTCCGGCTCGGGTTTGACCACGCCCAGCCGGTGCGACGAGACGACCGCGTCGACCTCGCGGTCCAGGCCGAGCGCGCGGAGGTCCGCGCCGAGCGCCGTGGTGGCGTTGGTCAGCAGGGCCACCCGACAGCGCCGGCGCGCCATGCGCACCAGCTCGACCGCCTCGGGCACCACCGACCCGGTCCGACGCCAGGCGCGGACCGCCGAACGGGCCACCTCCGGGGCCGCGCCCCCGTCGACCAGGCGACGCGCGATGGCCTCCTGCCACCCGAGGTCGTCGACCTCGCCCACGAGCGCCGGCCTGGCCACCTCGGGGTGGAACGCGGCCGAGGCCAGCGACCCCCTGGGCAGGCCGTGGGCGTCCTCGACCGCGTCGTCCGGGTCGAACCGCCGCAACACACCGTCGAGATCGAGCAACAGCAACGTGGGGTGGTGGTCAGCCACTCCGCCTCCCGGCGCGGATGACGAGGATGATCACGACAACGGCCAGCGGCGCGAACAGCGCCCACTGGCGGAGGACCAGCGCCAGTCCCGCCACGGCGGCCAGGGCGACGATCGCGGAGGACCGGCCCCCGCGCCTCGGGGTGGGCGGCGCCGGGGGCGGTGGGCTCACCAGCGCCGGCGGGGCCATCGGCCTGGGCTCGGGCAGGTCGGCGAACAGCGCGGCCAGCTCGCCCCGGTACCGCGCGGCCATCGCCCTGGCGCAGCGCTCGTCGTACTCGGCGATCTCCAGCCGGCCCGCTGTGAGGTGCTCGGACAGCGCGGACACGGCCCGTTCCCGCTCAGCGTCGCCGATGCGGATGTCGGGCGTCCGTCCACTGTCGTCCACGTCGCCGATGGTACGTCCGGGCGGGTCCGCCACCGCTCACGCCCGCCAGGCCGTCGGGCCGCGACAGGGACGAGAGGCGGACGGGGACGAGAGACGGACGGGGACGAGAGACGGACGGGGACGACAGGGAACGGCGGAAGACGACGGGAGACAACTGAGGACCACAGGAGACGACGGAGAGCGAGACGATGGAAGTCGACGGAAGACGACGGTGGGGCGTCCCGCAGGGGCGCCCCACCGTTCGAACTCGTGTCGGCTGTCTTGCTTCTGCCGCTTCGGTCAGCCGGAGCCGACGGCCGAGCTGCCTCAGTCCTTGATCTCGCAGAGGACGGTGCCCTGGCTGACCGCGCTGCCGGGCTCGGCCGCCAGCGAGGTGACCGTGCCGGCCTTGTGGGCGGTCACCGGGTTCTCCATCTTCATCGCCTCCAGGACGACCACGAGGTCGCCGGCCTGGACCTGCTGGCCCTCCTCGACCGCGACCTTCACGATGGTGCCCTGCATCGGGGCGGTCACCGCGTCGCCGGAGACGGCGGCGGCGGACTTGCCGCCCGCGCGCCGGCGCGGCTTGGCCTTCGCGCCGGAGGCGGCCGCGCCACCGCCCGCGCCCAGGGCCAGGTCGCCGGGCAGCGAGACCTCCAGGCGCCGGCCGCCGACCTCGACCACCACGGTCTGGCGCGCCTCGGCCTCCTCGCCGTCGGTCCCGGCTCCCCCGGTGAACGGCTCCACCGTGTTGTTCCACTCGGTCTCGATCCACCGGGTGTGCACGCGGAAGCCGTCCTCGGCGGTGAAGGCGGGGTCGCGCACCACGAGCCGGTGGAACGGCAGCACGGTGGCCATGCCCTCGACCACCATCTCGTCCAGCGCCCGCCGGGCCCGCTCCAGCGCCTGCGCGCGGTCCTCGCCGGTGACGATCAGCTTGGCCAGCAGCGAGTCGAACTGGCCGCCGATGACGCTGCCGGCCTCGACGCCGGCGTCCACCCGCACGCCGGGGCCGGACGGCACGTCGAACCGGGTGACGGCGCCGGGCGCCGGCAGGAAGTTGCGGCCCGCGTCCTCGCCGTTGATCCGGAACTCGATCGAGTGGCCGCGCGGCTCGGGGTCGGAGTCGAAGCGCAGCTTCTCGCCGGCCGCGATGCGGAACTGCTCCCGCACCAGGTCGACGCCGGCGGTCTCCTCGCTGACCGGGTGCTCGACCTGGAGCCGGGTGTTGACCTCCAGGAAGGAGATCGTGCCGTCGGTGCCGACCAGGAACTCCACCGTGCCGGCGCCGTGGTAGCCGGCCTCGCGGCAGATGGCCCGCGCGGCCTCGTGGATGGTGCGCCGCTGCTCGTCGGTCAGGAACGGCGCGGGCGCCTCCTCGACCAGCTTCTGGTGCCGGCGCTGCAACGAGCAGTCCCGGGTGCCGACGACGATCACGTTGCCGTACTGGTCGGCGAGTACCTGGGCCTCGACGTGCCTGGGCCGGTCGAGGTAGCGCTCGACGAAGCACTCGCCCCTGCCGAACGCCGTGACGGCCTCGCGCACCGCCGAGTCGTACAGCTCGGGGATCTCCTCCAGCGTGCGGGCGACCTTGAGGCCGCGCCCGCCGCCGCCGAAGGCGGCCTTGATGGCCACCGGAAGGCCGTGCTCGCGGGCGAACGCCACGACCTCGTCCGGCCCGGACACCGGGTCCTTGGTGCCGGGCACCAGCGGCGCGCCGGCCCTGGTGGCGATGTGCCGGGCGGTGACCTTGTCGCCGAGGTCCCTGATCGCCTGCGGCGTCGGCCCGATCCAGACCAGGCCCGCGTCCAGCACCGCCTGGGCGAAGTCGGCGTTCTCGGAGAGGAAGCCGTAGCCGGGGTGCACCGCGTCGGCGCCCGAGCGCCGCGCGGCGTCGATGATCTTGTCGATGACGAGGTAGGACTCGGCGGCGGTGGCGCCGCCGAGCGCGAACGCCTCGTCCGCCATGCGGACGAACGGCGCGTCCCGGTCGGGGTCGGCGTAGACAGCCACGCTGCCCAGGCCGGCGTCCCGACAGGCGCGGATCACCCGGACGGCGATCTCACCCCGATTGGCGATCAGCACCTTGCTCAGCGTGCTGCTGCTGTGCTCCGCGGCCGGCTCGGGCACGCCCTACCTCCTCGTGTCGCACGTCCCACGTTCATCGTCCTGCTGCGCGGGCGACTTCGGGCGAGTTTATGGTCAGCCGGGGGCGCGCAGACGGAGAGCCGCCTCACGTCACGGAGCGGAGGAGGGACGGTCGTGCCCGCTGGACCCGCCGGTTCGGCAGGACCGGCCCGCTCCGTGGTGGTCGCCATGTGCGTGACGGCCGCGGTGACGACGACCGCGCTGGTGGTGGCGGCCGTGCTCCGTCAGGGTACTCGGGACGGCGGCCCCGGGGCCGGCGCGCGGTCGGGCTCGCCGGCCGTCGAGGCCGCGCTGCGGTGCGAGAGCGGGCCGTGCCGGTCCCTGTCCTCCACCACGGTTGGCGGGGACCGGGTCGAGCTGCTCGGAGACCCCGGGGGCGGGGGCGGCCGGGTCCGGATGACCGGCCCGCTGGGGACCACCGTGTTCGAGACGAACACCGTCCAGCTCGGGGCGAGGCTGACGCCGGAGTCGCTGTGGTGCGCGGAGTTCGGGCGGCCGGTGTGTGTGGTCAGGGGAGCCGACGCGGCTGGCGAGCTGTTCGCCGAGGTGTTCGTCGGCCAGGCCGGGTCGTGGTCGCGGGTCGACACCGTGTACGACTCCGACGCCGGCTACCTGGAGCTGGCCCGGGTCCGGTCGCCCGAGGGGCTGCCGGACGTGGTCACGGTGCGGAGGGCCTGTGGACTGGCCGCCGGCCCGGACTGCCGTCAGGTCGTCGCGCAGGTGCAGGGGCTCGACGGCGACGACGTGGGCTGCACGTCCGTCGCGCCCGCGAGGGAGCAGCTCCCTGGTTGGCCGCAGGTGGCTCCGCGACCGGAGCAGCTCGTGCCGTGTGACTACTAGCTCTGTGATTGCGGGGGAGGGCCGTGCGGGCCGCCCTCCCACGCGGGGCTTGCCCGACCGCCGGTGTCGCTGGTTCCTGGCAGACGACGACCGCCGCCGTACCGCGATGACCAGGGAGTTCTCTCACCCTGGTCGTCGCCGTGCGCGGGGAGCGTGCCCCGCGCACGGGCGCGGACGGCGGCGGCCGGAGGGGTTCGGGTCAGGCGGCGGCGGGCTGCACCGAGCCCTGCTCGCCGTCGGCGAAGACGTCCCGCCGCGGCGCGGCGAACACATTGTCGTCCAGCGTGCCCTCGCTGCGGGCGACCAGCACCGGCACGACCATCTGGCCGGCCACGTTGGTGGCGGTCCGCATCATGTCGAGGATCGGGTCGATCGCCAGGATCAGGCCGACGCCGGCCAGCGGGAGGCCCAGCGTGGACAGGGTCAGCGTGAGCATGACGATCGCGCCGGTCAGGCCGGCGGTGGCCGCGGAGCCGACCACCGAGACGAACGCGATCAGTACGTAGTCCCAGATGCCGAGCGGCTGGCCGAAGACCTGGGCCACGAAGATCGCGGCGATCGCCGGGTACACCGCGGCGCAGCCGTCCATCTTGGTGGTGGCGCCGAACGGCACGGCGAAGCTGGCGTACTCGCGCGGCACGCCCAGGTTGTCCGTGGTCATCTTCTGGGTCAGCGGCAGGGTGCCCACCGAGGACCGGGAGACGAAGGCGAGCTGGATGGCCGGCCAGGCGTTCGCGAAGAACTTCACCGGGCTGACCCGGCCGAACGTGCGCAGCAGCACCGGGTAGACCACGAACAGCACGAGCGCGCAGCCGATGTAGACCGCGCCGGCGAAGGTGGCCAGCGGGCGCAGCAGCTCGAAGCCGTACTGGGCGGTCGCCTTGCCGATCAGGCCGAGGGTGCCCAGCGGGGCGAGCCGGATGACCCACCACAGCGCCTTCTGGACGATCTCCAGCAGCGACCGGTTGAACCGGAGGAAGGGCTCGGCCTTCTCCCCGACCTTGTAGGCGGCGATCCCGGCGACGATGGCCAGGAAGACGATCTGGAGCACCTCGCCGTTGGCGAAGGCGGCGACCGGGTTGGTCGGGATGATGCCCTTGAGGAAGTCCAGCCAGCCGCCGGTGCTCTTGGGCTTGTAGTTCTGGTCGATCGGCAGGGTGACGCCGTGGCCGGGGTTGGTGATCAGGCCGGTTCCGATGCCGATCAGGACCGCCACCAGCGAGGTGACGGCGAACCACAGCAGGGTCTTGCCGCCGAGGCGGGCGACCGCCTTGGGGCCGCCCTGGATGTCACGCAGGTTGGCGATGCTCACCACGATCGCGGTGAACACCAGCGGGATGACGGCCAGCTTGAGGAGCTGGACGAACGTGTTGCCGACGGTGGCCAGCGTGGTGGACAGCCAGGCGGCGTCGGTGGATCTGGCCAGCAGGCCGAGGGCGACGCCGAGCACGAGGCTGGCGATCACCTGCACGCTGAACGGGACCTTCTTCAGGGCGCTGAGCACGGCTCACTCCGTGGGTGACGGGTGGGTGAGGGGAGGCGTGGGGTGGGCTCAGGCCGGACAGATGGCACTGGCCTGCCGTCGCAGGTCGACGTGCAGGCGCTCGGTGAGAAGCCATCCAGAGTTCATAACGCTCGGTGAAACCCTAGGCGGTGGTTGACTGTTCCCCTACCGGCGATCGGGTGAGAACGCTCACTGGCCGTAATTGATCTTGGGGGAATTTCCCTGGGTTTCCCACGGAAGGTGATCGCCCCTTTGCGCTACGTCCGGTCCGGGGTGCCTCAGGTCGCCGCGGAGCGGAGAACCCCCGGGGTACGGGACGGAGCGGGCGTGTCAGGCGTGACGCGAGAGGGCGTGATCAGCCGCGACTGGCGCGACAGCACGTCGCCGCGCGGCCCGGTGGAGTGAGCCCGGCCGGGCCGCGAAGCCAGTCGCGGAGAGAAGAGAAGCCAGTCGCGGAGAGAAGAGAAGGAAGAGAAGACGGAGTAAGGGAAGAGAAGACAGAGTGTCGGGAGAGCCTGTCGCCGTCGTCGTCGGCGAGGCGGCACCGGTCCGCGAGGCGACACCGACAGGGCAGTGAGGCGGCACCGACACGGCAGTCCTGACAGGGCGCCGCCGGCGAGGCGCCGCCGGCGAGGCGGCGCCGGCCGGCTCAGGAGGCCGAGGCCGGCCGCCAGAGGTCGACGACGCTCACGCCCACCTCGGCGAGCAGCCGCCGGGTCAACGGCAGGCTGATGCCGATCACGCTCGACGGGTCGCCGTCGACGCCCTCCACGAACCAGCCGCCGTACCCGTCGAGGGTGAAGCCGCCGGCCACGGCGAGTGGCTCGCCGGTCGCGAGGTAGGCCTCCAGCTCGGCCTCGGTCGGGGCGCCGAACCGCACCAGGGTGCGTTCGCTCCCCGCGACCTCGGCCGCCGCCGCGCCGTCGCGCAACCGCACCACGGCGTGCCCGGTGACCAGGTGGCCCGTCCGGCCGGCGACCGTGGCCCACCGCTGCCGGGCCCGCTCGACGGTGCCCGGCTTGCCGACGACCTCCTGGCCGTCGGGGCCGTCGACCACGAGCATCGAGTCGCAGCCCACGACGACCGCGTCGCGGTGCTCGTCGCCGGTCGCGTCGACCACCGCCCGCGCCTTGGCCATGGCCAGCGCCGTCACCAGCTCCTCGGGCGTGGGGTCGGGCAGCGACGCGGCCACGGCGTCCTCGTCGACGCCGGAGACGACGACCACGGGGTCCACACCGGCCGCGCGGAGCACGGCCAACCGGGCGGGGGATGCCGAAGCGAGCACCAGGCGCATGGCTGTCGAGCCTACGAGGCCGGCCGGGCCCGCCCCCGAGGGGGAGCGGGCCCGGCGCGGTGGGGCGTGGTGGTCAGGACGGGCGGGCCGCTCCGCTCAGTGGCGCCGCGCCCGTCGCGGACGGGCCGTGGCTCGGCTCCTGGGGAGCGCCACCCCGCTCCGGGTGGTCCTGTCGAGGGCGGCGGACCATGGCGAGGCAGCAGAGCGCGGCGATCGCGAGGACGCCGATCGGGAGCAGGATGGTGTGGCGCATGGCGGCGACGAAACCGTGCTGGAACACCTCGGCCCCGAGCCGGCCGAGGGTCTGGGCCACGTCGGGTGGCACGTCCGACGGGAGCTTCGGTCCGGCCGCGCCGCCGAGGTCGACGCCGCCGCCGGCCACCTGGTCGACGCCCTCGACGAACCGCCGCCGCAGCGCCTCCGGGAGCTGGCCGGACCGCGCCGTCGCCTCGTCGTGCAGGGCGCTGACCAGGCGGGCCTGCAACAACGCGCCCACCGCGGCGCTGCCGAGGACGCTCCCGACCTGCCGCGTGGTGTTGAAGACGCCGGAGGCGGAACCGGCGAGGCGTTTGTCCATCGAGCCCATCGCCACGTTGGCCATCGGCGTGAACACGCACCCGATGCCCACGCCGGCGACGGCGAGCGCCGGCAGGAACGTCCAGGGGTTGCTGTCCGGCTCGGCCGTCACGCACACCGTCCCGAACCCCGCGCCGTACGCCACCAGCCCGAACAGCAGCAGGTACTTGCCGCCGACGCGGTCGGCCAGCCGGCCCGCGAACGGCCCGACCAGACCGGCGACCACCGACGTCGGGGCGCTGAGCAGGCCGGCGGTGACCGCGGACAGGCCGAGCACGGCCTGGAGGTAGAGCGTGACCGGCAGCATCATGCCGATCATCGCGAAGCTCACGCCGAGGCCCACGGCGTTGGCCAACCCGAAGTTGCGGTGCGCGAACAGCGTCATCGGCACCAGGGGTTCGTGCTTGTTGCGTCGCTGCTGCACGACGAAGAGCAGCAACAGGACGACGCCGGCGGCGAGGACGAGTGGGATGCTCAGCGGGCCGACCACGGTCCCCCAGTGGAAGCGCTCGCCCTCCAGCAGGCCGAAGCTCACCGCGAACAGCCCGGTCGTGACCAGCAGGAGCCCCGGCAGGTCGAAGCTGTGCGCGGCGCCGGGGCGCAGGTCGGGGACCAGGACGGCGGCCAGGACCAGGCCGACCACGCCGACGGGGACGTTGACGAAGAAGATCCACTCCCAGCTCAGGTGGGTCACCAGCACCCCGCCGACCAGCGGCCCGGACAGCGTCGCGACGCCGGCGACGCCGCTCCACAGGCCGAAGGCGGCGCCCCGCCGGTTCGGCGGGAACAGCGTCGCGACGAACACCGAGGTCTGGGGGGTCAGCAGGGCGGCGCCCAGGCCCTGGAGCGCCCGCGCCGCCACCAGCATCCCGACGCTGCCGGACAGGCCGCACCACGCCGACGCCACGGTGAAGACCGCCAGGCCCACCAGGTACAGCCGCTTCGGCCCGTACCGGTCGCCGAGCCGGCTCGCCAGGATCAGCGGCACCGCGCCGGTGAGCACGTAGACGCTGACCACCCAGAGGATCTCGTCGAGGCTGGACCCCAGGTCGGTCAGCATCGAGGGCATCGCGATGTTCACGATCGTGCCGTCCAGCATGATCATGAAGAAGCCGAGGCACAGCGCCCCGAGCACCACCCACGGGTTCCGGGTCCTGGTCACTGGTCGTCCTCCGGCGCGTCGGCGGTCCCGCCTCGACCGGTGCCCCCGGCGTCGGCGGTCTCGGTGTCCCCGGTGTTCCTGGTGTCCCTGGTGTCCCCGGTGTTCCTGGTGTTCCCGGTGTTCCCGGTGTCCGAGGGGGCGGTCCCGGCGGTCCGCCGCGGCCACCGCAGCTCCCCGCGGTCGACCCGCTCCAGCACGCTCGTCACCCAGTTCAGCTCGGCTTCCCGCATGGCGATGCGGTACTCGACGTCCAGCCAGTACATCCGCTCGGGGACGGACTCGCTGAGCGCGGCCTGCACGGCGCGCAGGGTGGCGAGTTCGCCGGTGAGGTGGGTCCTGCGCACGTTCAGCTTCGCCAGGGCGGCCTCCGGTTCGAGCTGGTGGAGGAACGCGACGGCCATCGTGAACTCGGGGTACTCGTCGGCGGTGAGCGCCACCATCCCGGCGAGCCGGTCGGCGAAGGCGTCCCGCCCGGCGTCGGTGATCCGGTAGACCGTGCGCTCCGGCCGGCGTCCCTCCCGGGTCGTCTCCACCGCCTCGACCAGGTCGAGCCGGTTCAGTCGCTCGATCGTGTGGTACAGCGACCCCACGCGCACCTTGGCGATCCGCCGGTCGTGCGTCTGCCGCTCGCGCATCGTCTGCTGGATCTCGTAGGGGTGCATCGGGTGTTCGTGCAGCAGCTCCAGCACCGCCATCGCCAGCGGGGTCAGCGCGCGCTCGGGTGGGTCGGCCATCGTGAACTCCATATCGATCAGTCGGCAAGGAATGCTCCACGTGGACTATATGGCGACGAGGGGCCGCCGAAGGGTCGAGCGGCTCAGGGGTGTGACGCGGATCTCGGGATGAAAAGCGCGAAGCCGACGTGGCGCCGGAAAGCGGGCGCCACGTCGGCTTCGGTCAGGTCAGATCAGGTCAGTCCGTGTCGTGGTTGAGGCGGACGTCCGGCTTCGGCGGAACGCGCGTCGGGTCGATCGTCACCGGGCCCACCGAGGCCCAGGGCGGGACGGCCCCCGATCCGCCGAGCAGCGGCAGGGCGACCGACGACCGGGCCAGGTCGAGCGTCACCGTCGGCGGCCGCGCCGGCGCGACGACGAACCTGCGGTCGGTGCCGCCGACGAGCAGCCCGAGCCGGTGCCCGGCCGGCACCACGTGGTCGGTCGTGGAGAGCCGGAACGTCATGGTGTACGGCCGGCCGGGGACGAGGCGCTCCCCGGACGTGAGCGAGGCGTGGTTGCCGATGTCGGCCCACCCCCTGGCGAACACCTCCAGGTCGACGTTCCTGGTCGTCGTGGCGGTGTCGCGGAAACAGGCGTCGTCGCCGTCCCTGCTCTCCCCCCAGCACGACTGGGTGTCCAGCGTCCGGATGCCCTCGCCGGCGCCCAGGGAGTCGCGGACGGTCGCCGGCCCGTAGTCGACGAGCGCCGCCGACACGTGGGCGGTCGGCGTCGACGAGCGGACGGTCACCGTGACCTGGCCGGTGCCGGCCACGCGCAGGTCCTCGGCGAGCGGGCCGGTGGTGAACAGCAGGCGCGCCGACGACGGCTGGTCGGGCCGCGCCGCCCAGTCGAACTCGTCCTTGCCCGGGTCGTCGGTGAACGTCTCGGTCGCGCCGGCCCCGGCCGGCTCGACGCCCAGGCGTCCCAGTCCGGGGGTGTCGCCGGGGCGCATCCGCACGACGGCGGGCGCGACACCGGGAGCCGGCCAGCTCGGCTCGTCCACCCACCGGTCGGGCTGTCGCTCGATCGTGGCCGACGGCTCCCGCTCGATGCCGTTCGGCACGTCCAGCAGCCAGCGGTCGAACCAGCGGTGCAGCGTGCGCACCCACTCGGCGCGGCGGAAGTCGAACGGGTCCACGTGCCCCGCCTGGCCCAGCCAGACCTTGCGCGGCACGCCGGCTCGGCCGACGGCGTCCCACCACTGTCCGAAGTGGATGGTCTTGACGTTGAGGTCGCCGAGGCCGTGCACGGCGAACACGCTCGCCCTGACCCTCGACGCGCCCAGGACGTAGTCCCGCTCCGTCCACAGTGGAGTGACGTCGCCGTTCGCCGGCGCCCCGGCGACGAGGCGGTCCTTCACCGCGCGGCAGTCCGGCCGTCCGCCGTTCTGCTCCACCGTCCGCGCCAGCCCCACCGGGTCGTGGCCGAACGACACCCCGTCCGAGCGGTAGTAGTCGTACCAGGAGCTGATCGCCCCGATCGGCACGATCGTGCGCAGCCCGTCCACCCCGGTGGCCGCGACGCCGTTGGCGATCGTGCCGTCGTAGGACTTCCCGATCATCCCGGCCGTGCCGCTGGCCCAGCTCGCCAGCACCGACCGTCCACCCGAGCGGGCGTCGTAGCCGCGCGCCCGGCCGTTCAGCCAGTCCACGACGGCCTTGGCGGACGCGACGTCGGACCGTCCGCCGACGTCGACGCAGCCCTCCGACCGGTTGGTTCCGGCCAGGTCGAGCAACACGACCGCGTAACCCCGGGGGACGAAGTAGTTGTCGTAGAAGAGCGGGAAGCCCACCGGCCGCCCGTTCCGGTCGTACGTCTTGCGCTCGCCGTCGTTGCCGCGGCCGCAGCACGAGTAGTAGGGACTCGCGTCCATGATCACCGGGACCCGTTGGCCCCGTCGCGCGGGCTCACCGGGGCGGATGATGTCCGCCGCCACCCGGTCCACCACGCCGTCCCGGTCGCCGTCGAGGCCGATCTCCACCCACACGGTCTCCCGCACGGCCTTCTCCACGTCGTGGACGGGCTGGCTCACCCCGTCGCGGACCACGAACGCCGGGGGCGCCGCGCCCGCGGGCGCGACCAGGACCGTGAGCAGCGACGCCAGGGCGACGAGCCCCACGAAGAGTCGACGCACCGAACACCTCCCACAGCAGGGTGTCCGGCACGTTACGGGCTGTGATCACGCCTTCGGCAGGCCCGATCGTCGGTCTTCGGGACCGGCGAAAGGGTTCTCCCCGACCAGGTCGCCGAACCGGCGCCCGTCCTGGAGATCCTCCGAGACGAGACGCCGAGCCCCGGACCGCAACGCCGCCTCGACGATCAGCGCGTTCCCGAAGGACAGCGAGTGATCCTCCTCAGGCCTGCTCGCCGACACGATCAACAGTGGGTCTGTGGACACCTCGCACCACTCGCCATACGCGGCCACGATCGCTCGTGCCTGAGCTTTCGGCATCACTGGTCGTAGTTCGCGAGTGGCGACGGCGTAGAACTCCTGAAGCACCTGTGTGCTGAGGACTCCGCGGCGACTGACCCAGAGTGTTTCGAGCAACGCGCGCGCGACTGTGGAACGCACGGGATCGTGTGCGTGAACGAGGACGTTCGTGTCGACGAACGTCGGTTCGGGCTGAATCACCGGTCGTAAAGATTTCTCGGCGCCAGCTCCGTCCTCCGCGGTCGACGGCGTTGGCCAGCGCGTCGAAGGCGACCTGCTTCGCCCGCTCGTAGCGCTCGTTGGACTCCGCGATCCGCTCGACGTCCCGGGCGATCAGGCTGCTCAGGGACATCCCCCGCTTGGCGGCGGCCGCCTTGGCGCGGCGGATGACGTCCTCGTCGAGTTGAACTGTCAGATTCTGCCTCGCGATGCCCTTGTCGTTCCCCGTGGACCACGTGACTTTCACGTGGTCCACGGGGTTTTCGTGGAGTCAGCGCGGCAGGGCGGAGGCGCGCCAGGCGCCAGGACCCGGGCGCAACGGCTGACGGAGCCGCCGCGCCGGGTCGGCCCACGCCGAGCGGGGGCGAGGAGCGGTCTCCCCGCCGCCGACCGACGACGCCAGGCCCGCGACGACCGCGGTGAGCGCGGCCAGCTCGACGTCGTCGGGGGTGCCGCGCACCACGCGCAGCAGCGGCCGCCTCGGCTGTTCGTCCATGGCCTCGCTCCCGGTCACAGGGGGATGTTCCCGTGCTTCTTGGGCGGCAGCGTCTCCCGCTTCTCCTTCAACACGCGGAGCGCGCGGGCGATGTGGCCCCTGGTGTGCGACGGCGGGATCACCGAGTCGACGTAGCCGCGCTCGGCGGCCACGTACGGGTTGCACAGGGTGTCCTCGTACTCCTGCTGGAGCTGGGCCCGCAGCGCCTCGACGTCCTCGCCGTTCTCGGCGGCCTCCGCCAGGCGCTTGCGGTGCACGATGTTGGCCGCGCCCTGCGCGCCCATCACGGCGATCTGCGCCGTGGGCCACGCCAGGTTGAGGTCGGCGCCGAGGTGCTTGGACCCCATGACGTCGTACGCGCCGCCGTAGGCCTTGCGCGTGATCACGGTGACCAGCGGGACGGTCGCCTCGGCGTAGGCGTAGATCAGCTTCGCCCCGCGCCGGATGATGCCGTTCCACTCCTGGTCGGTGCCGGGCAGGAACCCGGGCACGTCCACGAAGGTCAGCACCGGGACGTTGAACGCGTCGCAGGTGCGCACGAACCGGGCGGCCTTCTCGCTGGCGTCGATGTCCAGGCAGCCGGCGAACTGGGTGGGCTGGTTGGCCACCACACCGACGCTGCGCCCCTCGACCCGGCCGAACCCGACCACGATGTTCGGCGCGAACAGCGGCTGGACCTCCAGGAACTCGCCGTCGTCGAGCACGCGGGTGATGACCTCGTGCATGTCGTACGGCTGGTTGGCCGAGTCCGGGATCAGGGTGTCCAGCTCGCGGTCGGAGTCGGTCAGCCCCTCGGCGATCGCGCCCTGCTCCACCTCGGCGTCGAACACCGGCGGCTCGGAGAGGTTGTTCGACGGCAGGAACGACAGCAGCTCCTTGACGTAGGAGATCGCGTCGTCCTCGTCGGCGGCCAGGTAGTGGGCGTTGCCCGACCTCGTGTTGTGGGTCCGGCCGCCGCCCAGCTCCTCGAAGCCGACGTCCTCGCCGGTCACCGTCTTGATCACGTCGGGGCCGGTGATGAACATGTGCGAGGTCTTGTCGACCATCACCGTGAAGTCGGTCAGCGCCGGCGAGTACACGTGCCCGCCCGCGCACGGCCCCATGATCAGCGAGATCTGCGGGATCACGCCGGAGGCGTGGGTGTTGCGCCGGAAGATCTCGCCGTAGAGGCCGAGCGAGACCACGCCCTCCTGGATGCGCGCGCCGCCGCCCTCGTTGATGCCGATGATCGGGCAGCCCATCTTCACGGCGAGGTCCATCACCTTGACGATCTTCTCGCCGTAGACCTCGCCGAGGCTGCCGCCGAAGACGGTCACGTCCTGGCTGAACACGCACACCGGCCGGCCGTCGACCGTGCCGTAGCCGGTGACCACGCCGTCGCCGTAGGGCCGGGTCCGCTCCAGCCCGAAGTTGGTCGAGCGGTGCCGCGCCAACTCGTCCAGCTCCACGAAGGAGCCCGGGTCGAGCAGCGCGTCGATCCGCTCCCTGGCGGTCTTCTTGCCCTTGGCGTGCTGCTTCTCCACCGCCCGCGCCGAGCCCGCGTGCACCGCCTCGTCGTTCCGCCGGTAGAGGTCGGCGAGCTTGCCGGCGGTGGTGTGGATGTCCGGCTGGGTGTCGGACACAGCCGGGGGCTGGCCGATCGGCTCCGTCGCGCTGCTCACGGCCTCGCACTGTAGCCACGCCCACACCCCCGACCGTGCCCGGCGTTGCCCACGTCACGCGGCTCGGTCACGCTGGACGGGTGACGACGGACGTGGTGCGGGCCCCGTTGCGGGCGGAGGTGCTGCGCGAGCAGCTCGTGGACCAGAACCGCTGGGCGGCGCTGGACGTGGTCGACCGGACGGGGTCGACCAACAGCGACCTGGCCGAGGCGGCGAGGGCGGGCGCGGCCGACCGGACCGTGCTGATCGCGGAGGAGCAGACGGCCGGCAGGGGGCGGCAGCAGCGGAGCTGGACCTCGCCGAGGGGGGCCGGCCTCTACGTCAGCGTGCTGTGGCGCCCACGCGGCGTGCCCGCCCCCCGCCTGGCCTGGCTGCCGCTGCTGACCGGGCTGGTGCTCGCGGAGGTGATCGACGAGCTGACCGGGATCGAGGCCGCGGTGAAGTGGCCGAACGACCTGCTGGTGGGGCCGGCGCGGGCCAAGTGCGCCGGCGTGCTCGCCGAGGTCGTGTCCGTCCAGCCGGAGCCGGCCGTCGTGGTCGGGGTCGGGCTCAACGTCAGCCACCGCAGGGACGAGCTGGCCACCGGTCCCGGCGGGCTGACGGCGACCTCGCTGGCCGTCGAGGGCATGACCTCGGTGAGCAGGGAGCAGGTGGCGGTCGCCTTCCTCCGACACCTGGCCACCGCCGAGGCGCAGTGGCGCCAGGCGGCCGGCGACCCCGTGGCCAGCGGTCTCCAGACCGCGTTCCGGCAGGTGTGCGCCACCGTCGGTCAACAGGTGCGCGTCGAGCTGCCGAACGGCGGGGCGCTGCACGGCACCGCGGTCGACGTCGACGCCGACGGCCGATTGGTGATCAGGGAGGCCTCCGGCGCGCTGGTGCCGGTCTCCGCGGGGGACGTGGTCCACGTTCGGCCGGTCGGGTAGCGCCGGGGATCACGCGCCTCGCCGGGCACGTCTTACCCGGTCGGGGCACCCCCTCCCGGGTAGCGTGAGCGGGCCAGGAGGGTGCGCCGGTACCCGGGAGGAGCGACGTGGCCTACCCCGACAACCTGCTCAGTGACGGCGAGCTGGTGGTGGTGCACAAGCACCCCCACTGGAAGACGCTCGTCGTCCCCGTGATCGCCTTCCTGGTCGTGGTCGCCGCGGGCCTCTACCTGGCGGGGCTGGTCAGCGACACCTCCTGGCACTCGGTGGCGTGGATCGGGCTGGGCGCGGTGGGCGGCCTCCTGGTCGTGTGGCTCACCCTCGTCCCGCTGGTCCGCTGGCGCACGACCCACTTCGTGGTGACCACGCAGCGGGTCATGTACCGGGAGGGCGTGCTGAGCAGGAGCGGGATCGACATTCCGATGTCGCGCATCAACAGCGTCCGCTTCCAGCACGGCCTGGTCGACCGGGTCTTCGGCTGCGGGACGCTGGTGATCGAGTCGGCGTCGGACGAGCCCATCGAGTTCGACGACATCCCGCACGTGGAGCAGGTGCACTCGCTGCTGTACCGCGAGGTCAACGACAACCCGGACGACGACTTCCACCCCCGCTCGGGGTGGGAGCCCCACCAGGCGTGAGCGCCGCGCGGGCCACGCCGCCGGAGCCCCGGCTGGCGTGGGTGGCGGGCCGGCCCCTGCTGGTGTGGCGGTGCGACCCGCCGTGGCTGGCGATCTCCTCCGGCCCGCACGGCGGCGGGCTCGGCCCGCGCCACTGGGTGGTCAACGCGACCGTCTGGCGGGACTACGACCGGGACGACCCGGACGTCCACGTCGCGGAGCTGGCCGAGGAGCTGGGGCTGGACGGGCGGGGCACGGGCCTGCTCACCGCCGTCGACGTGCGGCACGCGGTCAGCGTGGCGGACGGCGGTGTCCGGGCCGACGTGACGACGGGCGTCGGCTACCCGGTCTGGGCGGCCGCCCCTCCGGTCGAGCCGCCGGACCGGCTGGTGGCCGGCACGATCAACGCGGTGTGCTGGCTGCCGGTTCGGCTGAGCGACGCGGCGCTGGTCAACGCGGTCGCGACCGTGGCGGAGGCGAAGGCGCAGGCGTTGTTCGACGCGGGTGTCCCCGGCACGGGAACCTGCACGGACGCGGTGGTGCTGCTGTGCCCGGCCACCGGACCCGCCGAGTCCTACGGCGGCCCGCGCTCCCGCGTGGGCTCCGCGCTCGCCAGGGCGGTGCACCAGGCGGTCAGCGCCGGCCTGCGCGTCCCCCACCCGCGCTTCCGCGAATGACCGGCGTCGCCGTCACTCCGGCCCGTTCGTGCCGAACAGCCCGACGAAGGTGAACCGCAGCACGCACTCCTCGGCCCCGTCCTGACCGGCGCGGTTGGCCGTGCCGGTGATCTCGACCAGGCCGAGGCCGGGACGGCTGCGGGAGCGGCGGGCGGAGAGGACCTCAAGCTGGCAGCGCAGCACGTCCCCGGCGCGCACCGGCGCCAGCCAGGACAGCTCCTTGCCGCCGGGCGAGCCCTGCGAGGTGGAGTCGGCCAGCACGTGGTCGAAGTAGGCGCGCATCCACAGGGACGCGGTGAACCACCCCGAGGCGCACAGCCCGCCGAGCACCGAGTCCCTGGCGGCCTCCTCGTCGACGTGGAACGGCTGCGGGTCGAACCGCCGGGCGAAGGCCAGCATCTCCTCCCGGTCCACGACGACCTCGCCGAGGTCGATGATCAGGCCGGGCGTCAGGTCCTCGAAGGCGTAGTGGGCCACGGCACGATCCTGACATCCCACGGACGGGTGAGGGGAGTAGGCGGGACGGGCGCGGCCTCCGTCGGTCGTCGCGCCCGCCCCGCGGGGTGTGGTCCTCGGGCCGGGGTCCCGCCCGCCGGACCCCTCCGGTCGGGATTGGTCCGTTCGGGCGACCCCGGGCACGGTCGGCGGAATTCCCCGGCGCGCGCGGAACCAAACCCGACTGTGTCCCGTCGAACATCCGACCCATGTCCATGCCTGGAGCCCGTCAGACCGGAGGTGGCCGTGTCGACCGACCACCACGCCCAGGTGGAGGAGCTGCTCGCGTCCTACCGGCGCGACCGGGAGCGGCTGGCCTCCGTGCACCGGGCGCTCGCGACCGTCAGGGAGTCCGCGACCAGCGAGGACGGCGCGGTCACCGCCACGGTGGGACCGGGCGGCGCCCTGGTCGACCTGACCCTCTCCGACGACGCGTACCGGCGGCACCGGCCCGACGCGCTGGCCCGCCTGGTGGTGCGGCTCGTCGGGACCGCCGCCGCGGCGGCCGCCGCCCGTGCCGAGCGGACCGTCGCCGAGGTGCTGCCGCCCGGCGCCGACCCCGCCGCCGTGCTCGCCGGCACCGGCGACCTGCGCCCCGAGGAGCTGCGTCCCGAGGAGCTGGCGCCCGCGTCGTCGGGCCGGCACCGCGCGCCGGACGCCGACGACGAACCGGACAACGAGGACCGCACCTGGTTGCAGGACACGCACGACGGGAGGTCGGCATGAGCGCGGACGGGTTCCGCGCCGACCACGAGCTGCTCGTGGACCGGGCGCGGCGGTTCGAGGACCTGGCGGGCAGGGCGGACGCGATCGCCGCGCGCCTGGCCGACGCGTTGGCCGCCACCGGGGCGTGCTGGGGCGGCGACGAGATCGGCCGCGGCTTCGCCGCCGCGCACGAGGGCCCGGCGTCGGACGCGGTCGCCCGCCTGGGCGCGTTGGGCGGACGGCTCGGCGAGGTCGCGGCGCGGTTCGCCGCCACGGCCCGGGACTACCGCGCGGCCGAGGACGCGGCGCTCGACGGGGCGCGGGCGATCGGCCACGGGAGCTAGGGGGACGGCGATGGGCATCGAGCTGCCCGCGGAGCTCGCCGACGTCGCCGCCGCGGCCGGCGTGCGGTGGCCGACGGCCGACGAGGACGCCATGCGCGAGCAGGCGAGGGCGTGGCGTGAGGCCGCGGCCGGGATCGACGGTCTGGCCAGGGACGCCGACGGCGTGGCGCGCGAGGCGGTGGGCGCGCTGGAGGGCGACACCGCCGAGGCCGCCCGCCGGCACTGGGACGCGTTCGTCGCGCCGGACTCCGGCCACCTGTCGACGGTGGCCAGGGACTGCCACGCCGCCGCCGACCGCCTGGAGCACGCCGCCGAGCAGGTCGGGGCGGCCAAGGTCGAGATGGTGCGCCAGCTCGTCGGGCTGGCCAGGAACCGCGACGCCGCCGAGCAGGCGGCCGCCGCCGGGCACCCCCACGCCCTGCTCGGGCTGGACACCGCGGTGCGGGGGACGGCGGCCAACGTCGCCGCGCTCCACGACGTGCTCGCCAGGGCGGTGCAGCCCGGCAGCGGCGTCAGCGTCACCGACGCGGTGCTGCCGGTCTCGCCGCAGGGCCACGCTCCGGGCGGAGGCCCGCTCGGGCTGGTGGACGGCGCTGCCGGCGCTGTCGGCGCTGCCGGGACTGTCGGCGCCGGAGGGCAGGCCCTCCACCACGCCGTCGACGGGGCGTCCGGCGTGGTGCGGGACGGCGTGAACGCCGTCGTCGGCGGGGTCGGGAGTGTTGCCGTTGGCGGTGTTGCGGGTGCTGTCGGCGCGACCGACGCCGCGCTCGGGATCACCACCGGGGTCGCCAGCGACGCGGTCGGCCTCGGGGCCGGTGCTGTGCGGGCCGGCGCGGACGGCGTGGTGCCCGGGGGCGGCAACCCCCACGGTCACGGCCCCGCGCGAGCGGGGCTCAATCCACTGGTGGAACCGACGGCGGAGGAGCCGACCGGGAACGTGCCGGCGGCGGGGCGTCCTCCCGTGCCGCCGGGACTCGCCGTGCTCGACCCGGACAGCACCGGGCCGGTGCCCGGTGTCGCGGACGTCGTACGGGGCGTGGACCAGCGCGTGGCCCACGGAGTGGTGGGCGACCCGGCCCCGGCGCAGGGCCACCGAGGCGTGGAGGGGCCGCCCGGCCGCCACGACGAACCCGGCGTGGGCGCGTCGTCCGGGCAGCCGGCAGTGGAAGCGCCCGCCGTGGTGGGACAGGTGTGGGCGACCGCGCCGAGCGCTCCGACGATCGGGCCTCCGCCCGCGGTCGGCGTCCCGGCGGATTCCGCACAGCCCGCGCCCCTGCCCGGCACGGTGACGCCTGGCGTTCTGGGGGCAGGAGCGCCGGTGGGACCCGCGCCGGGCCTCGTCCCGGGAGCGATGCCGGGGCCGGTGCCCGGCCCGATCGGCGGGGGAGCGATCGGCGGGGGAACCGTCGGCGGGGGCGCCGGCGCCCCTGGCGTCGGTGTGCTTCCCGGTGGCGGGGTCGCCCCTGGGCCCCAGCCCGGCGGCCCCCCCGGTGCGCATCCTCCAGGCGCGGCGAACCCGCCGGGCGCGCAGCGTCCTGGCGCGTCCCCGGCACCCGGACAGCCTGGCCAGCCCGGACAGCCTGGCCAGCCCGGACAGCCTGGCCAGCCCGGACAGCCTGGCCAGCCCGGACAGCCTGGCCAGCCCGG
>NZ_JAMTCP010000026.1 GCF_024171885.1 Streptoalloteichus tenebrarius | reverse complement strand
CATAAATATTGGGGGTTCCCCCAAGTAACACTGTTATGGGCGAAATCGCGGGCTGGGTGGCTGGAAACGCGCGCTCCTGTGGCGTTTTGACACTCGAATCGTGCGCTGGGGCTCCTCGCCCGCTCGGACCCGGACCACCGGCCCCCAGCCCGGAACAGCGACCACCCCCGAACCCGGAACAGCGACCCCGGACTGGAACAGCGACCCCCGAACCGGGCCACCGGCCCTCGAACCGGAACAGCGACTGCGGACCGGGCTGCCGCTCCGACTCGCTCCGCAGGCCTCGGCCCGGGCCGCCGGCCGTGCTCCGCCGCCCTCGGCCCAGACCGGCTGGCACCGGGCCTCGCCCAGACCCTCGGTGGTGCTTCGGCCTCACGACCGGACCACCGGCCCACGGCCCCTCGCCGAGCCTCGGTCCGGCGACCCAGCGCGTGGAGCGTCTGGCCCCGGCCTTCGCCCAGCCCCTCGTGCCAGGGCGAGCCTGGCGGCAGAACCGCCGGCCCTGGCCCTCGTCCAGACCATCGTCGGCGCTCCGGCCTGGCGGCCGGAGCGTCCGGCCTGGCGGCCGGAGCGCCGACGAGGTGTGCGAGCGGCGTCATGACGACGAGCGTCGCCCGGGCTCAACAGGGTGGGACGTCGCCGGTGACGTCGACCCTCCCCCGGGGGACGAACCGCTCGTGGCCGATGCGCAGCCACTTGTTGGAGCCGTCCGCGTGCTCACCCGTGGTCTCGCACTCGATCGGGACCTGGGCGCGTGGCGTGGCCATGCCGTTCTCGGTTTCCGGGATGACCTGGGGACGGCTGTGCACGGTGATCACGTCGTCGCCGTTGACCGTCCCGCGTGGACCGGAGCCGGTCCAGACGTAGGTGACCGTGACCCACTCGTTGGCCATGAGGCGCAGGCCGTCCCAGAACATCCCGTCGGCCAGGTCGATGCCCGCCGGGTTGCGCACCGTGCGCCCGAACTGGTCCCTGCCCCCGTTGTGGCCGTCCTCGTACGCGGCCTGCGCCTGGGGCTTGCCCCTCGGCAGGTCCTGCCACATCTCGCGGTCGGCGTTCCAGTGGTCGTCCTTGGTGTTCCACGGCCCCACGTCCCACACCGGCGCCCACTCGCACCGGCCGCTGTCCGCGCAGACGCTCACCGTGTAGTCGCCGGTGTCCCTCGGGGCGAGCCCCCGACGGGAGGGCAGGGCGGCGAAGTGGTCCCGCTCGGCGATGATGTGGCCGTTGGCGGTCTTGCCGCCCACCAGGCCCTCGCGCGTGGCGTAGACCCGGAACGACGCGGGCGGCCCCGGCTTGTCCCCACCGGCCTCCGACGAGGTCTCCTCCTCGCCCTCGCGCGGGGTGGTCGAGGTGGCGTCGGCGGTGAGGCTCAGCCGGCGCAGCTCGGGACCGGCGCCGCCCGCCGGGGCGGACAGCACCGCGCGCGCCTGCACGGTGTTCGTGGCCTCGTCGAGTACGGCGGGGTGGCCGGGTCGGGCCTCGACCCACTCCGTCCACCGGCCGTCGCGCCGTCGTCCCCGCACGTCGACGGCCAGTTCGGCGCCGTGGGGGGTGGCGCCGACCAGCTCGGCGGCGATCCGGTTGACCGGCGCGGCGAACCCGCGCGGCGGGAGCACCATCATCCCGGTGCGCCCCGCGCCGGGGACGCCGACGTCCGCGCGGCCCCGGCCGGCCAACCGCACGGTTCCCCGCTCGACGACGACGTCGCTGTCGTCGCCGTCCACTCTGGACAGGTCGGCGACCCAGGTCGTCGCCGCCGACGCCGTCGGCGGGGAGACCGGGAGCGCGAGCACGCCGACCACCAGCGCGGGGAGCACACGATGCCATGGCACATCAACGACTCGCATGGCAGACGGCTCCGTTCCTGGCGGTTTCGGTACGGTCGCGCGCCGCGCCCCACGGCCGACGCCCGACCGTTCGTCAGGAGAATCCGGACCCCGGGAAACGGCAACTCGGGCCGGCCGCCGGGGAACCCGGAATGCGGAAAACGTCCGCCGCTTTCAGTGCGGAAAGCGACAAAACCCGGTGGCGATCACCTGGTGTGATTACTTCGTTGGAGCGAAAAGACGCCGTACCGCCGTGCGATCAACCTTGCCTGGTCCACGGAGCGGAAGCGCCCGAACGAAGGTCACCCTTTTTGGTGCCGCCGCCCGGCCCACCCGCTCCCGGACCTGGCCGCGCAGCGCGTCCGCGCTGGGCGGGTCCGCCGGGTCCACCGGGACGACCGCCGCCACCACGGCCTGGCCCCACTCCGGGTCGGGCACGCCGACGACGCACGCCTCCAGCACGCCGGGCGTGGCGGCGAGCGCCCGCTCCACCAGGACCGGCGCGATCTTCACCCCGCCGGTGTTGACCAGGTCGTCGACCCGCCCCAGGACCTCCCACCGCCCGTCGTCGCCCCGGCGGCCGAGGTCGCTGGTGCGGAACCACCCGTCGCGGGGCGCGCCGAAGGCCGCGGCGGTGAGGTCGGGTCGGCCCCGGTAGCCCCGCGCCACGGTGGGCCCGCCCAGAACGATCCGGCCGATCCGGCCGATCTGGCCGACCGTTCCGACGTCCCCGACAGAAGCGCTGACGGAAGCGCTGACGGAATCCCCGCCGTCCCCTCCGACGGACTCGTGGGGCTCGGTCCCGTCCAGCTCCAACTCGGTCACCTCGGCGAGCCGCACCCGCGTCCCGTCCAGCGGGATCCCGTCGTAGACGCAGCCGCCGCTGGTCTCGCTCATGCCGTAGGTGGTGACGACGCGCACGCCGGCGGCCTCCGCCCGCTCCCGCAACGCGGGCGGCGTGGCCGCGCCACCCAGCAACACGGCGTCGAAGGCGCGCAGCGCCGCCAGTCCCGCCCCACCCTCGGCGACCAGGCGGGCGAGCTGCGTGGGCACCAGGGACGTGTAATGCGGCCCTCGCCTGGCCAGCAGGGGCGCCGCCGCCGCGGCGAAGCCGTCGGGACGGAAACCGCCCGACGTGTCCATCACCACGGGATCGGTGCCCGCCGTGAGCGAACGCACCAGGACCTGCGTGCCCGCCACGGACCACGCGGGCAACGCGAGGAGCCAGTGACCCGGCCCGCCCAGCCGCGCGTGGGTGGCGTCGGCGGAGGCGCGGAGGGCCCCGGCCGACAACAGCACGCCCTTCGGCTCGCCCGTCGAGCCCGAGGTCGCCACGACCAGGGCCGTCGGGTCGTCCCCGTCCTCGTCCGCCGCCAAGGGACCGCCGCCCAGCGCGGCCGCCAGCCGGTCCGCCGCGGCGCGGTCGTCGGCCGGCACGGGCAGCACGGCCGGCCCCTCTCCCGCGAGCGCTCGGCGCAGCGGGGACAGCAGCAGCGCGCCACCGCCGGTGGGCACCGGCAGCGGGCGCAGCTCGCGGGCCTCGGACCGCACGGACCTGGTCACGGGAACACGATCAGTAGTAGTAGGGGAAGCGCGACCAGTCGGGCGAGCGCTTCTCCAGGAAGGCGTCGCGGCCCTCGACGGCCTCGTCGGTCATGTACGCCAGCCGCGTCGTCTCCCCGGCGAAGAGCTGCTGCCCGACCAGCCCGTCGTCGATGAGGTTGAACGCGTACTTGAGCATGCGCTGCGCCGTCGGCGACTTGCCGTTGATCTCCCGCGCCCACTCCAGCGCGGTGGCCTCCAGCTCGGCGTGCGGGACGACCGCGTTCACCGCGCCCATCCGGTGCATCTCCTCGGCCGAGTAGGCGCGCCCGAGGAAGAAGATCTCCCGCGCGAACTTCTGGCCGACCTGCCGGGCCAGGTAGGCCGATCCGAAGCCGCCGTCGAAGCTGCCCACGTCGGCGTCGGTCTGCTTGAACCTGGCGTGCTCCGCGCTGGCCAGTGTGAGGTCGCACACCACGTGCAGGCTGTGCCCGCCGCCGGCCGCCCACCCCGGCACGACCGCGATGACGACCTTCGGCATGAACCGGATCAGCCGCTGGCACTCCAGGATGTGCAGCCGGCCGGCCCGCGCCGGGTCGATGGTGTCGCCGGTCTCACCGCTGGCGTACCGGTAGCCGTCGCGGCCGCGGATCCGCTGGTCGCCGCCGGAGCAGAACGCCCAGCCGCCGTCCCTGGGCGAGGGGCCGTTGCCCGTGAGCAGCACGCACCCGACGTCCGGGCTCATCCGGGCGTGGTCCAACGCCCGGTACAGCTCGTCCACCGTGTGCGGCCGGAACGCGTTGCGCACCTCGGGACGGTCGAACGCGATGCGCACCGTGCCCTGGTCCACCGCCCGGTGGTAGGTGATGTCGGTGAAGTCGAACCCCTCGACCGGCTTCCACGCGGCGGGGTCGAACAGCTCGGAGACCTGCGGCTCTGGCACGCCTGCGAGGATAGGGGTGTGTCCCCCACTCTTGTCGCCGCGGCACCACCGGCCCTCCGGTGGTCCGCCGGCACGGGGTGGTGCTGGTGAATCCCTCCACGGCGCAGGCCCGGGTCGTCGTCGACGAGCTGGTGCGCAACGGCGTGCGTCACGTCGTGCTGAGCCCGGGATCGCGCAACGCCCCGCTCTCGTTCGCCCTGTACGAGGCGGCTGACGCCGGCCGGCTCCGGCTGCACGTGCGCATCGACGAGCGCAGCGCCTCGTTCCTCGCGCTCGGCCTGGCCGCCCAGAGCCGGCGGCCGGTGGTGGTGTGCTCCACCTCCGGCACCGCCGCCGCGAACTTCCACCCGGCCGTGCTGGAGGCCGACCGGTCCGGCGTGCCGCTGGTCGTGCTCACCGCCGACCGGCCGCCCGAGCTGCGCGCGGCCGGCGCCAACCAGGTCGTCGACCAGCACCGCCTCTATGGCGGCGCGGTCCGGCTGTTCGCCGAGCTGGCCGTGGCCGAGCGGCGCCCGGGGCAGAACTCCTACTGGCGCAGTGAGGTTTGTCGCGCGTGGCATGCGGCACGGGGGGACTGGTGGACCACGGCGGGGCCGGTGCACCTCAACATGCCGTTCCGCGACCCGCTGGTGCCGGAGCCGGGGGACGGCCCCGGCGAGTGGTGCGAGTCGCTGGAGGGTCGGCGGGACGGCCTGCCGTGGACCGAGGTGACCGACCACTTCGCCGCGCCCAGCCTCGTCTGCCCGGGTGAGGGGCGCGGTGTGGTGCTGGTGTGCGAGGGGCAGCCCCGGCTGGCCGTGCGCTGGGCGGAGGAGCACGGGTGGCCGGTGCTGTCCGAGGCCGGCGGGGTCGGCCTGGGCGGGCCGAACGCGATCAGCACCGGCGCCTGGCTGCTGGGCATCGAGGAGTTCCTCGCCGAGCACCACCCCGACCAGGTGGTGTGCGTGGGGAGGCCCACGGTGTTCCGGCAGGTCCAGCGGTTGCTCGCCGACCCGGACGTGGACGTCTACCTCGTGCACGACGGCAACGACTGGCCGGCGCCCGGCCACGACGTCCGCGAGGTCGGGCAGGCCCTGGGCGCGCCGTTCGGGGAGCGGGACCCGGAGTGGCTGGCCGCGTGGCAGGCGGCGGAGAAGGCGGCCAGCGTCGCCCTGCACGCCGCGCTGGACGCGCAGCCGTGGCCGACCGGCCTGCACGTGGCCCGCGAGGTGGTCGACGCCCTCCCCCCGGGGGCGATGCTGGTCCTGGGCTCGTCGAACCCGACGAGGGACGTGGCGTTGGCCGCCCATCCCCGGCCCGACGTGCTCCTGCTCCGCAACCGGGGCGTGGCCGGCATCGACGGCATGGTCTCCACCGCCGTCGGCGCGGCGCTCGGCCACCAGGGGCCGGCCTACGCCCTGCTCGGCGACCTGACCTTCCTGCACGACAGCAACGGGCTGTTGATCGGCCCGGACGAGGACCGGCCCGACCTGACGATCGTCGTGTTCAACGACGACGGGGGCGGGATCTTCTCCCTGCTCGAACAGGGCGCCCCGGAGCACGCGCGCCCGTTCGAGCGCGTGTTCGGCACACCGCACGGCGTGCGGCTGTCCGCCCTCTGCGCCGCGCACGGCGTGCCGCACGTGGCGGCCACCACCCAGGAGGAGCTGCGCGACGCGTTGCGGCCGGCCCCGGGACTGCGCGTGGTCGAGGTCCGCGCTGACCGCTCCCACCTGCGGGAGCTGCACCAGCGCGTGCGCTCCGCCGTCCGCGCCGCCCTGGTCGGCTGAACGTTCGCGAACCTGGTCAGTACCCCGCGCGCGGGTCCTGGCGGAGTCGCGCCTGACCGCCCGGCGTTCTCCTCCCGGGCTCCCCGCGCGGAGGGAGGCGTCGAACGGACGAGCCACGGGCGCACGGCCCGGCGCGCCGCCACGACCGGTCGCGGCCGCCCACGTCCGCCCCTCCTCCCCAGTGGCACCGCGCTGGCCTGCGGAAACAGAGATCGACCAGGTTCGTCCCACTCCGTGACCACCAACGTACGGAGGGTGGCGACCTTCGACGGCGCTCGATACGTTCGGCCGCACGCACCAGCTGACTGGGAGGTTCAGCACGTGGCCGTGAGACACACCCTCCGCGTCGCCGCCGCGGCGACCTGCGCACTCGCCCTGCTGGCGTTGCCGGCGGGCGCCGGGACCGAGGGGCCGGGCTCGGCGGGCGTCGGGGACCCGTACTTCCCCACCGACGGCAACGGCGGGTACGACGTCACCCACTACGACATCCGGCTGAAGTACCAGCCCTCGGACGACCGCCTCCAGGGCACGACGACGATCGTGGCGCGGCCGACCCAGGACCTCACCCGGTTCAACCTCGACTTCGCGCTCAAGGTCAACTCGATCCGGGTCAACGGCGCGCCCGTGCGCACCTTCACCCAGAAGGGCAAGGAGCTCCAGGTCACGCCGGCCACGACGCTGCGCCGCGACAGCCTGCTGACGATCGTCGTCGACTACGCCGACACGCCGTCGCAGGTGAAGGTGGACGGCCAGACCGCGTGGCGCAGGACCTCCGACGGCGCGGTGGCCATCGACGAGCCGCACATCTCGTCGTGGTGGTTCCCCGGCAACGACCACCCGACGGACAAGGCCACGTTCGACATCTCCGTCGCGGTGCCCCAGGGCACCGAGGTGCTGTCCAACGGCGTGCTCAAGAGCAGTCCCACGCAGCACGGCTGGACGCGCTGGAACTGGCGTAGCACCAAGCCGATGGCCACGTACCTGGCGTTCCTCGCCGTGGGCCAGTACGAGATCAACACCAAGACCGGCCACAACGGGCAGCCGTTCGTGACCGCCTACGCGCAGGGGCTCGGCGAGGTCGAGGGCGCCGCCAAGGCGAGCATCGAGCGCACGCCGGAGGTGCTCGACTTCCTGGTCAACCTCTACGGGGAGTACCCGTTCGAGGCCCAGGGCGGCGTCGTGCCGAAGGAGGGGCTGGGCTTCGCGCTGGAGAACCAGACCCGGCCGACCTACAGCCCGGCGTTCTTCCGCGCCGGCGCCAACACCTACGTGGTCGTGCACGAGAACGCCCACCAGTGGTTCGGCGACTCGGTGTCGGTCCAGACCTGGCGCAACGTGTGGCTGAACGAGGGCTTCGCGACCTACTCCGAGTGGCTGTGGTCCGAGGCGAAGGGCGAGGGCACCGCCCAGGAGGTGTTCGACTACGAGTACGCCTCCCGGTCGGCCGACGACCCGTTCTGGCAGGTCCTGCCGGGTGACCCCGGCGCGAACCAGGTGTTCCACAACGCGGTGTACGACCGGGGCGCCATGACCCTGCACGCGTTGCGCACCGAGGTCGGTGACGGCGCGTTCTTCGCCATCATCAAGGACTGGGTGAGCAAGAAGAAGTACCAGAACGGCACGATCGAGGAGTTCGTCGCGCTCGCGGAGAAGATCTCGGGCAAGAAGCTCGACAAGCTCTTCCAGACCTGGCTGTTCACCAAGGGCCGGCCCTCGGTGGGCGAGCAGAGCGGGGTGGCCGCGAGCGCGGCCCAGGCCGCCAGCCAGTTCGCGGCGGCCGCCTCGGCCGGCGACGCGGCGCCGGCCCTGCCCGCGAAGCCCAAGTCGGTCGACAAGATCCGCCAGACCCACGAGACCCTGCACAGCCAGCACGGCGCGGGCAGGTGACGGACTGGCGGACTCCCGCACGCACGGCCTCCCGCCCGGTTCGCCGAACCGGGCGGGAGGCCGTCGGCGTCGTGGAACCGGGGTGCGGTCGGGATCTGGGGCGAGGCCGGGAGCGGGAGCACCTCAACGGCTCTCGGTCACCTGCCAGTAGGGGCCGCCGGTCCAGCTCGCCTCCAGGCGGGACGAGGCGCCCGCCGCCGAGCGGAAGGTGACCACGACCAGGTGCGGCCCGCGCCGCTCCACCTGCGCGGAGTAGCCCGCGCCCGGGGTCGCCGAGACCGCCTCGACCCCGGTCTCGGCGAACCGGACGCCCGCGGTGCCGCCCTTCAGGCCGAAGCTGCGGAGGTAGACCTGCCGCCCGTCCTCCTGCACCCACGCGCCCTCCTGGGGAGGCTTCTGGGGTGTCGGCGTGGGGCGGTCGGGAGTGCGGCGTGGTGTGGTCGTGGCCTGCGCCGTGGTGGTGGTCGCCTGCGTGGTCGTGGGTGTGGGGCTGGCACTGGTCGGCGTCGGGGTCGGTGTGTCCGACGTGGTGAGCACCACCGTGTGCGTGGGCGCGGCGAGCCCGGCGTGCAGGTCGAAGCGTTGCGGCAGGGTGGCGCCGAAGACCGAGCGCACACCGAGCCAGGACAGGCCCACGGCGCATGCGGTCACCGCCAGCCACGCCGCCACGTACCGGATGCGCACCCACACCCACCTCATCCCGCCGGCCGTCGCCTGGGCGCCGCCGACGCGCGGGCGTCGACCGCGACACCACCGCCGGGGCGTCGGCCCTCGGCCGCGTCGGAGCCTATTCGAACCGGCGCCGCCGTGATCGACCGCCGCCCCTCCCGCGCCCGTCGATATCGCGCTATTCCGGATAGCGGTCCCCTTCTGAGCAGGGAATCTTTCACCGCTTCACGGAGGGGGCGAACGGGCGTTTTGTGACGTCAATTCTGGCCGGGGTCGGAGGAAAGAGCGGCCCTGGCCCCGCCCTCGACGCGCGAAGTAGCGTACGGGGGTGCCCGCGATTCTCCTGGTGGAAGACGACGTGGTGGTGCGCGCCGCGGTGCTGCGGGCGTTGCGGGAGCACGGCCACGTGGTCCTGCCCGTCGGCACCGCCCTCGACGCCCTGCGCGCGGTGACCACGCACCGGCCCGACCTGGTCGTGCTGGACCTCGGGCTGCCCGACCTCGACGGCAGCGACGCGCTGCGCATGATCCGCGGCGTCTGCGACGTCCCCGTCGTGGTCGCCACCGCCCGCGACGACGAGGCGGAGATCGTCCGGCTGCTCAACGCGGGCGCCGACGACTACGTGGTCAAGCCGTTCTCCAGCGAGCACCTGGCCGCGCGCCTGTCCGCCGTGCTGCGCCGCGCCCGCCCCGCGCGGGAGCCGGGGCCGATCGAGGTGGGCGGGCTGCGGGTGGACGTGCGGCGCAGGGAGGCCGAGCTGGACGGGCGGCCGCTGAGCCTGACCCGCAAGGAGTTCGACCTGCTCGCCTACCTGGCGGCCAGGGCCGGCCAGGTGGTCGAGCGGGCCACGCTGCTCACCGAGGTGTGGCGGCTGCCGGCGGGGCAGGACGACCAGACCCTCGACGTCCACCTGTCCTGGTTGCGCCGCAAGCTCGGGGAACGCGCCGCCCAGCCCCGATACCTGCACACGGTGCGCGGGGTGGGCGTGAAGCTGGTGGCGCCCCGGTGACGGCTCCAGCGGCCTCGGCGCGCCCCCGGGCGGGAGGGACCGGGACGACGGGATCGGCAGGGCTGACCGGATCGGCAGGGCTGACCGGATCGGCAGAGCTGACGGGAACGACAGGGCCGACCGGATCGGCAGAGCCGACGGGAACGACAGGGCCGACCAGATTGACGGCGACGGGGGCGGGCCGGGCGTGAGACGCAGCCTCGCCACCCTCGCGCTCGCCGTCACGTCCATGGTCGCGCTGGCGTTCCTGCTGCCCCTCGGCCTGGTCGTCGGCGAGCTGGCCAGGGACCGCGCGCTGACCGAGGCCGAGCGGCAGGCCAGCGCGCTGGCCCCGGTCCTGGTGATCACCACCGACGCCGCCCAGCTCCGGCGCGCGGTGGCCAGCACCCCGATGGGCTCGGCGGGCCGGCTCGTCGTGCACCTGCCGGGCGGCACCGTGCTCGGCGCCAGCCGGGTGCCCTCGCACCAGCCGGCCGTGGCCGCGGCCGAGGGCCGCTCGTACACCACGTCCGCGCCGGGCGGCCAGGTCGTGCTCCAACCGATCCTGCTCGGCCACGACGGGACCGCCGTGGTGGAGGCGTTCGTGCCGGAGGAGGAGCTGACCAGGGGCGTGGGCACGGCGTGGCTGGTGCTGTCCTGCGTGGCCCTCGGCCTCGTCGCGTGCTCGGTCTTCGTCGCCGACCGGCTGGGCTCCCGCATGGTCCGCTCGGTCGCGACCCTCGCGGCGGGCGCGAAGGAGATCGGCAGCGGGAACACCGAGGCCAGGGTCGAGGTGGACGGGCCGCGCGAGCTGGCCGAGGTGGGCGCGGCGTTCAACGCGATGGCCGAGCGGGTGGCCACCCTGCTCAGGGCGGAGCGGGAGTTCGTCGCCGACCTCTCGCACCGGCTGCGCACGCCGTTGACCGCGTTGCTGCTCGACGCGGAGGCGTTCGGCAGGGACCCGAGGGCCGACCAGGTGCGGCAGTCGGTGTACGCGCTGGAGTTCGAGGTCAACGAGATCATCCGCACCGCGCGGGGCGGCCTGGCCGAGCGCGCCGAGGAGGGCTGCGACGCCGCCTCGGTCCTGCGGGACCGGCTGGCGTTCTGGTCCGCCCTGGCCGAGGACCAGGAGCGGCCGTGGCGGCTGCGCGGGGTGGACCGGCCGGTGACCGTCCCCGTCTCCCGCGCCGACCTCGTCGCCGCGACGGACGCGTTGCTCAGCAACATCTTCCGGCACACCCCGCACGGCGTGGCCTTCGCGGTCTCGCTGCACGCCGAGCCGGGCCGGGTGACGATCGCCGTCGACGACGCCGGTCCCGGCGTCCGCGACCCGAAGGCCGCCGTGCGCAGGGGCGCGAGCGGGCGGGGCTCCACCGGGCTCGGGCTGGACATCGTCGACCGGCTCGCGCGCGGCACCGGTGGGGCGCTCCACGTGGAGCGCGGACCCCTCGGCGGCGCGCGGTTCCGGCTGGTGCTCGGCGGCGGTCCCCGCGGCCGTCAGCCGGCTCCCGCACCCGCCGAATGATCTTGTCTTACCGGCGGCTCAGCGTTTCCTTAAATGCTCCATAAATAAGTCGAGCACCGTCGTGAACCGCGTTTTTCGTCGCTAGCGTCGTTGTTGGGTTCCGTTGACGCCACCATTCGCCGCCCATGGGGGTGGGCTGCGCGAACAACCGGCGCGCGCCGTCTGGGCGCCCGGGGAATTGGCGCGCGGAACTCGAGGGAAACCCGACGCGAAAAGGACGACTCGTGCTCCGACACCGACTTCTGCCCGGCGTGCGCGCGGCCCGGCCCCTCGGCCGCCGCCGGGTCGCGTTCGGCGCGCTGGTGGCCGGCCTGGTGCTGGTGACCGCCGCCTGCGACCCGACGGCCCCGACGGTGGGCGGCGGCTCCGGCTCCCCGGTCGACCCCGCGGCGAGCGCCCCGGCCCCCGCCGCCCTCTCGTCCACCCCCGCCCCGTCCGGCTCGACCACACCCCCGAGCGACAGCGCGAGCGCGACACCCAGCCCGTCCAGCTCGTCCCCGGCCTCGTCCGTGCCGTCTGAGCCGGCTGAGCCGGCTGAGCCGGCTGAGCCGTCAGGGCCGTCCGCCCCGCACGGCCCGTCCGGGTCGGCCGACGCCACGGCCCGCCCCGGCCCCGCCACCACGGTCGCGACGGGACCCACCCGCCCGCGACCGGCGTCCTCCTCGTCGCGGCCCGCACCGACGAATCCCTCGATGAGCGAGGAGGAACGCGCCGTGGCCGAGCTGACCAACGCGGAGCGCCAGCGGGCGGGCTGCCCGGCGCTGCGGATCGACGACCGGCTCAACGCCTCCGCACGCGGCCACAGCGTCGACATGGCGTCCAGGAACTACTTCGACCACCGGTCGCTGGACGGCAGGAGCTTCGCCGACCGGATCCGGGCCGCCGGCTACCCCAACCCGGGCGCGGAGAACATCGCCGCCGGCCAGTCCACGCCGGAGGACGTGGTGCGGGGCTGGATGAACTCGCCGGGCCACCGCGCCAACATCCTCAACTGCGACCTCAAGAGCCTCGGCGTGGGCATGGCCCGCGGCGGGAGCTACCGGATCTACTGGACCCAGAACTTCGGGTGGTGATCCCCTGCCCAAGTCGCCCCCGGAGCGTTCCGGCGAGGGCAGTGATCCGGTAGGTGTCCGGCCGGGCGCGCTCCCAGCGCCCGACGGGGCACCGGTCCGGCCCGCGGCCCGCGTGGGCGTCCCCTTCCCCCGAGTGGGACGGTGCCGCGGGTCGGGCCGACACCGAACGGGGAGGCCGCCGGAGCGAGGGCCCGGCGGCCTCCCCGCGCGCCACGGCGGTCGTGCGTCCCGCCCGCCCGAGGGGGCCGGGACCGGAGCGGGCCGGGTCAGCCCGTCGAACGGGCCGAGCGCGGCGGCGTGGAGATCAGCCGAACGCCCTGGTGGTCGCGAGCACCACGCGCCAGCCGTCCGGGTCCTCGACCGTCACGGCGCCGTGCTTGTCCCAGAACGGGTTCTCCGACGGCACCACGGGGTGGCCGAGCGCGGTGAGCCGGGCGGCCACGGCGTCCCGGTCCCGCTCGCCGTCGAAGTAGAGGACCAGGAGGTTGTCGGCCGTCGGCGCGGGACAGGGGCTGCCGTCGACGTGCGAGGTGAACTCCAGGTGGTAGCTCGCGCCCGGCAACCCGAGCATCACCCCGTCGTAGCCGTCATGCCCGCTGAACCGGAACAGCTCCGGCAGGCCAAGGCCGTCGCGGTAGAAGCGGACCACCTCGTCGAGCCGGTCCGTCGGCCGCGCCACCCGCACCCGCACCGCCGGCAGGGCGGCCGGCCACCGCTCGGTCTCCGCTGTCCGGCCCACCTTGTCGCTGTCTCGCACTGTCGCTCCTCGTCCGGCCCGCTCCGGGCGCGACCGTAACAACGGGACCGGGCCGAACCAGCGTGATCATCACGGCAGGGGCGCGGCGGGCTCATCCCTCCAGCGCGTCGCGGATCGGCCGGAACTTGGCCTCGGCCTCCTCCACCTCGCGGTCAGGATCGGAGTCGGCGACGATCCCGCAGCCGGCGAACATCCGCACGACGTCGCCATCGACCTCGGCGCACCGCAGCGCGATCCCCAGCTCGCCGTCGCCGTCGGCCCCCACCCAGCCGACCGGCCCCGCGTAACGGCCCCGGTTCATCCCCTCCAGCTCGGCGATCAGCCGGAGGGCGTCCGGCGTGGGGGTTCCGCCCACCGCCGCCGTCGGGTGCGCCGCCTCGGCGAGCCGGAGCAGTGAGGCATGGCCGACGGCGCGGCCGGACACGTCACTGGCGAGGTGCAGCACGTTCGGCAGGCGGAGCACGTGTGGTTCGTCGGGGACCGACAGGTCGGCGCAGAACGGGGCGATCGCCTCGGCGAGCGACCGCACCGCGTAGGCGTGTTCGGCGCGGTCCTTCGGGGAGGACAGCAGCGCGTCGGCCAGGGCGTCGAGCGTCATGTCGGAGCGGGGCCAGGTCGTGCCGGCCAGCACACGGGAGGCGATGCGGCCGTCCTGCCGCCGCAGCAGCAGCTCCGGGGTCGCGCCCACCAGCCCGTCGACGGCGAACGTCCAGCAGCCCGGGTAGCGGGCGGCCAGGTTGTGCAGCAGGAACCGCTGGTCGACCGGCTCCTCGGCGTGCGCCGTCAGGTCGTGGGCGAGCACCACCTTGGCCACCTCGCCGGCGCGCATCCGCTCCACGGCGGCCCGCACCGCCGCCCGGTAGCCGGGGACCGACAGCTCGCCCTCCGCGTACCGCAGGACCGACGGCCGGCGCACCGGGAGCGACCGCGCCGCGGGGCCGGCCGGCTCGAACTCGGTGATCCAGGTGGTGTCGCCCAGCCGTCCGACCACCACCCGGGGGACCACCACCACGGAGCGTCCCGGCTCGTCCGCGAACGCCATGCTCACGAACGCGACGGGGCCGGTGCCGGGCAGGCCCACCTCGTCGTGGACGTCGACCTCGGCCGCGAACTCCCGCCACCAGGCGTCGGCGGCCGCGAACCGGCCGGGGCCCTCCGGCTCGAACCGGGCGACCTCGCCCCAGCCGACCAGGCCCTCCCCGTTCCGCACCCACGCGAGGACGTCCGTGGGGACGGGCAGCGCGGCGAGCAGGTCGGCGGGGGAGGGGAGCACGCGGGTTCGGGCACGTGGCCCGCCGCCGGGAGTGGGGGCCGGGACCGAGGACACGCCGCGAGGGTAGGAGCGCGGACCCGCCCCGCCCCGGCCGCCCCCGGCCGTGTGTGGCCCAGGCCAAGCACGCGCCGACGGGGAACGACGAGGAACGGCGCGCCGGCGCGCCCGCGACGCCGGCCACCCCAGGCCGACACCGACGGTCACCGGACCTGCGGGAACCGCCGCGGACGGGTGTCGACCGGCGCTGTCACCCGGCTCCGCGACCGGGCCGGCCGGCCCGCCCCTACACTCGGCGGACGTGGCGGAGACAGCGGGGGCCGGGACCACGGCGCGGGGCCGACCGGGGCTTCCCGCGGAGACCGTCGAGGACGGCTCCCCTCCGCCGGCCGCCCCTGACCAGGTGGTGCGCGAGACGCGGGAGGGGCCTGTGGACGAGCGGCCGGCTCCGCGCGCACGGACCCGGCGCGGCTGGCGGCGCGTGACTGCCGCGGCGCTGGTGACGGTCGGCACGGTCCTGAGCGCGCTGTGCGTCCTGCTCGTGATCGGCTGCTGGCTGGACGACCGCGCGATCGAGCGCCCCGAGCCGGGCCGGGCCACGGCCGAGGTCGTCCTCGTCTCCTTCCCCCGGACGGTGGTCCGCTACACCACGCCGGACGGAGCGGTGTACAGCCCGTCACTGGGCGTGCTCTACCCGGAGGGGCTCCAGACCGGGCAGCTCGTGCGCGTGGAGTACGACCCGGCCCAGCCGGACAAGCTGGTGAGGGTGGCCGGACGGGACTTCCGCATCGCCCTGCTGCCGGCCGGCACCACGGTGCTCGGCATCTGGCTCGTGGTGGTTCCCCTCGTCTGGTGGCTGCGCCGCTCGGCGCGCTGACCCTTCCTCCCCCACGGCGTCGGACGCCGTCAGGCGTCACACGTCGTCGGACCTCGCCGGTCGTTCTCCGGCGCGGCTCCTGGCGCGACCGCGCCCTGTCCCCCTCGCGTCCCCGGCGACATCGCCGCGACCCCTTCCCCTGGCAGGCCCCTCGATGTAACACTTCCGCCAATGATCGGTGTTCGCCTGTAACATCGAGATGGGCCGGATCGGTGGAGGTGGGCCGTGACCGAGCGGGCCGAGCTGGCGGCGTCCCCCGAGCGGGAGACCGAGGACCTGGAGCGCCGGTTCCAGCGCACGGTGGACGCCGAGCAGCGGATCGAGCCACGGGACTGGATGCCGGAGGCGTACCGGCGCACCCTGGTGCGCCAGATCGCCCAGCACGCGCACTCCGAGATCATCGGGATGCAGCCGGAGGGCAACTGGATCACCAGGGCGCCGAGCCTGCGCCGCAAGGCGATCCTGCTGGCCAAGGTGCAGGACGAGGCCGGGCACGGGCTGTACCTGTACGCGGCGGCGGAGACGCTGGGCGTCGACCGCGAGGACCTGACCCGCAAGCTCGTCGAGGGCCGGCAGAAGTACTCCTCCATCTTCAACTACCCCACCCTGACCTTCGCCGACGTCGGCGTCATCGGCTGGCTGGTGGACGGGGCGGCCATCTGCAACCAGGTCCCCCTCTGCCGCACCTCCTACGGCCCGTACGCGCGGGCGATGATCCGCATCTGCAAGGAGGAGTCGTTCCACCAGCGGCAGGGCTACGAGCTGCTGATGACGATGATGCGGGGCACCCCCGAGCAGCGCGCCATGGTCCAGGACGCGGTGGACCGCTGGTGGTGGCCGGCGTTGATGATGTTCGGCCCCCCGGACGAGGCGTCGACCAACACCGAGCGGTCCATGCGGTGGCGCATCAAGCGGCACACCAACGACGAGCTGCGGCAGAAGTTCGTCGACATGACCGTGCCGCAGGCGGAGAAGCTGGGCGTCACCCTGCCCGACCCCGAGCTGCGGTGGAACCCCGAGCGCGGCCACCACGACTTCGGCCAGCCGGACTGGGACGAGTTCTGGCGGGTGGTGAAGGGCGACGGGCCGTGCAACGCGCGGCGCCTCGCCCACCGGCGCAGGGCGCACGAGGAGGGCGCGTGGGTGCGCGAGGCCGCCGCCGCCCACGCCCGCAAGCGCGCCGCCACCGGCCGGCCGGCCCTGTCGGTGACCGCGCGGACGGAGGGAGCCGCATGAGCGAGACCAGGTCGTCGTGGCCGCTGTGGGAGGTGTTCGTGCGCGGCAAGCGCGGGCTCAACCACGTGCACGTGGGCTCGCTGCACGCGCCGGACGCCGAGATGGCGGTGCGCAACGCGCGGGACCTCTACACCCGCCGCAACGAGGGCGTGAGCATCTGGGTCGTGCCGGCCGACGCGATCACCGCGTCCAGCCCGGACGAGAAGGACCCGTTCTTCGCGCCCAGCGGGGACAAGGTCTACCGCCACCCCACGTTCTACGCGATCCCCGACGACGTCCCCCACCTGTAAGGCGGCGCGATGAGCTGGGACAACGCCTACGAGTCGCTCACCGAGGGGCACGACGACAGCGGGCACTGGGCGTTCGGCACGGGTTTCGCGGACGCCCTCGCCGGGGTCGGCCGCGATATCCCGTCCAATGTGGACAGAGCAGACCTCGCGGCCTACTGCGTGATGCTCGGCGACGACGCGCTGGTGTTCGCGCAGCGGCTCTCCGAGTGGTGCTCCAACGCGCCCGAGCTGGAGGAGGACGTCGCGCTGGCCAACATCGCGCTGGACCTGCTGGGGCAGGCGCGGATGTCGTTGACCCGCGCCGGCGAGGTGGACCCGGCGGTGCGTCCTGCGGCGGCGCCCGTGCACGTCCCCGACGAGGACGCGCTGGCCTACTTCCGCGACGAGCGCGCGTTCCGCAACGTCCGCATGGTCGAGCAGGAGCGGGGCGACTTCGCCGAGACGATCGCCCGGCTGCTGCTCTTCTCCTGCTGGCGGCTGGCGTTGTTCGAGCGGTTGACCACCAGCGGGGACCCGGTCCTCGCCGCGATCGCCGCCAAGGGGCTCAAGGAGCTGGCCTACCACCGGGACCACGCCGCGCGGTGGACCGTGCGGCTGGGCGACGGCACGGAGTTCTCGCGGGAGCGGATGCGGGCCGGCCTGGACCGGGTGTGGCCGTTCCTGGCCGAGCTGTTCACCGCGCACCCGGTGGAGGCCAGGCTCGCCGAGGCGGGGGTCGCCGTCGACCCCGGCTCCCTGCGGCCCGTGGTGGACGACGTGCTCGACCAGGTGCTGGCCGCGGCCGGCCTGGACCGGCCCGAGGTCGCGCCGCTGCCCGCCGTCGCGGGGCTGGCCGGCCGGCACGGCGTGCACACCGAACCCATGGGCTACCTGCTGGCCGAGATGCAGCACGTCGCCCGCTCGCATCCTCAGGCCGTGTGGTGAGGACGATGGCTCCGCCCGAACCGCCCTCGTCGACTGCGCGGTCCGCGCGGTCCGCGCGGTCCCCGTCGTCTGGCCCGGCCGGGTCGACCGTGCCGGCTGGGTTGTCCGCGTCGTCTGCGCCATCTGTGTCGGACGGGCCGATTGTGTCCTCTGTGTCATCTGTATCGGACGGGCCGGTTGTGTCGTCTGCGTCCTCTGTGTCGGACGGGCCGATTGAGCCGTGTGTGTCCTCTGTGTCACACGGACCGTCTGTGTCCGCTGCGTCTTCCGGGTTGTCCGTCGAGGACGTGGAACGGGCGCGGCTCGTCGCCGAACAGGTGCGCGACCCCGAGCTGCCGGTGCTCACGCTCGCCGACCTCGGGGTCCTGCGGGGCGTCTGCGCCGAGGCGGGACGGGTCGTCGTCACGATCACGCCCACCTACTCGGGGTGCCCCGCGCTCGACGAGATGCGCGCCGACCTGCGGTCCCGCCTCGCCGCGGAGGGCTTCCCCGACGCGGAGGTCCGCACGGCGCTGAGTCCCGCGTGGACCACCGACTGGATCAGCGAGGAGGGGCGGCGCAAGCTCGCCGAACACGGCATCGCGCCGCCGGCCCGCCTCGGCCCCCGGGCGGCCGGCCCGGTCCCGCTGCGCCTCGACCCGCCGTCGGCCACCGTGCCGTGCCCCCGGTGCGGCTCGCCGAACACCGTCGAGCTGTCCCGGTTCGGGGCCACCGCGTGCAAGGCGCTGCGTCGCTGCCAGGACTGCCGGGAGCCCTTCGAGCACGTGAAGGAGATCTGAGTGGCCGCGCCCACGCTGACCCGCCGCCCCGCCCGCCGGTCGACCTTCCACGAGCTGACCGTGGCCGGGGTGGACCGCCTGTGCGCGGACGCCGTCGCCGTGACCTTCGACGTGCCCGCCGAGCTGGCCGGGGACTTCGACTTCCGCGCCGGGCAGTACCTGACGCTGCGCCGCCGGGTCGACGGCCGCGAGGAGCGCCGCTCCTACTCGATCTGCGCGCCCGTGGGGGCCGCGCCGAGGATCGGGGTGCGCCGCGTCGAGGGCGGGTTGTTCTCGGAGTGGCTGGTCGACTCGGTGCGGCCGGGCGACGTCGTGGAGGTCCTGCCGCCGCTGGGCGGGTTCTGCCCCGACCTCGACGCGCCGGCCCACCACTGCCTCGTCGCCGCGGGGTCGGGCATCACCCCGGTGCTGTCCATCGTCTCCAGCGTGCTGGCCGCGAACGAGGGGAACCGCGTCACCCTGCTGTACGGGAACCGCCGCACGGACACCGTGATGTTCGCCGAGGAGCTGGCCGACCTGAAGGACCGGTACCGGTCGCGGCTCCAGCTCGTGCACGTCCTGTCGCGGGAGCCCAGGGACGTCGAGCTGTTCTCGGGGCGGCTGGACGCGGACCGCCTGCGGCGCCTGTTCGCCACGGTGGTGCCCGCGGCCGACGTGGACGAGTGGTGGCTGTGCGGGCCGTACGGCATGGTGCGGGACGCCGAGGCGGTGCTCGCCGAGCGCGGCGTGCCGAGGGAGCGGGTCCACCACGAGCTGTTCTACGTGGACGAGCCTCCGCCGGAGCCGGTCCGGCACGACGAGCAGTCCACAGTGGACGGACCAGCGAGCGAGGTGGTCGTCCTCCTGGAGGGCAGGGAGACCGCGCTCACGCTGCCGAGGAGCACACCCATCCTCGACGCCGCCCAACGCGTGCGGGCCGACCTGCCGTTCGCGTGCAAGGGCGGCGTGTGCGGCACCTGTCGGGCGCGCCTGGTGGAGGGCGAGGTGCGCATGCGACGCAACTACGCGCTGGAGGACCACGAGGTCGCGGCGGGTTTCGTCCTCACCTGCCAGTCGCTCCCGGTCACCGAACGGGTGGTCGTGGACTACGACGCCTGAGCCGGCGAGCGCCTCCCTCCGGGGCCGGTTCCGCCGTTCTGCCAGCCGGGCTGTGTAGAACGGCGGAGCCGCGTCTGTTTGCTCCTCGCGGGGACGGCGCAGGCAACTGCCAGCGGGCCTGCCGGTGACTGGCCCGGCAGGCCAGCGGAGCCGTCATGTCACCGGGTGGGTGATTTCCCGGCCCTCCAGTGCCTCGGACGTGTTCCGCGCCGGCCTTTCTGTCAGACCTCCGTGAGACGTTAGAAGTGGGGGTCCCCCTTACTTCAGCGCTGTAGTCGCGCGCGAGGGCCGGCGCCAGTGTCCACAAAGGACTACGTACTTCGTCCACAGAAGACAGACAGGGACAGGGGAGAGGGTCGCGGACCGGAACGCGCCCATGGGTGCTGGCGATCAGGAGATCTTCATCGACCCCCACCGGTCCGGCAGTCTCTGGGCGCTCAACTCCTCTCGCCCGCCGACTTCACCCAGCCGAGGCCGCTCATCAGGACCGAAACTGTCAGTGCTGCGCGAGATGCTGGAAATGGGGGGTTCCCCCTTACTAAACCCTGTACAGATCAAAAGAAATGCGTCCTCGCTCCCCGAGGCGCGAGCCACTGCCGCGTGTCCGCGTGGTGTCCGGCATCAACACCCCCAGGACCGGCCCGCCCACTGCGACAAGCGCACGGCGACAATCACACGGCGACAATCACCCGGCGGCATGGTGCCAGGGCACGGTGCCAGGCCGTCAGGGCAGCGCCTTGACCTGACGGGGCAGGCTCGGCCCGCCGGGGTCGCGCCGCGCCCCGTCCTCCGCCGCCCGCCACCAGTCGAGGACCCGCGCGGCCACCTCGGGCGCGGCGACCAGGAGCCCGTCGCGCGGCATCGGGTCGGCCTCGCCGTCGCGGTTGAGGACGACCGCGCCGGACTCCAGGGCGAGTCCGAGCCCGCCGGCCACGTCCCACTCGTGGTAGTCGTCCAGCACCGCGCCCACGGCGTGGCCCAGGGCTACCTGCGTGACCGCGAGCGCGGCCGAGCCGAGGACGCGCACGGCGCAGTGGGCCGCCGCGGCGCGCTCGGTGAACGTGTCCATGCCCGGCCAGAACCGGCCGCGGGTCAGCTCCGCGCAGACGATGCCGCCCCGTGCCTCGGCGTTGCCCTGGAGCCGGACCGGCGTGCCGTTCGCCCGCATCCCCCTGCCCCGCGCGGCGGCGTAGATCTGCGCGCGGTACGGGTCGGCGACGACCCCCACCACCGGGCCGTGCGCGTCGACGAGGGCCAGGCTGTAGGCGCACCACGGCAGGCCCGCGAGGTAGTTCGACGTGCCGTCGACCGGGTCCACCAGCCAGCGGAACGGCGAGGCCCCGTCGGCCACCGGCGGGGGCTCGACGCCGAACCCCTCGCACACGATCGGGATGTCGAACTCGCTGGTGAGCACCCGTCGGGTGTGGCGTTCCAGGGTGCGGCCGGTGTCGGTCACCCAGTCGAACGGCGTTTCCTTCAGGCCCGGCCGCGCGCCGCGCCCCGCGGTCGCGGAGATCACGTCGGCCGCGTCGTTGGCCAGTCGCCCGGCGACCTCGAGGGCCCGTGAGACCAGAACCGGGTCGACGGGCGGGGCCGGACGGGAGAACAGGGCGGTCATGCCTCCCAAGGATGACCCTCGCGGGTGTCCGCGACGCGACACCGAAGTGAATTGCCGTCGCGGAGGCGGGTGTTGGCCCGCCGTTCCGCCCGCCGTCACGCCGGCGTCGGGCGGACGCCGCGCGCGCCGGGGTCCTGGCCGCCACCGGCCAGCTTCGACCCGGTTCCGGCGCGGTCGTAGGCTGCGAGGGTGGTCAGGGCGGACTTGGACAAGGACCCGCGTGAGGTCGCCGCGATGTTCGACGACATCGCGCGGCGGTACGACCTCGCCAACACGGTCATCTCCTTCGGGCAGGACCGGCGGTGGCGGACCAGGACCCACCGGGCGTTGGACCTCCAGCCGGGCGAGCGCGTGCTGGACCTGGCCGCCGGCACCGCCGTGTCCACCGTCGAGCTGGCCCACTCCGGGGCCTGGTGCGTGGCCGCGGACTTCTCCCTCGGCATGCTGGAGCAGGGGCGGCACCGCGGCGTGCCGATGGTGGCGGCGGACGCCCTGCACCTGCCGTTCGCCGACGAGAGCTTCGACGCGGTGACCATCTCCTTCGGGCTGCGCAACGTGGTGGACACCGAGGCGGCGCTGCGCGAGATGGCGCGGGTGACGCGGCCCGGCGGCCGCATGGTGGTCTGCGAGTTCTCCCGCCCGACCTGGCAGCCGTTCCGCTGGAGCTACCAGATCTACCTGAAGCTGCTGCCGTGGGTCGCCGGGATCGTCACCTCGAACCAGGAGGCGTACGCCTACCTCACCGAGTCGATCGCCGAGTGGCCGGCGCAGCGGGAGCTGGCGGAGATCATTCACGCCGCCGGGTGGCGGGACGTGGCGTGGCGGAACCTGATGGGCGGTTCGGTGGCCCTCCACCGGGCGGTCAAGCCGGAGCCGGCCGCCCCGGCGGAGGGACAGGGCGACGCGGGGAAGGCCGGGCGGCCCGCCGCGGAGTGACGGCGACCGCGTCCCGGTCAGATGTGAGGATCGCTAAACTCCGGCGCCAGGGACTTCGTGAAAGCGTTCACAAGTCGGCGTTCGGGTGCGGCACGTGCTCGTCCCACCGTGGACGCCGGCCCGACGTGGGTACCCCGCGGACGTGGGGCCCGCGAGAGAGGGAGGCGCGATGCGCAGGGGGCCGGGCGAGGACGCGGAAGTCATCGTGGTGGGCGCCGGTCCGGCCGGCGCGACCGCCGCGACCTACCTGGCCAGGGCCGGGGTGGACGTGCTGCTGTTGGAGAAGAGCACCTTCCCCCGGGAGAAGGTCTGCGGCGACGGTCTGACGCCCCGCGGCGTCAAGCAGCTCATCGACCTCGGCATCGACACCCGCGAGGAGGCCGGCTGGCTGCACAACCGCGGCCTGCGGGTCATCGCCGGCGGGGTGACCGTCGAGCTGCCGTGGCCCGAGCTGGCGAGCTTCCCGCCCTACGGCGTGGTGCGGCCCCGGCAGGACTTCGACGAGCTGCTCGCCCGCAACGCGGAGCGGGCCGGAGCGCGGCTACGGGAGGACACCACCGTCACCGGGGCCGTCACCGACGAGCGCACCGGCCGGGTCGTGGGCGTGACCGCGAAGACCGGGCCGGACCGCGCGCCCGTGACCTACCGCGCCCCCCTCGTGCTCGGCTGCGACGGCGTCTCGGCGCGGCTGGCGCTGTCCGTGGGGCTGGAGAAGCGCGACGACCGGCCCATGGGCGTGGCCGTGCGGCGCTACTACACGAGCCCCCGCACCCACGACGACTTCCTGGAGTCCCACCTGGAGCTGTGGGACCGCTCCGTGCCCGGCGAGCCCCGGCTGCTGCCCGGCTACGGGTGGATCTTCGGGATGGGCGACGGCACCGTGAACGTGGGGTTGGGCAGCCTCAACACCGCCGCCGGCAACGTCAAGATCGACTACCGGGCGCTGCTGCGGTCCTGGTTGGACGGCACGCCCGAGGAGTGGGGCCTGCGCGAGGAGAACGCCATCGGCAAGGTCGGTGGCGCCGCGCTCCCCATGGGCTTCAACCGGACCCCGCACTACCGCTCCGGGCTGCTGTTGGTCGGTGACGCCGGCGGCATGGTGAACCCGTTCAACGGGGAGGGCATCGCCTACGCCATGGAGTCGGCGCGGCTGGCCGCCGAGTGCGTCGTGCACGCGCTGGCCCGGGCCGACGGCGTCTCCCGGGAGCGCGCGCTTGCCGGTTACCCGTCCGCGCTCCGTCAGCGGTTCGGCGGCTACTACCGGTTGGGCAACATCTTCAGCCGGCTCATCGGCCAGCCCGTGGTGATGCGCACCGCGACCCGCTACGGGCTGCCGGTGACCCCGCTCATGAAGGTCGTCCTCAAGCTCCTGGCCAACCTCTACGACGCCAGGGACGGTGACCTGATCGACCGGGCCATCACCACCGCCACCCGCCTCGCCCCCAGCGTCTGACCCCATCCCCCGTTACGCCCTACGGCTCCTTGTTCCGGACGGGCTGGTCGGTGAGCCTGTCCGGGGTATCGAGGAGCGCGCCCGGCGGTGCTCGTCGGGCGGGCGGGACGAGGGGGACCGAGGTGGCGCGACTGTTCGGGCGCAACCGCGCCCAGCGCGGCGGCTCCGGTGTTGCTGGCGACGGTGGCCGTGGCGGGCCTGGTGGCGACCGCGCCCAGCGCGGCGGCGGCCGCTCCGCCGTGCCAGCCGTACGACCTGGGGATGGAGGGCGGTCTGATCCCCTGCGCGACGGGGGAGGCCCGACCGTACGTCTTCACGTCGACCCCGCGGCTCGGCGAGAGATCGCGTGGTCGGAGCCGGCCGATGAGTCGCTCCTGGTCGTCGACCGGGACGGAAACCGCGTTCCGGTGCTGCCCGCGCGGAAAGCGGCGTTGCGCGAGGTGGTCGACGTCGCGTACCAAGATCTGCTCGACGCGAACCCCAAAATCGTGTGTGCGTCGCTGAACCTGCTCGGCTCCGTGGCGGATCCGGAGGCTCTCCTGGTTCGGCTTCGACTCCTCCGTCGGAAGAACCTCGATTCAGGGGTGAGTGGGGAGATCGAAAACTGGATCAAAACCCTTGGGTCTGCGGTGGGTAAGGCGTGGGGTGCGCTCACACGGCCGCGTGGAAAAGCTGGACTTGCCTTACGCCCGCGGTATCTCCAAACCGCGGTAGGCACCGCGACCCAGTGAGAGGAGTGGGCGTTCGTGGGGAAGGCGGGTGGTCGCGGTGGTGGTGTCGCCGGCCTGGACGAGGGCGTGGATCTCGTGGGCGAGCGGGGTGACGTCGCGGATGCGGACAATCCATTCGTCGACATAGCGACGGCTCGCCTCGGGGCCGAGGCCGATCTGGATCGCGCGGTGCGGTTGCGGGCGTAGCCACAGGTCGCGCTCGGGGTCCCATTGGACGCGGACCGGGCTGGCGGCGAGCTGGGCGCGCCATGCCTCATGGCTGGAGTGGACCCGGTCGGAATAGTGGCTCAGGCAGGAGTTCTCCAGCGCCCAGCGGAGACCGTCGTGGGTGATGTCGATAGCCAGAACACGTTCCTGTTGTGATTTCGTGGCCCATCCAGACCGATACATCATCCAGAGGAACGAGGGTTTGATCCAGGTCATCCGGTCCGGCTTGAACGGGGCCACGAAGGTGCCGGCCGCGAGTGCCCGGTCGGCGATCTCGTGGCCGTAGGCCTGGTAGACCGTGACGGTTTCGTTGTCGAACCGTGCCCGGATTTCACGTTCATTCACGGCTGTAGGTTGTGGGTGCCCGCTGCTACGGTCAAGGGTTTTTCGGGGGAGGGGGGAACGGGCGGGGGCGAGCGGCGGTAACGGATTTGCCCCGTGTGGAGATACTTCGGGTACGGCCGCCCCGGTCGGGGGCGGTCCGTTTCCTGGAACCACAGGTAGGGGGACTGCTGTGCGTCGTGCTGGTCTCGTGCTGTCCGGTGTGGCGGCGTCGGTGATGCTGGTGGGCTGCGGGGGTGGCAACGGCGCTCCGCAGGCCGAGGCCCCGAAGCCGAGGACCGCTGAGACGGTCGAGGCGCTGTCCGCGGGCTTCAAGCAGGCCACGCAGGGCAAGAACTCGGCGCGGATGCGGTTCGAGATGGCCGCCGGCGACGAGAAGATGTCGGGTGACTGTTCCGTGGCGTTCGGGGCGAGCGCCGAGGCCATGGACTGCCAGGTGGAGTCCGTGGAGAAGGGCACCCCGGAGAAGATGCGGATGCTCGCCAAGGACAAGGTGGTCTACGTCAAGGGGCCGGACGAGCTTGAGCCGGGCAAGTCGTGGCTGAAGCTGGACACCAGGTCCAACAACCCGCTGGCCGCCATGATGGGCAAGGCGTTCGACAGCGTCTCCCAGGTGACGGACTTCGAGAAGTCGCTGCCCAAGGGCGCGAAGATCCTCAAGACCGAGCAGGAGAAGCGGGACGGGCAGGACCTGACCCGCTACGAGGTCGAGTTCGACCCGAAGGTGCTGCGGGCCAACGCCAAGGACCGGATGGAGAAGCTGGGCGCCCTGGCGTTGCAGAAGGCCGGTGTCGGCGCCTTCCACACCACCTTCTGGGTGAACGCCGAGAACCTCCCGGTCCGGTTCGAGATGACGGTGCCCGCGCCGAAGACGGCGGACAAGCCAATGGAGGCGAAGTTCAGCGGCACCTACACCGACTGGGGCAAGCCGGTCGAGGTCACGGTGCCGCCGGCCGAGCAGGTCGCCGAGTTCCCGGAGATCCCCGGGTTCCAGGAGGCCTACGAGAAGCAGATGGCCGAGATCGACAAGAAGATCACCGAGCTGGAGCGGGAGCTGGACAAGTCCGGCAAGTGAGCTGACGCCGCCACGGCCGTCGGGACCCCTCGTGGGCCCGGCGGCCGTCGCGCGTTCGGGCGGGCGGAGGGCACGCGCTCCGCCCGTGGAGGGGGCTCACGGGACACGCTCCCGGCACGTCGGCGTCGGGGAGACGGTGTGAGGCCGGGGGTCAAGGGCCGGCGGGGACGACGGGCCTTGGGTGGTGGCGGGTCGGGCCGTTCGGGACTTGACAAAACCCCTCGCCCGATGGTGGGGGGTGAATGCCGGGTTTGGCGGGTTGTGCGAACCCGCCACCTGGGGTAATGGGCGCTCGGCTGTCCGGGGGTGGTCCGGACCACTCGTGAGCGAGATCACAAGTGGCCTGAGCTGGTGTGACGCCGCCCACTGGACAGGTCCGGGAGGGGTGGTGACGTTAGCCACGATTCGCGTCGTAGACTGCCTGCGCACAGCTCGTGAACCAGTTCACAAGCTATGCAGGGAGTTAGGGAACCCTCACCAAGGGTGAACGCGATCGCCCTCCTAGGGTCGCTTGTGAGTGGCGTTCGGGTCCCCCCGGGGGCGGTTGCGGAAAGGACGGCGGACGACGTGCTCCAGCCCTACGTCCCCCTCGTGCTGATGTTCGCGCTCGCCGCGGCGTTCGCGGTGTTCTCGGTGGCGGTGGCGCCGTTCGTCGGCCCGCGCCGTGACAACCGGGCCAAGCTCGACGCGTACGAGTGCGGGATCGAGCCCTCGCCGCAGCCCGTCGTCGGCAGCGGCCGGATGCCGGTCGCCTACTACCTCACGGCGATGCTGTTCATCCTCTTCGACATCGAGATGGTCTTCCTCTACCCGTTCGCGGTCTCCGCGGACGCGCTCGGGCTGTTCGGCCTGGTGGAGATCGCCCTGTTCATCATCACGGTCGGCTTCGCCTACGCCTACGTGTGGCGCCGCGGCGGCCTGGACTGGAACTAGGAGGAGGGGGAGCGGCCATGGGCCTGGAGGAGCACCTGCCCAACGGCGTCCTGCTGACCAGCGTGGAGAAGCTGGTCAACTGGACCCGCAAGTCGTCGCTGTGGCCGGCCACGTTCGGCCTGGCCTGCTGCGCGATCGAGATGATGACCACGGGCGCGCCGCGCTACGACCTCGCCCGCTTCGGCATGGAGGTGTTCCGCGCCTCGCCGCGCCAGGCCGACCTGATGATCGTCGCCGGCCGGGTGACGCAGAAGATGGCCCCGGTCCTGCGCCAGATCTACGACCAGATGCCCGAGCCGAAGTGGGTGCTGGCGATGGGCGTGTGCGCCTCCTCCGGCGGCATGTTCAACAACTACGCGGTCGTGCAGGGCGTGGACCACGTCGTCCCGGTCGACATGTACCTCCCCGGCTGCCCGCCGCGGCCGGAGATGCTCATCGACGCGATCCTCAAGATCCACGCGAAGATCATGGACGAGCCCCTGGGGCCGAAGCGGGCCGCGCAGCTCGCGGCGGCCGGTCACCGCACCGAGCTGGTCCCGTCCTCGGTCCGCTACGCCAAGAAGAAGTGAGCGGTATGAGCAGCGACGAGTCGGACAGGGGCACACCGGCCCCCGGCGAGGAGCACTCCAGCGCGGAGCGCCCCGGCCCGGGCCTGGAGCCCAGGAACGGCAGCGATCGGGTGGTGTCCGGACGCGCCCGCAAGGGCATGTTCGGCGTCGAGGGCTACGGCGACACCTCCGGCTTCGGGGGGCTGCGCCTGCCCGCCTACTGCCCGCCACCCGCCGAACGCCCCTACGGGGGGTGGTTCGACGAGCTGGCCGACGAGCTGCTGGCCGCGTTGACCGAACGCGGCGTGCCCACCGAGGCGGTCCAGCAGGTGACCGTCGACCGCGGGGAGATCACCTTCTACGTGCGGCGCGAGCACCTGGTGGACGTCTGCCGCACGCTGCGCGACGACCCCGCGCTGCGGTTCGAGCTGTGCGGCTCGGTGTCCGGAGTGGACTACGGCCCCGAGGTGCCGCAGCGCCTGCACTCCGTCTACCACCTGACGTCGATGACCTACCGGCGGCGCATCCGGCTGGAGGTGTGCGTCGACGTCGACGACCCGCACGTGCCCAGCGTCGTGGAGGTCTACCCGACCGCCGACTGGCAGGAGCGGGAGGCGTGGGACATGTTCGGCATCGTCTACGACGGCCACCCCGCGCTGACCCGCATCCTCATGCCCGACGACTGGGACGGGCACCCGCAGCGCAAGGACTACCCGCTCGGCGGGATTCCGGTGGAGTACAAGGGCGCGGAGATCCCACCGCCCGACCAGCGGAGGGCCTACTCATGACGACCGACACCGACCGCACGCGGCACGACGACCAGCCCGACCCGTACGCGAGCGCGCGGGAGACGACCGAGGGCCGGGTCTACACGGTCACCGGCGGCGACTGGGACACCGTCCTGGAGGACGCCGTCCACGACGAGCGCATCGTCATCAACCTCGGCCCGCAGCACCCGTCGACCCACGGCGTGCTCCGCCTGGTGCTGGAGCTGGAGGGCGAGACGGTCACCGAGGCGCGCTCGGTGATCGGCTACCTGCACACCGGGATCGAGAAGAACACCGAGTACCGGAACTGGACGCAGGGCGTCACGTTCGTGACGCGCATGGACTACCTCGCGCCGCTGTTCAACGAGGCCGCCTACTGCATGGCGGTGGAGAAGCTGCTCGGCGTGGAGGCGCCCCGGAGGGCGCAGGTGATCCGGGTGCTCCTCATGGAGATCAACCGGATCGGCTCGCACCTGGTCTGCCTGGCCACCGGCGGCATGGAGCTCGGCGCGCTGACCGCGATGACCTCCGGCTTCCGCGAGCGCGAGGAGGTGCTGCACCTCCTGGAGTTCCTGACCGGCCTGCGCATGAACCACGCGTTCATCCGGCCGGGCGGCGTCGCCCAGGACCTCCCCGAGGGCTACCACGAGCGGATCCTCGACTTCATCAGGGTCATGGACTCGCGGCTGCCGGACTACGACAAGCTGCTCACCGGCCAGACGATCTGGCACAAGCGGCTGCGCGGCATCGGGTACCTCCCGCTGGACGGCTGCCTCCAGCTCGGGGTCACCGGCCCGGTGCTGCGCTCGGCCGGCCTGCCGTGGGACCTGAGGAAGGTCGAGCCCTACCTCGGCTACGAGGAGTACGAGTTCGACGTGCCGACGGCCACCGAGGCCGACTGCTACGCGCGGTACCTGCTGCGGGTCGAGGAGATCCACCAGTCGCTGCGGATCATCCGGCAGTGCCTGGACAGGCTGGAGCCCGGCCCGGTCATGGTGGAGAACAAGAAGATCGCCTGGCCGGCGCGGCTGACCATCGGCCCCGACGGCCTCGGCAACTCGCTGGAGCACGTCCGGCGGATCATGGGCCAGTCGATGGAGGCCCTGATCCACCACTTCAAGCTGGTCACCGAGGGCTTCGACGTCCCGGCGGGCCAGGTGTACGTGCCGGTCGAGTCGCCGAGGGGCGAGCTGGGCTACCACGTGGTCTCCGACGGCGGGACCCGGCCGATGCGGGTGCACGTCCGCGAGCCCAGCTTCGTGAACCTCCAGGCGATGCCCGCGATGTGCGAGGGCGGGATGGTGGCCGACGTGATCGCGGCGGTCGCCTCCCTCGACCCGGTGATGGGCGGGGTGGACCGGTGAGCGAGGAGTCCTTCATGAACGGCGCTGACGGCGCGGCGGGGGCCGCGGTGTCCACCGAGGCCGTCGAGCCCCGCGCGGACCGGCCCGGCGGTGCGGACGGGTCGGGTGGACCGGCCGGATCCGCCGGATCGGCCGGATCGGACACCGTGGACACCGCCGTGTTCGACGAGCTGACCCGCCAGCGGGCCAGGGAGATCGTCGCGCGGTACCCGAGGTCGCGGTCGGCGCTGCTGCCGATGCTGCACCTCGTGCAGTCGGTGGAGGGCCACGTCAGCCAGGCCGGCGTCGCCTTCTGCGCCGAGCAGCTCGACCTGTCCTTCGCCGAGGTCAGCGCCGTGGCCACCTTCTACACGATGTACAAGCGGCGGCCGTGCGGCGAGCACCTGGTGAGCGTCTGCACGAACACGCTGTGCGCGGTGCTGGGCGGCGACGCGATCTACCGCAGGCTGGCCACCTACCTCGGCACCGACGGGCGCCCGCTGGGCCACGAGGAGACCTCGGGCGAGCCGGGCGCCCCCGGCTCGATCACGCTGGAGCACGCCGAGTGCCTGGCCGCGTGCGACCTCGCGCCCGTGCTCCAGGTCAACTACGAGTTCTTCGACAACCAGACGCCGGAGTCCGCGCTGGAGCTGGTCAAGGAGCTCCAGGCAGGGCGGCGGCCCCACCCGACCAGGGGCGCGCCGCTGACCGACTTCCGGCAGGCCGAGCTCCAGCTCGCCGGGTTCTTCGAGGGTCGGGAGTCCGACGTGGACGGCCCGTCGGCCGCCCCGGAAACCGTGCGGGGCGCGCGGATCGCCAACGAGCGGCAGTGGACGGCGCCGCCGATGCCGGACGAGGCGCCCATGCCCGAGCTGCCCGAGAAGAAGGAGAGGGGGCAGGCGTGACGAACTCCCCGAACGCCCGGGGCGGCCGGACCAGCCCGTTGACGCCGGTGCTCACCCGGCGCTGGCTGTCCCCGCGCTCCTGGACGCTGCGCACGTACGAGCAGCTTGAGGGCTACGTCGCGCTGCGCAGGGCGCTCCAGGTCCACCCGGACCAGCTCATCCAGCTCGTCAAGGACGCGGGTCTGCGCGGCAGGGGCGGCGCCGGCTTCCCGACCGGGATGAAGTGGGGCTTCATTCCGCAGAACGACGGCAAGCCGCACTACCTCGTGGTCAACGCCGACGAGGGCGAGCCGGGCACGTGCAAGGACGTGCCGCTGATGATGGCCGACCCGCACTCGCTGATCGAGGGCATCGTCATCGCGTCCTACGCGATCAGGGCGAACTTCGCCGCGATCTACGTGCGGGGCGAGGTCCTGCACTGCGTCCGCCGGTTGCACGCCGCCGTGCGCGAGGCGTACGAGGCGGGCTACCTGGGCAGGAACATCCTCGGCTCGGGCTTCGACCTCGACGTCGTCGTCCACGCCGGAGCCGGGGCCTACATCTGCGGCGAGGAGACGGCGCTGCTGGACTCGCTGGAGGGCAAGCGCGGCCAGCCCCGGCTCAAGCCGCCGTTCCCGGCGACCGAGGGCCTCTACGCCTCGCCCACCGTCGTCAACAACGTCGAGACCATCGCCAGCGTCCCCTACATCGTGCTCGGCGGCTCCGCCTGGTTCCGCGCGATGGGCACCGAGAAGTCGCCGGGCCCGAAGATCTACTCGATCTCCGGGCACGTGGAGCGGCCGGGGCAGTACGAGGCCCCGATGGGCACCACGCTGCGGGAGCTGCTGGAGCTGGCCGGGGGGATGAAGGGCGGGGTCCCGCTCAAGTTCTGGACCCCCGGCGGCTCGTCGACGCCGCTGTTCACCAAGGAGCACCTCGACGTTCCGCTGGACTTCGAGGGCGCGGCCGCCGCCGGATCGATGCTCGGCACCACCGCCGTCCAGGTCTTCAACGAGACCGTGTCCGTGCCGTGGGCCGTGATGAAGTGGACCGAGTTCTACAAGCACGAGTCCTGCGGCAAGTGCACCCCGTGCCGGGAGGGCACGTACTGGCTGGTGCAGATCCTGCGCCGCATGCTCGCGGGCGAGGGCACGCCGGCCGACGTCGAGACGATGCTCGACATCTGCGACAACATCCTCGGCCGGTCGTTCTGCGCACTGGGCGACGGCGCGACGAGCCCGATCACCAGCGCGATCAAGTACTTCCGGCACGAGTTCCTCGAACTGTGCGAGCGGAACCAGTCGGCACAGCGGCAGGCGAGCGAGTCGGCACTGGCGGGAGCGCACTGATGACCGTTGCCCCGGAGAAGTCCCAGCAGGACACCCCTCCGCCCCCCGTGCCCGAGGGGCACGTCCGCCTCACGATCGACGGGGTCGAGGTGGTCGCGCCCAAGGGCGAGCTGCTGATCCGCACGGCGGAGCGGCTGGGCGTGGTGATCCCCCGGTTCTGCGACCACCCGCTGCTCGACCCGGCCGGCGCCTGCCGGCAGTGCCTGGTCGAGGTGGAGATGGGCGGCCGCCCGATGCCCAAGCCGCAGGCGTCGTGCACGATGACCGTGGCCGAGGGCATGGTCGTGCGCACCCAGCACACCTCGCCGGTGGCGGACAAGGCCCAGCAGGGTGTGATGGAGCTGCTGCTCATCAACCACCCGCTGGACTGCCCGATCTGCGACAAGGGCGGCGAGTGCCCGCTCCAGAACCAGGCGCTCAAGCACGGCCGCGCCGACTCGCGGTTCGTGGACCGCAAGCGCACCTTCCCCAAGCCGATCGCGGTCACCGCGCAGGTCCTGCTGGACCGGGAGCGGTGCGTGCTGTGCCAGCGCTGCACCCGCTTCGCCTCCCAGGTCGCGGGGGACCGGTTCCTCGACCTGCTGGAGCGCGGCGCCGACCAGCAGGTCGGCACGGCGGGGACGGCCGAGATCGAGGGCGCCGGCGGCTCGGAGGAGCAGAGCTACTTCTCCGGCAACACCATCCAGATCTGCCCGGTGGGCGCGCTCACCAGCGCGGCCTACCGGTTCCGCGCCCGTCCCTTCGACCTCATGTCGACGCCGAGCGTCTGCGAGCACTGCGCCTCCGGCTGCGCCCAGCGGACGGACTGGCGTCGCGGCAGGGTGATGCGGCGCCTCGCCGGCGAGGACCCGGCGGTGAACGAGGAGTGGAACTGCGACAAGGGCCGCTTCGCCTTCACCTACGCGACGGCGGCGGACCGGCTCACCCGCCCCCTGGTCCGGGACGAGCGGACCGGCGAGCTGCGGCCGGCGTCGTGGACCGAGGCGCTGGCGGTGGCCGCGAAGGGGCTGCTGGCGGCGCGGGACGACGGGCGCGGCGCTGGCGTGCTGGCCGGCGGCCGGCTGACCGTCGAGGACGCCTACGCCTACGCGAAGTTCGCCAGGGTCGCCCTGGGCACGCACGACGTCGACTTCCGGGCCCGGCCGCACTCGGACGAGGAGCTGGAGTTCCTGGCCTCGACCGTGGTCGGCTCCTCGCCGGACACCGGCGGCGTGACCTACGCCGACCTGGAGGCCGCGCCGGCCGTGCTGTGCGTGGCCTTCGAGCCGGAGGAGGAGTCGCCCATCGTCTTCCTGCGGCTGCGCAAGGCGGCCCGCAAGCGGGGGACCAGGGTGTTCCACATCGGACAGTGGTCCACCCCCGCCGTGGAGAAGACGGCGACCAGGTTGGGGCCGGACCGCCAGCCGCTCGGGGGCCTGCTCGTGTGCGCACCCGGCGCGGAGGCGTCCGTGGTCGACGCGCTGGTCTCCCACCCCGAGGGCGCGGACGTCGCCGAGGCGTTGCGGCTGCCCGGCGCGGTGGTGCTGGTCGGCGAGCGGGCCGCCGAGGTGCCCGGCCTCCTGTCGGCCGTGGTGCGGCTCGGCGAGGCCACCGGCGCCCGGCTCGCGTGGGTGCCGCGCCGCGCCGGCGAGCGGGGCGCGCTGGAGGCCGGCGCCGTCCCGACGCTGCTGCCGGGCGGACGCCCGGTCGTCGACGCGGAGGCCAGGGCCGAGGTCGAGGCCGCGTGGGGCCTGCCGGCCGGCGCGCTGCCCGACCGGCCGGGACGCGACACCGACGCCATCCTGGCGGCCGCCGCCTCCGGGGAGCTGTCCGCCCTGGTGGTGGGCGGGGTGGACCCCGACGACCTCGCCGACCCGGCGTTGGCCGACCGCGCGTTGCGCGAGGTGGGCTTCCTGGTGAGCCTGGAGCTGCGGGCCAGCGCGGTCACCGCGCACGCCGACGTGGTCCTCCCGGTCGCGCCCGCCGTCGAGAAGTCCGGGGCCTACCTCAACTGGGAGGGCCGGCGCCGGGACTTCCGCACCACGCTGGAGGGCACCGGCGCGGTGCCGGACTGCCGCGTGCTCGACACGCTCGCCGTGGAGATGGACGCCGACCTGTTCACCCAGACCCCGCAGGCCGCGGCCGCCGACATGGCCCGGCTCGGCGTCGGCGACGCGCCCCACCGGGCGCGGCCCGAGCCGCCGCGCCGCGAGCCGGGGCCGGCCCCGCGTCCCGCGGACGGCCAGGTCGTGCTCGCGACCTGGCGGCGGCTCCTGGACAACGGCTCGCTCCAGGACGGCGAACCCCACCTGGCCCGCACCGCCCGACCCGTCGCGGCCCGGCTGTCGGCGGCCACCGCCGAGCGGCTCGGCGTGATCTTCGGTCGGCCGGTCACCGTGGCCACCGACCGGGGTTTGGTGACGGTGCCCGCCGAGCCGGCCGACCTACCCGACGACGTGGTGTGGCTGCCGGCCAACTCCGGCCCCGCCACCGTCCGCCGCCTGCTGGGCGGGCACGGCACGCCGGTGACGGTGACGCCGGCCGCCGACGCCGGCGAGCCCGCCGCGGCCGGCGCGACCACCGGAGGTGAGGCATGAGGACGCTGGTCCACGCGGGACCCCCGCTCGCGCAGGGGCCGCGCAACCCGGTCCCCGAGCTGCTCGCGGACGACCCGCTCTGGCTGATCATCGTGAAGGTCGTCGCGATCTTCGCGCTGCTGGTCCTGCTGACCCTGTTCATGATCTGGTTCGAGCGCAGGGTCGTCGCCAGGATGCAGCACAGGATCGGCCCGAACCGGGTGGGTCCGGCCGGTCTGCTCCAGTCGCTGGCCGACGGGCTCAAGCTCGCGTTCAAGGAGGACATCCGGCCGGTCCTCGCCGACAGGTGGGTGTACTTCCTGGCCCCGGTGATCTCCACGATCCCGGCGTTCCTGGCCTTCTCGGTGATCCCGCTCGGCCCGGAGGTGTCGATCTTCGGCGAGCGGACCGCGCTCCAGCTCGCCGACCTGCCGGTGGGCGTGCTGGTGGTGCTGGCCTGCTCGTCCATGGGCGTCTACGGCGTGGTGCTCGCCGGGTGGTCCTCCGGCTCGCCCTACCCGCTGCTCGGCTCGCTGCGCTCGGCCGCGCAGGTCATCTCCTACGAGATCGCGATGGGCCTGTCGTTCGTGGCGGTCATCCTCTACTCGGGGACGCTGTCCACCTCGGGCATCGTGGCGGCGCAGGCCGACAGGTGGTTCGCCTGGCTCCTGCCGGTCAGCTTCGTCATCTACGTGATCGCCATGGTCGGCGAGACCAACCGCGCGCCGTTCGACCTGCCGGAGGCCGAGTCCGAGCTGGTCGGCGGGTTCCACACCGAGTACTCGTCGCTGAAGTTCGCGCTGTTCTTCCTCTCCGAGTACATCAACATGGTCACGGTCTCCGCGCTGGCCACGACCCTGTTCCTCGGCGGGTGGCACGCGCCGTGGCCGCTGTCGGCGGTCGGCGACGGGGTGCTCAACACCGGCTGGTGGCCGCTGCTGTGGTTCCTCGGCAAGACGCTGCTGTTCCTGTTCGTCTTCGTCTGGCTGCGGGGCACCCTGCCCCGGCTGCGTTACGACCAGTTCATGCGGCTGGGCTGGAAGGTCCTGGTCCCGGTCAGCCTGCTGTGGATCCTCGCCGTGACCACGATCCGGGTGCTGCGCAACACCCAGGGCATCACCAGCCAGCAGATCCTGGTGATCGGCGGCATCGTGCTCGCGGTGCTCCTGCTGGTGGTCTTCCTCATCCCGGACCGGCCGGCGCCGCGCGAGGACGAGGTGCCGCTGGCCGGCAGCGACTACCCGCTGCCCCCGCTGGACCTCCAGGTGCCCAAGGCGCCCCCGCGCCGGCGGTCCGTGCCGGTCGCGCGGCTGCCGGTCGCCGAGAGGGCGGCCGTGACCGCTCCCGCGAACGCGGGCGCCACCCGCGACGACGCCAACCCCGCGAAGGAGGACGGCGATGGGACTGCTTGATCCGCTGAAGGGCTTCGGCGTCACCTTCTCGACGATGTTCAAGAAGGTGGTGACCGAGGAGTACCCGGAGGTCAAGAAGGTCACCGCGCCGAGGTACCACGGCCGGCACCAGCTCAACCGGCATCCGGACGGGCTGGAGAAGTGCGTCGGCTGCGAGCTGTGCGCGTGGGCCTGCCCGGCGGACGCGATCTACGTCGAGGGCGGCGACAACACCGAGGACGAGCGGTACTCGCCCGGTGAGCGGTACGGCAGGGTCTACCAGATCAACTACCTGCGGTGCATCGGCTGCGGCCTGTGCGTCGAGGCCTGCCCGACGCGGTCGCTGACCATGACCAACGAGTACGAGCTGGCCGACGACGACCGGCAGAACCTCATCTACACCAAGGAGCAGCTCCTCGCGCCGCTGCTGCCCGGCATGGAGCAGCCGCCGCACCCGATGCGACTGGGCTCGGACGAGCAGGACTACTACGTGAAGGGACCGGAGCTGGCCCGGCGGGCCGGGCAGACGTTCACCAACGGCCCCGGGGACGGGGAGGGCGCGCAGTGACCGCCGGACTGACCCTCGCGCAGGCCGCGGCCGACACCGTCGGCACCGGCGAGGCCGTCGCGTTCTGGGTGCTCGGACCGCTGGCCGTGGCCGGCGGGCTGGGCATGATCTTCGCCAGGAACGCGGTGCACTCGGCGTTGTGGCTGGTGCTGAGCATGCTCTGCCTCGGCGTGCTGTACATGGTGCAGCAGGCGCCGTTCCTCGGCTTCGTGCAGATCATCGTCTACACCGGCGCGGTCATGATGCTGTTCCTGTTCGTGCTCATGCTCGTGGGCAGGGACAGCTCGGACTCGGTCGTCGAGGTGCTGCGGGGCCAGCGCCTGGCCGCGGGGCTGCTCGGCGTCGGGTTCGCCGCGCTGCTGGCGGCGGGGCTGGCCAGGGCCCTGGTCGAGGTCCAGCCGGCCGGTCTGGCCCAGGCCAACGCCGGCAACGGCAACGTGGTGAACCTGGGGCGGTCGATCTTCACCGACTACCTGTTCCCGTTCGAGCTGACCTCGGCGCTGTTGATCACCGCGGCCATCGGCACCATGGTGCTGGCCTTCGTGGGCCGGCAGCGGGGCGCGCGGCGGACCCAGCGCGAGCTGGTCGAGGCACGGGTGCGCGGCGAGCACGCCCGTCCCTCGCCGCTGCCGGGTCCCGGCGTGTTCGCCACCGCCAGCTCGGTCGCGGTGCCGGCGTTGCTCCCGGACGGCTCGGTCGCGCCGGAGTCGCTGTCGGAGATCATCGAGTCGACCTCGCGCCGGCGGCTGGAGGCCGACCTCGCCGAGGTCGCCGACGAGCTGCCCGGACCGGACGCGCGCGCGTTGGCCCCGCACGGGCCGGGGGGCCGGGGCGCGACCGCCGCGACCGGCGACACCCCCGAGAGCGCCGAGACCGGCACGGCCGGCGAGGTCACGGGCGACGCCGGGGCCTCCGGGGAAGCCGGGGACGTCTCCGCCTCGGGTGAGCCGGGCGAGCCGGGCGGGTCGCAGTCGGGAGCCGAGGAGCGAGCCGACGAGGAGTCGGCCGCAGGGGAGCGGGGCGCCGAGAAGGCGGAGAAGGCCGAGGAGGCGGAGGAGGCGGAGGAGCCGCCCTCGGCCGATCCGCCGCCGGGGCACACCGGCAACGGGCAGACCGTCCACAGTGGAGCCGAGTCCGACCGGTCGTCGGCCCAGCCCTCCGGGGAGGTCTCGCGGTGACCCCGACCCACTACCTGCTGCTGTCGGCGTTGCTGTTCACCATCGGCGCGGTCGGCGTGCTCGTCCGGCGCAACGCGATCGTGGTGTTCATGTGCGTCGAGCTGATGCTCAACGCGGTGAACCTGACGCTCGTCACCTTCGCGAGGATCAACGGCTCGCTCGACGGCCAGGTCATGGCGTTCTTCGTGATGGTGGTCGCGGCCGCCGAGGTGGTGGTCGGCCTCGCGATCATCATGGCGATCTTCCGGACCCGTCGCTCGACCTCGGTCGACGACGCCAACCTGCTGAAGTACTAGAGGGGCGCACGTGACGAGGACGGGAATGATCCTGGCCGACGGTCCGGCGACCGCCGTCGCCGAGGTCGGCGCGGCCACCGGCGTCGCCCAGTTCGCCTGGCTGTTGGTCGCGCTGCCGGCGTTCGGCGCGGCGGTGCTGCTGCTCGGCGGCCGACGCACGAACGCGTGGGGCCACCTGCTCGGCTGCCTCACGGTGATCGCGGCGTTCGGGTACGGGCTGGTGTTGTTCCTGGACAGCACGGGTCTTCCCTCGGCGGAGCGGGTGCGGGAGCTGCACCTGTTCTCCTGGATCCCGGTCGAGGCGCTCCAGGTGGACTTCGGCCTGCGGCTGGACCCGCTGTCGCTGGTGTTCGTCCTGCTGATCACCGGTGTCGGCGCGGCGATCCACGTCTACTCGATCGGCTACATGGCCGGCGACGCCGACCGCAGGAAGTTCTTCGCCTACCTCAACCTGTTCGTCGCGGCGATGCTGGTGCTGGTCCTCGGGAACAGCTTCGTGACGCTGTACCTGGGCTGGGAGGGCGTCGGCCTCGCCTCGTACCTGCTGATCGCGTTCTGGCACCACCGGCCGGAGGCGGCGACCGCGGCCAAGAAGGCGTTCGTGATGAACCGGGTCGGCGACGTCGGCCTGGCCATCGCGATCTTCATGATGTTCCGCACCCTCGGCACGACCCAGTACACCGAGGTCTTCGCCAGGGCCGGCGAGTTCTCCTCCGGCGAGCTGCTGGCGATCACGCTGCTGCTGTTGCTCGGCGCGTGCGGCAAGTCCGGCCAGTTCCCGCTCCAGGCGTGGTTGCCCGACGCCATGGCCGGCCCCACCCCGGTCTCCGCGCTGATCCACGCGGCGACCATGGTCACCGCCGGCGTCTACCTGGTCGCCAGGGCCAACCCGCTCTACGACCTCAGCCCCGACGGCCGGCTGGTGGTCACCGCGATCGGCGCGTTCACGTTGCTCATCGGCTGCGTCATCGGCTGCGCCTACGACGATTTCAAGAAGGTGCTGGCCTACTCGACCGTGAGCCAGATCGGCTACATGATCCTGGCCGTCGGCCTCGGCTCGTTCGGCTACGCGCTGGGCATCATGCACCTGCTGACCCACGGCTTCTTCAAGGCGGGGCTGTTCCTCGGGGCCGGCTCGGTGATGCACGGCATGAACGACGAGGGCGACATCCGGCGGATGGGCGGCCTGTGGCGGCACATGCCGATCACCTTCGTCACGTGGGGCCTCGGCTACCTGGCGCTGGTCGGCTTCCCCGGGCTGTCCGGCTTCTTCTCCAAGGACGCCATCATCGAGGCGGCCTTCGGTCAGGAGGGCTGGCGCGGCTGGGTGTTCGGCGGCGCGGCCCTGCTCGGCGCGGGGCTGACCGCCTTCTACATGACCCGGTTGCTGCTGATGGTGTTCTTCGGCGAGAAGCGCTGGGAGCGGCTGAAGTCCGCCGACGGCAGGGACTACCACCCGCACGAGTCGCCGGCGGTGATGACCGTCCCGATGATCCTGCTGGCGGTCGGCTCGGTCGGGGCCGGCGTGTTCCTCGCCTCCGGCGACCGGCTCGCCACCTGGCTGACGCCGTCGCTGGGCGCGTTGGACAAGGCGGAGCACGGCGTGCTGCCCCACGCGTTGGTGCCGGTGCTCACGGTCGCGTTGTCCGCCCTCGGCGCGCTGGTCGCGTGGCTGGTGGTCGGCCGGAGGCCGGTCCCGGTCGAGCGCCCCCGGCGGGTGTCCCTCCCGGTGCGGGCCGCGCGCGCCGACCTGTACGGCAACGCGCTCAACGAGGCGTTGGTCGCCAGGCCGGGCGTCTGGCTGAGCAGGGCCCTGGTCTACGTCGACAACAAGGGCGTGGACGGGCTGGTCAACGGGCTCGCCGCGCTGCTGGGCGGGACCTCGGGGCGGCTGCGCCGGTTGCAGACGGGTTTCGTGCGCTCCTACGCGCTGAGCATGCTGGGAGGTTCGGTCCTGGTGATCGCGGCGCTGATGGTGGTGAGGTTCGCGTGAACGGCCTGGGCACGGCCTCCCTGGCGGCGCTCATGGCGCTGCCCCTGCTGGGTGGCGTCGTGGTGGCGTTGCTGCGGGACAACGAACGGTTGGCGAAGTCGGTCGCGCTGGGCTTCTCGCTGGTGGAGCTGGCGCTGGCCGCCGTCCTCTGGGCGGGCTACGACCCCGACGGCGCCCGGTTGCAGATGACCAGCTCGGTGGACTGGATCGCGGCGGTCGGGGCGCACCTGTCGTTCGGCGTGGACGGCGTCGCGCTGGTGATGATCGCGGTCGTCGCCCTGCTCGGGCCGGTCGTGGTCGGCGCGGCGTGGCGGGAGAGCCTGCCGGCCGGCCGCACCCAGGGTGGCTTCCTGTCGCTGATCCTGGTGCAGCAGGGGCTGATGGTCGGCGTCTTCGCCGCCACCGACGTCTTCCTGTTCTACGTGCTCTTCGAGATCATGCTGATCCCGATGTACTTCCTGATCGGCGGCTACGGCGGGGCCCGCAGGCAGTACGCGGCGGTGAAGTTCTTCCTGTACTCGTTCCTGGGCGGCCTGCTCATGCTGGCCTCCGCCATCGGCGCGTACGTCTACGCCGCCGGCCGGCTGGGCCACGGGACCTTCGACTGGGCCACCCTGGTCGGGGTGGTGCGGGACGCGCCGCTGTCCACCCAGGTCTGGCTGTTCCTCGGCTTCTTCGCGGCCTTCGCGATCAAGGCGCCGCTGGTCCCGGTGCACACCTGGCTGCCGGACGCCGCGGCCGAGGCGCCGATCGTGGTGTCGGTGATCCTGGTCGGCGTGCTGGACAAGGTCGGCATGTTCGGCTTCCTGCGCTACCTCCTGCCGATGTTCCCGCAGGCCAGCCAGGAGCTCGCGCCGCTGGTGCTGGTGCTGGCCGTGGTGGGTGTCCTCTACGGCTCGGTGCTCGCGACCGGCCAGCGCGACATGAAGCGGTTCATCGCCTACGTGTCGATCGCGCACTTCGGGTTCATGGCGCTGGGCGTGTTCGCGTTCAGCACCCAGTCCCAGGTCGGCGCGGTCACGTACATGGTCAACCACAGCGTGGCCACCGGCATGCTGCTCCTGGTGATCGGCATGGTGATCGCGCGCGGCGGGTCGACGCGGATCGGGGACTACGGCGGCATGGCCCGGCTGACCCCGCTGCTCGGCGGTCTCTTCCTGGTGGCGGGGCTGTCCACGCTGTCCCTGCCCGGCACCAACTCCTTCGTCAGCGAGTTCCTGGTGCTGCTGGGTTCCTACCCGCGCGAGCCGGTCTACACGGTGCTGGCGGCCCTGGGCATGATCCTGGCCGCGGTCTACGTGCTCTGGCTGTACCAGCGGGTGTTCCACGGGCCGGTGCGGGGCGACGCGCTGCTCGGCGCGGCCGCCGGCCCCGGCGCGGTGGGCGACCCGGCCAGGGCGAAGGTGCCCGACCTGTCCGCCCGCGAGCTGGCCGTGCTCGCCCCGCTCGTGGTGCTGGTGCTGGGGCTCGGCATCTACCCGAAGCCGGTGCTCGACGTGGTCACCCCGTCGGTCTCGGCCACGATGACCGAGGTCGGCCTGGCGGACCCGGTCGCGCAGGGAGGCAAGTGAGGTGAGCGCACTGAGCGTGACGGTGTCCCACACGGTGTCCCAGGCGGTGTCGGGCGGGGTGGCTGACGCGGTGTCCGGCGCGCCCTGGGCGGTGCTCGCCCAGGGCTCGGTGCCGGCGCCCGAGGTCGACTACGGCGCGATCGGCGCGATGCTGGTGGTGTTCGCCGGCGCCTGCCTCGGCGTGCTGGTGGAGGCGTTCTTCCCCCGGCACGTGCGGTGGTCGTCGCAGGTCGTGCTGTCGTTGCTGACGATCGGCGCGGCCGGCGTCACCTTCGGGTGGTACGTGGGCAGGTCGACCGACCCGGTCACCACGCTGTCGGGGACCATCGCGATCGACCGGCCCACGTTGTTCCTGTGGGGCACGTTGCTGGCCCTCGCGCTGGGTGCGGTGCTGTTGATCGCGGACCGGTCGGTCGAGCCGGGGGGCTCCTTCGTCGGCCACACCGCCGTCGCGCGGGGCGGCGTCCGGGAGGGCGTCGGGGACGGGGCGGCGCCCGGCGGGATGCGGACCGAGATCTTCCCGCTCACGCTGTTCGCCCTCGGCGGGATGATGGTCTTCTGCGCGGCCAACGACCTGCTGACGATGTTCGTCGCGCTTGAGGTGCTGAGCCTGCCGCTGTACCTGATGTGCGGGCTCGCGCGGCGCCGCCGGCTGCTCTCCCAGGAGGCGGCGGTCAAGTACTTCCTGCTCGGCGCGTTCGCGTCGGCGTTCTTCCTGTACGGCCTCGCCCTGCTGTACGGCTACGCGTCGTCGGTGAAGCTGTCGGCCATCGCCGAGGCCACGGCCGGCAACGACCGCTCGGACACCCTGCTCTACGTGGGCCTGGGGCTGCTCGTGGTCGGCCTGCTGTTCAAGGGGTCGGTCGGCCCGTTCCACACCTGGACGCCCGACGTCTACCAGGGCGCGCCGACCCCGGTGACGGCCTTCATGGCCGCCTGCACCAAGGTCGCCGCCTTCGGCGGGATCGTGCGGGTGCTCAACGTCGCGTTCAAGGCGAGTAGCTGGGAGTGGCGGGGCGTGCTGTGGGCCGTGGCCATCGTCTCGATGGTCGTCGGCGCGGTGCTCGGCCTCACCCAGACCGACATCAAGCGGATGATCGCCTACTCGTCGGTGGCGCACGCCGGGTTCCTGCTCGTCGGCTCGATCGCGCTGACCGAGCAGGGCCGGTCCGGCACGCTGTTCTACCTGCTGGCCTACGGATTCACCACGCTGGCCGCCTTCGGCGTCATCAGCCTCGTGCGCGCCGGTGACGGCGAGGCGACCCACCTGTCGCAGTGGGCCGGGCTGGCCAAGCGGTCGCCGCTGACCGCCCTGGTGTTCACGTTCCTGCTGCTCGCGCTCGCCGGGATCCCGCTCACCAGCGGCTTCGTCGGCAAGTTCGTGGTGTTCACCGCCGCGGTCGAGGACGGGATGGCGCCCCTGGTCGTGGTGGCCGTCCTGGCGAGCGCGGTCGCCGCGTTCTTCTACCTCCGCGTCGTCGTGCTCATGTACTTCAGCGAGCCGGCGAGCGACGGGCCGACCGTGACGGTGCCCGGAGTTTTCACCACCGTGGCCATCACCCTCGGCGTCCTGGTTACGCTGCTGCTGGGTGTGTACCCCGCGGTCGCCCTCGACTGGGCCGGCCCCGGGCTCGCATTCGCCCCGTGACAGCGGCGATGAGGGCGACGGAGACGTGACGACGAGTACATCAACGGGGGGCGGGCACAACAACGCCCGCATGGACCTGGCCGACCCCGCCCTGGCCGACGGGGTGCGGGCCGGGCTGGACCGCGTGGAGGCGCTGCTGCACTCCGTGGTGCAGCACGACTTCGGCCTGCTCACCGAGGCGTCGCTGCACCTGGTCGACGCGGGCGGCAAGCGGTTCCGCGCGTTGTTCACGCTGTTGTCCGCGCACTTCGGCGACCCGACGCGGGACGACGTGATCAAGGCGGCGGCGGTCATCGAGCTGACGCACCTGGCCACGCTCTACCACGACGACGTGATGGACGAGGCCACCATGCGCCGGGGGGCGGCCAGCGCGAACGCGCGCTGGGGCAACACCGTCGCCATCCTCACCGGCGACTTCCTGTTCGCGCACGCCTCCCGGCTGGGCGCCGACCTCGGCACCGAGGCGGGGCGGCTGCTCGCCGAGACGTTCTCGCAGCTCGTCACCGGTCAGCTCAGGGAGACCGTGGGACCGGCCGACGGTGACGACCCGGTGCGGCACTACCTCACGGTGGTGGCGGAGAAGACCGGGTCGCTGATCGCGACCTGCGGCAGGTTCGGCGGGATGTTCGCCGGCGCGGCCCCGGAGCACGTCGCGGCGCTGGAGCGGTTCGGCGACGTCATCGGCACCGCCTTCCAGATCTCCGACGACGTCATCGACATCGCCTCGCCGGCGACGGAGTCGGGCAAGACGCCCGGCACCGACCTGCGGGAGGGCGTGCTCACGCTGCCCATGCTGTACGCGTTGGAGGAGGAGGGGCCGCGCGGTGACCGGCTGCGGGAGCTGCTCGCCGCGCCGATCACCGAGGACGCGCTGGTGACCGAGGCCCTCGACCTGCTCAGGGCGTCCACCGGGCTGGAGCGGGCGCGGGAGACCCTGGCCGGGTACGCCGACCGGGGCCGCGCCGAGCTGTCGGTGCTGCCCGCCTGCCCGGCGCGCGACGCGCTGGAGTCGTTGACCGACTACATGGTGGCCAGGACGCACTGACGGCGTCTCCCGGCCCGGCCCTCCGGTCGTGGCCGGGCCGGTCCTCCTGACGCCGGGCCCGGCCCCGTCGGCTGACGCCGCCGTGCCGGCCGCACCCCGTTCGCGCCCCGGCGCCCGGCCGGGGGCCACCCACGCCTCAGCGGAGTGTCGGGCTGGCCGGTCGTCGCCGCGGGCCGCGCCGGGCTGGCGCGGGTGGCGGCGAGGGGCCGGGAGGGTCAGGACCGGGCGGCCGCCGCCGTCCGGGAGCGGTGCGCGGCGCGGAGCCCGTCCACGGTGAAGATCACCAGCGCCGCCCACACCAGCCCGAAGCCCAGCCAGCGCGAGGCCGGCATCTCCTCGTGGACGACGAGGACGCCCCAGGCGAACTGGAGGATCGGCGCCAGGTACTGGAGGATGCCGATGGTGACCAGCGGCACCCGGCGCGCGGCCCCGCCGAAGAGCAGCAACGGGACCGCGGTGATCGGGCCGGCCGCCATCAGCAGCAGCACGTGCCCGATCCCGTGGCCGGTGAACGTGCCCGAGCCGGTCCACTGGAGCCACACGAGGTAGGCGACGGCGACCGGGGCGAGCACCACGCCCTCCGCGGTCAGGCTGCTCGCCGAGTCCAGCGGCACGGTCTTCTTGATCAGGCCGTAGAGGCCGAAGGACACGGCGAGGGTCAGCGCGATCAGCGGCACCCGGCCGTAGTCCACGGTCAGTACCACGACCGCGCCGCCGGCCACGGCCAGCGCGACCCACTGGGCGATCCGCAGCCGCTCCCTGAGCACCACCACGCCGAGCAGCACGCTGAACAGCGGGTTGACGAAGTAGCCCAGCGCGCTCTCGACGACCTGGCCGCTGTTGACGGCATAGATGTAGGTGGCCCAGTTGACCGCGATCAACACGGCGGCCGCGCCGACCAGCAGCCAGCCCCTGGCCGGGAGCTGGCGCAGGACCCGCCACCGCCCGAGGGCCAGCGCCAGCGCGCTCATGACCACGAAGGTCCACGCCAGGCGGTGGCCGAGGATCTCGAAGGGTCCGGCGGGGCGCAGCAGCGGCCAGAAGGCGGGGAACAGTCCCCACAGGAGGTACGCACCGGCGCCGAGGGCGAGGCCGGGGCCGTCCGCCTTGGGGGAGGCGGGGCGTGTCGCGTCGGCCCCTGCCGCCACCGGGGAGGGATCATTCGTTAGCAGCGGCACGCACGCAGCTTACGGGGCGTGTCCACAATGCCGCCGGGGAGTGACCCGACATGGGCCGGTTCGATCACCCGGCGCAATCGGGTGAAATGGGTACCGCCTGGAACGCGCACCGGAACGGAGGCCCGGCAGTGGGCAAGCCCCCGCATTCCGACCGGGACCGCGACGGAGAAGATCAACTTCAGTGGCGCCGCCGCCGGGGGGACCGGGCGGCGTGGGTCGGCTGGCTGCTCGCGGCGGTGCTCTGCCCCGCCGCCGTCGCGGGAGCCGCCACCGCCACCACCGGGCAACGCGTCCAACGGGAGCTCACGGAGCGCGCGAGCCACGCCCTCCGCGTCGCCGGCGTCGGCGGCCGGGTGTCCTTCGACGGCCGCGACGGCGAGGTGGTCGACGTCCCCGCCGGCCGGGGCGAGCAGGCCCGCCAGGTCGTGCAGGCCGTGGACGGCGTCCGCTCGGTGCGGGTCAGCGAGGCCGCGCCCGTCGCGCCGCCGCCGAGGACCCAGGTCGAGCCGGTGACGATGACGTTCACCGGCGACCGCGTCGCCGTGATGGGCGCCGTGCCGGACGAGACCGCGCGGGACGAGGTCCTGGCCGCGGTCGAGCACGCGTGCGGCCGCGCGGTCGTGCCCGGACTCCAGGTCGTCTCCTCCGCCCCGATGCCGGGACCACCCGCCGCCTTCGGGGAACTCGCCCGCGCCGCGAGCACGGTTCCCGGCGAACGCACGGTGTCGTGGACACTGTTGGGGGTCACCCTGACCGGTACAGTCCCGGATCCGACCAGCCGTGGCCGTATCGAGGAGGCGGTCCGGCACGCGCTGCCCGGAGTGGAGGTGCACAGCCAGCTCGTGGTGACCAGGGACGGATCTGCCCAGGCCCTGGAAACCGGGGCTACGCAGGAACAACTGGACCGGATGTTGATCGAGCACCCGATCACGTTCCTGCCGAACAGCGCGGTGCTCACCGCCGAGGGCGCGGAGAGCGTGCGCCAGGTCGCCCAGTTGCTGCGTGGCGTGTCCGACCGCACCGTTGAGGTCGGTGGGCACGTGGCGGCCGGGCCCGGAGGGGAGAGCAACGCGCTTCGGCTGAGCCAGCAGCGCGCCGACGCTGTCCGTGACAAGCTCGTCCGCCAGGGCCTGCCGGCGGAGCGGATCGTGGCCAAGGGGTTCGGTGACGCTCGGCCCAGGGCTGACAACAACTCGCAAGAGGGCAAGGCGGCGAACCGTCGGGTCGAGATCACCGTACGGTAGGAGGGACTTCCCGTGACGTGGCTGTTCGGGCAGGTCTGGCTGTGGAGCGCGGTGGCGTTCCTGGCCGGAGCGCTCATCACCTGGCTGTTGTTCGCCCGCCCGGCGCGCCGGCGGCTCGCCGAGCTGGCGGACCAGGGCCCGGCACAGCCCGCGCTGTCCGGGTCGCACGAGGGCTACCTCGACCAGGAGGACCACGCCGAGCCCGGCGTGGGACCCCGCGCCGCGCCGGCCCCGTTGGCCGGCTCCGCGCCCCGGGTCGAGCCGTGGGGCGCCGAGGCGCCCCCGGAACCGGTGGCGGACCACGCGGCGGGGCCCGCGGGAGAGACGGCGGGGGAGGCCAGGAGGGGGACCGCGCCGGAGGCGCCGGTCGAGCCTCCCACCCCTCCGCGTCCCGCCGTCGCCGGACCCGTCCCCGGCGTCCCGGCCGCCGACGCGACCGGGGCAGTGGGGATGACGGAGGCGACCACGGTCATCCCGGCCCAGCACGACGCCCCGGGCGCCGGGATCGGCGCCGCGCCGGAGGAGCGGGCCGCCCGGCCCGAGACCGCGCCGCGTGAGCCAGCCCGCGAGCGGACCCCTGCCCGCGACCGCGGCGACCTGGGCTTCCCCCGGCCCGCCGAGCCGACGCCGTTCCCCTCGGAGGCCCCGCCGCCGGGCGGGGAGTCGATCGCGGCGGCGCTGGGCGGCGTCGAGGGCGTGAGCCCGAACGGCGGGAGCCGCGGCGACCGTGCCGAACGTGCCGACCATGCCGACCGCGCCGACCGCGCCGACCGCGCCGATCAGGCTGGTCACGCCGAGCCCGCCGGGCCCGCCGAGCCCGCCCAGCCGCGCCCGGCGGCGCGCCGGGTCAGCGTCCCGCCGATGGGCTTCGGCGTGGGCAGGGAGCCGGAGCGCCCCGCGACGCCGTGGGCGGCGGGCGAGCCCCGGCCGCCGGCCGCCGGCGCGGCCGAGGAGCGGCCGGCCCGGCCGTTCGACGGGCCGTCGCGCCCCGCGGACCAGCAGGGCGGGACCGAGGACGAGATCACGGCGGGCGGCCAGGGACCGGGCGGTCAGGGGCTGGGCGGTCAGGGGCTGGGCGGGATGCCCGACGTCGACCAGTGGGTGACGCCGGCCCCGCGCCCGGCCGTCGTGGACGAGCCCGCCACCTACGAGCGGGCCCGGTTGGACGAGCAGTGGCAGCCGCTGACCGGGCAGGGCGGCGTCGAGCCGCCGCCGGGACCGGAGCCGGCCCCCGCCGAGTCCGGCCCGTCCGCGCCCGCGGAGCCGGCGGGCGGTCGTTACCCGACGGAGCCGCGGGGCGGCGAGCCGCGGCGGCCGGTCGCGGGGGAGATGCACGCCCCGCCGGAGCCGGAGCTGGTCGAGGCCGAGCCGCCGGCCGGCGTCGAGGAGGACGAGCTCGAACCCGAGGCGGAGCGGACCGGTCCGGTGTCCGCCGCGATGATCGCCGAGCAGGTGCGGCGGGCCGGCGGGGTCGACTCCGGCGAGTTCGGGGAGCCGGTCGAGCACACCCTGACCGAGCGGGAGCTGATCGACCAGGAGATCGCCGAGGACGAACTGGCCGCCACGACGGCGGCCGAGGAGCAGGCCGCCGGCCGCGCGCGGCACGCGCGCACCGACTCCGGCCTCGGGGTCGAGGCGCTCGTGGACCGCGACGAGGACGAGCCCTACCAGGCGGAGGCCACCAGCCGCGCCGAGGCGCGCGCCGCGGAGGCGGAGCGCGCGGCCGAGGCCGGGGCGGACGAGCCCGTCACGCCGGCGACCTCCGCGCCGTGGGACCGGATCGGGCCTGCTTCCCGAGACCGGGAGGACACCGTGCACGAGAACACGGAGATGCCGTCCCTGCCCACGCACGACGAGCTGATCGGCCTGGCCGGCGCGGAGTCCGAGCGCCGGACGCCGAGCGGGGCGCGTGCCGAGAAGGAACTGCCCGAGCCGCTGGTCGGCGAGCGCGGGGCCGGCCAGGAGCCGACCCCGTCGCGGGGTCCCGCCGAGGGCGAGCCGTGGGCCGACCAGGCGCGCCGGGACGCGGAGCCCGGCCAGGGCCGGTACGAGCAGCGGCCGCCGGCCGCCGCCGGGTTCACGGCCCCCGCGCCGTCGCCGACCGAGCCGACGCCGGCGAACGCGCCGGTGGACCCGTCCACCTCCGCCGGGGCGGCGTCCCCGGCCCGTGAGCCGTGGGCGCCGCAGGGCGAGCGGCAGGGGAACGGGCTGGCCGCGGCCTTCCGCTCGGAGCGCCCGGCCACCCCGCCCCAGGAGGCGGCGGCCCCGCCGCAGCCCCCGCTGGGCGGCCAGGCCCCGGTGCCGCCCTCGCCGGCCCAGGCCGCGCCGGGACAGCCGGGACAGCCGGGACAGCCGGGACAGCCCCAGCCGCCGCAGGTCGCGTCCCCGCCGCCGGCACAGCCGGTCGCGCCGCCGCCGGCGCCCACCGCGCCGGCAGTGCCGGCCGTCGAGGCCGAGCGTCAGCGCTCGCTGTTCGAGCCGGTGGTGGACCCGGAGGCCGCCAGGTCGGCCGCGCCCACGCCGCCGCTGCCGCAGCGGGGCGCGCCGGCCGCGCCCGCCCAGCCGCCCTCGGCCCACCCGCAGCAGGCCGCGCCCGCTCCGGCCGAGCGGCCGGCGGCGCAGCCGCGCCAGGAGGCCCCGGTGCCGCAGTCCGCGGCGTCGTGGCCCAGCGGCGCGCCGGCCACGCCCGCCGGCGCGGGGTGGACGGGTCCGCAGCCGGCCCCGCAGCCGTCCGCGCCGCTGCCGAAGCGGCCGACGCCGCAGGCGGCCGAGGCCGCGCCGTCCGCCGCCCGGCCCGCCGAGAACGGCTCGGCCGCGCCGCGCCCGACGACGGCGACGCCGTCGCCGTTCGGGCCGGGATCGGCGTTGCCGAACCCGGACGGCTCGGCTCCCGGGCCGGAGTTCCGGGTGAAGGCGAGCGCCTCGTCGATGTTGTTCCACACCGCCGAGTCGCCGTACTACGCCCGCACCAGGGCTGAGGTGTGGTTCCGCGGTCCGGAGGACGCCGAGCGCGCCGGTTTCCGCGCCTGGAACCAGCCGCGCTAGTACGGAACGTCGCAGGCGGGCGTCCCCTCCCGGGGGCGCCCGCCTCGCTGTTCGGGCCGCACTCTGTCCGCGCCCGTCGAATCCCCGGCCGGCGTGCCCTGCTCCGTGGTTCGCCGGTCGCCGGTCGCCGAAACGCGCGAGGCGCCTGGCCGGATGCCGGCCAGGCGCCTCGTCGACCGCCTCGGTGGAGGCGCTTTCCCGCTACTCGACGGTCCAGGTGTCCTTGCCGCGCAGGAGCGCGCCCAGGTCGGCCGGCTTGGCCGTCCTGGCCTGCTCGACCTGGGCCCGAGCCAGGTCGTCGTAGCTCGGGCGGTCGACGGACCGGAACACGCCGGTGACGGTGTAGTCCAGGTCCTGCCCGCCCAGTCGCGACAGGGCGAAGGCGTAGGACGGGTCGTCCCGCGTGGCGTCGTGCACGACCAGCGCGGCCTCGCCGACCTCGGCCACCTTGCGCACCTGGAGGGAGCCGGTCGCCGGGTCCCGCACCACGCCGTACTCGCCGTCGGCGCCGAACCGGATCGGCTCGCCCTGCCGGAGCGGGACGATCCGCCGCTCCCGCTCGCCGGGCTCCTTCAGGACGTCGAACGCGCCGTCGTTGAAGATCGGGCAGTTCTGGTAGATCTCCACGAGCGCCGAGCCCCGGTGCTGGGCCGCGGCCCGCAGCACCTCGGTGAGCTGCTTGCGGTCGGAGTCCAGGGCGCGGGCCACGAACGTGCCCTCCGCGCCCAGCGCGAGCGACACCGGGTTGAACGGGTGGTCCAGCGAGCCCATCGGGGTCGACTTGGTGACCTTGCCGACCTCGGAGGTGGGCGAGTACTGGCCCTTGGTCAGCCCGTAGATCCGGTTGTTGAACAGCAGGATCTTGAGGTTGACGTTGCGGCGCAGCGCGTGCACCAGGTGGTTGCCGCCGATCGACAGCCCGTCGCCGTCACCGGTCACGACCCAGACCGACAGGTCGGGCCGGGAGACCGACAGCCCGGTCGCGATGGCCGGGGCGCGGCCGTGGATGGAGTGCATCCCGTAGGTGTTCATGTAGTACGGGAAGCGCGAGGAGCAGCCGATGCCGGAGACGAACACGATGTTCTCCCGGCGCAGGCCCAGTTCCGGCAGGAACGAGCGCACCGCGGCGAGGATCGCGTAGTCACCGCACCCCGGGCACCAGCGGACCTCCTGGTCGCTGGTGAAGTCCTTCGCGGTCTGCCTGGCGTCGGTGGTCGGGACGCCCTCCAGCCCGCCGAGCGTGGGCAGGCCCAGGTCGATCGCCGTCATGCCGCGACCCCCTTGATGATCTCGGTGAACACACCCTGGAGCTCTTCGGCCTTGAACGGGAGCCCGGCCACCTTGGTGTGGCTGACCGCGTCCACCAGGTAGCGCGCGCGCAGCAGCATGGCGAGCTGGCCCATGTTCATCTCCGGCACGACGACCCGGCGGTACCGGCGCAGCACGTCGCCGAGGTTGCGCGGCATCGGGTTGAGGTGGCGCAGGTGGGCGTGGGCGATCGTCATGCCGAGCCGGCGGACCCGGCGGCAGGCCGCGCCGATCGGGCCGTAGGTGGAGCCCCAGCCGACCACGAGCAGCTCGGCGTCCCCTGTCGGGTCGTCGACCTCCACGTCCGGCACGGCGATCCCGTCGACCTTCGCCTGCCGGATGCGCACCATCCGGTCGTGGTTGTCCGGGTCGTAGGAGATGTTGCCCTTGCCCTCGGCCTTCTCCAGGCCGCCGATGCGGTGCTCCAGCCCGGGGGTTCCCGGCACCGCCCACGGCCGGGCCAGTGTCCTCGGGTCGCGCAGGTAGGGCCAGAACTCCCCGGAGCCGTCCGGGGCGTTGGGCTCGGTGGCGAAGTCGACCTCGATCGGGGCCAGCTCGTCCACCGACGGCACCAGCCACGGCTCGGAGCCGTTGGCGATGTACCCGTCGGACAGCAGCAGCACCGGGGTGCGGTAGGTCAGGGCGATGCGCGCGGCCTCGACCGCGGCGTCGAAGCAGTCCGCCGGCGAGCGCGGCGCGATGATCGGCACCGGGGCCTCGCCGTTGCGGCCGAACATCGCCTGGAGCAGGTCGGCCTGCTCGGTCTTGGTGGGCAGACCGGTGGACGGGCCGCCGCGCTGGATGTCGCACACCAGCAGCGGCAGCTCGGTCATGACGGCCAGGCCGATGGTCTCCGACTTCAGGGCGAGGCCGGGGCCGGAGGTGGTGGTGACGCCGAGCGCGCCGCCGAAGGACGCGCCGAGGGCGGCGCCGACGCCGGCGATCTCGTCCTCGGCCTGGAACGTGGTCACCCCGAAGTTCTTGTGCTTGGCCAGCTCGTGCAGCACGTCCGAGGCCGGGGTGATCGGGTAGGTGCCGAGGAACACCGGCAGCGAGGCGAGCTGTCCGGCGGCGACGATGCCGTAGGCCAGCGCGGTGTTGCCGGTGATCTGCCGGTAGGTGCCGCGGGGCAGGCTGGCCGGCGCGACCTCGTAGGTCACGGCGAACGCCTCGGTGGTCTCGCCGAAGTTCCACCCGGCGCGGAAGGCCAGGACGTTGGCCTCGGCGATGTCCGGCTTCTTGGCGAACTTCTCCCGCAGGAAGCGCTCGGTGCCCTCGGTGGGGCGGTGGTACATCCAGGACAGCAGGCCCAGCGCGAACATGTTCTTCGCGCGCTCCGCGTCCTTCTTGGTCAGGCCGGTCTCCTCCAGCGCGCCCCTGGTGAGGGTGGCCATGGCCACCTTGTGCACCGTGTACGCGTCGAGGGAGCCGTCCTCCAGCGGGTCGCTGTCGTACCCGACCTTGGTCAGGTTCCGCTTGGTGAACTCGTCGGTGTTGACGATCAGCGTGCCGCCGTGGGGCAGGTCGCCGATGTTGGCCTTGAGCGCCGCCGGGTTCATCGCGACGAGCACGTCGGGGCGGTCGCCCGGCGTGAGGATGTCGTAGTCGGCGAAGTGGAGCTGGAAGCTGGAGACGCCCGGCAGGGTGCCCTGGGGGGCGCGGATCTCGGCGGGGAAGTTGGGCAGGGTGGCCAGGTCGTTGCCGAAGGCGGCGGCCTCCGAGGTGAACCGGTCACCGGTGAGCTGCATGCCGTCGCCGGAGTCACCGGCGAACCGGATGACGACCCGGTCCAGCTTGCGGACCTCGGTGGGTCGTCCGGGGGCGGGCGCCCCGTGAGACACCTTCGGGCTGCTTCCCACGTCTGCGGTCATGGGCTCGGGGTCCCTCTCTCACGCGTGTCGGCCGGGCATCGAAACCCGTGCGAATGTCCGGCACGCCGGCCCGGCGTGCCTTCCCCGCTCCGGTGACGAGCGTAGTCGGCACTCGATCTCGTTCCGGCCGGTGAGACCCGCCCCGGTTCCGACGTCGGCGGGGCCGCTGGGCTCGTCTGAGCTCGGGCTGAGCTCGCTCAACCCCACCGCCACCTCTCCAAGGTAGGGACGCCCCACCGGGCGGACCGGCCAATGCAACGTGCGTCACACTCCGCGGCCCGCGCCAGGGCGGGCCCGAAGAAACTGTTACTTCGAGTAACACCCGTTTGGCAAGCCTCGGGCCGCACGTGTTCCCGCTTCTCCCGGAAGGGGAAGACGCGTCCGGCGAGGGGCGTCACCAGCTCCGGGCCGTCGGTCGACGTGGCGTCGGTCGACGTGGCGTCGGTCGACGTGGCGTCGACCGACGGCCCGTGGTGGAGGAGGGGCCGTCAGCGGCCGCTGATACGTGCCTTCATCGCGGCGAGCCGTTCGGCGAAGGCGGGGTTGTCCATCGAGCGGACCTGCGGCGCCAGCTCGACCTCGACCGCGGTGGGGTGGTCGTCGAGCATCGACGTCGTGCGCATGGTCCGCTTCGTGGCCAGCACCAGCTCGCGCGGCGCCTGCGCGGCGGTGGCGGCCAGGCGCACGGCGGCGTCCACCACGGCCTCCGGCTCGCCGTCGACCGCGCGCAGGGCCAGCCCCGCCCGCACGGCCTCCTCGGCGTCCAGCACCTCGCCGAACAACGCCATCGCGGCGGCGGTCTGCGGGCCGACGACCCGCTGCAACATCCAGGTCATGCCCCCGCCGGGGTGGATGCCGAGCTGGAGGAACCGCGCGTCGAACCGGGCGCGGGGGCCGGCCAGCCGCACGTCGCAGGCCAACGCCAGGTTGAGGCCCGCGCCCACGGCGGCGCCGTTCACCGCGGCCACCGTCGGCAACGGGCAGGACGCCACCGCGAGGAACCCGGCGTAGATCCGCCGCAGCCCCTCCTCGCGGGCCTCGCCCAACGCGGTCAGGTCCGCGCCCGCGCAGAACGCCGGCGGCGCGCCGGTCACGACGACCGCCCCGACCCGCTCGTCCTCGGCGCAGTCGACGACCGCGTCCGCGAGCCGCGCCGACAGGTCGAGGGTCAGGGCGTTGCGCCGGTCGGGGTCGTTCACCGTGATGACGGCGACGCCGCCGCGCCGCTCGACGAGGACGTCTCCGCTCATGCGGGGGATCTTGCCACTCGCGGCGGGGCGCGGGAGGTGGCCTGGGCCACGTCCTGGCGGGGCTGGTGGCGCGGCCCTGGCGGGCGCGCGGGGGTCAGGCCCCGGGGGCGGGCGGCCGCTCCAGCAGCCGCGACAGCACCACGGTGGACACCGTGCGCTCGATGAAGTCGACCGCGCGCAGCCGCTCCAGCGCGCTCTCCAGGTGGTGGATGTCGGCGGCGCGCAGGTGCACGATGGCGTCGGCCGCGCCGGAGACGGTGTAGGCCGCGACGACCTCGGGCAGGGGCTCCAGGCCGATGCGGATCTCTCCGGGGGTGACGTTGCCCCGGCAGTGCACCTCGATGAACGCCTCGGTCCCCCAGCCGAGGGCCTCGGGGTCCACCACCGCGGTGAACCCGCGCAGGACGCCGGTGTCCAGCAGTTTGTCCACCCTGCGCTTCACGGCGGGAGCGGACAGGCCCACCACTCCGCCGATCTCGGCGTAGCTGGAGCGGGCGTCCGCCACAAGGCACGAAATGATCCGCTGGTCGATGGCGTCCATACGCAAGATTCTGCCCCATACGCCGCAACAAAGCGGCGTTGAGTGCCGGTCAACGCGAACCTTAGATTTCGATTCATGTCGTCCACCCTTGACGCGCCGCTGGCGACGCCCGCGCCGGAGACCGGTCCCGGCGCCCTCGCCGTCACCCAGGAGCGGGTCCCGACCCGCCGTCGGTACCTCATGTGCGAGCCGCGGTTCTTCACCGTGGAGTACGTGATCAACCCGTGGATGCGTCCCGACCAGCCGGTCAGCACCGAGCGGGCCGTCGAGCAGTGGACGGAGCTGAAGCGGACCTACGAGCGGCTCGGCCACCAGGTCGAGACGATCGAGCCGCAGCCGGGCCTGCCGGACATGGTCTTCGCGGCCAACTCCGGCACCGTCATCGACGGCCGGGTGCTGGGCGCCCGCTTCCGCGCCGAGCAGCGCTCGGCCGAGGCCGAGCACTACCGGCGCTGGTTCCTGGAGCACGGCTACCGCAGCGTGGTCATGCCCGAGAAGATCAACGAGGCCGAGGGCGACTTCGCCTGGACCGGCGGCCTGCTCCTGGCGGGCACCGGGTTCCGCACCGACCCCGGGGCGCACGCCGAGGCGCAGGAGGTGCTGGGCGTCCCCGTCGTGTCGCTGCGACTGGTCGACCCGAGGTACTACCACCTCGACGTCGCCCTGTTCGTCCTGGACGACCAGTCCGAGCGCCCGCTCGTCGCCTACTACCCGGAGGCGTTCTCGGCCGGCTCGCAGCGGGTGCTGCGCCGGCTGTTCCCGGACGCGGTGATCGCCAACGACGCCGACGCCGAGTGCCTCGGCCTCAACGGCGTGTCCGACGGCCGCAACGTGGTGCTGCCGAAGGAGGCCACGCACCTGGCGGAGCGGATCGCGGAGCGCGGCTTCGAGCCGGTCCTCGTGGACATCTCCGAGCTGCGCAAGTCCGGTGGCGGCCCCAAGTGCTGCACGATGGAGCTGCGCGGCTGATCCGCCGGCGGACACCCGCACCACACGGACCCGGGGCTGGGAGCGCGCGCACGCTCCCAGCCCCGTTTCACGGGATGCCCTGGCGGGTCTCGGCGCCTGAGGGCGGAGACTCGGCCCACGTTCGGTACAGCAGGTGCGCTGCCTCCACCTCATCGATCTCCCGGAGGGCCTCCTCGCGGGTCATGCGGAGCCGCGCATCGATTTTGACAACGTGTCGTTGTAGGCCCTGGCGGAGCACCAGAAGCCCCCTGGTGCTCGGCGTCGCGCTCTCCCGGGTCGGAGTCGACGATCTCGAAGCGCATCGACGCAGGGAGTTGGCCGGGCCTGAAGATAATCGCGCCATCGGCGAGGCCGTCCACCCGTCGACGAGCCCAGGGGCCTCGTCCAGGCCCCTGTCAGCCCACTCACCGGTATCCCGACGGCGAAGGAACTCCCCACCGCCGATCCCCGTCTCCCGTCGCGCCAGGAGGTCGAACGCGGCGGCGGACTCCTCCGCTGACCGGGCGAGGGGCGGTCGGCTGTCACGCGATCGGATGGGATTCGTGTCGTCGTTGGGCCGAACGGCCTAGCATCGCGGCGATGCGCAAGATCAACGCGGGATGCGTGGACGACCGCGCCGACGGTCGGCCCGAAGAGATCGACGCTGACGAGATCGGCGCTGACGAGTTCGGCGCTGACGAGTTCGACGGCGACGGCCTCGACGACGGGTTCGGGGACTCCGGGGACCTGCCAGAGCCGGTCCGGATCGTCTCGGAGGCGGCGCTGCGGAACGCGGTGCTCGTCCTCGACGCGGTGGCCGCCACGCTGCGCGCGGCGCCCACCGGGCCCGTCAACAAGGCGGCCGCCACGGCGGACCAGATCCGCATCATCATCGACGCGGTGGAGTCCGGCCGGCGGCTCGACCTCTCCTGCTGCGCCAACCCCTGGCGGGCCGTCCTCGCCCGCCACCTGCTGCCGCCGGAGCGCGCCGCCCAGGCTCCCCGGGCCGGGTGATCCGGCGCTACTGGAGATACCCCTCGACCTCCGACGGAGGGCGCGGGCGCGCCTCGTCGGGGTTCTGGCCGGTGTCCCGCCGGGCCCTCCGCTGGCGCAGCAGGTCCCAGCACTGGTCCAGCGCCTCCTCCAGGCTCCGCAGCCGGGTGTTCTCCTCCTCGGAGACGCCCTCGCCCACGGCGCGCTCCCGGAGCCGGTGCTCCTCCTCGACGAGCCGCTGGATCCGGTTCATCACGTCGTCGTCGGTCACCGCGCTCGGCCTCCCGTGCTCCTCGTCGTCCGGCGCGCCGCGTCGGCTCCCACTTCCGCGAACGCCGGCGGGGCGCGGGCCGGGGACTGGCTTACCCTCCTTTCGTGGGTACCCGCTTCACCCTGGACTGGGGCACGACCTACGAGGTCAATGTGCTCGACCTCGGCCTCGCGTGCTGCGGCGTGGAGGTGATGGCCGCGTTGCACGGCCGGGGCGACGACGACCGGCCGGACCGGCCCGACCGGCTCGCCGAGTTCGGCGTGCGCCCCGCCACTGGCCCCGACGCCCCCGAACGGGCCCACGTCCTGGTGGTCTCCGGCACCGTCACCGACGTGATGCTGCCGGCCGTGGTCGCCACCTACGAGCGGATGCCGGAACCGAGGTACGTGCTCTCCGTGGGCGCGTGCTCCAACACCGGCGGGCCCTACTGGGACTCCTACTCGGTGACCAAGGGCATCGACCAGGTCCTCCCGGTGCACGTGGCCGTGCCGGGCTGCCCGCCGCGCCCCGAGGCGCTGCTGGCCGGCCTGGCCGCCCTGCACCGGATGGTGACCGGAGAGGCGGCGGCATGACGGCGGGCAGCCAGCGGCTCGCCGAGCGCTTGGTCGAGTTGGTGCCCGACGCCTCGGCGCGCACGGCGTTCGGCCAGACCATCGCGCAGGTGCCGGTCGAGCGGTGGGTGGAGGCGGCCACGGTCGCCAGGGACCAGCTCGGGTGCGTCGCCTTCGACTGGCTCGGGGCCGAGGACGCCGGCCGTCCCGGCGCGGTGGGGGAGCGGCACGCCGTGACGCTCCACGTGCTCGCGCCGCCCGCCTGGGACGGGTTGTTGCTGCGCACGGAGCTGCCGGACGGCGTCCCGTTGCCCAGCGTGGCGGGTGTGTGGGCCGGCGCGGCCTGGCACGAGCGGGAGGTCGCCGAGATGTTCGGCGTGGAGCTTTCCGGCCACCCTGACCCGCGTCGACTGCTGCTGCCGGGGGAGTTCGCCGGCCATCCGCTGCGCAAGGACTTCGTGCTGGCCTCCCGGGTGGTCCGCCCGTGGCCGGGACGGTTGGAGCCCGGCGAGGACGGGACGGCCGCCCCGAGCCGCCGTCGACTGGCGCCGCCCGGGGTGCCGGGGCCGGAGTGGGGACTGCGGAGGGAGAGCGAATGAGCGACGAGCGTCAGCCCGAGCTGCCGCCGCGTTCCCGGGGCGTGATCGCGCTGCTGGAGGCCAACTGCACGGTGTGCATGTTGTGCGCCAGGGAATGCCCCGACTGGTGCATCCACATCGCCTCGCACACCGAGACCGTGCAGCAGCCCGGCGCCGCCCGCCCCCGGCAGCGCAACGTGCTCGACCGGTTCGCCATCGACTACGGGCACTGCCTGTACTGCGGTATCTGCGTCGAGGTCTGCCCCTTCGACGCCCTGCACTGGGCGCCCGACTTCGGCTACCCCGGCACCGGGACTCCCTCCGGGGACGGCGCCGTGGCCGAGCTGGTCCACGAGCGCGAGCGTCTCGCCGACTGGCTGGTGGACGTGCCGCCGCCACCGCCGCTGGACCCCGCCGCCGAGCCGGCCCCCGAGGCCGCGACGCGGCGCCCCGGCGGCCCCGCGCGGCCCGGTGGGTTCCGCGGGCGCGAGACGACGTAGGCCGTCCCACCCGCGCGGGGTCCGCGCGCGACACCGCGCCCGGTCGGCGGGGTCGATGTCGGTCGACCAGCCCCCGTCACGTCGACGGCCGCCGTCGACGGTCTCCGACCTGGGCCGTTTGGTCGCTCCCTGGTGGAACCCCGCGCCGGCACCGGGCGTTGACCCGGGTGGATGCGACGTTCCGGGTTAATCCAGGGGTGGCGAGCACCGGCGAGCACCTCGGAGGCGACAAGACCGTGCACAAGCACTACAACGGGTTGAAGACCGCACTGCTGCTGGGCGGCCTCGGCGCGCTGATCGTCGTGGTCAGCTCGTTCTTCGGCAGGACCGCCCTGGTCATCGGCCTGGTGGTGGCGCTGGGCGTGAACGCCTTCGCGTACTTCAACTCCGACCGGCTCGCGCTGCGGGCCATGCGCGCCCGCCCGGTGTCCGAGGCCGAGCAGCCCGCGATGTACCGGACCGTGCGGGAGCTGGCCACCGCCGCCCGACAGCCGATGCCCCGGCTCTACATCAGCCCGACCGACGCTCCCAACGCCTTCGCCACCGGCCGCAACCCGCGCAACGCCGCCGTGTGCTGCACCACCGGCATCCTGGAGTTGCTCGACGAGCGCGAGCTGAGGGCCGTGCTGGGGCACGAGCTGGCCCACGTCTACAACCGCGACATCCTCACCTCGTGCGTGGCGGGCGCGCTCGCCAGCGTCGTGACGTTCCTGGCCAACATCGCCATGTTCACCGGCCTGTTCGGCGGGGACGACGACGAGCGGCCCAACCCGGTCGCGATGCTGTTGATCTCGATCCTCGGGCCGGTCGCGGCGGGCATCGTGCGGATGGCGGTCAGCCGCTCCCGGGAGTACCAGGCCGACGCCTCGGGCGCGGCGCTCACCGGCGACCCGCTGGCGCTGGCCTCGGCGCTGCGCAAGCTGGAGCTGGGCACCAGGGCCCGGCCGCTGCCGCCGGAGCCGAGCCTGGTGAACCAGGCGCACCTGATGATCGCCAACCCGTTCCGGCCGGGGGAGCAGCTCTCCCGGCTCTTCTCCACCCACCCGCCGATCGCCGACCGGATCCGGCGGCTGGAGGACCTGGCCGGGCGACGGCTGCCCTGAGCGCGTCGACGCGCCCCCTCGGGCGCGCGAGAAGAAGGGACGCCGCGGGAGACCCGCCCCCCGGGGGCGGAGCGTCCCGCGACGTCCCCACGACGTCCCCACGACGTTCCCGGCGGTGTTGCCGCGGGTCAGCCCGTCGCGCCAGCCGTGCGGGCGACGTTCATGACGTACTGGCCGTAACCCGACTTGGCCAGCTTGGCGCCCAGGGCGTGACACGCCTCGGCGTCGATGAAGCCCATCCGCAGGGCGATCTCCTCCAGGCAGGCGATCCGGACGCCCTGGCGGTGCTCCAGCACCTGGACGAACTGGCCGGCCTCCAGCAGCGAGTCGTGCGTGCCGGTGTCCAGCCAGGCGAACCCCCTGCCGAGGTCCACCAGCCTGGCCCGGCCCTCCCGCAGGTAGGCCAGGTTGACGTCGGTGATCTCCAGCTCGCCCCGCGCCGACGGCCGCAGCCCGCGCGCGATCTCCACGACGCGGTTGTCGTAGAAGTAGAGGCCGGTGATCGCCCGGTTCGACCGGGGCCGCTCCGGCTTCTCCTCGATCGACACCAGGCGGCCGTCCCCGTCGACCTCGCCGACGCCGTACCGCTCGGGGTCCTTCACCGGGTAGCCGAACAGCACGCAGCCGTCCAGCGTCGCGGCCTCCTTCTGGAGCAGCCGCGAGAAGCCCTGGCCGTAGAAGATGTTGTCGCCGAGCACCAGCGCGACGTCCTGGTCGCCGATGAAGTCCGCGCCGATCACGAACGCCTCGGCCAGCCCGTTCGGCTGCGGCTGCTCCGCGTACTCCAGGCGCAGCCCGAGCTGCGAGCCGTCCCCGAGCAGCCGGCGGAACAGCGGCAGGTCGGTCGGGGTGGAGATGATGAGGATCTCCCGGATGCCGGCGAGCATGAGCACCGAGAGCGGGTAGTACACCATCGGCTTGTCGTAGACCGGCAGGAGCTGCTTCGACACGGCCTGCGTGATCGGGTGCAGCCGGGTGCCGCTGCCCCCGGCGAGGATGATCCCCCTCAACTCGTCCCCCAGACGCGTCAGCGGTAGTTGGTGAACTGGAGCGCGATGCCGAAGTCCTTGGCCTTCAGCAGCGCGATGACCTCCTGTAGGTGGTCCTTCTTCTTGCCGGAGACGCGGAGCTGGTCGCCCTGGATCTGCGCCTGCACGCCCTTCGGGCCCTCGTCCCTGATGGCCTTGGCGATCTCCTTGGCCTTGTCCGACGCGATGCCCTGGAGGATCTTGCCGGTGACCTTGTAGATCTTCCCGGACAGCGCCGGCTCGCCGACCTCGAACGCCTTCAGCGAGATGCCCCGCTTGACCAGCTTGTCGCGGAAGACCTCGATGGCGGCCTTGCACCGCTCCTCGGTCTCCGCCTGGATGGTCACGGCCTCCTCGCCCGCCCAGGACACCTGGGCCCCGGTCCCCCGGAAGTCGAAGCGGGTGGTCAGCTCCTTGGCCGCCTGGTTGAGCGCGTTGTCGACCTCCTGCCGGTCGACCTTGCTCACCACGTCGAACGACGGGTCCGCCACGTGCACGCACCTTTCGTCTCGGATCCGGTCCGCCACGCTACCGGGACCCGATTGGCTCTCGACCGGGGGAGGTATGTATGCTTCTGGACCGCAGCCCCCACACGGGGGCGGCAACGGCAGGTTGCCCGAGTGGCCAAAGGGAGCGGACTGTAAATCCGTCGGCTTAGCCTACGTTGGTTCGAATCCAACACCTGCCACACCCGATGACCGGAGCCCCTGATCTGTGGAAACAGGTCGGGGGCTCCGGTCGTTTCGGCGTTCCTCGTGGCCTTCTGCCGCCCCCTTGGTCACCGCCTTGTCTGGCACGTGTTCGGCACGGCCGACGGACCCCCGTACCGCTCCCTTGCTGAGGGCCAGGAACCTGTGATCGCCGCCACCGCACCAGGCGTGATCTCTGTCGCGTCCCTGACAGCTCCAGCGCCGGCCCCTTGCCCTGACGCGATGGTGGCCTTCGGTTGCCGGCAGGTGTCACTCGCCCCGGCCGCACGGCAAGGCGACTGTCGCCCAAGATCGTCGTGGCTTGCCGCCGGCGCCCGGGTGCGCCCTCGCTCGGGAGCCGCGTGAAGCCAGGCGGCGGCGCGCCTTGATTCTGTGAGCGGAATTCACAACGCGTTGCGGCATGGGCTGAGGGCTGGCTGAGGCCACCCGTGTGTCCTTGCCGGGTTTGTTGGCGTAGCCGATGGCTGGCTGGCCACCGGGATGTGCGGTGTGAATGTCGGTGGTGGAGCCGTCGTCCCGATCGGTCTTTCCCCGCACGGTGTTTCCGGGTTTCCCGGCCAACCCGGGCTGGGAGGCGGCTTCCCAGCCGTCCCGTGTGGCGTGATCACGGCTGCCCGGCGGGCAGTCCGTCTGGCTGGCCGTCGCGGCCGGGGCCGGTGGAGTGCCACGCCCACAGGCCGAGGACCACGAGGACCACGGTGTCCAGCATCACCGCGAGGCGTTCGAGGAGCCCGAAGGCCGACGCCAGCGACCACGTCCCTCCCAGGAGGTGGTGGGCGGTGACGGTGACCGCGATCGGGAGGAGGCACAGCGCGTCGGCCAGACACAGCCCCAGGGTCGGGAGCGCGAACCGCCGCCAGTGGTCGTGCCGCCGGTGCCGCCACCCCACCGCCACACCGGCGACGGGGAGGCTCACGCAGGTCGTGGCGGCGAGCCAGAAGTGCGCCGCCACCGTCACGTCGGCGAGGACACCGACGGTGAGCCGGCCCGGCGGGACCACGGCGACGCCCACCAGCCCGACGCACCAGACGGCCATGGCCGCCCTCGTCGCCCGGTCGTGCAACACGGCCAGGGACGACAACACGAGCACCAGCGCGGCGGAGCCGAGCGCGCCGGCGCACAGGGCGAGCGAGAAGACCCAGCCCGTCGGCCCGAGGGCGTAGTCGCTGATCAACTCGCGCACCGGGTCCACGCCGCCGAGGTCGGGCAGCAGGTGGAGGCCGACGAGCAGCGCGTGGCTCAGGACGACGAAGGCCAGGCCCGTGGCCACGAGGGCCCTGCCGAGCCTGCCGTTCCCCAGCACGAGCGCCAGCGGCCCCCGTGGAGTGAGCGGGAGTTCGCCGGGGCCTCGCCCGGCCGGTCCTCGCACGTCCACGTCCACCACCTCCTGGCGCCGGGGCGGTCTCGGGGCGCTGGCGGAGTCGGGGTCCGGTGGACCCACGAGGACGGCTGACCCCAGCGGGGTCGACCACCGGGGACGCGGGTCCGTGACGGTGCTCACTTCCGACGCTAACGCGGCGGCCCGCCCCCCGTCGGGTGGCGGGCCTGCACGAACAGGTGATGAAGGGTGGTCACGTCCCGTGCGCGCTGGCGATGGCGTCGAGCACGGCGCCCCACGGCGGCGTCCCGTCGTCGGCCACGGCCGCGTCGACCAGGTGCGCCCCGGCCGAGCGGAGGGTGGCGAGGTGCCCGTTCCACGCGGGGTGGGCGGCGTGGAACGCGTTGGTCCTCGGCCAGACCACGACCGGCACGCGCGGGTCGCCGAGCGCCTCGCAGAGCTGGGTGAGCGCCTGGTTGTCCGCGATGCCGAGGGCGAGCTTGGCCACCGAGTTGGCGGAGGCGGGCGCGAGGACCGCCAGGTCCGCGTCGGGGTGGGGCCGGGGCTCGGTGGGCAGCCGGGAGTCCCACCGCACGGGGAGACCGGTCGCGCTGGCCAGCCGGTCGACCTCGCCGGCGTGGGTCAGCCAGCGGGCGGCGGTCGGGGTGAGGGTGACGGTCACCCGCCAGTTGGCCGCGAGGGCGGGCTCGACCAGCCCGGTCCGGAGGGTCTCGACGCCGCCGGCCGCGGTCGCGACCACCCGCAGCACCGGTTGTGCGGACACCGCGCTCTCCCATCGCTGTCGGTTCCCGTGCCAGGGCCACGAGAGGGTGAGGTCCACCCTGCCCGAGGGAGTCAGCGCGTCGGGGACGGGGGGTTGAGGAACCGCTCCCGGTCGACGACCACCCGGGTGATCACGCCCCGGGCGACCAGCTCGCCGCGCCCGTCGACCGCGCGGACCTCGAACCGGAGCCGACGGCCGTCCACCTCGACGAGCGTGGCCAGCACCGCGACCCGCCCGCCGACGGGGGTCGGCAGGAGGTGCTCCAGCTCGACGCGGTGGCCCACGGAGGTGGTCGCGGGGGCCAGCCGGCCGGCGAGGGCCGCGACGGTGGCGGCCTCGGCCAGCGCCAGCAGCCGGGGCGTGGCCAGGACCGGCACGTCGCCGCTGCCCACCGCGCCCGCCGTGTCCGACCGGTCGACGACCAGTTCGACCGTCGCCCGCAGACCCACCACGACGTTCATGCCCTGAGGCTAGGCACGCCCACCGGGAGAGGTGGCGAAAACCACCGGGACAGCGCAGCGCGAGGCCCTCCGCGCGCCTCGGGACCGCGCGCCTCGGGACCGCGCGCCTCGGGACCGGGCGGCGCGGGATCTAGGTTCGGGGCGTGACTGTTGAGGTGCACGTCGTCGACGCGTTCACGGAACGGGCGTTCGCGGGGAACCCGGCCGGGGTGGTCCTGCTGACCGAACCGAGGGACGCGGAGTGGATGCAGGCGGTGGCCGCGGAGCTCAAGCACGCGGAGACCGCGTTCGTCGAGGTCGGGCGGTCGGTGGACGGGGCGCTGCCGTTGCGGTGGTTCACCCCCACCCACGAGGTCGACCTGTGCGGCCACGCCACCCTGGCGACCGCGCACGTCCTCGGCGGGACGCGGCGGTTCGCGACGGCCAGCGGGGAGCTGGTGTGCTCGGCCGTCGGCGACGGGTGGATCGAGATGGACTTCCCCGCCGACCCGCCCGCGCCCGCCGAGGGAGGACCGGACCTGCTGGCCGCCCTGCCCGGCGTCACCGTGCGCTCGGTGTGGCGTGGCCGGTTCGACGTCCTGGTCGAGGCCGCCTCGGCCGCCGAGGTGCGGGCGCTGCGCCCCGCGCTCGACCGGGTCGCGGCGATCGACGCCAGGGGCGTCATCGTCACGGCCCCCGGCGACGGGGCGGGGACCGACTTCGTCAGCCGGTGCTTCTACCCGGCCTACGGGGTGCCCGAGGACCCGGTGACGGGCTCCGCGCACTGCACGCTCGCGTCGTGGTGGTCGGAGCGGCTGGGGAGGACCACCTTGGTGGGGGAGCAGGCGTCACCCCGCGGGGGTGTCGTGCGATTGACGGTGCGCGGGGACCGGGTGGGGCTGGCGGGCAGGGCGGTCAGCGTCCTTCGGGGTGAACTTCTCGTCTGAGCCCCTCGGCCGATCCGGTGTCATCTCCACCACAACGTGATCAAGGAGGTGAACGGGCACCATCCCGGGTTCGTCCTGCTGGGCCGGTCGGTTGACGCGTGCGCTCCCGTGCGCGGAGAACCCCTCACCCGCCGTTGCCCCCGACCACCCGGTGGGGGTATTCAGGAGATCGGTCAGTGGCAATTGCCACGCGGCACCTGCCATCGACTGCCCGAAGCGGGGTGACGGTCCGTGACCAGATCCGGTCAGGACGCCCCGCCCGCCGCCGCGGCGTGTCATGGTCCACGTCACCCCGACAGGTGACTGCGGAGCGTGGCGGTCTGGCCAAGGTTGCGGCCTTCCGTCACGATCGGGCGACAGATCCAGCGCGTGAACGTATTCGCAGCGCGACGAGGAGGGGTGGATGTCCGAGCACCACCGCCCACACGACCCGGACGCGTCGCGCCTGGCCGACCGGGCGCAGATGGACCCCCGGCGGCGGCTCCTCTACCTCACCTTCTCCCGCGCCGTGCTGGTGGCGGGCACACTCGCGGCGGCCGGCGTGGCGTGGTCGCAGCCCACCCAGTTCACGCCCCAGCTCCTGTGGCTCGGCCCGCTGCTCGTGCTGGGCTTCCTGCTCGCCGAGCACCTCACCATCGACGTCGACATCCGCCAGGTCGGCTGGGCCATCTCGTTCACCGAGATCCCGCTGGTGCTTGGCCTGCTCACCGCGCCGTTCGAGGTCGTGCTCGCCGCGCACCTGGTCGCCGGGGTCGGCAGCCAGCTCGTCCGGCGGCTCACCAGCAACCTGGTCTACAACGTCGGCGTGATGTGCCTGGAGATCGCCGGACCGTTCGCGGTCTACGCGCTGGCCACCCAGGTCCTGCCCGACGGCGCGCCCCGGTGGACCGCCGCCCTGCTCGGCACCCTGGCCTCCTCGCTCATCAGCGTCGCGCTCGCGGTCACCGCGCTGAACATCCTGCGCGGCGAGCCCCGGCTGCCGGCGGCCCTGCGCCTCGCCGCGCACACCCTCGTCGTCGGCCTGCTGAACACCTCCGTCGGCGTCGTCGGCTACGAGGTCGCGGTCTCCGCCCCGTGGGGCTGGGCGCTCAACGTGCTCGTGGTCGCGGCCCTCGTCGCGCTCTACCGCGGCTACTACGGCCTGCTGCGCGAACAGCGCGACCTGGAGACGCTCAGCGACGTCAGCCTCAGCGTCGCGCGCTCCGGCCAGCGCGTCGCGGCCAGGCCGGGCAACCTGCTGGACGGCCAGCTCGCCGACGCCGACGCCGACGAGTGGCAGAAGATCGCGGAGCGGATCAGGGAGCAGCTCTCCGCCAAGCGGGTGGTGCTGCGCCTGCGGCTGGACCCGGCCGCCCCGGCCCGCGCGCTCGTGGCCGGCAAGCCCCTGCCCGAGGACGAGCCCCCGTCGCACGACGACCCGATCCTGCAACTGCCCGGCAGCCAGGTCCGCTACTTCCGCGGCCTCGACGCCTCCGACGACGTGCGGGAGGCGCTCGCCCGGCGCGGCGCGCACGAGGCCCTCGTCGTCCCGCTCCGCGGCGCCAACCAGCTCCTGGGCGCGGTGGAGGCCCACGACCGGCTCAGCCGCTGGCGCGGCTTCGGCCGCTCCGACGTCCAGCTCCTGCGCACCCTGGCCAGCCACCTGGCCACCGCGATGGACAACCGGCGGCTGCTGGCCCGGCTCCGGCACGACGCCTACCACGACCCGCTCACCGGCCTGCTCAACCGGCCGGGCTTCCGGGAGGCCGCCGTGGACCGGCTGCGCCGGCACACGGGCTCCATGGTGGTGCGCATCGACCTCGACGCGCTGTCCGCCGTCGGCGACGCGCTGGGCCACTCCTGGGGCGACCGCATGGTGATCGCCGCGGGCGGCCGGCTGCGGGAGGCGCTGGGGCCGGGGGTGCCGCTGGCGCGCCTGGAGGGCGGCACGTTCGCCGCGCTGCTCGCGGACTGCGACGAGGAGGAGGGGCGCCGGATCGCCGAGCAGCTCCACCGGGAGCTGGCAGCGCCCTACCCGGTCGACCGGCTCAGCGTCGAGGCCGACGCCGTCGTCGGCTACGTGCAGGTGCCCTCGGAGCCGGCGGAGGAGGACGACGCCGACGTCGACACCCTGCTCCAGCGCGCGGACGTGGCCCTGCGCGCGGCCCGCAACGCCGGGGACGCCGTGCGCGGCTACGTGCCGAGCATGGGCCAGATCTTCCTGCGGCGGTTCCAGCTCGTCACCCAGTTCCGGCAGGCGCTGGACACCGGCCAGGTCCGGGTCCACTACCAGCCCAAGGTGGCCCTCCCCGGGCGCGAGGTCCTGGGCGTGGAGGCGCTGGTCCGGTGGGTCCACCCCGAGTTCGGCCGGCTCGACCCCGACGAGTTCGTGCCGGCCGTGGAGGCCACCGGCCTGGTCGACGCGCTGACCTCGTTCGTCATGGACAACGCCCTGGCGAAGGTGCGGGGCTGGCTGGACAGGGGGCTGCGGCTGTCGGCCGCGGTGAACCTCTCCGTGCGTAACCTCGCGGACGAAAGCTTCCCCGACCGGGTGGCGGAGGCGCTGCGCCGGCACGACGTGCCGCCGCGGCTGCTCACCTTCGAGCTGACCGAGTCGGGCGTGATGTCCGACCCCGAACGGGCGTTGCCGGTGTTGCGGCGGCTGCACGCGCTGGGCGTGGTGCTCGCCGTGGACGACTTCGGCACCGGGTACTCGTCGCTGGCGTACCTGCGCCAGCTCCCCGTCGACGAGGTGAAGATCGACAAGAGCTTCGTGCTCGGCATGGGCACCGACCTTGGTGACATGGCCGTGGTGCGCTCCATCGTCGAGCTGGGGCACTCGCTGGGCCTGACGGTGGTGGCCGAGGGCGTGGAGGAGGACGCGGCCAGGGACCAGCTCGTCGAGATGGGCTGCGACGTCGCCCAGGGCTACCTGATCTCCCGGCCGCTGTCGGAGGACCGCTTCGAGGCCTGGCTGCGGGCCAGGACGGTGCGGGCCAGGGGCCGTCGCGATGAGACCGTGCTCACTTTGGTGCGCTGAGCGGCCCCCGGATTTTGGCTCCGCGACGTTCTTGTGTAGAGTTCACATCGCTCCGCGAGAGCACGCCCCAATAGCTCAGTCGGCAGAGCGTCTCCATGGTAAGGAGAAGGTCTACGGTTCGATTCCGTATTGGGGCTCGACGAACGGCACGCGGTGCTCGCAGAGCGGGTACCGCGTTTCGTTCTTGGGGGACACCCCGGTGTCCCCCGTGGCGGTGTAGCTCAGGTGGTAGAGCAAGCGGCTCATAATCGCTGTGTCGCCGGTTCAAGTCCGGCCACCGCTACGCGAGTGGGCGAGCTGTGTCCGCTGGGAGCGGACCGGCTCGCTTCGCAATGACTGTGGGGGCCGAGCCCCCACACCCCGCGCCGGGGGCATGCCCCCGGACTCCCTTCGTGGGTGGGGTGGATCCCGCACATCGTGGGCGACACCTGTGCGGGGTTACAGGAACCCGGCCTCGCCGGGTTCCGAGCGGAGCGGGACGGGTCTGCTGGGAGTGGGCCAGCTCGCTTCGCAATGACTGTGGGGGCCGAGCCCCCACACCCCGCGCCGGGGGCACGCCCCCGGACCCCCGTATGGGGGTGTGGTGAGATCCACTTTGGTGGTGTTTCGCCTCGTGGGGTGGCTGTGGAGCGGGACGGGTTCGCTGGGAGTGGGCCGGCTCGCTTCGCGATGAGTGAGGGACAATCCTCACAGCCATGCCGGGGATCCGCCCCGGGCCGCCGGGACCGGGGGCGCGAGCGGGTACCGTGTAGGTGACTCGCAGCCGTGGTTCCTGGGCCCCGTGCCCACGCCCGGAGCCGGGGAGAGCCCCGGACCCCCTCACGGGGGTGCGAGCGGGCAGGTTCTCTGGGGGCCCGCCCTCAGACCCCTACCAGGGGCAAGCCCCTGGGCCCCCGTCACCGGGGGTGCGAGCACGAGAAGGAGAGGCTCCCCGTGGCCGCCACCGACGTCCGCCCCAAGATCACGCTGGCGTGCGAGGAGTGCAAGCACCGGAACTACATCACCAAGAAGAACCGGCGCAACGACCCGGATCGCCTCGCGGTGAAGAAGTACTGCCGGAACTGCAACACGCACCGGGTGCACAAGGAGACCCGCTGACCCCGTCCGGTCAGCGACGCTGATCTTCACATCGACAGGCCGCCCCGCCTCCCGCGGGGCGGCCTGTCGTGTTCCGGGGTCCCCCGCCAGCTCGTTCCGCCGATGCCCCGGCCGTGGCGTCGGGCGTTGCCGCTGGTCAGGGCTGGGGGCGGCCGACGACCGCCCGCGCGGCAACGGCTAGCCTGCCCGACGTGCCCCTTGACGAGTCGTTCATCGGCAGGGCCTTTCCCGCCACCGAGGTGTGGGAGGTCGGCCGCGAGAAGATCCGTGAGTTCGCCGACGCCATCGGGGACGCCAACCCGGTCTACCGGGACCGGGAGGCGGCCGTGGCCGCCGGCCACCCCGACGTCATCGCCCCGCCGACCTTCGCGGTCATCCTCGCCCTGCGGGCGCACGACCTGGTGATCGCCGACCCCGAGCTGGGCCTGGACTACAGCAGGGTCGTCCACGGCGACCAGCGGTTCACCCACCACCGCCCCGTGCGGGCCGGCGACCAGTTGGTCGCGTCGGCGCACGTCGACGACATCAAGTCCCGGGCGGGCAACGACTTCCTGTCGATGCGCGCCGAGATCACGACGGTCGAGGGCGAGCCCGTGTGCACCTCCCGGGCGACGCTGGTCGCCAGGGGCACCGCGGAGCCGGCCCCGGCGGCCGAGGAAGGGGTTCCGGCATGACGCCGCCGCGCTTCGCCGACGTCGCCGAGGGCGACCAGCTCCCCACGACGCGGTTCCAGGTCACCCGCGCCGACCTCGTGCGCTACGCGGGCGCCTCGGGGGACTTCAACCCGATCCACTGGAACGAGCGCTTCGCGCGCGAGGTGGGCCTGCCCGACGTCATCGCGCACGGCATGCTGACCATGGCCCTGGCGGGGCGGGTCGTCACGGACTGGGCCGGCGACCCCGGAGCGGTCCTCGACTACGGCGTGCGGTTCACCCGGCCGGTCGTGGTCCCCGACGACGAGGACGGGGCGCTCGTCGAGGTCAGCGGCAAGGTCGCGAAGAAGCTCGACGACAACGTGGTGAAGATCACGCTGACCGCCCGCTTCCAGGGGCAGACCGTCCTGGGCGGCGCGAACGCCCTGGTGCGCCTCGCCTGACCTCTGACGCCACCGGGGCCCCGTAACCGCGCCGGACGCGCGGTCCGCCGCGCACGGGGATTTCGGAACGTGGACGGACCAGGTGGCGCGTCGGCGCAGCGCCGACGCGCCACCCGGGCGGTCAGCGAGCCTCGGCCAGGAGCTGGGCCATCCTGGTGACACCCGTCACCAGGTCGTCGTCGCCGAGGGCGTAGGAGAGCCGGAAGTAGCCCGGCGTGCCGAACGCCTCACCGGGCACCACGGCGACCTCCGCCTCCTCCAGCACCAGCTCGGCCAGCTCCGCGCTCGTCGCCGGCCGCCGGCCCCGGATCTCCCTGCCCAGCAGGCCCTTCACCGACGGGTACGCGTAGAAGGCGCCCCGGGGGACCGGGCAGGTCACGCCGTCGATCGCGGCCAGCAGCTCGACGATGCGCCGCCGCCGGCGGTCGAACGCCTCCCGCATCTCGGCGACCGCGTCGAGCGGGCCCGTGACGGCCGCCAACGCCGCCCGCTGGGCCACGTTGCAGACGTTGGACGACAGGTGCGACTGGAGGTTGGTCGCCGCGCGCACCACGTCGTCCGGGCCGATCAGCCAGCCGACCCTCCACCCGGTCATCGCGTAGGTCTTGGCCACGCCGTTGAGCACGACGCAGGTGTCGGCCAGCTCGGGCACCAGCACCGGCATGGAGGCGTGCTGGGCACCGTCGTAGACCAGGTGCTCGTAGATCTCGTCGGTGACCACCCAGATGCCGTGCTCCAGCGCCCAGCGCCCGATCTCCTCGACCAGCTCCGGCGGGTGGACCGCGCCGGTGGGGTTGGACGGCGAGCAGAAGAGCAGGACCTTCGTCCTCGGCGTCCTGGCCGCCTCCAGCCGGTCCACGCTGACCAGGTAGCCGGTGGTCTCGTCGGTGGGTACGACCACCGTGCGGCCGCCGGCCAGGGCGATCGCCTCGGGGTAGGTGGTCCAGTACGGCGCCGGCAGCAGCACCTCGTCGCCGGGGTCGAGCAGGGTGGCGAACGCCTGGTAGACGGCCTGCTTGCCGCCGTTGGTCACCAGGACCTGGCTCGGCCGGACGCGCAGGCCGGAGTCGCGCGCGGTCTTCGCGGCGACCGCCTCGCGCAGCTCGGGCAGGCCGGCGGCCGGGGTGTACCGGTGGTTGCGGGGGTCGGCGCAGGCCGCGGCGGCGGCCTCGACGATCGGCGCCGGCGTCGGGAAGTCGGGCTCGCCGGCGCCGAAACCGATCACCGGTCGGCCCTCGGCGCGCAACGCCTTCGCCCTGGCGTCCACGGCGAGCGTGGCGGACTCGCTGATGCCGCCGATCCGGGCGGACACCCGGCGGTGGGTGGCGGTGTGGTTGGTCTGGGGTGCGGCCATGGCCAGCATCGTGGCAGAGAACACCCCGATGGCCTCCGCCACGGGCCTGTCCCGGGGCGCTCGCCGGCCGGGAAAAGGGCCTCTGACCTAAGCGGTTGGAGGTTCGGGCGGTCTGTGTCGTAGACTCGCCACCCTGGAAGCTCCGAACACCGCCCCACGGGCCACGTGGGGAGGGTGGACGGCGGCCAGGAGCGTGATCTTCGCGTAGGCTGTGCGGTGCACTGGTCCTGCGCGAGGGGCAGCGCGAAGGGGTGTAGCTCAACTGGCAGAGCAGCGGTCTCCAAAACCGCAGGTTGCAGGTTCAAGTCCTGTCACCCCTGCGTCGTAGTAGACGGCGAGCGGAGGATGCAGGCGTGAGCGAGGACCGCGAGCAGGAGCGGGCCGAGGAGCGTGACGCTTCCCGCCCGGTTACCGCCGCGGCGCGGCGTGAGCGCCGCGCCTCCGCACGCCCGGCCGCCCGGCAGGACCGGGCCGGCCGCGCCGCCGGCTCGAGGGTCGGTGGGGCCGCCGAGGCCAGGAACGCCAACGGCGCGAAGGGCCGGCCGACGCCGTCGAGGGAGCGCCGGGAGAGCAAGGGTTCGCCGCTCAAGCGGCTGGGCCGGTTCGTCCGGGAGGTCGTCGCCGAGCTGCGCAAGGTCATCTGGCCGACGCGCAAGCAGTTGGTGACCTACACGGCGGTGGTGCTGGTCTTCGTTGCCTTCATGGTTCTGCTGGTGGCGGGGCTGGACTTCGCCTTCGGCAAGGGCATGCTCTGGCTGTTCGGCTGACGGCCGACCGCGCCGCGCGGGACCCCCGCGACCCGAGGCCAGGGACAACGGCGCGAGGAGCCAGGGCGCGCGACGCACGAGAGGAAGCGAGACCGACAGTGACCTCCCACGACGGCAGCCAGGAGCTGACCGGCCCGATCGACGAGGTGGACGCTGCCGCCATGACCGGCGACGCGGCCGACGTCGAGTCGGTCGGCGGGGCGGCCGACGAGCCGCAGCGGCCGGCTGACGCGGAGGCCGGCGAGGTCTCGACGGACGACGCCGACACCGCGACCGCCGACGAGCCGGCGGAGCCGGCCGAGGGCGGTGAGGCCGCTGGGACCTCCGAGACCCAGGAGACCCCGGTCGACGACGAGGCCGAGGTGGACCCGGTCGCCGAGCTGCGCGACGCGCTCCGGCGCGCCCCCGGCGAGTGGTACGTGGTGCACTCCTACGCGGGCTACGAGAACAAGGTCAAGGCCAACCTCGAGACGCGCATCCAGACCCTGGACATGGAGGACTACATCTTCCAGGTCGAGGTGCCGACCGAGGAAGTCACCGAGATCAAGAACGGCCAGCGCAAGCAGGTCCAGCGGAAGGTGCTGCCCGGCTACATCCTGGTCAGGATGGAGCTCAACGACGCCTCGTGGAGCGCGGTGCGCAACACGCCGGGCGTGACCGGCTTCGTCGGCGCGACCTCCAAGCCGTCGCCGCTGAGCCTGGACGAGGTGCTGAAGTTCCTCGCCCCGCAGGTGGAGAAGGAGAAGGCGCCGGCGGCCCCCGGCAAGAAGGCCCCCGCCGCCGTGGCCAAGCCGACCATCGAGGTCGACTTCGAGGTGGGCGAGTCGGTCACCGTCATGGACGGCCCGTTCGCCACGCTCCCGGCCACGATCAGCGAGGTCAACCCGGACGCCCAGAAGCTGAAGGTCCTGGTGTCGATCTTCGGCCGCGAGACCCCGGTCGAGCTCTCCTTCAGCCAGGTTTCCAAGATCTGACCGCGGACCCCGCGCACGCGGGGAGCGGATCGGCCGCGTGGCGGCGTGGCAGGGCCGACGCGCGGAACACCTCACGAAATAGAGGAAGCACGAGATGCCGCCCAAGAAGAAGAAGCTCGCAGCGATCATCAAGCTACAGATCACGGCGGGCCAGGCCAACCCGGCCCCGCCGGTCGGCCCCGCGCTGGGCCAGCACGGCGTCAACATCATGGAGTTCTGCAAGGCCTACAACGCCGCGACCGAGTCGCAGCGCGGCACCGTGGTGCCGGTCGAGATCTCCGTGTACGAGGACCGGTCGTTCGACTTCAAGCTCAAGACCCCGCCCGCGGCGAAGCTGCTGCTCAAGGCCGCCGGTGTGGAGAAGGGCAGCGGCGAGCCGCACTCCAAGAAGGTCGCCTCGGTGACCATGGACCAGGTGCGCGAGATCGCCCAGCAGAAGATGGCCGACCTCAACGCCAACGACGTGGACCAGGCCGCGAAGATCATCGCCGGCACCGCCCGCTCGATGGGCATCACCGTCGAGGGCTGAGGTCCTTCCCCCCGGGGTCGCCCGACGACCGTCGACCCCACCGAGCACGTCACCGTGGGAAGGCCGGGCGCTGGCCTGAACACCACGACTGATCCGAAGAGGAACAGCACATGAAGCGCAGCAAGGCCTACCGCAAGGCCACCGAGCTGGTGGACAAGACCAGGCTGTACTCGCCGCTGGAGGCGGCCGGCCTGGCCAAGGAGACCAGCGCCACCAGGATGGACGCGACCGTGGAGGTGGCGATCCGCCTGGGCGTGGACCCCCGCAAGGCCGACCAGATGGTCCGCGGCACCGTGAACCTGCCGCACGGCACCGGCAAGACCGCACGCGTCATCGTGTTCGCCACCGGCGAGAAGGCCGCCGAGGCCGAGGCCGCCGGCGCGGACGCCGTTGGCTCCGACGACCTGATCGAGCGCATCCAGGGCGGCTGGCTCGACTTCGACGCGGCGATCGCCACCCCGGACCAGATGGCGAAGGTCGGGCGCATCGCCCGCATCCTGGGCCCGCGCGGCCTCATGCCGAACCCCAAGACCGGCACGGTCACCCCCGACGTGACCAAGGCCGTCAAGGACATCAAGGGCGGCAAGATCAACTTCCGGGTGGACAAGCAGGCGAACCTGCACCTGGTGATCGGCAAGGCCTCGTTCGACACCGAGAAGCTGGTGGAGAACTACGCCGCGGCCCTGGACGAGATCCTGCGGGCCAAGCCGGCGGCGGCCAAGGGCCGCTACCTGAAGAAGATCACCTTCTCCACCACCATGGGCCCGGGCATTCCGGTGGACCCGAACCGGACCCGCAACCTGCTCAGCGACGAGGCCTCGGCCTGATCGCCACCGAGCCGCCGAGGGGCGCATCCCACCAGGGGTGCGCCCCTCGCGCTTTTCGCGGGCCGTCCGCCGTGCGCCGCCACCGGCCGCCCCGTGCCCGGGGGAGGGCGACCGGCCGGCCGGCGCCGACCCGGCCGTGGCCGATCGGGGGGTGGGCGGGGCGAGCGGAACGCGCATAGGATCGCCGGATGTCAGCGTCGTCGCAGATGGACGAGGTGGACGTCGAGCGCGGCCTGACCGGGGAGCAGGTGCGCCGGCGGGTCGCCGACGGCAGGACCAACGACGTGCCGGCCAGGGCAAGCCGGAGCCTGGGGGAGATCGTCCGGGCGAACGTGTTCACCCGGTTCAACGCGATCATCGGCGTCCTCTTCGCGATCATGCTCGTGGTCGGGCCGGTCAAGCAGGCCCTGTTCGGCATCGTGATCGTGGTCAACACGCTCATCGGCGTCGTGCAGGAGCTGCGCGCCAAACGGACGCTGGAGCGCCTGGCGATCGTCGGCGAGGCACGCCCCAGGGTCCTCAGGGACGGCGAGTCCGTCGAGCTGCCGCCGCACCAGGTCGTCCTGGACGACGTCGTCGAGCTGGGGCCGGGCGACCGGATCGTCGTGGACGGCCAGGTGACCGCCGCCGACGGCCTGGAGGTGGACGAGTCCCTCCTCACCGGCGAGTCCGACCCGGTGGTCAAGCGCGCCGGCGACGAGGTGCTCTCCGGCAGCTTCGTGGTCGCGGGGACCGGGCGGTACCGGGCCACCAAGGTCGGGCGGGAGGCCTACGCCGCGCGGCTGGCCGAGGAGGCCAGCCGGTTCACCCTGGTCCGCTCCGAGCTGCGCTCCGGCATCGACCGCATCCTGCGCTTCATCACCTGGCTGCTGGTCCCGGCGGGCGCGTTGATCATCTGGAGTCAGTTCCTCAGCAACCCCCGCCTGCCCGACGCGCTCCGCGGCATGGTCGCGGCGCTGGTGCCCATGGTGCCCGAGGGGCTCGTGCTGCTGACCAGCGTGGCCTTCGCCGTCGGTGTCGTGCGGCTGGGCCGGCGGAAGTGCCTGGTCCAGGAGCTGCCGGCCATCGAGGGCCTGGCCAGGGTGGACGTGGTGTGCGCGGACAAGACCGGCACCCTGACCGACGCCGGCATGCGCCTGGCCGAGGTGCGGCGCGTCGACCGGTCCGCGCCGGTCGACGAGGTGCTCTCCGCGCTGGTGGCGACCGATCCCCGGCCCAACGCCAGCCTCCAGGCCATCGCCGACGCCCATCCGCCGTCGGACGGGTGGCGGGCCACCGCCGTCGCCCCGTTCTCGTCGGCGCGGAAGTGGAGCGGCGCGAGCTTCGACGGCAGGGGCGACTGGGTGCTCGGCGCGCCCGACGTGCTGCTCCCCGACGACAGCGAGGCCAGGCACACCGCCGACGAGCTGAACGCCAGGGGCCTGCGCGTGCTGGTGCTGGGCAGGGCCGAGGTCAGGGTGGACGCCGAGGGCGCGCCCGGCAGGGTCGAGCCGGCCGCCCTGGTCGTGCTGGAGCAGAAGGTCCGGCCGGACGCCGCGCCCACGCTGCGGTACTTCGCGGAGCAGGACGTCGCGGTCAAGGTGATCTCCGGGGACAACGCCCGCTCGGTGGGCGCGGTGGCGGCCTCGCTCGACCTGCCGGGCGCCACGCACCCGGTCGACGCCAGGGAGCTGCCGGAGGACCGGGGCGAGCTGGGCGAGCGCCTCGACAGGGCGAGCGTGTTCGGCCGGGTGACGCCCGCGCAGAAGCGGGAGATGGTGGGCGCGCTGCGCTCGCGCGGCCACACCGTGGCGATGACCGGCGACGGCGTGAACGACGTCCTGGCGCTCAAGGACGCCGACATCGGGGTGGCGATGGGCGCGGGCAGCCCGGCCACCAGGGCCGTGGCCCAGATCGTGCTGCTGGACAACCGGTTCGCCACGTTGCCCCACGTCGTCGCCGAGGGGCGGCGGGTCATCGGCAACATCGAGCGCGTCGCCAACCTGTTCCTGACCAAGACGGTCTACTCGGTGCTGCTGGCGATCCTCATCGGCATCGTGCGGGTGCCGTTCCCGTTCCAGCCCCTGCACCTGACGCTCATCGGGTCGCTGACCATCGGCATCCCGTCGTTCTTCCTGGCGCTGGCGCCGAACACCGAACGCGCCAGGCCCGGCTTCGTGCCCAGGGTGATGCGCATGGCCGTGCCCGCCGGGATCGTCACGGGCCTCACCACCTTCGTGACGTACTGGGTGGTGCGGTTCGACCACAGCGCGAGCCAGGTGGAGCACCGTACCGCCGCGGTGATCGCGCTGTACTGCGTGGCGACGTGGGCGTTGGCGATCGTGGCCCGCCCGTACGCGTGGTGGAAGATCGCGCTGCTCTGCTCGATGGGCGTGTTGTTCCTGCTGGCCCTGCTGACCCCGCTCGGGCAGCGGTTCTTCGAGCTCGACCCGACGCACACGGGTCACGTGCTGACCGCGCTGGCCTGCGCGGCCGTGGCCATCGTGCTGTTGGAGCTGGGCTGGTGGGTCGACGGGTGGCTGCGGGGCGAGGAGCGCCGCGTCGTGGAGTGACCGCGACCGGGGGCGGCCTCGTGGCGCGACGGCCAGGGGCCGACCGCGCTGGACGGGGAGTCCGGGGCTGGACGGGGAGCCCGGGAGCGTCCCCAAGAGGGGAGCGAGGCGGGGGCGTTCAGCCGGTGCGGCAGTCGGCCGGCTCCGCCTCGTGGCCGGAGATGGCCCAGGTGCCGTTGGGCAGCCGGCTCAGCACGAAGGCGCCCAGCCGCTGGCCGCCGTCCACCGTCATCTGGCAGGACCGCACCTCGGCCCGGTCGCCCCGGACCGTCACGGCGCCCTCCGGGAAGCCGGGGTTGGCGTAGCTCGACCGGTTCGTGACGCGGCCGTTGAGCCGTTGGACGGCCTGCTGGCAGTCGCCGCCGCCCGAGTTCCTCGCGAACGCGTCCCTGCCCTCGGGCGAGAACAGCGCGCACGCCTTGCCCGCGTCGCCGTGCGCCGTGAACTGGTACACGGCGATCACGGCCTCCTTCGGCGTCGACCAGTAGACCGGGCTGTAGGTGGGGCCGCCCTGCCCGGTGCCGGGGTCGCTGTCGTCGGAGAAGTACCAGTAGCCGCCCACGACCAGCAGGAACCCGCCGAGGAACAGCCAGAGCGACCTGCGTGACCTCTTCTTCGCCACGTCCAACCTCCCGCGCGGGGTGTTCTGCGCGACACCGGCGCCCATGATCGTGCCACCCTGGCGCGGTGGGCGGATTCCCGCCGACCCGGTGCGCCCGCTGAGCAGCGGTCGGTCCGACCAGGTGGACTCGGGGCGGGGCCGGGTGGCGCCGGACCCCGGTGGGAGACCTCGCCGCGCGGTGGGGTGACGCATCCCGCAGGGGGTGGTTTGGTTCCCCGTCCCCGCCTCACGTACAGTGGTCGGCGGTTCCACCAAAGACCGCTGGTCTCCATGCCTCACGACGTGCGTGCCCCGTGTTCGCCGTCCAGGGCAGGACGAAGGCCCCGCGACCCGGGCGGCCCGCGCAGGAGGGACGAGGCAGCAAACCGTCTCCACGCCCGACGACGTGCGTGTCGAGAGTGTCCACGCCCCGTGCCGCAGTTCCTGCGCCGGGGCGTTCGTCGTCTCCGGGGTCAAGGGCCCGCGAGGGTCCGAGTGCCGGCCAGCCCGCGCACTATCCCACTAGAGAGGAGGCGACCATGGCGAAGCCCGAGAAGGTGCAGGCCGTCGCCGAGATCACGGAGAAGTTCCGTGGTGCCTCGGCAGCCGTCGTCACCGAGTACCGCGGCCTCTCCATGGCGCAGCTGACGGAGCTGCGTCGTGCCCTTGGCAAGGGTGCCTCGTACACCGTCGCGAAGAACACGCTGGTCAAGCGCGCCGCCGCCGAGGCGGGCGTGGCGGGCCTCGACGACCTGCTCTCCGGCCCGACCGCGATCGCCTTCATCGAGGGCGAGCCGGTCGACGCCGCGAAGGCGCTGCGCAACTTCGCGAAGGACAACAAGGCCCTCGTCATCAAGGGCGGGTTCATGGAGGGCAAGGCGCTCTCCGTGGACGAGGTCAACCGCATCGCGGACCTCGAGTCCCGCGAGGTGCTGCTCGCCAAGCTGGCGGGCGCGATGAAGGGCAACCTCAGCAAGGCCGCGGGCCTGTTCCAGGCCCCGATCACGAAGGTGGCCCGCCTGGCCGCCGCCCTGCAGGAGAAGAAGCAGGGCGCCGAGGGCGACACCGCCGCCTGATCCACCGCCACCCACCCACATCCCGCGCCCGGCGCACGGGCGTGGCAAGAGAGAGGAACCGCCACCATGGCGAAGCTCAGCGCTGACGAGCTGCTCGAGGCGTTCGAGGGCATGACCCTGCTGGAGCTGTCGGACTTCCTGAAGAAGTTCGAGGAGAAGTTCGACGTCACCGCCGCCGCCCCGGTCGCCGTCGCCGCCGCCCCGGGTGCCGCTGGCGCCCCGGCCGAGGCCGCCGAGGAGAAGGACGAGTTCACCGTCGTCCTGGAGTCGGCCGGCGACAAGAAGATCCAGGTCATCAAGGTCGTCCGCGAGGTCGTCTCCGGCCTGGGCCTGAAGGAGGCCAAGGAGCTGGTCGAGGGCGCTCCGAAGCCGATCCTGGAGAACGTGGCCAAGGACGTGGCCGACGCCGCCAAGGAGAAGCTGGAGGCCGCCGGCGCCAAGATCACCCTCAAGTGATCTCGCGCTGACGCGCTCCGAAGGGGCGGGCACCCACCGGGTGTCCGCCCCTTCCGCTTGTCCGAGATCTGGGGCCGAGATCTGTGGCCGCGATCTGGGGCCGCCCCGCATCTTGAGCGGCCCCAGCCCCGCCAGCGGGCCGCGAAACACCGACCACGGTGTCCTTGCCCCGCCTCTCGCCATCGGTGTCCCATTCGCGATCTGGCGGGCCAATTCGCTGAGCACATCTCGTCCTGGAGCTTCCCTCCCCACGCCACGTGAACATGCGGGGCGCGAGTGCCTGATGAGGCAATCAACGCTCGGTGCTTTCGATCGAATTCGTTCTCCCGGAGCCCCCTCGGCCGGCCTTCCGGTGCTGCCCTCGACCCGTCGTCCCTGGTCAGGCGGGCCACCGCGATCGGCGCGGGAGGCGCGACGAGGGGGACAGCCGCTGCCTGACGGCGCGCGAATCCCACTCCGGAAACCCTCGGCCCGGTTCGGTCCGCACGAGCCTGTGTCGCTCGTTCTGCTCTCGTGGGGCGTGGACACGAGGGCCGACGGGACCGGTCCTGGTGCCGCCGCGTCCTGGTTGTGGCGTCGAGCGTCGGGATCGGAACGTTCTGGCCGAGGAAATGACGATCGAGGATTCGCCGGGTCCGGCGACCGCGTCGCACTCGTGTCCCGGCGATGCGGGGTTTCGCACGCGGATCCCGGTGGAACCCCCCGCCAACGGGACCCCTGGCGGCAGGCATGGGAGGGCTTGGCCGCCCCCGGCGGGGGACTCCTGTGACACCTGCGAGAATGACCGAGCAGTGTGAGCCGTTGGCACCGAGATGCCGTTGTGCGCGGTGCTACGCGGGCGAACAACACAACGAGATCGTCACCGGGTGTGCGTGAGGTCACAGAGGGCAACGTGGTTGATCTCGACTCCGACCGCGACAGGGGCCGGCAAGGTCAACGGCTGGAGTCCGCACCGAACGGTGACGAACGGCCGACAGTGCGGTGACCTGCGGTTTCGTCCGCCCACAATGGTCACTGGCGGTGACTGTGGCGTCCGCCGCCGGGGTGATCGGGGCGTGGCACCTTGACTCCGCGCCGTCGCCGGGTCACTCTGTCGGTGAGCATGAGGCCAGGTGTCAGCACCTGCCTCTCGACAGTCGCCTTATGTGTGGCTAGACTGCCCCTTTGCGCTGCCCTCCTTCTGTGTGCCCTTCCCCGGGGCATTGGTTGGCGGGCACCCACCGCACCCTTGACAGCCGCGCTAGTCCAGCCGCTAGCTCAGCTACCAAGTCCCTGGAAGGACGCATCTTGGCAGTCTCCCGCGCGACCAAGGCCACTGCTGCGACCACCTCCACGTCGGGGATCCCTGGAGCACCTAAGCGGGTCTCGTTCGCGAAGATCCGTGAGCCGCTGGAGGTGCCCGACCTGCTGGCCCTCCAGACGCAGTCGTTCGAATGGCTCATCGGTGCCGATGAGTGGTACCAGCGCCGGGTGGACGCCGGCGACGAGAACCCGGTGAGCGGGCTGGAAGAGGTCCTCAACGAGATCTCGCCGATCGAGGACTTCTCCGGCTCCATGTCGCTGTCCTTCTCCGACCCGCGCTTCGACGAGGTCAAGGCCTCCGTCGAGGAGTGCAAGGACAAGGACATGACCTACGCGGCGCCGCTGTTCGTCACCGCGGAGTTCACCAACCACACCACTGGCGAGATCAAGAGCCAGACGGTGTTCATGGGTGACTTCCCGATGATGACGAACAAGGGGACGTTCATCATCAACGGCACCGAGCGCGTCGTCGTGTCGCAGCTCGTCCGGTCCCCCGGCGTCTACTTCGACCAGGCCGTCGACAAGACGACCGACAAGGACGTCTTCAGCGTCAAGGTCATCCCGAGCCGGGGCGCCTGGCTGGAGTTCGACGTCGACAAGCGCGACACCGTCGGTGTCCGCATCGACCGCAAGCGCCGCCAGCCGGTCACCGTGCTCCTGAAGGCCCTTGGCTGGACCAACGAGCAGATCCGCGAGCGGTTCGGCTTCAGCGAGACCCTCATGGCCACGCTGGAGAAGGACCACACGGCGGGTCAGGACGAGGCGCTGCTGGACATCTACCGCAAGCTGCGCCCCGGCGAGCCGCCGACGAAGGAGAACGCGCAGGCCCTCCTGGAGAACCTGTTCTTCAAGGAGAAGCGCTACGACCTCGCCAAGGTCGGTCGTTACAAGGTCAACAAGAAGCTCGGCCTCGACCTGCCGGTCGAGGTGGGCGTGCTGACCGAGGACGACATCGTCACGACGATCGAGTACCTGGTGCGCCTGCACGCCGGCGACACCAAGATGACGATCGGCGACAACGAGGTGCCGGTCGAGGTCGACGACATCGACCACTTCGGCAACCGCCGCCTGCGCACCGTCGGCGAGCTGATCCAGAACCAGATCCGGGTGGGTCTGTCCCGCATGGAGCGCGTCGTGCGCGAGCGGATGACCACCCAGGACGTCGAGGCCATCACGCCGCAGACCCTGATCAACATCCGGCCGGTCGTGGCCGCGATCAAGGAGTTCTTCGGCACCTCGCAGTTGTCGCAGTTCATGGACCAGGCCAACCCGCTGGCCGGCCTGACCCACAAGCGGCGGCTGTCCGCGCTCGGCCCCGGCGGTCTGTCCCGGGAGCGGGCCGGCCTCGACGTGCGTGACGTGCACCCCTCGCACTACGGCCGGATGTGCCCGATCGAGACGCCGGAAGGCCCGAACATCGGTCTGATCGGCTCGCTCGCGTCGTTCGCGCGGGTCAACCCGTTCGGCTTCCTGGAGACGCCGTACCGCCGGGTCGTCGACGGCCGGGTCACCGACCAGATCGACTACCTGACCGCGGACGAGGAGGACCGGCACGTCATCGCGCAGGCGAACGCCGTGCTGGACGCCCAGGGCAACTTCCTGGACGAGCGCGTCCTGGTCCGCCGCAAGGGCGGCGAGATCGACTACATCAACCCGCAGGGCGTCGACTACATGGACGTCTCCCCGCGGCAGATGGTGTCGGTGGCGACCGCGCTCATCCCGTTCCTCGAGCACGACGACGCCAACCGCGCGCTCATGGGCGCGAACATGCAGCGCCAGGCGGTGCCGCTGCTGCGCAGCGAGGCCCCGCTGGTCGGCACCGGCATGGAGCTGCGCGCCGCCGTGGATGCCGGCGACGTCGTCGTGGCGGAGAAGGCCGGTGTGGTCGAGGAGCTGTGCGCCGACTTCGTGACGGTCATGGCCGACGACGGCACGCGGCAGACCTACCGCCTGCACAAGTTCCGCCGGTCGAACCAGGGCACCTGCATCAACCAGAAGCCCATCGTCAACGAGGGCGACCGGGTCGAGGTCGGCCAGGTGATCGCGGACGGCCCGTGCACCGAGAACGGCGAGATGGCCCTGGGCAAGAACCTGCTCGTGGCGATCATGCCGTGGGAGGGGCACAACTACGAGGACGCGATCATCCTCTCCCAGCGCATCGTCCAGGACGACGTGCTCACCTCGATCCACATCGAGGAGCACGAGATCGACGCCCGGGACACCAAGCTGGGCGCCGAGGAGATCACCCGGGACATCCCGAACGTCTCCGAGGACGTGCTGGCCGACCTGGACGAGCGGGGCATCATCCGGATCGGCGCCGAGGTCGAGCCGGGCGACATCCTGGTCGGCAAGGTCACCCCGAAGGGCGAGACCGAGCTGACCCCCGAGGAGCGCCTGCTGCGCGCCATCTTCGGTGAGAAGGCCCGCGAGGTGCGGGACACCTCGCTGAAGGTGCCGCACGGCGAGCGCGGCAAGGTCATCGGCATCCGGGTGTTCAGCCGGGAGGACGACGACGAGCTGCCGCCGGGCGTCAACGAGCTGGTCCGGGTCTACGTCGCCCAGAAGCGGAAGATCCAGGACGGCGACAAGCTCGCCGGCCGGCACGGCAACAAGGGCGTCATCGGCAAGATCCTGCCGGCCGAGGACATGCCGTTCCTCCCGGACGGCACCCCGGTGGACATCATCCTGAACACCCACGGTGTGCCGCGACGGATGAACATCGGCCAGATCCTCGAGACGCACCTGGGCTGGATCGCCAAGCAGGGCTGGTCGGTCGACGGCGACCCGGAGTGGGCCAAGCGCCTGCCCGAGGAGCTGTACTCGGCCGAGCCGGGCACGAACACCGCCACCCCGGTGTTCGACGGCGCCCGCGAGGAGGAGATCACCGGCCTGCTGGGCTCGACGTTGCCCAACCGCGACGGCGAGCGGATGGTCGGGGAGAACGGCAAGGCCCAGCTTTTCGACGGCCGCAGCGGTGAGCCGTACCCGTACCCGGTCGCGGTCGGGTACATGTACATCCTCAAGCTGGTCCACCTGGTCGACGACAAGATCCACTCCCGGTCGACCGGCCCGTACTCGATGATCACCCAGCAGCCGCTGGGCGGTAAGGCGCAGTTCGGCGGTCAGCGGTTCGGCGAGATGGAGTGCTGGGCCATGCAGGCCTACGGCGCCGCCTACACGCTCCAGGAGCTGCTGACGATCAAGTCGGACGACGTCCTCGGCCGCGTGAAGGTCTACGAGGCCATCGTCAAGGGCGAGAACATCCCCGAGCCGGGCATCCCGGAGTCGTTCAAGGTGCTCCTCAAGGAGCTCCAGTCGCTGTGCCTCAACGTGGAGGTGCTGTCCAGCGACGGCGCCGCGATCGAGATGCGCGACGGCGACGACGAGGACCTGGAGCGGGCCGCCGCCAACCTCGGCATCAACCTGTCCAGCCGGCCCGGCTCGGAGACGCTCTCCGTGGACGACGTCGTGAACTGACCTCGCCGTCCGGTCGGGGTCGGCCGGCCCCGCGCCCCGCGGGGGCGCCCCGGCCCCGACCGGACAGCCACTGCCCCTAGCCAGTGACAACCCAGGGGAGAAGGAAACCGACGTGCTCGACGTCAACTTCTTCGACGAGCTCCGCATCGGCCTCGCCACGGCCGACGACATCCGCCAGTGGTCCTACGGCGAGGTCAAGAAGCCCGAGACCATCAACTACCGCACCCTGAAGCCCGAGAAGGACGGCCTCTTCTGCGAGAAGATCTTCGGCCCGACCCGGGACTGGGAGTGCTACTGCGGCAAGTACAAGCGCGTCCGGTTCAAGGGCATCATCTGTGAGCGGTGCGGCGTCGAGGTGACCCGCGCCAAGGTGCGCCGTGAGCGGATGGGCCACATCGAGCTGGCCGCCTCGGTCACGCACATCTGGTACTTCAAGGGCGTCCCGAGCCGGTTGGGCTACCTGCTCGACCTGGCCCCCAAGGACCTTGAGAAGATCATCTACTTTGCCGCCTACGTGATCACCTCGGTGAACACCGAGATGCGGCACAACGACCTGCCGACGCTCGAGAACGAGATCCAGGTCGAGCGCAAGCGGCTGGAGGACAAGCGCGACGCCGACGTCGAGGCGCGCGCCCAGAAGCTCGAGGCCGACCTCGCCCAGCTCGAGGCCGAGGGCGCCAAGAGCGACGTGCGCCGCAAGGTCAAGGAGGGCGGAGAGCGCGAGATGCGCCAGATCCGCGACCGGGCGCAGCGCGAGATCGACAAGCTCGACGAGATCTGGGAGACCTTCACCAAGCTCGAGCCGAAGCAGCTCATCGCCGACGAGCTGCTCTACCGCGAGCTGTACGACCGCTACGGCGAGTACTTCACCGGCGGCATGGGCGCCGAGGCCATCCAGAAGCTGCTGGGCGACTTCGACGTCGACGCCGAGGCCGAGCACCTCCGCGAGGTCATCCGCACGGGCAAGGGCCAGAAGAAGCTGCGCGCCCTCAAGCGGCTGAAGGTCGTCGCCGCGTTCCAGACCACCGGCAACTCGCCGCAGGGCATGGTGCTGGACTGCATCCCGGTGATCCCGCCGGACCTGCGCCCGATGGTGCAGCTCGACGGTGGCCGGTTCGCGACCTCCGACCTGAACGACCTGTACCGCCGGGTCATCAACCGGAACAACCGCCTCAAGCGACTGATCGACCTCGGCGCGCCCGAGATCATCGTCAACAACGAGAAGCGGATGCTCCAGGAGGCCGTGGACGCGCTGTTCGACAACGGCCGGCGCGGCCGTCCGGTCACCGGGCCGGGCAACCGCCCGCTGAAGTCGCTGTCCGACCTGCTCAAGGGCAAGCAGGGCCGGTTCCGCCAGAACCTGCTCGGCAAGCGCGTCGACTACTCCGGCCGTTCGGTCATCGTGGTCGGCCCGCAGCTCAAGCTGCACCAGTGCGGCCTGCCCAAGCTGATGGCGCTGGAGCTGTTCAAGCCGTTCGTGATGAAGCGCCTGGTCGACCTGAACCACGCGCAGAACATCAAGTCGGCCAAGCGCATGGTCGAGCGGTCCCGCCCGCAGGTGTGGGACGTGCTCGAGGAGGTCATCACCGAGCACCCGGTGCTGCTCAACCGGGCACCGACCCTGCACCGCCTGGGCATCCAGGCCTTCGAGCCGCAGCTCGTCGAGGGCAAGGCCATCCAGCTCCACCCGCTGGTCTGTGAGGCGTTCAACGCCGACTTCGACGGCGACCAGATGGCGGTCCACCTGCCGCTGTCGGCCGAGGCGCAGGCCGAGGCCCGGATCCTGATGTTGTCGAGCAACAACATCCTGTCGCCGGGTTCGGGTCGCCCGCTGGCCATGCCGCGTCTGGACATGGTCACCGGCCTGTTCTACCTGACCAAGCTCAAGGAGGGCGCCGAGGGCGAGGGCCGGTCCTTCACCTCGCCGGCCGAGGCCATCATGGCCTTCGACCGTCACGCGATCACCCTCCAGTCCAGGGTGCGGATCCGGCTCACCGACCGGCGCCCGCCGCTGGGCGAGGAGCCGGAGGGCTGGGAGCCCGGTCAGCCGTGGCTGGCCGAGACCACCCTGGGCCGGGTGCTGTTCAACGAGCTGCTGCCGGCGGACTACCCGTTCGTCAACGACGTCATGCCGAAGAAGCGGCAGGCCGAGGTCATCAACGACCTGGCCGAGCGGTACCCGATGGTGACCGTCGCCCAGACGCTGGACAAGCTGAAGGACGCCGGCTTCTACTGGGCGACCCGCTCCGGCGTCACCCTGGCGATCACCGACGTGGTCGTGCCGCCGCAGAAGAAGGACATCCTCGACGGCTACGAGAAGGAAGCCGACCAGATCGAGAAGCGCTACCAGCGCGGTCTGCTCTCGCACCGCGAGCGCAACGAGGAGCTGGTGAAGATCTGGAGCCGGGCGACCGACGAGATCGCCCGGGTCATGGAGGAGAACTTCCCCGAGGACAACCCGATCCCGACGATCGTGAAGTCCGGCGCGGCGGGCAACATGACCCAGGTCCGGCAGCTCGCCGGCATGAAGGGTCTGGTCGCCAACCCGAAGGGTGAGTACATCCCCCGCCCGATCAAGGCGAGCTTCCGCGAGGGCCTGACCGTTCTGGAGTTCTTCTCCTCGACGCACGGCGCCCGCAAGGGTCTGGCCGACACCGCGCTCCGCACCGCCGACTCGGGTTACCTGACCCGTCGTCTGGTGGACGTGTCGCAGGACGTCATCGTGCGCGAGACGGACTGCGGCACCGACCGGGGCATCGCCCTGCCGGTCGACGAGCACGCGAAGACCACCATCTACGCGCGCATCGCGGCCGACGACATCCGCGACGGCGAGGGCAACGTCCTGGTCGCCAGGGGCGAGGAGATCAGCGACCGGCACATCGCGACGATCGTCGCGGCCGGCCTGACCTCGGTGAAGGTGCGCAGCGTGCTCACCTGCGACTCGCACACCGGTGTCTGCGCCACCTGCTACGGCCGCTCCATGGCGACCGGCAAGCTGGTGGACGTCGGCGAAGCGGTCGGCATCGTCGCCGCCCAGTCGATCGGTGAGCCGGGCACCCAGCTCACGATGCGGACCTTCCACACCGGTGGTGTGGCCGGTGACGACATCACCGCTGGTCTGCCGCGTGTGCAGGAGCTGTTCGAGGCGCGCGTGCCCAAGGGCAAGGCGCCGATCGCGGACGCGTCCGGCCGGATCCGGCTGGAGGACGGCGAGAAGTTCTGGAAGATCACCGTCATCCCCGACGACGGGGGCGAGGAGATCGTCTACGACAAGCTGTCCAAGCGTCAGCGGCTGGCGACCATCGCCGTGGACGGCACCGAGCGGCCCCTCATGGACGGCGACCACGTCGAGGTCGGCCAGAAGCTGATGGAGGGCGCGGTCGACCCGCACGAGGTGCTGCGCGTGATGGGTCCGAGGGAGGTGCAGCTCCACCTGGTCCGCGAGGTCCAGAAGGTGTACCGCTCGCAGGGTGTGTCCATCCACGACAAGCACATCGAGGTGATCGTCCGGCAGATGCTGCGCCGGGTGACCATCATCGACTCGGGCGCCACCGAGTTCCTGCCCGGCTCGCTGGTCGAGCGGGCGGAGTTCGAGTCGGAGAACCGCCGCGTGGTGGCCGAGGGCGGCGAGCCGGCGTCCGGCCGTCCGCTGCTGATGGGCATCACCAAGGCGTCGCTGGCCACGGACTCGTGGCTGTCGGCGGCCTCCTTCCAGGAGACCACCCGGGTGCTGACCGAGGCGGCCATCCACGGCAAGAGCGACAAGCTGCTCGGCCTGAAGGAGAACGTGATCATCGGTAAGTTGATCCCGGCTGGCACGGGCATCAACCGCTACCGCAACATCCAGGTCCAGCCGACGGAGGAGGCGCGGGCCGCGGCCTACGCCATCCCGTCCTACGACGACGGCTACTACACGCCGGACGTCTTCGGCACGGGCACGGGTGCGGCGGTGCCGCTGGACGACTACGACTTCGGGCGGGACTACCGCTGAGGGCGTAGCTGAGGCGAGACGAGGGCCCCGGGGCATCCGCCCCGGGGCCCTTCGCCGTTTCGCTGTCCGCGGTGTCGGTGTTCAGTCGGTGGCCGGAGGTGGGGGAGGCGGCACCTCGGCCGGCGCTGGCGCGTTCGGGTCGATCTCCACCAGGTGACCGGCGGCCAGGTGCTCCGTGATCGACTGGGGGAAGAGGTAGGCGGTGGCTCCGCCCTCGGTCGCGCCGGAGATCACCAGGCCGTTCTTGACCAGGCGATAGCGGTGGTACTCGCGTTGCGCCCACTCCGGGGGGAGCGACCGCTGCTCGAACGGGGTGCCGACGGCGAACGTGGTGTTCCCCTCCGGGCCGCCGTGGCGGTCGACCTCGAAGCCCTCGGTGAGCTGGACCAGCAGCTTGTTGGCGTAGTGCGCGAGGGGCGGGTCGTCGCCCAGGACAGGGATCGGGCAGTCGTAGTCGTCGTAGATGTCCTCGGGGTGCCGGCGCAGGTCGGCGGCGTTGGCCACCAGGGTGCCGAGGAGGTAGTTCGCGGCCTCCCAGATGTTCGGGAACCGGGCCTCATACTGTCGCTCCTCGCCGTTCCAGAACACCGCGTACTCGTCGTTCTCCGGAACGAGGCACCAGGCGTTGGGCGCCGCCACGCCGACCGCGTACGCGGCGGGGCAGAGATCGTGGTGACGCGCGTACCACCGGATCCACCAGTAGGTCCGGCCGAGGTCCTCCTGGATGGCGGAGTTCGCGTCCGGCATCCCCATCGCCAGCGCGGAGGCCCGGTTCTTCGCGTTCTCCGGGACGCGCTCCGGAAGCTGGTATCGGCGGTCACGGATGTGCCCGAGCAGCTCCAGCGGCGGGGTCAACCCGTGGTGTTCGAGGTAGTAGGCGTGCGCCGCCGACCAGATCCACGCGCCGTCGGTCTGGTACGCCATCGGCACGACCCTGCCCCGTTCGGGGTCGAGGTCGTCCTCGGTCTGCCCCCGGGAGGACAGGACGACCGGGGCGTCCCGGAGGTACTTCAGCACCGCCTGGCGCTCGTGGTTCCCCAGCACCGGCCGGTAGTTGCGCGGCAGGGTGCCATCCTCACCGACGACGTCGAAGAGCGGCGCGCGCCGGAGGTCCCGGGGCTGCGCCGCCGTGGCCGGAGCGGTCACCAGGCTCCAGGTCTCGTTGAGCCGGTCTCGGTAGATCTCGCGGATCATCCAGTCCGGGGTCGCGTCGACCGCCCTGGGCAGCAACCACAGCTCGTCGAGGTAGGCCGCCGCTGGAGTTCGGTTCCCCCGCACGTGCGGGAACAGCCAGTCGGGTTCGGCGTCGTGGTCGAACTCGATCCGCGGCTCGGCGTCTCGGGCGATCTCGTACCGCGCGGTGAACCACGCGCCCCGGTCCGGGTGGTAGGTCACCAGCCGGAGACGGCGCAGCCACTGGCTGACCTGCGGTGGCGGGGACCAGAACCGCTCCTCGCCGTCCGCTCCGACGACCCTGGTAATCAGCTCCATCTCGTGGACGAGCGCCCGGCACTCCAGCGTGATCCGTTGCCACCCGTCGGGCGCCCGCTCCGTGAGCACGGATCGGAGGGCGTCGAGGACGGGGGCCGGAGAGGGCAGTTCGACGTCGGCCGCGAAGAGCGCGGGTCGGGCCCTGTCCCACTGCCGCTCGGCGGCTCGCACCCGCTGGCCGCTGATCGGGCCGCGGTCCAGGCGGATCTGGGTGAGGGGGGAGAAGTCCGCGAGTGCTGTGTGGACGGAGGGCATCCCGTCCTCGTTGGGTTCGGAAAAGCCGCGGCGGTGCGCGTACTCCTTGCCGAGCGGCATTCCGATCCATCTGGCCACCACCTGGTCCGGATCCTCGCCGTACGGGCCGAAGACGCAGTAGGGGTCGGGCCCGACCAGCCCGATGACGGCCAAGGTGAACCGGGACTCCACCAGGGGTCGGCGGTCCCGCGGAAAGGAAGGGGCCGCTGACGGTTCGGACCCTTCGCCGCCTCCGTCAACAGGCACGATGACTGAGCTGTCCGCGTCCCCGGCATCGTCGACGCGATACACCACGTCGTTCCACGTCACGAAACTCGCTGAGGCGACAAAATCCGAGGTGCTCACTTCTTCCGGCTCTCCCGTCGCGCTTCCTCACACGTCGACAGGGAAGGCTTCACCGTGGAGGTGGTCACCTCGGTGGATGCTCGCCGCTCCTGCCGCGGACACTGTTGCGGATCTCAGAGGTTGAAGTATTTCCGCCCCGTGCTCTCCTGTTTCTCGACCGTGCTCACCAGCGCCGGTTCGGCCGGGTCGAAGATGTAGAGCGCGCGCATGTCGGGGGTTTCGTTCGTTCTGGGGATCTCGTGCACCGCCGTCCCGTTCGACATGTTCCGGGTCGCGCCCATGCAGTAGACGTCGTAGCGCGCGCCGTTCACCGCGAGGAACCATCCGAGGGGTTCGAGCTTCCGACGGATCTCCCGGAACGACTCGAACACGTCCCATCGAACCGCCCGGACAACGCCCCACGGACCGTGGGCGCGCACTTCGCCGGACTCGTGGCACGCCGCGTACTCGATCCGCGCCTCGACGAACTCGCTTCCCCGGAACGCGCGGACCGGGACTGACTCAAGGCTCATCATGCTCTCCTGTCGGCGGCGGGGACGTCGTCCGGTGAGAATTCCGGGTTCTCGTCGGTGTTACCCGTCCTGACCCACCGTCCGTTCTCGAACCTCAGCTCGAAGGCGCTCCGGACGAACCGCCAGGCGATGCCGCCGAGGAAGGCGACCTCCGCCTCCCGGTCGGCCTGCGTGGCCAGGTCCTCTCGGCCAGACCTGATGAGGGTGGGGATGACGTCGGCGCCGCCCTCGGCGTGGATCGAGTAGACCCACTGGACTGCCCCTTCGCTCGGGCGGGTGGCGAAGAACATCCCCTCCCAGAAGTCGGGGTCGCGAGTCGTGGACACCTGACGCCCGTCGTTGTTCTTCACAAGGCGGCGTTCCACCGCCGTGCGCCGCTCCACCGTGTGGCGGGGGTGGTGTGCCGGTCGGGTCGCCGGACGGGTGCCACTGCCGGGGCGCGGCGGGGGTGGTCGGCGGGGGCGTGATCGGCCCCGGACACGTCTCGGTGTCCGGGGCCGAGGTTCGTCGGTGTTACTCCCCTGCCGGTGGCGTCGGTGGCGTCGGTGGCGTCGGTGGACTCGTGGGTGGCGTCGGCGGCGTCGGGGGACTCGTGGGTGGCTCCTCGGTCGGCTGGGCCTGAGCGGGGTCGATCTCGACGAGGTGCCCGGCGGCGAGGTGCTCCGCGACCGGCCAGGGGAAGAGATACGCGCGGGCGCCGCCGGCGGTCACGCCGGTGATCAGTATGGTGTCCGCCATCACGTAGTAGGAGTGCACCTCACGCTCCGCGTACTCGGGCGGGAGGTTGAGCTGGTCGAACCGTGAGCCGGAGAGGAAGGTCGTGTTTCCGTCCGGCGTCCCGTACCGGACGACCTGTGCGCCCGCGTTGAGCTGGACCCACAGCTTCTCCGCGTAGTGCGTGAGCGGCGGGTCGTCGCCGAGAACGGGGATGGGGCAGTCGAAGTCGTCGAAGATGTCCTCTGGATGCCGTCGGTAGTCGTCGACGTAGGAGATGAGCGTGCCGACCAGGTATCGCGCGGCCTCCCCGACGTCGCCGAACCTCGCCTCGCCGTATCGCTGGTCCGCGCTGTTCCAGAACACCGCGTACTCGTCGCCCTCCGGCACCAGGCACCAGGCGTCGGGCCGGAGCTGGCCAATGGAGTAGATCAGGGGGCAGAGGTCGTAGTAGCGGGCGTACCAGCGAATCCACCAGTAGGCCCGCTCGAACTCCTCCTGGATTCCGGGGTCGGGTCCGGGCATCCCCATCACCAGCGCGGTCGCGCGGCGTTTCGTGTTCTCGGCGAGCTGGCGTGGCGGCTCGTACCGGCGTGCGCGGATGTGGCCGAGCAGTTCCAGCGGCGGAGTCAGCCCGTGGTGTTCGAGGTAGTAGGCGTGCGCCGCCGACCAGACCCACGTGCCGTCGGTCAGGAAGGCCATGGGGACCGTCGCTCCCCGCCCCGGGTCGAGTAGGTCCTCGGACTGGCCCCGCGAGGACAGCACCACGGTGCCGTTCCGCAGGTACTCCAGCACCGCCCGCCGCTCGGCCACGCCCAGAGGCGGCCGGTAGGCGCGGGGGTGACCGTTGTCGTCGAGATGGTCGAACAGGCGTGCCTCGACCAGCGGAGCGGGCTGGACCGCGGCCATGCCGTTCGCGTCAGCGGGCCGGGGCGTGCCACCACCGAGCAGGAGGTGTCGTGTTTCGTCGAGGTGGCCGCGGTGGACCGCGGCCGCGAGCCAGTCCGGTGTGTGGGCGGGGTCGCGCGGGAAGAGGAGGAGATCGTCCGCGTACCTGCGGGCGAGCAGCGGCTCCCGCTCGGCCGTGAGGTACTGCCAGCCGGGTTCGTTCACCCGGTCGAACTCGAACGAGGCGTAGGATCCCTCGCGAACGAAGCGGTACCGGGCGGTGAACCACGCACCTTCACCGGGGCGGTACGTGATCAGCCGGAGGCGGTGGAACCACTGGCTGATGTCGGGCGGCGGAGCCCAGTGCCGGACGACCTCGTCGGGCCGACGCCCGAAGGTGACCAGGCACAGCAGCTCCATCTGACCCGCGATCGCCCGGCACTCGATGGAGATCTGGGTCCACCACTGCGGCGCCTGGCCGAGAAGTGCCTGGGTGAACCCCCGGCCCCACGGCGACTCCATCAGGTCCACCTCGTCCTGGTGGTGGTCCTCCGGGAGCGCGGGGAGGGGATACGCCGTCGGGACGGGCGAGAACGTTCGGGAAAGCCGTAGCTGGAGAAGGCGGGTGGCGCCCTCGGGCGGACGGTGGGACGTGCCCCCCGACTCATCCTGTCGCGGCGTCACCACGGCCAACTCGTCGCCGTGGCCGGCGACGGTGAGCAGGTCGAACACCGACTCCACCTCGGTCGGCCCCACGGTTCTCACGTCGCCGTTCGGGAGGCGGACGCTGTGCGTTCCCGCGTCGTCCTGTTCCGTCCGGGCCAGTGTCGGGTGGACCTCGTTCGAGCACACGACGTGGAGGCCGCTGGGCGGAATGTCATCAATGATCACTGGGCTGCTCCCACCGGTTTCCTGGCGTCGTCAGCGGGACTCGCGGGAGGTCCGCTGGCCGGTCGACATACCCTGCCCCGCCTGGGTCCGTTCCTTCGCCATCGCGTCGAACTTCTTCCACTCGGCCCACAGATCGTTGAGTTCGGCGCCGGAGAGGCCGACGCTCAGGATCCCGTCCGGGTTGAAGTGGATCACCGTTCCTTCCTGGGGGCAGACCTTCTCCAGAATCTCCAGCCCGCTGATCGTCCGCCAGGGGTACCGGTCTGGTGGAAGAAACTGTTGTGACGAGTAGACCGGAAGTACCCGCTTTCCGTCGGGTTCGTTCTCGAACCAGAGTTTGTCCGGCGCGCCCTGCGAGCCGGGGGTGAAGAGTTCCGCCTGGCTGAGCGAGGCAAGGAACCGATCGATGTTGTTGTACCCCTTGAGTGTCCGCCAGAGGACGAGCTCGAAGTGACTGCCAAACCGCATGCCGGCCGACTTCGGTTGCTGGGGGATGAAGTCCGGATTGACCCAGTACTCGTCCGTGATCCTCCCCTCCTTGTCCACGAAGCGGCCTCCCATGAGGAAGCTCCCTGTGATCGGGGCGCCCTTGGGCAGGTTCGGATCGACGTAGGCCAGCCACTCGTCGGACATCGTGCTCGCCTTCTCGATGTCCGACTCGTCCACCGACGGCAGTGGCGGTTTCGCAAGATAGTCGAAGATGTGCAGCTCGCCCACGTCAGCGGTCCTTTCGCGCGAAGAGCGGATGGCGACGGTACTTGAAGTTCGGGTTGTAGATCGGGGGGTAGACCACCGTGGTCAGGATATTCCCGTACACGTCGAAGATGATCTCTCGCGGCCACATGCGGTAGACGTAGTGCTGGGGCAGGCCGCCGGGGAGGAGCACCTCCGCCTCCTTGTGCCCGCTGCTCTGGCCCCGGTCGTGGAACGACGCGTCGGTGAGGACGCCGTAGGGGTGGTAGGCCTCGTGCATGTATCGCACCTGCCTGTAGAAGCCGGAAGGCAGTCGCTCCACGTCGTTCATGGAGGGGGAGACCGCCTCGTCGCGCTGGATCGCGTGCTCCGGACTCATGGAGAAGGAGGTGAACCCGCCTCCGTTGTGCGCGGAGCCGACGTGGGCGTTGATGTTCAAATTTCCCGGATCCCGCACCCGGAACCCACCCGCCTGGAGGAGCTCGGCGCCGCGGCTGTCCAGTCGGAAAATCGCGTTCTCGGGGCGGAGGAAGGCGTCGCCCTCGCTCAGGTCCCGCCACATTCCCCCGCCGTCCCCCGGGTAGATCAGGTGGACGTCGTCGGGGTTGACCCGGTCAAGGGTGTCGGCGACCGCGTCGCGCGGCATTCGGCGCCTCATGTGGGAGGGAAGCTCGTTGTCCGGGCAACCGGCCTCGAAGGGCGGGAGCTTCTGGCTCTCGTAGTCTTCGACTCCTCGCCGCTCGTTCGCGCGGCGGTGCTGGATCACCTGGTTCAGGTATTCCACGCTGAGGTCGTCGGGGCGTTCGAGCGCTTCGGCCGGAGTCTGCCGCCTCTTCTCGAAGATCCGTAGGTCCTCGGTGATCCCGAGGCGCCCGATCTGGATTTTGTTCCAGACCTCTTCCCTGGTCATTCCGTGCTCGTGGGCGTAAGCGTCGATCGCCAGGTCGGCCCGGGGGTTGCACGCGATCTCCGAGTGCGTCAACTCGCGGGGCGGTTTCGGTGTTTCCGGTGCGGCGCCGGGATGAGCGGCTCCGCTGAGCTCATCCGGCGATCCGACCGTCGGCGAGGACGCGTTGACGACGCCGTCGTTTCGCGACCCGGGTTCGGCGGCTCCCGGATGACCTCCGCCCTGGTGTGGAGCAGTGTCGAGGTGTTGGGGCTTCGGGGCGGGTTGCTGGGGACCAGTGGCGTGGTACCGCTCGGCACCGGGTTGGAGCGGGCGGGGTGCGGCTGGGACCGGGTTGGTCGCCGGAGGTGCTGGCCTCGCGGTGGGCGGCTGGTTGCCGTGGCCCTGAGCACCCCTGGGGTACGGGTCGCCGTGGTTCGGCCCTCCCCGGTACCCGGGCCGCGACCCACCCTGCGGGTGGTTGCCCAGGTGGTGCCCGCCCTGCGCGCCGCCGTCGTACGGCTGGTTGCCGAAGGGCTGGCCCCCCTGGTTCCGCATCCCCTGGGGCTGGCCGGGGTTCCGCGGCGGCCAGGGGTTGGTGGCTGGAGGGCGACCCGCGCCGGGCTGAGTCGGCGAGGCGTCCGCCCGCGCACCCGTGTACCCCGATCGCGGCTGCTGGAGGGGATAGGCGGGCGGGACGTTGGCCGGCGGGTAGCCCTGCCGGGGCGGCTGGACCTGTTGACCGGGCGGCACCGGACCGCCGGGCGGCACCGGGGTGTTGGGGTAGTTCGGCCTGGTCGCGGGCTGGCCGCCCCAGACGGGGGGCCCGGGCTGGACGCCGGGAGCCGGCGGGTGGCGCCGGTCGACCTGGGAGGTGTCCTGCCAGCCACCCTGGTACGGCCCGCCCTGGTACGGCGCGCCCTGGTACGGCGCGCCCGGTTGGCGCACGGGCGGGTACTGGCCGGCGCGCGGGTCGGAATGGGTCGGGTGCGGTCCGTGGGGCGACGGGCCGGATTGGTTCCAGGTATTCGTGCCGAACTGGGCTCCGGGCGGTGGTGGGCCGCCGGACGGGTGTCCGCCGAAGACCGGTGGTGGTGTCGGAGACCGGCCGTAGGGGTCTCTGGGGAACCCGTCCTGGCCGGGCCAGGGCGGAGCGTCGGTGCCGCGGCGGCTGAGGAGGGCGGGAGGGCCGTCCCAGTCCTTGGCAGTGGCGGCCCAGTCGGGTTTGTGGCCAGGAGGGTAGGGTCGGTCGTGGTCGCCGCTGCCGTGGGTCTCGACGCGGCCGTCGGGGTGGAAGGTCGCCCACTCCCCGTTGGGCGGCCAGCCAGGCCGCTTCGGTCCGGAGCCGTCGTGCTCGGCGCGGCTGGCGAAGACGTCGCCGTTGGAAGTGACCCACACGTCGCTGCGCGCGGCGAGGACGGGCGCCTTCAGCTCCTTGGCGAGCTTCGCGGCGAAGCCGTCGTCGTGCCGGCCGGCGTCGCACATGAGAAGCCGGACGGGCTGGCCGTCCTGGTAGCGGGGGTCACTCCGAATGATGTCAGCCAGCTCGTGCGGGTTCAACAGCGTGCGACCGACGCGGGCGCGGTCGGCGTCGCCGTGGATGTCGACGGTGAAGCGGTGCGGGTCCGGCGGGACCTGGCTGGCCGAGGAACGGTCGAAGTTCGACGTGCGGTCGCTGTCGTCGAACAGCGAGAGCCCGCCGGCGGTGGTGCGGGCCTGGTCGCGGGCCGCCGCCACGTCGTCGGCGTGTGCCTGGTCGACGTCTGCGGTGAACCTGGCGCCGTCGTCCCAGCCTTCTTTGCCGTGTCGGTCGTCGTGGTGGGACGGAGGGGTCGCCGGGGTCGGGTCAGTCGCGGTGAACGGGTCGTCGCCGTCGTCGTACCAGCTCGGCTGCTCGTGGCGTTGGTCCGGCGTGGGTGACGGCTGCTCGGGCGAGGCCGGGGTGTCGTCGCGGTGACCGGTCGGGCCGAGGTCGTGGGACCGGCTTCCGATCGGCCCGAAGCCGCTGTGCTGGGAACCCAGGGGGCCGAAGCCCTCGGTCCGTGGGCTCTGGAAGCCGACCCCGGTGAATCCCGAACCCATGGGATCGAAGCCGGCCGGCGCCGCCGGTGGGCGCGGTGGCATCGGACGGGTCGGTGGTGCGACCTGGTTGTTCGGTGAGCCGACGAGGGGCTGGTGCGGTACCTGGCCGGCAGCGGGGAACGCAGGGCCGCGCGCGGGCGGCACGGGGCCGCGCTGGGGTGGAAGTGGACCGGCGCCCGGTTGTGGCACCGGTCCCCGTGGCACCGGCCCCCGTGGAACCGGTTGGGTCGGTGGTGCGACCTGGTTGTTCGGTGAGCCGACGAGGGGCTGGTGCGGTACCTGGCCGGCAGCGGGGAACGCAGGACCGCGCGCGGGCGGCACGGGGCCGCGCTGGGGTGGAAGCGGACCGGCGCTCGGTTGTGGCACCGGCCCCCGTGGAACCGGCTGGGGCGGGGGTCCGACGGGACGTGGCTGCCCGGGTGTGGGGCCTCCCGCGAAAGGCGGAGTGACC
>NZ_JAMTCP010000025.1 GCF_024171885.1 Streptoalloteichus tenebrarius | reverse complement strand
GGCCTCGGCGCACGCGGAGCACTCGGGCCACTGCCACTCGGGGGGGTTGTCGCCCGGGTAGCTGGTGGTGGTCAACGGCGTGCCACAGAAGGCGACGACGTTCTCGCCATCCGGCCGCCGGCCGCCACGGTAGGCGTGGCGCCTCTCCCCCCAGGGCTGCCACATGTATCCGGGCCAGGCGGGGTCGGTCACGTTCACAGTGCCTCCTCTGTGGACGGACAGTCGGTGTGTGGTGGTGGCGGCGGGACCGGGCCAAGGGATGGGAGGGGGCCCGGTCCCGCCGCCGAAGCCCCGCTCCACCAACGGGGCCTCATCCCGCGTCTCGCCCGCTACTGGGGCAGCCCCCGCCCGTGAACGAACACGAGGACTGAACGGACGAGACACGGTCGCCTATCCCTGGCCGGCCACGGCCGTGAACAGGAGTGCGCCCACGTCGCCGGTCAGCACGATCACGGCGACCAGCAGCGCGATCACCGTTCGGGCGACCCGGGCGACGCGCACCCGAACCCGGATCGGCGGACCGGGCAGGACGACGATGAAACCACCGTCGGCGGTGGGGACGAGCACGTCGGCGAGTTCGACGCCGCACACCCGACATTCAGGGCGGATGCAGCGAGCCCAGTGCCCGAGCATCCAGAACGCGACGCCGAGCAGCCCGACGGCGAGGATGCTGGCGGCCACGGTCATCGCCGCGACCGGTCGGGGACGGTGATGACGGGAATCCTCTGGGTCTGGTCGAGCTGGGCGCGCCAGGTGGCGAGGATGGCGCGCATCGCGGCGTGGTCAGCGGCGCGGCGCCGTTCGTCGGCCTCGACCTCGCGGGTCCAGCGCTGGTTGCTGCGGTGGGCGATGAGGACCAGGGCGACGACGACTGCGACGAGCAGGGCCGTGGTGACCGTGATGATCAGTGGCGACAGGGGGATCATGCCTCTCCTCTCCGTGGGGTGCGGATCGGTGCGGATGATCATCGGCGCGACTGCGGCGTCCCGGCCGCGACCTGGTCGCGACTTATCGCGACTTCGCTACGACTTCTGCCCTGCGGGCTCTTCGCCAAGGAAGCCTGCGCCCCTACCGTGAGCCCGTACTCAGGGAGGATCTCTATGGACGTTCCTGCCACTCGACTCGCTCAACTTGTGCGAGGAAAACACCTGACCGCGAAAGACTTCGTGGATGCGTTCGGCGACCAAGCCAAGGCCATGGGCGAATCGGCGACGATCACGGAACGGCAAGCTCAGCGGTGGCTAGCCGGACACGCTCAGCCGCGCGGCGGTGTGAATGCTCGCGTCCTCGAACGCTGGTTCGGTGAGACGTTGGCCGTGCTCTTCGGTCCGCCCCAATCAGCGTCCACCCCTACTCTCACTGGTGAGGAGTTGGTCATGGCTGCTGCTCACGAGAGCACCCAGCACGCCCTCTCTGCGACGGCGGCACTCGATCCGGCCGCGATCGAACAGCTCCACGCGGCGGCTCGGCGGTACGCCCGGGCGTACACGACGATGCCGCCCATGAGTCTGTTCACCCAACTCGTCGAGCTACGCCGAACGGTGTGGGATCTCCTCGACCAGACCCGACGGCCGAGGCAGCAGACCGAGCTGTACCTGATCGCCGGCCTGATCACCGGCCTCATGGCCTCAGTCAGTTGGGATCTCGGCCACCCCGACGTCGCCGAGGAGCAAGCACAGGCCGCGATCACCTACGGGTCGGTCATCGAGCATCTACCGCTCATGTCGTGGGCGAGGGCGCTCCAGGCCACCGTGACGTTCTGGGGAGGGCGCCCGAGGCAGGCCGAGAAGGTCGCGGCGGCCGCACTGGAGCTGGCCCCGCCAGGGACGGCCCGGGTCCGGCTGCACGCCGTGCACGCCCGCGCGCTCGCCATGCTCGGCGCGCGGGGGGAGGTGGCCGAGGCCGTGGAACGCGCGACTGACGAGCTGGGAAGCACCGACCGCGACGAGTTCTTCTCGGCTGGCGGGGAACTCGCGTTCGGTAGCGCGCGACTGTCGTTGTGCGCGGCGAGTTCCTACATCGCACTGGGTGAGCCGGCTGCCGCCGAGCGGGAGGCGCAAGCCGCGCTGGACGAGTGGGCGCGCACGCCGGAGGGGGACCGGTGGCTACCCGGGGAGCTGTCGGCGCGGGCTGACCTGGTAGCCGCTCGGGTGCTAGACGATAGTCTTGACGGCGTCGTCGAGGCGCTCAAGCCGGTGCTCAAGCTGTCTCCGGACCGCCGAACCGAGGCCCTGACGCGACGCCTGGCCGAGCTTCGGCGAGCTGTCAGTGCGCCCCGATTCCGCGGTTCGCCGTCCGCTACCGAGATCGGTGAGCAAATCGAGGCGTGGACCGCTCGGACGGTGGCGCGACCGAGTCTCCCGCCTGTGGGCTGACCGTCCGCCGAATTCAGGGCCGCTGGGCTCGCCACGCCTCCAAGATCGTGGATTCGCGTTCCGGGGTGATGCCGAGTTCGGCGGCCCTTTCGTGTGCCATCGGCTCGGCGTTCTGAAGCCACTCCCACGTGTCGTGGACGGTTTCGGCCAGTGGCCGCGTGGTCAGTCCGGCCCGCTCGGCCGCCGAGGCCGAGATGTCCCACGTGCCGGCGAATGGCCGCCAGAGGGGGATCTCAGTCCAATGCTTCACGCCCGACTTGATGAGGTGCTCATCGGGTACCCACTCGACTTCGGCTGCTGATCCGGTCACCTCCGCGCAGGCTGCGAGGAACTCGCCCATGGTCGCTTCCTCGTCAAGGCCCACGACGTTGTACACACCTTGCAAACCGAGCGCGCACCGGAGCGCGAACTTCGCGACATCGCGGACGTCGACGGGCTGAATGCGCCGAGCGGGATCACCCGGCCCAATGACCGTTCCGCCGCGCTCGAATCGCCGGAGCCACCACGGGAGCCGGCCGACGTACTCATGCGGGCCGAGGATCACTCCCGGACGCAGAATCGCTACTCGCGCGGGGCCGAACGCGCTCGTGACCGCACATTCGCAACCAGCCTTCCCGAAGCCGTACCGACTCGGCCCCGGATCGGCATCGACGCCATAGTCCGCGTCCGCGTCTGGCGGACATTTGAGGGTCGGCGAGTGCTCCGTGAGCGGCTCGACCGGCCACCCCTCGTAGACGCTGACCGTCGAAACCAGCACGTAGCGATCCGCGACGGTTTCGAGGATGCGCGCCATGGCGAGGGATTCGCGGGGTACGTAGCTCATCGTGTCCACGATCGCGTCCCAGGGGCCGTGGGTGGCCAGCCGCGCGAGGTCGGCCGGCTCGGTCCGGTCGCCCTGGACCAGGCGGACGCCGCCCTGGTGGCCGGTGCGGCCCCGGCGGAAGGTGGTCACCTCCCAACCGGCCGCCAGGGCGGCGTCCACTACAGCGCGACCGAGGAACCACGAACCGCCGAGCAGGAGGAGGCGCATGGGGGCGATCCTCCCGGCGATCAGGGGAGTCGATCAACCCCCCTCCCGTGTGGGAACAGTGGGGAACAGCCCCCTCGCCCGTGTCGCTCTGTGACGTGATGCGGACTGCTACGACCACCCTTGACGCGCTGTCACCAGGACTGATCACTGCCGCCGCCGGACGCGTTCGAGCTTCCGCAGCTTTCTCCGTTCGTGCGGCTGACCGAACGCATTGAGGGGGCGCGTTTCCTGTCTCCGGTCGATCGGGCGTGGATGCGTGAGCGCCTGGCCGAGTCGCGACATCGGTACGGCCAGATTCCGCGTGGCCGGCCGATCGGCGTTGTGTCGCCTGCTTCCGGGGCGAGCGGGGTCCGCGCCCGTGGTCTGGGTGGCGCGGGGTGCCATGAGACAGCGGGCGGGGCACCGCGGAAGGCACCCCGCCCGCCCTGACCTGCGGAATCAGAGTCAGTGTTTAGCCCACACACTCGTCCGTCAGTGTTGCCAGGGGGTCCCGGAGTACCCGCCCCGGTGGCAGTCCCCGCTGGACGTACCACTCCGTGCCCAGCACCCAGCGGAACAGCGGCCGGGGGATCCGGAGCAGGGCGGCCAGGGTCCTGGTGGAGTCCCCCCCGGTTGCCTGCGTCACATGCGCGGCCATGCTCTGCCGTTTCGCCTGGGCGTATCGGCGAACATCCACCTTATGTGTGATGGCGGCGCGGGGCGAGTACGCGGTCTCGAACGTCCGCGCGTCGAACTCGGGCGGGAACGGGTAGACCTTCGACGCCAGGCGCAGCCCGCGCAGCAGCAGGTCGCGGTCGACGGTCGCCTCCAGCACCACGGGCGTCCCGGCGATCTCCGCGGCGCGCGCGCCGACCCGGTGCACCTGCACGTGGTCGGGGTGCCCGTAGCCGCCCGCCGGGTCGTAGCTGGTCAGCAGGCTGGCGTTCTCCTCGCGCAGCAGGTCGGCGAGCCGCCCGGCGGCCTCCTCGACGTCCGCCGAGGCGAACGGCGTGGGGCCGTCCCCGGCGACGGCGGAGCCGTCCAGCCCGGAGTCGGCGTAGCCGAGGAACTCCACCCTGGCGCAGCCCAGTGCCCTGGCCGAGGCGTGCAGCTCCCGGGTGCGGACCGCGCCGAGGGATCCGCCCGTCACGGCCTCGGGGGCGGCCAGCCCCTGTTCACCGGCTGTGGCCACGACCAGCACCACCCGGTGACCCTCAGCAGCCAAACGGGCCATTGTGCCGGCCGTCAGCAACGCCTCGTCATCCGGATGGGCATGAAAGAAGACACAAGCGTGTCGCATGCGCCCAGCCTGCCAGGAGGTGCACGATCGACGGGGGAAGACGGGCAGGGGGAGTCGCCGCAGTGATCGTTCACGTCACCGACTGTTTCCATCCGCGGTTGGGGGGAATCGAGGTCCAGGTCGGGGAGTTGGCCAGGGCGCAGCGGGCGAGCGGCGCCGAGATCCACGTGATCACTGCCACACCCGAGGGTGACGCCGGCCTGCCCGACCCGGGGTACCCCGTCCACCGGGTGACCGCCGCCCTGCCGTGGGAGCTCCCGGTGCACCCCCGGGCCGGCCAGCACATCCTCCGGCTGCTGCGGCGGCTGGGGCCGGACGTCGTCCACGTGCACGTCGGCGCGGTGTCGCCGTTCGCCTGGTCCGCGGTGCGGTGCGCGGTCAGGGCGGGGCTGCCCACCGTCGTCACCGTGCACAGCATGTGGGACCCGGTGACGCGCGGCATCTACCGCACGTTCGACCAGCTCACGCGGTGGAGCGACTTCCCGCTGGTCGCCTCGACCGTCAGCTCGGCCGCGGCGGGCCTGGTGCGGCGGGTGGCCCCCGAGCTGGAGGTCGCCGTCGTCCCCAACGGGATCGACCCCTCGCAGTGGCGCGTCACCCCCGCGTCCGACGCCCCGGCCCCCAACGACGCCGACGACGCCGACAACGCCGACGACGCGGACCGCTCGGAGGACGGGGTGCACGTCGTGGCCGTCGGCCGGCTGGCTCCCCGTAAGCAGCCCATCACGCTTCTCGACGTCCTGCGGGTGGCGCGCTCGCGGCTGCGCCCCGAGGTGCCGCTGCGGGCCACCATCGCCGGCTCGGGTCCCGCGCTGGAGGCGATGCGCCGCCACCTCCGACGGCACGGGATGGCCGACTGGGTGCGCCTGGCCGGCCGGCTCGACCGCGCCGGCATCCACGAGCTGCTGCGCACGGCGGACGTGTTCGTGAGCCCGACTGTGCGGGAGTCCTTCGGCATCGCGGCCCTGGAGGCGCGCACGGCCGGCGTCCCGGTCGTCGCGCGGGCGGGCACCGGTGTCGCGGACTTCGTGCGGCACGGCAGGGAGGGCCTGCTCTGCCACAGCGCGGGCGGGCTCGGCAACGCGGTCGCCCAGCTCGCCGGGGACCACCAGCTCCGTCGGCGCATCGCGGCGCACAACCTCGCCACGGAGCCGACGCACTGCACGTGGCCAGCCGTGACCAGCGCGTTCCAGCGGCTCTACGAGCGCGCCGCGGCGCTCAGCTCGCGGCACGCGTCACTCGCGCGCCCCCTCCCGTCCTGACCCGGACGGGAACAGGCGGGCGCAGGGCGCGGGCGGGCGCCGACTGGCGGCTGACCGGCGTCAGAAGAGGCGGAACTCGTCGGGCTCACGCCGACTACGCACCGACCACGACGACACGAACCGGAAAGTCCGGATCGTCGTCCCGGAAGTCGTTCTCGAATCCCCGTGGATTGTCCATGAGACGTCCCGGGTCGTAGACGATCGCGAAGAAGGCGGACACGTCGGGATGCCTCCGGTATCCGAAGATGTCGGCCACGAGCTGGTCCCGCACCTGCCGCGTCGTCATGGACTCGCGGGTCATCTTGACCTCCACGGCCACTTTCTCGGATGTCAACAGGAAGTCGATCCGGTACGAGCCCCCCGCCCTGGAGGGCGTTGTCTCCTCAGCCCGGACGTCGTCGAAGAAGACCGAGAGCACCGCGTGGAGAATCCGCTGGAGGTCGTACTCGTCGCGAATGGGCGCGCCGGGGCGTTCGCGGTTCTCCCTGGTCAGGATCGCGATCGCCTCCGGAAGTCGTACGGCGATCCTCTGGAGGAGGTCGAAGCCCGGGAACGCGCTGGCGGCGGGCTCACATCTGGCCAGAGCCTGGAGGAGGAGCTGCTTCTGCTCCTGAAGGGGAGCGAGAAAACTGTCGTTGAGCGCGTACTGCCACGGCCCACGTTCCTTGAAGAACCTGGGAACGTGGTCGTACAACGCCCACCTCTGCCGGGGGCTGCGCACGAAGTGTTGGATTTTGGGGTAGGCATACCGCCTTAGGTAGAGCCCCCGGAACCGCGCTGTCAGGTCGTCCGGGATGACGGCCAACGCCTCCGCGTACCACCGCGCGTATCGATCCTGGAGTTCGGCCGCGGCGACGAGGGCGTCCTCCTCGTCATCCTCCTGCGCGCGTCTCCCGAGGCTTTCGAGCGCGGGAACCGCTTCCAACAGGGATTCCAGCTTCCTGGCCCCGGCGGACACACTCACGTCACACCCCGCGTGATCGACGAAGAACGCGCGTCCCACCTACCACACGACCGGGTGTGCGCGAGAACTCAGAAGAGGCGGAACTCGTCGGGCTCGATGCCACGCAGGGCGTCGTAGTCCACGACCAGGCACCGGATGCCCCGGTCCTCGGCCAACGTGCGCGCCTGCGGCTTGATCTGCTGCGCGGCGAACACGCCCTTGACGGGGGCGAGCAGGGGGTCGCGGTTGAGCAGCTCCAGGTACCGCGTGAGCTGCTCGACGCCGTCGATCTCGCCCCGCCGCTTGACCTCCACGGCGACGGTCGCGCCGTCGGCGTCCCTGCACAGCAGGTCCACGGGTCCGATCGCGGTCGGGTACTCCCGCCGCACCAGCGACCACCCCTCGCCGAAGGTCGTCACGTGCTCGGCGAGCAGCTCCTGGAGGTGGGCCTCCACGCCGTCCTTGACCAGGCCCGGCTCGGCGCCCAGCTCGTGCCGCGAGTCGTGCAGGATCTCGTCGAGGGTGATGACCAGCTTCTCCCCCGCCTTGTTCTGCACGGTCCACACGCCCTCGTCCTCGACGAGCCAGCACGGCGGGCTCATCCAGTTCAACGGCTTGTAGGCGCGGTCGTCGGAGTGCACCGACACCGACCCGTCCGCCTTGACCAGCAGCAACCGCTGGGCCATCGGCAGATGGGCGGTCAGACGGCCGACGTAGTCCACCTGGCAGCGGGCGATCACGAGACGCACCTGACAAGCGTAATGACTCGTCAGAACGGTGGAACCGTAGCCCCGTCGCCGGAGTCAATAGCGCGCGAATGCCCCGAAACGGACCCCTGTGACCGAGGTGCGAGCGTGTACGGAGACCCGGACAAGATCGACGAGTTGGCGCGGTCGCTCCGTGCCCAGGCGGCCCGCGCCGCCGAACAGGCCTCCCGTGTCCGCGACGCCGTGGCGGCGGTGCACTGGGAGGGCCAGGCGGCCGCCGCGTTCCGGCAGCGGATGGCCCAGCGGGTGAAGGCGTGCGAGACGGCCCAGGCCGACCTGCTGGCCGCCGCGAAGGCGGTGGAGGAGCACGCCGACGAGGTCCGCACACTCCTCGCCGAGATCAACCGGTTGCAGGAGGCGGTGACCGGGTGGGTCAACTCCGCCATCGACACCGCGACCGGGCTGGCCAGGAAGGCCGTCGACGCCGTGGGCAAGGTCGTGGGCGCGGTCGAGGACCACCTGCCGTGGAAGGGTTGGGACTTCGACCCGACCAAGCTGCCCGCCCCCGGCCACAAGGACTGGTTGGAGCTGGGGCGCCGGATCTCCGAGAAGGGAGTCGCGCTGTGACGGCCGACGCCACCGGGTCCCTCCGGGTCTCCAGCGAGGAGCTGGAGGTGTTGCTGTTCGTGCTCGGGGAGGCCGCCGCGCTGCCGGGTCGGATGGTCAGCCGCGAGCAGACCGAGCACATGGAGCTGGTGCGGGAGGTCGCGGCGCGCTCGTTGCTCGCGCGGGGCCTGGTGACCGGGGTCGAGGGCGGCTACCGGGTGGAGCCGACGCTGGCGGAGGCGCTGGCGGTCCCCACCCGGCAGGTGCTGGCGTTCGAGGCGGACCTGGAGCGCGAGGGCCGGCTCGTGCGGGGCGCGGCGGCCACCGACGGCGAGCGCGGCCTGCTCGTGCTGCCCTCGGTGGACGGCACGGTGGCGCTGCGCTGGTTCCCCGCCCACGAGCTGGCCCGCGCCGTGGTCGCCTCCGCCGGCCACGCCGAGGCGGGCCGCGCCGACCTTCGGGTGCCGGCCGCGCTGCTGGTCGAGCCGCCGGTCGACCTGAACCTGGAGCTGGACGTGCCGGCGGCGGTCGCGCGGGGCGCCTCCCCCGAGGCCGCCGCCGCCCTCGCGGAGATCCTCGCCGCCCGACACGGGTCCGGCCGTGTGGCGGCCGTGCGCCCGGTCGGCGACGGGTGGGTGGAGTCGGCGGCCCCCGTGGCCTGGTGGGACACCGACCGGGGCCGGTTCCTGGTGACCCCGGGCGGCCCTGGGCCGGACGGCGCGCGGACCGTGCGGGTGTCGCCGGGCGGGGACGAGGAGCTGGTCGGGGCGCTCGCCGGGCTCGCGGCGACGGTGTCGTAGAGGGGAGCACGAGGGTGAGCGGACACTTCGAGGTCAACACGGAGCTGCTGCGCAGGCAGTCGACCGCGGTCGCCGCGGCCGCCGAGCAGCTCAAGAAGGTCGAGCCGGTGGTCACCGGCGCCCTGACGAACGGCGACATGCTCGCCTCCGCCGTGCTCTCCCCCGGTTCGGCGGCCACCGCGGCGAAGGCGCTCGTGCGCGCGCTGACCAACGCGGGCGGGCTGGGCTGCGCGTTCGCCGGCGGCGGTCTGGCCAGCGTGGTCGACGGGATCGGCACGGTGACCGGCAACGAGGGGCTCGCCGAGCGGATCGCGGCCGACGCGCTGGGCATGCGGATCAGCTCGGTCCTCTACGACCACCCCGAGCTGGCCAACAACGACAAGCTCAACGAGATCGTCGACCTGCTGGCCGGCGACCACCAGGCCGAGGCGCTGCTGAAGATCAAGGAGCTGATGGACGACCCGAACGGCGGGGGCATGGGGACCCTCGCCCCGGTGTTGCCCGAGCTGCTGGCGCTCAACGCCCTGCTCGACGAGAACCCGGCCAACGACGCCGTGGGCTGGGACATGCTCGGCGGCCGCGAGCCCACGGTGGACCCGGTGCTCGGCATCAGCCTGGACTGGCTGTCGGGCGTCATGGACTCCGGGCCGGGCCACGCGGAGAAGATCGACAACTCCGAGATGGTCGACGAGATGACCGGCCGGCAGGCCGGCATCCACGACTATCTGTCCACACTGGACTCGCTGGGCAACACCGGCAAGATCGCGGTCTACCAGGTGGCCGGACCCGACGGCCAGCCGCGCTACGTCGTCACCCTGCCCGGGATGTCGCCGGGCAACCCGATGATGGAGTCGCCACAGGACCTCGGCGGGGCCATGCGCAACGCCCAGCACCCGGACTCCTCCTACACCAAGGCCATCCAGATGGCGTTGGACCAGGCCGGGGTGCCCAGGGGCGCGAACATGATGATCGTGGGCCACAGCGAGGGCGGCATCGCCGCCGCCAACCTGGCGCAGGACCCGAACTTCAACGGCGGCAAGTACAACGTCACCAACGTGGTGACCGTCGGGTCCCCCGTGGACAACAAGGGGCTGCCGCCCGGCGCCACCACGCAGTTCACCACCGTCACCAACGACAGGGACATCGTGCCGACGCTGGACGGCCGGGGCCCTGGCTCGCCGGAGTCGGTCGCGCCGGGGCGCACCGAGATCCGGGGCAACACGCACCACACGACGGTGCAGGACCACCAGGGGAAGAAGATCGACGCGACCGACTTCCCGAACAGCCACTCGATCGCGGCCTACCAGCACATCATCGACCAGAGCGGGCGGACCGACGCGATCAACCAGCAGGCCGCCCCCTACACACAGGGCAGGATCCAGAAGTCGTGGACCTACCAACTCCTCGACGAGCCACCGAAGAAGTGACGAGCCGAACCCGGACCACGAGGGCGGTCACCGCGGCGAAGGCCGTGGTGACCGCCGTGACCAGCGCCGTCCTCTGCGCCGCGCTGACCGCCTGCGGCTGGAGCGAGCCGGAACGCGCCGACCGCGACCGGACGATCCGCGCGGCCGTGGAGCAGCACGTGCCCGGCGTGACCGTCACCGCGACCGAACCGGGCACCGGGCCGTGGCGGAACCTGACCGACCGCCACTCGCCCTACGCCGTCGGGGTCACGGTGCGGAGCACGCCGGCCAGCCTGGACGAGGCGGAACGCACCACTAGGGCAGTGCTGCGCGCGTTGTGGGACCACGGTCCCGACGAGATGGCGCGGCTCACCGTGACGCACGAGTTCGCGCTCCCGGCCGGCGTGCCCTGCCCCGAGCAGCGCAAGCCGGACCCGTGCGGGCTGGACGGCCAGTCGGTCAGCGCCGGCTACGCGCGGAGGCTGTGGGGCGAGCCGGCCAACCGGCACAGCGTGCGGAACGCGGACGACGAGCAGACCTTCCCGCCGCTGGAGACCACGCGGTTCCTGCTGGCCGTCGGCGGCGGCACGGAGATCAGCAGCCCGCTGCTGGACCCGAGGGTGCCGCACTACGTCCAGCTCCGACTGCCGGCCGGCACGCCGGAGCAGAAGGCCCGCGAGGCGCTGGTCGGCGCGGCCAGGGCGTCGTGGCTGACCGACATCGGGCCGCTCCGACCGCTGCTGGTGCGGGCGGCCGTGCCGGCGAAGGACAAGGGTGGCCCGTGCGCGTTCGAGACCACCCACGTCGTGGTCGAGAACGGCCAGGCGGCCACTGTGACGAAGTCGCCCAGCGTGACACCCCAGCCGTGCGCGGTGATCGAGGAGACCTACTCCCCCGAGCGCATGCGACAGGAGTTCGGTGCGCGACCCGAGGGCCTTCCGCAATGAACATGACAGGAACGGGGTGCCGAGGCGTGATTCGTTGCGGAGTCACGGAACTGTTTTTCGTCCCATGACCCCCTGGTCAGGTGAGAAACGTCACTCTTGGTGACGGCGTTCACCTTGCGGGATTCTGGTCCGAACGGGCTACCGTCGCGCCTTGTGCTGCTGACCCGACACACCCTGCTGCGCACCAAGCCCGTCGAGCAGCTCGCCGACGAGGGCGCGCATACGAAGCTGAAGCGCAGCCTGGGCCTGCTGCCCCTGGTGTCGCTGTCGGTCGGCGCCACCCTCGGCACGGGGATCTTCGTGGTGCTCGGCGACGCGGCGCCCGAGGCCGGCCCCGCCGTGGTGCTGTCGTTCGTGCTCGCGGGCCTGGCCGCGCTGTTCTCCGCCCTGTCCTACGCGGAGCTGGCCGGCGCGGTGCCCGTCTCGGGCTCGGCCTACTCCTACTCGTACGCGACCCTCGGCGAGCTGGTGGCCTGGATCTGCGGCTGGTGCCTGCTGCTGGAGTACGGGGTGTCGGTCGCGGCGGTGGCCGTCGGCTGGGGCGAGTACCTCAACTCGTTCTTCGAGTCCACGCTCGGCTTCCGCATCCCCGACGCGCTCTCCGCCCCGCCCGGCGACGGCGGCGTCATCAACGTCCCCGCCGCGATCGTCGTCCTGCTCGCGACCGTGGTGCTGTTGGGCGGCATCCGGGAGAGCGCGGCGGTGACGACCACGACGACGCTGCTCAAGATCGGCGTCCTCGTGTTCTTCGTGGTGGTCGCGGTCACCGGCTTCCGGTCCGGCAACCTCACCCCGTTTTCGCCGATGGGGCTCAGCGGCATCGCCAGCGGGGCCTCGCTGGTCTTCTTCTCCTTCATCGGCTTCGACGCCGCGTCCACCGCCGGCGAGGAGGCCCGCAACCCCCAGCGCGACCTGCCGAGGGCGATCGTGATCTCGCTGGCCATCGTCACGGCGGCCTACGTCCTGGTCGCGCTCACCGCGATCGGCGCGGTCGGCGTGGACACCCTCAGCTCCTCCAAGGCGTCGCTGGCCGCCGTGCTCCAGGCCGTGACCGGGACCGGGTGGCCGGCGACCGTGCTGGCGCTGGGCGCCGTGATCGCCATCGCCTCGGTCGTGCTGACCGTGCTCTACGGCCAGACCAGGATCCTGGTCTCGATGTCCAGGGACGGCCTGGTCCCCGGGCTGTTCTCCCGCGTCAACCGGCGCGCCGTGCCGGCGGCCAACACCCTGCTCGTCGGCATCGTGGTGGCCCTGCTGGCGGCGCTGGTCCCGCTGGGCCAGCTCGCCGAGGCGACCAGCATCGGGACGCTGGTCGCGTTCAGCCTGGTCAACATCGGGGTGATGGTGCTGCGGCGGACCCGGCCCGACCTCCAGCGCAGCTTCCGCGCCCCGCTGGTGCCGATCACCCCGCTGATCGGCCTCGCGCTGTGCCTGTGGCTGGTGGCCGGCCTGCGGAAGGAGACCTGGCTCGCGTTCGCGGTCTGGAGCGTGGTGGGCCTGGTCGTGTACTTCGGCTACGGCATGCGGCGCTCGCGGTTGAACACCCCCAGGAAGGGCGGGGCCACGGGGGCCGACGCGGCACCGTGATCGCACGGCAGGATGGCGGGCGTGGAGACGCTCGCCAGTCGTGAGGTGTACGCCAACCCGTGGATGACCGTCCGTGAGGACGTGATCCGCCGCCCCGACGGCTCGACCGGCATCTACGGTGTGATCGACAAGCCGACGTACGCGCTGGTCATCCCCCTGGACGGGGACCGGCTCCAGCTCGTGGAGCAGTTCCGCTACCCCCTGGGGATGCGGCGGTGGGAGTTCCCCCAGGGCACCGCCCCCGAGCGGGCGCGGCTGGACCCGGCCGCGCTCGCCGCCCGCGAGCTGCGGGAGGAGACCGGGCTGACGGCCGGGCGAATGGTCGAACTCGGCCTGATCGACTGTGCCGCCGGCACGTCCAGCCAACGCGGGCACGCCTACCTGGCTACCGACCTGACGGTGGGCGAACCCGAGCGGGAGCCCGAGGAGCAGGACATGCGCACGGGGTGGTTCACCAGGGCCGAGTTCGAGGACATGGCGCGGCGGGGTGAGATCACCGACGCCCAGTCGCTGGCCGCGTACGCCCTGCTCCTCCTCCACGAGCGCCGGGAGGATCACGCAGGGTGACCCTGTCGTCACCCTCTACTGATCTTGCGGGACACTTCCGTGGTCGGGCGGGACCGGCACTCGCCATCCGCCCCCGAGACGGGAGTGTCCCCCTTTCATGCCCAGTGAGCTGGACGAACTCCGTACCGAGATGAACGACCTGAAGGCACGTGTCGCCAATCTGGAGGAGAAGATCGAGGTCGCTCGGGCGGACGCCGCTGCCGCCCGCGTCCTGGCCGGCGCCGCGGACCGCGACGTCGCGGAGTTCCGGGACGTCCAACGCGACCACACCCGGCTCCTCCACGCGATGCGCGCCGACCTCACCGACCTGAAGGACGAGGTGCACACGGGGTTCGCGGAGGTGCGCGGCAAGCTGGACGCCACGGCCGCCGGACAGGAGACGATCATCCGCCTGATCAGCCGGGCGCTCGACCGCGAGGCCGACGGCAACTCCTGAGCAAGCAAGTCTGAACACCCTCGCGTCACGACGGGACGCGGGCGATGAGGGAGGGCGTGGGCTCTCCTCCTCCCGCCCGCGTCCCGTTTCCGCGTCTGGGGCAACACTGCCTCTGGGGCAACACTTTCCCAGGCAGTCATAGAACGTCCACTGTGGACGATCTGGTCAACCCACCCGCGCTGGGAAGACCAGTCCGTCGCGCGGCACGGCCATCCCCTCCAAGTCGGCATCCACCTCCTCACGACGTGGCGGCGCCGGGCCGGGTCGAGAAACATTCAGTCTTGACTGTTTTTTCGGGGGCGGGCAGGGTGTGGCCATGGTCACCGCCGTGCCGGCCAGGAGCCGGCAGGAGGAACGCAGTCAGCAGACCCGCCAGCGGCTCATGACGGCCACCATCGAGTGCCTCGCCGAACTGGGCTGGTCAGGCACGACCACCACGGTGGTCGCGGAACGGGCCGGGGTCTCCCGGGGCGCGCAGCTCCACCACTACCGCACCCGCGCCGAGCTGGTGCTCGCCGCCGTCGAGCACCTCGCCGAGGTCCGGCGCGAGGAGGTGCTGCGCGAGGCGGCGGCCCTGCCCGCCGGCGAGAACCGCACGGCCGCGGTGCTCGACATGCTCGCCCGCCTCTACACCGGTCCGCTGTTCCAGGCCGCGCTGGAGCTGTGGGTCGCCGCCCGCACCGACGAGGAGCTGCGCGCGGCGGTCGTGCCGCTGGAGGCCAAGGTCGGCCGGGAGTCACACCGGCTCACGATCGAGCTGCTGGGCGCGGACGAGAGCCGTCCCGGCGTGCGGGAGGCGATCCAGGCGACCCTCGACCTGATGCGCGGCCTGGGCCTGGCCAACACCCTGACCGACGACTCCGCCCGCCGCTCGCGCCTGCTGGCGGAGTGGGCGCGGACGTTGGACCGGACCCTGCGGGAGGCGAGGTGACGGCGTCGGCGGCGGTCTTACGGGCGCCGGTTCCCGCCGCGACGGCGCCTCCCGACCCGGACCCGTTGTTGGAGCGTTCCCCCGAGGAGGCACGGTGAACACCGCCACCCTGGTCGACGACCTGCGTGCCGAGGGCGACGAGCTGGACGCGCTCGTGCGGGACCTGCCCGCCGAGGGCTGGGCCACGGCCACACCGGCGCCGGGCTGGAGCATCGCCCACCAGATCGCGCACCTGGCGTGGACCGACGCGCAGGCGCTCTGGGCGATCAAGGACCCTGACGGCTTCACCGCCGGCCTCGCCAAAGCAGCCGCCGACCCGGGCGGGTTCGTGGACGCGGGTGCGGAGGAGGGCGCCCGCGAGGACCCCGCGCGGCTGCTCCACCGCTGGCGGACCGGGCGCGCGCAGCTCGCCACGGCGCTGCAACACTTCCCGGTCGGCAGCCGCATCGTCTGGTACGGGCCGCCGATGGCCGCCGGCTCCATGGCCACCGCCCGGCTGATGGAGACCTGGGCCCACGGGCTCGACGTCGCCGAGGCGCTGGGCGTGCGGCGCGAGCCCACCCGCCGGCTGCGGCACGTCGCCCACCTCGGTGTCCGCACACTGGGGTTCTCGTTCCAGGTCAACGGGTTGCCCGCGCCGGCGGCGGACGTGCGGGTCGAGCTGCTCGGCCCGGACGGCGAGCGGTGGGAGTGGGGTCCGGAGGACGCCGAGAACCGGGTCTCCGGCCCGGCGCTGGACTTCTGCCTCCTGGTGACCCGCCGACGCCACCCCGACGACCTGGCGCTGGAGGCGGTGGGCGAGGTCGCGCGGCAGTGGCTGCGCGTGGCGCAGGCGTTCGCCGGCCCTCCCGGGCCGGACCCCGCGCCGAGGCGGAAGGAGCGGGCGTGACCGGGACTCTCCGCGTCGGCAACGCCTCCGGCTTCTACGGCGACCGGTTCTCCGCGATGCGGGAGATGCTGGAGGGCGGCCCGCTCGACGTGCTCACCGGGGACTACCTCGCCGAGCTGACCATGCTCATCCTGGGCAGGGACCGGATGCGGGACCCCGCGCTCGGGTACGCGAGGACGTTCCTGCGGCAGATGGAGGAATGCCTGGTCCTCGCCGGGGAACGGGGCGTGCGGATCGTGACCAACGCCGGGGGGCTGCACCCGGCCGGGCTCGCCGCCGCGCTCCGCGACCTGGCCGCCCGCCTCGGCCTCCGGACCAGGGTCGCCCACGTCGACGGCGACGACCTGCGAGAACGGGCCGGTGAGCTGGGGATCGACGCGCCGCTCACCGCCAACGCCTACCTCGGGTGCTGGGGCGTCGCCGAGTGCCTGCGCGCGGGCGCGGACGTCGTCGTCACCGGGCGGGTCACCGACGCGTCGCTGGTGGTCGGCCCGGCGGCGGCGCACTTCGGGTGGTCGCGGGACGACTGGGACGCGCTGGCCGGGGCCACCGTCGCCGGCCACGTGCTGGAGTGCGGGGCGCAGGCCACCGGCGGCAACTACTCCTTCTTCACTGAGTTGTCCGATGTGGACAGACCAGGGTTCCCGGTCGCCGAGGTCTCCGCCGACGGCTCGGCGGTCATCACCAAGCACGCCGGCACCGGGGGCGCGGTCACGGTCGACACCGTGACGGCCCAGCTCCTGTACGAGATCGGCGGCGCGCACTACGCGGGACCGGACGTGGTGGCGCGGTTCGACACCGCGCTGCTGACGCAGGAGGGCGTCGACCGCGTGCGGATCAGCGGCGTGCGGGGCGCTCCTCCCCCACCCGACCTCAAGGTGTGCGTGAACCGGCTCGGCGGGTTCCGCAACGCCACGACGTTCGTGCTGTGCGGTCTCGACGTGGAGGCCAAGGCGGCGCTGGCGCGACGACAGCTCGAAGCGGCGGTGGGGCCGGACGGTCTCGTGTGGACACTCGCGAGGACCGACCACGCCGACGCGGACACCGAGGAGACCGCCAGCGCCCTGTTACACGCCACGATCAAGACGCCCGATCCCGCGCGTGCCAAGGCGTTCTCCCGCGCCGCGATCGAACTGGCTCTCGCCTCCTACCCCGGCTTCCACGTGACCGCGCCGCCGACGGACGGCACCCCGTTCGGCGTCTTCTCCGCCGCGTTCGTCCCGCAGGACGCCGTCGAGCACCGGGCCGTCCTGCCCGACGGGACGTCGGTCCCGATCCCCCCGCCTCCCACGACGACTCCCCTGCCGCCCGACCCGCCCGTCGCACGGCCGGGGCCGTTGCCGGGCGGCCCCACCCGCCGGGTCCCGCTCGGCGTCCTCGCCGGCGCCCGCTCCGGCGACAAGGGCGGAGCCGCCAACCTCGGCGTGTGGGTCCGGTCGGACCCCGCCTACCGCTGGCTGACCCACGAGCTGACCACCGACCGGCTCCGCGAGCTGCTCCCCGAGGTGGCGGGCCTGCCCGTCGACCGCCACGACTTCCCGAACCTGCGCGCGGTCAACTTCGTCGTGCACGGCCTGCTCGGCGACGGGGTGGCCTCCGCGACCCGGTTCGACCCCCAGGCCAAGGCGCTCGGCGAGTGGTTGCGGTCCCGGATCGTCGACGTCCCGGAGGTGTTGCTGTGATCGAACGGGATGCGCCCGAGCGCCGCGCGCTGCGGGAGACCGTGCGCCGGTTCGTCCTGCGCGAGGTCGTGCCCCACCTGGCCGAGTGGGAACGCGCCGGGGAGGTTCCCCGCGACCCGCACCGACGCGCGGCGGAGGTCGGGCTGCTCGGCGTCGGCTTCCCCGAGGAGGTCGGCGGGGCCGGGGGGAGCCTGCTGGACTCCCTGGCCGTCACCGAGGAGGTGATCCTCGCCGGCGGGTCGTCCGGCCTGGTGGCGGCGTTGTTCACCCACGGCATCGCGCTGCCACACATCGTCGACCGGGGCTCGCCCGAGCTGGTCGAGCGGTTCGTCCGGCCGACGCTGGCCGGCGAGCTGATCGGCGCGCTGGCCGTGACCGAGCCCGACGGCGGGTCGGACGTGGCCGCCCTGCGCACCACCGCCGTGCGCCACGGCGACGCGTTCGTCGTCAACGGGGCCAAGACCTACATCACCTCGGGCGCCCGCGCGGACTTCGTGACCACCGCCGTGCGCACCGGGGGACCGGGTTACGGCGGGGTGAGCCTGCTCGTGGTCGAGCGGGGCACGCCCGGCTTCACGGTGACCCGGCGGCTGGACAAGATGGGGTGGCACTGCTCCGACACGGCGGAACTGTCCTTCGTGGACGCCGTGGTCCCCGCGAGCAACCTGGTCGGCGAGCAGGACCAGGGTTTCGCCCTGCTCATGCGGCAGTTCCAGGTCGAACGGCTGAGCCTGGCCGCGCAGGCGCACGCCACCGCGCGTCGCTGTCTCGACCTCGCGCTGGAGTGGGTCAGGGCGCGGACGACCTTCGGCCGCCCCCTGGTCTCCCGTCAGCTCGTGCGGCACCGGCTGGTCGAGATGCGGCAACGCGTCGAGTTGGCCGGGACCTACGTGTGGGCCGTCGCCGCCAGGGTGGCGGCGGGCGAGGAGGTGGTGGCGGAGGTGTGCATGGCGAAGAACGCGGCCGTGGAGGCCTGCCAGTTCGTCGTCGACGCGGCCGTGCAGCTCCACGGCGGGTTCGGCTACATGCGCGAGGCCGAGGTGGAGCGGCACTACCGGGACGCGCGCATCCTCGGCATCGGCGGCGGCGCCAGCGAGGTGCTGGCCGAGCTGGCCGCCCGGCAGATGGGGTACACCGCATGACCACTCTCCGATCCACTGTGGACAGGCGGTCGCCGGAGTTCCTGGCCAACCGCGAGGCGATGCTGGCCCGGTTGGCCGAACTCGCCGAGGAGCACGCCAAGGCGTTGGCCGGCGGCGGCCCCAAGTACGTCGACCGCCACCACGGCAGGGGCAAGCTGCTGCCGAGGGAGCGCATCGAGCTGCTGGTCGACCAGGACTCCGCGTTCCTGGAGCTGTCCCCGCTCGCGGCGTGGGGCACCGACCACACGGTGGGCGCGAGCGTCGTGACGGGGATCGGGGTCATCTCGGGCGTCGAGTGCCTGATCGTCGCCAACGACCCGACCGTGCGGGGCGGGGCCAGCAACCCGTGGACGTTGCGCAAGACCTTCCGCGCCACCGACATCGCGCTGGCCAACCGCCTGCCCGTGGTGAACCTGGTGGAGTCGGGCGGCGCGGACCTGGCGAGCCAGAGCGAGATCTTCGTGCCGGGCGGCCGGCTGTTCCGGGACCTCACCCGGTTCTCCGCCGCCCGCATCCCGACCGTGACCCTGGTCTTCGGCAACTCCACGGCCGGAGGGGCGTACGTGCCGGGCATGTCCGACCACGTCGTCATGGTCAGGGAACGGGCCAAGGTGTTCCTCGGCGGGCCGCCGCTGGTGCGGATGGCCACGGGCGAGGAGGCCGACGACGAGGAGCTGGGCGGGGCGGAGATGCACGCCCGCGTCTCCGGTCTCGCCGACCACCTCGCCGAGGACGAGCTGGACGCCCTGCGGCTGGGCCGGCGGATCGTGGCCCGGCTGAACTGGCGCAAGCACGGGCCGGGGCCGTCCCTCCCTCCGGTCGAGCCGGCGCACGACCCGGAGGACCTGCTGGGCATCGTGCCCAGCGACCTCAGGACCCCGTTCGACCCCCGCGAGGTCATCGCCCGGATCGTCGACGGATCGGACTTCGACGAGTTCAAGCCGCGCTACGGCACGAGCCTGGTCACCGGGTGGGCGTCGCTGCACGGGTACCCGCTGGGCGTCCTCGCCAACGCGCGCGGCGTGTTGTTCAGCGAGGAGGCGCAGAAGGCGGCGCAGTTCATCCAGCTCGCCAACTCGGCCGAGGTCCCGCTGCTGTTCCTCCAGAACACCACCGGGTACATGGTCGGCAGGGAGTACGAGCAGGCGGGGATCATCAAGCACGGCGCGATGATGATCAACGCGGTGTCCAACAGCGCCGTGCCGCACCTGACCGTCGTGATGGGCGCGTCCTACGGGGCCGGCAACTACGGGATGTGCGGCAGGGCCTACGACCCCCGTTTCCTGTTCACCTGGCCCAACGCGAAGTCGGCGGTGATGGGGCCCGCCCAGCTCGCCGGGGTGCTCTCGATCGTCGCGCGCCAGGCCGCCGCCGCGAAGGGGCAGCCCTACGACGAGGAGGCCGACGCCAACCTGCGCGCGATGGTGGAACAGCAGGTCGAGCAGCAGTCGCTGGCCCCGTTCCTGTCCGGCCGGCTCTACGACGACGGGGTCATCGACCCGCGCGACACCCGCGCGGTGCTCGGCATCTGTCTCTCGGCGATCCACAGTGGACCGGTCCGCGGCGCGGAGCGGTTCGGCGTGTTCCGGATGTGAGGGGACATCGGTGATCACTCGTCTGCTCGTGGCGAACCGGGGCGAGATCGCCCGCCGGGTCATCCGCACCTGCCGCGACCTCGGCGTCTCCCCCGTGGCGGTCTTCTCCGACGCCGACGCGGACGCGCCGCACGTCGGCGAGGCCGACCTGGCGGTGCGCCTGCCGGGGGCCGCGCCCTCCGAGACCTACCTGCGCGCCGACCTGCTGGTGGCCGCGGCCAGGACCGCGGGCGCGGACGCGGTGCACCCCGGCTACGGCTTCCTGTCCGAGAACGCGGACTTCGCGCGCGCCGTGCTCGACGCGGGGCTGACCTGGGTCGGTCCACCGCCGGAGGCCATCGCCGCGATGGGGTCGAAGGTGGCGGCGAAGGCGATGATGGCCGAGGCGGGCGTGCCCGTGCTGCCGGAGCTGGACCCGGCCGAGGTCACGGAGGCGGACCTCCCGGTGCTGGTCAAGGCCTCGGCCGGGGGCGGAGGCAGGGGGATGCGGGTGGTGCGCTCGCTGTCCGCGCTCCCGACGGCCGTGGCCGACGCCGAGGCCGAGGCGGCGAGCGCCTTCGGCGACGGCACCGTCTTCTGCGAGCCCTACCTGGAGCGGGGCCGGCACATCGAGGTGCAGGTGCTCGCGGACCGGCACGGCGCGGTGTGGGCGTTCCCGGAACGGGAGTGCTCCCTCCAGCGGCGTCACCAGAAGGTGCTGGAGGAGACGCCCTCTCCGGCGGTGGACGAGGAGCTGAGGGAGGCGTTGCGCGCGGCGGCCACCGCCGCGGTCACGGCGATCGGCTACGTCGGCGCGGGAACGGTCGAGTTCCTGCTCGCGCCGGACGGGCGGTTCTTCTTCCTGGAGACCAACACGCGGTTGCAGGTGGAGCACCCGATCACCGAGTGCGTGACCGGGTCGGACCTCGTGCGGTGGCAGCTCGCCATCGCGGAGGGCGCGCGGCTCCCGGAAGGGCCCCCGCCCGCTCGCGGCCACGCCATCGAGGTTCGGCTCTACGCCGAGGACCCCGCCGACGGATGGCGCCCGTCAACGGGTGTCCTGCACCGCTTCGCCCTCGCCTCGGGCGGACCCGGCACTGGTTCGTCCACTATGGACGGACAAGTGGTGGAGTTCCGCACCGGGGAACGGGACCACGGGCTGCGTCTGGACTCCGGGGTCGCGGGCAGCTCCGTCATCGGCACGCACTACGACCCGATGCTCGCCAAGGTGATCGCGTGGGCACCCACCCGGACGGAGGCCGCGCGGCGGTTGGCCTCGGCGTTGGCCTCCGCGCGCGTCCACGGGCCAACCACCAACCGGGACCTCCTGGTCCGCGCCCTCCGGCACCCCGCGTTCCTCGCGGGCGACACCGACACCGCGTTCCTCGCGACGCACGACCTCACCGCTCCCCTCGCCGACCGGCGCGCGCGTGAGGTGTCCGCGCTCGCCGCGGCCCTGGCCGACGCGGCGGACGCCAGGCGGCGTTCCCCCGTCCAGCGGGGTGTTCCCCCTGGCTGGCGCAACCTCTCCTCCCAACCGGAGCGCAAGCGGTTCCTCGCGGCGGGCGAGGAGATCGAGATCGCGTACCGGCTGACCAGGGACGGGGTGACGGCGGAGGGGTTCCCCGAGGTCGCCCTGGTCGGGTACGACGCGGAGCGGGTCGTGCTCGACGTCGACGGCGTGCGGGTCGCGTTCGACGTCGGCGCGTACGGGGACGAGGTGTACGTGGACTCGGCGCTCGGACCGGTCGCGCTGCGGCAGGTCCCCCGGTTCACCGAGCCGGGCGAGGCCGTCGAGGAGGGCTCCCTGCTCGCGCCGATGCCCGGCACGGTGGTCGCGGTCGAGGCGGCCGAGGGCGACGAGGTGCGGGCCGGGCAGGACCTGGTCGTGCTGGAGGCGATGAAGATGCGGCACGCCGTGCGCGCCCCGGCCGACGGGGTGCTCAGGGCGCTCAAGGTCGCGGCCGGCGACCAGGTGGAGGCGGGGGCGGTCCTCGCCGTCGTGCACTGAGTCGGCCGTGCCCAGGGTCGCGGTCGCCGGCGGGGTCCCTTCCGAAGGGCGGGGTCCCTTCCGAAGGCCGGGGTCCCTTGCGAAGGGCGGGGTGCGCCCGAGTCGGACGACGTCGACGACAAGCGCTCGATCTTCTCTCACCTCGCGCGGGCGAGAGCACCGGACGAGACATGGTCACGGCGGGCCACGCGGGAAGGCGCACGAAGACGACCGTCCTCTGTGTACGGAGGAAATCCTCCACCGCACACGGAAGTCGGACGTCGCTCGGAACAACGGAGAGGCGGGGTCGACCGGCCGCGGAACCGACCGGGTGCCCGCGCGATGACGGGAGTGGTGGGAGGCGGGATGGACTTCCAGGAAAGCGACGAGCACCGCGCGCTGCGGTCGGCGGTCGCCGCGCTCGCGGCGAAGTACGGCCACGAGTACTGGGTGGAGAAGGCCAGGAGCGGGGAGAAGACCACCGAGCTGTGGGCGGAGGCCGGCCGGCTCGGCTACCTCGGGGTCGCCGTGCCCGAGGAGTACGGCGGGGGCGGCGGTGGCATCACCGAGCTGAGCATCGTGTGCGAGGAACTGGCGGCCGGCGGGTGCCCCCTGCTGCTGCTCGTGGTCTCCCCGGCCATCGCCGCCACGGTGATCGCCCGGTCCGGCACGCCCGAACAGCGCGGGACCTGGCTGCCCGGATTCGCCGACGGCTCGGTCAGAATGTCCTTCGCCATCACCGAGCCGGACGCCGGGTCGAACTCCCACCGCATCACCACCACCGCGCGGCGGGACGGCGACGGCTGGCGGCTCACCGGCCGCAAGGTGTTCATCTCCGGGGTGGACGAGACCGACACGACACTCGTGGTCAGCAGGTTGGCCGACTCCCGGACGGGAAAGCTGCGCCCGGCCATGTTCCTCGTGCCCAACGACGCCCCCGGGGTGGAGTACCAACCGATCCCGATGGAGTTCACCTCGCCGGAACGCCAGTTCACCATGTTCTTCGACGACGCGCGCCTGCCCGAGGAGTCCCTGGTGGGCGGGGAGGACGCGGGGCTGGCCGCGTTGTTCGCCGGGCTGAACCCGGAGCGCATCACCGTCGCGGCCTACGCCTGCGGCATCGGGCGTTACGCCGTGAGCAAGGGAGCGGCCTACGCCGGGAGCAGGTCGGTCTGGGGCCGGCCGATCGGCGCGCACCAGGCGGTGGCCCACCCCCTCGCGAAGGCGCACATCGAGGTCGACCTCGCCAGCCTGGCCACGCGCAGGGCCGCGTGGGCCTACGACGCGGACGACCCGGCGACCGGGGAGTACGCCAACAGCGCCAAGTACGCCGCGGCGGAAGCCGCGATCGGCGCGGTGGACGCCGCCGTTCAGGCACATGGCGGCAACGGGATGACAAGCGAGTACGGCGTTGGCACGCTGTGGGGCGCGGTCCGCGCCGCGCGCATCGCCCCGGTCAGCCGGGAGATGATCCTGAACTTCGTCGCCCAGCACACGCTGGGCCTGGACCGCTCGTACTAGGAGACAGCCCCGACACAGCACCGCCAACGGGAGGTCGCGATGCCCCACCGCAGTCCGTTCCCCGACGTCGAGATCCCCGACCTCCCGTTACACGAGCTGGTGCTCGCCGGCGCCGCCGACCGGGGCGACGCGCTCGCCCTCGTCGACGGCGCCGGGCCGGACGGGCTCCGGGTCACCTACGCGCAACTCGACACGGCGGTGCGCCGGCTCGCCGCCGGACTCGCCGAGTGGGGGCTGCGCAAGGGCGACGTGCTCGCCCTGTTCAGCCCCAACACCGTCGCCTTCCCGATCGTCCTCTACGCCGCGTCGATGTGCGGCGCCACCGTGACCACGGTGAACTCTCTGTACACAGTGGACGAAATCACCGCGCAGCTCCGGGACTGCGGCGCCCGTGTGCTGGTCACGGTCTCCCCCTTCCTCGACAGGGCGGCGCCGGCGGCGGACGCGGCGGGCGTCGACGAGGTCCTCGTCTGTGACAGGGCGGAGGGGCGTCGCTCGATCCTGGAGCTGATGGCGTCGACGGCCCCGGAGCCCCGCGTGCCGATCGACCCGGCCAGCGACGTCGTGGTGCTGCCCTACTCCTCGGGCACCACCGGGCGCGCCAAGGGCGTCATGCTGACCCACCGCAACATCGTGGCCAACCTGGTGCAGACCCATTCCGCGGTGCGGCTCGGCCCCGGCGAGACGACGGTCGCCGTGCTGCCGTTCTTCCACATGTACGGCCTCACCACCCTGCTGAATCACCCGCTCCACCTCGGGGCCACCGTGGTCGTGCTGCCCCGCTTCGACCTGGAGCGGTTCCTCGCGGTGATCCAGGAGCACCGGGTCACCAGGGCCTCGGTCGCGCCGCCGATCGTGCTGGCGCTGGCCAAGAACCCCCTGGTGGACCGCTATGACCTGTCGTCGTTGCGGACCGTCCTCAGCGCGGCCGCGCCGCTGGACCAGGAGCTGGCGGAGGCCGCGGCGCGCCGGGTGGGCTGTCCGGTCGTCCAGGGCTACGGCATGACGGAGCTGTCGCCGTGTTCCCACGTGGTCCCTGACCACGACGAGGCGACGCCGCCGGGCACGGTCGGCAAGCTGGTGGCCAACACCGAGTGCCGGGTCGTCGACCCCGCGACCGGCGAGGACACCGACGGCGTCGGCGAGCTGTGGATCAGGGGCCCGCAGGTGATGAGGGGCTACCTCGGCCGGCCGGAGGAGACCGACGCCCTGGTGGACCGGGACGGCTGGCTGCACACCGGGGACGTGGGCCGCGTCGACGACCGGGGCAACTTCTTCGTGGTCGACCGGCTCAAGGAGCTGATCAAGTACAAGGGGTACCAGGTGCCCCCGGCCGAGTTGGAGGCCGTGCTGCTGTCCCATCCGGGGATCGCCGACGCCGCGGTGATCGGGACCGCCGTCGACGGCGAGGAGGTGCCCAAGGCGTTCGTGGTGCGCTCGCGGGACGCGGCGGACCTCGACGCCGGAGCCGTGCTGGCGTTCGTCGCCGAGCGCGTGGCACCGCACAAGAAGGTGCGCGCGGTGGAGTTCGTCGACAGCATTCCCAAGTCCGCGGCCGGGAAGATCCTGCGGCGCGAACTCCGGGAACGAGAACGGGCCAGGACCGCCGGATAGCGCGGCGGAGATCATTATTCCCCCGCCGTATGGGAATTCGTTCCGCATGACCCCGGGCCGCGCGAAACTCCCTTCCTTCCGTGACGGTCGGAAAGAAACGGGCGAGGACGCGCGACGCCCCTGAGCTGGGCCGGAAGACGGTCCCACCCGTCCTCCGGCCCCTCGTCGGCCAGGGGCGAACCGGACCAGCGCCGCTCCGCCGTTACTCCGTCCGGATTACGCCATCCGGCCTACAACCTTCGTCGGTTCCGTGACGGACGAACGTCCTCTACCGTCCGTGCTCCACGAGGACACCGTTCGGCCGGTCCCGCGCCGACCACGGCGAACGCCGTTGGTCGGGGATCGCGGGGCCGGCCGGGAACAGCCACGACCGGAATGCGCGTGACGCGTTCCGGCGATGATGGCGGCCAGAACCAGAAAAGGAATTCGATGACGTCTCCGGCGCGAGCCGGAATTCGTCGTTCCCTCGTTCTGCCCGGTGTCCGACGCGGTGACGGACAGGCGCGAGCGACGCCGGGAGAACCACCCGGCGAGGGGACGGGAAATGACCAGTCGCGGACCTGTGGCCGCCGGTGGGACCACCCGGGGCACGAGCCGGCGCACGCTGTTGGCCGGCGGACTCGCCGCCGGCGGCGCGTGGCTGCTCGGCGGGTGCGGTGGCGAGGCCCCGCGCCCGGACGGGGCGTCGCACCCCGACCGGCCGGAGAAGGACGTCGTGCGCGTGGGCGTGCTCCCGGTGCCCGACGTGGCCCCGCTGCACATCGGCGACCGGGAGGGGATCTTCGCCCGGCACGGGCTGCGCCTGGAGATGGTGCAGATGGACCTGGCGGGGGAGAACCGGGTCGACCTGGACTCCGGCCCCGTCGACGTGCTGTTCGACAGTTGGGTCTCGGTGTTCGCCAACTACGGGTCCAACCCCGACCTGCGCCTGGTCGGGGAGGCCTACCAGTCCGCCCCGTTGACCACGGGACTGGTGATCCCCGCCCAGTCGACCTACCGCAAGCTCGGGGACAGGCCCAAGCCCAGGATCGCGGTGAACAACCCCAGGGGGCTCGGGGTGCTGCTCACCTCCGCGGCGCTCGGCTCCCACGGCGTCGGCCCCGGCGACGTCCAGTGGGTCCACCTCCCGTTCGAGTCCATGAACGCGGCGCTGACCTCGGGGGAGGCGGACGCGGCGTGGATGATCGAGCCCTACATCACCAGTCTCCAGATCACCTCGGGGACCCGACTGCTGGCCGACACCGCCACCGGCCCCACCGCCGACATGCCGCGCTCCGGCTACGTCTGCGGTCGGAGGTTCGCCGAGCGCAACCCGAGGACGCTCGCGGCGTTCCGCGCGGCGCTGGTCGAGTCCCAGCACCGGGGCGCCGACCGCGCCGAGGTGGTCAGGACCCTGCCCACCTACGCCGGCATCGACCCCGGCACCGCAGCGCTGATGGCCCACGGCGCCTACCCGCTGACGCTGACCTCCGTGCGCATCCAGCGCGTGGCGGACCTGATGCACGGCTACCGCCTGTTGTCGGCGCCGGTGCGGGTCGACGACTTCATCCCGAAGTGACCAGGCCCGTCGTGGTCAGTCGTCGTCGTCCAGGTCCGGCTCACGCCACGGAAGCTGGGGCCACGGCAGGTCAGCCCACCGACGCGCCCACGACCGACAGCGCCCGCACCGGGGCACCCACGGGCTCATGTGCGAGGGAGCTGGCAGCACGGGACGACCGCACACCGCGACGTAGGTCCCCGGCGCGCCGATCCGCCAGCCGTCCGGCCGGCCGAGTCTGGTGTCGGGCACGCCGTGCGCGACGGCCTCGTTGACAGTCCGAATCCACCACAGGGGCGCCTCACGGGCCCGGCGTCGACGCATGTGGTTGGGTACCACAGCCCCGACGGCATCCGATCGGGTCATCCCCGGTCAGGCGATGGCCGATCACACGACGTCAGCCGAGTCCGGCCGCGGGCCTCGCGTCGTGCCGCGCCGCCCTGATCCAGCACCGCCCTGATCCAGCACCGCTCTCACCCAGCACCGTCCTGGCCCAGCGCCGCCCTGGCCCAGCACCGACGGGGACCGGGACCTACCCCGGCCGCTCCGCCGGACGCGGCTGGAGGTCGAGCACGGCCAGCCCGCCGCCGTCGGGGGCGTTGGCCAGGGTCAGCCGGGCGCCCAGCACGGCGGCCTGCCCGCTCGCGATGGTCAGGCCGAGCCCGTGCCCCCTGCCCCGTTCCCTGGCCCCGGTGCGGAAGCGCTGCGGCCCCAGCTCCAACAGCTCCTCGGGGAACCCCGGCCCGTGGTCGCGGACCTCGACGGTCGCGCCCACGACCCGCACCTCCACCGGCGGCGCGCCGTGCCGGTGCGCGTTGGCGAGCAGGTTGGTGAGGATGCGCCGCACCCGGCGCGGGTCGGTGGAGACCACGGCGTCCCGCTCGACGGTGAGCGAGGACGCGGGCTCGCCGCCGGGCTCGGTGGACTCGGCCACCGCGCCGCGCACGACCTCACTGAGCAGGACCTCCTCGGCCTCGACCGACTCGGCCCCCGCGTCCAGCCTCGCCACCTCCAGCACGTCCTCCACCAGCCGGCGCATGACGCGGACCCGGTCGCGGACCAGCTCCGTGGGCCGGCCGGGCGGCAGCAGCTCGGCGGCGGTGACCAGTCCGGTGACCGGGGTGCGCAGCTCGTGCGCGATGTCGGCGGTCACCCGGCGCTCGGCCTCCAGCCGGTCGTGCAGGGCCGCGGCCATGGCGTCGATGGCGGTGCCCAGCTCCGCGACCTCGTCCCTGCCCCTGGTGCCGATGGTGTCGCGGACCCGCGCGTCCAGCTCGCCCTCGGCGATGCGCCGCGCGGTGCGCGCCGTGGCGCCCAGGCGGCGGGACATGCCGACGGCGAGCAGGACGCCGAGCAGGCTCGCCCCGCCCACGGTCACCAGGCCCGCCAACGTCAGGGTCTGGTCCAGCTCACGCAACGCGTCGCGTTCCGCCTGGTAGGAGGAGCGGACCGAGAGCATCTCGCCGTCGACGACCGTGGCCGCCCACAGCAGCGGCCCGTCGTCGGTCTCCTGGAGGTAGGTCGCCCGGTTGCCGGCGCGGGCCGCCTCGGCCAGCTCGGGTGGCACGCCGGGGTCGTCGACGGTCACGCCGAACGGGGTGCCGCCCTGCTCCAGGTAGGCCTCGGCGGCGAGCTGGAGGCGCTGGTCGATGAGCTGCCGCCCGTTGGCGAGCCGGTTCCGCTCGGTCGCCTTGTGCACCGCGTAGCCGAGGGTCAGGGCGCCGAACGCGGCCGTCCCGGCGATCGCGGCGGAGAGCCGGACCCACAGTCGCATCGCGTCAGCGCCTCAGCTTGTAGCCGAACCCGCGCACCGTCTCGATGCGCTCCTTGCCGATCTTCGCCCTGAGCCGCTGGACGTGCACGTCGACGACCCGGGTGTCGCCGCCGGCCGGGTAGTCCCACACCCTGCGCAGCAACGTGTCCCTGGACAGCACGATGCCCGGCTCGGCGGCGAACTCCAGCAGCAGGCGCGACTCGGTGGGCGTCAGCGACAGCAGCTCGCCGCCCCGGCGCACCTCCATGGCCGCCCGGTCGATCTCCAGGTCCCCGAAGACCTCGACCCCGGCCGGTCCGGTGACCGGTTCGACGCCGGAACGGCGCAGCACCGCGCGGATGCGGGCGACGAGGACCTGGGTGTCGAACGGCTTGGTGACGTAGTCGTCGGCCCCGGCCTCCAGCCCCTGCACGACGTCCAGCGGGTCCGACCGCGCGGACAGCAGCAGCACCGGCACGGCCGAGGCGTCACGGATGCGGCGGCACAGGCTGATGCCGTCCAGGTGCGGGAGCATGATGTCGAGGACCGCGATGTCCGGCGGGGCCGAGGTGAACGACTCCAGGCCGACCAGCCCGTCGGGCGCGGTCCTGACCCGGAACCCGTAGCGTTCGAGCGCGAGCTGGGTCGCCTCGCGGATGACCGCGTCGTCCTCCACGAGCAGCACCTCGGTCGCGGGTTCTGGGGTCACCGGCTCTCCTTCGGCTTCGGGACGGGGGTCGGTCTGACACTCGTCGGCGCCCGGTGCTCCGGGTACCGCCTGACCTCCACCAGTCGTCTCCCGTCCCACGAGTACCGGACGGTCTCCTCGCCGGACGGGCAACAGTACGGGTCGCCGGGCGCGAACAACGCGCGCCACAGCATCAGGTCGCCGTTGTCCGGCCACACCTCCATGGCGCTGGTCCCGGTCACGCCGAAGATCTGCCGGAGTTCGCCGTTCTGGACGCTGTAGACGTAGTACGCCGTCTCGGCGTCCCGCTCGGTGTCGTTCTCGGCCCCGGAGACGACCTGGACGACCACGTCCTCCCGCCCGTCCCGTGTCAGGTCCACATAGGACGGTTGCTGGAGGCCGCAGTCGCCGCACCGGCTGAGGGTCTTCTTGACGTACGGGGAGACCTGGGGGTCGGCCAGCAGCGCGCCCCGCAGGTCGACCTCCCGGATGTTGTCCGGGTTGCTGGGGCGCGGCGGCGGGACCGAGGTGGTCGAGGTGACCGGCCGGGCGGTCACGCTGGGCGCGGAACCCTCGACCTGCAACGCCGGCCGCCGACCGCAGGCTCCGACGGCGAGCACCAGTGGCACGACCACGAGCACGGCGAGCGCGCGCCTCATCGCGTCGTCCCCCTCACCGTCGGTTCCTTCGCGGGCGACGCGCTCGGCGTCGGTTCCTTCGCGGGCGACGAGCTGGTCGCCGGCTCCTTCGGGGCGGAGGTGCCGCCCGTCGGCGCCAGACGGCCGCCGGAACGCTCCACGACGGACAGGGAGAGCCCGTCCCACCGGGCCCGCACGACCTCCGCCCCCGCGTGGTGCCGCACGACGAGGTCCCCGTTGCTCTCCTGCGCCGACAGGTCGTCGTTGCCGAAGAAGGAGAAGATCTGCCGGATCTCGCCGCGCTGGAAGCTGTAGACGTAGAGGGCCGCCACGTCCCTGCGCTCCGGCTGGCGGATGATGACGACGGCGTCCTCCACGTGGTCCCCCGTCAGGTCCACATAGGTCGGTTTCTCCTGGCCGCACGCGTCGCACGTGAGGACCGCCTGTTTGACCAGCGGCCCGACGCCGGGGTCGGCGAGCAGGATGCTGCGCAGGTCCACGGTGCGGATGTCGGTCGGGTCCGGTGGCACGGCCGACGGCCGGGCGGCCGGCGAGGACGGGGCGACGCCCTCCAACCGCAGCGCGGGGTCACGCGTGCAGGCGGTGGCGGCGACCGCCGTCAGCGCCGCCAGCCCCACGCCGACGGCGCCGCGCACCCCACGACGCACCGTCCCGCCTCTCCCGTCCAGCCCGCACCTCCGTGCGGCGTCACACACCTGCCCTGGTCACGCGGCCAGCAGGGCCCGCTCCACCCGCGGCCGGGTCCCCGCCGGCTCGGCGGCGAACACCCCGCCCTCCGCCCGCACCGCCAGCACGGCGGGCTGGCGCCGCATCCTCGCCAGGGCCCGGCACACGGTGCTCTTCACCGTGCCCACCGAACAGCCGAGCGTCTCCGCGGTCTCCGCCTCGGTCCGACCGTGAAGGTAACGCAGCAGGACGGCGCTGCGCTGGCGCGGCGTCAGGGCGGCGAGCGCCTCGCGCAGCGCCGCCATCGACCGGACGTGCTCGTCGCGGGCCGCGATCTCCTCCGGCGTGTCCCACTCGTCGGGGCGCTCGGGCAGGTCGGCGGTGGGGAACTCCTGGTAACGCCGGTTCTTGCGGCGCAGCCAGGACGCGAAGGTGTTGGTGATCGCACGCTGCACGTAGGCGTCGGCGGCGGCCGGCTCCCGCAGGCGCTCCCACGCGGCGAAGGTGTTGGTCAACGCCGTCTGCACCAGGTCCTCCGCGTCCGCGCGGTTGCCGGTCATCGCCCACGCGCGCCGCACCAACGACTCCCGACGGTCCGCCACGAACTCCCCGAAGTTCACCCTGCTTCCCCTTCCGTCGATCGCGACGAAGGTATGCGGGGTGTTTCGCGGCGAACCGACTGTTGTGTAACAGCCAGTCATCGGTCGCCGGTGCGGCGAGCGCCCTGGTCACGCCCTCCCGATGCGGTGGAGCACCCGCAGCAGCAGGGCGTAACCGCGTGCCAGCAGGGGGTAGCTCACGCCGGGCGGGCGGCCCAGTCCCATCACGTGCTGGGTCACGACGGCCTGCGCCTCGGTGAACCGCAGCAGGCCCTCCGCGCCGTGACGTCTTCCCACACCCGACGCGCCGACGCCGCCCATGGGGACGTCCACGCTGCCGTAGCTCGCGGCGTAGCCCTCGTTGACGTTGACCGACCCCGCGCGCAGCCGGGCCGCGACGCGCGCGCCGCGCGCCCTGTCCCGCGTCCAGACGCTGGCGTTGAGCCCGTACGGGGTGTCGTTGGCCGCGGCGACGGCCTCCTCGATGTGCTCGAACGGGTGGAGCGCGACGACCGGGCCGAAGGTCTCGTCCGCGAAGCAGGCCATGTCCGGCGTCACGTCGGTGAGCACGGTGGGCTCGTAGAAGTACGGCCCCAGGTCGGGCCGGGCCCTGCCGCCGGCGAGCACCGTGGCGCCCTTGGCGACCGCGTCCTCCACGTGCGCCGTGACCGCGTCGAGCTGCCGTCGGGACACCAACGACCCCATGTCCGCGTCCCAGTCGAGGCCGGCGGACAGCCGCATCGCCCTGACGCGGCGCAGGAACGCGGGGACGAACGTGTCCCACACCCGCCGGTCCACGTAGATCCGCTCGATGGACACGCAGAGCTGGCCGGCGGAGGAGAAGCACGCCCGGACCGCGCCCTCCGCCGCCCGGTTCACGTCCGCGTCGTCGAGGACCAGCATGGCGTTCTTGCCGCCCAGTTCGAGCGAGCACCCGACGAGGCGCTCGCCCGCGCGTCGGCCGACGGTGCGCCCGGTGCGCGTGGAGCCGGTGAAGCAGACGTAGTCGGCGATGTCGACGACCGCGCCCCCGACGACCGGGCCGTCGCCGAGCACCACCTGCCACAGCCCCTCGGGCAGGCCCGCCTGGTGCAGCAGCTCGACGCAGCGGAGCACGGCGAGCGAGCCCTGGTTGTCCGGCTTGTGCAGGATCGCGTTCCCGGCCACGAGCGCGGCCAGCCCGTCCGAGATCCCCAGCGCCACCGGGTAGTTCCACGGCGAGACCAGCCCGACCACGCCCTTGGGGTGGCGCAGTTCCCTGGCGCTGGTGAGCAGGGGGATGACGCCGCCCCTCCGGTGCGCGGCGAGCAGGCGCGGCGCGCGCCGGCCGTAGTAGCGGGCGTTGATCGCCGCGATGACGATCTCCTCGTAGGCGTGCCACCTGGCCTTGCCGGTCTCCGTCTGGAGCAGGTCGAGGATCTCGTCGCGGTGGGCGAGCACCAGCTCGTGGTAGCGGAGCAACACCGCCGCGCGCTCGCGCACCGGGACGTCGGCCCACGCGCGCTGGGCCTCGGTGGCGCGCCGGTAGGCCTCGGACACGTCGTCCGGGGTGGACTGGGGCAGTTCGGCGAGCGGCCGGCCGGTGAACGGCGCGATCGCGGGCTCCGTGCCACCGCTGGCGACCACTCGGCCCACCAGGCGCCGTGTCCGGTCCGCCGGGAGGTTCGTCTCGTCCATCCGCGCTCCGTTCGCCGATACCGACCATTTCCGTTAACGACGCGTTCCGTTAATGGATTCTGCCGTCGGCGAGCGGTTCGCGGGAGATCCCGGGACCGGGCCGGACGGGCGGCTCCCACGCCGCCGGCGGCGGCGGTCGCGAGCGGCTCCCGCGCGAGCGGTCTCCCCGCGCCAGGGCGTGTTTGCTCATCGATCTCGTGGTGCGTCGTGGCGAGCTGACCGACCAGGCCCAGTCCCGGATCGAGCCGTTGCTGCCGTCGGGTTGCTCGCAGACAAGGCCCACGACGATCCCCGGGTGATCCGCGAGCTCCCGGCCGCCGAGGCGTCACCACGACGATCCCGCAGGCCGCCGACCGGGTGACGCAACCGGCTGGCCAAGGGCAGTCGCGGTGGCCGGCCGCCGGACTTCGACCAGGTGGCCCACCGCGGTCGCAACACGGTGGAACGCTGCGTCAACCGCCTCAAGCACTGGCGTGGCCTGGCCACCCGCTACGACAAGACCGCCCAGTCCTACCCGGCGCCCTCACGATCGCCAGCCTGATGACCCGACCGGTCACCGAAAAGTCAGACACGCCCTAGTCGGGCCAGACCGGAGGGCGCTTCTCCAGGAAGGCCGTCATGCCCTCCTTGGCCGCCGGGGTCTGCGAGGTCGCCACCATGACCTCCACGGCGATGTCGTACGCGTCCTTCTCCGGCCGGTCGAGCTGGGCATACAGGGTCGCCTTGCCCATCGCCTTGCTGTCGCGGCTGCCCCGGGTGGCGCGCGCGAGCAACGCGTCGACGGCCTCGTCCAGCTCGTCGTCGGCGACGACGTGGTTGACCAGGCCCCACTCCGCCGCGGTGGTCGCGTCGACCACGTCGCCGGTCAACGCCATCTCCATCAGCCGCTTCCTGCCGATCGCCCGCGCCACCGGCACGGCCGGCGTGTGGCAGAACCAGCCGCCCTTGCCGCCGGGCAGGGCGAACCCGGCGGACTCCGCGGCGACCGCGAGGTCGCAGGACGCCACGAGCTGGCACCCGGCCGCCGTCGCCAGGCCGTGCACCCTGGCGACCACGACCTGCGGCAGGTACTGGATCGTGTGCATCAGGTCCGTGCACAGCTTGAGCAGCTCGCGCACACCGTCGACGTCCCGACCCACGACGTCGGCGAAGTCGTGGCCCGCCGAGAAGACCGGCCCGTTGCCGGCCAACACCACGCCGCTCGCGTCACTCGCGGAGATCTCCTCGAACGCGGCGCGCAGCTCGGTGAGCAGCTCCGCCGACAACGCGTTGCGCCGCTCCGGCCGGTTCATCGTGACCCGCGCGACGTCGCCGTCCCGCCGGACGAGGATGTGCTGGTAGTCGCTCACTGACGCGACGTTACGCCTCTTGTGTGGCGCCCGGAAGCTCCTAGCATGGCGCAATGCCCGCTCAGCTCCTGCCGTTCCTGCTGGTCGTCACGATCCTCACCATCACGCCCGGACCCGACTGGGCGATCGTGCTGCGCAACGGGATGCGGGGCGGGGCGAGCCTCGCGTGGTGGACCGGGCTGGGCTGCTGCACGGGCATCGCCGTGCACGCGGCCGCCGCGGTGCTCGGCCTCTCGGCGTTGCTGGCCGCGTCCGCGACCGCCTACACGGTGGTGAAGCTGGCGGGCGCGGCGTACCTCGTCTACCTGGGGGTGAGCGCGCTCTGGCACTCCCGGCGCGGTGCGGCCCCCGCGCCGGTCGCCGAGGTCGACGCGGCGACCGGCGAGGTCGTGACGCGCGGCGCGGCGTTCCGGCAGGGCGTGCTCAACAACCTGCTCAACCCCAAGATCGCGCTGCTGTTCCTCACGCTGCTGCCGCAGTTCGTGGCCGCCGACGAGCCCCGCACCGCGACCTCGGCCGTGCTCGCGGCGGTGTTCCTGCTCAGCGCCGTGCTGTGGTGGCGGGTGTTCTCGCTGGCGGTCGGCGCGCTCGGCCGCGCGCTCACCAGGGACCGGGTGCGCCTGGCGTTGGAGCGGCTGACCGGCGCCGTCCTGGTCGCGCTCGGGATCAAGGTGGCGCTCGACCAGTCCTGACCACGGCGTGACGCGAAGACGCACGGCGCCGGCCCGCTCCCGCCTCGCCGCGACGCGGCCCTGGCGGTCGCCGCCCGCCAGGGTCGCGTGGCGGTGACGGTCATGGCCCTCCCCGGCGTCAGGCGAGGCTCTCCGCGACGTCGGCGATCAGCTTGCGCGAGGCGTCCTCGTCGAGCGCGACCTCGCGCATGCTCTCGAAGTTGAGGGTGAAGACCGAGACGACCTCCGGGTCCTCCACGTACTGCCCCTGGGTCAGGCTCTCCAGGTACACGACGTCGTCGTGGTGGTCCTGGTCGAAGGAGAGCATGTCGAACGTGGACCCCATCGCCGGGTAGGCGCCCACGTCGAACGGCATGATCTGGATGACGACGTGCGGCAGCTCCGCCAGCGTGATGAGGCGTTCGAGCTGCTCGCGCATCACCCTCGGTCCCCCGACCACCTGGCGCAGCGCGGACTCGCTCACGACGGCCTCCACCCGCAGGGGCTTGCCGTCGTAGAGGCGTTTCTGGCGTGTCACGCGCACGGCGGCCCGCTGCCGGGCCGTCTCCTCGGAGACGGCGGGGACGTCGGCCCTGGCGAGGGAGGTCGCGTACTCCTCGGTCTGGAGCAGTCCGGGGACCAGGTCGACCTTGTACGAGCGGAGCAGGGACGCCTCGGACTCCAGCTCGACGAAGTCCTGCGCCGCGTCGAACAACGCGTTGCAGCCGTACTCCTCCCACCAGCCGCGCTGCTGGGCGTTCTGGGTGGTGAGGAACAGGGCGTCCCGCTCGTCCTCGGGGATCTGGTAGACGAGGCCGAGGGCCAGCACGTCGACCGGGTTGATCGGCTGGGTCGCGTTCTCCAGCCGGCTCAGCTTGGCCTGTGACCAGCCGAGGCTGCGCGCCACCTCCAGCCCCTTGCCCTTCATGCCGGCCCGCTCCCGCCACTGACGCAGGACCCGACCGACCCGACGCAACCGAACACTGGGCTTGAACGCCTCCGCCACGGCAACTCCTCGACGCGAACGACAGGGATCGTGGCCGGAAGCCTACGGATTTCGGACCAGTCGATCGCTCCCACGATCGGCTGACCCCTGAAACTTTCACAGGATGCGCATTTGCATGCGGGGCCGAGAAAATCTCGCAACATCCGTCCACTGTGGAACTCGCGATCTGAACCGCGCGGGAGGGCACCCCGGTGAGACCGGGTTCGGGCCGCGCCCGCCGCCCCTCACCGCGGGTCAGGCCCGTCGAGCCCGAGCAGCCGCCGCGCGTTGCCCCCGCCGACCAGGGCGCGTTGCTCCGGCTCCAGCCCCGACCTGCTCAGGCGCAACAGCGGCACCGTCGGCTCCGACAACGGAGCCCGCGACCCGAACAGCAACCGACGCGCCCCCACCTCGGCCGCCACCAGCTCCAGGCTGTCGACCGAGTTCAGCAGGCGCGTCGAGGTGTGGAAACCCGGCTCGTCCCTGGCGAGCAGCAGGAAGTCGGCGAGGTGGTAGCAGTGCGTGTCGAGGAAGACCACGGTGGCGCCGAGGTCGGCGAACGGCCGCCACACCCGGCGCACGTCCCCGCCGGTCAGGACCACCAGACCCCGCTCGGCGGCGCGGCGCGCGACGTGCCGGAACCCGGGGAAGTCCGCCTCCACCCGCTGCTCGTCGGGGAACAGGCGCAGCACCCGCGCGCCGTCCTCCGCCATGCGCTCGATCTCCCGCTCGGCGCGGAGCGCGTCCCTTAAGTCCACAGTGGACACAGGAACCAGTCGCGGATAGGCCATGGCGACCGCGTGCGTCTCCGTGTTGCCCGTCGTGAGGTCGAAGACCGCGCCCCGCACCGAGCAGACCGCGCCCGCGTGGATCCCGTTGCCGTTCAACATCGACCACACGGCGGCGGGATCGCCGTCCTGCCCAGGGCGGTCCGGGTGCCGGCCCACCAGCACGTCGACGTCGAACAGGTCGATGCCCTCCAGACCCCGCACCCGCGCGCCGCTGGACACGGCCACGTCGCGCGCCTCCCGCGCGTCCCAGCCGTTCACGCCCGCGCCGTTCCCGCTCATGCCCGTCATGCCCCCACCGTCCGCTCAGCCGATGCCACGCCATCGGCGAATGCCCGCGCCCTCACCTCAACGGCAGGGCGACGAAGCACTCGCCTCCACGTGCCCCGACTTACCGCACGAGCCGCCGGGTCCGCCAGGGTCCCCGGTGTTTCGCCAACGAGATGGCCGATCTCCTCGGCGTGAGCGGCATCTGACCCCCACTCCGCGGGGCGCGCGCTCAGGCCGCGCGAAAGGTGCGGCGGTAGGCCGAGGGACCGACGCCGAGTTCCGCCCGCATCCGGCGGCGGAGGTTGGCCGCGGTGCCCAAACCGGCCCGTTCCGCGACGCGCTCGACCGGCAGGTCGGTGCTCTCCAGCAACCGCTGGGCGTGACGAACCCGTTGCAGCAGGAGCCATCGACCCGGCGTGCTGCCGGTCGCCGCGCGGAACGCGCGGAGGAAGGTGCGCTCGCTCATCCCGCTGCGCGCGGCCAGGTCGGCGACGCCGATCGGCTCCCCGATCCGCCCCGCTGCCCAGTCCACAATGGACGCCATGTCGGCGCGGCCGGGCCGGCTGGGCACCGGGGCCTCGACGTACTGGTGCTGGCCGCCCTCCCGCGCCGGCGGCGTGACCATCCGCCGGGCCAGCGCCGCCGCCACCTCCGCGCCGTGCGCCAGGCGGACGAGGTGCAGACACAGGTCCACGCCGCCGGCCACCCCCGCCGACGTGAACACCCCGTCCGCCTCGGTGAACAACACGTCCCTGCGCACGTCCGCGCGGGGAGCCGCGCGCTCCAGCTCGTCCAGCAGCAGCCAGTGCGTGGTCGCCGGCCGGCCGTCGACCAGGCCGGCGGCGGCCAGCGTGAACGCACCGGAGCACAGGGAGGCCACGACCGCGCCCCGCGCGTGCGCCGCGCGCAGCGCCGCCACGACCGACCGGGGCGTCGCGGCGAACGGGTCGTGCCGCCCCGGCACCACGACCAGGTCGCAGTCGTCCAGCCCGCCGACGCCGTGCGTGGCGCGCAGCGCGCCGGCGGGGCGCAGGTCGACCGCGCGCCGCCCCGGAGCGCAGATCCGCAGCTCGAACGGCCCGATCCCGGAGGACGTCCGGTCCACGCCCCACACCTCGCTGGCCACGGCCACGTCGAACGTCCGGCTGCCCGGCAGCGCCACCAGCCCCACGACCCGCATGGCGGGAAAGTACCGCAGCAGGCGGTTCCCGCCACTGTCGGCGGACCCGCCCGCCCCGGCAGGCTCGTGGCCATGACCAAGACGGCCCTGATCGTGATCGACGTCCAGCGCGGTTTCGACTCCCCCGCCTGGGGCAGGCGCGACAACCCGGCCTGCGAGGCCAACGTGCGCGCCCTGCTCGACGGCTGGCGGGACGCCGGCCAGCCGGTCGTGCTCGTGCGCCACGACTCGACCACCCCCGGTTCGCCGCTCGCGCCCGGCCAGCCGGGCAACGCGTTCAAGCCGGAACTCGACGGCGTGCGCCCGGACCTGCTGGTGCCCAAGAGCGCGCACTCCGCCTTCCACGGACACGTCGACCTGCACGCGTGGCTGACCGACAACGGCATCCGCGACATCGTGGTGTGCGGCATCCAGACCAACCGCTGCGTGGAGACGACCAGCAGGGTCGGCGGGGACCTCGGCTACCGCGTGCGGGTCGCGCTGGACGCGACGCACACCTTCGACGAGCGGGGGCCGGACGGCGCGCTGGTCACCGCCGAGGAGTTCGCCAGGGCGACCGCCGCCAACCTGCACGGCCACTTCGCCGAGGTCACCACGACCGCCGCCGTCCTGGCCGCCCTGGCGCCGGACGGTTCCTGACGGGGGTCCGACGCTGACACCGCACCCTTCCTGACACGGCCCGACCCCGGCGCGCCGCGCTCCCGCTCCTGTTCCTGTTCCTGTCAGGGGTGTGGCGAATACTCGTGGCCATGTCCTCTCCCGACCGCCCGATCCCTCCCTTCGCCGCCGACGAGCGCTCCACACTGGAGGGCTGGCTGGACTTCCACCGCGCCACGCTCGCCGCCAAGTGCGCCGGGCTGGACGAGGAGCAGCTCAGGGCCGCGTCCACCCCGCCTTCCCCGATCTCCCTGCTCGGCCTGGTGCGGCACATGGCCGAGGTCGAGCGGAACTGGTTCCGCCGGATCCTGGCCGGCGAGGAGGTCGGCGTGATCTACGGCGACGGGGAGGACGGCGGCGAGGGCGCCGACAGCGGCGGGTTCACCACCGGCGAGGAGGTCCCGGTGGCCGAGGTGTTCGCCACCTGGGAGGCGGAGGTCGCCCGCGCCAGGGCCAACGCCGCCGCCCGCGCGCTGGACGACACCGGCCGGTTCGAGTACGGCGAGGTCAGCCTGCGGTGGATCTACGTCCACATGATCGAGGAGTACGCGCGGCACAACGGCCACGCCGACCTCGTCCGGGAACGGATCGACGGCCGCACCGGCGTCTGACACCGGTCGGCGCGGGTCCCCCGCCTCGTCCGCGCGGGGGACCCGCCCCAGGTCACCGGCCCAGGCCGTTGGCCTCGCGGATCACGTCGACGATCTCGGACATGATGTCGGTCAACGCGTAGTCCTTGGGCGTGAAGACGCGGGCCACCCCGCGCTCGCGCAGCCGCGCCGCGTCCTCGGGCGGGATGATCCCGCCGACGATCACCGGCACGTCGCCGGCGCCCGCCGCGCGCAGCCCGTCGACCACCGCCGGCACCACCTCCAGGTGCGAGCCGGACAGCACCGACAGCCCGACCACGTGCACGCCCTCCTGCACGGCGGCGGCCACGATCTGCGCCGGGGTCAGCCGGATCCCCTGGTACACCACCTCGAAACCGACGTCGCGCGCCCGCACCGCCACCTGCTCGGCGCCGTTGGAGTGGCCGTCGAGGCCGGGCTTGCCGACCAGCATCCGCAGCCGCTCGCCCAGCTCCTCCCCTGTCGCGCGCACCTTCTCCCGCACCCGGCCCAGCTCCGCGCCGGCCTCGCCGGCGGCGGCCGCCGCCGACACCCCGGTGGGCGCCCGGTACTCGCCGAACACCTCGCGCAGCGCCCCCGCCCACTCGCCGGTGGTCACCCCGGCCCTGGCGCAGGCCAGCGTCGCCTCCATCAGGTTGGCGTCGGTCTTGGCCGCGTCCCGCAGGTCGCGCAGCGCCGCGTCCACGGCCGCGCCGTCCCGCCGCTCCCGCCACTCCCGGATCGCCTCCACGGCCCGCGCCTCCACGGCGGGGTCCACGGTCTCGATCGCGTTGGCCCCCTCGGCCTGGAGCGGGCTCGGCTCGGTGCTGGTGAACCTGTTCACCCCGACGATGACGTCCTCGCCCGCCTCGATCCGCCGGCGCTTCTCCGCCAGCGACGCGACCAGCCGCGACTTCATGTAGCCGCTCTCCACGGCGGCGACCGCGCCGCCCATCGCCTGCACCCGGTCGATCTCGGCCCTGGCCCCGGCGAGGATCTCGTCCACCTTCGCCTGGACCACGGGCGAGCCGTCGAAGAGGTCCTCGTACTCCAGCAGGTCCGTCTCGTAGGCCAGCACCTGCTGCATCCGCAGCGCCCACTGCTGGTCCCACGGGCGGGGCAGGCCCAGCGCCTCGTTCCACGCGGGGAGCTGGATGGCCCGCGCCCTGGCGCCGCGGGACAGCGTCACCGCGAGCATCTCCAGCACGATGCGCTGGACGTTGTTCTCCGGCTGCGCCTCGGTCAGGCCCAGCGAGTTGACCTGCACCCCGTACCGGAACCGCCGGTGCTTCGGGTTCTCGATGCCGTACCGCTCCCGGGTGATCTCGTCCCAGAGGGCGGCGAAGGCCCGCATCTTGCACATCTCCTCGACGAACCGCACGCCGGCGTTGACGAAGAAGGAGATGCGGGCGACCACCTCGCCCCGGCGCTCCTCGGGCACCTGGCCGGAGCCGAACACCGCGTCGAGCACGGCGATCGCGGTGCACAGGGCGTAGGCGACCTCCTGCGTCGGGGTCGCCCCGGCCTCCTGGAGGTGGTAGGAGCAGATGTTGATCGGGTTCCACCTCGGGGCGTGCCGCACCGTCCACGCCACCATGTCGGTGATCAGCCGCAGGCTCGGCCCCGGCGGGAACACGTAGGTCCCCCGGGACAGGTACTCCTTGATGATGTCGTTCTGGGTGGTGCCGGCCAGGCCGGCGAGGACCTCGTTCCGGTCCGCCCCGCGCTCGGCGGCCTGCTCCTCGGCAACGGTCACGTAGAGCGCCAGCAGCCACATGGCCGTGGCGTTGATCGTCATCGAGGTGTTGGCCTCGTGCAGCGGAATGCCCTCGAAGAGCTGGCGCATGTCGCCGAGGTGGCCGACGGGCACCCCGACCTTGCCCACCTCGCCGCGAGCCAGCTCGTGGTCGGAGTCGTAGCCGGTCTGGGTGGGCAGGTCGAAGGCCACGGAGAGGCCGGTCTGCCCCTTCGCCAGGTTCCGGCGGTACAACGCGTTGGACGCGGCCGCCGAGGAGTGGCCGGCGTAGGTCCGCATCACCCACGGGCGATCGCGCTCGCGGTCGGTCGGGTACGGCATGGCAACCTCCCGCTCACACTCCGGATGTGTGCGGCCAGCGTACTGACCAGTAACCTGGGCGGCGGATGTCGTTGCTCACACTCGACGGGCTGCCGGCCAGGGGTGTGAACAGCGGTCAGCCGGCCCACCGACGGCGGCGGACCGGCTGCTCGTCCTTCTCGTTCCGGACAGCGTCCTCCCAGGTCACCGGCACTGCGACCGGCGGAGCGGGCTCACCTGCTCGGCGCCTCCGCCACCCGCTCGACGTCCGCGCCCAACCGGCGCAGGTTCTCCACGAAGCACGGGTAGCCGCGGTCGATGTGGAAGACGTCCCAGACCTCGGTCACGCCCTCGGCGCACAGGCCGGCCAGCACCAGGCCGGCGCCCGCGCGGATGTCCGAGGCCCACACCGGCGCGCTGGACAGGCGCTCGACGCCCCTGATCACCGCGTGGTGTCCGTCGGTGCGGGCGTCCGCGCCCAGCCGGACCATCTCCTCGATGAACCGGAACCGCGCCTCGAACACGTTCTCGGTGATCATCGAGACGCCGTCGGAGACCGCGGCCAGCGCCACGGCGAACGGCTGGAGGTCGGTGGCGAAGCCCGGGTAGGGCAGCGTCACGAAGTCGACCGACCTCGGCCGGCCGTTCATCTGCACCCGGAAGCCCTGCCCCGACGTCGCGGAGAACAGCGGCGAGGTCCCGGGGGGCGCCGACGGGACGGCGTCGGCGGGCGACGGCGCGTCGAGCAGGCTGACGTCGGCGCCGGCCAGCCGCAGCTTCTCCAGCACGAGGTCCAGGTGGTGCGGGTCGACGCCGCGCACCGTGATGTCGCCCCTGGTCATGGCGGCGGCCATCGCCCAGGTCGCCCCGACGATCCGGTCGCCGATCACCCGGTGCCGGGTGGGCCGCAACGAGGTGACGCCGTGCACCGTGAGCGTCGACGTGCCAGCGCCCTCGATCTTCGCGCCCATCTGCTGGAGCATCGTGCACAGGTCGACGATCTCCGGCTCGCGCGCCGCGTTGTCGATCACCGTCGTCCCGTCGGCCAGCACCGCGGCCATCAGGATGTTCTCGGTGGCCCCCACGCTCGGGAAGTCCAGCCAGATCTGCGCGCCGTGCAGCCCCTCGGCCTCGGCCACCACGCAGCCGTGCTCGATCTCGCTGCGCGCCCCGAGCTGCCGCAGGCCGTTCTGGTGCATGTCCAGCGGGCGGGAGCCGATGGCGTCGCCGCCCGGCAGCGCGACCACCGCGCGCCGCAGGCGTCCCACCAGCGGGCCCAGCACGCACACCGAGGCCCGCAGCTTGCTCATCGACGCGAAGTCCGCGCGGTGGCTCAGCTCGGCCGGCGTCGTGATGGAGACCACGTCGTGCTCGACCGTCACCGCGCAGCCCAGGCCGCGCAGGACGTCGGCCATCAGCGGGACGTCCAGGATCTCCGGGCAGTTGGTGAGTGTGGTCGTGCCCTCGGCCAGCAACGCCGCGGCCATCAGTTTCAGCACACTGTTCTTGGCGCCGACGACCTCGACCTCACCGACGAGGCGCGCGCCGCCCTGTACCCGGAAGTGCTCGCTCACGACGAGCCATCGTATGCGCGGGGCGGAATCGGTTCCGCACCGGCTAGACCGGCGGCACGAAACCGGTCAGCCGACCGTCCCCGCCGCACTGCGGGCACTCCAACGAGCCGGTCAGGCTCACGCCCGCGTCGTCGGTCACGGACAGTTTCGCGACGGTGATCTCGTGGTTGCCCTGACAGGTGGGGCAGACGGTGTCCAGGCTGTGCACCGGGGCCGGACGTGCGGCGCCGCTGTCGGGAAGCTCGCTCATCACTCCCCAGCATGACACGGGTAGTCCAGTGCCCCGCCGCGCGCGGCGACCGCGGTCACAGCGCGCGGGACTACCCTGCGCCCATGGCCGTGCATCTGACCAAGATTTACACGCGCGTCGGCGACAACGGCACCACCGCCCTGGGCGACGGCAGCCGCGTCCGCAAGACCGATCCCCGGCTGGTCGCCTACGCCGACGTCGACGAGGCGAACTCGGCCATCGGCGTCGCCGTGGCGCTGGGCGCGCTGCCCGACGACGTCGCCGCCGTGCTCCGCCGCGTGCAGAACGACCTCTTCGACGTGGGCGCGGACCTGTGCACCCCGATCGCGCCGGACCCGAAGTACCCGCCGCTGCGCGTCACGCAGGCCTACGTCGACCGGCTGGAGGGCTGGTGCGACGAGTACAACGCCCGCCTGACCAAGCTGAACTCGTTCATCCTGCCCGGCGGCACCCCCGGCGCGGCCCTGCTGCACCAGGCGCGCACCGTGACCCGGCGCGCGGAGCGCAACACGTGGGCGCTGCTGGAGGCGGACGAGGAGCGGACGAACGTCCTCGCCGCGAAGTACCTCAACCGGTTGTCCGACCTGCTCTTCATCCTGGCCAGGACCGCCAACCCCGACGGCGACGTGCTCTGGCAGCCCGGCGCCAACGGCTGAGCCCGCCGACGGCTGAGCCCGCCAACGGCTGAGCCGCGACCGACCGGGCCAGGAACGGCTCCGACCCGCCCCGCGCACCTCGTTGTCGGGTGCCGCGCGGGCGGGTCGGCCGGGTTGGGATGAGGTCGGGATGAGCGGGAGGTCGGCCCCTCAGGAGGCCCAGGGGACCTGGCGGCCCGGCGGGGCCGACTCCAGCCACGACAGGAAGCCGGTGAGCGCGTCCGGGCCCATCGCCAGCTCCACGTCCCCGTCGGTGGCCCGACAGGTCAGCACGGTGGAGCTGAGCGGCATCGCGTAGGTCTCCGTGCCGGTGGGCTCGCGACGCGTGGAGATCTCCAGTCCGTCCCGCCGGATGATCCGGTCCGGCCCCGACCGCACGCTCAGGATCCGGTACCAGGCGAACTCGTCGCCCCGGTACCGCCCGATCCCGAGGTGCCAGCCCCTGCCGGACTCGTCGAGCCGGGACCGCAGCGCCACGTCGACGCCCCCCTGGCGGAGCAGGCGCAGTCGACGCCAGGCGAGCAGGGCGAGCGCGACCGCCACCGCGAAGAGGACCACCCCGACGATCTCGGCGATCCACACGGCCCGGCCCGCCCGCGCCGTCTCAGGCTGCGTGTCCGGCCGCCCGCAGACGTGCGATGGCTCGTGCTCGCGCCTCGTCGTCGCCCTGGCGCAGGTCCTCCCTGGCCCGCTCGACGTCGATCTCGTGGGCGAGTTCGGCGGCCTCGGCGAGCACGCTCACGCCCTCGCCGGTCACCGAGAGGAAGCCGCCGTGGACCGCGGCCGTGGTCACGTCGCCGTCGGCGGTGGTGATCCGCACGACGCCGCCCTCCACGAGCTGGCCGAGCAGCGGCTCGTGCCCGGGGAGGATGCCGATCTCGCCCTCGGTGGTCTGGGCGACCACGGCCGTCGCCCTGCCGGACCACAGGCGGCGCTCGACGGCGACAAGCTGGACGGACATCTCGGCCACGCGCATCTCCTTCGTCGGTCCTCCTCGCGCAGTCTAGACGGTGCCGTGGCAACCCCGGCGCGGCGTCCCGGTGTCCGAGGGGACGACGGGTCGCCGGCCGGTGGCCCACGACCGTGACGGGGGTGGTGGTGGCCGACACGGACGCCGACTTCGGCGACTTCGTCCGACACAGATCCCAGGCCCTGCTCCGCACCGCGTACCTGCTCTGCGGCGGCGACCAGCACGCGGCCGAGGACCTGCTCCAGGAGGTGTTGGAACGCGTCTACGCGCGCTGGCGACGCATCAGGGGCGACGCCGAGCCCTACGTCAGGGCCGCGCTGGCCAACGCGGCGGCCAACCGGTGGCGCCGCCGGGCGCGCCGGGTCCGCGAGGCGCCGCTGGAGAGCGCTCCCGACCCCGCGACGCGCGGCCACGAGGACGCGGTCGCCGACCGGGACCGCGTGGTCTCCGCGCTCTCCCAGCTCCCGCCCCGCATGCGCGCGGTGCTGGTGCTGCGGTTCTTCGACGACCTGTCGGAGGCGCAGACCGCCGCCGCGCTCGGCTGCGGTCTCGGCACCGTCAAGAGCCAGACCTCCCGCGGTCTGGCCCGGCTCCGGGACCTGCTCGGAGAACCCCAGCTCATCGCGCAAGGAAGGCACTGAACGTTGGACACCGAGCTGCTGAGCCGGTCCCTGAGGGACGCCGCGTCCACAGTGGACGTCCGATCCGGATTCCCCGAGCGCGTGCTCCTCGGCGCGCGGCGCCGCAGGGCGCGCCGACGCGCGCTCGTCGTGGGCGCCACCGCCGTGCTGACCATGGTGGTCGGCGTCGGCTCCGCCGCCCTCTGGCGGCACCCCTCGCCCGCCGCCGTCGCGACGGACCTCCGCCTCGACCAGCCCACCCGCGGCGACCTCGCCGGCGACCAGGAGTTCCTCGCCACCGCCGTCCGGGCGTGGGAGGAGGGCCTGCCCCGGTCGTGGAACCGCGCCAGGGGCGTCTTCGACGACCGCAGGGGGAAGCCCCACGTGTACTGGGCGGGGACCACCCCCGCCGGGCGCGCCGCTGTCGTCCTCCAACGGGCGTTCCTCCACCCCCACGGCGACCTGCCCCCCGCCGACACCGACAGGGAGGTCACCCTGACCGGGCTGGTCGGGGTCGACCCGGCCGACGGCGCGGTCAAGCTCCTCGGCGACGGCTTCCCGTCCCACGGCGACACCCTGACCGGCTTCCAGTTCGGACCCAACGACCGCACGGTCCTCGTCCCCGACCCCGGCACGCCCCTGTCGGTCTCGGCGAACCCCAGGTTCGAGGGCGACAGCTCGGTGCGGGACTGGCACCCGATGCGGGCGCTGGACGGCGTCCAGGTCGCCGAACTCCCCGGGGAGAGCCGAGCCGACACGATCGCCGTCGAGAGCAGCCCGGCGGGCGGCGGCAGGGACCACCGCACGCGCGTGCCCCTCGTCCGCGCCAGGCAGTACCTCGGCCTCGCCCCGTCGGGCGTGCGGCTCGACCCCGGGCTCGGCTGGCGCACGGGCGTGACCTGGGTCGGCGGTGACCCTCGGCCCCGGCCGGAGGACCTGCTGAACCACTTCCAGGAGGCGCTGTGGCGGGCACGCGCGTACGACCCGTACGCCCGTGAGCACGGGGTCCCCCGGTGGCTCGTCGCCACCAGGGTCGACGGCCGACCGGTGCTCGTCGGCGAACTCGTGTCGGACTCGCAGCCGGCCCAGGTGTACGTGGTCAGCGGTGAGGGCGCCGCCGAACGCACCACGCGCGTCGGCCCGGCGGACCCGGCCGCCGAACTCCCGGTCCAGGTCCCCCTGCCGGACGGGCAGGGCTGGATCGTGGCCAGGCCCGGCGCCCGGATCAGCTACTTCACCGAGGAGCGCCGGTGGGTCCTGCTCGGCCGGGACGCCGCCCTGGTGCCCGACGGCCGGCCCAGGGTCGACGTCGAGATCGTCCCTCCCGACGGGGGCAGCCGGATCATCCCGCTCCAGCGGTGACGACCCGCCGCCGAAACGCCGAGGGCCGGGCTCCCCGAGGGGAGCCCGGCCCTTCCGCACACGCGGACGTCCGGCGCGCTCAGCTCACTTGCCGGTGAGCTTCTTGTAGTTGGCCTCCAGGTCGTCGAGGCCACCGCACATGTAGAACGCCTGCTCGGGCATGTGGTCGAACTCGCCCTTGCACAGCTTGTCGAACGCCTCGATCGTCTCCTTGATCGGCACGTTCGAGCCCGGCTGGCCGGTGAACTGCTCGGCGGCGTACATGTTCTGCGACAGGAACCGCTCGATCCGGCGGGCCCGCTGCACCAGGACCTTGTCCTCCTCGGACAGCTCGTCCATGCCGAGGATGGCGATGATGTCCTGGAGGTCCTTGTACCGCTGGAGGATCCGGACGACCTCGCGGGCGACGCGGTAGTGCTCGTCGCCGATGATCGCCGGGTCCAGGATCCGGGACGACGACGCCAGCGGGTCCACCGCCGGGAAGATGCCCTTGGAGAACACCGCGCGGGACAGCTCGGTGGTGGCGTCCAGGTGGGCGAAGGTCGTCGCCGGGGCCGGGTCGGTGTAGTCGTCCGCCGGCACGTAGATCGCCTGCATCGAGGTGATCGAGCGGCCCCTGGTCGAGGTGATCCGCTCCTGGAGTTCACCCATCTCGTCGGCCAGCGTCGGCTGGTAGCCCACGGCCGACGGCATCCGGCCCAGCAGGGTGGACACCTCGGAGCCGGCCTGGGTGAACCGGAAGATGTTGTCGATGAACAGCAGCACGTCCTGGTTCTGGACGTCGCGGAAGTACTCCGCCATGGTCAGCGCCGACAGCGCGACCCGCATCCGGGTGCCCGGCGGCTCGTCCATCTGGCCGAAGACCAGCGCGGTGTCCTTGAGGACGTTGGCCTCGCCCAGCTCCAGGATGAGGTCGTTGCCCTCACGGGTCCGCTCGCCCACGCCGGCGAACACCGAGGTGCCGCCGAAGTTCTTGGCGATACGGTTGATCATCTCCTGGATGAGCACCGTCTTGCCGACGCCCGCACCGCCGAACAGGCCGATCTTGCCGCCGCGCACGTACGGCGTCAGCAGGTCGATGACCTTCAGACCGGTCTCCAGGACCTCGGTCCTGGGCTCCAGGTCGGCGAAGGACGGCGCCTTGCGGTGGATGCCCCAGCGCTCGGCGTCCGCGGCGTAGCCCGGCTCGTCCAGGCAGTCGCCCAGGGCGTTGAACACGTGGCCCTTGACGACGTCGCCCACCGGCACCGAGATCGGGTCGCCGGTGTCGCGCACCTCGGCGCCCCGCACCAGGCCGTCGGTCGGCTGCATGGAGATCGCGCGGACCAGGTTGTCGCCCAGGTGCTGGGCGACCTCCAGGGTCAGGGTGCGCTCGACGCCGGCGACCGACACGTTGACCTTGAGGGCGTTGAACAGCTCCGGCACCGCGTTGCGGGGGAACTCGACGTCCACGACCGGACCGATGACGCGCGCGACGCGCCCCGTGCCGGTCGCAGTGGCAGTTGCAGTCATGTCACTCATCACTTCCTGCGGCGGCCAGCGCGTCGGCGCCACCGACGATCTCGCTGATCTCCTGGGTGATCTGGGCCTGACGGGCCTGGTTGGCCTCGCGGGTGAGCGTGCGGATCAGCTCGTTGGCGTTGTCCGTCGCCGCCTTCATCGCCCGCTGCCGGTTGGCCAGCTCGGAGGCCGCCGACTCCAGCAGCGCGGCGAACAGCCGGGTCTTGACGTACTTCGGCAGCAACGCGCCGAGCAGCGTGTCCGGGTCCGGCTCGAACTCGTACCCCGGCGGGGGCGTCGCGGGCTTCTCCTCGGAGTACTCGACCTCCAGGGGAGCGACCCGCTTGGCCACCGGCGTCTGGGTGAGCATCGAGCGGAACTCGGTGTACACCACGTGCAGCTCGTCCACGCCGAGCACGCCGTCGGCTCCGGGAGCGGAGCCCTCGTCGTCCGCGCCGGCCAGGAACGCCTGGACCAGCGTGTCGCCGACCTCCGAGGCGTTCGTGTAGTGCGGGATCTCGGAGAAGCCCGTCCACGACGCGGCGATGGTCCGCCGGCGGAACCGGTAGTACGTCAGGCCCTTGCGGCCCACCACGTACAACACCGGCTCCTTGCCCTGCTCGCGGAGCAGGGCCTGGAGCTCCTCGGCGGCCCGGATGACGTTGGCGTTGTAGCCACCGCACATGCCCTTGTCACTGGTGATCACCAGGACGCCGGCCCGCTTCGGCCGCTCCCGCTCCACCAGGAACGGGTGGTCGAGGCGCGCCGACCCGGCCAGGGCGGAGAGCACCCGGACGATCTCGTCGGCGTACGGCTTCGACGCCTGCGTCCGGGCCTGCGCCTTCGCCATGCGCGAGGTGGCGATCAGCTCGTAGGCACGAGTGATCTTCTTGGTCGACTGGACGGACTTGATCCGTCCACGAAGGGCCCGAAGTTCAGCAGCCATGGCTCACGTCACTTCTTGGCCGGGGCCGGCTTGTGCACCTTCACCGACTCCTGGCCGACCTTGCCGGCCTCCATCGCCTCGGCCGCGGCCTCGTTGACCACCGAGGACCCGTCCGAGGCGGTGAACTGCCGCTTGAACGCGGTGATCGCGTCAGCCAGCCGCTGCTCGTTCTCGTCGGAGAGGTCCTTGGTCTCCCGGATCTCCTCCAGGATGCCCTTGTGGTTGCGCCGCAGGAAGTCCAGCAGCTCGGCCTCGAACCGCCGCACGTCCTCCACCGGCACCGAGTCCAGGTGGCCCTTGGTGCCCGCGTAGATCGAGGCGACCTGCTCCTGCGCCGCCAGCGGGCTGTACTGCGGCTGCTTGAGCAGCTCGACCAGCCGCGCGCCCCGTTCGAGCTGGGCCTTGGACGCCGCGTCGAGGTCCGACGCGAACGCGGCGAACGCCTCCAGCTCGCGGTACTGCGACAGGTCGAGGCGCAGCGAGCCCGCGACCTTCCGCATGGCCTTGATCTGGGCGGAGCCACCGACGCGGGAGACCGAGATACCCACGTTCACCGCGGGCCGCACGCCCTGGTTGAACAGGTCGGACTCCAGGAAGCACTGGCCGTCGGTGATGGAGATGACGTTGGTCGGGATGTAGGCCGACACGTCGTTGGCCTTGGTCTCGATGATGGGCAGACCGGTCATCGAGCCGCCGCCAAGCTCCTTGGACAGCTTCGCGCAGCGCTCCAGCAGACGGGAGTGCAGGTAGAAGACGTCACCCGGGTACGCCTCGCGGCCCGGCGGACGGCGCAGCAGCAGCGAGATGGCCCGGTAGGCCTCGGCCTGCTTGGTCAGGTCGTCGAAGATGATCAGGACGTGCTTGCCCTGGTACATCCAGTGCTGGCCGATGGCCGACCCGGTGTACGGGGCCAGCCACTTGAAGCCGGCCGGGTCGGACGCCGGGGCGGCCACGATGGTGGTGTACTCCAGCGCGCCCGCGTCCTCCAGCGTCTTGCGCACGGCCGCGATGGTGGAGCCCTTCTGGCCCACCGCCACGTAGATGCAGCGCACCTGCTGGTTCGGGTCGCCGGTCTCCCAGGCGGCCTTCTGGTTCAGGATGGTGTCCACGCAGACCGTGGTCTTGCCGGTCTTGCGGTCACCGATGATGAGCTGCCGCTGGCCCCTGCCGATCGGCGTCATCGAGTCGATGGCCTTGATGCCGGTCTGGAGCGGCTCCTTCACCGGCTGCCGCTCCATCACGGTCGCGGCCTGGAGCTCCAGCACGCGGCGGTCGTCGGCGACGATCTCGCCGAGGCCGTCGATGGGCTGGCCGAGGGGGTTGACCACGCGGCCGAGGAAGCCGTCGCCCACCGGCACGGACAGCACCTGGCCGGTGCGCTTGACCTCCTGGCCCTCCTCGATGGTCTCGTAGTTGCCGAGGATGACCGCGCCGATCTCGCGCACGTCGAGGTTCAGCGCGACGCCGAGGACGCCGCCGGGGAACTCGAGCAGCTCGTTGGTCATCGCCGAGGGCAGGCCCTCGACATAGGCGATGCCGTCACCGGAGTAGGTGACAACGCCGACCTCTTCCCGGCTGACCTCCGGGGAGTAGCTGGAGACGTAGTTCTCGATCGCACTGCGGATCTCGTCCGACGAGATCGTCAGCTCCGCCATGTCGTTCCTGCTCTCGGTTCGTACTTGGGAAAGGGGCTCGGAGTGGGCTGCGCCGGGCCGTCTCGCCTACCGGGCCAGCTCGCGGCCCAGGGCCTGCAACCTGCCGACGACGCTGCCGTCGATGACCTCGTCGCCGACACGGACCACCAGACCGCCGACCAGCGACGGGTCCAGCTCGACGTGCAGGGCGACCGGTCGGTTGTAGATCCGCCGCAGGATGGCGACCAGCCGCTCCTGCTGGGCCTCGCTCAACGGCACGGCGGACCGGACGTGGGCCACCGAACGCTCCCGACGTCGCGCCGCCATCGCGGCCAGCTCGTCGAGCCCGTCGACCACGTCGACCCCGTGCGGCCGGCTCACCAACTGCTCGACCAGGGTCATCGTGACCGGCTCGACCCGGTCGGCGAGCAGTCGCCGAACCAGGTCGACCTTGCCCTCGGCCGGCGAGACCGGGTCGGACAGCAACCTGTCCAGCTCCGGCTGCCCCGACACGATCCGGCCGAGCCGGAACAGCTCGTCCTCGACCGCGTCCAGCCGCTCGTCCCGCTCGGCCCGCGTCAGCAGGGCCGTGCGGGCCAGCGTCTCCACCCCGGCCACCAGCTCACGCGGGCTGGACCAGCGGGCGGTGACCACCGAGGTGAGCACGTCCAGGGTGGCCGCGCCGACCTTGCCCTCCAGCAGGCCCCGGACCAGCCGCTCGCGGCGGCCCGGATCGGTGGAGGCGTCGGCCACGGCGCGGCGCAGCGAGGGCTGCTGGGTGAGCAGCCCGGCGACGGCGAACAACTCGTCGCCGAGCTGGCCCAGGCCCGCGCTGTCGAGCCCCGCGCTGACGACCTCCTGCAACCGCTGCTCAGCGGCGGCGAGGGCGTCCCGGCTCGCGGCGTGCAGTGTCATCGACTGTCATCCCCCGCCCGTGTCACTTCGCCGCCGGAGCGGAGACCGCGTCCAGCTCGTCGAGGAACCGGTCCACGGTGCCGCGACGCCGAGCCTCGTCCTCCAGGGACTCGCCGACCACCCGGCCGGCGAGGTCCACCGCGACCCGACCGAGGTCGGCCCGCAGCTCGGCCACGATCTGCGCCTTCTGAGCAGCCAGTTGCGCCTGGCCCTGGGCCACGATCCGGTTGGCCTCGGCCTGGGCCTGCTCCCGCATCTCGTCGACGATGCGCTGGCCCTCGGCCCGCGCGTCGTCCCTGATCCGGGCCGCCTCGGCCCGCGCCTCCGCGAGCTGGGCCCGGTACTGCTCCAGCGTCCGCTGGGCCTCGGCCTGGGCCGCCTCGGCCTTGGCGATCCCGCCCTCGATCTTCTCGGTGCGCTCGGCCAGCACCTTCTGGAAGAGCGGGAGCACCTTCTTCCAGAAGACGAGGCCGATGATCACCAAGCAGACCGTGGACCAGACGATGTCGTAGGTCGCGGGCAGGAGCACGTTGTGCTCCGCCGCGATCACGGTCTGGCTGTTCACGGTGGTCACCGCCTAGTGTCGAGTGAGGTCAGTAGATGTAACCGGCGATGAGGCCGATCAGGGCCAGGGCCTCGGTGAACGCGATACCGAGGAACATGGTGGTGCGGAGCTGGCCGGACAGCTCGGGCTGGCGGGCCATCGACTCGGCGGTCTTGCCCACCAGGATGCCGACGCCGATGCCCGGTCCGATGGCGGCGAGGCCGTACCCGATGTTGGTGATGTTGCCGGCCAGCTCAGCGGCGATGTTCATCTGTCCTGTTTCCCTTTCCGGTAGGCCCCGCCCGGTGTGCGCCCGGGCGGGGTCATCCCAAACCTGTGAGGTCGGCGGACGCCGACTCAGTGCTCGTGCATCGCGAGGTCGATGTACACGGCGGTGAGCATGGTGAAGATGTAGGCCTGAAGGAACTGCACCAGGAGCTCGAACAGGGTGAACACGAAGCCCATGGCGAAGCTCAGGACGCCGACCGGCTTGAACAGGGCGCTCGCCTCGAACAGCAGGAAGCTGGTGGCGCTGAAGAACAGCACCAGCATGAGGTGGCCGGCCATCATGTTGGCCAGCAGACGCACCGTCAGCGTGAACGGCCGCAGGATGAACGTGGAGACCAGCTCGATCGGCATGACCAGCGGCAGCATGTAGACGGGCACGCCGGTCGGGATGAGCTGGTTCTTGAGGTAGCGGCCGAAGCCCTGCGACTTGATGCCGGCGTAGTTGAAGACCACGTAGGTCACGACCGACAGCACGAGCGGCAGGCCGACCACCGCGCTGCCCGCGATGTTGAACAGCGGGATGACACCGGCGAGGTTGCAGGCCCAGACCAGGAAGAAGAACGTGGTCAGCAGCGGCAGGAACCGGCGACCGTTGTCCCGGCCCATGACCTCCTCGGCGATGTGGATGCGCACGAAGTCCAGCGCGTACTCGCCGAGGTTCTGCACGCCCCTGGGCACCAGCTTCGGCCGCCGCATCGCGATCAGGAAGAACCCGGCGACGACCACGGTCATCACCAGCCGGATGAGCATGATCCGGTTGATCTCGAACGGCGTGCCCGCGAAGAGCAGGGCGCCCGGGAAGAACTCTTCGATGGACGGCTTGTGGAAGCCGCCCTCGCTCGCGGCCAGCACACTCGAGGCCACCCACTGCGCGTTCAGTGTGGTCTCCCTGCACTCGCGGCCGGACTGGTCAGCCCCGGCCGTGACGGACGTACACGATGTAGAACCCCAGGACGAAGCCGAACCCCAGCCCGATCGGGAGGAAGATCCGGCTGTCGTTCGCCCAGTCCACGAGGTACCCGATGCCACCCCACACGACGGGGCCGGCAACGAGGGTGCTGATGAGCCTCCAGACGTCGCCGTCACCCGTTGAGGTGGTTTTGTCCGTCTCGTCACTCATCCCAGCGCGCACCTTACCAACCAGTTGACCGAACCTCGAACGGCAGGGGTGGACTCTTTCACCTAGGGCTGTTCGGGCCGCTCCACTGAGCCACCCTGACCGCCCCCCGCTCCGGGGTCCACGTACGGCACCTTGGCCTTCAGCACCGCGCGGGTCTCGACGGCGAGCACCCCGACCAGGGCCACCGCGGCGACGATCCCGAACACCGCCTTGCTCATGAACTGCTGGTCCCGCAGCGCCATCAGCAGCACGAACAACAGGACCATCTTGAACAGCCACGACCCGAGCACCGCCGCCGCCGTGGTGCTGGGCGGCGCGTTCACCGTCGCCAGCATGACCACCGCCGTCACCAGCAGGAACCCGCCGGCGGTCGCGGCGCCCACGAGCGCGCCCCACAGGCCGGGCATGCCCTGGACCAGCCACCCGACGAGCGCCGCCACGGCCGTGCCGAGCACCAGGACGATCCCGGCCTGGCGGAGGGCGGACCGCAGCGCGTCGGAGACGTTCGTCGTCGTAGCCACGTGACCGATTGTCACCCACGTGGCCGGCAGTGCCCGATTCGGGTACAGGTCGGGCCGCTCACCCGCGTCGCGCCTCGCGCAACCGGGGGACGGCGGAGGCCAGGAGGGCGACCAGCAGACCCAGGCCGACCCCCCAGCCGACGACGAAGGCGTCGAACAGGGTCAGGGCGACCGCGCCGAAGGCGAGCACCGCGGCCCACAGGTAGATGAGCAGGACGGCGCGACGCTGCGAGTGCCCGATCTCCAGCAGCCGGTGGTGCAGGTGCATCTTGTCGGGGGCGAACGGGCTGCGCCCCGCCCTCGTGCGCCGCACGACGGCCATCAGCAGGTCGAGCAGCGGCACGAACAGCACCGCGGCGACCACCAGCAGCGGCGACAGCAGGGCGATGGCGTCCTTGGCCCCGACGCCGGCGTTGACGTAGTCCAGCCGCCCCGAGGCGGTCGTGGAGGCCGCGGCCAGCATGAGCCCGATCAGCATCGAGCCGGAGTCGCCCATGAAGATCTTGGCGGGCTGGAAGTTGTGCGGCAGGAAGCCCAGGCAGGCGCCGGCCAGCGTGGCCGCGAGCAGCGCGGGGGGGTAGGTGCCCACGTCGCCGTTGCGCTCCGTGAGCAGCCCGAGGGAGAACGCGCAGGTCGCGGCGGCGGCGATCATGCCGATGCCGGCGGCGAGCCCGTCGAGGCCGTCGACAAAGTTCATCGCGTTGACCATGGTCAGCACGAGCAGCACGGTGAGCAGCCCACCCTGGTTGCCGGACAGCAGCAGCACCGAGCCCAGGCTGGTGTCGTTGCCGCCCCACGGCAGCCAGAAGGCGAACCACTGCACGCCGAGGAGCACCAGCACGCCCGCCGAGGTGGTCTGCCCGGCCAGCTTGGTCAGCGAGTCCAGCTCGAACCGGTCGTCCAGCGCGCCGACCAGCACGATCACCGCGCCGGCGATCAGCACGGCCTGGATGTCGAAGGTGTAGTCGAAGGCCCTGCGCAGCACCGGGAGCTGGTGGGCCAGCCACAGGCCGGCCACGATGCCGCCGAACATGGCCACGCCGCCCATGCGGGGCATGGGCTTGACGTGGACGTCCCGCTTCCTCGGGTAGGCGACGGCGCCCACGCGGATGGCGAGTAGCCGCACCAGTCCGGTGAGCAGGAACGTCACCGCCGCGGTGACGAGGCAGACGAGGGCGTACTCCCGAATCGGCAGACCGGGGACATTGGTAGGCAACGGGCCCACGGGATCAGCCTAAGCCCTACGACTGCCGGGGGTATGCCGGGTGCTCGGCCACGAGTTCGGCCACCTCGGCGGCCACCGCGGCCAGCTCCCGCTCCCCCTCCTGGGTCGTCTGGTCGGCCCGCACCGCCCGCGCGACCAGGTCGGCGACCACCGCCATGTCCGGCTCGGTCATGCCCTGGGTCGTCACGCACGGCGAGCCCACCCGGATGCCCGACGCGGTCGCCGGGGTCCGCGGGTCGTACGGGACGAGGTTCTTGTTCAGGGTGATGCGAGCGAGTTCACACCGGGTCTCGGCCTGCGCGCCGGTCACGTCCAGCTCGCGCAGGTCGAGCAGCGCCAGGTGCGTGTCGGTGCCCCCGGAGACCGGGCGCAGCCCCCGCTCGGCCAGCCCGGCGGCCAGGGCGCGCGCGTTCGCCACGACCTGGCGGGCGTAGGCGGCGTACTCCGGTCGCGCCGCCTCCCGCAGCGCCACGGCCTTGGCCGCGACCGCGTGCATCAACGGCCCGCCCTGGGTGAACGGGAACACCGCCTTGTCGATCGCCCTGGCGTGCTCGGCGCGGCAGAGGATCATGCCGCCCCTGGGGCCGCGCAGGACCTTGTGCGTCGTGAACGTGACGACGTCGGCGTGCGGCACGGGCGAGGGGACGGCGCCGCCGGCGACCAGGCCGACGAAGTGCGCGGCGTCGACCATGAGGACCGCCCCGACCTCGTCGGCGATCTCCCGGAACGCGGCGAAGTCGATGAGCCGGGGGTAGGCGGTCGCCCCCGCGATGATCATCCTGGGCTCGTAGGCCAGCGCCAGGTCGCGCACCTGGTCGTAGTCGATCAGCTCGGTGTCCGCGCGCACGGTGTAGGAGACGGACTGGAACCACTTGCCGGAGAAGTTCACCCTGGACCCGTGGGTCAGGTGCCCGCCCTGCCGCAGGTCCATGGCCAGCACCCGGTCGCCCGGCTGGAGGAAGGCGGCGTAGGCCGCGAGGTTCGCCGACGCGCCGGAGTGCGGCTGCACGTTGGCGTGCTCCGCGCCGAACAGCTCCCTGGCGCGCTCCACCGCCAGCTCCTCCGCGCGGTCGACCTGCGCGCACCCGCCGTAGTAGCGGTGGCCCGGGTAGCCCTCGGCGTACTTGTTGGACAACGTCGAGCCGAGGGCGGCCAGCACGGCCGGACTGGTCAGGTTCTCGCTCGCGATGAGCTGCAACCCGCCGCGTTGCCGGTCCAGCTCGCCCAACACCACCTCGGCGATCTCGGGATCGGTGGCCTGGAGGGCGGCGAAGTCCGGCCCCCAGAACGGCGTGCTCACCACTGGTCGGCTTCCTCTCGGCTGGCGGTGATCAACACGCTACCGGCCGGGACCGGGGCCGGCACGAGCAGCCGGCGCGCGCCCGCCCGGCCAACGGCTCCGCCGCCGGGTCAGGGCTCCAGCAGGTCCGCCGGGTCGAACCGGATCGGGAACGGCGGCTCGGTCTCGAACACCTCGCCGTTGCTGGCCGACGCCAGCGGAACGTGACGACCATCCTCCAGCCGGAGCTGGGTCACGGTGACCTTCTCCTCCGCACGCTTGACCTCGACCCGCATGAAATACGGAACGCCGGCATCCGCTCAGATTCACGACCGGTCAATCCAGTCGCAATACCGACCCGCCGACGAAACGCATTCCACCGGCATCACGAACTTCTCCGCCGGCACCCCCACGACACCTGCCGCTGATTCCCTGAGCACGCTGACGTCCGGCTCGATCCAACTGTCAGGAGAGAAGAGCAGGTTGAGTGGCCCGCCGTACACCACGTGTCCGCTTTCCCGTGCAGGTGAGTACAGCAGCATGCCCAGAATGAACGCGGCGTGCACGTTGGCCGCGGACTCATGGGGACTCAACACCAGCCTCCCGTTCACGCACTCGTGCCTGGCTTCCTCCAGGCCCTCCACGGGGAGGTAGCGCTCGGCGAGGCGGGTGTTCCACGCGCCGGCGAACTCGGCGAGCGGATCGAACGGCAGGTCCTGGTCGCGCACGGCCCCCGTGATCACCCCCCTCGGCGAGGCCGAGTGTGATCACGGGGGCCGGTCGCGGCAACTCCGTGAGCGTCCCTCGCGTTCAGGCGAGCTGGTCGACGTCGATCTCCAGCGCCTCGGCCACGTCGGCGCGGCTGATCGCGCCCTCGCGGAGGATGCGGGCCTGGGAGCCGGTGAGGTCGACGATGGTCGAGGCGACCGGGTCGCCCGACGGGCCGCCGTCCAGGTAGACCGGCACCGACTCGCCGAGCTGGGCGCGGGCCTCGTCGGCCGTGGAGGCCGGCGGCTGGCCCGAGCGGTTGGCGCTGGAGACCGCCATCGGGCCGACCTCGCGCAGCAGCTCCAGCGCGACCGGGTGCAGCGGCATCCGCAGCATCACCGTGCCCCGCGTGTCCCCGAGGTCCCAGGCGAGCGAGGGCGCGTGCTGGAGCACCAGCGACAGCCCGCCAGGCCAGAACGCCTCGATGAGCCGCCTGGCCTGCGCCGGCACGGACATCACGAGGCCGTCGATGGTGGTCCAGGAGCCGACGAGCACCGGGACGGGCATGTCCCTGCCCCGGCCCTTGGCGGCGAGGAGGGAGTCGACGGCGGCGGAGTCGAAGGCGTCGCAGCCGATGCCGTAGACGGTGTCGGTCGGCAACACGACGAGCTGACCGGCCCGCACCGCGCCGGCCGCGGCGGCCAGCCCGGCCTGACGGGTCTCCGGCTGACGACAGTCGTAGACGGTGCTCACGGTCCCGATCCTGGCACGCCGGGGCGAGCGGGGGAGCACGACCCCCTCACCGCCGGCGCGGCGGGGTCAGCTCCGGCGCGCGGTGACGAAGCGCGGCCGTCCGGCGAGGTCGGGGTGGTCCACGACGTCGGTGAGCGCGCGCCGGGCGGCGAGCAGGGCCGGCGCCGACTCGCCGTGCGTGTCGTCGTGCTCGATCGCGACGGCCCCGCCCCTACGCAGCAGCCGGACCGCGCGGTCCACGACGTGCCGGATCACCTCCAGCCCCTCGTCCGGTGCGAACACCGCGTGGTGCGGGTCGTGCTCGGCCACCTCGGGCGGGACCGGAGTGCCCTCCGGCACGTAGGGCGGGTTGCAGACGACGAGGTCGACGCCGCCGTCGAGGTCGGCGAGCAGCTCGGGGTCGGCGACGTCGCCGGCGTGCAGGCGGATCGGGGTGTCGCCGCGGGCGGCCTGGTCGTCCGCGTTGCGGCGGGCCCAGGCCAGCGCGGCCGGGTCCCGTTCGACGGCGTGCACGACGGCGTCCGGCCGCTCGTGGGCGAACGCCAGCGCGAGCGCCCCCGACCCGGTGCACAGGTCGACCACGACCGGCGCGGTCACGCCGTCCAGCGCCCGCAGCCCCCATTCGAGGAGCAGCTCGGTCTCGGGGCGGGGCGTGAACACGCCGGGGCCCACGGCCAGGGTGACCCGGCCGAGGACGGCGGTGCCCAGCAGGTGCTGGAGCGGGACCCGGCGGGCGCGCTGCTCCACGAGCCGGCGCAGGGCCTCCACGACCTCGGTGTCGACCAGCGGCACCAGGGGCAGCCGGGTCCGCTCGACGCCCAGCACGTGCGCGGCCAGCAGCTCGGCGTCCACCCTGGGGCTGGCCACCCCGGCGGCGGCCAGGGCGCGCTCGGCCTCCAGCACGGCCACCCGCAACGGCTGTCGGCTCATGGGCCCCAACCTAGGCCCCGGCCCCGGCCGTGGCCGCCAGCCGCTCCGCGCGGTCGGCCGCCACGAGGGCGTCCAACACCCCGTCGAGGTCGCCGTCGAGCACCTGGTCGAGGTTGTACGCCTTGTAGTTCACCCGGTGGTCGGAGATCCGGTTCTCCGGGAAGTTGTAGGTGCGCACGCGCTCGGACCGGTCGACCGTGCGCACCTGGCTGCGCCGGTCCTCCGAGGCCCTGCGCTGCGCCTCCTCCTCGGCGGCGGCGAGCAGCCTGGCCCGCAGGACCTCCATGGCCCTGGCCTTGTTCTGGAGCTGGCTGCGCTCGTTCTGGCAGCTCACGACGATGCCGGTCGGCAGGTGGGTGATGCGCACCGCGGAGTCGGTGGTGTTCACGCTCTGGCCGCCGTGGCCCGAGGAGCGGAACACGTCGATCCGCAGGTCCTTCTCGTCGATGTCGACCTCGACGTCCTCCGGCTCGGGGTAGACCAGCACGCCGGCGGCCGAGGTGTGGATGCGGCCCTGCGACTCGGTGACCGGCACCCGCTGCACGCGGTGCACCCCGCCCTCGAACTTCAGCCGCGCCCAGACGCCCTCCGGGCCCGCGTCGCCGGGCCGGCTCTTCACCGCGACGGTGACGTCCTTGTAGCCGCCCAGCTCGGAGTCGGTGGCGTCGAGGATCTCGGTGCGCCAGCCCCGCCGCTCGGCGTAGCGCAGGTACATCCGGAGCAGGTCGCCGGCGAACAGCGCGGACTCCTCGCCGCCCTCGCCGGACTTGATCTCCACGATGACGTCGGAGCCGTCGTGCGGGTCCCTCGGCAGCAGCAGCTCGGCCAGCCGCTCCTCCAACCGGGGGATCTGGTCGGCGAGCTGGGCGGCCTCGCCGGCGAAGGCGGGGTCCTCCTCGGCCAGCTCGCGCGCGGCCTCCAGGTCGGCGCGGGCCTGCTCCAGCTCCCTGGCGGCGCGCACGACCGGGGTCAGCTCGGCGTAGCGACGGCCGAGCCGGCGGGCCGTGCCCGCCTCGGCGTGCACGGACGGGTCCGCGAGCCGCCGCTCCAGCTCGGTGTGCTCGGCGAGCAGCTCACGCAGGGCCGCCGCGTCCATCGCCACCGCCACGCTCCTCCTCTTCGGGACCCCTCCGGCCGCGGGTCGCGGCCGTACCGGGTGTCGTCACCACGCCGGCCGCACCGGCCGCGCCCCGGGTTCGCGGGACACCCGCGTCCGGCGCCGCCCTGGGCGCCCGGCCGGGTGACATCACGTGCTTCCTGACACGACGACGGCGCCCGCCCGGGAGATCCCCAGGGCGGGCGCCGTTGCCGAAGCTACTTCTTCCGCTTGCCGTAGCGGGCCTCGAAGCGGGCCACCCGGCCGCCGGTGTCCAGGATCTTCTGCTTGCCCGTGTAGAACGGGTGGCAGTTGGAGCAGACCTCGACGTGGATGGAACCGCTCTTCTTGGCGCTGCGGGTCGTGAAGGTGTTGCCGCAGCCGCAGGTCACCTCGGTGACCACGTAGTCAGGGTGGATACCCGTCTTCACCGTGTCCTGTCCTCTCCTCGTGGCCGCCGGGTCCCCGTGCTACTACCACACGTAGGGGTGAACCGGTGCCGGACTCGGCTGTCCAGTGTGCCAGACGCCCTGGCCAGAGCTACAACGCGCCCGGTGCGCCCGATGTTCCCCCGGCTACCCTCCCGACCATGTCCGACCGGATCGGCGCCCCCGGCGCGCCCCTGATCCCGCCGCTGCCGTGGGCCCTGAGCGCGTTGTTCCTGGTCGACGTGCCCCTGTTCCTGAGGGCGCTGTGCACGGCGGCGGCCGGGTGGCGGCCGGCCACCCTGGGGTCCCTGCTGTGGGTCAGCGGGTTCCTGGCGCTGGTCGCGTTGCGCGCCCCCGCCCTGCCCCGGCGGCTGCACCGGATGCTCGCGCGCTGGGGCCTGCCGGTGGCGTTGATCGTGGGCGGGTCCGCCGTCGCGACGCTCTGGCCGGTCCCCGTCGAGGGGACCGGGGTCGTCGTGGTCAGCGGGGCGCTGGCGCTGGGGCTCGGCGTGGCCGTCGTCGCGCTCCGCCGCCGGTCGCCGTGGCGACCGCCCGAGCCGATCGGTCCCGACGCCACGCGCTGAATCCCGCCACCGCGACCGCCGACCGTTCGGCGCACCGGGCGACCCACTCGCCGCGGACCCCCGACCGATCACCGCGACGGGGGTTTCGGCCGGCCGGCGAGGACCCATCCTGACGCCGTGCTGTGCGCTCTCGGCCGGCAGCTTCCCGTGCGGACGTGGTTGGCGCTGCCCCTGTTGTTCGTCGCGGCGGTCCTCGGGCTGACCGCCGTCCCGCTGCTGGTGGTCGGTCGTCCGATCGAGGTCTACGGCCCGTTGTTCGGGGCGGCGGTGGCGATCGGGTTCGCCACCGGCGGGGACGCGGCGTGGCGGGCCGGGTGGCAGCGGAACTGGTTGCGCTGGTCCTACCTCGCCGGGCTCGGCGTGGTCGGGGTGAGCCTGGACGGCGTCCTCCTGCCGGCCCTGGTCGCCGCCGCCGTCGGGCTGCCCTCGACCGCGGTGCTCGCCGTGCTCGTCCGCCGGCTCCGACGGGCCCCCTGCGTCCGCCCGTACCGGCTGTGAGCACCCCAGGTCCTGGCGCGGGGGCCGCCGTCGACGAGGACCCGGCGCGGAGCCGCGGGCGCCGGCCGCGTCCGTCCCCGCCGTGCGGCGCCGACCGGTGCCGTCCCGTGCCGCCCCACGCGAACCGGGGGTGGTTCCCGTGCTGGGAACCACCCCCGGTCGCGGTCGGCAGGCGCCGACGACAGCCCGTCGCCGGGTCAGTCGTTGTCGGCGCCCGGCGCCGTCTTGGCCACCTGCATGAGGAACTCGATGTTGGTGCGCGTCTTGCGCAGCCGGTCGAGCAGCAGGTCGATGGCCTGCTGGCTGTCCAGGGCCTGGAGCACCCTGCGCAGCTTGTGCGTGACGGCCAGCTCGTCCGGCGAGAGCAGCAGCTCCTCCTTGCGGGTGCCGGACGGGTTGACGTCCACCGCGGGGAAGACCCGCCGGTCGGCGATCTTGCGGTCCAGCTTGAGCTCGGCGTTGCCGGTGCCCTTGAACTCCTCGAAGATCACCGTGTCCATGGTGGAGCCGGTCTCGACGAGCGCGGTCGCGAAGATGGTCAGCGAGCCGCCACCCTCGATGTTGCGCGCCGCGCCCAGGAACCGCTTCGGCGGGTACAGGGCGGTCGAGTCGACACCACCGGACAGGATCCGGCCGGAGGCCGGGGCCGCCAGGTTGTAGGCCCTGCCCAGACGGGTGATCGAGTCGAGCAGCACGACGACGTCGTGGCCCATCTCGACCAGCCGCTTGGCCCGCTCGATCGACAGCTCGGCGACCGTGGTGTGGTCCGACGGCGGGCGGTCGAAGGTCGAGGCGATGACCTCGCCCTTCACCGACCGCTGCATGTCGGTGACCTCCTCGGGCCGCTCGTCGACCAGCACGACCATCAGCCAGCACTCGGGGTTGTTCTTGGTGATCGCGTTGGCGATCGCCTGCAACACCGAGGTCTTGCCGGCCTTGGGCGGCGAGACGATCAACGCGCGCTGGCCCTTGCCGATCGGCATGACCAGGTCGATCACCCGGGTGGTGAGGACGTGCGGCTCGGTCTCCAGGCGCAGCCGCTCGTTCGGGTAGAGCGGGGTCAGCTTGTGGAACTCCGGCCGGTTGCGGGCCTGGTCCGGGTCGAGGCCGTTGATCGAGTCCACGCGCACCAGCGGGTTGAACTTCTGTCGCTGCTGCTCGCCCTCGCGCGGCTGGCGCACGGCGCCGGTGATCGCGTCACCCCGGCGCAGCCCGTACTTGCGGACCAGGGACAGCGAGACGTAGACGTCGTTCGGGCCGGCCAGGTAGCCCGAGGTGCGGACGAACGCGTAGTTCTCCAGCACGTCGAGGACACCGGCCACCGGCAGCAGGACGTCGTCCTCGCGGACCTCCGGCTCGTTGCCGCCGCCCTCGCCCCGGCCCCGGTTGCGGCGGCGGTCGCGGAACCGCCGGCCGCGCCGACGGCCGCCGGCCTCGTCGTCCTCCTCGTCCCTGGCGCTGTCCCTGGCATTGTCCCTGGCACTGTCACGGGCGCTGTCGCGACCGCCGTCCCGGGCGCCGCCCCTGGCCTGCTCGCCGCGCTCGGAGCGGTCGCCCCGCTCCGCGCGGTCCGACCGCTCACCGCGCTCGGACCGGTCGCCGCGCTCCCGGCGCTCACCGCGCTCGGTCCGCTCGCGCCGCTCCTGGCGCTCGGTCTCGACCTTCTCCGCCTTCTCGACGGTCTCGGCCGGCTGCTCGACCCGCTCGGGGGCGGCCGGCTGCTCGGCCGGCTGCTCGCCGGCCTCCGGGCTGCCGGCGGGGCGGGTGGCCGCGCGGCGGCGGCGGCCACGACGGGCCGGCTCCTCCTCGGCCGGCCGCTCGGCGGCCGGCTGGGCCTTCTCACCGGCGCCCTCCACGCCGGTCAGCGGCAGTTGCGCGGCGTCACCGGTGGCGCTGGCACGCCCGCCACGGCTCGGCGACCCACCGCCCTGCCGCTCCTTGATGGCAGCGATCAGGTCGCCCTTGCGCATGCCCGTGGTGTTGGTGATGCCCAACTCCTTGGCCAGCTCGCGCAGCTCGGCGAGAACCATGCCGGACAGACCGCGGCGACGCGCCGCGGTGCCGTTCTTGGCCGGGCTCGACGAGCCCTGCTGGTCGGTCCCGCGCTCGGCGCGGGCTGTGGCGCTCGGCGCCTCGCTGCTCAACAGATTGGTGTCGCTCACGAATGTCCTTCCTGACCGGTCCGCGCCTCCTACGCGAACCAGCGGACCTGCCGCCCGGCGGGACGCGGGGCGGCAAAAGTCGTCCGGTGGGGGCGGACCTGGCGCGTAGGGCGAAGAGTGCGCTACGAGGGCAGGACCGCCGGCACGGGACTTCTCGTCGGTCACCACGTCGGTGGGTGTCCGCCGACGACAACCCCGCGCAGTGGCGCGGGATCGACTCGCAACAGGGGATGCGACCCGGGACGATCGCCCGGAGACGGCACCGGCGCCCGTGCGCGCGGTGACTGATCGCCCCCGAGGGTAGACGTCGCGCCGCACCCGTGCAACAACCGGGTACCCGACGCGCCGAACGGCTCAACAACCTCCGCCACCTCGGCATTCCCCCGACGTCGGGCGTGTCGCCGCCGCCACCCCCGCGGCCCGCCGAGGCGCCACACGCGTACCTTCCGTCCCGTTCGTCCCATCTCCTCCGGACAGTTCGGGCACGAGCCCTCGACGAGTGCGCGGAGGCAACGACGCACCCAACCCGTTCGGCGGTACGTGTCGCTCGCGCCGGAGCGCGTGGAGCCCCGCGCGTCGCGTGCCTCCGCGCCGCGCGTCGACCCGCCGTACGACGCGCCGCGCCGGCGACACAGCAAGGGAGAAGAAGCAAGGTTCAGGACAGGACCGGCGCGTTCGGTGCGGGGGACATCGCCCCTCCCCCGGCCGACGCACACCGAATCTTCGCCCGAACGTCAGCGTCCTGTGATCATTTCGCGGGCTTCGCCCGGTCAGCACCCCTCGTCCCGGTGATCCCCAGGTCCCCTCCCCGGCCCGGGACGCTCCTCCCCCACCGACCCCACGAGCCACGAGCCACGAGCCACGAGCCACGAGCCACGAGCCACGAGCCACGAGCCACGAGCCACGAGCCACGATGCTCTGTGGGGCACCACCTGTCCGAACCCCACCATCCTGTTCATGACCAGAGCATGGTTTTTGGGGGACCCCCCACTTTCACAGTCGCACGGGGGACTGACAGAACCGGCGCCGGAGAGATCGCCCACTTGAGCGGAACAGCCGGAAAACCGCCGGGCGGGTGATCACCCGCCCGGCGGAGAACCCGGTCGTGGAGGCGCCAGCGGCCCCGAGCCACCCCGAGGTTCACCGCGGGTTCACCGTGGCGGAGGCCACCGCCAGGGTGAACCTCAGCCGAGGTCCTCGACCCGCACGCCCCGGAGGTCGACCGGCAGCGCGCGCGGCGTGAAGCCGGTGGTGTCGACGGTCGGCGGCAGCGCTCCCCCTGTCGGGAACGCGAGCACCGTCGGGCCGGCGCCCGAGACCGCCGCCGGCACCCCGGCCGCGCGCAGCGCGCGCACCAGCCGGGCCGTCGCCGGCCACGCCGGCTCCCGGTAGTCCTGGTGCAGTCGGTCCGCCGTCGCCGGGAGCAGCAGGTCGGGCCGGCTGGTCAGCGCGTGCACGGCCAACGCGGCCCTGCCGGCGGCGAACGCCGCGTCGCCGTGCGGCACCTGGTCGGGCAGAAGACCCCGCGTGGTGGCCGTCGAGGACTCCTCCTCGGGCACCAACACCACCGGAGCCAACTCGGGGTGTGACTCCAGCCGCACCGCGCGGTACGCGGGCCGGTACTCCGCGCCCTCGGCCCAGGCCACCACGACCCCGCCGAGGAGGCTGGCCGCCGCGTTGTCGGCGTGCCCCTCCAGCTCGGCCGCCACCTGCAACGCCCGCTCGGCGTGCACGGGGTCGGCCAGGTCCGCGCCGGCGAGCGCGAACCCGGCGGCCACGCCGGCGACGGCCGCCGCGGCGGACGAGCCGAGGCCCCGGGAGTGCGGGATCGCGTTCTCGCAGCGCAGGGCCAGGCCGGTCGGCCGGACGCCCAGCGCCTCCCACGCCGCGTGGACCGCCCGGACGACGAGGTGGCGCGCGTCGCGCGGCACCCGGCCGGCGCCCTGCCCGACGACCTCGACGGCGACGTCCTTCCTGGTCGTCTCGACCTGGACCACGTCGTGCAGCCCCAGGGCCATGCCGAGGGCGTCGAAGCCGGAGCCGAGGTTCGCCGTGGACGCGGGCACGGTCACCCGGACGGCCCTGCCGACCGGGACGGCCGCCGCGCTCACACCAGCTCCAACGCGCCGGCCACCGCGCCGGGGTCGACCGGCAACGGCTCCACCTCGGGCATCCCCAGCAACGCGGTGTCCGGGTCCTTCAGGCCGTGGCCGGTCACGGTGCAGACCACGAGCGAGCCGGCCGGGAGCCGGCCGTCGGCCGCGGTGGCCAGCAGGCCGGCGACGCTGGCGGCCGACGCGGGCTCGACGAAGACGCCCTCCCTGCCGGCGAGCAGGCGGTACGCGGCCAGGATGTCCTCGTCGGACACGGCGTGGAACAGCCCGTCGGACTCGTCCCGCGCGGTCACCGCCCCCGCCCACGAGGCCGGGCTGCCGATGCGGATCGCGGTGGCGATCGTCTCGGGGTCCGCCACCGGCTGGCCGTGCACCAGCGGGGCGGCTCCCTCGGCCTGGAAGCCGAACATGCGCGGGGCGCCGTCGACGACGCCGTCGGCGGCGTACTCCCGGTACCCGCGCCAGTAGGCGGTGATGTTGCCGGCGTTGCCGACCGGCAGGCAGTGCACGTCCGGGGCGCGGCCGAGCACGTCGCAGATCTCGAAGGCCGCGGTCTTCTGGCCCTCGATGCGCACCGGGTTGACCGAGTTCACCAGGGTGACCGGGTGCTCGGCCGCGGTCTTGCGGGCCAGTTCGAGGCAGTCGTCGAAGTTGCCGTCCACCTGGAGGATGCGCGCGCCGTGCGCGACCGCCTGGGCGAGCTTGCCCAGCGCGATCTTGCCGCGCGGGACGAGCACCGCGCTGGTCAGCCCGGCCCTGGCCGCGTAGGCGGCGGCCGAGGCCGAGGTGTTGCCGGTGGAGGCGCAGATGACCGCCCTGCTGCCCTCGGCGACGGCGGCGGTGATGGCCGCGGTCATGCCCCGGTCCTTGAAGGAACCGGTGGGGTTGGCGCCCTCCACCTTCAGGTACACCTGGCAGCCGGTCAGGTCGGAGAGGTGGCGGGCCGGCACGAGCGGCGTGTTGCCCTCGTGCAGGGTGACCACGACGTCCCCCGGCACGGCGACGCGGTCCCGGTAGGCCAGGACCACGCCCGGCCAGCCCGTCCCCGTGCCGGTCCTCGTCGCGGTCGCCCTCGCCGCGCGGGCGCCGGCCGGGTCGGCTGTCGTCCGGTGGGGGCTCACGGTTCCTCTCCCTCGACCCGCATCACGCTGACCACCTCGCGGACGACGGGCAGCCCGGCGATCTTGTCCACAGTGGACCGCAGCGCGGCGTCCTGGGCGGAGTGGGTCACCACGACCAGGCTCGCGTCCTCGCCCCTGCCCTGCTGGCGCACCACGGCGATGCTGACGTCGTGCTCGGCGAACACGGCCGCGACCTGCGACAGCACACCGGAGCGGTCGGCGACGTCCAGGCTCACGTGGTAGCGGGTGGGCGTCTGCCCCATCGGCCGCACCGGCAGGTCGGCGTAGGCCGACTCGCGGGGACCCCTGCCGCCGACCACCCGGTTGCGGGCCACGGCGACGAGGTCGCCGAGCACCGCGCTCGCGGTCGGGGCTCCGCCGGCGCCCTGGCCGTAGAACATGAGCTGACCGGCGGCCTCCGCCTCGACGAACACCGCGTTGAAGGCGCCGTTGACGCCGGCGAGCGGGTGGCTGCGCGGGATCATCGCCGGGTGGACGCGCACCGAGACGGACTCGGAGCCGTCCTCGCCCACCACCCGCTCGCAGATGGCCAGCAGCTTCACGGCGCGGCCCAGCTCACGGGCGGCGGCCACGTCGGAGGCGGTGACCGAGGCGATGCCCTCGCGGTGGACGTCGGCGGCGGTGACGCGGGTGTGGAACGCCAGCGAGGCCAGGATCGCGGCCTTGGCCGCGGCGTCGAACCCGTCGACGTCGGCGGTGGGGTCGGCCTCGGCGTAGCCGAGCTGGGTGGCCTCCTCCAGCGTCTCGGCGTAGCTGGCTCCGGTGCCGTCCATCGCGGAGAGGATGAAGTTGGTGGTGCCGTTGACGATCCCCATCACCCGGGTGATCCGGTCGCCGGCCAGCGACTCGCGCAGCGGGCGCAGCAACGGGATCGCCCCGGCGACCGCGGCCTCGAAGTACAGGTCGGCCCCTGAGGCGTCGGCCGCCTCGAACAGCTCGGCCCCGTGCTCGGCCAGCAGCGCCTTGTTCGCCGTGACCACGGACTTGCCGGAGCGCAGCGCCGCGAGCAGGAGGGTCCTGGCCGGCTCGATGCCGCCGATCACCTCGACCACGACGTCGACGTCGGAGTCGACCAGCCCCGCGGCGTCGGTCGTCAGCAGCTCGGCGGGCACGTCCCTGTGCTTGTTGGGCCGCCGCACGGCGACGCCGGCCACCTCGACCGGTGCGCCGACCCTGGCCGTCAGGTCGTCGGCCTGCTCGTGCAGCAGTCGGACCACCTCGGTGCCGACGGTGCCGCAGCCGAGCAACGCGACGCGCACGGGCGCCGCGTCCGGTTTCCGCTCACTCACGGTTCCAGCACCTCCAGGCGCAGCAGGTCCTCGACGGTCTCGCGGCGCACCAGCAGCCGGGACTTCCCGTCCGCGACGGCCACCACCGCCGGGCGGGGCAGCAGGTTGTACCGGCTCGACATCGAGTAGCAGTAGGCCCCGGTGGCGGCGACCGCGAGCAGGTCGCCGGGGGCGATGTCGGCCGGCAGCCAGGTGTCGCGGACGACGACGTCGCCGGACTCGCAGTGCTTGCCCACCACGCGGCTGAGCGAGGGCTCCACCCCGTCGGCGACCGCCCTGGACACCAGGCGGCAGTCGTAGACGGCGTCGTAGAGGGCCGTGCGGACGTTGTCGCTCATGCCGCCGTCGACCGAGACGTACCGGCGGCGGGCGCCGCCGCCCACCGTGACCTCCTTGACGGTGCCGACCTCGTAGAGGGTCACCGTGCCGGGGCCGACGATGGCGCGGCCCGGCTCGACCGCCACCCTCGGCACGGGCAGCCCGACGCGCTCGCACTCCCTGCGCACGATCGTCCTGAGCTGCTCGGCCAGCGCGGCGGGCGGCGGCGGGTCGTCGTCGGGCGTGTAGGCGATGCCCAGGCCGCCACCGAGGTCCACAGTGGACAACTGCTCGACGGCGTCGGCCCCGTGCTCGTCCCTGATGTCGGCCAGCAGCGAGACCACGCGGCGGGCCGCCACCTCGAAGCCGTCGGCGTCGAAGATCTGCGAGCCGATGTGGCTGTGCAGGCCGACCAGGTTCAGGCCGGGCGCGCGCAGCACCCTGCGCACCGCCTCGGCGGCGTCGCCGGAGGCCAACGAGAAGCCGAACTTCTGGTCCTCGTGCGCGGTGGCGATGAACTCGTGGGTGTGCGCCTCGACGCCCACGGTCACCCGGATCAGCACCGCCTGGCGGACGTCGCGCTCACGCGCGACCTGGTCGAGGCGGGCGATCTCGAAGAACGAGTCGAGGACGATCGTGCCGACACCGGCGTCCACGGCGGCGGCCAGTTCCTCGACGGACTTGTTGTTGCCGTGGAAGGTGATCCGCTCGGGTGGGAACTCGGCGCGCAGCGCCACCGCCAGCTCGCCGCCGCTGCACACGTCCAGCGACAGGCCCTCCTCCGCGACCCACCGGGCGATCGCGGTGGAGAGGAACGCCTTGGACGCGTAGTGCACCAGCGCCGGGTCGCCGAACGCCTCGGCGTGCTCGGCGCACCGGGAGCGGAAGTCCGCCTCGTCGACGACGAACAGCGGCGTGCCGTAGCGCTCGGCGAGGTCGCGCACGTCCACGCCGGCGATCCGGGTCACCCCGTCGTCGTCGCGCCGCGCGTTCCTGGGCCACACGCGCTCGTGCAGCCGGTTCAGTTCGTCCGAAGTGGACGGACGAGGGCCCGCGGTGTTCGCGGGGGCCAGCACGTCCGCGTGGCGGGGTCCGGCAGGGTGTGCTCGCATCGGCTAGCTCACATCCGCTCTGGGGCGCTCACGCCGAGCAGGCCGAGGCCGTTGGCCAACACCTGCCGGGTCGCGGCGCACAACTGGAGTCGGGCGGCGGTCAACGGAGTGGCCGGCTCGTCGCCCTGCGGCAACACGCGGCACGTGTCGTAGAACTTGTGGTAGGCGGTGGCCAGCGTCTCCAGGTACCGAGCCACCCGGTGCGGCTCCCGCAGCTCGGCCGCGGAGGCCACGATCTTGGGGTACTCGCCCAGGGTGCGGATGAGGTCGCCCTCGCGCTCGTGCGCCAACAGGCCGAAGTCCACGTCGTCGAGGTCGACGTCGACCGGGATGCCCAGGTCCTTGGCGGCGCGCAGCACGCTGGAGATCCGGGCGTGCGCGTACTGCACGTAGAAGACCGGGTTCTCGTTGCTGCGCTTGACCAGCAGGTCCAGGTCGATGTCCACTGAGGAGTCCACAGAGGACCGGATCAGCGAGTACCGCGCCGCGTCGACGCCGACCGCCTCGACCAGGTCCTCCAGCGTGACGACGGTGCCGGCGCGCTTGCTCATCCGCACCGGCTTGCCGTCCTTGACCAGGTTCACCATCTGGCCGATGAGCACCTCGACGACGTTGGGGTCGTCGTCGAACGCCGCCGCGACGGCCTTGAGCCGGGCGACGTACCCGTGGTGGTCCGCGCCGAGCATGTAGATGCACAGGTCGAAACCGCGCTCCCGCTTGTCCCGCAGGTAGGCGATGTCGCCGGCGATGTAGGCGGGGGCTCCGTCGCTCTTGATGACGACGCGGTCCTTGTCGTCGCCGAACTCGCTGGAGCGCAGCCACCACGCGCCGTCGGCCTCATAGAGGTGGCCGTGCTTCTTCAGCTCCTCCACCGACCGCTCCACGGCGCCGGACTTGTGCAGCGAGTCCTCGTGGAAGTAGACGTCGAAGTCGGTGCCGAAGTCGTGCAGGCTCTTCTTGATCTGCTCGAACATCAGGCCGACGCCGACCCGGCGGAAGGTCTCGTCCCGCTCGGCCTCCGGCAGGTCCAGCGCGCCCGGCTCGTGCCGGAGCACCTCGGCGGCGATGTCGCCGATGTACGCGCCGCCGTAGCCGTCCTCCGGGGTCGGCTCGCCCTTGGCGGCGGCGACCAGCGAGCGCACGAAGCGGTCGATCTGCGCGCCGGCGTCGTTGAAGTAGTACTCGCGGGTCACCTCGGCGCCCTGCGCGGCCAGCACGCGGCCGAGCGCGTCGCCGACGGCGGCCCACCGGGTGCCGCCCAGGTGGATCGGGCCGGTGGGGTTGGCGGAGACGAACTCCAGGTTGACCTTCAGGCCGGCGTACCGGGCGCCCCGGCCGTAGTTCTCGCCGGCGGCGCGCACCTCGCGCACGATCTGGCCCTGCGCGTCGGCGGCCAGCCGCAGGTTGAGGAAGCCCGGCCCGGCCACCTCGGCGGCGGCGACGCCCTGCCGCGTGGCCAGCGCCTCGGCCAGCCACCCGGCCAGCTCGCGCGGGTTCACGCCCAGCCGCCTGCCGATCTGGAGGGCGAGGTTGGTCGCGTAGTCACCGTGCTCCGGGTTGCGCGGACGCTCCACCGTGACGGTCTCCGGCAGGACGGCGGTGTCCAGGCCTCGGGAGGTCAGCACGTCGACGGCGGTGGAGCGAACCAGGTCAGCGAGCGCGGCAGGAGTCACCTGACGCAGTCTAGGGGGGTGTTCCCGCTGGTCCCGACGGGGCTGACACTCTCCCGAAAACTGGGACGGGGTGGACAGCGGGGAACCGCGGTGATGAGGGGCCGCGCCCTCGCTCGGGCTGTGCGCGGCCGGCGTGCCGTCCCGCTCCCTGGCACGGCGCGACACCGCGCCACGCCCTCCGCGGTCCCGGCCGCGCGATCGCGGTGAACGGGAACGGGACATGGGAGGCCCTCCTGTGAGGGCCTGTTATCAGAGGGGCGACAGTGGTGTCGTGGGCCGTCCTGGTGCCGGAGCTGCTCCACACGGCCGGTGTGACCTGCGACGGAGCGTGACCCGACGTTTCGCGGCTTGACGGTTTCCTGATGTCGGGTCCCTACACTTGCGGCGGCAATTGACGCGGGGAGAAGAGGGCGGGCGGGCATGCCGAAGGGCCGGAACAGCAACAGAGCGGTGAGCGCCGCGAGATCGTCGATGGGGACGAGCAAGCCCAAGCCGTGGGGCGCGGTCGCCGCCGTGGTGGTCGTCCTGGTCTTCGCCGGCGGCGTCTTCGGCTACGTCTACTCGAAGCACTCCGCGAACCAGGAGCGCGAGGCCAAGCTTGCGCAGTGGACGCCGTCGGACGCCAACAAGGACCCCTCGAAGCAGATCCCGGGCGTCGAGACGCACGACTACCAGGCCCAGCGGCACGTCTCCCCCGTCCAGCGGGTGGCCTACGACAAGACCCCGCCCTTCGGCGGCCCGCACGACGGGTTCTGGGCGGCCTGCAACGGCGTCGTCTACGACAAGGCGGTGCGCACCGAGAACCTGGTGCACTCGCTGGAGCACGGCGCGGTGTGGATCGCCTACAACCCGGACCTGGTCAAGGGTGAGGCGCTCGACACACTGCGCAAGAAGGTCGAGGGCCAGCAGTTCATGGTGATGTCGCCCTACCCAGGGCTGGACAAGCCGATCTCGCTCCAGGCGTGGGGGCACCAGCTCAAGCTCGACGACGCCAACGACGAGCGCGTCGACCACTTCGTCCGGTCGCTGCGCCGCAACCAGTTCACCTACCCGGAGATCGGCGCGTCCTGCGACGCACTCGGCCCCGGCCAGTTCGACCCGGACAACCCGCCCGCGTTCGACCCCGCCCCGCCCGGCCCCGACGCCGTGCCGATGACCGGTGGCACGGACGCCGCCCAGCAGCCGGGTGGCATGGGCCAGACCGGATGACCGTGTCCCACAACAGCGCTGACAGCACCACCAGCCCCACCAGCGCTGACAGCGCTGACAGCGCTGACAACGCCGCCCTCGGCTCCGACGGTCTTCCCGAGACCGCGCGGGCCGGGGGCGAGCCCGTCGCGCGGCCGGCGGGAGTCGTCGCGCGGGTGGTGGTGATCAGCGCGGCCGTGCTGGCCGTGCTCCTGCTCGGCGCCGCCGCCGGCATGCTGGTCGGCCTGCCCAACGCCAAGGACCAGGCCGCGCCGGGCCCCGGCTCGGTCGACGTCGGCTTCGCGCAGGACATGAGCGTGCACCACCTCCAGGCGGTGCAGATGGCCGGCTGGGCCCGCGACCACACCGGCGACCCGGTCATCCGGCAGATCGCGTTCGACATCGAGAGCAGCCAGCAGGAGCAGGTCGGCCGGATGAAGGGCTGGCTGGCGCTGTGGAACCAGCCGGAGGTGCCCTACGGCGGCCACATGGCCTGGATGGCCGACGCCGACGGCGGGCACTCCGGGCACGGCGGCCCGTCGGCCCCGTCCGCCACCGCCACCGCCACGCCGACCATGCCGGGCATGGCCACTCAGCAGGAGTTGGCCCGGCTGCGCTCGCTGTCGGGCCGGGAGATGGACGTCTACTTCCTGCAACTGATGTTGCGGCACCACAAGGGCGGCGTGCCGATGCTGCGGTACGCGGTGGACCGGGCGTCGCAGTCCGTCGTGCGCAACCTCGCGAGCAGCATGCTGGGCACGCAGACCAAGGAGACCGAGACGCTGGAGGCCCTCCTCGCCGAGCGTGGTGGCCAGCCCCTGCCGGCCAACTGAGCCAACTGAGCCAGAGTGCGCTTCCTCCGACGCACTGGTCGGCGTCGTGGGGTGAGCGCGTCGAGTAGGCGCGCGTAGTCGCGCGGCCTCGGCGGGTCGCGGGACCGACCGAGCGGTCGTACCGTCGGGTAATCCGACGCGGCAGGGGGTGCCCGCCATGACCGCTGTGGATCCGACGACCCGAGGCGCGCGCCCCGGCGCGCGCGGGGTGGACGAGCGCGAGGCCCGACGGGTCGCCGAGGCGGCCAGGGAGAAGCGCTGGCGCGCGCCGAGCTTCGGCAGGGAGCTGTTCCTCGGTCGACTCCGTCTCGACCTGGTCCACCCCCAGCCCCGGGGCGACGAGGAGACGCGACGACGGGGCGAGGAGTTCCTCGACCGCCTGCGGGAGTTCTGCCTGACCCGGGTCGACGGGCAGGAGATCGAGCGCACGGCGCGGGTGCCGGACGAGGTCGTGCGGGGGCTCGCGGAGCTGGGCGCGATGGGGATGCGGATCGACCGCGAGTACGGCGGGCTCGGGTTGTCCCAGGTCTACTACAACCGCGCGTTGATGCTCGCGGGGTCCGCGCATCCGGCGATCGGCGCGTTGTTGTCCGCGCACCAGTCGATCGGCGTCCCCCGGCCGGTGGCGTTGTTCGGGACGCCGGAGCAGAAGCGGCGCTTCCTCCCCCGCTGCGCGCGCGGGGAGATCAGCGCGTTCCTGCTCACCGAGCCGGACGTGGGCAGCGACCCCGCCCGGTTGGGCGCCACCGCCGTGCCCACCGAGGACGGCTCGGGCTACGTGCTCGACGGCGTGAAGCTGTGGACCACCAACGGCGTCGTGGCGGACCTGCTCGTCGTCATGGCCAGGGTGCCGGCGTCCCCCGGCCACCCCGGCGGCATCACGGCGTTCGTCGTGGAGGCGGACTCTCCCGGTATCACCGTAGAGAACCGCAACGCGTTCATGGGGCTGCGGGGCATCGAGAACGGCGTGACCCGGCTGCACGGCGTGCTGGTCCCCGCGGAGAACCGGATCGGCGAGGAGGGCCAGGGCCTGCGGATCGCCCTGACCACGTTGAACACCGGGCGGCTGTCGCTGCCCGCGATGTGCGCCGGCGCGGCCAAGTGGTGCCTGCGGATCGCGCGGGAGTGGTCGGTGGTCCGGGTGCAGTGGGGCCGACCCGTGGGCGAGCACGAGGCGGTGGCCAGCAAGATCGCGTTCGTCGCGGCGTCGGCGTTCGCGCTGGAGGCGGTGCTGGAGCTGTGCGGCGAGCTGGCCGACGCCGGAGGGCACGACATCCGGATCGAGGCGGCGCTGGCCAAGCTGTACGGGTCGGAGCTGGCCTGGCTGGTGGCCGACGAGCTGGTGCAGATCAGGGGCGGGCGCGGGTACGAGACGGCGGCGTCGCAGGCGGCCAGGGGCGAGCGGGGCGTCCCCGCCGAGCAGCTCCTGCGGGACCTGCGGATCAACCGGATCTTCGAGGGCTCCTCGGAGATCATGCGGCTGCTGGTGGCCAGGGAGGCGGTGGACGTCCACCTCACGGTGGCGGGGGACCTCGTCGAGCGGGACGCGGACGCGGGGCGCCGGGCTCGGGCCGCGGCCAGGGCGGGCGCGTTCTACGCGCGCTGGCTGCCGACGCTGCTCGCGGGCAGGGGGCAGCTCCCCGGCGGCTACGCGGAGTTCGGGCGGCTGGCGCCGCACCTGCGGTTCGTGGAGCGGGCGAGCCGGCGTCTGGCCCGGCACACGTTCGCCGCGATGGCGCGTTGGCGGGGCGGGTTGGAGCGACGCCAGTGCGTCCTGGGGCGGATCGTCGACATCGGGGCTGAGCTGTTCGCGATGAGCGCGAGCTGCGTGCGGGCCGAGGCGCTGCGCCAGGAGCACCCGGACGCGCCCGAGCGCGGCCGGTCGGCGTACGAGCTGGCCGACGCGTTCTGCCGTCAGGCGGAGCGCCGGGTCGCGGAGTTGTTCCGCCGGCTGTGGGCGAACTCCGACGCCTCCGACCGGGCGCTGGCCAGGAGCGTGCTCGCCGGGCGGCACACCTGGCTGGAGGCCGGCGTGCTGGACCCCTCGCTCGACGGGCCGTGGATCGCCGAGTACGTCTCGGGAGCCTCCACCCGGCCGGACGTGCATCGCACGGTGCGGTGAGCACGACCCCGCGGCCGGTGATGAGGACGCTCGGGTTCTGTTTCTCAACGCGCGGTGAGCGCCGGTTGGGCAGGCTGCGGGACGGACTGGTGAAGCTGGCGCGGTGCCGTCCCGCAACTGGTCCCCATCGACGGGTGGGGCCGGACGGCGGGCGCGTCCCCTGCGCCCGTTCCCGTGGCGTGTCCACCCGACGGAAAGGACCCTCCTCCAGGGAGGACACGGAGGAGGTCCCGTAACGCTAAGCCCAAACTCTCGCCCTGTCTGCTCACTCTTTCGAGTGAAAGATGCCCACGTTAGGGAGACAGGACGCAGCGGATGGTCGCCATGACGTCGCAATGACTACGCCGATCAGGTGAGCCTCGTCCGTGCGGTCCGCAGTCCCCGCTCGAACACCACGTCCCTGGCGGCGGCCAACCCCGTGGCGACCGCCCCGACGAGCACCGCGTCCTCGGCCAACTCACCCGGCACGACGCGCGGCGCCAGCGGCGTCATCCGGCGCAACGACTCGGTCATGGGCTCCACCAACAGGTCCGCGTTCGCCCCGATCCCACCGCCCAACACCACCAGCTCGGGATCCACCACGGCGACCACCGACGCGACCACGGACGCCAGGCGCTCCGCCTCCTCGCGCACGACGCGACCCGCCCGGTCATCCCCCTGGCGGGCCAGGGCGAACACGTCCCGAGGGCTCCGGACACCGGTCAGGCCGTGCCGCTCGGCCAGGACGAGGACCGACCGCGCGGCGACCGCGTCCTCCATCTGGCCACGCTCCCCGGGAGCCGACGCCCCCTGACCCGAGGCCACGTCGGGGAAGGGCAGGTACCCGACCTCGCCCGCCGCGCCGTGCGCGCCCCGGAACAACTCGCCGCCCAACACCAACCCGAGGCCCAGCCCGGTGCCCACCGCCAGGTAGGCGAAGTCGTCCACACCGCGCGCCGCGCCGCGCTCCCGCTCCCCGACGGCCGCGAGGTTGGCGTCGTTCTCCACCACGAGCCCGGGGCCGAGCACCGCCGCCAGCTCGTCGAGCAGCCCCTTCCGGCCCCAGCCCGGCAGGTTGGGCGCGAGCTGCACCGCCCTGTTCCTCCGGTCGGCGACTCCCGGGCTGCCCACGACCGTCGCGACCACCTGGCCCGCGCCCAGGCCCGCCACCGCGACGGCCCGCTCCGCCAGCTCCCGCACCATGCGGACGAGCGCGCTCGCCGAGCGGCACCGGTTCCGCTCGTCCACCCGGGACACCACGTCACCGGCGAGGTCCGCGACGGCCACCCGGAGGCGTTCCCTCCCGATGTCGACGGCCAGCACGTGCCCGGCCGCCGGGTTGGCCTCGTAGAGGACCGCCGCGCGCCCCGGGCCCTCCGCGCGCCGGCCGACCGTCCGCACCAGACCGGCCTCCTCCAACCCCAGCAGGGCCTGGCCCACGGTCGGTTTCGACAACCCCGTGTCCCTGGCGATCCTCGGGCGGGTCGCGGGGCCCGTCGAGCGCAGCAGGTCCAGCACGAGCCGCTGGTTCCACTCCCGCATCCGGGCCGGGTTCCCGGCCACCGGCGTCCGTGCGTCCACGTCCCCGTCCCGTCCTCGCGCTCGCCTCGTCCCGCGCGGGGTTCCCACCCCGCCGGCGCTGTGTTAAGAAACTTTACTAACCCTGCTCCGCTGCCGGAGGTGCCCGTGACCGGAACGGCGACCACGAACCGGGGGTTCGAGCGGCGGATCGGCCCCTGGCAGGCCACCGCCATCAACATGACGCAGATGTGCGGCATCGGGCCGTTCGTCACCATCCCCACCATGGTCGCCGTGATGGGCGGGCCGCAGGCCGTGCTGGGCTGGCTCGTCGGGGCGCTCCTCGCGGTCGCCGACGGGCTGGTCTGGGCCGAGCTGGGCGCGGCGCTGCCAGGAGCCGGCGGCAGCTACGTCTACCTCCGCGAGGCCTTCCAGCACCGCACCGGCCGGCTCATGCCGTTCCTGTTCGCCTGGACGGCGATGCTGTTCATCCCGCTGATCATGGCGACCGGCGTGATTGGGCTCGTCTCCTACCTCGGCTACCTCGTCCCCGGGCTGCTCCCCTGGCAGGGCAGGGTGATCGGGGTCGGCGTCGTCGCGCTCGCGGTGCTGCTCCTCTACCGCCGCATCGGCGAGGTCACCCGGCTCACCACGGCGCTGTTCGCGGTCATGCTCGTCTCGGTGCTCTCGGTCGTCGTGGCCGCCTACACGCACTTCGACGCCGACCTCGCCTTCACCTTCCCCGACGGGGCGTTCGCGGCCGGCGGCCCGTTCTGGACGGGTCTCGGCGCCGGTCTCGTGATCGCCGTCTACGACTACCTCGGCTACAACACCGCGGCCTACCTGGGCGCCGAGGTGAGGGACCCCGGGCGCACCCTGCCCAGGGCGGTCCTGTTCTCCATCCTCGGCATCATGGCGCTCTACCTGCTGCTCAACCTGGGCGTGCTCGGCGTCGTGCCCTGGCAGGAGGTCGCCTCGTCGACGTCCGTGGCCTCGCTGGTGCTGGAGCGGAGCTGGGGCGGCGCGGCGGCGCGGGTGTTCACGGTGTGCATCGTCGTCACCGCCTTCGGCTCGGTGTTCGCCGGCCTGCTGGGCGGCTCGCGCGTCCCGTTCCACGCGGCCAGGGACGGCCTGTTCCTGCCCTGGTTCGGCCGGCTGCACCCGCGACTGCGCTTCCCACACGTGGCCCTGGTGGCGATGGGCGCGGTGACGGCGGTCGGCTCGTTGTTCACCCTCCAGGACGTGATCAACATGCTGACCGCCGCGTTCGTGATCGTGCAGTCGATCGCGCAGGTGGTCGCCCTGGTGGTCCTGCGGTGCCGCCGCCCCGACCTGCCCCGCCCCTACCGGCAGTGGCTGTACCCGCTGCCCTGTGTCGTGGCGCTCGTCGGCTGGGCGTTCGTCTACTACTCCGCCGGGCTGCGCCCCGTGCTGTTGTCGCTGGGCTGGCTGGTCGTCGGCACACTGGCTTTCCTGCTGTGGGCGCGTCGGCAACGCACGTGGCCGTTCGGGCCGCTCCCCGCCTGACTCACCACGACAGCTCGCGGCAGCGGGCCGCGCGCCCCACCGTCTCCACCTGCAACGTCGCGTGCTCGATGCGGTAGCGCTCCGCCAGCAGGCGCTGCGCGGCCTCCAGCACCCGGTCGTGCTCGGCGCCGGAGCTGGTGGACAGGTGCGCCGAGGCCACCTCCATGCCCGAGGTCAGCGTCCACACGTGCAGGTCGTGCACCTCGGTGACGCCCTCCAACCCGGCCAGGTCGGACTGGAGGCTCGGCACGTCGACGCCCTCCGGGGCGTGCTGGAACAGGATGCGCACGGCGCGCCGGCCCAGCCGCCAGGTCCGGGGGAGGACGAACAGCCCGATCGCGACGCCGATGACCGGGTCGGCGTAGCGCCAGCCGAAGATCAGGGTCACCGCGCCGCTGACCAGCACGCCGACCGAGCCGATCAGGTCGGCGAGCACCTCCAGGTACGCGCCGCGCACGTTCAGGCTCTCCTTGGCCCCGCCGCGCAACAGGGCGAAGGAGACCAGGTTCGCGAGCAGGCCGACGGCGGCGGTGAGCAGGACGGGGAGGCCGGGCACCTCGGGCGGGTCACTCCACCGCCCGAGGGCCTCCACGAGGACGTAACCGGCCACACCGAAGAGCAGGACCGCGTTGGCGAGGGCGGCCAGCACCTCGGCCCGGTAGAGCCCGAACGTGCGGTCAGCCGTCTTCCGCGCGTTCCTGGCCGCCAGGATCGCGGCCAGGGCGAGCCCCACGCCCAGGACGTCGGTCACCATGTGGGCCGCGTCGGAGACCAGCGCCAGCGAGCCCGTGACCAGGCCGACGACGGCCTCCAGCGCCATGAAGGCCGCGCCGATGGCCAGTGCCGCCACCAGTCGACCCACGTACCGCCCTGAGGCGCTGCCCGCCTGTGGCGGCGTGATCCCGTGCGAGTGCCCGTGCCCCATGGCACCAACATATAGCGACATGCGCATACATGCAATGGTGATCACGGGTCGGCGGGCTACGAGCGCGGCCGCACCTCCTCGGCCCGGTGACCCGGCTGGGGACGCCCCGAGGTGACGAGGTCGGGCATCGTGCGCCGGATGAACACGCGGAGCAGCCGGGAGAGCGCCGCCGGCGCGACCCGGGACATCACGTAGGCGAACTTGGCCTCGGGGTTGACCGGGACGAGGAACCTCCGGCGCTCCACCGCCCGCAGGACGGCGCGCGCGACCACGGCCGGCGGCCGTCCCTTCGCGATGAGCCGCTCGTTCGTGGTCCGCGCGCGGTCATGCCGCTCACCCGACAGACCGAACAGCGTCATGCCCTGGACGAAGTTCGTGCTGATCATCCCGGGGCACACCACCGAGACGTCGATCCCGTGCTCCGCCAGCTCCTCGCGCAGGCCCCTGCCGAGGGCCAGGACGCCGGCCTTCGCCGCCGTGTACGTCAGGTTGCCGGGCGCCGGCGCGTACGCCGCCATCGACGACGTGATCACCAGGTGCCCGCCCTGCCCCCGCTCGATGAGCGCCGGCAGGAACGCCTGAAGCGTGTGCACGACACCCAGGAGGTTGACGTCGACCACGCGTCGCCAGACGTGCTCGTCCGTCGCCGCGAAGAAGCCCATCACCCCGATGCCCGCGTTGGCCATCACCACGTCGGGCACGCCTCCCTCGGCGCGCACCTCCGCCGCCGCCGCGCGCACGGCCTCGGGGTCGGTCACGTCCACCCGGCTCGCCCACGCCCGGACGCCGCGCTCATGCGCCTGCTCGGCCGTGCGCTCCGCCGCCGCGCCGTCGATGTCCCACGCCACCACGTCGGCCCCGGCCTCCGCGGCGGCCAGCGCCGTCGCCCTGCCGATGCCGCTCCCGGCGCCCGTGATCACCACGAGCCGCCCCGCGAAGCGGCCGCGCCGACCGGCGCCCACCCTCGCCCGCACCAGCTCCCGTGCCATGTCCTCCCCCTCCAGATGATCGATCAGCTCGGTGACCGCCCGCGCGACCACCTCGGGCCGGGACCTCGGCACCCAGTGACCGGCCGGGAGGTCCCGACGCCACACCCGGTCACACCAACGAGGGACGTCGTCCAGCGCCGCCGGAGACACGAACGGGTCCCTCTCGGGGACCAGGAGCTGCACGGGGACCGACGTCCTCCGCTCCCGGGGCGCGCGCAGCCGCTCCAGGATGTTCGCCCGGTACAGCTCCACGCCGTGGAGCGCGTCCTCCGTCAGGGTCTCCGTGCCCGCCGCGCCCCGACGGCCCAGCGCCCTCGCCCACGCGGGGCCGAGCACGTGCCGCCACGCCAGCTCCGGCAGCACCGGGACGTGCATCGCGTAGACGTACCAGGAGCGCAGACCCTGCCTGAGGGCGTCCGCTCGCCCGCCGGGGCGGCGCAGCCGGTCCCGCAGCCAGTGGCCCAGATGGTCCAGGCACGGGCCGGAGATCGACGTGTACGACGCGAACAGGTGCTGGTGCTCCGGCTCGGTCACCGCCTCCCACGCCTGGATGGACCCCCAGTCATGCCCGACCAGGTGAACCGGCCGGTCCGGGCTCACCGCCCGCGTGACGGAAACCACATCCGCCGCCAACCGGTCCAGACGGTACGCCTCGCGCCCCTCCGGGCGGTCCGAACGGCCCGTCCCGCGCACGTCGTACCGCACCACGTGGAACCGGTCCCTGAGGCGCTCGGCGACCCCGTCCCACAGGCTGGAGTTGTCAGGAAAACCGTGGACTAGCAGCACTGTTGGGGCTGAGGGGTCCCCCTCTTCTCGGACGGCCAGCCGCACCCCGCCCGACTCGACGACGCGCTCGCGCCGTCCACTCACCGAGTTCATGTCAGCACGCTAGGAGCGTGATCATCCGCGTACCAGGGGGGTGTGCGAAGCATCCCGGAACATGCGCTAAGCTTCTTCACGTCGCCGCGAGAGATCGCAGAGACGGGGCCCCCGTAGCTCAGGGGATAGAGCACCGCCCTCCGGAGGCGGGTGCGCAGGTTCGAATCCTGCCGGGGGCACCACCACAGAAGGGCCCGCTGACCACATGGTCAGCGGGCCCTTCTGCTGTGCCAGCCGTGTCCGGCTGACACCGGCGAAACCCGGCCGTCTGCGGGTGTCTGGGCCGGCTGAGCGCGAAGTGTTATCGGTCTGTGTACCCGATTCTGCCTGCACAAGAGGAGGCGACACTCGCCCAGCTCTCCAGCAGGACGCTCACGACTCGACTCACGAGCAACAGGCCCGGAGACATCACGACGAGCACTGTAAGCATCACACCGACTTCCTTCAGTGACCATCCCTCCTTGTGAAGCACAAGGACCAGCAGCAACCAGGGGATGCTGCGCAGAAAGTCTCCCGGACCAGGCAGTGTGAACTCACCCGGAAGGGGTAAGCGCGCGCAGGGTACGGATGACGACCCCTGGGGACCACGCTGGCTACGTCGACCCATGACGAACTCCCTGTTGATCCAGCCCCGCCATCTATGCCCGCAGGAGTTGCCTGCCTCGACGCAATGGGGCCCTCACTTGAAGCCGCCGAGGGCTTCACATGTACAAGATCGTTATACCCGAGACCCCACAAAAGAGGACGGTTGAGAACGATGAGCGGTGCCCGTCCGGAGACGAGCGGTTGGTAGGCGTTCGCTCAGGCTGATCACCCCCGCAGATCAAGGCAGTGAAGCTCCCGCACAACCTGCGCAGCTGCCAGCGCACAAGGCAACCCGGCTGGACTGACACTCTGAGCTGATGAAGCTCATCTCGGGGCCATAGGCCGAGGGGCAGGTTGCTCCCAACAGTCACTTTGGGAGCATTCAAGCGAGTCCCCGCGCACGCGGGGGTGAGCCCGAGGAAGGTTGGCCCGCAGACTCGGACTACTTGTTGGCCCCGCGCACGCGGGGATAACGCCCACGGAAGCGCGGGCGTCAGGACAGCCGGGCACTGGCGGGAGCTGGTGTCCGGCTTCTGGCTACTCGCGGTTGGGATTGCGACGGGTTTGGAGGTGGTCAGTTAAGTGAGTGACTAGAAGGGACATCCGCGTAGTCGCGCCGAGCACGAGGAGCGGAGCCGGCTACTGCCCGGATGGCTATGGTGGCCAGTCTGGCGACGCGCCCCCGCCGCTGCCGTGACGTGTTACGAGGCCGCTCACGGCCGGTCCTGACGGGGAAAGGGCGCGCTACAACGCATTCCTGCGAACACGCTCGGCCCCACGTCAGCCGGACGGGGAGTGAGCAAGCCATCTTTCTCGATACAGAGCCAAAAGCCAGGCGAATACTGGTGCCATCAGGAGCGTGCGGGTCAGCGCGACGTCAGGTCGCTCGGCGAGTCCTCCTCGCTCCATGGCAGGAACGAGCACCACCGTAACCAGGCCGGCGCGGCGGCGTCCGGCGGCGGAGACCGCGCCCGCCCCAACCCGATGAACGGTCCATTGTGGAACGTCGCGCTCGCCGTCACCGGACGGCGCGGCGTCCCGCGACCGGTCAGGGAAACACGGTCCTACGACCGGTCTCCGGCGAAGGTCCAACGGCCCTCGTAGTCGGCGAGAGACGGCATCGGCCCGGGTAGGGGATCGCCGTCCGTGACGCGCAGGCCGGCGAGCGCGAGGGCGAGGAGCCGGCGAGCCACCAGGTCATCGGTGCGCCCCCCGCAACCCGACCCGAAAGAGCGGCTGAACAGCTCGATGAGCCGCGAGATGTCGACGGTGTTCACGTCGGGGCGCAGGGAGCCGTCGGCCTGGGTCCGCGCGACGAGCTGGCTGAGCAGGCGCTCACTACGCCGGTAGGTGCGGTCCATCGCGTCGGAGACGGGGATTCTGCCCGCGACCGGCGCAAACGCGCCACAGCGGTTCCGCACGCAGCGCCGCACGAACTCGGTGAACGCGGTCCACGGGTCCTCGTCGGACGCCAGCGCCTCCTCCGCGGCGGCGACGGACTGCTCCATGGACAGCTCGCAGAGGCGTTGCAGCAGCTCCTCCTTGCTGCCGTAACGCCGGTACAGGCTCCCCATCCCCACACCGGCCCGCCGCGCGACGGCCGCCACGGGCGCGTCCGCGCCCTCACAGGCGAAGACGTCGCGCGCGGCCTCCAGCACCCGCTGGTCATTCAGCTCGGCCTCGGCCTGGCGGCCCCGTCGGGGACAGCTCCCGCTCGCCTCGGCACAGGGTTCCGCGTCGTCGGTCACATCGCCCAGTCTACGTCGACCGGAGCGTTTCGCTCCGCTACCGTGAAACGGAGCGAAACGCTCCGATAGACGGTCGAGGGGACGCGTCCGGGGCGGTCCTGGAGGGAGCAGTCGGTGCGAGCGGTGTGGCTGAACGAGTTCGGGGGACCCGAGGCGCTGGTGCCCGGCGAGGCCCCGGACCCCGTCCCCGGGGCGGGACAGGCGGTGGTGCGGGTCGAGGCCGTCAACGTCACCTTCGTCGAGACCCAGGTCAGGGCCGGCAGGTCGCCCTTCGGCAACCCCCGGCTCCCCGTCGTGCCCGGCAACGGCGTCGGCGGCGTCGTGGTCTCCGTCGGCGACGGCGTCGACCAGGGCCTGGTCGGCGCGAGGGTGGTCAGCACGACGGGCGGGTCCGGCGGCTACGCGGAGCTGGTCGCCGTCTCCGCCGGCGACGTCGTGCCCGTGCCCGACGGGCTCGACGTGCGGGTGGCCACGGCCGTGCTGGCCGACGGGCGCACGGCGATCGGCCTGACCAGGCTCGCCGGTGTCGCGAGCGGCGAGTGGGTGCTGGTCGAGGCCGCGGCGGGCGGCGTCGGCAGCCTCCTGGTCCAGCTCGCGCTGGCCGAGGGGGCGAAGGTGGTCGCCGCGGCGCGCGGCGCGCGCAAGCTGGATCTCGCACGGGAACTGGGCGCCCACGTCGTCGTGGACTACACCAGTCCGAAGTGGACGGACGAGGTCCTCGCGGCGACGGGCGGCGCCGGGGTGGACGTCGTCTTCGACGGCGTGGGCGGCGAGATCGGCACCGCCGCGCTGCGCCTGACGGCCCGCGGCGGACGGTTCGTCCAATCAGGACTGGCCAGTGGCGAGTGGACCGACACGTCCGGCCCCGAGGTGGCCGAGCGCGGCGTGCGGCTGCTGGGCCTGGCCCAGGTCGCGCCGACACCGGCCGAGTTCCGCCGGCTCATCGTGGACGCGCTCGACGCGGCGGCGTCCGGCCGGCTGCGCCCGGTGATCGGCCAGACCTTCCCCCTGGAGCGGGCCGCCGACGCGCACGCGGCCATCGAGGCCCGCGCCGCCCTCGGCAAGACCCTGCTCATTCCCTGAGAACACGCGCGCACGCGGAGGAGACGTCCATGTCCGTCCCCAGGATCGGGGTTCACCTGCCCGTCTTCGGCAAGGAGCGCGGCGGCGCGTACGGGCAGATCGCCGAGGCGGCGCGGCACGCCGAGGCCGTCGGCCTCGACGCGGTGTGGTCCGGCGACCAGCTCATCACCGGTTTCGGCGGCCCCGCGCTGCACAGCGGCATCGCGCTGGCCACCGCCGCGGCGGTGACCGAGCGGGTCGGGATCGGCTTCGGTGTGCTGATCCTGCCGCTGCGCCCGGTCGCGTGGGTGGCCAAGCAGGTCGCCACGCTCCAGTACCTGTCGGGCGACCGCCTGTCGCTCGGCGTGGGCTCCGGCGGGACGCCGCACGGCGCGGCCTCCTGGCAGGCCGTCGGGGTGCCGCAGGAGGAGCGCGGCCCCAGGACCGACGCCGCGCTCGCCGTCCTCCCCGGGCTCATCGCGGGCGAGCCGACCCGGCTCCCCCAGGAGCCGGGCGAGCCCGTGGTCACGCTCGCGCCGGGCGCGACGGTGCCGCCGATCCTCATCGGCGGCAACTCGGGGGTCGCGCAGCGCCGCGTCCTGGAGCACGGCGACGGCTGGTTCCCGTCCTCGTTGCCGCCCGAGACCCTCGGCGCGGAGGTGGCCCGGCTGCGGGAGCGCGCCGCCGAGCGGGGACGCCCCGCGCCCCGGGTCGTCCTCGGCGTCATGGCCGCGCTCGGGGAGGCGGACGCGGACAGGGCGGTCGCCTCGCTCGCGAACGTCTACCGGATCTCCCACGAGCAGGCCGCGTCGATCCTGCTCACCGGTGACGCGCGGGCGGTCGCCGACCGGTTCGCCGCCTACGCGGAGGCGGGCGCCGACGAGATCGTCGTCAGCTTCCACGCCGGCGCGTGGCACCCGCAGTACGACGTCCTCGGCGAGGCGCGCTCCCTCCTGCGCTGAGGGACCCGGCGGCCCACCCGCGCCCCACGACACGGGTGGGCCGCCGTCGATCCGTCGAACCGTCGAACCAGCGACCCCATGCGAGCACCGATGCCCGACAGCGTCCGAGAACGGCCCCCGGCGACGGCTCCCGCCACCAGGGCGGTGGCGACCAGCAAGCACGCTGGTCAGAAGACCTCGGCGCCCCCTGGTCCCCGTTATGATCCGGACGTGGATCAGGGCAGGAAGGAGCTGAGCGTCGGCCAGTTGGCGGCGCGCAGCGGTGTCGCCGTGTCGGCACTGCACTTCTACGAGGCCCAGGGCCTGATCCGCTCCCGGCGGACGTCGGGGAACCAACGCCGGTTCCGGCAGGACACGTTGCGCAGGGTGGCGTTCATCCGGGCCGCCCAACGGGTGGGGATCTCCCTGGCCGCGGTGCGGGAGGCCCTGTCCCGGCTGCCCGCCGACCGCACCCCGACCCCCGCGGACTGGGCCAGGCTGTCCACCGAGTGGCGTGCCGACCTCGACGACCGCATCGAGCAGCTCGTGCGGCTGCGCGACAACCTGACGAGCTGCATCGGCTGCGGTTGCCTGTCGATGCGGGACTGCGCGCTGGCGAACCCGGAAGACGTGATGTCGTCGGAGGGACCCGGCGCGCGCCGGCTGCTCACCAACCCCTGACCCGTCCCCACCCGCGGGCGACGTCCACCTCCCCTGACTCCGGCTCTCATCCGGGCACTAGCGGACCTCCAAGCGCCTTCGAGAACGCGTTGTCAGGCTCGTTCCGACGCCGATCCGGCATTCCGGCGAGGGATGCGACGCGTCGACCACGGAATCCGCCAGCCCAGGCGAGGAGGTCGGACGGACTTGCCCGCACAGCAGACGTACGAGAGCGAGCATTCGGTCAGGGTGCTGGCTCCGGCCAGGACGTTGTTCGACATCGTCACGGACGTGGTCAACTGGCCCCGCGTCCTCCCGCCGATGGTGCACGTCGAGCCGCTGACCGACGACGGCTCCGACCCGGCGTTCCAGGTCTGGGCCACCGCCAAGGACGAGATCAGGTCGTGGGTCAGCGGGCACGAGGCGGACCGGGACCGCCTCGTGGTCGCGTTCCGGCAGCGGATCTCGCCGCCGCCGTTGGCGTCCATGAACAGCGTCTGGTCGGTGGACCGGGTCTCCGACGAGGAGAGCGTGGTGCGCATCCACCACGAGTTCCGGCTCCTCACCGACGACCCGGCCGCGACCCGGTGGATACGGCAGGCGATCCACCACAACAGCGAGCACGAGCTGCACGCGCTGAAGGAGGGTGTGGAGCGCGCCGGACGCCAGCCCGACCTGGCCTTCTCGTTCGAGGACGGCATCGAGGTCAGCGGCGCGCTGGAGGACGTCTACGACTTCGTGCGCGACGCCGGCGAGTGGCCGACGCGGCTGCCGCACGTGGCCAGGGTGGACCTGCGCGAGACCACCCGCGACGTCCAGGTCCTGGAGATGGACACCCGCGCGGTCGACGGCTCCACCCACACCACGCGGTCGGTCCGGGTGTGCTTCCCGCACGAGAAGATCGTGTACAAGCAGCAGGTCCTGCCGTGGCTGCTGACCGTCCATACAGGACAGTGGTTGTTCACCAGGACCGCGGCGGGCGTCTCCGCCACCTCCCGGCACACCGTGGTGATCAACCCCGACGCCGTCACCCCGGTGCTCGGCCAGGACGCCACCCTCGCCGACGCCAGGGCGTTCGTCCGCAGGGCCGTGGGCGCCAACAGCGCCGCCACGCTCCAGCACGCCAAGGAGTACGCGGAGCGCCGCGCCGGCCTGAGGGTGGCGCGATGACCAGCGCCAGCACGGCGGCGTCGGGCGAGACGGTGCCGGCAGAGACGGTGCCGCCAGAGACGGTGTCGGCCGAGGTCTACCAGGAGCTGTTGCGGTTCTACTCCCGCCAGATGCAGCTCATGGACGACGGGGCCGCCGACGACTGGGCGGCGACGTTCACCGAGGACGGCGTGTTCGAGCAGAACGTGGTGCCCGAACCCTGGCGGGGCCGGCGGGAGATCGCCACCCGCATGCGCGCGGCGGCGGCCAGGGTGGCGGCGAGCCAGCTCACCCGGCGCCACTGGATCGGCATGGTCAGCGCCCAGCCCCGAGGGGGCCACGGCGCCGACGAGGTCGCGACCCGCTACTACGCCGTCGTCTTCGACACCCCGAGGGGCGGCACGGCCACCGTCCACCTGAGCACGCTCGCCGAGGACGTCCTGGTGCGCGCCCACGGGTCCTGGCTCGTGGCGCACCGCAGGGTGCTGCACGACGGCACCGCGTGGCCACCGCGCTTCGAGCCGGCCGCCGACCCGCGCTGACCGCACGGGCCACGACCACCCGCCCCGTTCCCGACCGCCCGCCGTTCCCGACCGCACGCGCCGCGACCACCCGCCGTTCCCGACCACCCGCCCGCCGTTCCCCCACCGCGCGCGGGGACCGGCCGTTCGCACCCACTCCCAGGGACGGATGACTCATGCCCATCGACGCCGACGGATTCCGCCAGATCTTCGCGTCCCTCCCGACGACGGTCGCCGTGGTCACCACGATCGACGGCGCCGGCACCCCGCGTGGGCTCACCACGAACACGGTGACGGCGGTGTCGAAGGAGCCGCCGCTGTTGCTGGTGTGCCTGGACGAGGGCTCGCAGACGCTCAGGGCCGTCCGCGAGTCCGGCGTGTTCGTGGTGAACTTCCTGGCCGACTCCGAGCGCGAGCTGTCGCAGGTCTTCGCGGGCAAGGGCCAGGACAAGTTCGGTCGCGTCCGGCACGTCCCCTCCGCCGCGGCCGGCGGCGCGCCCGTCCTGGCCGCACACGCGATCGCGCACGCGGAGTGCGTGGTGCAGCGGGAGATCGGGGTCGGGGACCACACGATCCTCATCGGACGCCTGGAGGCCGGCGCGGTCCACGACCGCGTCCCCCTCATGTACCACCGCCGCGCGTACTCGTCGTGGCCCACGGTCGACCGGCTCTCGGTCCCCACCGCCTAGCACGACTCTCCTGAGGAGCATCATGAGGTTCGGCATCAACCTGCCCCCGAACGTCTCGCCCGCCGAGAAGGACGGCGCGCAGGTCTTCGAGGAGTTCCTCCAGCTCTCCGAGCTGGCAGAGGAGCTGGGCTACCACCACGTGAAGACGGTGGAGCACTACTTCACCCACTACGGCGGGTACAGCCCGGACCCGGTGACGTTCCTGGCGGCGGTGGCCGCCCGCACCAGCCGGATCCGCCTGGTGACCGGCGCCGTGCTCCCGGTGTTCTCGCACCCGCTCAAGCTCGCCGGCAAGCTCGCCATGCTGGACAACATCTCCCGGGGCCGGCTCGACGTCGGCTTCGGCAGGGCGTTCCTGCCCGACGAGTTCGAGGCGTTCCAGATCCCGATGGACGAGAGCCGGGAGCGGTTCGACGAGGGCGTCGAGGCCTGCCGGCGGCTGTGGGCCGAGGAGGACGTGGTCTGGGCGGGCCGGTTCCACCAGTTCGGCCCGGTCACGATGCTGCCGAGGCCGTACCAGCGGCCGCACCCGCCGACGCTGGTGGCGACCGCGCGCACCCCGGAGTCGTGCGAGGCCGCGGGGCGGGCCGGGCACGGGCTGATGATGGTGCCGTCCATCAACAAGGTCGAGAACGTGCGGGACATGCTCGCCCTGTACCGGAAGACCTACGCCGACGCCGGGCACCCGCCGCTCGAGGACCAGGTGCAGATGACCTACCACACCTACCTGCACGAGGACGCCGACGAGGCGTACCGCCTCGGCAAGGCCCACGCGGAGAACACGCACGAGAAGCTGGTCGGCGCGATCGCGAAGTGGGCGCAGACCCGCAGCGAGGCGTACAGGGGCTACGAGCAGATCGCCCAGAAGGCCAAGGAGCACGATTTCGACCAGCAGCTCAAGGAGAACAAGGTCCTCGTCGGGACGCCGGGGCAGGTCATCGAGCAGCTCGAACAGATCCGCGAGTGGTTCGGGGAGATCACGATCGGTCTGACCGTGGTCGCCGGCAGCATGCCCGTCGCCGAGTCCGCGCGGTCGCTGCGCCTGTTCGCCGAGAAGGTCCTGCCGCACTTCGAGTGAGGCGCGTCGGGTGTCGGGCGTGGTCAGCGCCCGACGCCCGACGCCCGTTAAGAAGTTGACGACAACCTTTAACGATCTTCCTTGAAGAAGAACGTTAACGAAGATCGCTTAACCGTAGTGTCGCCCGCGCTGCCGGCGTCGTCCGCCGCGCGGAGTCCCGCGTCCTGCGCCCAGCGCCCGTTTCCGGGCGCCCGCCCACCACTGTCCACAGTGGATGGAGTAGGCGTTCTCCCTCCGTTCGCCAACGACCCGCGGAGACCGGCCGTGATCGATGAGCGTGTACCCGTCCTGATCGTGGGTGGCGGCCTCGCCGGCCTGACCACCGCGTTGTTCCTCGGCCTGCACGGCGTCCGGCCGCTGCTGGTCGAGAAGCACGCCAGCACCACCAGAGTGATGAAGGCGCGGGGCCAGTACCCGCACGCGATGGAGGCGATGCGCGTCGCCGGCGTCGCCGACCAGCTCCGCGCGGCGGGTCCCGGCGGCACCACCGACTTCTACATGGTGGTCGCGCAGTCGCTGGCCGGCCCCGTGCTCACCAGCATCATGACCTCGGGCGAGATGAGCATGCGGCACGTCAGCCCCGAGGACTGGTCCATGGCCAGCCAGGAGCGCACCGAGCCGATCCTGGCCGAGCGGGCCAGGGAGCTGGGCGCGCGCCTGTGCTTCTCCACGGCGCTGCGGTCGTTCGAGCAGGACGACGAGGGCGTCACCGCCGTCGTCGAGAACGTCGGGACCGGTGGGCGGCGGGTGATCCGCGCGGACTACCTGGTCGGGGCGGACGGCCGGCGCAGCCCCGTCCGGGAGGGGCTGGGCGTGGGCACGCACGGCAGGGGCGTGCTCGGCCACCTGCTGCGGGTGTTCTTCGACGCCGACATGACCGAGCCCCTCGCGCAGCTCCCCGGGGTCGCGCAGGGGCGGAAGTTCGCGCTGTTCCACCTGCTCAACGAGGAGACGCCCGGCATCTTCTACACCACCGACGTCCCCGGCAGGTACGGGTACATCCGGGGTCTGTCCCGGGAGTCGACGGACCACCGCTCGCTGCCGGAGGAGTGGTTCGTCGACCTGGTCCGCAGGGGGCTGGACCTGCCGGACCTGGAGCTGAAGATCGTGGAGACCGGCGAGACGCCGCTGGTCGAGAGCGTGGCCGACAGCTTCGGCGTCGGCAGGGCGTTCCTCGTCGGCGACGCGGCCAAGGTCGTGCCGGCCCCTGGAGGGCTCGGCGGCAGCACGGCCATCATGGACGGCTTCTACCTGGCGTGGAAGCTGGCGGCGGTGGTGCGCGGTCAGGCGGGTCCCGGCCTGTTGGTCAGCCACGACGCCGAGCGCCGCCCGGTGGCCGACATGATCGCGGAGCAGCAGTTCGCCAACACGCTGGAGCGGCTGGCCCCCGAGCTGGACGACGGCACGGCGGCCGAGATCATCAGCCCGGTGCTCCAGGTCTTCGGGTACCGCTGCGCGCACGGCGCGGTGGTCAGGGAGCCGGGGGACGCCGGCGAGCTGATCGAGGACCCGACCCGGCCCACCGGCCGGCCAGGCTCCCGCGCGCCCTACGTCCCGTTGCGGGACAACGGGCGGCCCACCTGCACGACCTGGTTGTTCGGGCAGGGGTTCGTGTTGCTGGTCGGCGCGGACGCGCCGGCGTGGGAGCGGGACGCCGCCGAGGTGGCCGCCCGGCTGGGCATCCGCCTGGACGTCCGCCGCGTTCTCGGCCCCGACCACGCCGGTCCGGGCCTCGTCGATCCCGAGGGCGCGTGGACCAGGGCGTACGGGATCAGCGAGCGCGGCGCGGCGCTGGTGCGGCCGGACCGGTTCGTCGCGTGGCGGTCGGTGGGCGAGTGCACCGCGACCGAACTGGAACGGGCGTTGCGGATCGTGCTGGACAGGAGTGCGTGATGATTCTCGTGACAGGCGCCACCGGAACGGTGGGCAGCAGGGTTCTGCGCCGGCTCGTCGACGCCGGCGCCAAGGTCCGCGCCCTCACCAGGAACCCGGCCCGGGCCGCGCTGCCCGCCGGCGTGGACGTGGTCTCTGGTGACATGGCCGTGCCCGACACCCTCGTGCCGGCCCTCGACGGCGTGGAACGGGTGTTCCTGATGTCCGCGGGACACCACAAGGCGGAGTACGACGCCAACCTGGTGAGCGTGGCACGGACCACCGCCGTGCGGCACGTCGTGCAACTGTCCTCGATGGGCGGCGAGGAGTTCGCCCAGGACGGGGTGGACAACGAGCTGGCGCGCTGGCACCGCGAGGCCGAGGAGGCGTTGCGGGAGTCCGGGATGGCGTGGACGATCCTGCGGCCCGGCGAGTTCATGTCCAACGCGTTGGGCTGGGCGCACTCGATCCGGGCCGAGGGGGTGGTCCGCTCCCCCGCGCCCGACCTGGTGCAGGCCCCGATCGATCCCGACGACATCGCCGCGGTCGCGGTCGCGGCGTTGACCACTCCGGGCCACGACGGCCGAATCCACACGTTGACCGGCCCCGAAGCGCTCAGCGCGAGGGACCAGGTGGCGGTGCTCGCGTCGGCGCTGGGCAGGGACATCCGGGTGGAGCGGATCTCCCTCGACGAGCAGCGGGCGGCCATGGCGCGCCACCACCCGCCGGAGACCGTCGCGGGCGTCCTCCAGGCGCTCGGCCAGGCCATCGCCCTCGATCGGCCCCGCGCACGTCCCCTGCCGACCGTCGCGGAGGTCCTCGGGCGGCCCGCGCGGACGTTCCGGGAGTGGGTCGAGGCCCACGTGGACGCCTTCGCCTGACCACCCGCTCCCGTCGAGATCCGGAACTGGGGAGACGCTGTGCCACAACCACAACCACAACCACAACCACCATCGACGCCATCACAGCCACATTGGCGCCGTCCACGGTCGCGCCGCCGCCTGGCTCGGATGTTCGGGGCCGTCCTGACGAGTTGTCTGCTGGTCGCCGTGTGGCCGGGCTCCGGCCCGTCCGCCCTCGCCCAGAGCACGGGTGATCCCTCCCTGGTGCGGACCGACACCGGCCTGGTGCGCGGCACCGTGGCGACGGATCACCGCTCGTTCCTGGGTGTGCCCTATGCCGCCGCGCCGACCGGGAACCTGCGATGGCGGTCGCCACAGCCGCGCGCGCCCTGGCCGTCGACGTGGGACGGGACTCGAACCCCCAACGCCTGCCCGCAGCCGAGCGGGTCAGGCATGGTGCCGAGCGTGGACGAGGACTGCCTCAAGCTCAGCGTCCACACGCCGCTCCGACTGGACCGCCCGTTGCCGGTGATGGTCTGGCTGCACGGCGGCGGGTTCCGGCACGGCGCGGCGAGCCAGTACGACCCGACCCGGATGGTCGTGCGCGGCGACGTCATCATCGTCACGGTCAACTATCGGTTGAACGTGTTCGGGTTCCTCACCAGCGACGCGTTGGACACCGCCACGGAGAGGTCGGGCGACTTCGGCCTCCAGGACCAGCAGGCCGCCCTGCGGTGGGTGAAGCGCAACGCCGCCGCCTTCGGCGGTGACCCCGGCAACGTCACGCTGTTCGGCGAGTCGGCCGGCGCGTTGTCCGTCTGCGCCCACCTCGCCTCGCCGTCCGCCGCCGGGCTGTTCCACCGCGCGATCATCCAAAGTGGACCGTGCTCCATGCCGTTCCGCACCAGGGCGGAGGCCGCCGCCGACGGGGCCGCGTTCGCCCAGTCGGTCGGCTGTTCGGGAGGCGACGTCGCGGCCTGCCTCCGCGCCAAACCGGTGCGGGACCTGCTCGCCGTCGTGGCGACCCGACCGCCGCTGGCGCCGCCCGTGGGTGCCTCGGTGCTGCCGGTCCAGCCGAGGACGGCGTTGGCCGACGGCACGTTCCAGAAGGTCCCGCTGCTCGTCGGTGGCAACCGCGACGAGGCGCGGTTCTTCGTCGGCCAGCAGTACGACGAGGCAGGCAAGCCGGTGACGGCCGAGCAGTACCCGATCCTGCTGGAGCGGATCTACGGGGCGAACGCCGCCCGCGTGCGGGCCGAGTACCCGCTGGCCCAGTACCCCACGCCCAGCCTCGCGCTGGCCACCGCGCAGAGCGACCACAACGGGGTGGGCGCGGCCGTCGCCCTGTGCGCCGGCCTCTGGACCGACCGGCTCGCCGCGCGGCACGTCCCGGTCAGGGCCTACGAGTTCGCCGACGGCACCGCGCCCGAACGCGTCGTCACCCCCGGTTTCCCGCACGGTGCCGAACACACCGCCGAACTCCAGTACCTGTTCCGCTACGCCAACGCCGGTGGTGAGCTGGACAGCGCGCAACGCCAGCTCGGAGACCAGATGATCGCCTACTGGACGAGCTTCGCGGCGACCGGAACCCCCACGGCCCCCGGCGGCCCGACCTGGCCCGCCTTCCGGTCCGACACCGACGTGCTGGCGTTCGCGCCAGGACCGGGTGGCACGCACACGGTGGACTTCGGAACCCAGCACCACTGCGGGTTCTGGGAATCACTGGGCGTTCCGGGCACCTGACCCACTGCCACAGAGGCACACGACCCCCTCGGCCGCATCCGGCGGTCGAGGGGGTCTTCCTTTGTGACACAAGGAATTCCCTCGCCAGAACGCCAGTTCTTCCTTAGGTGCCGTCAAGTGGTTCTGTAGATCGCGCTGCGAGCCTGGTACCCGCGACGGCCGCGACGGCCAGGGACCACCGGCGCTCCCCGATCTCCCGCCGCGGCCGCCGTCTCCGGCGGGGCGTCGCCTCCGGCGGCCCCGCGGTTCCGTTGCTGCCCGGTCGGAAAGGGTGCGGTTGGCATGGTTGGTCAGCTTGAGCGGACAGGGACTCCCTGGCCGGACGGCGCCCCGCGGCGTCTCACGCCGGGCGCCCCCGGCCGGCCCGGTGGGAGCGCGCGATGAGGCGGCGCGCGGTGATCACCGGCATCGGCGTCGTCGCCCCGGGAGGGATCGGGGCCAAGGCGTTCTGGGACCTCATCTCCTCCGGCCGCACGGCCACCAGGAAGATCACGCTCTGCGACCCGGAGCCGTTCCGGTCGCGGGTGGCGGGCGAGGCCGACTTCGACCCCGCCGGCGAGGGGCTCGGCCCGCAGCGGATCCGCCGCATGGACAGGGCCGCGCAGTTCGCGGTGGTGTCCACCAGGGAGGCGGTGGTGGACAGCGGGCTTGAACTGTCCACCGTGGACCCGACGCGGCTGGCCGTCGCGGTCGGCAGCGCGGTCGGCTGCACGATGAAACTGGAGGAGGAGTACGTCGTCATCAGCGACGGCGGACGGCTCTGGCTGACCGACCACACCTACGGCGTCCCCCACTTCTACGACTACTTCGTGCCCAGCTCGATCGCGGCCGAGATCGCGTGGGAGGTCGGGGCCGAGGGTCCTGCGGCGGTCATCTCCGCCGGCTGCACCTCGGGACTGGACTCGGTGGGCTACGCGGTCGACCTGGTGCGCGAGGGCAGCGCCGACGTGATGGTCACCGGCGCGACCGACGCGCCGATCTCCCCCATCACCCTGGCCTGCTTCGACGCGATCAAGGCGACCACCCCGCGCAACGACGACCCGGCCACGGCGTCGCGCCCGTTCGACAACACCCGCAACGGGTTCGTGCTGGGCGAGGGCGCGGCGATGTTCGTGGTCGAGGAGTACGAGCACGCCCGGCGGCGCGGCGCCCACGTCTACGCCGAGATCACCGGGTACGCCTCCCGGTGCAACGCCTACCACATGACCGGGCTGCGCGCGGACGGCAGGGAGATGGCCGAGGCGATCACGTCCGCGCTCGACGAGTCGAGGCTGGACCCGACCGCGATCGACTACGTCAACGCGCACGGGTCGGGCACCAAGCAGAACGACCGGCACGAGACCGCCGCCTTCAAGCGCAGCCTCGGCGAGCACGCCTACCGCACGCCGGTCAGCTCCATCAAGTCGATGGTCGGCCACTCCCTCGGCGCCATCGGCTCCATCGAGATCGCGGCCTGCGCCCTGGCCATCGAGCACGGGGTGGTGCCCCCGACCGCCAACCTGCGCGAGCCCGACCCCGAGTGCGACCTGGACTACACGCCCCTGGTGGCCAGGGAGCGGCGGCTCGACGCGGTCCTCACGGTGGGCAGCGGGTTCGGCGGGTTCCAGAGCGCGATGGTGCTGACGCGACCGGGGAGGGCGGCATGACGGGCAACCCGGTGGTGACCGGGATCGGGATCACCGCCCCGACCGGACTGGGCGTCGAGGAGTACTGGCGGGCGACGCTGCGGGGCGTCAACGGCATCGGCCGGATCACCCGTTTCGACCCCGGGCAGTACCCGTCCCGGCTGTTCGGCGAGATCCGCGACTTCGCGGTACGGGAGCATCTGCCCAGCCGCCTGATCCCGCAGACCGACCGGATGACCCAGCTCGCCCTGGTCGCCGCGGACCGGGCGCTGGCCGACGCCGGCGTGGACCCGAGGGACATGCCCGAGTTCGGCATGGGCGTGGTCACCGCCAGCGCCTCCGGCGGCTTCGAGTTCGCCCAGCGGGAGCTGGACAAGCTGTGGAGCAAGGGCAAGGAGTACGTCAGCGCCTACCAGTCCTTCGCCTGGTTCTACGCGGTCAACACCGGGCAGATCTCGATCCGCAACGGAATGCGCGGGCCCAGCGGCGTCGTCGTCACCGAGCAGGCCGGCGGGCTCGACGCGCTCGGCCAGGCCCGGCGCAGGCTGCGCCGTGGGACCCGGCTCGTGGTGACCGGCGGCGTCGACGGCTCGCTGTGCCCGTGGGGCTGGGTCGCCCAGCTCACCACGGGGTCGCTGTCCCGCCGCGACGACCCGGACCGCGCCTACGTGCCGTTCAGCCCGGGCGCCGACGGGTTCGTGCCCGGCGAGGGTGGCGCGATCCTGGTGACCGAGACGGCGGAGTCGGCCAGGGAGCGCGGGGCGCGGTGCTACGGCGAGATCGCCGGCTACGCCGCCACCTTCGACCCGAGGCCGGGCAGCGGACGGGAGCCCGGGCTGCGGCGGGCGGTCGAGCTGGCCCTCGCCGACGCCGGCGCCCTCCCCGAGGACGTGGACGTCGTGTTCGCGGACGCCGCCGGCATCGCCGAGCTGGACCGGGTGGAGGCCGCCGCGCTCACCGCCGTGTTCGGTCCGGGCGGGGTTCCGGTCACCGCGCCCAAGACCATGACCGGCCGGCTCTACTCCGGCGGCGCGGCGCTGGACCTGGCGACCGCGCTGCTGTCCCTGCGTGACCAGGTCATCCCGCCCACGATCAACGTCGAGACGGTGGCCGAGGAGTACGCCATCGACCTCGTCCGCGACGAGCCCCGCCCCGCGGCCCTGCGCACCGCGTTGGTGGTCGCCAGGGGACGCGGCGGCTTCAACGCGGCGGCGGTGGTCCGCGCCGCGCCCTGACCTGCCCTGACCCTGCCTTCACGAACCCATCCCACGGGAGGAACACCATGACCGAGTTCACCTTCGACGAGCTGAAGCGACTGATGCGGGAGTCGGCGGGCGAGGCGGAGCACGCCGACCTCGACGGGGGCGCGCCGGACGCGACCTTCGAGGAGCTGGGCTACGACTCCCTCGCCCTGCTGGAGGTCTCCGCCAGGATCCAGCGCGAGCTGGGCGTCGTCCTGTCCGACGAGGCCGTCACCACCGTGGAGTCCCCCCGCGAGCTGGTCGCCCTGGTCAACGAGCAGCTCGCCGCGCGGACCTGAGCCCACGGAACGGAAGAGCCCGTCATTGGACGTCCACTGTGGACGTTCCTCCCCCAATTCCACTGTGGACGAGGAAACGACCAGTGCTGATGCGAGTGATCCGAGTCGATGCGAGGTGAGCGTCATGACGGAGACGGCGGAGTGTGTGGGCTGAACACTGACTCTGATTCCGCAGGTCAGGGCGGGCGGGGTGCCTTCCACGGTGCCCCACCCGCTGTCTCATGACACCCCGCGCCACCCAGACCACGGGCGCGGACCCCGCTCGCCCCGGAAGCAGGCGACACAACGCCGATCGGCCGGCCCCGCGGAATCTGGCCGTACCGATGTCGCGACTCGGCCAGGCGCTCACGCATCCACGCCCGATCGACCGGAGACAGGAAGTGTGCTCCCTCGATTCGCTCCGCCAGGCGCACGAACGGAGAAAGCTGCGGAAGCTCGAACGCGTCCGGCGGCGGCAGTGAGTGGAAGCGGCGGAGGACCCGTGTTTCAGGAACGGGTTCTAGTCCCGATGTGCACCAGGTGGCCAGACGACAGTCACAGGCAACCCCCGTTCCTGTGCCGCTTGAACGACGTCGGCTGTGCCGCCGTACCCTCGTGCGGGAAGCCCATCCCACACCGCGATCAGGTGATCGGCGATGTCCAACATGCGCAGACTCGCCTTCATGTGCGCTTCGGCGGTCGAGTCCACGTGTTCCAGCCGCACAACCTTCGAAGCCCGAGCCAACAAGTCGTCGTAGGTGGCGTGGTGGGACTCGGGCAGAT
>NZ_JAMTCP010000024.1 GCF_024171885.1 Streptoalloteichus tenebrarius | reverse complement strand
GGGTCGGTGGTGCGACCTGGTTGTTCGGTGAGCCGACGAGGGGCTGGTGCGGTACCTGGCCGGCAGCGGGGAACGCAGGACCGCGCGCGGGCGGCACGGGGCCGCGCTGGGGTGGAAGCGGACCGGCGCTCGGTTGTGGCACCGGCCCCCGTGGAACCGGCTGGGGCGGGGGTCCGACGGGACGTGGCTGCCCGGGTGTGGGGCCTCCCGCGAAAGGCGGAGTGACCGAAGGCGGCGTTCCGCCGCCGTGCGCCGCTCCACCGTGTGGCGGGGGTGGTGTGCCGGTCGGGTCGCCGGACGGGTGCCACTGCCGGGGCGCGGCGGGGCCGGTCGGCGGGGGCGTGAGAGGCGCGGCGCCGAGCTGCGGGCTGGCGGTGGCCGGCGCGGTCGACGGGTCGGTCCCTGGCCGGTACGACGCGGGCCCAGGATGCGGACCCCACGGCGTGGGGCCACCGGGAAACACGCCGGGACCTGCGGGAACGCCCTGCTGGTGAGGGTGACCGCCCCAGCCAGGGTGGGGGTCGCCGGCCGTGACCGTTCCGTGGGGACCGGGGCGCTGCGGAGCCGGGCCGCTTGGCGCCTGGGTTCCGCCGCCGGGGCCGCCGTCGACCGGTGGACGTGCGCTGGGGCCGCCCGGCTGCCCCGGCGGCATCGGGTGCTGGCCGAGCGGAGCGGGGCCTCCCGAAGTCGACGGGGCCGACGGAGTCGAGTGTGGACCGTGCGAAGTGGACGGTGTTGGTCCGGTGTGGGGCGTTCCCTGTGGCGTGTGTCCGGTCGAAGAGGACGTCGCGTGTGGAGTGTGCGGTGTGGTCGGTGCGGAACCGCTGACCGCCGGTCCACTGTGGTGCGGGGTCGGGGGAGCGCCGAACGGTGGTGTGGCACCGGGAGTCGGGCCGTGGCCGCCGACCGGTCCACCGTGGAGTCCTGATGGGGCGGGTGGGCTGGGTGGTCCGGAGGGAGTCGGGCCGCCGCTGTTGAGGGGACCGCCATGCGGAGCCGGGGGAGCGGATGGGCCGGAATGAACCGGTCCGCCGGCGGAGCCGGCGAAGCCCGGTGAACCGGACGACCCGGGTGAGGCGGGACCGTGCGGAACGGTCGGAGGTGTCGCCTGTGGACCGTGCGAAGTGGACGGACCAGGCGCGTGCCCTCCGGCGTGCGGCGCGCTCGGGGACGACGGCGACGATGGGAACGACGGCGACGACGGCGACGGGCCGGCTGGTGAGGAGCCGCCCGAGGAGAAGCCGCCGGGGTGGGTGCCGCCGGTGGTGGGAGAGGGTCCGCCGGCGGGAGACGCGCCGAGCGGTGCCCCGCCGCCGTGGCCGGCGAAGGCGCCGGGTCCACCAGGGGCAAGGCCACCGGGCATCGCGCCCAGCGGAGCGCGCCCCGAGGGGCCGGCGGGCGGAGGACCGGCGGGAGCCCCGGGCGACGTGCCCGTTCCCGCTGGTGCGGGGCCTGGCGGCGTGCCACCGGAGGTGGACGGACCGGCCGGCTGGCCGGGAGCGTCGCCGGTGGACGAGGCGTGCGGAGGGGGCGAGGCCGGCGGGCCGGACGGCAGGTCAGGGGGCGCCAGCGTCGCGGCCGAGGCGACCTGCGAGGTCGCGGGCTGCTGGGGTCGCTGGGGGATCTCCTCCCTGGCGTGGCCCGACGAACCAGCCGGATCGCCGGACGAGCCGGCGAACGTCGTGAAGGAGCTGTCGGGCGGTCCTCCCCGCGTGAACCCGCCGCCGGCGTCGAACGGCGACGGCGTCGACCGCGTGCCCGTCTCGCCGGAGCGGTCGCCCGACGTGGACGGGCCCGCGCCCGTGAAGTCGGGTGAGGGCCGCGCCTTCCCGCCGAAGTCCGGGACCTCGACGGAGCCGAGGTCAGGACCGTCGCCCTCGTGCCCGCCGTGGTCCCTGGCGTCGCGGGCGCCGTGCTTCGCGCCGCCGAGCGCTCCGCCCACCGCGCCGGAGCTCATGCCCTTCAGGACGTCGTCGAGCTTGAGGCCCTCCTCGCTGGTCAGGCCGGAGACGACCGCGCTGGCCCCGCCGAGGGCGCCCTCCTCGACGGCGCCGCGCGCCGCGCCCTTGCCCATGGCCTTGGCGATGTCGCCGACCGACCGCTCCCCGGCCTCCCCGAGCGCGTGGCCCGCGCCCTTGCCGCCGGGCATCAGCCCGCCGAGCGCCCCGGAGATCGCCCCGTCCTTCACCGCGCCCCAGGTCAGCTTGCCGTCCCACTCCTTGCGGGTGCCGGCGGCGAACTGCGCTCCCTGGACAGCCCCGTCGATGGCCAGCGAGGAGCCGACCTCCATCAGCAGGCTGGGCAGGACCCTGGTCATCAGGGTCTCCAGCAGCTTGGCGACCAGTTTCTTGGCGACGCTCTCGCCCGCCCACCTCGCCAACCGCGTGAGGAGCTGACCGAAGACCTTCTGGACCACGACCCGGGTGGCGGCCTGCGCGATGGGGATGCCGGCCGTCGAGCCGCCGAACGTGGCGGCGGCGGCCGCCAGCATCGCGGCGATCTGGATCGCGAGCACGACCAGCGACAGGATGATCGTCAGCTTGGTGTACTCGATCTCCGTGGCGGTCTTGCCGCACATCTCGCCGAGCGCGGAGAGCGCCTCGTCCAGTCTCTGGAGCCCCTCGGGGCCGGCGAAGCCCTTCCAGAACTCCTCGAAGGCCTCGCCCGACTTCCCGCTGATGTGCCGGATCGCCTCGGTGGCCGCGCCGTCGGCGTCCTCGGTGACCTCGCGGACGGCCTCGGCCGCCCGCTGCCAGGCCTCGCCGAGCCGCCGCAGCGCGGTCTCGTCACCTTCCGGCCAGTCCGAGCCGACGACGATCGGTAAGAGCCACCGGACCGCCTCCGGGACCTCGATCCCCACTGCTGTCGTTCCCCCTCGTCGACGCGTGACCCGCGGTCACGCGCCCGTTCCCCCCAGCGCGCGGCTGTTGTCGGCGTCCCTGCGCTCGAAGTCGTCGACCATCTTCCCGAGGCCCTCGCCGACCTTGTGCAGGACCTCGACGATCTTGCCAAGGCCCTCGAGCTGCTTGTCCCGCAGAGGGACGTACTCCTTGGCGAACTTCTCCCCGGACTCGTCGTGCCCCCAGCACTCGCCCTCGGCGTCGAGCGCGTGCCGCAGCGCCTGGACCGCGCGTTCCATCGCGTCGCCGGCGCGGGTCATCCTGGCCGCCGCGGAGCGCACGCCCGACGGTTCGAGCCAGAGCACGCCAGGGCCGCCGTCCGATGCCTGTCCGTTGTCGCCGCGGGCGCCGCCGCACGAGGTTCCGCCGCTCATCGGGACGGTCCTCACATCGGGGTTGTGCGGACGTCCCTGGTCCCAGGTGCTCACCAGCCGGCCCTCTGCATGATGTCGCCGGGCTCGTCGTCAGGGTCGTCGTGACCGTCGTGACCTGCACGGCCGTCCGCGCGTCGCGTCGCGCTCGACGCGGACGTCGGGCCAGTCCCCGGGGTGGGTGACGCCACAGGGGGCGGCTCGACGGTGTACAGGTCACGCAGCGACGGGGCGCCGGGCACCACGTCGGGGAGGTCGAGCGCGCCCTCGGTCAGCGGGCGGAACTCCTCCTGCATGCGGAACCGCGCCTCGGTCGCCGCCTGCCGCACGACGTCGGTGATCACGCCGGCCAGCCGCCCCGGCGTCGTCCGCTCGAACGCGCGGTCGGTCAGTTCCAGTTGGGTGAGCATGCCGGTGGCGTCCACCCTGGCCGTGACCGTGCCGTCCGGCGAGGTGGCCTCGCCGGTGAGCTGGGCGACGCGCTCCCGCGCCGCCTGGATGTCCTCGGTCCGCCGACGCAGCTCCCGCAGACCGCTCTCGATCTGCTCCCGCAAGGCCGCGTTGCGTGCCTCGAGCTCGTCGTACACCGACGCCCCCCCGTATATGACGTGTCGCTGACAGAGCCGAACGCTACCAACCCGTCACGGCGCGTACCGAGGTTTCGTCACTTTCGGCCGACCGGTGCGCGGCGGCCGAGGCATGGCCCGCGCCACGCCGCCCGCCCGGGGACGGCGGGCGGACGCGCCCCTGTCCGCCGCGTATCCTGACGTGGGGCTTTGCCTCCAGGGAGCAGGCGGCGAACGGGCACCGGGCTGGGTGACCCCCGCTTTGACCGGGTGCGGACGGGGCAGGTATCTTTGCTACTCGTGCCCGACTAGCGTCGGGCCACTCCGCGTGCCTGTGAGCGGTGGTCGCCGCGCCGGGAGTGCGGAGCTCCCTCCCACTATCCATGGGGTGCTCGAGGTCCTCGCGGGCCGGAGAAGAGGGCGACACGCCCGACCTCGGGATACGGAGGGATCAAGTACACAGCTCGCTGAGCACGACACGCGAACGCTACAGAAAGACGGTCCATGCCCACGATCCAGCAGCTGGTCCGGAAGGGCCGCAAGGCGAAGGCCGCGAAGTCGAAGACCGCGGCGCTCGAGAAGAACCCGCAGCGGCGGGGTGTGTGCACGCGCGTCTACACCACCACTCCCAAGAAGCCGAACTCCGCGCTGCGCAAGGTCGCGCGTGTGCGCTTCAACAACGGCGTCGAGGTCACCGCCTACATCCCCGGTGAGGGCCACAACCTGCAGGAGCACTCGATCGTGCTCGTCCGCGGCGGCCGTGTGAAGGACCTCCCGGGTGTGCGCTACAAGATCATTCGGGGTGCGCTGGACACCCAGGGCGTGAAGAACCGCAAGCAGGCCCGCAGCCACTACGGCGCGAAGAAGGAGAAGAGCTGATGCCCCGCAAGGGTCCGGCCCCCAAGCGGCCTCTGATCGCCGACCCCGTCTACAGCTCTCCGCTGGTGACCCAGCTCATCAACAAGGTGCTGCGGGATGGCAAGCGGTCGATCGCCGAGAAGATCGTCTACGAGGCGCTCGAGGGCTGCCGCGAGAAGACCGGCACCGACCCGGTCGTCACGCTGAAGCGCGCGCTGGACAACGTCAAGCCCGCCCTGGAGGTGCGCAGCCGCCGCGTCGGTGGCGCCACCTACCAGGTGCCGGTGGAGGTCCGCCCGGCCCGCTCCACCACCCTGGCCCTCCGCTGGCTGGTCACGTTCTCGCGCCAGCGCCGGGAGAAGACCATGGTCGAGCGCCTCATGAACGAGCTGCTCGACGCGAGCAACGGCCTCGGGGCGTCGGTCAAGCGCCGCGAGGACACGCACAAGATGGCCGAGTCCAACAAGGCCTTCGCGCACTACCGCTGGTGAGTAGTGGCGGTCGCCGGCCAAGCGGGGTGACCCCTTGACCACGCCGGCTCCGCCGTTTGGACAGCGACCGCTGCAATCTCAGAACGGGGAAGACTCGTGGCACGCGACGTGCTGACTGACCTGGCCAAGGTCCGCAACATCGGGATCATGGCCCACATCGACGCGGGCAAGACCACCACGACCGAGCGGATCCTCTTCTACACGGGGGTCAACTACAAGATCGGCGAGGTGCACGACGGCGCCGCGACGATGGACTGGATGGAGGAGGAGCAGAAGCGCGGCATCACCATCACCTCCGCCGCGACCACCTGCTTCTGGGACGACCACCAGATCAACATCATCGACACGCCGGGGCACGTCGACTTCACGGTCGAGGTGGAGCGCAACCTGCGCGTGCTCGACGGCGCCGTGGCCGTGTTCGACGGCAAGGAGGGCGTCGAGCCCCAGTCCGAGACGGTCTGGCGCCAGGCGGACAAGTACGACGTGCCGCGGATCTGCTTCGTCAACAAGATGGACAAGATCGGCGCGGACTTCTACTTCACCGTCCGCACGATCGAGGAGCGGCTCAACGCCCGTCCGATCGTCATCCAGCTTCCCATCGGCGCCGAGTCGGACTTCGTCGGCGTCGTCGACCTGGTCGAGATGCGGGCGCTGACCTGGCGCGGCGAGGTGCAGAAGGGCGAGGACTACGCCGTCGAGGAGATCCCGGCGGAGCTGGCCGACAAGGCCGCCGAGTACCGGGAGAAGCTGCTCGAGGCCGTCGCCGAGACGGACGAGGCCCTGATGGAGAAGTACCTCGAGGAGGGGGACCTCTCCGTCGAGGAGATCAAGGCCGGCATCCGGAAGATCACCGTCAACAGCGAGGGCTACCCGGTCCTCTGCGGCTCGGCGTTCAAGAACAAGGGCGTCCAGCCGATGCTCGACGCGGTGATCGACTACCTGCCGACGCCGCTCGACGTGCCGGCGGTGGAGGGCACCCTCCAGGACGGCGAGACCCCGGCCTCCAGGAAGCCGTCGGTCGACGAGCCGTTCTCCGCGCTCGCGTTCAAGATCATGACCCACCCGTTCTTCGGGAAGCTGACCTACATCCGGGTCTACTCGGGCAAGGTCGCCGCGGGCACCCAGGTCATCAACGCGACCAAGGACCGCAAGGAGCGCATCGGGAAGCTCTTCCAGATGCACTCCAACAAGGAGAACCCGGTCGACGAGGCGCGCGCGGGCCACATCTACGCGTGCATCGGCCTCAAGGAGACCACCACGGGTGACACGCTGTGCGACCCGAGCGCCCCGATCGTGCTCGAGTCGATGACGTTCCCCGAGCCGGTCATCGAGGTCGCCATCGAGCCGAAGTCCAAGGCCGACCAGGAGAAGCTCTCGACCGCGATCCAGAAGCTGTCCGAGGAGGACCCGACCTTCCGGGTCAACCTGGACGAGGACACCGGTCAGACGATCATCAAGGGCATGGGCGAGCTGCACCTCGAGGTGCTCGTCAACCGGATGAAGTCGGACTTCAAGGTCGAGGCGAACGTCGGCAAGCCGCAGGTCGCCTACCGGGAGACCATCCGGCGCAAGGTCGAGAAGTTCGAGTACACGCACAAGAAGCAGACCGGTGGTTCGGGTCAGTTCGCCCGGGTCATCATCGCGCTGGAGCCGCTGGAGAAGACCGCGGACGGTGCGCTGTACGAGTTCGACAACAAGGTCACCGGTGGCCGCATCCCCCGGGAGTACATCCCGTCGGTCGACGCGGGCGCCCAGGACGCCATGCAGTACGGCGTGCTCGCCGGCTACCCGCTGGTCGGCGTGAAGGTGACCCTGCTGGACGGCGCCTACCACGAGGTCGACTCGTCCGAGATGGCCTTCAAGATCGCCGGTTCGATGGCGCTCAAGGAGGCCGCGCGCAAGGCCGACCCGGCCCTGCTGGAGCCGATGATGGCCGTCGAGGTCATCACGCCCGAGGACTACATGGGCGACGTCATCGGTGACCTGAACTCCCGCCGTGGCCAGATCCAGGCCATGGAGGAGCGCGGTGGCAACCGCGTCGTCAAGGCGCTGGTGCCGCTGTCGGAGATGTTCGGGTACGTCGGCGACCTGCGGTCGAAGACCCAGGGTCGCGCGAACTACTCGATGCAGTTCGACTCCTACGCCGAGGTTCCCGCGAACGTCGCGAAGGAGATCATCGCGAAGGCGACGGGGGAGTGACCCCCTAGCCGGAACCGCACATCCAGTGCGGGGCCCGCGGGGAGATCCTCCCCAGGGTCCGCACAACCGGCCCTGAGGCACGCCGCGCCGGATCCACGCCGGTGCGACGGGTAGCAAACACAGTCCAGGAGGACACACCAGTGGCGAAGGCGAAGTTCGAGCGGACCAAGCCGCACGTCAACATCGGCACCATCGGTCACATCGACCACGGCAAGACGACGCTGACCGCGGCCATCACCAAGGTCCTGCACGACGCGTACCCGGACCTGAACCCGTTCACGCCGTTCGAGGAGATCGACAAGGCTCCCGAGGAGCGTCAGCGCGGTATCACCATCTCCATCGCGCACGTCGAGTACCAGACCGAGAGCCGGCACTACGCGCACGTCGACTGCCCGGGTCACGCCGACTACATCAAGAACATGATCACCGGTGCGGCGCAGATGGACGGCGCCATCCTGGTGGTCGCGGCGACCGACGGCCCGATGCCGCAGACCAAGGAGCACGTGCTGCTGGCCCGCCAGGTCGGCGTGCCGTACATCGTGGTCGCGCTGAACAAGGCCGACATGGTGGACGACGAGGAGATCCTGGAGCTCGTCGAGCTCGAGGTCCGCGAGCTCCTCAACGAGTACGAGTTCCCGGGCGACGACGTCCCGGTCGTGCGCGTGTCCGCCCTGAAGGCCCTGGAGGGCGACAAGGAGTGGGGCGCCAAGCTGCTCGACCTCATGAAGGCCGTGGACGAGAACATCCCCGAGCCGCAGCGTGAGATCGACAAGCCCTTCCTGATGCCGGTCGAGGACGTGTTCACGATCACCGGTCGTGGCACCGTCGTCACCGGTCGCATCGAGCGCGGCGTGATCAACGTCAACGAGACCGTTGAGATCGTCGGCATCAAGGAGAAGAGCATGTCGACGACCGTCACCGGCGTCGAGATGTTCCGCAAGCTCCTCGACCAGGGCCAGGCCGGCGACAACGTGGGCCTGCTCCTGCGCGGCACCAAGCGCGAGGAGGTGGAGCGCGGCATGGTCGTCTGCAAGCCGGGCTCCGTCACCCCGCACACGGAGTTCGAGGCGCAGGTCTACATCCTGTCCAAGGACGAGGGTGGCCGTCACACGCCGTTCTTCAACAACTACCGTCCGCAGTTCTACTTCCGGACCACGGACGTGACCGGCGTGGTGACCCTCCCCGAGGGCACCGAGATGGTCATGCCGGGCGACAACACCAACATGTCCGTCGCCCTGATCCAGCCGATCGCGATGGAGGAGGGCCTCAAGTTCGCGATCCGCGAGGGCGGCCGCACCGTCGGCGCCGGCCGGGTCACCAAGATCATCAAGTGAGTCGCCGGGGAGGCCACCCGTTCGCGGGTGGCCTCCCCCACCCGATTTGGACTGCTACACCACGGTGTGGCATCCTGTACGGGTTGCTCGTTCGGGGCGGCCAGTCCGTGTGACCACCCATGGCGGTCCGTCGCGGATCCGGCCGCCCCGGAACGAGCCCCTCCAGTAGGGAAAACAACCGCAGCCCCTGGTCGTCGGCGGTCGGCGTCATCGACGCACCACGTCGACGTGAGCGGGGGACACCGGACCCGCCAGGGTCCATCCCACAGACGAAGTCAGTGGGACCGGTCTGTGCTCGAGGGCGCGACACGCCCGACCGCGTGGACCGGGCACCGTGACACCTGAACAGGGGCGGAGCGCGGTCTGGGACCCCTCGGGCCCACCGGTAAGGCAACCCGCACCGCAGCGGTACGAGAAGAGGAACGGCAAGCCACCATGGCGGGACAGAAGATCCGCATCCGGCTCAAGGCCTACGACCACGAGGCGATCGACGCGTCCGCGCGCAAGATCGTCGAGACCGTGACGCGCACCGGCGCTCGGGTCGTCGGGCCGGTGCCGCTGCCCACTGAGAAGAACGTCTACTGCGTCATCCGCTCGCCGCACAAGTACAAGGACTCGCGCGAGCACTTCGAGATGCGCACGCACAAGCGTCTGATCGACATCCTCGACCCCACGCCGAAGACGGTGGACGCGCTCATGCGCATCGACCTGCCGGCCAGCGTCGACGTCAACATCCAGTAAGAGCTGGACGCGAGAGCGGCGGAGTTAACAGTCCCATGTCTGACAGGCAGATCAAGGGGATCCTGGGCACCAAGCTCGGAATGACCCAGGTCTTCGACGAGAACAACCGGGTGGTCCCGGTGACCGTCGTCAAGGCGGGCCCGTGCGTGGTCACCCAGATCCGCACCCCGGAGAAGGACGGCTACTCGGCGGTCCAGCTCGCCTTCGGCGCCATCGACCCCCGCAAGGTGAACAAGCCGCGGTCGGGCCACTTCGCCAAGGCCGGCGTGACCCCGCGCCGTCACCTGGTGGAGCTGCGTACCGCCGACGCCGGTGAGTACGAGGTCGGCCAGGAGTTGACCGCTGAGGTCTTCGAGGCCGGCACCGTGGTCGACGTGACCGGCACGAGCAAGGGCAAGGGCTTCGCGGGTGTCATGAAGCGGCACGGCTTCGGCGGCCTCGGCGCCAGCCACGGCACGCAGCGCAAGCACCGTTCGCCCGGCTCGATCGGTGGCTGCGCCACCCCGGGCCGCGTGTTCAAGGGCCTGCGCATGGCGGGTCGCATGGGCCACGAGCGGGTGACCACGCAGAACCTGACCGTGCACCAGGTGGACGGCGAGTCCGGCCTGCTGCTCATCAAGGGCGCCGTGCCCGGCCCCAAGGGCGGGCTCGTGCTCGTCAAGACCGCTGCGAAGGGTGGTGCCAAGTGACCGCCACGGTTGAGGTCCGCACCCCGGACGGCAAGACCGAGGGCACCGTCGAGCTGCCCGCCGACGTCTTCGACGTCCAGGCGAACATCCCGCTGATGCACCAGGTCGTCGTGGCCCAGATGGCGGCCGCGCGGCAGGGCACGCACGACACCAAGACCCGCGGCGAGGTCTCCGGCGGCGGCAAGAAGCCGTACCGGCAGAAGGGCACCGGCCGGGCCCGTCAGGGTTCGACCCGCGCCCCGCAGTTCGCCGGCGGTGGCACCGTCCACGGCCCGACGCCGCGCGACTACACCCAGCGGACCCCGAAGAAGATGAAGGCCGCCGCCCTGCGCGGCGCCCTGTCCGACCGGGCCCGCGCCGACCGCGTGCACGTGGTCACCTCGCTGATCGAGGGCGACAAGCCGTCCACCAAGACGGCCAAGGCCGCCCTCGCCACGGTGACCGAGGCGCGGCGGGTGCTCGTGGTGCTCAGCCGCGCCGAGGAGATCGCCTGGCTGAGCCTGCGCAACGTGCCGAACGTGCACCTGATCCACCCGGACCAGCTCAACACCTACGACGTGCTGGTCAACGACGACGTGGTGTTCACCAAGGACGCGCTGAACCTGTTCCTGGCCGGTCCGGTCCGCGGCAAGACCGCGAAGGCGAGCGCGCGCTCCGGTGAGCTGGAGGAGGCGGCGAAGTGATTCCCGACCCGCGTGACATTCTCCTCGCGCCGGTGATCTCCGAGAAGTCCTACGGGCTGCTCGAGGAGAACAAGTACACCTTCCTGGTGAGCCCGGACGCCAACAAGACCGAGATCAAGATCGCGGTGGAGAAGGTCTTCGGCGTGAAGGTCGTGTCGGTGAACACGATCAACCGTCAGGGCAAGCGCAAGCGCACCCGCAACGGCTGGGGCAAGCGCAAGGACACCAAGCGCGCCATCGTGACGCTCTCCCCGGAGAGCAAGCCGATCGAGATCTTCGGCGGCCCGGCCGCGTAAGAGAACGTAGGGACTGGCACAGAGATGGGCATCCGCAAGTACAAGCCGACGACGCCTGGCCGTCGTGGCGCGAGCGTGTCCGACTTCGCCGAGATCACCCGGTCTCACCCGGAGAAGTCGCTGGTTCGCCCGATCACCAAGTCGGGTGGCCGCAACGCGCACGGCAAGATCACGACCCGCCACAGGGGCGGCGGTCACAAGCGCGCCTACCGGATCATCGACTTCCGGCGGGCGGACAAGGACGGCGTGCCGGCGAAGGTCGCGCACATCGAGTACGACCCGAACCGCACCGCGCGCATCGCGCTGCTCCACTACGCGGACGGCGAGAAGCGCTACATCATCGCCCCGAACAAGCTCCGCCAGGGCGACAAGATCGAGAACGGCCCGAAGGCCGACATCAAGCCGGGCAACAACCTGCCGCTGCGCAACATCCCGGTCGGCACGGTGGTGCACGCCATCGAGCTGCGGCCCGGCGGCGGCGCCAAGATCGCCCGGTCGGCCGGCGCGAGCGTGCAGCTCGTGGCCAAGGACGGCCCGTACGCGCAGCTCCGCATGCCCTCGGGCGAGATCCGCAACGTCGACGTGCGCTGCCGCGCCACCGTCGGCGAGGTGGGCAACTCGGAGCACGCGAACATCAACTGGGGCAAGGCCGGCCGGATGCGGTGGAAGGGCAAGCGCCCGACCGTCCGCGGTGTGGCCATGAACCCGGTGGACCACCCCCACGGTGGTGGTGAGGGCAAGACCTCGGGTGGTCGTCACCCGGTCAACCCGAACGGCAAGCCGGAGGGTCGCACCCGTCGGCGCAAGGCCAGCGACAAGCTCATCGTCCGGCGTCGTCGCACCGGTAAGAAGCGCTGAGCAGGGAGGGAGTGAAGGATGCCGCGCAGCCTGAAGAAGGGCCCCTTCGTCGACGACCACCTGCTCAAGAAGGTGGACGCGCAGAACGAGAAGGGCAGCAAGCAGGTCATCAAGACCTGGTCCCGCCGTTCCACGATCATCCCGGACATGCTGGGTCACACCATCGCGGTGCACGACGGCCGTAAGCACGTCCCGGTGTTCATCACCGAGGCCATGGTCGGGCACAAGCTGGGCGAGTTCGCCCCGACCCGGACCTTCAAGGGCCACGTCAAGGAAGACCGCAAGTCGCGCCGCCGCTGAGCGGGCTGTGACTGGAACTGACGAAGCAAGGGGTTAGCAGCGATGGGTAACACCGACGCCGGCACGGCGGAGCAGGCTCCGCGTGCCGTGGCGCGGGCCCGCTACGTCCGCATGACGCCGATGAAGGTGCGTCGGGTGGTCGAGCTGATCAGGGGCCGCAACGCCCGGGAGGCCCTGAGCGTGCTCCAGTTCGCGCCGCAGGCCGCCAGCGGTCCGGTCGCGAAGGTGCTCGCCAGCGCCATGGCCAACGCCGAGAACAACCTCGACCTGGACCCGGAGACCCTGTGGGTGTCCGCGGCGTTCGTGGACGAGGGGCCGACGCTCAAGCGCTTCCGGCCGCGCGCCCAGGGTCGCGCGTACCGGATCCGCAAGCGCACCAGCCACATCACCGTCGAGGTCGAGTCGCGCCCGAAGGCCGGCAAGGCCAACCGCGCGAAGGGGAGTGCCCGGTAGTGGGTCAGAAGATCAACCCGCACGGCTTCCGGCTGGGGATCACCACCGACTGGAAGTCGCGCTGGTACGCCGACAAGCAGTACTCGGAGTACGTGGCGGAGGACGTCAAGATCCGCCGCATGCTGTCCAAGGGCATGGAGCGCGCCGGCATCTCCAAGGTGGAGATCGAGCGCACCCGTGACCGTGTCCGCGTGGACATCCACACCGCCCGTCCGGGCATCGTGATCGGCCGCCGCGGCGCGGAGGCCGACCGCATCCGCGGCGCCCTCGAGAAGCTGACCGGCAAGCAGGTCCAGCTCAACATCCTCGAGGTCAAGAACGCCGAGGCCGACGCGCAGCTCGTGGCGCAGAGCGTCGCCGAGCAGCTCTCCAACCGCGTGTCCTTCCGGCGCGCGATGCGCAAGGCCATCCAGTCGGCCATGCGCTCGCCGCAGGTCAAGGGCATCCGGGTGCAGTGCGGCGGTCGCCTGGGCGGCGCCGAGATGTCGCGGTCGGAGTTCTACCGCGAGGGTCGGGTCCCGCTGCACACGCTGCGTGCGGACATCGACTACGGCTTCTTCGAGGCCCGCACCACCTTCGGCCGCATCGGCGTGAAGGTGTGGATCTACAAGGGCGACCTGGTCGGCGGCTACCGGTCCCGCGAGACCGCCGCCGAGTCCCGCCCGCCGCGTCGTGAGCGTGGCGAGCGCGGTGAGCGCGGTGAGCGCCGCCGCCGGTCCGGCGCCGCCGGCACCACGCCGACGAGCACCGAGGCCGGCCGCGCGGCCGAGGCCAGGGCGAGCGAGGAGGCCGCGGCGGCCGCCACCGAGGGCGCCGCGGTCGAGAAGACGGAGGGCTGAGTAGTGCTCATCCCACGGAAGGTCAAGCACCGCAAGCAGCACTCCCCGAGCCGCAAGGGCGCGGCCAAGGGCGGCACGCGGGTGTCCTTCGGCGAGTTCGGCATCCAGGCTCTGGAGCCGGCCTACGTGACCAACCGGCAGATCGAGTCGGCGCGTATCGCCATCACCCGGCACATCCGCCGTGGTGGCAAGGTCTGGATCAACATCTTCCCGGACCGCCCGCTGACCAAGAAGCCGGCCGAGACCCGGATGGGTTCCGGTAAGGGCTCCCCGGAGTACTGGGTGGCCAACGTCAAGCCCGGTCGGGTGCTCTTCGAGATGAGCTTCCCGAACGAGGCCGTGGCCCGCGAGGCGCTTCGTCGCGCGATCCACAAGCTCCCGATGAAGTGCCGCATCGTCACGCGTGAGGGTGGTGAGTTCTGATGGCAGCGGGTACCACCGCCGCTGAGCTGCGTGAGCTCACCAACGAGGAGCTCGTGCTGCGCCTGAAGGAAGCCAAGGAGGAGCTGTTCAACCTCCGCTTCCAGATGGCCACCGGGCAGCTCGACAACAACCGCCGGCTGCGGACCGTCCGGCACGACATCGCCCGCATCTACACCGTGATGCGCGAGCGTGAGCTGGGCCTGTCGCAGTCGCCCGAGGGTGAGGGCGCGGCATGAGCGAGAACAACGAGAGCAACGTGCGCAACAACCGCAAGGTCCGCGAGGGCTACGTCGTCTCCGACAAGATGGACAAGACGATCGTGGTCCTGCTCGAGGACCGCAAGAAGCACCCGCTGTACGGCAAGGTCATGCGCACCACCTCCAAGGTGAAGGCGCACGACGAGGGCAACATCGCCGGTGTCGGCGACCGTGTGCTGCTGATGGAGACCCGCCCGCTGTCGGCGACCAAGCGCTGGCGGCTCGTGGAGATCCTCGAGAAGGCCAAGTGACGACCGCGCGCGTCAGGTCGGAAATCTGGCGCGCCACCAAGGGTCAGGAGTTGACGTGATCCAGCAGGAGTCGCGACTGCGCGTCGCCGACAACACCGGTGCGAAGGAGATCCTTTGCATCCGCGTGCTCGGCGGCTCGGCGCGTCGCTACGCGGGCATCGGCGACATCATCGTCGCCACCGTCAAGGACGCCATCCCCGGCGCGGGTGTGAAGAAGGGCGACGTGGTCAAGGCCGTCGTCGTCCGCACCGCGAAGGAGAAGCGGCGTCCGGACGGCTCGTACATCCGTTTCGACGAGAACGCCGCCGTTCTGATCAAGAACGACAACGAGCCTCGGGGTACCCGCATCTTCGGTCCGGTCGGCCGTGAGCTTCGCGAGAAGAAGTTCATGAAGATCATCTCGCTCGCGCCGGAGGTGCTGTGATGAAGGTGAAGAAGGGCGACACGGTCGTCGTCATCGCCGGCAAGGACAAGGGCGCCAAGGGCAAGGTCATCCAGGCCTTCCCGCAGGAGCAGCGCGTCCTGGTCGAGGGCGTGAACCGCATCAAGAAGCACACCCGGGTCTCGCGGACCCAGCGGGGCGCCCAGTCGGGCGGCATCGTGACCCAGGAGGCCCCGATCCACGTGAGCAACGTGATGGTCGTGGACTCCGACGGCAAGCCCACCCGGGTCGGGTACCGCACGAACGACGAGGGGAAGCGCGTCCGCATTTCCCGTCGGAACGGTAAGGACATCTGAGCATGACCACGGCTGAGAAGATCGTTCCGCGGCTGAAGACCCGCTACCGCGAGGAGATCAAGCGGGCGCTCCAGGAGGAGTTCTCCTACAGCAACCCCATGCAGGTGCCGGGCATCGTGAAGGTCGTCGTGAACATGGGCGTCGGCGACGCCGCCCGCGACGGCAAGCTGATCGAGGGCGCCGTGCGCGACCTCTCCCTGATCACCGGCCAGCGGCCGGAGATCCGGCGGGCCAAGAAGTCCATCGCGCAGTTCAAGCTGCGCGAGGGCATGCCGATCGGCGCCCGCGCCACGCTGCGCGGCGACCGGATGTGGGAGTTCCTGGACCGGCTGCTGACCATCGCGCTGCCCCGTATCCGCGACTTCCGCGGCCTGTCGGGCAAGCAGTTCGACGGCAACGGCAACTACACGTTCGGCCTGAACGAGCAGTCGATGTTCCACGAGATCGACCCCGACTCGATCGACCGCCCGCGCGGCATGGACATCACCGTCGTCACCACCGCCACCACCGACGAGGAGGGCCGGGCGCTGCTGAAGCACCTGGGCTTCCCGTTCAAGGAGCAGTGACGGGCTGTGATGGTGTTCGCGGCCGTGGATCGCAACGAGGAGAACTGAGCCATGGCGAAGAAGGCGCTGATCAGCAAGGCCGCGCGTAAGCCGAAGTTCGCGGTGCGCGCCTACACCCGGTGCAACCGCTGCGGTCGTCCGCACTCGGTGTACCGCAAGTTCGGTCTGTGCCGGGTGTGCCTCCGTGAGATGGCGCACCGCGGTGAGCTGCCCGGCGTGAGCAAGTCGAGCTGGTGAACCAGCTAGGCTGAGCCCTTACGCCCTGCTCCAGACCCCCCACTTCGCCGTAGGCCCCTTGCTGAGGCAGAGGAACCGCGGCGAGAAAGGTTGATTAGGTCACCATGACGATGACCGACCCGATCGCAGACATGCTCACGCGTCTGCGGAACGCCAACTCGGCATACCACGACGAGGTCGTGATGCCGCACTCGAAGCTCAAGGCCAACATCGCCGAGATTCTCCAGCGTGAGGGCTACATCGCCGGCTTCCGCGCGGAGCAGGGCGACAAGGGCAAGAACCTGGTCATCGAGCTGAAGTACGGGCCGAACCGCGAGCGGAGCATCGCGGGCCTGCGGCGCGTGTCCAAGCCCGGCCTGCGGGTGTACGCCAAGTCGACCAACCTGCCCAAGGTGCTGGGTGGTCTCGGCGTGGCGATCATCTCCACGTCGTCCGGCCTGCTGACCGACCGGCAGGCCCAGAAGCAGGGCGTGGGCGGGGAAGTCCTCGCCTACGTCTGGTGAGGAAGGGGGTAACGGCATGTCGCGCATCGGAAAGCTGCCCGTCCCCGTCCCCGCCGGGGTTGACGTCACCATCGACGGCCAGGTCGTGACGGTGAAGGGCCCGAAGGGGACCCTGACCCACGCGGTCCCGGAGCCGATCACCGTGGAGCGCGCCGAGGACGGCGGCCTGCTGGTGAAGCGCCCGGACGACGAGCGCAAGAGCCGCTCGCTGCACGGCCTGACCAGGACCCTGGTGAACAACATGGTCGTCGGCGTGACCCAGGGCTACGAGAAGAAGCTCGAGATCGTGGGCGTCGGTTACCGCGTCCAGGCCAAGGGCTCCTCGCTGGAGTTCGCGCTGGGCTTCAGCCACCCGGTCAAGGTCGACCCGCCGCAGGGCATCACCTTCGCCGTGGAGAGCCCGACCAAGTTCTCCGTGCAGGGCATCGACAAGCAGCAGGTCGGTGAGGTCGCGGCCAACATCCGCAAGATCCGCAAGCCCGAGCCGTACAAGGGCAAGGGCGTGCGCTACGCGGGCGAGAACGTTCGCCGCAAGGTCGGGAAGACGGGTAAGTGAGCATGAGCGAGACCACTGCTACCAAGCGCCGCAGCGTCGGCAAGGGTGTCTCCCAGGCGCGTCGCGAGGCCCGGATCAAGCGGCACTTCCGCCTGCGGAAGAAGGTTGTCGGCACCGCGGAGCGTCCGCGCCTTGCGGTGTTCCGGTCCTCGCGGCACATCGTCGCCCAGTTGATCGACGACACCAAGGGCCACACGCTGGCCGCGGCCTCCAGCCTGGAGGCCGACGTCCGCGCGATCGAGGGCGACAAGAAGGCCCGCGCGGCCAAGGTCGGCGAGCTCGTGGCCGCCAGGGCCAGGAACGCCGGCATCTCGCAGGTCGTGTTCGACCGTGGCGGTTACGAGTACCACGGCCGGATCGCGGCCCTGGCGGACGCCGCTCGCGAGGCGGGGCTGGAGTTCTGACAGTGCTGATGAAGAAGATCCAGTACATCACCGGAAGGGACGCCTGATGCCTGGACGCATGCGTCGTGACGGCGGGGAGCGCGGCGAGCGCCGCGACCGCCGGGACGGTGGCCGCGGCGGGGCGGCCCAGGAGAAGACCCCGCACATCGAGCGCGTGGTGTCGATCAACCGCGTCGCCAAGGTCGTGAAGGGTGGCCGGCGGTTCAGCTTCACCGCGCTGGTCATCGTGGGCGACGGCGACGGCCTGGTCGGCGTCGGCTACGGCAAGGCCAAGGAGGTGCCGGCCGCGATCGCCAAGGGCGTGGAGGAGGCGAAGAAGAACTTCTTCCGCGTCCCCCGGATCGCGACCACCATCCCGCACCCCGTCGAGGCGCGGGACGCGGCCGGCCAGGTGCTGCTCCGTCCGGCCGCCCCGGGTACCGGTGTGATCGCCGGTGGCCCGGTGCGCGCCGTGCTGGAGTGCGCGGGCGTGAACGACGTGCTGAGCAAGTCGCTGGGCAGCGACAACGCCATCAACATCGTCCACGCCACCATCGCCGCGCTGAAGCAGCTTCAGCGGCCCGAGGAGGTGGCGGCCCGGCGCGGGCTGCCCCTGGAGGACGTCGCGCCGGCCGGCATGCTGCGGGCCCGCGCTGGGCAGGGGGCGTGACCGGCATGGCGAAGCTGAAGATCACCCAACTGCGCAGCACCATCGGCACCAAGCAGAACCAGCGGGAGTCCCTGCGCACCCTCGGCCTGCGGAAGATCCGCCAGTCCGTGGTGCGCGAGGACACCCCGCAGGTCCGCGGCCTGGTCCACACCGTCCGCCACCTGGTGGCGGTCGAGGAGGTTGCTGACTGATGACCATCAAGATCCACCACCTCCGGCCGGCCCCCGGCGCCAAGACCGCCAAGACCCGCGTGGGTCGCGGTGAGGGCTCCAAGGGCAAGACCGCCGGCCGCGGCACGAAGGGCACCAAGGCCCGGAAGAACGTGCCGGCCGCGTTCGAGGGTGGGCAGATGCCCATCCACATGCGGCTGCCGAAGCTCAAGGGCTTCAAGAACCGGTTCCGCACCGAGTACCAGGTCGTCAACGTCGGCGACATCGCCCGGCTGTTCCCGCAGGGCGGCACCGTCGGCGTGGCCGAGCTGGTCGCGGCCGGCGCGGTCCGCAAGGGCCAGTTGGTCAAGGTGCTGGGCGAGGGCGAGCTGGGCGTGAAGGTCGACGTGACCGCGCACGCCTTCTCGGGCAGCGCCCAGGAGAAGATCACGGCCGCCGGTGGCACCGCCACCAAGCTGTGACCTGATCCAGCCTTCATGAGGGGAGGGCCGGACGCGCGTCGCGTCCGGCCCTCCCCTCGTTGGTGGTCCAGCTCCCCCGTCCCGGGGAACGTCGGTGGCGCGTCCGCCGGGTTCTCCCGTGCGACATGGGGAATCCGATGGCGGGAATGCTTCGGCCGGGGCGGCGTGAGGGGCCGGGGCTGTTAGAGTCGTCAGCACGCTTCGCCCCGTAGTGGGGCGGGCGCGTCTGGCTTGCCCGCCAGGTAGTCGACAAATGCCGGCACGGAAGCCGGCCCAGCCGATCGTCGGGCCCCACGAGGTCCGTCGATGCCGAGGAGGTACCGCGTGCTCAGCGCCTTCCGCTCGGCTCTTGCGACGCCTGACCTGCGTCGCAAGATCCTGTTCACGCTGGGGATCCTGGTGCTGTTCCGGCTCGGCCAGACACTGCCCTCCCCTGGCGTGTCGTACAGGAACGTCCAGGAGTGCATCAGGCTGATCGAGGGAAGCGCCAACCAGAGCGTCTACTCGTTGATCAACCTGCTCAGCGGTGGCGCGCTGCTCCAGCTCTCGGTCTTCGCGTTGGGCATCATGCCCTACATCACCGCGAGCATCATCGTGCAGCTCCTGACGGTGGTGATCCCGCGGTTCGAGCAGCTCAAGAAGGAAGGCCAGTCCGGCCAGAACAAGCTGACGCAGTACACGCGGTACCTGACCGTCGCGCTGGCCGTGCTCCAGTCGACCGGCGTGGTGGCGCTGGCGGTCAGGGGACAGCTCCTGCGCAACTGCGACACCACGACCTACCCGATCGTCCCCGACTCCTCGGTGTTCAACCTGGTGGTCATCGTGATCACGATGACCGCGGGCACCGCGATCATCATGTGGTTCGGGGAGCTGATCACCGAGCGCGGCATCGGCAACGGCATGTCGCTGCTGATGTTCACCTCGATCGCCGCCCGGCTGGTGCCCGAGGGCGGCAACATCCTCCGCACCCAGGGCGGCCTGGTGTTCGCCGTGGTGTGCGTGTTCGGGCTGGCGATCATCACCAGCGTCATCTTCATGGAGCAGGGGCAGCGCCGGGTCCCGGTGCAGTACGCCAAGCGCATGATCGGCCGCCGGATGTACGGCGGGACCTCGACCTACCTGCCGCTCAAGGTCAACCAGTCGGGCGTCATCCCGGTCATCTTCGCGTCGTCCCTGCTCTACCTGCCGCAGCTCATCTCCCAGCTCGCCGCCTCGCCGACCGGTGAGCCGTCGACCTGGAAGCGGCTGGTCGACACCTACCTGGTGGACCAGTCGAGCTGGGTGCACATCTCGCTGTACTTCCTGCTCATCATCTTCTTCGCCTACTTCTACGTCGCGATCACGTTCAACCCGGACGAGCGCGCCGACGAGATGAAGAAGTTCGGCGGCTTCATCCCCGGCATCCGGCCGGGGCGCCCGACCTCCGAGTACCTCGGGTTCGTGCTCAACCGCCTGACGCTGCCGGGTTCGCTCTACCTGGGCATCATCGCGATCCTGCCGAACTTCTTCCTGGACATGACGGGCCAGGGGCAGAACCAGAACTTCCCGTTCGGCGGCACCGCGGTGCTGATCATGGTCGGCGTCGGCCTCGACACGGTGAAGCAGATCGAGAGCCAGCTGATGCAGCGCAATTACGAAGGGTTCCTCCGCTAGTGCGACTCGTTCTCGTCGGCCCGCCGGGCGCGGGCAAGGGCACCCAGGCCGCGGTGCTGAGCGACAAGCTCGGCATCCCGCACATCTCCACCGGGGAGCTGTTCCGCGCCCACGTGGGGCAGCAGACCCCGCTGGGCCAGGAGGCCAAGCAGTACCTCGACGCCGGTGAGCTGGTGCCGGACACGGTCACCAACGCGATGGTGCGCGAGCGCCTCGCCGAGCCGGACGCCGCGAAGGGCTTCCTGCTCGACGGCTTCCCGCGCAACACCGCGCAGGCGGAGGTGCTGTCCGGGATCCTCGCCGACGCGGGGGTGAAGCTGGACGCGGTGCTGGAGTTCGACGTCCCGGAGGACGTCGTGGTGGAGCGCCTGCTGGCCCGTGGCCGCTCGGACGACACCGAGGAGGTCATCCGGCGCCGGCAGCAGATCTACCGGTCGGAGACGGCCCCGCTGCTGAACTACTACCGCGACATCCTGATCACCATCGACGCCGTCGGCGCGGTGGGCGAGATCAGCGAGCGCGCGCTCAAGGCGCTGCGCGGCGAGTCGTGAGCCTGCTGGAGACGGTGGCTTCGGTGGTGCGACGCGGACGCGGTATCGAGATCAAGACGCCCGGTGAGCTCCAGGCGATGCGGGCGGCCGGCCTGGTCGTCGCCAGGGCGTTGGCGGCGGTGGCCGCCCACGCCCGGCCCGGGGTGAGCACGGGCGAGCTGGACGAGCTGGCCGAGCAGACCATCCGGGACGCCGGCGCGGTGCCCTCGTTCAAGGGCTACCAGGGCTTCCCGGCCTCGATCTGCGCCTCGGTGAACGAGCAGATCGTGCACGGCATCCCGACCAGGGACCTGGTGCTGGCCGAGGGCGACCTGCTGTCGGTGGACTGCGGGGCCATCCTGGAGGGCTGGCACGGGGACTCGGCGGTGACGCTGGGTGTCGGCGCGCTCGGCGAGGCGGACCGGCTGCTGTCCGAGGCGACCAGGGAGTCGATGCTGGCCGGGATCAGGGCGGCGCGTCCCGGCGGCCGGCTGACCGACATCTCGCACGCCATCGAGACCTCCGTGCGGGCCTCCCGCGCCAGGGACGGCGTGGAGTACGGCATCGTCGAGGAGTACGGCGGGCACGGGATCGGCACCAGGATGCACATGGAGCCGTTCCTGCCGAACTACGGCCGGCCCGGCAAGGGGCCGAAGCTGAAGGTCGGGATGGCCATCGCCATCGAGCCGATGCTGACCCTGGGCTCGCCGGAGACCGAGGAACTCGACGACGAGTGGACCGTGGTCACGGTCGACGGCTCGCGGGCCGCGCACTGGGAGCACAGCGTGGCCATCACCGAGGACGGTCCCTGGGTGCTCACCGCCCCGGAGAACGAGACCGTCATCTGACCGTCGCCACCTCAGCGCCCGAGTGCCCGCGCCCTCCCGGCGCGGGCACTCCGCTGTTCGGGCGGGAGGGCCGGCTGCCCGGTTCACCGTCCTGGCGGGGCGGGTGGCTGGGAAGATCAGCGGCTTGAGCGACCCGTGACACCCCGACGACATCCGCGCGTCGGACGTCGACCGGAAGCTGGTGCAGGACCGCCCGCACGCGGCGCACGCCCAGGGGCTCATCGACCTCGCGGAGTTCGACACGCGGGTGCGGACCGCCTGGGACGCGAAGACGCGTGGCGAGCTGGAGCGGGTGGTCGCGGACCTGCCGGCGCCACGACCGGCCGGTCCCTCGGCGAGCCGGGTGGCGATGACGGTGCTGACACGGATCTGGCTCTGCCTGGTGGCCTTCAGCCTGGCTCTCTGGGGCCTGCTCGTGTTGACCATGGGGTGGACCTACCCCGTGTGGGTCTGGTTCGTCGCGCCCGGCGCCGTGCTCGGCGTCCTGTGGGCGAGCGGCGTCGGTCGCGACAAGGAGCGCTGAGCCTGGAGCGCGGCAGCGGCCACGGGGGAGGCGTGGGAGCGGACGTCCGACCCTCCCGCGTGGTGTCGGCCCCGTTCCGCCGCCCGGGGAGAGCTGAGCACGCCGAAGAGGGGTGGCGCCGACCTGGGTGCCGGGGCGGCGTTCCGCTTCACGGGGAGACGCCGGGTACCCGTGGTGACGACGAGCACAGCGGAGGGTCGTCGGCCTCGCCACGGGCAACTCAGTCGAAAGGGTGATGGCGGCGGCGCGGGGTCCCGCGTTCGGGTGGGGTCGGCGCGTCCTCTTGACGCGGCGTGACGTCGGCCCCCCTGGTTTGGAGCGTTCCCCCGGGTGTGCCTACACTGGTGTGTCGGCGCGTACCTCGCGCCGGTTCCGCCGTGCGCGTGTGCAGCAGCATTTCGTGGCGATTTCGGAGCCGGGGTGGCGTGCGCCCACCGCCTGGCCGGGTCACCGAGGCCCGACCGAGCGTGACCGTACTCGCACCGTCACGAAACGCGGAGGACATGGGCAAGAAGGACGGGGCCATCGAGGTCGAGGGCCGCGTGATCGAGCCGCTCCCCAACGCGATGTTCCGCGTCGAGCTGGAGAACGGCCACAAGGTCCTGGCACACATCAGCGGCAAGATGCGGCAGCACTACATCCGCATCCTGCCGGAGGACCGGGTAGTCGTGGAGCTCTCGCCCTACGACCTGTCTCGCGGCCGCATCGTCTACCGCTACAAGTGACCTCCACGGTGCCCGGGCCTCGCGGTCCGGGCACGCGGCCGAGCAGGAGAGCACGACCGTGAAGGTCCAGCCGAGCGTCAAGAAGATCTGCGACAAGTGCAAGGTGATCCGCCGTCACGGCCGGGTCATGGTGATCTGCGAGAACCTGCGCCACAAGCAGCGTCAGGGCTGATCGCCGCCTCGCCCGTCGCAGGGCGACGACGCCACACAACGAAATCTCCCCGTGCCTACCGGACCGGTGCGGCCCGTTCCGACGGGTCGGCACGGGTCCAATCCACCCCCGGTCTCCAGGCCGGGGCCCGGGAGGCCGCCCACGCCAGCGGGCGGTCGGCGTCGGCTCCGCGGAGCCAGCCACCTCCCGGGGCGGACGGGGAGCAGACCTGGAGCCAAGAGAAGGAGAACGCGCCGTATGGCACGGCTCGCTGGCGTCGACCTCCCCCGCGAGAAGCGGATGGAGATCGCGCTGACCTACATCTACGGCATCGGCCGTACCCGCTCGAAGGAGATCCTGGCCGCCACCGGCGTCAGCCCGGACCTGCGTGCCAGGGACCTCAGCGACGAGGACGTCACCAAGCTGCGGGACTTCATCGAGAACAACTTCAAGGTCGAGGGTGACCTCCGCCGCGAGGTGGCCGCCGACATCCGCCGCAAGGTGGAGATCGGCTGCTACGAGGGCCTGCGGCACCGTCGGGGTCTGCCCGTGCGTGGTCAGCGGACCAAGACCAACGCCCGCACCCGCAAGGGCCCGAAGAAGACGGTCGCCGGCAAGAAGAAGGCCGGTAAGAAGTAAGCCCCTCGCGGCAGCTAGGAGAGCACCGAAGCAATGCCACCCAAGTCCCGCACCGGCGCCGGGGTCAAGAAGGTCCGGCGCAAGGAGAAGAAGAACGTCACCCACGGTCACGCTCACATCAAGAGCACGTTCAACAACACCATCGTGTCCATCACGGACCCGACGGGGAACGTGATCTCCTGGGCGTCCGCCGGCCACGTCGGGTTCAAGGGCTCCCGGAAGTCCACCCCGTTCGCCGCGCAGATGGCCGCCGAGAACGCCGCGCGCAAGGCCGCCGAGCACGGCATGCGCAAGGTTGACGTGTTCGTGAAGGGCCCGGGCTCCGGCCGGGAGACCGCCATCCGGTCTCTCCAGGCCGCCGGTCTCGAGGTCGGCACCATCCAGGACGTGACCCCGCAGCCGCACAACGGCTGCCGGCCGCCGAAGCGGCGCCGGGTCTGAGGCCAGGGGGAGGACTAGCTACCAATGGCTCGCTACACCGGACCCATCACCCGCAAGTCGCGTCGGCTGAAGGTCGACCTGGTCGGCGGTGACCAGGCCTTCGAGCGTCGCCCCTACCCGCCCGGCCAGCACGGCCGCGCGCGGACCAAGGAGAGCGAGTACCTGCTCCAGAAGCAGGAGAAGCAGAAGGCCCGCTTCACCTACGGCGTGCTTGAGCGCCAGTTCCGCCGGTACTACGAGGAGGCCGTGCGCCGCCCCGGCAAGACCGGTGAGAACCTGCTCCAGATCCTGGAGTCCCGGCTCGACAACGTGGTCTACCGCGCCGGCCTCGCCCGGACCCGTCGGCAGGCCCGTCAGTTGGTGTCGCACGGCCACTTCCTGGTCAACGGCCAGAAGGTGAACATCCCGAGCTTCCGGGTGTCGCAGTACGACATCATCGACGTGAAGCCGAAGTCGCTGAACACGCTGCCGTTCATCGCGGCGAAGGAGGACATGGGCAGCCGGCCGGTGCCGGCGTGGCTCCAGGTCGTCCCCTCGACGCTGCGTGTCCTGGTGCACCAGCTCCCGCTCCGCGCGCAGATCGACGTGCCGGTGCAGGAGCAGCTCATCGTCGAGCTCTACTCGAAGTGATCCAGCGCGGGGGAGGCGACCGAGGGGCGGGTTCCCCGCTCCCGGGTCGCCTTCCCCGTCGCCGGGTCCGGCGGCGACACGCCGGATGTGTCGTCCGCCTCGCCGGCACCGGCCCCGCCAGTGCGTTCGGTTCGGGCCGCCCGGCGCGCCACCCCCTGCGGCGTCATATGGCGGGCGCCGGTAGGAAAGGAAACCGACAGTGCTCATCTCCCAGCGACCCACGCTGACCGAGGAGCCGGTCAACGAGACCCGCTCCCGGTTCGTCATCGAGCCGCTCGAGCCGGGCTTCGGCTACACGCTCGGCAACTCCCTGCGGCGCACGCTGCTGTCCTCGATCCCGGGCGCGGCGGTGACCAGCATCCGCATCGACGGCGTGCTGCACGAGTTCACCACCGTGCCGGGCGTCAAGGAGGACGTCACCGACATCATCCTCAACCTCAAGGAGCTCGTGGTCAGCTCCGAGGAGGACGAGCCGGTGACCATGTACCTGCGCAAGCAGGGGCCCGGTGAGGTCACCGCGGGCGACATCGTGCCGCCGGCCGGTGTCACCGTGCACAACCCGGACCTGCACATCGCCACCCTGAACGCCAAGGGCAAGCTGGAGATCGAGCTCGTCGTCGAGCGTGGTCGCGGCTACGTCCCAGCCGTGCAGAACAAGCAGGCCGGCGCCGAGATCGGCCGGATCCCGGTGGACTCGATCTACTCGCCGGTGCTCAAGGTGACCTACAAGGTCGAGGCCACCCGTGTCGAGCAGCGGACCGACTTCGACAAGCTGATCCTCGACGTCGAGACCAAGCCGTCGATCACCCCGCGGGACGCGCTGGCCTCGGCCGGCAAGACCCTGGTCGAGCTGTTCGGCCTGGCCCGCGAGCTGAACGTCGACGCGGAGGGCATCGAGATCGGCCCGTCGCCGGCCGAGGCGGACACCATCGCCGCGTTCGCGATGCCGATCGAGGACCTCGACCTGACGGTGCGCTCCTACAACTGCCTCAAGCGGGAGGGCATCCACACCGTCGGCGAGCTGGTCTCGCGCAGCGAGGCCGACCTCCTCGACATCCGCAACTTCGGCGCGAAGTCGATCGACGAGGTCAAGATGAAGCTGGCCGGCCTCGGCCTGGCGCTCAAGGACAGCCCGCCCGGGTTCGACCCGACCGCCGCCGCCGCCGAGTACCCGAGCGAGGGTTGGGCGGTCGGCGCCGAGCACGGCAACGACGACGGCCAGGACTACGCAGAGACGGAGCAGCTCTGACGCGTTGACCGGCTCCCCGCCCCTCGGGGCGGGGAGCCGGTCGGGCGGGAGACCTCCAGGAAGCAAGAGGAGCAACCGATGCCCAAGCCCACCAAGGGCGCCCGTCTCGGCGGGTCGCCGGCCCACGAGCGGCTGCTGCTGGCCAACCTGGCCACGTCGCTGTTCGAGCACGGCCGGATCCAGACGACCGAGGCCAAGGCGAAGCGGCTCAAGCCGTTGGCGGAGCGGCTGATCACCAAGGCCAAGCGCGGCGACCTGCACAACCGCCGCGAGGTGCTGAAGGTCATCCGCAACAAGGACGTGCTGCACAAGCTGTTCGCCGAGATCGCCCCGCTCTTCGCCGAGCGGGACGGTGGCTACACCCGCATCATCAAGACGATGCCGCGCAAGGGCGACAACGCCAAGATGGCCGTCATCGAGCTGGTGCGGGAGCGGACCGTGACCGCCGAGGCCGAGAAGGCTCGCGGCACCAAGTTCGCGAAGGACGCCGAGGCCGCCGCCGAGCAGGCGCCGGCCGAGGAGAGCACGACCGCCGCCGAGGCCAAGGCCGAGGAGAGCACCGAGGCCGCCGCCGAGCAGGCCGAGAAGAAGGACGAGAAGAAGGACGAGTCCTGACCGACTCGCCCGATCTCATCGGAGCCACGCGTGGACGACCGTGAGTTCTCCCCGTCCACGGGCGGCGACCGGACGCGGGTGTCCCGCATGAGCACCGGTTCCGAGCCCGCCACCCCGACCAGGGGTGGCGGGCTCGTCCGCGGTCGGGACACGGGCGACGCCGACCCGGGGCTCGGCGACCCGGGGCTCGGCGGGCCGGCGGCGGAGGCGGAGCTGGTGGAGCGGGCGCGCCTGAGGGTGCGCCTCGACCTGGCCTACGACGGCACCGACTTCTCCGGCTGGGCCCGGCAGCCGGGGCGGCGCACCGTGCAGGGCGAGCTGGAGGCGGCGCTGTCCCGTCTGCTGCGGACGGAGGTGGCGCTGACCGTCGCCGGGCGCACGGACGCCGGCGTGCACGCCAGCGGCCAGACCGCGCACGCGGACGTGCCCGCCGGGGCCGCCGTGGACGATCTGGCGCGTCGGCTCAACCGGCTGTTGCCGGGGGACGTGCGGGTGTTCTCCGTGGTCCCGGCCCCTGAGGGGTTCGACGCCCGGTTCTCCGCGATGCGCCGGCACTACGAGTACCGCGTGTGCGACGCGCCCTGGGGCGTCGACCCGCTGTCGCGACGGCACGTGCTGGGCTGGCCGCGCCGGCTCGACGAGGTCGCGATGAACGCCGCGGCCGCGCTGATGCTCGGCGAGCACGACTTCGTGGCGTTCTGCCGACGCCGGGAGGGCGCGACCACCGTCCGCGAACTCCAGCGGTTCGAGTGGGTGCGGGACGGGGACTTCCTGACGGCGTTCGTGTCGGCCGACGCGTTCTGTCACTCGATGGTGCGCAGCCTGGTCGGCGCGTCGCTCGCGGTCGGCGAGGGGCGGCGCCCTCCGGAGTGGCCCGCCGCGTTGTTGCGCACGACCGAGCGCGCCAACGGCGTCACCGTGGCTCCGGCGCACGGGCTGACGCTCGTCGGCGTCGACTACCCGCCGGACGCCGAGCTGGCGGCGCGGGCCGAGGCCACCCGTCGGCTCCGGGTTCCCGACGCGACCCGCCGGGACCCGAGGGCCGAGGACGACACGCGGGCGTGACGCCCGGACCGGGTGTCCGGGCGTCACGTCATCGCGCCTCAGCAGGCGGGCGGACGGCGGGGGCGATCAGAGGTTGAGGCTCCAGCTATCCAGGTAACCGGTGTCCTGCGCGTAGGAGTCCTTCACCTGGAGCCTCCACGTGCCGTTCCGGTTCTCCGTCGACGCGTCCACGGTGTAGGTCTCGTTGACGTCGTCCGCCGAGTCCCACGAGTCGGACCGCTTGAGGTTCTTCACCGCGCCGCTCGGCGTCACCAGGTCGATGGTGAGGTCGCCCCGGTAGCTGTGCTTGACGTGCACCTCGACCTTGGTCGTGCTCGCGGCGCGCCCGTCGCAGCCGGTCACGGCGATCGAGCTGCTCACCGCCGCGCCGTTGTCCGGGATCTGGACGTCGGTGGCGTTGGTCTTCACGCAGGTCCCCGGGTCGGGGTTGCCGCCGCCGGCGCCGGTGAACAGCAGCTTGTTCGGGCTCCCGTTGCCCGGGTTCTGGACGACGTTGCCGGTCGCCTTGTTCACCAGCGCGTCGCGCACCTGCTGGGGGCTGGCGGACGGGTTGGCGGCCAGCACGAGCGCGGCGGCGCCGGCCACGTGCGGGGTGGCCATCGAGGTGCCGCTGATGGTGTTCGTGGCGCTGTCGCTGGTGTGCCAGGCGGAGGTGATGCCGACGCCGGGCGCGAAGATGTCGACGCAGGAGCCGATGTTGGCCCACTTCGGCTTGGTGTCGGTCTTGTCGGTCGCGCTGACCGTGATCGCCTCCTGCGTGCGCGCCGGCGAGACGGTGCACGCGTCCTGGGCGTTGCCCGCGGCGTCGCCGTTGCCGGCGGCCAGGGCGTAGGTGACGCCGGAGGAGATCGACTTGCGGACCGCGTCGTCGACGGCGCTGGAGGCGCCGCCGCCCAGGCTCATGTTCGCCACGGCCGGCTTGACGGCGTTGGCGGTGACCCAGTCGATGCCGGCGATGACGCCGGCGTAGCTGCCGGAGCCCTGGCAGTTGAGCACCCGGACCGCCCACAGCGTGACGCCCTTGGCGACGCCGTGCGCGGTGCCGCCGACGGTGCCGGCCACGTGCGTCCCGTGGCCGTTGCAGTCGGTGGCGTCGTTGTCGTTGTCGACGGTGTCCCGGCCGTGCTTCGCGCGTCCGCCCAGGTCGCTGTGGGTGGTGCGGATGCCGGTGTCGATGATGTACGCGTTGACGTTGCTGGCGTTCGTCTCGTACGAGTACCTGTTGTCCAGCGGCAGGTTGCGCTGGTCGATGCGGTCCAGGCCCCACGAGGGCGGGTTGGCCTGGTCCGTTGTCGCGCGCGCCACCTGGTCCTGTTCCACGTAGGCGACCTGGGGGTCGGCGGCGACCCGCCGGGCCTGCTGCTCGCTCATGGTGGCCGCGTACCCGTGCAACGCGGAGCGGTAGGTGTGCTTGACGGCGCCGCCGTGGCGCGCGACGAGGTTGTCGACCGTGGCCTCGACGGACTGCGCCGAGGCCTGGGTGCCACTGGTCCTGAGCACCACGATGTAGCTGTCCTTGATGGCTTCGGCGGCTCCCGCGGCGCGGATGACGCCCTCGTCGGCGCCGGCGGGTAACGATCCACCGAGTGTGACGGCGACCGCGGCAGCGGTCGCCGCGCCCAGCCCGGCGATTCTTCGGGTGGCGCGGTTCCATTCCATGGCGTTCTCCCTCAGGCAGGGTGTGCGCGTCCGGCCGGTTTGGCCGGGGCGCGGTCTGGGGAATACCTCGTCCGCGCGGACGTGCTAGCCAGCATATGGCCGTCTGACCAGGGCAAACAGTCGTTGAAAACGTTTTCTACCCGTGGTACGAAAAGAAATTGTGGTTGTGACGGAAATTAGGCTTTTCGGGCTAGCCGCCTCACCCGCGCGCAGCGGGACGAGTTGGGTGGAACGGATGGGGACCCGCCGGACGTGTCCGGAGAGCGAACAGGGCGCCACCCCGGTGGGGTGACGCCCCGTGTTCGTGACCGGCGGCGGCCGGGCTCAGTCCCCGAGCCGGACGGGGCCGAGGATCTGCTGCTCCCGGGGAGTGCTGATCAGCCGCAGCGGCTGCCACAGGTTGGTGCCCAGCGCCACGACCGCGTCGTTCTTCATCGTGACGAGCTGCTGCACGTGCTGCGGCCCCAGCCGCCAGGTGCGGGCCGCCATCTGCGCCTGCCCCATCGGCATCCGCTGGAGCAGCACCAGCTCGGCGGTGTTGGCGATCGCCATCGCGTTCGGGTGCAGGTACGGCAGCACGTACACCGTGGTCTGCCACGCCGACCGGGGCGGGAACATCTCCTGCGGCGCCGCGCCGCCGTCGTGGATCACCAGCAGCGGGCCGTCCTCGGTGGCCCTCGGCAGCTCCACCGGCACCAGCCGGCGGATCTGCACCAGCGGCACCGCCCTGCCGTCCGGCCCCTGGCCGGCGGCCCGCGCGAGCACCTGCCACGCCTGCGGCCGGCCGGTCGCCACGATCACCCACGCCCCGGTCGCCATCGCCCGCAGCGCGAGCTGCCGCGCCAGGTACAGCCCACCCACCATCACGATCCGCGTGGGCTCGGTGCGCAGGATCGACATGCTCAGCGGCTCGCCCTGCGGGGTCGCGCCGAGCATCATCCCGCCGCGGTCGCCGGACGGGCTGACCGCGTCCAGCGACTCGGGGGACACGAGGAACTCCGGCGCGACGCCGGCCCCGTTCTGGGTCTCCAACCGCGTCCGGCTCACGCGGCACCTCCCATCGGCAGCGTCGCCGAGTACCCGGCGGCCTGGAGGCCGCGCAGCGGGGTCAACGAGACGCCCACCCGCTCGCCGAGCTGCTGGAGCTGGCCGTCCGCGGCCTCCAGCTCGCTCGGCGTCCGCGCGCTCACCCTCACCAGGCCGCGCAGCCCGACCTGGCCGTCCTCCCCGCTCGGGGCCAGCGACAGGGCCACCGTCGAGGACAGCGCCCTGACCCCGGTCAGCGCGTTGAGGCTCTCCGCGGGCCGGCTGGGCCAGCCCGTGATCGCGTAGCTCGCGTGGCCGATGCCGCCGGCGGTCACGCCGGCCCACCGCTCCCGCAGCGCCACGGAGGACTTCGACCCGAGCGCGGCCGTCAGCTCGCCCGCCGAGATCCCCGCGCGCAGCAGCTCGTCGACGTCCAGGGGACGGGTGGGGATGCCGCGCGCGTTCAGGGCGCTGCGGACCCGGGACAGGGCGCCGATCAACGCGCGGTGCGCCCCGACCACGCCGCCGCCGCGCTCCCGCACGGCCGCGGGGCACCGCCGGGGGTCCAGCCGCACCGCGATCCACGTGGTGCGGCGGGCCGCCGCCGGCACCGGCCCCAGCACCTCCAGGTAGGAGGCCAGCGCCGGGGAGTTCGGCGGCAGCGCGGCGCTCCCCGGGTAGCAGTGCCAGATCACCTGGATCGCGTCCAGGACCGTGCCCCGGTCCTCCAGGCACGGGGCGAGCACGCTCAGCGGCAGGTTCGGCGCGGCGCCGACCCGCCCGACCATCGGCTGCGGGGTGTCGACCAGCAGCACCGCCGTCCAGGTGCCCTCGTGCCAGGCCAGACCGACCTGCCGGCGTTCGTGGTCGGTGCCGTGCGCGACCACGAGGTCGGGCACGGCCAGCCGGAGCACGGCGACCCTCGGGTCCTCGGGGCCGGTCACCGCCTCGTCGTCGCGGGCCTCGTCCGCGGCCGGCGCCGAGGCCGCCACCTCGGCCGGCCGCACGACCCTGGCGTGGGAGCGGAAGGTGTAGCGCAGGGTCAGCCCGACCCACTGGGTGAACCAGCGGCCGCGCCAGCGGAGGAACGCCACGACGAGGGCGATCACCAGCACGGCCACCGAGACGGGCCACAGGACGGAGTTCGCGGCGAGCAGCAGGAGCCCCAGCGCCAGACCGACCTCGATCACCACGAGGTTGACGACCGGCAACGCGCCCAGGCTCGCGCCCATCGTGCGCCGGCGGGCGCGCATCGCCGCGCGCATCGCGTTCACGGCCGCGGCCGGCCCCGGCGGGGCGGGGCGTGATGTGGTCACGGACATCCGTTCGGTCTCTCCCCCTCGCTCCCTGCGCGCCGACGGGACTGGGCGGTCGGCGCGGGCGGTGGACTCGGCGCCGCCGGCGACGGCCCCGTGATCCGGTTCCGTCGAACCGGACCCGGACGCGTACCCGTGCGGCTATCCTGCGGAACCGTATCGCGGACGGGAGAGCTGTAGGCCGAGAATGCCCTCAACACCCACGACGAAATCCCAGGTTCAGGCGTATCGTTTCGTGCTCCGCCGCATGGAGTCCGCGCTCACGCGCAAGGACGCGGTGATGCTGCACGAGCCGATGCGCACCCACCAACGAGCGCTCGCCGCGGGAGCGCTGCTCGCGGTCGTCGGCGTGCTCGGCTTCCTCATCTTCGGCGTCCTCAAGCCGAAGGGCAGCCTCCCCAAGGACGGCGGCATCGTCATCAGCAAGCAGACCGGCGCGGTGTACGTGGTCGCGGGCAATCCGCAGCAGCTCATCCCGACCCCGAACATCGCCTCCGCCAAGCTGTTGCTGATGGCGCGCGCCCAGCAGGGCGGCCAGGGTGGCCAGGGCGGGCCCGCCGGGGCCGGCCCCGGCCCCGGCGCCGCCGACCCGATCGTGGTCGACGAGAGCGCTCTCCAGAACACGCCCAAGGGTCCGCTGACCGGCATGCCCGGCGCCCCCGAGATGCTGCCGACCCACGCCGACCAGCAGGTCGTCCCGGTGTGGTCGGTCTGCGACGAGCTGCGCCCCGACCCGACCGCGCCGGAGAACAAGAAGCCGGACGTGGAGACGACGGCGCTGATCGGCGTGGAGCAGTCGATCGACGCGCTCGGCGACAACCGGGTCATCCTCGCGCGGGCCTCCAACGGCCAGCACTACCTGCTCTACACCAACAAGAAGGACCGGCGCACCGTCGTCCGCGCGCAGATCGACGTGACCAACCAGCAGGTGATGAGCGCGCTGCGGCTCACGGGCGCCGACCCGAGGCCGATCAGCACCGCCCTGCTCAACGCGATCCCCGAGGTGGGCAAGGTCGAGGCGCCGGCGATCCAGGGGCAGGGCGGGGAGCCCGCCTTCTCCATCAGGGGCGCCAAGATCGGCAACGTGGTCAGGGCCTACCGCACCGGCCAGGCCGAGGAGTACTTCGTCGTGCTCAGGGACGGCGTCCAGCAGGTGCCGCAGGCCGTGGCGGAGCTGATCCGGTACTCCGACCCGAAGACCGGCGTGGTCAAGCCGATCGACGTGCCCCCGGCCGACGTCGCCAAGACCGCGCCCGACGCGCAGAAGCTGAAGATCGACGACCTCCCGGTGGTGACGCCGGAGCACGTGCTGAAGGTCTCCGACGCCACCGTGACCTGCCTGCGGTGGAGCGGCAAGGACGGCAAGCCGGAGACCACGGTCACCGTGGGCAGGCGCGTGCCGCTGCCGGACAAGATGCGCCCGGTCAAGCTCGCGCAGTACAAGTTGGACAACCTGGAGAACATCGACCTCGCGTTCATGCCGCCCGGCAAGGGCGCGGTCGTGCGCAGCGTGAACACCCAGATGGACGTCGCGTCCGGCCCGATCTCCGTGGTGTCCGACCGGGGCGTGCGCTACGGCGTGCCGAGCGAGGAGATCGCCAAGGGGCTCGGCCTCGGCGACAGGTACGCGCCGGCGCCGCAGTCGATCCTCCAGCTCCTGCCGAACGGCCCCGCGCTGGACCCGGCCATGGCCGACCGCATCTACGACAGCCTCTCCGTCGACGCGAACGCGCCCAGGGCCGAGCCGCCGGCGGGGGAGCAGTCGGGCGGTCAGGCCGGCGGACAGCAGGGGACCGGCCAGACCGGGAAGTGAGACCACCGGGCGCGCCCGGCGTTGACCGTCCACATGCGACGGTGGAGGCGGCGGCGCCGGGCGCGCCCGGCGCGGCGGGGGCAGCGCCGCCCGGACCGGCCGAACGGGCGGGGGCGCGGCCACGGGACGAGGGGGTGAGCGTGGACGGCGTGCGGGTCGAGACCGACTGGTTGCGGGAGTACGCGAAGCGCGTGGACCAGGGCGCGCAGGCCCTGCGGCGGGCGCGTGACACCGTGGACGCGCATCCGCTGCCGCCCGAGGCCTTCGGCGAGCTGGGCCGCACCGTGCGGGTGGCCGACGCCTACGGCAGAGCAGCGGCCCTGTTGCGGCAGCAGCTCGACCGGGCGTGCGAGGTGCTCGGCGCCGCCGGCGTCGGGCTGGTGAAGGTCGCCGAGCACTACGAGGGACACGACTCGAACAGCGCCAGCACCCTCAGACGCGCCCACCGGGGCTGACGCGTCGCGGGGGCGAGCGCGAGCCGAGGGGGAGGAAGCGCACCAGTGCAGCCACGCGATCCGGCGGCCGGCATGCCGCACCAGTACGGGCGGAACCCGGTCCCGCAGGGCGCTCCGCCGCCCTCGGCCCCCCACCACGTCGCCGGCCACCGACCGGCCGAGCCACATCGGCCCTCGGCAGGGCATCCCGGTGAGGCGCCGCCCGCGCCGGGCCGTCGTTCCGATGTGGACACCCCGAGACCCGCGCCGCACCCCGCCCCCGACGCGTCGAGACCGGAGACGCACGGACCGGACGGTGCCCGGGTGGCCGACGGTCTCCTCGGGCACCTCGACTACCTCTCCCGCCTGGCCAGGGACCTCGGCGTGCCCGACCCGGTGGAGGAGTACTTCGGACGCGTCGTCGGCCGGTGGAACGACATGCGCGAGCAGGCCGAGGCGTGGCGGGCGGCCAGCCGGGTGGTCGAGCGCGTGCGGCAGGACGTGGACCGGCCGCTGGGCGCGGTGGACGCGGTCTGGGACGGGGCGGACGCCGACTCCTTCCTCGACCACATGCGCCAGGTCGTCCGCGCCGGCGCGGACCTCGGCGACGCGATGGCCGCGATGGCCGAGGCGTTGGAGGTCACCGCCGACGCGATCCACCGGCTGGTGCGGGACATGGCGGGGGTCCTCGCCGACGGCGCGGACGCGCTGTCCCAGGCGTTGACCGTCCCGCTCCACGGCGAGGTCCGCGCCCGCGCGCACCTGGACGAGATGCGCCGGCCGACCAGGGAGCTGTTCGAGGCGGTGCGGGAGGTCCTGGAGGCGTTCGTCCAGCTCTGCGACGGCATCGACGCCGGCCGTGGCTTCGCGAAGGTGGCGATGCCGCACACCTTCCCCGACCGGAACTGGACGTTCGACGTCCCGAAGCCGGCGGGACCTCCGGCGGACACACCGCCGACGCGGACACCGCGGACGCCGAACGACGCCGTTCCCGGCCACGGCGCTGTTGGAGCTGTCGCTGGCGGCGCTGTCAGCGGCGTGGGCGGCGGCGTGGTCGCCGGAGGCGGTGGCGTCGGAGGTGTTGGCGGGGGAGCCGGGACTGGCGCCCAACCCCACCAGCAGCCGCTCGGCCCTGGCTCACACGCCGCCGCGGTCGAGACGCCGAAGGAACCCCAGAGGCCCGCGTTCGCCGGTGCCCCCGGCGCGGCGGAGAGGCCGACGACGACCGGCTCGCCCATGGCCGGCGGCATGATGCCCATGGGCGGCATGATGGCCGGCGGTCAGGGACAGGGCGGCGACACCGAGCGGAGGAACGCGTCGAGGCTCACCGCCGATCCGGTGGACCTGTTCGGCGAACCCACGAAGACCGCGCCCCCGGTCATCGAGTGACCACGGGGACCGGTCGGCGAGCGCGTCGCGCCCGCTGACCCGCGAACGCGGACGGCACGGTCGCTCCAGGTGCGACCGTGCCGTCCACAGCGTCCTTCATGGACTGTCCGATGTGGAGTGTTCCCCGGCGTCCGCCCGTCAGGTCCCGGCGCGCCGCGTCTGGCGGGACCGCACCCGGCCGACGGTGTGCACGGCGAACAGGGTGATCCCGAGCAGGACGACGCCCCCGCCCGCGCCGCTGAGCGCCACGATGGTCGGCGTCCAGTCCTTCGGCGTCGCCGGCGGCATCTGCATGCGCGCCCCGGTCGCGACCGGGGCGACGACCCCCTGCTCCTCGGGCAGCACGGCCGTCACCGCGGCGACCGGGTCGACCATGCCCCAGCCGAGCTGCGGGTTCCACCCTCCCGGGCCGGCGGGGTGCTGCGCGGTCCTCTCGATCCGCTCGATCACCTTCTTCGCGGGCAGGTCGGGGAACCTGGCCCTGACCAGGGCGACGATCCCGGCCACGTAGGGCGCGGCGAAGCTGGTCCCCTGGATCGTGTCGAGCTTGCCGTTCTGCGGCAGCATGTTCGCCAGCCCCTTGCCGTTCTCGGCGGGGTCCAGCGAGGTGATCTTCGTGCCGGGCGCGGCCACGTCCACCCAGGGGCCGTTGAGCGAGAAGCTCGCCGGCGCGCCGTTCTCGTCGGTGGCGGCCACGGTGAGCACGTCGTCGTCCAGCCAGGCCGGGCTGGGCAGGGTCTCGATCTTGCCGTAGGGCTCGTTCTGCTTGCAGGACTGCCCGTCGACGTTGCCGGCGGCGACCACGACGACCGCGTTCCTCTGCACGGCGTACCGCACGGCCGCGTGCAACGGGGCGAAGTAGCTGGACGGGATCGGCGGCTGGCACGCCGACTCCGAGACGTTGATGACCTTGGCGCCGGCGTCGGCCGCCTTCCGGATCGCGTGCGCCATCGTCTCGACCGTGCCGGCGGGGCGCTGCCGGCCGCTGGAGTCCTTGCCCTGGTAGTTCGGGCTGGACTGGCGGTAGGAGATGATCGTCGCCTCCGGGGCGACCCCGGAGAACCCGACGCTGGGGTCCCGGTTGTCGGCCGCGATGATCCCGGCGACCGCGGTGCCGTGGCCGTCGCAGTCCTTGATGCCGTGCTCGCCCTCGACGACGTAGTCGCCGCCCTCCTCGACCCGGTAGCCGCCGTGGCCGTCACCCAGCCGAGGGTGGCGGTTCACCCCGGTGTCGATCACGGCGACCTTGACGCCCTCACCCTTGGTGAGCGGCCACACCTGCTCGAAGTTGAGCGCGAGCTGGCCCCACGGCTTCTGCGTGATGTTCTTCGCGGTGTCCGGCAGGGCCCGGATGCACTCGTTCTTCTTCTCGTAGGAGATCTCCGGCTTGGACGGCCCGTTGCCCGGCAACCTGCTCATGTCGGGCTCCAGCGGGGGGATCCCCTTGGGGATGTCCCCCGCCGGCGGCCGGCCCCCCTTCGGCGAGGGCTTGGCCGAGCCCGACGGCTCCTGCCCCGCGCGCGGGGTCGTGCCGTTCTGGGGCGCCGCGCCGGTGGGGGTCGGCCTTGGACCGTCCGAACCGGACGGTTGGGCCGACGCCGGCAGCACCGGACCGGCCAGGGTGATCAGGCTCGCCGCCGCGGCGGCGGCCACGAGCCTGCGGAGCGACCGAGGGCTGCGCATCGACGTTCGGACCTCAGATGTTGATGTTCAGGTGGCGGATCGTGCTGTAGAGGTCCATCACGGCCAGCGCGAGCGGCAGGACGGACGCGATCAGCACGGCCTCGGCGATGTCCGCGGTGCGGCGCAGCACCGGGGAGAACTTCTTCTCGGGGAAGACCACACCCAGCACCAGGCCGACGGCCGCGAGCAGCGTCAGCGCGCCGAACACCCACAGCAGCAGGGTGAACGGCGTGGCGGTCCACAGCCAGCCCATGAGCACGCCCGCCGCGGCCACCATGCCCGTGACCAGCAACGCCACCGCCTGGCTGCCGTTGGCGTAGGCGCGGGCCCGCATCAACATGACCGAGGACAGCGCGACCGCGAACAGCGGGCCGAACACGGTGCCGTCGGCGGAGGCCAGGATCGCCGAGATCGCCGCGACCACGCCGCAGCCGACGAGCATGCCCGTCATGTACTCGTGGGCCAGACCGGTGCGCCGCTCGATCACCGCGTACTCGGGGAAGCCGGTGTCCTCCTTGAGGTCCTCGGCGCTGCCGGGGACCTGGGGCAGCGGCAGCCGGGCCAGCCGCAGGGTCAGGCGCGGCAGCATCGACAGGCCGGCCAGCGCGACCGCGCCCGCCCCCGCCGCCACACCGGCCGCCGGCGTGTCCACCAGGGTGGCGACGGCGAACGTCAGCACACCCAGCGAACCGGCCGTCGCGGCCGCGACGAACACGGTCACCCCGGCGCCCAACACCATGATCGAGGCCGCCGCGACCACCAGCACCAGGGCGCTGCCCAGCAGCAGGTTGGCGCGGCCCAGACCGAGCACCTCGTCACCCGGCACGATGTAGAGGCCGCTCACGAACGCCAGCGGCAGGCCGCCGGCGGCCGCCACCACCACGCCGGTGGTCGGCGCCGCGTAGGCCCTGGCGATCACCGCGCCCACGACCACCGCGACCACGGCGGCCACGCCGGCGACCAGCGCCGCCGTCAACGGGTAGGTCGGGCCGGCCCGCCACGCGGCCATGGCCGCGCCGACGAGCGCGAGCCCGCCGGCGAGGTGGCCGATCCTGGCGGCGGTCTCCCTGGTCCACGGCCGGTAGCTGTCCGGGGAGGAGTCGGCGATGGCGTCGACGACGTCGTCGTACAGCGGGGGCGGCGGGTTCTCGTTGCGCTTGCGGAGCTGGAGCAGTTCGCCGTCCACGACGCCCTGCGAGGCCAGCGTGCGGCTCGGGTCCAACGGCTCCGACTCGCCGAGCTTGGCCAGGCACCAGCCGCCGTGCCGGACCCCGCCGTCCCTGGCGTTGAGCGGGCCGCCCTCGCCGCTGGCCCTGCGCGCCATGTCCAGCACCATCGGCAGCAGGTCGGCCACCGCGACGTCCGCCGGCAGGGCGACGTCGATGCGAGTGGTCGGCGCCACCACGGTCACCCGGCTGAACACCGTCGTCCCGGTCGCCACCAGCGCCCCCTCGTCCTTCTTCTTCTCGGGTCGGGCTTGTCGAGCCCGTCGCGGCGGCCGTTGTCGATCTCGCGGAAGTCGCGGAACCGGCCCTGCCCGTCGACGAGCGCCCCTAGTATGGCCGCACCGAGTGCGGCGGGACCCCGGGTTCCGGCGAAGAGGGGTGGGGAACTTCCCGCCCACCCGTCGGCGGCCTCGACGAGTGCCGCGCATTCGGCTCGTCCCTCCGCCAGCCGATCCCGACCCGAGCCGTGTGAGTCGGGGAGAAGTAAGAGGTGCCCGTCCGGTGAGCACGCTGCAGTTCAAGCGGTCGCCGCGCCTGGCCGCCCCACGTCCCCCGGGCGGCGAGGTCCACCTGGAGCCGCCGCCCGAGGTGCCCCGGGTCATCCCCGGCAACATCGTCATGAAGCTGCTGCCGGTCGTGATGGTCGTGGCGTCGCTGGGCATGATGGTCTTCATGTTCGTGGCCGGCGGCCGGAACCCGATGTCGCTGGTCTTCGGCGGCATGATGGTGATCTCGACGCTGGGCATGATGGCCGGCGGCGGCCAGGGGGCCGGCCAGAAGAAGGCCGAGATGAACGAGGACCGCAAGGACTACCTGCGGTACCTCGGCCAGATGCGGGAACGCGCCCGCGAGGCCGCGCTGGAGCAGCGGGTCGAGCGCGAGTGGTGCCACCCCGACCCGCAGGCGCTGTGGCCGCTGGTGGGTCCCGGCCAGCGCCGCATGTGGGAGCGCCGCCCCAACGACCCCGACTTCTGCCAGGTCAGGATCTGCCGGGGCGCGCAGCGCCTGTCCACCCGGCTGGTCCCGCCGCAGACCGGTCCGGTCGACGAGCTGGAGCCGATCGCGACGCTGGCGCTGCGCCGGTTCGTGCGCGCCCACTCGATCGTCCCCGACCTGCCCATCGCCATCTCGTTGCGCGGCTTCGCCGCCGTGCCGCTGTACGGCGAGAAGGAGCGCACCCGCGCGCTGGCCAGGGCGATGCTCGCCCAGCTCGCCACGTTCCACGCCCCGAGCGACCTGCTGATCGCGGTCGTGGCCGCCGGAGAGGCCCGCCGCGAGTGGGAGTGGGTCAAGTGGCTGCCGCACGCCCAGCACCCCCGGCACGTCGACGGCATCGGCCAGATGCGGCTGATGGCCGGCTCGCTGTCCGAGGTCGAGCGGATGCTGCACGAGGAGCTCGGGGAACGCAGGAACTTCTCCCGCAACGCGCAGCCGCTGACCGACCAGCCGCACATCGTGATCCTCATCGACGACGGCGAGGTCAACCGCGGCGAGTACATCGTCCAGCAGGACGGCCTCCAGGGCGTCACGCTGATCGACCTGTCCGACTCGCTGACCACCAACCTGGCGCAGAAGAAGGGTCTGCGCATCGTGCTGGACGGCGACCGGCTCGGCGCCCGCACCGGTGGTGGCATCGAGTGGTTCGGCAAGGCGGACGGGCTGAGCGCCGTCGAGGCCGAGTCCCTGGCGCGCAAGCTGTCGCCGTGGCGGGTCGCCACCGCCCAGGGCGGCGGGGCCGAGCCGGAGGACCAGCCGTTGCTGAACTCCAACGTCGGCCTGTTCGAGCTGCTCGGTCTGGGCGACCCGATGACCTTCGACCTCGCGCAGGCGTGGCGGCCCCGGCCCAACAGCGAGAAGTACAAGGTCGCCTTCGGCGTCGGCGAGCACGGCGAGCCGGTCGAGCTGGACATCAAGGAAACCGCCATGGGCGGCATGGGCCCGCACGGCCTGTGCGTCGGCGCCACCGGTTCCGGCAAGTCCGAGTTCCTCAGGACGCTGGTGCTGGCGATGATGGCCACGCACTCCTCGGCCGCGCTGAACCTGGTCCTGGTGGACTTCAAGGGTGGCGCGACGTTCCTCGGCTTCGACGACGCCCCGCACGTCTCCGCGGTCATCACCAACCTGGGCTCCGACCTGACGCTGGTCGACCGGATGCGCGACGCGCTGGCCGGCGAGATGGCCCGCCGCCAGCAGGTGCTGGCCGAGAGCGGCAAGTTCAAGAACGTCTGGGACTACGAGAAGGCCCGCGAGCGCGGCGAGGACCTGCCACCGATGCCGGCGCTGTGGATCGTCATCGACGAGTTCTCCGAGCTGCTCAGCGCCAAGCCCGACTTCATCGAGCTGTTCGTGGCCATCGGCCGGCTGGGCCGGTCGCTCCAGATCCACCTGCTGCTCGCCTCGCAGCGACTGGAGGAGGGCAAGCTGCGCGGCCTGGACACCCACCTGTCCTACCGGCTCGGCCTGAAGACGTTCAGCGCGGCGGACTCCCGGGCCGCCATCGGCATCCCGGACGCCGCCGACCTGCCGCCGATCCCCGGCTCCGGCTACCTCGTGTTCAACAACGAGAAGACCCGGTTCAAGGCGTGCTACGTCTCCGGCCCGTACCGCCCGCCGGGCATGCAGGCCGTGCAGACCGCGGCGCCGATCAGCGGCGACCGCCGGCCGAAGTTCTTCGTCCCGGACTTCATCCCGATCCCCGAGGAGCCGGAGAAGCCCAGGGAGGAGCCGAAGCCCGAGAAGAAGAAGGACGACTCGGCCGAGCCCAGCGAGCTGGAGATCTTCGTCAGGCGGACCGTCCGCCAGGGCCCGCCGGCGCGCCGGGTGTGGCTGCCCCCGCTGGAGGAGCCGCCCACGCTGGACTCGTTGCTGCCGCCGTTGGCGCCCACCGAGGACCGGGGGCTCAGCGCGGCCGGGTTCCAGCACAACGGCCGGCTGGCCGTCCCCATCGGACTGGAGGACCGGCCCTACGAGCAGAGCCAGAAGGTGCTGTGGGCCGACCTGTCCGGCGGCGCCGGCCACATGGCGGTCGTCGGCCGCCCGCAGTCGGGCAAGTCGATGCTGCTGCGGACGCTGGTCATGTCGATGGCGGTGACCCACACGCCGCAGGAGGCGCAGTTCTACTGCATCGACTTCGGTGGTGGCGCGCTGATGTCGCTCCGAGGCCTGCCGCACGTCGGCGCGGTGGGCGGCAAGCTCGACCCCGACCTGGTGCGGCGGACCGTCGCGGAGCTGAGCACGCTGATGGTCGAGCGCGAGCAGCGGTTCAGGGACCTCGGCATCGACTCGATGACCGAGTTCCGCAACCGCAAGCGGCGCGGCGAGATCAAGGACGACCCGTACGGCGACGTGTTCCTGCTGATCGACGGCTGGCTGGCCTTCAAGCAGGACTTCGAGATGCTCGAACAGCAGATCGTCAACCTGGCGAACTCGGGTCTGTCCTACGGCGTGCACGTGGTGATCACCGCCAACCGGTGGCCCGAGATCCGGCCGGCGCTCAAGGACATGCTGGGCAGCCGGTTCGAGCTGCGCATCAGCGACACCAGCGAGTCCGACGTGGACCGCAAGGTCGCGGTGAACGTGCCGGAGAACCGGCCTGGCCGTGGCCTGTCCCGCGACAAGCTGCACTTCCTGGTCGCGTTGCCCCGGGTGGACAGCGGCGAGCGGCTCAGCGCCGACATGACGCCGGAGCAGCGGTGGGAGGTCCTGGTCGACCGGGTCGGCGAGGGCATCCACGACGCGGTGCAGAAGATCAACGCGGCCTGGCGCGGCCCGAGGGCCCCGCAGGTCAGGATGCTGCCGGCGGTGCTGCCCTACGAGCAGCTCCCGACCCCGCAGCAGCAGCCGAACCCGAAGCTGGTCCCGATCGGCGTCAACGAGGACGAGCTCGCGCCCGTCTACCTCGACTTCGCCCAGGACCCGCACTTCTTCGGCTTCGCCGAGACCGAGGCCGGCAAGTCGACCCTGCTGCGGGTGGTCGCCAGGGGCATCGTCGACCGGTACACGCCGCAGGAGGCCAGGATCATCCTGGTCGACTACCGGCGCAGCATGCTCGGCTTCCTGCCGCCGGACCACGTGCTCACCTACGCGGCCTCGTCGCAGCAGCTCCAGGCGGTGATCGGCGACGTCAGGACGGCGATGACCCGACGGCTGCCCGGCCCGGACGTCACCCAGGAGCAGCTCAAGAACCGCTCCTGGTGGAAGGGCCCCGACCTGTTCTTCATCGTCGACGACTACGACCTGGTCGCGCCGAGCCCGCACGCCAACCCGCTGGCCCCCCTGGCCGAGTTCCTGCCCCAGGCCAGGGACATCGGTCTGCACTTCGTGCTGATGCGCAACTCCGGTGGCGCCAGCAGGGCCGCGTTCAGCGACCCGATCATCGGGAAGCTGCGCGAGGGCTCGGCCCCCGGCATCGTGATGAGCGGTAACAAGGACGAGGGCAACCTGATCGGCAACGTCAAGCCCTCGCCGATGCCGCCGGGCCGGGGCACCCTGGTCGCGCGCAAGGGCGGCAACCGCCTGGTCCAGATCGCGCACATCCCCCCGGAGTGACGATGGGCGGATCGGGGGGGGGCGGCGGGCGCCGTGCGCGCCGCCGCCCCCGACCCGCGCCGAGCGCGCGACAGTGCCAGCAGTGCCGATCACGGCCGGCTGTGCCCGGTCGGGGTCGGTCGTGCGACCGGTCCCGAGAACGACGACAGGACGCCCGGACCTCCGGTCCGGGCGTCCTTCTTCCGCGTCCAGCCCAGTGAGAAGGTGAGCGGGTGACCCTGCACGTCGCGATCGACTTCGGCACGTCCAGCACCTGCACCGCGGTGGCCACGGGGGAGCACGCCGGCGGCGGCAGCGAGCCGCAGGTGGTCGTGGTCGACGGGCAGCCGCTGGTGCCCTCCGCGGTGTTCGCCGCCGCCGACGGCACGCTGTTCGTCGGGCACGAGGCGGAGCGCCAGGCCGCCGTGGACCCCTCCCGGTACGAGCCGCACCCGAAGCGCCGGATCGACGAGGGCGAGCTGCTGCTGGGCAGCACGGTGCTCCCGGTGCGCGAGGTCATCCGGGCCGTGCTGTCCCGCGCGGTGGGGGAGGCCAGGCGCGTCGCCGGCGGCGCGCCGGTCGACCTGCTGGTGCTGACCCATCCCGCGGACTGGGGCGCGATGCGCACGCACGTCCTGCGGCAGGCGGCGTCGGGGCTGGCAGCGGAGATCGCGCTCGTGCCGGAGCCGGTGGCCGCCGCCGTGTTCCACTCCGCCGGCCACGGCATGGCCGACGGCGCCGCCCTGGCCGTGCTCGACCTCGGCGGCGGCACGGTCGACTGTAGCGTCGTCCGCCGGCAGAGCGCGCCGTCCGCCCACGACCCTGGGCGGCCGGTCCCGGTCTTCCAGGTGCTCGCCACCAGGGGCGACCCCACGTTCGGCGGGGCCGACATCGACCAGGCGTTGCTGGAGCACGTCGGCGGGCTGGTCGCGGGGACCGACCCCGAGGCGTGGCGCAGGCTCGTCGAGGGGCGCGACCTGGCCGACCGCCGCCGCCGGCGGGTGCTGCGGCAGGACGTGCGGGGCGCCAAGGAGACGCTCTCCCGGCACGCCTACACCGACGTGCCGATGCCGCCGCCCTTCCCCGACGCCCACGTCACCAGGGCCGACCTGGAGGGGCTCGTCGCGGGCCCGCTGTCCCGCGCCGCCGAGCTGGTGGTGGCGACTGTGCGGGACGCGGGGCTGACGCCCCAGCAGCTCTCGGGGGTGTTCCTCGTCGGTGGGTCGAGCCGGATCCCCCTGGTGTCCCGTCTCGTCTACGAGCGTACGGGCCTCATGCCGATCACCCTGGACCAGCCGGAGACCGTCGTCGCCCGGGGCGCCCTGCGCGCCGTGACCAGGGACCCGGACCGCACCGCGGGCCTGCCTCCGGCCGCGTCGGCGGCGGGCGCGTCGCACCCGCCCCGACCGGGGACGCCCGCCGTCGGGCTCCCGGCGGGTTCCCCGGCTTCCGGCCCCTTCCCCTCGGTGGGCGGGGCCGCGGGCCCGAACCTCCGGCCGGTCCCCGGCACACCGCCCGCCGGGTTCACTCCGCCGGGCGGGTTCGGGGCTCCGGGCCTCCCTCCCGCACCGACCCCACCGACCCCACCGGCGGCGCCGGCGCCCCGCCGTCGCGCTCCGCTGCTCGTGGGCGGCGCGGTCGTGCTGGTCGCGGTGATCGCCACTGTCCTCGGCGTCACCCTGAGCGGGTCGGGCGACGAGGGCGACAGGAAGCCGCAGGCCGCGCAGGGACGGGAGATCGCCCAGTACGACTACCGGTTCCGGATGCCGGCCGACTGGGAGCAGACCGGCGGCGACGCCGGGCAGCGCAAGGTGCAGGTCAAGCCGACGGACGCCGCGGTCGACACCGACCTGATCGCGGTGCAGGAGTTCAAGCTCAACTACGACAGCGACGCCGACCGGGGCCGCGCGCTGCGCCAGCTCAGGGCCGAGTTCGACCGCTCGACCAGCCGGGGGTTCTCCGACTTCGAGGAGAAGGCGAGCTTCGCCGGCCGGGACGTCGTCCACTACCGGCAGCAACGGGAGTCGACCACTGTGGACTGGTACGTGCTGTTCCGGGGGACGACGCAGGTCGCGGTGGGTTGCCAGTACACCGAGGGCGGGCGGTCCCGGGTGGCGGGCGCCTGTGACGAGGTCGTCCGCACGCTGGAGATCACGGGCTGAGGGACGGGAAGGCCGGCGGTGCGGCGGTGGCTCGCCGACCGCGCCGGCGCACGGGCGAGGGAGGCGCGGATGTCCGAAGTGGACGAGGCCATGCGGAGGTTCCTGGCGGCGGTGGACTCCGCGTCCGACCGGGGGCGTCGGGCGGTCGCGGAGGCGAGGGAGCGGGACGCCGCCTTCCGCGGGGCCACCGGGGACCTGGTCGACCGGGTGCGGCGCGGCGGGGTCCCCGCGCGGCGCGACGAGCTCACCGCCGAGCGCCTGCGCGCGGCCGCGACCGGGTTCCGCGTCGAGCACCGACTGCCGGTGGAGGAGCTGCCCTCGGGCGCGGAACTCCTCGCCGAACATTCCCTCGAGCAAAAGAAGGCATTTGTTTCCGGGAACGTCGGGGAAGGGGCCGCGAACCGTCGCCGACCCGCCGAAACCGACGATGACGAGGACTTTTCCCAGGAGCGAATCCTCTACTGAGTCGCGGTTCCCGCCCCGTCGCGTTCCCGAGCGCAACTACTTCCGGAAAAACTCACCGGGGTGGGAACCGGAACTGGCAACCTCTGCGTCGCAGTGTTGTCCGGGACGGAAGGCGAGAGCCGGGAAGCCGCGGACGACGAGGACGAACGAGACAAGGGGGCCCACGAGATGGCCGGTTCCTACACCACCGACTCGGAGACGATGCGCCAGGCCGGCGTGGACGTCCTGAACACCAACAGCGACATCCAGGGCTCGCTGAGCAGCCTGCGCGGCCAGATCGAGCCGCTGGCCGCCGCGTGGAAGGGCGACGCCGCCGCGGCGTTCCACAAGCTGATCGAGCGGTGGCAGCACGACGCCGACAAGCTCAACAACGCCCTGAGCGACATCGCCGACATGATGGGCGCCTCCTCGCAGGAGTACCTGCGCCAGGAGGAGGAGCAGGCGTCGTCCATGAACTCGATCCTGGGCGCCCTCGGCGGCGAGGTCTGATCCAGCGCACCGGTCGACCGACCTGACCGCATCCCTCACTCGACTCTCGGACGTAGAAAGGCATTTCGATGGAGATCAAGGTTACTTTCGGTGCGCTGTCCCAGGCGCAGAGCGACATCTCCAGCACGGCCAACAAGATCGAGGGCCAGCTCGAGAGCCTGAAGTCGCGCCTCCAGCCGCTGGTGTCCACCTGGGAGGGTGACGCCGCCGCCGCGTACAACGAGCACCAGCGCAAGTGGGACGAGGCCGCCGCCGACCTCAAGCAGGTCCTCAACCAGATCGGCATCGCCGTCGGCCACGCCCTCGAGCAGTACCAGGACGCGGAGCGCAAGAACGCCTCCCGCTGGGGCGCCTGAGCCTGGCGGCTCGGACCGTCGAAGACCCCGGGGTCGCCCCGACCCCGGGGTCTTTCGCGTGTCCGGTGCTCGCGGCGCGGGGACGTGGCGGCGCGACCGGGGTGACATGACATGGCACCTGACCGGGTGATGCGGGGCCTGACGGTGTGACGGGGGCCGGCCGGGACGACGGCGGCACGCCCTTCCCGCGGCCGGGGTCGGCGGCGCAGTATGATCTCTGCCGCTCGGCCGACCAGGAGGTCGGCCGAGGTCCGGACGTGAGGCCGACCACGCGTGTCCCCGAGTGACCGCGGCGACGTCGGTCCCTTCTCGCGTGCCGCCCGTCCCCCGTCACCCGTTCGGTTGGGGCTGCCATGACCAGCCGCGACCCGGTACGGTGAAACCGCCCCGGGCATCACCCGGGGTGGGGGTCTCCCGGCCGCCGCCGGCGGTCGTGCGGGGCCCGTCGGGCGCACGTGGGGCGTGGTGTTCCGCGCTCCGCGCGAGCCCGAGGGGCCCTGGTCGGCGACCCCCGTTTTGACCCCGCCTCAGGTGGGCGGGTATCTTCTCCTGCTGTTGTGCGGTGTGCGGCACGTGGCCGCGTATGCCCCGAGGTCGAGCGGTTCCGCCGTTCCGTGCCGAGGTGACCGCCGCGACAACTTCCCGACGCGAGTGACGACGAGGTAGATCCGTGCGCACGTACAGCCCGAAGCCCGGCGAGGTTGAGCGCGCCTGGCACGTCATCGACGCGCAGGACGTGGTGCTCGGCCGGCTTGCCACCCAGGCCGCCACGCTGCTGCGCGGTAAGCACAAGCCGACCTACGCCCCGCACGTCGACACGGGTGACTTCGTCATCATTGTCAACGCCGACAAGGTCGCCCTGACCGGCAACAAGCGTGACCAGGAGTTCGTGTACCGCCACAGCGGTCACCCGGGCGGTCTGAAGAAGCGCTCGTTCGGCGAGATGCTGGACAAGCACCCCGAGCGGCTGGTCGAGAAGGCCGTCAAGGGCATGCTGCCGAAGAACAGGCTCGGCCGCGCCATGGGCCGCAAGCTGAAGGTGTACGCGGGCGCCGAGCACCCGCACGCCGCCCAGCAGCCGAAGCCGTTCGAGATCACCAAGGTTGCCCAGTGACCGACGCACTTGAGGACCAGAGCGTGACCACTCCTGAGACCGCTGAGACCGCCGACACCCTGGTGGCCGAGTACGCCGCCCCGGTCGTGAGCGACAAGCCCGTCCAGACCGTCGGCCGCCGCAAGGAGGCCGTGGTGCGGGTCCGGCTCGTTCCGGGCACCGGCAAGTTCACGGTCAACGGCAAGACCCTCGACGCCTACTTCCCGAGCAAGGTGCACCAGCAGCTCATCCGCGAGCCGCTGGTGACCGTGGAGCGGGCCGAGCAGTACGACGTGATCGCCAACCTGCGCGGTGGCGGCATCACCGGCCAGGCCGGCGCGCTGCGCCTGGCCATCGCCCGCGCGCTGGTCGCCCTGGACGAGGACGACCGCCCGGCGCTGAAGAAGGCCGGCTTCCTCACCCGCGACGCGCGGGCCAAGGAGCGGAAGAAGTACGGCCTCAAGAAGGCCCGTAAGGCTCCGCAGTACAGCAAGCGCTGACGCGCCTGCCTGGCCAGGGCCAGAGTGGGACAACCTACGGGAGCAGTCATCCGTCTGTCGGGTGGCTGCTCCCGTAGTGCTTTCGTCGTAGTTTCTTCCTCGTTCCTTCCCCGCCGCTTCTTCGCTGCGTCCCCTCGACGTCGTCTCGCAGGAGGTCCCGGAACCCATGGCGCGCCTGTTCGGCACCGACGGAGTGCGTGGTTTGGCCAACGCCGACCTGACCCCGGAACTCGCGCTCGCGGTGGCCGCCGCGGCCGCCAGGGTGCTGGGCGAACGCGACAGGACGCACCGCCCCGTCGCCGTGGTCGGCCGTGACCCCCGGGTCAGCGGCGAGATGCTGGAGGCCGCGGTGACCGCGGGCCTGGCCGCCGCCGGCGCCGACGTCCTGCGGGTCGGCGTGCTCCCCACGCCCGCCGTGGCCCACCTGGTCGGCCAGCTCGACGCCGACTTGGGCGTGATGATCTCGGCCTCGCACAACCCGATGCCGGACAACGGGATCAAGCTCTTCGCTGCGGGCGGCCACAAGCTGCCCGACGCGGTGGAGGACGAGATCGCCGCCCGCCTGACGGACACCGCGGCGCGGCCGACCGGGGCCGGCATCGGCCGGGTGCGGGACGTGACGGACGCCGCCCGGCGCTACGTCGACCACCTGCTGGTCGCCGTGCCGCAGCCGCTGACCGGGCTGCGCGTGGTCGTCGACTGCGCCAACGGCGCCGCCTCGACCGTGGCCCCCGAGGCGTACCGGCGGGCGGGCGCCGAGGTGGTCGCGCTGCACGCCTCCCCCGACGGGGTGAACATCAACGACCGGTGCGGGTCCACGCACCTCGACCAGCTCCGCGCGGCGGTCGTCACGCACGGCGCCGATCTGGGCATCGCCCACGACGGTGACGCCGACCGCTGCCTCGCGGTGGACGCGGCGGGGGAGCCGGTCGACGGCGACCAGATCATGGCCGTCCTCGCCCTCGCCATGAAGGAGAGCGGCGAGCTGGCCCAGGACACGCTGGTCGCCACGGTGATGAGCAACCTGGGGCTGCACCTGGCCATGCGCGCGCACGGCGTCACCCTGCGGACCACCGCCGTGGGCGACCGGTACGTGCTGGAGGAGCTGCGCGCGGGCGGGTACTCGCTGGGCGGCGAGCAGTCCGGCCACGTCGTGCTGCCGGCCCACGCGACCACCGGCGACGGCCTGCTCACCGCGATGCGGCTCATGGCGCGCATGGCGGGCACCGGCCGGCCGCTGGCCGAGCTGGCCTCCGTGATGCGACGGCTGCCGCAGGTGCTGGTCAACGTTCCGGTCAGCGACAAGGCCGCGGTGGTCAGCGCCCCCTCGGTGGCCGAGGCGGTCGCCGCCGTCGAGGCCGAGCTGGCCGGCCAGGGCAGGGTGCTGCTGCGCCCCTCCGGGACCGAGCAGCTCGTCCGGGTCATGGTCGAGGCGCCGAGCCAGGACGCGGCCGAGGCGGTCGCCCACCGGCTGGCCGGCGTGGTGTCGTCGGTCGGCTGAGCCCGGCCGGTCGGGAGGGGGTGCGGCGGTGGGGCTCAAGGTCATCGAGCTGGCGATCATCGTGTTCGCCGTGGTCGCGGTGCTGGTCGTGGTCCTGGTCCTCGCGCTGCGCTCCCGACGCCCCAAGCAGCCGCCGAGCGGCTGGCCGCCGGCGGGTCACGGCCCCGCGCCCGGATACGGCCCACCGCCCGGTCATGGCGCACCGCCCGGTTATGGCGCACCGGCAGGCCACGGGTCGCAGCCCGGTTATGGCGCTCCTCCTCCCGGGCCGTACCACCACCCCGGGCAGGCCGGGGTGCCGCAGCCACCGACCACCCCGCCGCCGGGCTACCCGGCGCAGCCCCCGTCCGGCCCGCCGCCCCAGCAGTGGGGCGGCTGAGGGCTCGCCGCCCGAACCCACGCTGACGTTCGTCGGTTTCCACCGGTTCGTCCCCGCCTCGCCCTGACGCACCTCGCCGCGCGGCGCCGCTGCCTTCGCGAAAGCGAGCATCGCGTGCGAAGTGGACCTCTCCGCGTGATCGGCCTGGCACCATGGGAACCCTGGTCCGTTCCCGGGCGTCCGAAGCGCGGATCGTCGCCTCGGGCGTCGCCGTGGCCGGGGGGACCACGTGGGTGGGAAGCATCATGGAGGGGGCCGTATGACCGGGAAGCTCGGCGTCTCATCCGCCGACCTCACCTCGGCCGCGAAGGGGTACCAGCAGCACGGGCAGGTCGTCACCGACCAGAAGGCGGTGGTCGAGGCCGCCAGGATCGACCCGGGCAAGTTCGGCCGTGACCAGCAGTTCCGCCCCTTCGGGGCCGCGTTCGGCGAGTTGGTCGCCAAGCTGGCCGCGAACACGGCCGCCTACGGCGCGAAGGCGAACGAGGTCGCCCAGAAGCTCACCGAGACCGCCGGCGAGTACGCGAGGACCGAGCAGGGCAACGCGGCCAACCTGAAGGGGACGCACTGTGCCTGACCAGGCCAAGGGCAAGGAGATCCGCGAACTCCTCAACAGCCCGGACGTTCCCGAGGAACAGAAGAAGAACCTCGTCTTCGCGCTCGGCGCCGTCGATCCCACGAACGACTACTACCAGTACGCGGAGAAGTACGGCGTATTGCTCGATCTGCATGCCATGGATGGCGGCCAGGTCGACGCGGCGATCGCCAAGGCCAAGGAGTACCGCGAGGTCGGCACCAGCATCAAGCGCCTGGAACAGGGCGGTGACGTCGCGAACTCCAACCACCTGCTCGACGACGGCGCGCCGGGCCTGCGATTCTTCGAGAAGTTCCTCCCGCTCTACAAGGAGGCGATGGGCGTCACCGGCAAGGGCGGGGGGCAGAACGGCGACATCGACCTGCGGCGCGACGTCTACGCGGAATACGACAAGGTCCGCGACATCGATTTCGGCGCGTTCCGCCACGCGGCCAACAAACTGAACGAGGCCGGCGGCAAGCTCGACGAGGCCAAGGTCGGCATGGCCAACGCGGCCAAGCCGCTCCAGAGCACGTGGCAGGGGACCGGCGCCCAGGCCGCGTTCGCCCACATGGGCAAGGTCGACATGGGCGGCAGCGTCGTCTCCGGCGACCTCAAACGGGCGGCGCAGGCCGTGGCCGCGGCCTCCGGCGACGCGCAGAACAAGGTCCGAGAGTTCGCCAAGCGCGTGCACGACCTGTACGACGAGCGGTGCGCCGGCATGTCGGAGGACGACGTCCGCGAGGCCATCAAGGTGGCCAAGGGCGACGCCACGCTGTCGTTCGGGGAGAGCCTGAAGATCACCCTGAAGGCCGGTGTCATCGGCGCGATGACCGGTCTGTTCGCGCCGCTGGTGGGCGGCGTGATCCACATGAACGACGTCAAGAAGGCCATCGAGGGCAAGGTCAACGAGGCCAAGCAGAAGCTCGACCTGTTCACGCAGGACTTCGCGAACCGGTACCGGATCTTCCGGGAGGCGTGCGCCGCCATCCAGCGCGGGATCGGCGAGTCCTGGCAGAAGCTCCAGCAGGCCATCGGCGACGTGCACCCCGACGCCTTCAAGGACGTCCAGGCCGGGGACTACACGCCGGACCCGAAGGGCGACGACAGGGGTGACGGGAAGGGTGTCGTCGGCGGCGGCACCGGCAACGGCAACGTCGGCGGTGGCAACGGCAACACCGGTGGCGGGGACATCAAGACGCCTCCGGTGCCGGCCGTGGACGATCTGAAGCCCAAGGAACCGACGCCCGACGTGTCGACCGGCCCGACCAGGCTCAAGCCGGGCGACGTCGATCCGCGCAAGCAGGAGAGCGTGACGATCGAGGACCACGGGCGCAAGATCACGGTGAACAGCCCGGACGGCCAGGGCGACGTGAAGATCAGCGTGACGGGTCCCGACGGCAAGCCGAAGACCTACAACATCGACTTTGGCATGGCCACGCCGAAGGACGGGGCCGGCCCCGGAGCGCTCGGCCCGGACGGCAAGCCGCTGATGCGGACCATGGACCTGCGGCCGGGCGAGGGCGGCCACCTCTCCCAGCCGGGGCAGCCGACCTCTCCGGGGCACCCGGCGACCCCGGGGCAGCCGCTCGGGCACCCCGCACCGGGACAGGGCGGGTCCGGCGCCGTCCCGCCGCCGCTCCAGGTGAGCGGCGAGCAGCTCCTCCAGCCCGGCCCCGACGGGAAGGCCGTCATCCGCGACGGCGAGCTGACCATCACCGCGTCCCACCCGCCCGGCGCGCCCGACCGGGTCACGGTGACCGTCGACGCCGGTGACGGCTCCAAGCCGACCACCTACGAGCTGGACTTCGACGAGAAGGGCCAGGCCAAGCAGGACGGCGCCGCCGGCACCCGGCCCGACGGCCTCCAGCAGGGCGGGCACGGCGGCGGGCAGCGGCCCCCCGTGTCCCCGATCGGCTACCCCCAGGGCGAACAGCCGAGGCACGGGCAGCAGTACTTCACCCAGCCCTACCCGGTGGGGCAGGACGACCCGCGCCCGCCGTTCGGCGGTCAGCGCGGGGAGTTCGTCCACCCCGTGGCCCCGGTCGCGAGCGGCCCGAGGGACGAGTTCGCGCACCCGGTGGCCCCGGCCGCCAGCGGCCCCAGGGAGGAGTTCACCCACCCGGTCGCGCCCGCCCCGCACAACCCGGTCTTCCCCGGCCCCGGGCAGGGCGGGCCGGCGCCGTACGGGCCTCCCGCGCCCTACGGTCCGGTCGGACCAGCTCCCGCCGACCCGTCGAGCTGGGGTCCTGGCGGGGGCGGCGCGGCGATGCCCCCGGGAGGTCCGGCCCCGGTGGGCCCGGCCCCCGCGCCTCCGGGCGGCTGGCAGCCCTCGGTGCCGCCCTCGGCTCCCGTGGGGCCGATGCCGTACCCCGACACGTCTCCGACGGGACCGGGCGTGACCGCCCCCGCCACCACCGCGCCGGCGAGCGCTGGGTTCGCGCCGCTCAACCCGCTCGGCTTCGCGTCGGGACAGGACGGGCAGCCGCACGGGTACGGCGGAGGCCAGGCGGGACTGGCCGGCCAGGGATACGGCGCCCAGGGACACGGCGCTCAGGACGGACAGGCCGGCTACGCCTCGGCGGGGTACGGGCCCGGTGGCTACTCGGCCATGAACCCGGCCTCCTGGAGCCAGCAGGCCGGCCCCGCCGGCGCGCCGGGACCGGAGCAGAGCGGCCTGGCCAGCACCCACGCTCCGCAGGCCAACGGGCCGGGCGGTGCGGGCCTGGCCGGCATGCCCGACCAGGGCGGCGGCTCGGCCAGCGGCCCCAACGCGGGACAGGCCGGCATGATGGGCGGCGGCATGCCGATGATGGGCGGTGGCATGGGCGCCCACGGTGGAGCCGGCGGCGATCAGCAACGCGGCGGCAACCAGTGGCGCGCCCAGGGCGGTCAGCTCTTCAACGACGACGAGCAGTCCGCCGTGCATCGCATGCGGGGCGTCCTCGGGGAGGAGAAGCGGTGATGTCGTCGGCCGACCGGGTGTCCCGCGAGAACACCGCCGAGGCGGCTGAGGGGAAGGAGCGGCGGTGAGGATCGACCCGGCCATCCAGCAGTTGTTCGACGAGAGCTCCGCCGACCTCCGTCGGCGGATGTCGGACCTGGGCGCCGAGCTGGAGGAGAGCAAGGAGCGGCACGCGCAGCGGACCAAGGAGATCACCGAACGGTTCGCCGCCGAGGAACGGGCGTTGCTCGACAAGTTCGAGAACGCCATGGAGAAGCCGCAACCCCCCACGGCGGCGCGGCACAGCGGTGTCGGGGAGCACCAGTTCTTCGACGACGACGAGGAGACGGCCCGGCCGCAACCGCAGGGCGCGTCGCCGGCGTCCGCGTCGTCGGGGCCGTCGTTCTCCGCGCCGCCGCTGTCCCCGGTGGCGCCCGCTCTCCCGGCGCAGCGGCCCCGCGCTGCCCGACCCGCGCCCGTCGATGACGACGAGGACTACTCGCAGGAGAGCTGGCTCACCTGACCGGCCGGCCGGAGGGCGAACGGCTGCCGTGTCCTCTGTGGACATGGCAGCCGTCCTTTTCGGGCACCTCGGCGTCCTGTCAGCCAGTTCGTCTACTGAGGACAGTCTAGTTCGGACGGTTTCCGGTTTTTCCCCGGCGGTGCGAACCGGACGGATCGGCGGGGGACCGTGGACAGGGGACGCCCAGTCGGGACAGTGCGAACGAGACGGTGCGAGGAAGACGGTGCGCCGAGGACGGTCGACGTCACCGTGCGGCGGCGCCGGCCAACGGACCCCGCGTGAGGTCGATCGGGCACCCGCGCACGTCCTCGGACAGGAGCACGTCGTAGTCCCGTCGGCCGGCGAGGTGCCGGAGGAAGAACGCGGTCAGCAACGCCCTCGCCAGCCGCCGCGTGCCCCGTTCCGGCGCGCCGTCCAGCAGCAGGTCGCTGTAGTGACGCCCCTCGGTGAAACCCAGGTGGGTCGCCTTCCCGACGGTCCGCAACGTCACCGGCCCCGCCCACGCCCGCGCGAGGGGCTCGGCGTGGGCCACCGACGGGGCGAGGCGGTCGCGCCCCGCCGCCACGTGCAGGGCGGGCATCCGGCAGCGGCCGGCCACGGCCAGCGCGGACGGGCGGGACTCCGCCGGCGCCAGCGTCGCCACCGCGCGCACCCGCTCGTCCTGGGCGGCGGCGAGCACCGCGCACCCCGCGCCGAACGAGTGGCCGGCCACCCCGAGCCGCTCCGGGTCCACGCTGATCCCGCCGTCACCGAGGCGCACCCCGGCGCACACGTCCAACGCGGTGCTCAGGTCGGCGGCGAACAGCCGGTGCGAGGCCAGCGGGCCGCGCTGGGTGGCGGGGGCCGCGACCACGATCCCCCACGACGCCAGGTGCCGCATCAGCTCCCGGTACCGCTGCGGCGGCTGCATCCAGCCGTGCCCGAACGCCACCGCCGGCAGGCCCAGCCCCGAGCGCGGGGTGAGCACCAGTCCCGGCAGCCCCACCAGACCGAGGTCCCCGTGGAGCACCTCGTGCGGTCCGGGCCGGCTGAGCTCCTCCAGCGCCTGCTTGGCTGTGCGCGCCATGTGGTCGGACGGTAGTCGATCGCGCACGGTCGCACGGAGGTGACGGGGTGGAAGCGCGTTCTGGCTAGTCTGTCGGACGTGTGTGGGATCGTTGGTTACGTAGGGCACAGGTCCGCGCTCGATGTGGTCCTCGAGGGACTGAGCCGGCTGGAGTACCGGGGCTACGACTCGGCCGGTGTGGCCGTGTTGGACGGCGCCGGCGGCCTGGCCGTCGAGCGCAAGGCCGGCCGGTTGGCCAACCTCGAGGCGAGGCTGGACGAGGTCGGCAGGGACCGCTTCGCCGGGACCGCCGGCATGGGGCACACCCGGTGGGCCACCCACGGCGCGCCCACGGACCCGAACGCCCACCCGCACCGGGACGAGACCGGGCGACTCGCGGTGATCCACAACGGGATCATCGAGAACTTCGCGCAGTTGCGGGCCGAGCTGGAGGCCGCGGGCGTGGAGCTGGTCAGCCAGACCGACACCGAGAGCGCCGCGCACCTGATCGGCAGGGCCTACCGAGGCCTGGACGGCTCGGACTGCGCCGGCGACCTCGTCGCCAGCGTGCGGACCGTGTGCCGCCGGCTGGAGGGCGCGTTCACCCTGGTCGTGACGCACGCCGACCACCCCGACCAGGTGGTGGCCGCCCGTCGCTCCTCGCCGCTGGTCGTCGGCGTCGGTGAGGGTGAGCACTTCCTGGCCTCCGACGTGGCCGCGTTCATCGAGCACACCAGGGACGCCGTCGAGCTGGGCCAGGACCAGGTCGTCGTGATCGACCGCGAGGGCTACCGGATCACCGACTTCGCCGGCGAGCCGGCCGAGGGCCGCCCGTTCCGCGTCGACTGGGACCTGTCGGCCGCCGAGAAGGGCGGCCACGACTACTTCATGCTCAAGGAGATCGAGGAGCAGCCCGAAGCGCTGGCCAACACGCTGCGCGGGCACTTCCAGGACGGGCGCATCGTGCTCGACGAGCAGCGCCTCGACCCGCAGGACCTGCGCGACATCGACAAGGTCTTCGTCGTCGCCTGCGGCACCGCCTACCACTCCGGCCTGGTCGCCAAGTACGCCATCGAGCACTGGTGCCGGCTGCCCGTCGAGGTCGAGCTGGCCAGCGAGTTCCGCTACCGCGACCCCGTGCTCGACCGCGACACCCTGGTCGTGGCGATCTCGCAGTCCGGCGAGACGATGGACACCCTGGAGGCCGTGCGGCACGCCAGGGAGCAGAAGGCCAGGGTGCTGGCCATCTGCAACACCAACGGCGCGCAGATCCCCCGCGAGTCCGACGCGGTGCTCTACACGCACGCCGGGCCGGAGATCGGCGTGGCCGCCACCAAGACCTTCCTGGCCCAGATCGCGGCGAACTACCTGGTCGGCCTGGCGCTGGCCGGCGCGCGCGGCACCAAGTACCCGGACGAGGTGGCCCGCGAGTTCGCCGAGCTGGAGGCGATGCCGGCGGCTGTGCAGCGGGTGCTGTCGACCGTGGAGCACGTGCGGGAGCTGGCCCGCGGCCTCGCCGACGCCAAGGCGGTGCTGTTCCTGGGGCGCCACGTCGGGTTCCCGGTGGCGCTGGAGGGCGCGCTCAAGCTCAAGGAGCTGGCCTACATGCACGCCGAGGGCTTCGCGGCGGGCGAGCTCAAGCACGGCCCGATCGCGCTGATCGAGGAGGGGCTGCCGGTCGTGGTGGTCATGCCCTCCCCGAAGGGGCGGGCCGTGCTGCACTCCAAGCTGCTGTCCAACGTGCAGGAGATCCGCGCCCGCGGCGCCCGCACCATCGTCATCGCCGAGGAGGGCGACGAGACGGTCCGCCCGTTCGCCGACCACCTCGTCGAGATCCCCGCGGTGCCGACGCTGTTGCAGCCGCTGGTCGCCACGGTGCCCCTCCAGGTGTTCGCGGCCGAGGTCGCCAGGGCCAGGGGCTACGACGTGGACAAGCCGCGCAACCTGGCGAAGTCGGTCACGGTCGAGTGATCCTTCGGCGGACTGCCTCACACTGACAGGTGGCCTTCGCTACGTATGACGTGGCGGGGGCCACCTTCCAGTGCAGAGGGGACGGCGATGACAGCCACCGGGACCACCGAGCCGCGGCGCCTGCTCGCGGCCGTCGCGAGCAACGTGTTCGGGCCGGAGGTCTGGGTCGTCACCCTGCCGCTGGCCGTCGGCTGGCGGGCCACCGGCGAGCGCATCTGGCCCACGCTGGGCTGGTCGCTGTGGATCGCGGTGTTCGCGGCGGTGATCCCGATGGTCGTCATGGTCCGCGGCGCGCGGCGCGGCCAGTGGGAGGGCCGGTACGTCGACAACCGCGAGGCCCGGCTGGTGCCGTTCCTCGTGTGCATGGGCTCGGTCCTGCTCGGCTCGGTCGGCCTGTGGCTCGGCCGCGCGCCGGGCGCGTTGATCGCCCTGGCCGCCGCGATGCTGGCCACCCTCGCGGTCTGCCTGTACATCACGGTCGCCCGGCGGTGGAAGATCTCGCTGCACTCGGCGGTCGCCACCGGCGCGGTCGCCATCCTGACCGTGCTCTACGGGCCGTGGGCCGCCCTGGTCGCGCCGCTGGCCGCGCTGTCCGCGTGGTCCAGGGTGGTCCTGGGCAAGCACACCGTGGCGCAGGTCTTCGCCGGCGCGGCCGTGGCCGTCCTCGCGGGCGGGGGGCTGTTCTGGAGCGTCCAGGCGGTCCTGCCGTGAGCGCGTCCCGCGCCGGCGCCGCCGGCGTGGCAGCCTGAGTCGCATGATCGTGGGCATCGGCACCGACCTCGTCGGCGTGCGGCGGTTCGCCGCCGCCGTCGAGCGCAGCCCCGGCCTGGTCGAGCGCGTGTTCACGGCGGAGGAGCGGACGACGTCGGACGGACGGCCGCGCCGCACCGCCTCGCTGGCCGCCCGGTTCGCGGCGAAGGAGGCGACGGTGAAGGCGCTCGGGGCGCCACCCGGCTACCTGCTGACCGAGTGCGAGGTCGTGTCGGGGGCGGACGGGCGGCCCACCCTGCGCCTCTCCGGCGCGCTCGCGGCCGCCGCACGGGCCGTGGGCGTCACCTCATGGCACGTCTCGCTCACCCACGACGCCGACCTGGCCGCCGCCATCGTGGTGGCGGAGGCCCGCGCCGGGCAGGATGACGCCCCATGAAGGGCGTGTGGACGGTCGAGCGGGTCAGGGACGCGGAGCGTCGGGTCTTCGAGCGGACCCCGGAGGCCGCGTTGATGCGGCGGGCGGCGTTCGCCGTGGCGGTGCGCTCCGCCGAGCTGCTCACCGAGCACACGGGCGGCACCGCCGGCCGACGCGTCGCGCTGCTCGTGGGCGCGGGGAACAACGGGGGCGACGCGTTGTGGGCCGGCGCGTTCCTGCGCCGCCGTGGCGTGGCGGTGACCGCGGTGCTGCTCGCCCCGGAGCGTGCCCACGCCGAGGGCCTGGCCGCCCTGCGGCGGGCGGGCGGGCGACGGGTGTCGGTGCCCGAGGACGGGGAGACCGCGCGGGCGGTCGTCGCCGAGGCGGACCTGGTCATCGACGGCATCGTGGGGTTGTCGGGGCGGGGTCCGCTGCGCGTGGACGCCGAGGCGCTGGTCGCCGCCGTGACCGGGCTGGTGGTGGCGGTCGACGTCCCCAGCGGGGTCGACCCGGACACCGGCGCGGTGAGCGGCCCCGCGGTCCAGGCGGACGTCACCGTCACCTTCGGCGGGCGCAAGCCGGGGCACGTGCTCGGCGAGGGAGCGGTGTTCGCGGGCGCGGTGAGCGTCGCCGACATCGGTCTGGGCGACGAGCTGGGCGAGCCCGACATCGTGCTGCTCGACGCGGCCGACCTCGGCGCCCTCTGGCCCGTGCCGGGGCCGGAGGACGACAAGTACACGCAGGGCGTCACCGGGGTGGCGGCCGGCTCGGCGGCCTATCCCGGCGCCGCCGTGCTCGCCACGGGCGCGGCCGTGCTCGCCACCTCCGGCATGGTCCGGTACGCCGGGCCGGCGGCCGACGCGGTGCGCACCCGGTGGCCCGAGGTGGTGGCCACCGGCTCGATCGGCGACGCCGGGCGCGTGCAGGCGTGGGTGGTCGGCCCGGGACTGGGCACCGGCGCGGCCGGACGTGACGTGCTGGCCCACGCCCTCGGGCAGGGGGTGCCGGTGTGCGCCGACGCCGACGCGATCAACCTGCTCGCGTCGACCCCCGAGCTGTGGGACGCCAGGGACCCGGACACGCCCTTGGTGCTCACCCCGCACGAGCGCGAGTTCGCGCGGCTGGCCGGGGACGTGGGCGCCGACCGGGTGGCGGCGGCGCGCCGGGCGGCCGAGCGGTACAACGCCGTGGTGCTGCTCAAGGGGCACACGACGGTGGTGGCCGCGCCGGACGGGCGGGTCCTGGTGAACCGGGCGCGCGGAGCCTGGCCTGCCACGGCGGGATCGGGTGACGTGCTGTCCGGGCTGATCGGCGCGCTGCTGGCCGCCGGGACGGACCCGTGGCTGGCGGCCGGGTGCGCCGCCGGGGTGCACGAGCTCGCCGGCGACCTCGCCGCCGACGGGGCGCCGATCGGGGCGTCCGCGCTCCTGCGGGCGATCCCGGACGCCGTCCGGATGGTGCGCACCGCCGCGGCCGCGTCGGCGTAGGTCGCTCCGGGAAATTCGGTGCGTCGTCCCCCGGTTCGTGGCTACCGTTCCCGGCTCGCTCCGGAAGTGGATGCGGCTCGCCCTGCACGGCAACCCGACGGTGATCCTCCCGCTGTTCGTGCCGGAGAGCGAGGTCGTCCTCGCCACGCGCCTGGGCCGGGAGCTGAGGGCCACGCCGGAGCTGGTCCTCTCACGCCGGACGGCGCGCCGCTTCCTCGGCTACCTCGACGCCCAACGGCCCGCCTGCTGGGGGAGAAGGGGGGTGCGCGGCCGGAGCTGGTCGAACGCCACGGCTTCGACACGAAGTTCGCGTACCACATGGTTCGCCTCGGCCTCCAGGGCGTGGAGCTGCTGGAGACGGGCCGGATCACCTTGCCCATCGCCCAGCCGTGGCGCGAGCGGCTCGGCCGGCTGCGCGAGGGCGAGCTGAGCAGGGAGTTCGCGCTGGACGCGGCGGCGGAGTTCGAGGCGCGGCTCCGGGAGCTGGCGCACACGTCCCCGCTGCCGGAGGAGCCCGACGAGGACAGGGCCAACCGGTGGCTGGTCCGGGCGTACCAGTCCACGTGGGAGGAGAAGGGCTGGCTCTGAGTTCGGGCCTCTGAGTTCCGGCGGACGAGGTCTGGCTCGTGCTGACGTCGGTGTGAGCCGAGGCCGGCTCGTGCCGAGGCCGGAGGGGCCGAGTTCGAGCGGCTCCGGTGTCCGGATGTCGGGCGCGCTGGGGCGGCGCCGCTGTTCCTGCTTGCAGGCGGCGAACGCAAGACCTGCCACGCATCTCCCGCCGCTTGGGGGGATGAATTCATCCTGTGGTGAGTGGAGTTGTCCACAGGTGCCCGAGTTGTCCACAGCGCAGCGTGAGGCACTTTGACGCTCCGTGGTGGGCGGATAGGCTGGTGCAGGGGTCGCCCCCCAGGGCGGGTGGGGGCTGACCTCGGTGAAGGCGGGGCGTGGCGCGGCGTCGGTGGCCGAGGGCACGGCGGACGCGGCCGAGGCGGAGCAGCGCGCTGTGCCACGATAGCAGGGTTATGACTGCGCAGGACGGAGCATTCCCCCGCGCCGAGGTCGTGGTCGACCTGGACGCGGTGCGGCACAACGTCGGGCTGCTCGCCGACCGGGCGAACCGCTCCGGCGCACGAACCATGGTCGTGGTCAAGGCCGACGGGTACGGCCACGGCGCTGTCCAGGTCGCTCGCGCGGCGCTGGAGGCCGGCGCGAGCTGGATCGGCGTGTGTCACCTGGACGAGGCGCTGGCGCTGCGCCGGGCCGGTGTCACCGCGCCGGTGCTGTCCTGGCTGCACGTCCCGGACGAGGACTTCGCGCCCGCCGTGGCGGCCGACGTCGACCTCTCCGTGTCCTCCCTCCGCGCCCTCGACGCGGTCCTGGCCGGGGCGCGCGCGGTCGGCCGCCCGGCCCGCCTGCACCTCAAGATCGACACCGGCCTCTGCCGCAACGGCTGCCCGCCGGACCACTGGCCGGAGCTGGTCGCGGCCGCGGCGGCGGCCCAGGCGGCTGGGGAGGCCGAGGTCGTGGCCGTTTGGTCCCACCTGGCCGCGGCCGACGAGCCGAACCACCCCTCCGTCGACGCGCAGGCCGAACGGTTCGCGGCGGCCTACGACGTGGCCAGGGCGGCCGGCCTGACGCCGATCCGGCACATCAGCAACTCCGCGGCGCTGCTCACCCGCCCCGACCTGCACTTCGACCTGGTCCGCCCCGGGGTGGCCGCCTACGGCCTCAACCCGGTGCCGTGGGCCGGCGACTTCGGCCTGCGGCCGGCCATGACCTTCCGCGCCAGGGTGGCGTTCGTGAAGCGCGTGCCCGCCGGCGAGGCCGTGTCCTACGGCCGCACGTGGGTCACGCCGAAGGACACCACGCTGGCGCTGGTCCCCACCGGTTACGCCGACGGCGTGCCGCGGGCGCTCAGCGGCCGGATGGAGGTCTGGCTGGCGGGCCGGCGGCGACCGGTGGTCGGGCGCGTCTGCATGGACCAGATCGTGGTCGACTGCGGCGACGACCCGGTGGCCGAGGGCGAGGAGGTCGTGTTGTTCGGCCCCGGCGACCGCGGCGAGCCCACCGCGCAGGAGTGGGCCGACACGCTCGGCACCATCCACTACGAGATCGTTACCGGGATGGTCCGGCCCCGGGTGGTGCGTACGACGACGAGCCGCGCCGACCAGGGCGACCGCGCTGAGCAGACCGACCGGGCTGAGCAGACCGACCGCGCTAGTCAGGCTGAGCAGGCCGGCCCCGCCGACCAGGCCGAGCGCGCCGGTCGAGGCCAGGACCGGCGGACACCCACCGGGGTCAGCTCGTGAAACCCCTCTGGCGTGCCGTCGGGCTCGCCGGCGGTGTGGCGGGCGCGGTCACCGGTCTCGTGGTCGGGGTGACGGCGTCGCGGTCCCGCGCGCGTCGACGCGCGGACCGGGAGCCGCTGATCGATCCGCCGGCCGACCGCGAGTGCACGGTGGCCGCCGACGACGGCGTCCCGCTGTCGGTGGAGGAGGTCGACCCGGCCGACGGCGGCGAGCCCGACCTCACCGTCGTCCTGGTGCACGGGTACACGCTCGACCGGCGGTCGTGGCACTTCCAGCGGCTCGACCTCCCCGAGCTGACCAACCCCCGCGTGCGGCTGGTGCGCTACGACCAGCGCGGGCACGGGCGCTCGGGGTCGTCCCCCCGGGCGAGCTGCACCCTGGACCAGCTCGGCCGCGACCTGGACGCGGTGCTGCGGGCGGTCGCGCCGACCGGACCGGTCGTGCTGGTCGGGCACTCGATGGGCGGCATGACGATCATGGCGCTGGCCGAGCTGCGGCCCGAGCTGTTCCTGGAGCGGGTGGTCGGCGTCGCCCTGCTCGGCACCTCGGCCGGCGAGATCGGCCGGCACGGCCTGCCGCGCCCGGTGCTGTCCCGCTACAACCCGGTGACGCTCGGCCTGGCCACCCTGGCCGGGTGGCAGCCGGGGCTGCTCGAACGCGTCCGCCGGGTCGGCGACCACCTCAACTGGGGCGCGGTGCGGGCGCTCGCGTTCGGCGACCGCCGCGTGGACCCGCGACGCGTGGACCTGGTGCACCGCATGCTCGCCGAGACCTCCGTGCGCGCGATCACGGACTTCCTCCCCACACTGGGCTCCCACCACCGGTACGCCGCCCTGGCCGGCCTGCGGCAGTGCGAGGTGCTCGTGATGGCCGGCGATGCCGACCAGATCACGCCGTTCGCGCACTCCGAGGTGATCGCCGCCGAGCTGCCGGACGCCGAGCTGGTCAGGGTGCCCGGCGCGGGGCACATGGTGGGGTTGGAGCAGCCGGAGCTGGTCGACGAGCTGGTGGCCGCGTTCCTGCGGCGCTGCGCGGTTCGGTGCGGGACCGCCAGGAGCGGGGCCGACGGGGCGGCTGGGCTCGACCAGCCGGGGCGCGACAGAGTCGGCCTCGACCGAGTTGACCTGGACCGGGCTGACCTCGACGGGGCTGGTCTCGGCAGAGCGGGGCTCGACGGCGTCGGACCGAACGGGGTCGGGCCGGACGGGCTCGGGCTGGATCGGGGCGACGAGGGCGAGTGGGTGGAGAGGCGAGCGTGACCGTGTCGCGGATCGAGGACATCGCCGTGGAGCTGCCGGACGTCACGGACACCGTGGAGTTCGGCCGACGGCTGGGCGAGGTGCTGCGCGCCGGCGACCTGGTGCTGCTGTCCGGCCCGCTGGGCGCGGGCAAGACGGCGACGGTGCGCGGGATCGCCGCCGGCATGGGCGTGGCCGGTCAGGTGAACTCCCCGACGTTCGTGATCGCCCGCGTGCACCGTCCCGCGCCCGGCGGGCGGGGCGTCCCGCTGGTCCACGTCGACGCCTACCGGCTCAACGGGCTGGACGAGCTGGACGACCTCGACCTGGACACCGACCTGACCGACGCCGCGGTGGTCGTCGAGTGGGGTGAGGGCGTCGCGGAGCGACTGTCCGAGGATCACCTGATCGTGCGACTGGACCGCCGGCAGGACGACGTCCGCGTCGCCCGGTTCGAGCCGCACGGGGAGAGCTGGGAGTCGCGGCTGCGCGCGTCCTTCGACGTCTGAGGCTCTGAGGCGGCCCGCCCGGCTCGGGGCCGACGTGCCGCACGCGGTCCCCGGGGCGCGCCCTACGCTGGACGGGTGCTCGTCCTCGCGATTGACACCGCCACGCCGGCCGTCACCACCGGGTTGGTCCAGCTCGACGCGGCGGCGGGGCCGCGCACCCTCGCGTCGCGCGTCACCGTCAACGCCCGCGCCCACGGGGAGCTGCTGACCCCGCAGGTCAGGGAGGTCGTGGCCGAGGCGGGCGCCGCCCTCGGCGACGTGGACGCCCTCGTCTGCGGCGCCGGCCCCGGCCCGTTCACCGGTCTGCGGGTCGGCCTGGTCACGGCGGCCGCGCTCGGCCACGCGCTCGACCGGCCGGTGTACCCGGTCGCCACCCCGGACGCGATCGCGTACGACGTGTTCCGGGACGCGCCGGGCCAGGAGCTGCTGGTCGTGACCGACGCGCGGCGGCGGGAGGTGTACTGGGCGCGGTACGACGAGACCGGCGCCCGGGTCGACGGCCCGAACGTGGAACGCCCCGCCGAGCTGGCCGACCGCCTCGCGGGCGCGGTGGTGCGCCGCGCCGCCGGGCAGGGCGCGGAGCTGTACGCCGACGTGCTTGGCCTGCCCGTGACCGCGCCGGGCTTCCCCAGCCCGGCCGGGCTGGTCGGCGCGGCGGCCGACGCCGTGCTCTCCCGCGCGACCCCGGCGCCGCTGACCCCGCTCTACCTGCGCCGGCCCGACGCCGTGGAGCCGGGCGCCCGGAAGCGGGTGAGTCAGTCGTGAGCGCCGAGGGCGCCGCCGCGCTCCCGGCCCGGCTGGAGCGCCTGCGCTACCAGGACCTGGGGCGGTGCGCCGAGCTGGAACGCGAGCTGTTCCCCGGCGACGACCCGTGGCGGGAGTCGGTGTTCGCCTCGGAGCTGGACCAGGGGCACTACTACCTCGGGGCCTGGGTCGGCGACGAGCTGGTCGGCTACGCGGGGTTGGCGGTCGTCGGCCGGCGACCGGTGGCCGAGGCCAGCGTGCAGACCATCGGCGTCGACCCCCGCTGGCAGGGCAGGGGTGTCGGCCGCGGGCTGCTGCGCGCGTTGCTGCGCAGGGCGGACGCCTTCGAGGCGACCACGTTCCTGGAGGTGCGCACCGACAACGCCCCGGCCATGGCCCTGTACGTGGCGCACGGCTTCGAGGTCGTGGGCCTGCGGAAGCGCTACTACCAGCCCTCGGGCGCGGACGCGTACACGATGCGGCGCCTCCCCGTCTCCGAGGCCGAGCACGGGAGGACGGCGTCGTGAGCGCGCTCGCCGGGGCCGTCGTGCTCGGGATCGAGACCTCGTGCGACGAGACCGGGGTCGGGGTGGTGCGCCTGCGCGCCGACGGGCACGTCGAGCTGTTGGCCGACGAGGTGGCCTCCAGCGTCGACGAGCACGCCCGGTTTGGCGGCGTGGTGCCGGAGGTCGCCAGCCGGGCGCACCTGGAGGCCATGGTGCCGACGGTGCGGCGGGCCATGGAGGTGGCCGGGGTTCGGCCGTCCGATGTGGACGCCGTAGCGGTGACGGCGGGGCCGGGGCTGGCCGGGGCGCTGCTGGTGGGCGTGGCCGCGGCGAAGGCGTACGCCACGGCGTGGGGCGTCCCGCTGTACGGCGTGAACCACCTGTCCGCGCACGTCGCGGTCGACACGTTGGAGCACGGCCCGCTGCCGGGGCCGGCGTTGGCGTTGCTGGTCTCCGGCGGCCACTCCAGCCTGCTGGAGGTCGCCGACCTGGCTGGCCCGGTCAACCAGCTCGGCGCGACGATCGACGACGCGGCCGGCGAGGCGTTCGACAAGGTGGCGCGGCTGCTCGGGCTGCCGTTCCCCGGCGGCCCGCACATCGACCGGGTCGCCCGCGAGGGCGATCCGGACGCCATCGCCTTCCCGCGCGGCCTCACCGGACCCCACGACCCCGCCTACGACTTCTCCTTCTCGGGGCTGAAGACGGCCGTGGCCCGGTGGGTGGAGGCGGCGGAGCGCGCGGGCAGGAGCGTCCCGGTGGCCGACGTCGCGGCGTCCTTCCAGGAGGCCGTGGTGGACGTGCTCACCGCGAAGACGGTCAGGGCGGCCAGGGAGCGCGGCGTCGACCACCTGATCATCGGGGGCGGGGTCGCCGCCAACTCGCGCCTGCGGTGGATGGCCGAGCAGCGGTGCGCCGACGCCGGGATCACGCTGCGGGTGCCCCGGCCGAAGCTGTGCACGGACAATGGCGCGATGGTGGCGGCGCTCGGCGCGCACCTGCTGGCCGCGGGGGTCGAACAGTCCTCCTGGGACATCCCGGCCGATCCCGGCCTGCACGTCTCCGAGATCGTGATGCCGTGAGGCCCTCACGCCCGGTCGCGGTCGGCCCCTGAGACGTCCACAGGGGACAGCGGGTGCACGGCGGGGCCGTGGAGCACGCTCCCGTCGGGGCGGAACCGCGACCCGTGGCACGGGCAGTCCCACGTCCGCTCGGCGTTGTTGAACGCCACGAGGCACCCGAGGTGCGTGCAGCGGGCCGAGACGGTGTGCAGGACGCCCTCCTCGTCGCGGTGGGCGGCGACGAGCCGGGAGCCGACCCGGGTGACCGTCGCCTCGCCGGGAGCGAGGTCGGCCGGCTGGCGCCGGTTGCCCAGCGCCCGCGCGTGGTCGACCGCCGCGTGCCGCGCCACCGTGGCGTTGAAGCGGCCGACGGTCGGCAGGGACCCGAGCCGGGGGCGTCGCGCCGGGTCGTACAACGGGGCCCAGTCGTTCTCCTCGCCCGTGACGAGGTCGCGCAGCAGCAGCCCGGCGAGGGTGCCTCCGGTCATTCCCCACTGCCCGAACCCGGTCGCCACCCACAGGTTGTGGACGCCGGGGAGGTAGCGCCCGATGTACGGCAGGGCGTCGGGGGTCGCCAGGTCGTGGGCCGACCACTGGTGGGTGGGGGCGCCGATCGGGAAGCGCCGGCGCGTCCACTCCACGAGCCGGCGGTGCCGGGCGACGACGTCCTCGTGGGCGCCGGGCCGGGAGTGCTCGCCCAGCGCGATCAGGAGGTGCCGGCCGTCGTCGAGCGGGGTGGTCCGGATGGAGTGTCCACTGTCGACACCGAGGAACAGCCCGTCCGGCGGCTCGTCGACCGGCGCGGCGACGACGAGGTCGCGCACCGGGTCCAGCCGCGCGAAGAACACGCCCCTGTCCAGGATCGGGTAGTGCGTGGTCACGACGACGTCCCGCGCCCGCAGCCGCCCCCGCGTGGTGAGCACGATGCGCCCGTCGCCGCCCGGCTCGACGGTCAGGGCCCTGACCCCCTCCGCGATCACACAACCCGCCGCCTCGGCCCGGTCGGCGAGCGTGAGCAGCCACCGGCGCGGGTGGAACTCCGCCTGCCCGGTCACCACGACCCCACCCGCGGTCTCGAAGGGCAGCCCGACCGCGTCCCTGAACTCCGCGGTGAGCCCGGCCCGCGCGGCGGCCTCCGCCTCGCGGCGCAGGTCGGGGACCTTCCTGGGGTCCTCGGTGAACAACCAGCTCTCCCTGCGGCGGAAGGCGCAGTCCACGCCGAGCCGCTCGACCTCGGCGGCGATCCACTCCAGCGCGGCCGTCTGGCTGTCCGCGTACCGCGCCGCGGCCTCCTGGCCGTGCAGCGCGGCGAGCCGGTGGTACTTCATCCCGTGTTGCGTGCTCACCTTGGCGGTGGTCGCGCCGGAGACGCCGGACGCGATCCGCCCCGCCTCGACCAGGGCGACCGAGCGGCCGGCGAGGGTGAGCAGGTAGGCGGTGGTGATCCCGGCGATGCCCGCGCCGAGGACGGCGACGTCGACCTCGGCGGGCAGCTCGACGTCGGCGCGGTCGGGGGCGGGAGCGCTGGTCTCCCAGTACGAGGGGCCGCTGAGGGCAGGAGTCTCCATCTTCGGGGGATAACCGGGAACGCCGGCCGCGACGCGACCACCGACGGCGTTCCGCCCGCCTGGCGGGTGGTCCCGAGCCGGCGCGCGGACGGGTGTTCCGGCGGGTCCGGGCCCGGGGGAGCGGCCGACCGTGGCAGGGTGGTGGCGACACGCGCGCCGCGAGGGGTGGGGTGCGTTGAGCGTCTGGCACTCTCGTGGGTAGAGTGCTAGTCGCACGGCGCCGGCCCGCCCCGGCACCCGCGACGGCGGGGTGGCAGGAGCCGTCGGTACCTGCCAACGCTTCGAAGACCCCAGAAGGTGGAGGTCACACCGGTGAGCGTGAACATCAAGCCGCTCGAGGACAAGATCCTCGTCCAGGCGAGCGAGGCCGAGAACACGACGGCGTCCGGCCTCGTCATCCCGGACACCGCCAAGGAGAAGCCCCAGGAGGGCAAGGTTCTGGCGGTGGGCCCGGGTCGCGTGGACGACAAGGGCAACCGGGTTCCGGTGGACGTCAACGTGGGTGACACCGTCATCTACTCCAAGTACGGCGGCACCGAGGTCAAGTACAACGGCGACGAGTACCTGATCCTCTCCGCCCGCGACGTGCTGGCCGTCATCGAGAAGTGACGTCCCGCTGACCGCGTGAACCGCCCCGGCGGCCCCGTCTGGGGTCCCGGGGCGGTCGCGTCACGGGTGACAAGGAAGGCAGGCAATGCCCAAGCAGATCAGCTTCGACGAGCACGCGCGCCGGTCGCTGGAGCGCGGCGTCAACCAGCTCGCCGACGCGGTGAAGGTGACGCTCGGCCCGCGCGGTCGGCACGTGGTGCTGGACAAGAAGTTCGGCGGGCCGACGGTCACCAACGACGGCGTGACCGTCGCGCGCGAGGTGGAGCTCGACGACCCGTTCGAGAACCTCGGCGCCCAGCTCGCCAAGAACGTCGCCACCAAGACCAACGACGTGGCCGGCGACGGCACCACGACCGCCACCGTGCTGGCCCAGGCCATGGTCCGCGAGGGTCTGCGCACCATCGCCGCCGGCGCCAACCCGACCGCGGTGGGCCGGGGCATCCAGGCGGCGGCCGACGCCGTGGTGGAGACCCTCAAGACCAAGGCGACCCCGGTCAAGGGCCGGGACAACATCGCCCAGGTCGGCACCGTGTCCTCGCGGGACGAGACGATCGGCGCCCTGCTCGGCGAGGCGATCGAGAAGGTCGGCGAGGACGGCGTGATCACGGTCGAGGAGGCCTCGACCCTGACCACCGAGCTGGAGATCACCGAGGGCGTCCAGTTCGACAAGGGCTACGTCTCGCAGTACTTCGTGACCAACCCGGAGGCCGCCGAGGCCGTGCTGGAGGACGCCTACGTCCTGCTGCACCGGGAGAAGATCTCCGCGCTGGCCGACCTGCTGCCGGTGCTGGAGAAGGTCATGCAGACCGGCAAGCCGCTGCTGATCGTGGCCGAGGACGTCGAGGGCGAGGCGCTGTCCACCCTGGTGGTCAACGCCATGCGCAAGACGATCAAGGTCTGCGTCGTGAAGTCGCCGTACTTCGGCGACCGGCGCAAGGCGTTCATGGACGACCTGGCGATCGTCACCGGCGGCCAGGTCGTGGCCGCCGAGGTCGGCATGAAGCTGGCCGAGGTCGACCTGGAGGCGCTGGGCCGCGTCCGGCGCGTCGTGGTCACCAAGGACACCACCACGCTGGTCGACGGCGGCGGCGACCGGTCGGCCGTGGAGGCCAGGGCCGAGCAGCTCCGCAGGGAGATCGAGACCACCGACTCCGACTGGGACCGCGAGAAGCTCCAGGAGCGGCTGGCCAAGCTGGCCGGCGGCGTCGCGGTGATCAAGGTTGGCGCGGCCACCGAGACCGAGCTGAAGGAGCGCAAGCACCGCATCGAGGACGCGGTGGCCGCGACCAAGGCCGCGGTCGAGGAGGGCATCGTGCCCGGCGGCGGCTCGTCGCTGGTGCACGCGGCCAAGACGCTGGACGACGACCTCGGCCTGACCGGTGACGAGGCGATCGGCGTGCGCGTCCTGCGCTCGGCGCTGAACGCCCCGCTGTTCTGGATCGCGGCCAACGCGGGCCAGGAGGGCGCCGTCGTCGTGTCCAAGGTCCGGGAGCAGGAGTGGGGCCACGGCTTCGACGCGGCCAACCTGGTCTACCGCGACCTGCTGGAGATCGGCGTCGTCGACCCGGTGAAGGTGACCCGCTCCGCGGTCGCCAACGCCGCCTCCATCGCGCGCATGGTGCTGACCACCGAGAGCGCCGTGGTGGAGAAGAAGGAGGAGGAGCCCGAGGCCGGTCACGGCCACGGGCACGGGCACGGCCACCGGCACTGACCGGGACCGGAACGCCTTTCGGCACGAGGGGCCGGCTCGCGACGCGAGCCGGCCCCTTGCCGTCGGGCGCGGTGCCGTCGGGACCCCGGCTCGTCCTCGGACAGCCGTCCTCGGTCGGGGCCACCGGCCGAGCATTACCCGATCAAGTGACACCAGAACGCTTGTGGCGCGGCGCGCGCGGTTGAACACTCTCGCGATCGAGGACCGGCGATCAGCACTGGAGGTGTTCGGTGACCACACGCCAGAGCCCGGCCGTCGACCGTCGGCGGCTCGCGTCCGAGCTGCGCAGGCACCGGGAGCGCGCCGGTCTCACCACCGTCGAGGTGGGCGCCAGGCTCGCCTGCTCCCAGTCCAGGATCAGTCGCATCGAGCGGGCCAGGATCGGCGTGGGGCCGTGCGACGTCCGGGACCTCTGCGCGCTGTACGGCGTCTCGGGGGAGGAGACCGAGTTCCTGGTGGGCCTGGCCGGGCGGTCCCGGCAGAAGGCGTGGTGGAGCCGGTACCACGACGTCATCGACGGACCCTACGTCGAGATCGAGGCCGGCGCGGAGCGCCTGCGGGCCTACGACGCCCTGTGGGTGCCCGACCTGCTCCAGACCCCGGCCTACGCGCGGGCGGTGGTGCGCGCGGCCCGGCCGGGCCTGCCCGTCGACGAGGTCGAGCGGCGGGTCGAGTTCCGGATGGCCCGCCAGCGGATGCTCACCGACGAGCAGCCGCTGCGCGCGGCGGTCGTGCTGGACGAGGGCGTCCTGCACCGCGCGGTCGGCGGCCCAGGAGTGATGGGCGGCCAGCTCCGCCATCTCCGCGAGGTGTGCGGGTTGCCCACGGTGGCCCTGCGGGTGCTGCCGTTCGCCGTCGCCGAGGAGGTCGTCGCCGACACCGGTTTCGTCCTGCTCGACGTCCCCGGTCTGGCCACGCGGCCCACCGGCGGCATCGTCTTCCGGGACGTCGCGGGCGGTGGCGTCGCGGTGGAGGGCGCCGAGTCGGCCCGCCACCACACGGAGCTGTTCGACCGGCTGTGGTCGGCGGCCCTGCCGGAGACCGAGTCGTTGGCGTTCGTCGATGCCGTCGCCGGGAGGTTCGAGGCGCTGGCCAGGGACGAGACCGACGCCTGAGGTGAGCGCCCGCGCGGCCCCGCGTCGACCGGCCTACGGGTTGACGGGTGTCAGGGCGGCGCGGGCGGCGCCGCGCCGGGCGGTGGCGGCGACGAGAGCGTGACCGTCGAGGGGACCATGTGCGCGACGGGCCGCCCCACGGCGAACCACAGCAGGATGCCGAGGGGTTGGAAGAACAGGGCGATCAGCACCCAGAGCACCTTCCTCCCCGCGGTCATCGGGGAGCGCAGGACGCTCACCACCGTGATGATCAGCAGCACCAGGTAGAGGAGGGCCCCGACTCCCGCGCCGAGCGCGGCGCCCCACCCCCAGGCCTCGTCGTAGTCGTGGTCGTACCGGTCCCTCGTCGCCCAGAACGCGAGCGCGGACAGCGGGGCGGGTGTCGCCACCATCGGTCCCTCCCTCCTCGTCGGCTCCGCCGACGCCGACCTCCGTCGACGCGCGGAACAGGGCGCGCGGCGGCGGGTCGGTGGACAGGACGAGGGGGCGGTGCCGGGCTCCTCCCCCAAGGAGTCCGGCTCCCGCCCCCTCGCCGTGACCGTCGCCGGGGCTGCCCCCCGCGAGTCCCGGTTCCGGTCGCTCACCGCAGCGCGAGCTGCCGCTTCCTGGCCTTGATGATCGAGTCCCGCTCGGACTCGGACAGGCCGCCCCAGATGCCGTAGGGCTCCTGCACCGCCAACGCGTGGCGCCGGCACTGTTCCAGCACCGGGCATCGTTGGCAGATCGCCTTCGCCCTCGCCTCCCTCCTGGCCCGTGCCGGTCCCCGCTCGCCGTCAGGATGAAAGAAGAACGCGCTGTCCATCCCGCGGCAGGAGCCGCGGAGCTGCCAGTCCCAGAGATCCGCGTTGGGTCCGGGGAGTCGTCGGGTGTCAGCCACCGCGACCACCTCCTCACCGTGTCGGTGCCCCACCTTCGGTTGCGGTGTTGATCCGGCTTGACCGTGCCAGCGGGCCCGCGATCCCCGTCCCTCCACGCCGTGAGCCGGTCTCGCGGCTGTCTCCCGACCTTGCGAGCAGGTCTCGCTGTTCCAACCAGGACTCACGGTAGAACCGCGTCAAAACTTGTTCAAGACCTTTCGCGTCAGAAGTTGTTCAACTCGTCCCGCTGTGCGCTGGGCCACACGGGGCGCATCCGGTCGTCCGGGTTGCCACCCGGCCGGGTCACCCGGACCATGTCCCGCGTGACGACGCAGCCGGAGACGCACGACGGGGCGACGGCTGGCGACACGCACCACGACGTCGTGGGCATGGCGGACTTCCCCGAGCCGACCGAGGTGGAACCCCCCGGCACCGGGATGGGCGGGACGGGTCCCGAGACCGGACGCGACAGTGAGCCGCGGCTCACCGTGGCCGCGGTCGCCAGGCGGCTCGGGGTCGCGCCCGCCACCCTGCGCACCTGGGACCGCCGCTACGGCCTGGGGCCCAGCGACCACACCAGCGGGCGGCACCGCCGGTACGGGCCCCAGGACGTCGCGCGGCTGGAACTCATGCAGCACGCGCTGCTGCGGGGGGCCTCGCCGGCCGAGGCCGCCCGCTACGCGTTGACCTCCCCGCTGCCCGCGCTCCAGGCGGCCACCGCGGTCGGGCGGCCGCCGGTCGAGGCCGTGGGGCCGTCGCCCGGCGCGGAACCGCTGCTGCTCGCCGGTGGCGAGGGGGAGCCCGACGCGGGAGCGGGCGTCGGCGGGCGGGTGTTGCGCCTGCCCGGCGCGAGCCGTCGGGCCAGGGGGCTCGGTCGCGCCGCGCTGGCGATGGACGCCGCCGCGGCGCTCCACCTCGTCGCGGACGCGATCGCGGAGGATGGCGTGGTCGGGGCGTGGGACGGCGTGATCCGCCCCGTCCTGGCCGCCGTCGGGGAGCGCTGGGAGCACTCGGGCGCCGGGGTCGCGGTGGAGCACATGCTCAACGAGTGTGTGATGACGGCGCTCGCGAGGGCGACCGCGTCCGCGCCCCCGCCGTGCAACCCGCGCCCCGTGCTGCTCGCCTGCGTGCCGGAGGACCAACACGTGCTGCCGTTGCGGGCGCTCGCCGCCGCGCTCGCCCTCCGGGGCGTCGGCTCGTTGATGCTCGGCCCCGCGTTGCCCGTCGACGCGTTGGTGGCCGCGGTGCGGCGCACGGCCCCCGCCGCCGTGGTGCTGTGGGCGCAGCTTCCGCACCAGGCCGACCCCCGACTGCTCGCGGCTGTGCCCCGCACCCGGCAACGGGTCCGGGTGTTCGCCGGCGGACCGGGGTGGGAGCCGCTGCTGGCCCCGGCGCAGGTCGAGGTCCTGGAGGCGCTCGGCCCCGCGGCGGACCGGGTCGAACAGGCGGTCCTCGGCCCGCGTGGCGTCGCGACGGACGGGTTGGCGCGGACCTGAGAGCGGGGCGGCGCGGGCCGGGCCGCGCCGACGCCGGGTCGCGCGGCGGGCGTTGTCCGGGGCGGCGACCACAATGCCGTCATGGACGAGCTTCGCCGGGCCGCCTTCGGGGACCGACCCGACGCCGACGTGTGGGCCGACGCGCGGTCCGCCGACCCTCGACGGCGTTGGCTGGCCGCGGTGGCCCTGGGCGGTCAGGGGTGGTACGCCGCCGCGGCCACCGCGTTGTCCGGGCTCCTGGCGCACCCGGACCCGGTGCTCGCCGCCATGGTCGGGGTCACCCTGGCGTCCCACCGCCGCCAACTCGGCGCGCACGCCGCCGCCAGAACACTGGACGGGCAGGCGCTACGACGAATGGCGGAAGAGAATTGGCGAACGGTCGCCCGCCATTCAGTCGAATTTCCTGAAATCAACTCGGATGACGCCCGCGTCGACGCATTGGTGGGCCTGGCGGCCGACGCGGTCGGATTGGGTCGAGTCGACGAGGCGCGGCGCCTGCACGCCGCCGCCGGAGCCGTTGATCACGTTTCTTCGCGGTGCGCAATACGCCGTGACTGGGTGGGCGCGGAGATCGCGCTCGCTGGCGGCAACCCCCACGCGGCAATTGCCTGCGCCGAACGGGCGGCGGTTCGCGCGTCCGAGTGTCCCTCGATCCGGCACCAGGCCAAGTCTCACCTGGTCCTGGGCGTCGCCATGGCGACCGCCGGCGACGCGGGGGGAGCCGAGCTGCTGGAGCGGGCGCTCGACCAGGCCCTCCGGCACGGCCTGCTCCCGCTCGTCTGGCCGTCCGCCCTGGTCCTGGCCGGTCTGCCCGGCCGCGACCCCGCGCGTTTCACCCCGTTCGCACGGGGCGCCCTCCAGACTGTCCTTCGCCGTGCCGACGCCCGCGCCAGACTCCTCGCGGAGGCCTCTTCGTGGTTACCCTCAGATTTGCTCCGTTCCAGTGACCCACCCCGAACGGGCGGCGAAACGATTCTTGACGGATTAAGCACCGGATCGTGTCAAGGTTCGGCTCCCGGCGTCCGATAGGGGAGGTGGAACGTCACTCGGCTGCAGGAAGGAGTCCCCGTGACGACGGTCCTGATCTGCGATGACCGGCGCAGCGTCCGGGAGGGCCTCACCCGTGTCATGTCGGCCGTACCGGGGGTGAGCAGGATTGACTGTGTCGCGCACGGTGATGAGTTGCTGGCGCGCTACTCCCGGCAGCCGGTCGATGTCGTCCTGGTGGGCACACAGCGGGCGGTGCCGACGGGAGTGGAGGCGACCAGGCGGCTGGTCTCCGCGCACCCGCAGGCGAACGTGATCGTGTTCGGAGCGCCGGACGACGCCGGCAGCATCGCCGCCGCGATCGCCGGAGGCGCCCGCGGCTACCTCCGCTGGGACGCCTCGCGACCGGAGCTGGTCGCCGCCCTCGCGCACACGCTCGCCAGCACCTCGGTGCCCGCCCCTCGCCAGCCCTCCGACCCGGGGGTCCAGCTCACCGAGCGGGAGCTCCAGGTGCTCAGGGGCATGAGCCAGGGGAAGAGCAACGGCCAGATCGGACGGGAGCTGTACCTGTCCGAGGACACGGTCAAGACCCACGCCCGCCGGCTGTTCCGCAAGCTCGGCGTGCGGGACCGGGCGCAGGCGGTCGCCCACGGCTTCCGGCGGGGCCTCGTCTCCTGACGGGGCCGCGTCGTGGCGGGAGGTCCGGCGGCGGACGGGGTCGACCGCGGGTGGCCGGGGAGTGTCCGGCACCCGTGACGACCGGCGCGGTTGTCCGCTGCGCGGGTCCTCGTCGTCGCGGCGGCAGGCGACGGGCGACGGCACGGCGACGGCGGCCTCAGCGGGTCGCGGGTCGGTCTGGTCGGCGGGGAGTGGGCAGGCCGCGCCGAGCGCCGACGATGAGCCGGGCCGAACCGGGCCGGGCACAGCAACGAACAACGGAAGAACGACGAGAACGACGCTCGCCGACCTCGACCCGAGGAGGCGACCCGAGGGCCAGGGGCCCCGAGGTCGTCGCGGGGACGCGGCGGCGGGCGACGGCACGGCGACGGCGGAGCGCGCGCGTCGGGGCGGTGCCGGGCGCGGAGGACCACACCCGGTCCCCCGGTCCGGGACCCGTCGACACGAGGGGCGTCCGCGTCGTCGTCGGCCGATCCTCCAGAACGGTCCGCGTGGGGCGGCGGGCCGCCTCGGCGCGCTGGAGGGGCCCTGGGAGGCGGTTCCCGCGACGACGGCGACCACGGCCTCCCGGATCTCGGACCTCCGACCTCGCGACGACCGACGAACCCTCTGACGCGCGGCGTCCGCTTCGTGGCGGCGTCGGCCGGACGAGGGCGCGCGGGCGGTCGACCGTGGTCGCGGGTGTGATCCGGGGACCGCGGCGACCAACGTCGCGCGGCCCGGCGCGTCCTCGTGAGTGTCTCCCTTTTCCCGGGACGGGTGCCCACGCTCGCCGGCCGTGCCGGCGGAACGGCGCACTGGACCATGTGAGCGGGATCCCAGCCGGCGTCCGGGTGTCGATCGGCTCCCAACAACCGACCAGTCAGTGCTGCCCGGTACGGTGAACACGACCGGCAACGAGAGGGTTACCCCTCCGAGCCGGTCATCGTCGGTCCGCCTACGCGTAACACCAGGGCTGCTGTCTGCGATGACCAACACGGGGGACGGGCTGGACGCCGTCGTGGGCGCCGCCGTCGAGGGCGACCGCCAGGCGATCGAGCGTCTGTTGGCGACGATCCGTCCCCTGGTGGTGCGGTACTGCCGTGCCCGCGTTGGTAGGCAGGAACGATCGTTCACGTCCGCGGACGACGTCGCCCAGGAGGTGTGTCTCGCCGTGCTCACGGCGCTGCCGAGCTACCGAGACCAGGGCCGACCGTTCCTGGCCTTCGTGTACGGCATCGCCGCGCACAAGGTGGCCGACGCGCACCGCTCGGCGGCGCGCAACCGTTCCGAGCCGGTGCCGGAGGTGCCGGACGCGCCCGAGCTGGGCGCCGGCCCCGAGCAGCGCGCCATGCAGGGAGAGCTCTCCGAGCGGATGGCGCACCTGCTCCGGGTCCTCCCACCCAAGCAGCGGGAGATCCTCCTGCTGCGGGTGGTGGTCGGGCTGTCCGCGGAGGAGACCGCCGAGGCGGTCGGCTCGACGCCGGGGGCCGTGCGGGTGGCGCAGCACCGCGCGCTGGCCCGGCTCCGCAAGACGCTCGCCGCGGAGGAGGTGGTCTGAGTGGCCAGACGGCACGACGAGCACGAGGTCGAGCCCCGGGAGCGGGGCGAGCTCGCAACGGGCACCCACGCCGACCCCGACCACGGTGCGGACGTCGGCGACGACGCCAGGGCCCCCGAGGACGACCGGGACGTCGTCCGGGGCGCCAGAGCCGGCCGTGACACCGGAGCCGACGCCGACGACGGCACTGACGACGACGACACCGACGACACCGACGGGGCGGACCTGGCCGACCTCTCCCTGATCCAGGCCGACGACGCCCTCCTCGACGCGCTCGGCGGCACCGATCCCTGTGTCGACGGCCAGCTCGCCGACCAGGAGCTCAGCACGCTGCTGCTGTCCTGGCGGCGCGACGTCGACGGCGAGCCGTTCGACGAGCTGGTCGACGTGGACACCGCGGCCTCCGTGATCGCCGCGGCCCGCGCCCCCCGCCGCCGGCACCGGCTCCTGGTCCCGCTGGCCAGCGCCGCCGCCGTGCTGGCCATCGCCTTCACCGGGGTCGGCGTGGTCGCCAGGGACGCCAGACCCGGCGACCCGCTGTGGGGCCTGACCCGCGTCCTCTACTCCGAGCACGCCCGCTCCGTGGAGGCCGCCGCGTCGGTCAGGGCCGACCTGGACACCGCGCGTTCGCTGCTCGCCGGGGGCCGCATCGCCGAGGCCAGGGACGTCCTCCAGCGGGTCGAGTCCCAGCTTGGCGTGGTCAACACCGAGGACGGCAGGAACGACCTCACCGCCAGGCACGAGTCCCTGGTCGAGGCCCTGCGGACCCGCGCCCCCCACCCGCCCAGCACCCACCCCGGCGCCAGCCCGACCGGCGGACAGACCCCTCCGCCGACGCCCGCGCCGAGCACCACGCCCTCCGCGCCGAGCACGCCGGAGACGAGCACCCCGCGCCCGGCGCCGGTCACCACGACCACCCCGCTGCCGTCGAGCACACCGGTGCCGAGCAGCGGGAACCCGACCACCTCCCCGCCGGGGACCGGCAACCAGGGCACGGGCACCGGGACGGGGACGACCGACGGCTCCCGCAGCGGCAACGAGACCGGTGGGCAGAGCCCGAACCAGGGCGGTCAGAGCGTCCAGAGCGGGGTCACGAACTAGCCAGCCACCGGCCGGCCCGTGCCGCGTCTTCCGCGTGCGGGACGACTAGCGGTTGCTCTCGGCCGAGGCGACGCCGTCGTGGTAGCCGCGGCAGTACTCCCAGCTCACGTAGGCCGACGGGTCCGGGTCGTAGGCCGGCTCGTGGGGTCGCATGTGCCCGTCCGACAGCAACTGCTGGAGGCTGGCCCGCAGCAGCTCCCAGTCGTGGTAGTGGGGTTCGCCACAGTCGGCGCAGTCCACGACGATTCCCCGAACCCCGCGCGGCTCCAACAACGCCTGGTAGACCGCGAGGTCGGTGAGGTCGGCGAGCAACTCGGCGCGCTCCTCGTCGCCGAGCGGCTCCCAGGGCTCGTCGCCGTCCTGCCCGGCCAAGGCCCGGGCCGGGTCGTCCGGGTCACCCGCGAACGGGTCAGGGGGCAAGGCATCGTGCGGCACGGGACCGCACCGTACCGGGCGACGTGAGAGCTGTCCGGAGGTGACCATGGTTTTTCCTCACCTTCGGACAGCGAACGGGTGCGGGTGTCCCGCTCGGCACCGCGGCTGTCCGGAGGTGACCATGGTTTCTCTCACCTTCGGGCGGCGGCCGGGCGCGGGCGCCCCCGCCGGGCGCCGCGCCGGGCGAGGGTGACATGAGTCCCGTGCCTCGCCTGTGGGGATGACGGGCGGGGCGCCCGCGGGAGCGGGCCGGAATGACCGCCGCGCCGGTCCCGTTAGCATGGACGCATCCGCCCCGCCAAGGGTGGACCGGCGCCTGACCTGCCCGAAACCACCCGAACGAGGATCCGGCCGCCATCCGTGCGTCCGGCGCCCACGAAAGGCCAGCCACCCGCCATGACCAGCGAGCTCACCGCTCACGGCGTCCCGCCCAAGTTCGCGATGCTCGGTCTCACCTTCGACGACGTCCTGCTCCAGCCGGGCCCGTCCGAGGTGGTGCCCAGCGAGGTGGACACCAGCACCCGGGTGTCCCGCAACGTCAGCCTGAAGGTGCCGCTGCTGTCCTCGGCCATGGACACGGTCACCGAGGCGCGGATGGCGATCGCCATGGCCCGCCAGGGCGGGATGGGCGTGCTGCACCGCAACCTGTCGATCGAGGACCAGGCCTCGCAGGTCGAGGTCGTGAAGCGGTCCGAGGCGGGCATGGTGACCGACCCGGTGACCTGCTCCCCCGACGACACGCTGGCCGAGGTCGACGCGCTGTGCGCGCGGTTCCGCATCTCCGGCGTGCCGGTGACCGACGCCGAGGGCGCCCTGGTCGGCATCATCACCAACCGCGACATGCGCTTCGAGGTGGACCACACCCGCCCGGTGCGCGAGGTGATGACCCCGATGCCGCTGGTCACCGCGCAGGTCGGGGTGACGGCCGAGGCCGCGCTGGGCCTGCTGCGGCGGCACAAGGTGGAGAAGCTGCCGATCGTCGACGGCGCCGGCAAGCTGCGCGGCCTCATCACGGTCAAGGACTTCGTCAAGACCGAGCAGTACCCCAACGCCACCAAGGACCGGAACGGCCGCCTGCTGTGCGGCGCCGCGGTCGGCGTGGGCGCCGACGGCTACACCAGGGCGATGACCCTGGTCGACGCCGGCGTGGACGTGCTCGTCGTGGACAGCGCGCACGGTCACCAGCGCAACGTGCTGGACATGGTGGCCAAGCTGAAGCAGGAGCTGGGCGACTCGGTCGACGTCGTCGGCGGCAACGTGGCCACGCGGGCCGGCGCGCAGGCGCTGGTCGACGCGGGCGCCGACGGCGTGAAGGCCGGCGTCGGCCCCGGCTCGATCTGCACCACCCGCGTGGTCGCCGGCGTCGGCGTGCCGCAGATCACGGCCATCTACGAGGTGGCCCAGGCGTGCGCCCCCGCCGGCGTCCCGGTGATCGGCGACGGCGGCATCCAGTACTCCGGCGACATCGCCAAGGCGATCGCCGCGGGCGCGGACTGCGTCATGCTGGGCAGCCTGCTCGCCGGCACCGCCGAGGCCCCCGGCGACCTGATCCTGGTCAACGGCAAGCAGTTCAAGACCTACCGGGGCATGGGCTCGCTGGGCGCGATGCAGAGCAGGGGCCAGGCCAGGTCCTTCTCCAAGGACCGGTACTTCCAGGACAACGTGCTGTCCGAGGACAAGCTCGTGCCGGAGGGCATCGAGGGGCGCATCCCGTTCCGCGGCCCGCTGTCCCAGGTCGTGCACCAGCTCGTCGGCGGCCTGCGCTCCGGCATGGGCTACACCGGGTCGGCCACGCTGGCCGACCTCAAGGAGGCCCAGCTCGTGCGGATCACGGCGGCGGGGCTCAAGGAGAGCCACCCGCACGACATCACCATGACGGTCGAGGCCCCCAACTACACGACCCGCTGACGGTCGTTCGCCGAAACGGCGTAGCCTGCCTGCCGGCTGACTCACGAGGAACCGCCGCGCCCCGCGGCGGGGAAGGGGAGACGTGCGCGATCTGGTCGAGATCGGGATGGGTCGGACCGCGATGCGGGCCTACGACCTGGACGACGTGGAGATCGTGCCGTCCCGGCGCACCCGCTCGTCGAAGGACGTCTCCCTGGCGTGGCAGATCGACGCCTACCGCTTCGAGATCCCGCTGATCACGCACCCGACCGACGCGGTGGTGTCGCCGGCGTCGGCGGTGCGGATCGGCGAGCTCGGCGGGCTGGGCGTGCTCAACGCCGAGGGCCTGTGGGCGCGGCACAGCGACGTCGAGGACGCCCTGTTCCGCGTGGTGCGGGCGGCCGAGGAGGACGAGGACCCGGACGCGCCGGTGCGGGTGCTCCAGGAGCTGCACTCCGCGCCCGTGCGGGTGGACCTCATCACCGAGGCGATCAAGCAGGTCAGGGAGTCCGGGGTCACGGTGGCGGTGCGGGTCAGCCCGCAGCACGCCGAGGAGCTGACGCCGGACCTGCTGGCGGCCGGCGTGGAGATCCTGGTCGTGCAGGGCACGATCATCTCCGCCGAGCACGTGGCCAGGGACGGGGAGCCGCTGAACCTCAAGCGGTTCATCGCGGACCTGGACGTGCCGGTGATCGCCGGCGGTGTCGGCGACTACCGCACCGCGATGCACCTGATGCGGACCGGCGCGGCCGGCGTGATCGTCGGGTACGGCGAGTCGCGGGCGACCACGACCGACCAGGTGCTGGGCATCGGCGTGCCGATGGCCACCGCGATCGCGGACGCCGCCGCCGCCCGCCGGGACTACCTGGACGAGACCGGTGGTCGGTACGTGCACGTCATCGCCGACGGCGGCCTGACCCACTCCGGCGACATCGCCAAGGCGATCGCCTGCGGCGCGGACGCGGTGATGCTGGGTGAGGCGCTGGCCGACGCGAGCGAGGCTCCCGGGCACGGCCTGTACTGGACCTCCGCCGCGGCGCACCCGTCGCTGCCGCGCAGCGAGGTGATCGGGTTCGGCGACTCCGGGCACGACCTGGAGAAGGTGCTGTTCGGGCCGTCCTCGGACCCGAGCGGGACCGTGAACCTGTTCGGCGCGCTGCGCAGGGCCATGGCCAAGACCGGCTACTCGGACCTCAAGGAGTTCCAGAAGGTGGGCCTGACCGTCCGCCGCTGAGCCGCGGAGCCCCTTCGGCTCCCCGTCGTCGCCGAGCCGCCGCCCCGTCCGGTGTGGGTTCACCCGCCGGTGGGGCGGCGGTTCGCGTTCGGGAGGGCGGCCCGCCCGCGCTTTCCCGTTACCTTTGGTAACAGGGTCTGGTCGGACGGGCCGAGGTGGGGCTAGCCTCCCGCTATGGCGCTACTCACAGGTAACCACGGGGTGGGCGACCGGCCGGACTACGACGTGGTGGTCGTGGGGTCCGGCTTCGGCGGGAGCGTCGCCGCGTTGCGGCTGACCGAGAAGGGCTACCGGGTCGCGGTCGTCGAGGCGGGACGGCGTTTCGCCGACGACGAGTTCGCCCGCACCTCGTGGGACCTGCGGCGCTACCTGTGGGCGCCCCGGCTGGGCTGCTTCGGCATCCAACGCATCCACCTGCTGCGCAACGTCATGGTCCTGGCGGGCGCGGGCGTCGGCGGCGGCTCCCTGGTCTACGCCAACACGCTGTACCGGCCCCTCACGCCGTTCTACCGCGACCGGCAGTGGGCGCACATCACCGACTGGGAGGCCGAGCTCGCGCCGTACTACGACCAGGCGAGCCGGATGCTCGGCGTGGTCACCAACCCGCACGTCACCCCGGCCGACGAGGTGATCCAGGAGGTCGCGGCGGACATGGGCGTGGCCGACAGCTACCACCCCACGCCGGTCGGCGTCTTCTTCGGCCGCCCCGGCGAGACGGCCGAGGACCCCTACTTCGGGGGCGCGGGGCCGAGGCGCACGGGCTGCACCGAGTGCGGCTCGTGCATGACCGGCTGCCGGGTGGGCGCCAAGAACACCCTGGTCAAGAACTACCTCTACCTCGCGGAACGCAACGGCGCGCACGTCCTGCCGCTGACCACGGTCACCGCGCTCGTGCCCCGGCCGGACGGGAGCTGGGTGGTGCGGACCCGCCCGACCGGCGGCCGGCGTCGGCCCGAGCGCGCCATCACCGCCGCCCAGGTCGTCCTCGCGGCCGGCACCTGGGGCACCCAGAACCTCCTGCACCGGATGCGGGCCGAGGGCGTCCTGCCCCGACTCTCGCCCAGGCTCGGCGAGCTGACCAGGACGAACTCCGAGGCGATCGTGGGAGCCGGCCGGCTGAGCGTCGACCCGGCGCGGGACTTCAGCCGGGGTGTGGCGATCACCTCGTCCTTCCACCCCGACGAGTCCACCCACATCGAGCCGGTGCGGTACGGCAAGGGCAGCAACGCGATGGGGCTGTTGCAAACCCTGGCCACCGACGGCGCGGCCAGCACACCGAGGTGGGTGCAGTTCTTCCGGTACCTCCTCCGGCACCCGGTGACGACGTTGCGCCTGCTGTCCGTGCGGCGGTGGAGTGAGCGGACGCTGATCCTGCTGGTCATGCAGGCCCTGGACAACTCGATCACCACCTTCGTGCGGCGGGGCCCGCTCGGTCGGTGGCGGCTGAGTTCGAAGCAGGGGCACGGCCAGCCCAACCCGACCTTCATCCCGGCCGGCCACCGAGCCAACCAGCTCGCCGCCGAGCGCATCGGCGGCGTGGCCGGCGGCACGTGGGGCGAGCTGTTCAACATCCCGCTGACCGCGCACTTCATCGGGGGATGCGTGATCGGGGAGACCGCCGAGCAGGGCGTCATCGACCCGTACCACCGCGTGCACAACTACCCGACGCTGTCGGTCGTGGACGGGTCGGCGATCACGGCGAACCTCGGGGTGAACCCGTCGTTGACCATCACCGCCCAGGCGGAGCGGGCCTTCGCGTTCTGGCCGAACGCCGGTGAGACCGATCCCCGGCCCGCGCCGGGCCAGTCGTACCGGCGCGTCGCGCCGGTCGCGCCGCGCCGTCCGGCCGTCCCCGCTGACGCGCCCGCCGCGCTCCGCCTGCCCCTCGCTCAGTAGACACTGTGGGCGTGTGGGGAGGACTCCCTGCGACGAGATGGGTGCGGAGCGCATCTGGGGGGTGACGGCCACGTGAGCGCTGCGTTCGATCAGGTGGGTCGCTGGACGATCAGAGATGTGCTCGCGATGCCGGATGACGGAATCCGGTACGAGGTCGTGGATGGTGCCCTGATCGTGAATCCACCACCGAGTCGTGGTCACCAGACGGCGTCGTTCCTGCCGCACTCCCTCCTGCGCCCGGCCGCGCGTGCTGCCGGGCTGCGCTACCTGGGAGGCGGTCGGAGTCGAGCTTCCCGACGAACAGGTGTACGAGCTGGGCTCCGCTGGGGAGTACGAGCTGGTGCGGCGGGTGGGCGCGGGTGAGGTGCTGAGGGTCGAGAAGCCGTTCCCGGTAGCGTTCGACCCCGCGCGACTCGTCGACGACTGACCGCCGCCGCCCGTGCGCAGCGCGAAGCGCCGGCGCGGAGTGTGCGGGAGTATCGGCGCATGGACGACGGCGTCCGTGGACCGGTGCTGGTCGTCGGAGGTGGCCCGGTCGGGCTCGCCACGGCCCTGCTGTTGGCCAGGGCCGGGACACCGAGCGTCGTGCTGGAGGCGGCGCCCCGGCGGTTGGCGGTCGGCAGCCGTTCGATCTGCGTGCAGCGGGACGTCCTCGACATCCTCGAACGGGTGGGACTCGGACGGCGGATCGCCGACGCGGGCGTCACCTGGTGGGTCGGGCGGACGTTCTTCCGCGAGCACGAGGTCCTGGTGACCACGTTCCCCGAGGACAGCCACAGCACGTTCCCGCCGTTCACCAACATCTCGCAGACCGACCTCGAACTGCTGCTGGACGAGCGCGCCGCGGCCGAGCCCGCCGTCGACGTGCGGTTCGGGCACCGGGTGGTGGGCATCGAGCAGGACGACGCCGGAGTGACGGCTCGGGTCGTCACCGAGGACGGAGAACGGGCGTTCTACGGAACGCACTGCGTCGCCGCGGACGGCGCCCACTCGACCGTGCGTCACCTGCTCGGTCTGCCGTTCGAGGGGGAGTCGTACCCGGACCAGTTCCTCATCGCCGACGTGCGCGCCGACTTCGGCTTCGACGCCCCGGAGCGCCGGTTCTTCTTCGACCCGGTGTGGAACCCCGGCCGCCAGGTGCTGCTCCACCCGCAGCCCGGCGGCGTGTGGCGGATCGACTGGCAGGTGCCGGCGGACTTCGACCTGGACCGGGCCCAGGAGTCCGGAGCGCTCGACGCCAAGATCCGGGCCATCGTCGGGGACAGGGACCACGACCTGCTGTGGGTCTCCGTCTACCGGTTCCACCAGCGTCGCGTGCCCGCCATGCGGGTGGGCCGCGTGCTGTTCGCCGGCGACGCCGCGCACGTCATGGCCCCGTTCGGGGCGCGGGGGCTCAACTCCGGGGTGCAGGACGCGGAGAACGCCGCGTGGAAGATCGCCTACGAGCGGGCCGGCTGGGCGGGGCCGCTCCTGCTCGACTCCTACGACGTCGAGCGCGGCGCCGCGGCCGACGAGAACCTCGACGTCACCAGCGCCACGATGCGGTTCCTCTCCCCCAGGACGCAGGCGGAGCGGGAACACCGCCACGCCGTCCTCACCAGGAGCGTCGAGGACCCGAGCGTCCGGCCCCTGATCGACTCCGGTCGGCTGGCCGAACCGTTCTGGTACGTGGACTCGCCGCTGACCACGCCTCCCTCCGCACGGGAGGTCGCGGCCTTTCCCCGCGCACCAGGCGCGGCCCGACCGCCATTGCCGGGCGTGCTCTGCCCTGACGCTCCCCTCGCGGGTGGCTGGCGGCTCCGGCAGGTCCTCGGCCCGCACTTCACCGTGCTCACCTCACTGACCGCCGGGCAGAGCGTCCTGTCCGGCGACCCGGGCTCGCCCACCGCCCCGCCGACACGGCTCGTGCGGTTGCCGGAGCGGGGGCTGGCCGAGGAGTTGCGTCTCGGGCCGGCGTCCTTCGCCCTGGTCCGGCCGGACGGCCACCTCGCGGCGGTGCGGCACGACGTGGCAGCGGACGCCGCCGAGGCGGAGTTGGCGGCCGCGCTCCGGCGTGCGACTGGTTGGGGCCAGACGCCCTGAAGTGGCTACTCCACCGAAGTGCGACACGACAGCGCGACACGACGAGCCGCGGAGCGTCCTCGTGAGCCCTGAGGACTGGGCGGCGCTGCGCCGTCAGCTCACTGGGCGGTTGATCCTGCCCGGGGAACCCGGTTACGACCTGCTGTGCCGTCCGTTCAACGCCCTGTGCGACGACCGGGTGCCGGCGGCGATCGTCCGGTGCGCTGGTCCTGAGGACGTCCGGAGGTGTCTCGACCTGGCTGCCGGGTCGGGCACGCCGGTTGCCGCGCGGAGCGGAGGGCACAGCTACCCGGCGTACTCCACACCACGGGACGGGTTGGTCGTCGACCTGCGCGACCTGGCCGACGTGGAGGTCCGTGCGGACGGCGTCGCCGTGGTCGGCGCCGGCACCCGGCTGGTCGAGGTCGCCACGGCGCTGGCCGGGGCCGGGCGCTGCCTGCCCCTCGGGTCGTGCCCCACGGTCGGCCTCGCCGGGCTCACCCTCGGCGGCGGGATCGGGATGCTCGACCGGGCGTTCGGGCTCACCGCGGACCGGCTCCGGTCAGCCCGGGTGGTGCTGCCCGACGGGCGCCTGGTCACCGCGTCGCCGGACTCCGAGCCGGACCTGTTCTGGGCGTTGCGGGGCGGCGGTGGCGGCAACTTCGGGGTGGTGGTGTCGTTCGAGTTCGCCACGGAAGCCGCGCCCGACCTGGCCGTCTTCGCCATGGACTTCCCGGCCGGCTCGGCGGTGGAGGTGTTCGGCGGGTGGCAGGAGTGGATCACCCGCGTTCCCTCGCGCATGTGGGCCAACTGCACCCTGACGGGTGGCGCCGCCGTGGGGTGCCGGGTTGTCGGGTGCTGGGTGGGAGGGCCCGACGCCGGCCGGTCCCTCCTGGCTGAGCTGGTGCGGAGCGTGGGCACCTCACCTGGGCAGGGGATGTTCCGCGCGGCCGACTTCCTCACGGCGACGCGTCACTTCGCGGGGTGCTCCGAGATCCCGCCGGCGTGTTGTCGCCTCCGGGACGAGGGAGGTGTCCTGCCCCGGGTGGGTTTCGTCGCCTCGTCGCGGGTGCTGACGCGTCCGGTGGGGGCGGCGGCTCTCGTCGGCCTGCTGGAGGGGAGCGAGGGGGTGGTGGTGGAAGTCGACCCGTTGGGCGGCGTGATCGCGGAGGTCGACGCGGCGGCCACCGCGTTCCCGCACCGGTCCGCGTTCGCCACGGCGCAGGTGTACGCGACGGCGACGGCCGAGGACCGGGTGCACCGAACCCGGCTGGTCTTCGAGGTGCAACGCGGCCTGGCCGAACTCGGGGCCACCGGGGCGTACATCAACTATCTCGACCCGGGCCAATCCGACTGGGCGACCGCCAGCTACGGCCCCAACCTCGGGCGACTGCGCGAGATCGCACGGCGCTACGACCCGGACGCCGTTCTCGGCTTCCCACAGGGCCTGGCCTGACCCGCCCAATCTGACCCTTCCCCAGGTCAGCCCCCACCCGCCCGGGGGGCGAGCCCCGCTCCAGCCTATCGGCGCCCACCACGCGGCGGAACCCCACGAAGATCCACTGTGGAGAGATCCGGGGCCTGTGGACAACTCCGATCTCGGACGGGTGAGAGACAGTCAGAAGGTCTGTGCCCCGTGGTCTACTGGTGGTTTTCTCTGGCCCCTGGCCCCTGGCCCCTGGCCCCTGGCCCCTGGCCCCTGGCCCCTGGCCCCTGGCCCCTGGCCCCTGGCCTGAGGCCCATCGGCCAACGCCGAACCGTTCGTGACTCGGGCGGTGATCCATTGCGGTGACCCAGGGCCAGGTCGCGATCATGAGGATCGGCTGGCTGGGCCGAGCAGTCCCGCCGGCGGGAGAGTGAACGGGGTCCGCCCCGCGCCAGCCATCTCGGGCGCCCACAACACGGGCCGTGGCCATGCCATGGCCATGACCTCGCCCAGCGGCGAGGTCATGGCCACCGACGAACCCCACGAACCCCAGCACATGGTCCCCAGGCTGCGACGGCCCGCGATGTCCCAAACCACCTGGTCAGCGGCCAAAACCACGGACTCGGACCGCCACCGGAGACCCGTCGCCGGTAGCGGATCGACGGGACCCGCCTGCGGCACCGGATCTACCCCGGACCTACAACGACACCCCGGTGAGCACGAGGACGCGCTCCTCCGTCAGGTCGTTCATCGCCGAGCGCACGCCCTCGCGGCCCACGCCGGAACCCTTGACCCCGCCGTAGGGCATCTGGTCGGCGCGGTACGACGGCACGTCGCCGACGATCACGCCGCCCACCTCCAGCTCCGCCGACGCGCGGAAGGCGACCCGCACGTCGTGCGTGAACACGCCGGCCTGGAGGCCGTACCGGGAGTCGTTCACCAGCGCCAGCGCCTCGTCCAGTCCGTCCACTGTGGACACGGCAAGCACGGGGCCGAAGATCTCCTCGTCCCACGCCTTCGACCCGGTGGGCACGTCGGCCAGCACGGTCGGTTCGAGCACCGTTCCGGTGCGCGTCCCGCCCGCCAGCACCCGCGCGCCGCGCGCGGTCGCCTCACCGATCCACGTCTCCACGCGCTTCGCGGCGTCCTCGTCCACCAGCGGGCCGACGACGACCTCCGGGTCGTGCGGGTCACCCGTGCGCAACCCCCGCACCGCCTCGACGAGCCGGGGCACGAACCGGTCGGCGACCGCGCGGTCCACGACCACCCGCTGCACCGCGATGCACGACTGGCCCGCCTGGTAGTTGGAGTAGGTGGCGATGCGCCGCGCGGCGAAGTCGAGATCCGCGTCGCTGTCCCAGTCCGCGCAGACCACGGCCGCGGCGTTGCCGCCCAGTTCCAGCACGACGTGCTTGCGGGGCACCGCGTCGGCGATCGACCAGCCGACCGGGCCGGACCCGGTGAACGAGACCACCGGGAGGCGCTCGTCCCGCACCAGCGCCATCGTCTCCTCGTTGCCCAGCGGCAGCACGGAGAACGCCCCGGCCGGCAGGTCGGTCTCGGCGAGCAGCTCGCCGAGCAGCAACGCCGACAGCGGGGTGCGCGGCGCCGGCTTCACCACGATCGGCGAGCCCACGGCCAGCGCGGGCGCCACCTTGTGGGCCACGAGGTTGAGCGGGAAGTTGAACGGGGCGATGCCCAGCACCGGGCCCCGGGACACGCGGCGCACCACGGCCAGCCGGCCGTGCGCCGCCGGGTCGGTGTCCAGCCGTTGCAGGTCCCCGGTGAACCGGCGGGCCTCCTCGGCGGCGAACCGGAACGTGGACACCGCGCGCTCCACCTCGACGGCGGCCCAGCGCAGCGGCTTGCCGTTCTCGGCGGTGATCGTCTCGGCGATCTCCTCGGCGCGCTCGGCGAGCCGGCGTGAGACGTGCTCCAGGGCGGCCGCCCGCAGGTGCGCGGGGGACCGGCGGAACTCTCCCGCCACCTCCGCCGCAGCCGCGACGGCCCGTTCGACCTGCTCGGCGCCCGGGACGGCCACGCTGGCCACCTCGGTCCCGTCGAACGGGTGTCGGACGACGAGTTCGCTCTCACCCTGCTCCGCGCGGCCGGCGACCCAGCACGGGCGCGGCCTGGCCTCCACGGCGTTCGGACCGGTCATGCCCCTACCGTAGGCCCGTCGTCCCGCCCGGGGCGCGCCCGGCGTGCGGGGCGCGCGACGAGGGTCACCACGAGCGGCGACGCATCCGCTGCCAGCCGAAGCCGACCACTCCCGCCGCGCCGGCCGCGGCCAGCAACACCGTTCCGTACAGGACCGTCAGGGCGAGAACCCCGACGACCGCCACCACCGCGAGCAGGCCGGCGAAGAAGGACTCCAGCACGGGCGCCACCTCCCTGCGTGTTGATCGTCACACGGTAGACGTACATCACACGTGACGCCAGTGTGTGTTCCTACCGCCGTAACGGTGACGTCACGCGTGGTGATCCCCACGTTCCGGGTGGGGGTGGTGCGCCATCCGGCGGGTTCACCTGGGACGATGGGAGCAGAAGGAAGCCCACGCGGAGGTTCGCCAGTGAGCGCCACCAGCGCACAGCGCCCGGTTCTCGTCATCGACTTCGGCGCGCAGTACGCCCAGCTCATCGCCCGCCGGGTGCGGGAGGCGCAGGTCTACTCCGAGGTCGTGCCGCACACCACTCCTGTGGAGGAGATCCTCGCCAGGAACCCCGCAGCCGTCGTGCTGTCGGGCGGCCCGTCCTCGGTGTACGAGGAGGGCGCGCCGCGCGTCGACCCGGCACTGTTCGAGCAGGGCGTGCCCGTCTTCGGCATCTGTTACGGCTTCCAGGCCATGGCGCAGGTGCTCGGCGGCACGGTCGAGCACACCGGGACCAGGGAGTTCGGCCGCACCGACCTGTCCGTCACGCCGCAGGGGGGTCGGCTGCACGAGGAGCTGCCCGCCAACCACCCGGTCTGGATGAGCCACGGCGACTGCGTCACGCGGGCGCCCGAGGGCTTCACCGTCACCGCCACCTCCGGCGGCGCGCCGGTGGCGGCGTTCGAGAACGTCGAGCGCCGGCTGGCCGGTGTGCAGTACCACCCCGAGGTGGCGCACTCGCCGCACGGCCAGGAGGTGCTCCGGCGGTTCCTGCACGAGATCGCCGGCGTCCGGCCGCAGTGGACCACCGCGTCGATCGTCGACGACGCGGTCGAGGCCGTGCGGGCCCACGTCGGCGACGGCCGCGCGATCTGCGGCCTGTCCGGCGGCGTGGACTCCGCCGTCGCGGCGGCGCTCGTCCACCGCGCCATCGGTGACCGCCTGACCTGCGTCTTCGTCGACCACGGCCTGTTGAGGGCCGGCGAGCGGGCCCAGGTGGAGCGGGACTTCGTGGCGGCGACCGGCGTGCGCCTGGTGACGGTGGACGCGCGGCAGCGGTTCCTGGACGCGCTGGCCGGGGTCACCGACCCCGAGGAGAAGCGCAAGATCATCGGCCGGGAGTTCATCCGGGTGTTCGAGCAGGCCGCCCGCGACCTCCAGGCCGAGGCCGGCGAGCACGGCGAGCACATCGACTTCCTGGTGCAGGGCACCCTCTACCCGGACGTGGTCGAGTCGGGCGGCGGCACCGGGGCCGCGAACATCAAGAGCCACCACAACGTGGGCGGCCTGCCGGAGGACCTCCAGTTCAAGCTGGTCGAGCCGCTGCGGCTGCTGTTCAAGGACGAGGTGCGCCGGGTCGGCCTGGAGCTGGGCCTGCCGGAGACGATCGTCCACCGACAGCCGTTCCCCGGTCCCGGCCTGGGCATCCGCATCGTGGGCGAGGTGACCGCCGAGCGGCTGGAGATCCTGCGGGCCGCCGACGCGATCGCCCGGGAGGAGCTGACCGCGGCCGAGCTGGACCGCGACATCTGGCAGTGCCCGGTCGTGCTGCTGGCCGACGTGCGCTCGGTGGGCGTGCAGGGCGACTACCGCACCTACGGCCACCCGGTCGTCCTGCGGCCGGTGTCCAGCGAGGACGCCATGACCGCCGACTGGTCGCGCCTGCCCTACGACGTGTTGGAGCGGATCTCGACCCGCATCACCAACGAGGTGGCGGAGGTCAACCGGGTCGTCCTCGACGTGACGAGCAAGCCGCCGGGCACCATCGAGTGGGAGTGACCGTCGGCCGGGCGACCCCCCGGCCGACATGGCGCTCGGTCGGCGGACGTCGACCGGGACGCCGACCCCGCAGCGGGCGCCGAGGGCGTCCAGGACACCGACGGCAGCCAAGACACCGACGGCAGCCGCCGAGACACTGAGGACACCTGGGACGCCTGAGGACAGCGACACCGACGCCGCGCCACCCGGTCAGGGGGGCGCGGCGTCCCCGTTCCGGGCGTGATCCGGCCGCCTCGCTTGGAGGCGTTCGGGTGATCGCGATAGGCAGTGGCGGTGCTCGCGGAGATGAGCGGGCAGGGTCGGCTCGCGGTCGGGGCCCTGGTGGGCTCGGTGGTGTCCGCTCTGTTCTTCCTCGGCCTGGTCCACCGGCCGGCGTCGGAGACCACGCGTCGCGACCGCGTCGAGGAGAACCGCCGCACGACCTCGGTCGAACCGGCCCCCGCCCCCACGACGACCCCGACCACCCCGGAGACGCCGGACTCCCCGACCACGGAGGCCCCCTCGGCCGACTCGCCCACCACGACGCTCCGTCGCCCCGTCACGTCGGCCGTCAGGGTCACGACGCCGTCGCCCGCCGAGCTCCCCACCACCGCGGTGGCGCCGGCGCCCATCCACCCTCCGGCCACGACGACGGTCACGACCACCCCGAGGCCACGGCCGCGGCGGACCACCGCCACCCCGGAATGCGACTGGCTCCTGTGCTGACCCACCACACCTGGCGGGGTGGTCGGGTTCGCCGCGCCCGGTGGGGCGCTACTTGCGGCGGGGGCGGAGCGACGCCACGAGGATCAGCACGCCCACGGCGACCGCGCCCCCCGCGAGCACCCACCGGAGGTCCCAGTCGGGGACCCACAGCGCGCCGTCGGTCAGGTTGTAGCCGGCCACCCCCAACGCGATCAGGCCGGCGAGGAACGTGAGCACGTCCAGGCCCCTGCGGCGCGGGCGCCGGTTCCGACCGCGCCGGATCTCCCGGCCGTTGCCGTGGTCAGTCACGGAGCACCTCCACGTTCCCCATCCCGGTCCGCGCCTCCAGCACGATCTTCCCGCCGCCGGGGCCGTCGGGCCCGTGCTCGACGCTTCTCAACGTCCTGTTCGATCCGCTGGTCCTCTGACTCAGGCACTGGGCGTCACCCAGTCCCGTCGTGCACTCCACCTCGACGTCGGCGTCGCGGGGCACCCGGACGGAGACGTTGCCGAGCTGCACCCGCACCCGGGTGGTCACCTGGTCGTCCTTGGTCAGCCGCAACTGGGACAGGTCCAGGTCGATGTCGCCGGCGCTGAGTGTGTAGGACGGCTGCACGTCCGCGACCGCGTTCGGGGTGACGTGCTGGGCGCCCGCTCCCTCCCACTCGTGGACCGGGCCGGTCGCGCCGCCGGCCATGGCCAGGAACCCGACCGGGACCGCGAGCGCGATCAGACCGCGGCCGCCCCGGAGGAACGAGCCGGCCAGCATCCCGACGCCGAGCACGGCCAGCACGAGCCCCGGCACGTGCGTCCAGCCGATGTCGGGGCCGAACACGATGCCCACCCCGCCCGTGACCAGCGCCAACGCGAAGGTCACCGCGGTGACGCGCGACCGGCGCTTCGGTTCCCCCCGCTCCTCCTGGCGCTCCTCCTGGGTGGGAGCGGGCTCCGGGAGGTCCCAGGCGAACGGCGCGACGCCGAGCGGGTCCCACGCCGGGGGTGGCGGGACGTCCGCGGCCTGATCGGGCGGCACACCCACCGACGGAGCCGGTGCGGTGTGTGTGGAGTCCGGCATGGCGGCGGCCATGTGCGGAGGGACAGGGGGCGCAGCGGGCGCTGCGGGCGCACTCGGCACAGTAGGCGCGGTAGGTGCGGTAGGCGTCGCAGGGGCGGCAGGGCCGGCAGGGCCGACCGTGGTGGCGGCGGACGCCTGAAGCGGGTGCGTGGACAGCGGCCGCGTGGCGGCCTCGCCTCCCGCCGCCTCGCTCGGCTCCGCGTCGCTGGGAGCGGACATCGGCGGCACGCCCACCGGGGGCGCGGCGGTCGGCGGGACACCCGTCTGCGCCGGCTGGATGACCGGAGCGTCGGCGCCGAACTCCCGGTTCTCCTGCCCCCGGTGACGGTGCAGCAGGTACACCGCGCTCGCGGCCAGACCCAACGAGACGAAGGCGCTGACGTCGCCGTCGAACACGAAGGCGCTGATCGGGATCAGCGCGAGGGCGAGCGCCGCCGTGAGCGCGCCGGAGGTCGACGCGCGCCCCCGGTGCAGCAGCCCCTCCACGGCGGAGACCTCGTCGCCGTCCTCGGGCAGCAACAGCCAGCCCAGCACGTACAACAGCACCCCGACGCCGCCGGCGAAGGTCAACGTCGCGAACCCGACCCTGACCAGCACGGGGTCGACGCCGTACCGGCGACCGATGCCCGCCGCGACGCCGGCGACCTTGCGGCCCGTCCGGGGTCGCCGGGGCCGGGTCGCCCAGAGATCGCCCGCCGTGTCCTCGACGGCGGCCCACCGTCCCGGTGTGTCCCGCATCCCGCTCACGTCCCGAGACTCCCTCCTCAGTGTCCTCCCGCGCATCGGGGAGGCCCCTGACCCGCCCCGGAGGCGGGACCAGCGCCGCCCCGGGTCGTTCCCCGATGTCCGCGCGGGCGCCCGGGTGCGACGATGCCAGCGTGGACGTCGAGGTCGACAGCGCGACGACGGAGGAGCGGCGGGAGGTGACGATGCCGGAGACGATGCGGTGGCCCGGGGCCGGACGCCCCGCCGACGAGCAGGCCGTGGGCCTGGCGCGCCCGCCGCTGGTGCGCCGGCGCTCCGGCCGGGTCGTGGGCGGTGTGTCGAGCGGCGTCGCCGAGCACCTGGGCGTGCCCGTGCTGTGGGTCCGCGCGGTGTTCGCCGCCCTGGCCGCGCTCGGCGGGGCCGGGGTGGTCGCCTACGGCCTGCTGTGGATCACCATGGCCCCGGAGCCGGCCGACGCGCCGCAGCGCGAGGAGTCGTCCACCGAGCGGATGCAGGGCATCGGCCTGGCCGTGCTCGGCGCCGGCCTGGCGATCGCCGCCGGCTCGCTGACCGGGTCGATCGGGCGCTGGGTCATCGGCCCGCTCGGCGCGGTGCTGGTCGGCACCGCCGTGGTGTGGCGCGAGGCGGACGAGGCGCAGCGCCGCCGGTGGCTGGGCAGCGCGCGGTCCGGGGTCGCCGGGGCGCTGCTGGGCGGCGGTGGCGTCTCCGCCGTGGTGCGGGTGCTCGGCGGGGTCGGCCTCGTCGTCACGGGCATCGCGATGTTCCTGCTGTCCAGGGTCGACCTCGGCGCCATGCAGGCGGCCGTGGTGTCGGTGCTGGCCACGCTGGTCGGCGTCGCCGTCCTCACCGTGCCGTGGTGGCTGCGGCTCGTGCGCGACCTCAACGAGGAGCGCAGGGCCCGCATCCGCACCGAGGAGCGCGCCGAGATCGCCGCCCACCTGCACGACTCGGTCCTCCAGACCCTGGCGTTGATCCAGAAGCAGCCCGACGTGCCCCGCGAGGTGCTGCGGCTGGCGCGCGGCCAGGAGCGGCAGCTCCGCGCGTGGCTCTACGGCCCCTCGGGGTACGGGCGGCGGGGCGGCGACGCCGACGGCGGAGCCGCGGGCGGGCCGTCGGGCAACCTCGCGGACGCGGTGGCGACCGCCTGCGGCGAGGTGGAGGACACCTTCGCCATCAAGGTCCAACAGGTCGTGGTGGGGGACTGCGAGCTGGACGAGCGGTTGGTGGCGTTGGTGCACGCGGCCAGGGAGGCCGTGGTCAACGCGGCCAAGCACGCCGGGGTGGGCGAGGTCAGCGTGTACGCCGAGGTGGAGCCCGAACGGGTGCAGGTCTACGTGCGCGACCGGGGCAAGGGGTTCGACCCGGAGGCGGTGCCGGAGGACCGGCATGGCCTCGCCGACTCCATCCGGGGGAGGATGGAGCGGCACGGGGGCGCTGTCCGGCTGCGCACGGCGCCGGGCGAGGGCACCGAGGTCCAGTTGGAGATGCCGCGCTCCCGTAACGGGACGAAGAACGCCGCCAAGGAGGCACGAGCGTGAGCGACCAGGACACAGAGGGCACGCCGGAGACGGGGAGCCGCCCGGTGCGGGTCTTCCTGGTCGACGATCACGCGTTGTTCCGCACCGGCGTCCGGGCGGAGCTGGACCACGCGGCGGACACCGTGCGGGTCGTGGGGGAGGCCGGGTCGGTGGACGAGGCCGTGGCCGGTATCGCCCACTACCGGCCGGACGTGGTGCTCCTGGACGTGCACATGCCCGACGGCGGCGGCGCCGAGGTGCTGCGGCGGGTGCGGCCGAACCAGCCCGAGGTGGTGTTCCTGGCGCTGTCGGTCTCCGACGCGGCCGAGGACGTCATCGCGGTGATCCGTGCGGGCGCGCGGGGCTACGTGACCAAGACGATCTCCGGGCGCGAGCTGGCCGAGGCCGTGTGCCGGGTCGCCGAGGGCGACGCGGTGTTCTCGCCGCGCCTGGCCGGGTTCGTGCTCGACGCCTTCGCCGACCGGCCGGGCGCTGCCCCGATCCGGGACCCGGAGCTGGACCTGCTCACCCCGAGGGAGCGGGACGTGCTGCGCCTGCTCGCCAGGGGCTACGCGTACAAGGAGATCGCGTCCGAGCTGTTCATCTCGGTCAAGACGGTCGAGACGCACGTGTCGAGCGTGCTGCGCAAGACGCAGCTCTCGAACCGCTACGAGCTGTCCCGCTGGGCCTCCGACCGTCGTCTCGTCTGATCCACGTCTCGTGGGGCGGCGCGCTCGGCGTGCCGCCCCACGAGGGGATCGTGGGGACGCTCAGTCCCCGGCGCTGGCCGAGGCGGGCTGGGCCGGGTTCAACGGAGCTGCGTTCAACGGAGCTGGGGCCGACGGAGCCGGGGCCGACGAAGGAGCCGGCGTCTCCTCGACCCGGGCCGTCCGGCGTGGGGTGACGCGGGTGAGCGCCACTCCCACGAGGATCACGGCCATCCCGCCGAGGACCCGCGGGTGCAGCTCCTCGTGCAGCACGACCGCGCCCAGCAGCACCGACACGATCGGCATCAGGTAGGCGGTCGTGGACGCGACGGTCGGGCCGTCGTCGGCGATCAGTCGGTAGTAGACGATGAACGCCAGCCCGGTGCCGAACACGCCGAGGACGGCGACGGCCAGCAACGAGACCGCGTTCCACCGCACGGCCTCGAGCCCGCCGACCGGCATCGCCAGGGCGGTCCACGCGGTCGCGCAGATCATCTGGCCTGCGGCGACCGCGACCGGCGGGATGCCGCGCCCGGCCAGGTACCGCGCCATGTACACCGCCGAGAGGCCGTAGCTCAGGGCGGCGCAGAGGATCGCCAGGGAGCCCCAGCCCAGCACGCCGCCGCTCTGCCACGGCGCGAAGATCAACAATGTGCCGGCGAAGCCGAGCGCGAGGCCGGCGCCCTTGGCCCAGCCGAGGCCGCGTTCCTGCCGCACGAGCAGCGCGATCAACAGCGTCCACAGCGGCATGGTCCCGTTGAGCACGCCGGCGAGGCCGGTGTCGACGGTCTGCTCCCCGAACCCGAACATCACGAACGGCAGCGCGTTGGCGAGCAGGCCGGCGACCGCCAGGTGCCCCCACACGCGCGCGCCGCGCGGCAACGCGACCCGTCGGGCCCGGCAGATCGCCACCAGGACCACCGCGCCCAGGGCGACCCGCACGAGCACGAGCTGGACCGGGCTGAAGGCGTCGAGGCCCAGCTTGATCCAGAGGAAGCTGGAGCCCCAGAGCAACGCGAGGGTGCCGAGGCGGAGCAGGCTCCCCGGACTGGTCACGACGGTCCTCCCATGGTGGTCCCCGTGGTCTTGGTCTGGTCTTGGTCTGGTGTCTTGTTCGCCGTCCCGCGCGGACGGCGTCGACGCCGATGACGCCGATGACGCCGTCGGGGCGGCCTCCATCCGCACGAAGTCGGTCGGTGGCGGCCCCTCCACCATGAGGCCCACAAAGCATGAGATCAAGTGAATAATTGTGGAGGCATCGTTCAGGAAATCTGTAAATTCACGGCATGCTGGATGTGCGTCGGTTGCAGCTCCTCCGGGCGGTGGTCAGCAGTGGCTCGATCACCGCCGCGGCCGCCAACCTCGGCTACACGCCCTCCGCGATCAGCCAGCAACTCGCCGTGCTGGAGAAGGAGGCGCTGGTCCCGCTCCTGGAGAAGGCGGGAAGGGGAGTGCGACCCACCGCGGCCGGACTGCTGCTCGCCCACCACGCCGCCGTGCTCACCGCCCAGCTCGCCACGGCCGAGGCCGAGCTGGCGGACCTCCGCGCCGGCCGCACCGGGCGCCTGCGGGTCGCCTTCTTCACCACGGCTGGCGCGATGCTCGTCCCGCCCGCCGTGGCCACCTTCCGCCGCGCCCACCCAGAGGTGCGCCTCGACCTCACGCTCCGCGACCCCCAGGACCCGCTCGCGGAGCTGGTCGCCGGCGAGGCCGACCTCGCGGTGGCCGTCGTCATCGGCGCGTGCCCGACCCTGCCGGGCATCCGGTTCCACCACCTGCTGGACGACCCGTACCGCGTGGTCCTACCGAAGGACCATCCGCTGTCGGCCGAGCGCGGACCGGTCGACCTGGCCCGGCTCGCCGGGGAGTCGTGGGTGGACGCGGCGTCCACGCCGGGGCCGTGTCGTCAGCTCGTGGTCGACGCCTGCGGGGCGGCCGGGTTCGTGCCCAACCCGGTGGCCGGCTCCGACGACTTCCCCACGGCCCAGGGGTTCGTCGCGGCCGGGCTCGGCGTCGCGTTGATCCCGCAACTCGGGCTGGAGGTCGTGCACCCCGGGGTCGCCGTCCGCCCGCTGCGGAATCCCGAGCCGGTCCGCCAGATCTACGCGGCCATCCGGGAGACCCAGCACGACCAGCCGGCCGTCCAGGGCCTCCTCCGCGCCCTGACGAACGCGGCGGACGCGGTCCGCGTCACCCCCTGAAAACCCAAAAGAAAAGGGGCTCCCGCCTTCGGGCGGGAGCCCCGAATCTGTGTACGCGTTCGAGAGAAATTTTTTGTCAATGCTCATTAACGGGGGAGAGTCTCGCTGCTCTACCTCTCGCGGATGTAACACATGTTAATGTAACCTTGGACGCCCGTGTTGGTATCGGTCACAAAAGCCCAAGTGTACATGCTGCAGCGACCTGGGACGTTGACCCTGTCTCCCTCGCCAGAACTGGTCCAGTCGAGACAGTGGTCAGGGTAGGCGACGCCCACGATGGTGCCGCTGAGATAGGGGGTGGCGCGTATGTTAGCGGCCTCGGTAACGTGAAAACATTCCGTGGGGGCTGCTTGCGAGTGGGGTAAGGCAGTTTTCGCGGGCGCGCCACTTGCATTAGCTGGAATGGCGAAGGACAGGGTGGCGAGGAGGGACAGGGTTGCGCCGGCGAGTATACGAAGTAGGCGACTTCCGGTGCGCATGATGCTCCTTTCTTTGCCGAGCATCTTTGACGCTAGCGCCGAGGGGTGAAGGTGATCAAGACCGCCGATCGGGGGAGATCATCCCGATGAGGGTCGGGAAAGGAGACGGAAAGAGAAGGGGCGAGTTCCCCGAGAGGAACTCGCCCCGATAGTCCGGTGGCTGGCGCGTTAGCTGCTGCCTTGGTACCGGTAGTTGTCCACCAGGTACCCAGGCCCGTCAGGGTTGGCGATGACGGGGTGGTACATGCGCCGGTTTTCCGTGCTGTCGTCCCTCTTCGTGACTCGGACGAGGACGGAGTACCGTCCGTCTGGTTCGATGCTCGGGCCTTCGATGATCTCGGCCTTCTTCGCGCTTGCCCAAAGGTTGAACTCGCCCGTCTGCTCGAAAGCGGCCTTACCGCGCAGGCTCAGCTTGCTCCGCATGAGATCGGCGTTGGGCACGGCGGCGTAGAAGTCGAGGACCGCCTGTTCCTTGCTGCTCGCCGGACCAGGGTTGACCTTGGGCGCCTTGGTCGCGGACGGGGGTGGGGAAGCGGGCGCGGTGGTGGCGTGGTTCCCCTTGGTGCCGGTGTTGCCGGGGTCGGCGGAGGAGTTGTTGTTGCCGCTCGACTTGATCAGCGACGTCGCGATGAGCACGCCGGCCACGGCCGCCACCAGCAGCACCGCGAGGTAGACCAGGCCGCTGCGGCGCGGCTTCGGCGCGGGGGCCGAGGGGCGCGGTGCGGCGGCCGGCCGCTGGGGCGGCGGGTCCTGGTGCGCCGGCGAGTGCGGGCGGCCGTTCGTGGCCGGCACCGGGGCGATCTCGGCGACCCTGGTGGGCTTCGGCGCGTTGGCGACCGGCGGGTGCGAGTCGACCCGCGTCACCGACGGCGGCACGGGACGGTGCGGCGGCGTGTGCGGGCGCGGCGGTGCGGCGGGCGCGGCGACGGCCTTGGTCGCCACCGCCTGCGTCACCCCACCCGACTGCCACGGCGGCACCACCGCCACCGTCTCACCCAACCCCGCCGGCAACGGCTTGCCCGCCGCCACCGCCGCCAACGCCTCCCGCGCCTGCGCCATCGTCGGCCGCTCATCCGGCTCCGACCGCAACAACCGCATCAACAACGCCGTCAACGGCCCCGCCTGCGACGGCGGATTCACCTTCCCCGCCGCCACCGCGTGCAACAACGCCAACGTGTTCTCGTTCAACCCGAACGGCGGCTCACCCTCCACCGCCGCGTACAACGTCGACCCCAACGAGAACACATCCGAGGGCGGACCGATGTCCCGCCCCCGCGCCACCTCCGGCGCCAGATACGCCGGCGTGCCCGCCAACATCCCCGTCTTGGTCACCGTCACGTCACCGGTCGCCCGGGAGATCCCGAAATCGGTGATCTTCACCGTGCCGTCCTCGGCCAACAGGATGTTGCCCGGCTTGATGTCCCGGTGCACGATCCCCGCCGCGTGCGCCGCCGACAACGCCGCCGCGACCTGCGCCCCGATCCGGGCCGCCTCCGCCGGCGGCAGCGTGCCCCGCTCGGCCATCACCGCCGCCAGCGACCGCGACGCCAGGTACTCCATGACCAGGCAGGGAGCGCCGTCCTCCTCGACCACGTCGAACACCGTGACCGCGTTGGGGTGCTGCAACCGGGCGGCGATCCGACCCTCACGCATCGCCCGCTGTTTGGCCTCGTCGGCCTCCTCCCGGCTCAGACCGGGCTGTAGCAGCAACTCCTTGACGGCCACCGTGCGGTGCAGACGCTCGTCATGGGCCTGCCAGACGACACCCATGGCGCCGCTGCCGAGGCGCTGCAGCAACCGGTAGCGTCCGGCGACCAGGCGACCCTCG
>NZ_JAMTCP010000023.1 GCF_024171885.1 Streptoalloteichus tenebrarius | reverse complement strand
CCTCCCCGTCAACCACCCCTCCGAGCGACAACCCCCCCCCGGGCCCCCCCCCCCCCCGCCCCCTCCCCTCCCCCGATCCCCCGTGAGTGTTGGTTTTGGGGCGCGTGGCCGCCGCTGCGCGGGGCGGCCACGCGCCGTGAGGTCGCTCAGCGCGGCGGAGCGCGTGGGTCGCCGCGTCGGGCTGTCGCTGTTCCCTGCTCGGCGGACAGCACCGCGATGTCACCGTCGTGGTCGGTGCGGAGGACACGGGCGCCGGCGTCGGTGAGCGCGTCAACGACCAGGCGACTGGGGTGGCCGTACCGGTTTCCGGCCCCCACGCTGATCAGCGCGACGTGGGGGCGCACGGCGGCCAGGAACGCCGGCAGGGTGGACCGCGATCCGTGGTGGGGGACCTTGAGCACCTCCGCTGTCAGATCGGTTCCGGCCGTGAGCAGCGCGCTCTGGCCAGCCAGTTCGACGTCTCCGGTGAGCAGGACCCGTCCGGCGGGCGTGGTGGCCCGGAGGACGAGCGACGCGTCGTTGACCGGGGTTCCGGCGTCCGCGTTCGGCGGGGGGCCGACGGGAGCGTCCCTGGGGCCGAGCACCTCCAGCCGAAGCCCCGGCCACTCCAGGTGGTCGCCCATGCCGAGCCCCACCAGGGGAACCTGAGCCCGGGCGGCGGTCTGCCGGACCTCCCGCGCGGCCCACTCGGGGTGGTGGAGCGGACCGAGCGCGACCGCCCCCACCTCGCGGCCGTCGAGCACCGAGGACAGGCCGCCGACGTGGTCCGCGTGGAGATGGGAGAGCACGACGAGGGGAATGCGCCGCACGCCCAGCCGGCGCAGGCACCCGTCGACCGCCCCGGGCTCCGGCCCGGTGTCCACGACCACCGCCCGGCCCGGCTCGGCCGTCGCCACCACGACCGCGTCTCCCTGTCCCACATCGCACGCCACCACCACCCACCCCGACACCGGCCAACCAGGACGCAACACGCTCGTCGGCACCACGGCGAGCACGACACCGACCAGCACCACCGCCAACAGCACCCGAGCGCGCGGGAACCGCAGCGCCACCAACACCGCGAGGGCCACCACCGCCAGGGCGAGGCCGCCGAACACGCCGGACGGCCACGCGAACTCCGCGCCCGGCACCGCCGCCGCCCACCGTCCGACCTGGACCAGCCAGGTGGCGGGTGGACCCGCGACCGACAACAGCACCTCGGCGGCAGCCAGGTGCGCCGGCGCCACCACCGCCGCCAGCACCCCGAGGATCGTCACCGGTGGCACCGCCGGAGCCGCGAGCAGGTTGGCCACCACGGCGACCAGGCTGACCTTGCCGGACAACGCGACCACCAGCGGAGCGGTGACCAGGTGCGCCGCCGCGGGGACCGCCAGCGCCTCGGCGAATCCCGACGGCACGCCGCGTCGGCTGAGGGCGTCCGCCCACCACGGTGCGATCACGACGAGCGCCGCCGTCGCGAGCACCGACAGGGCGAACCCCGGCGCGGCAGCGAGGCCGGTGTCGACCAGGAGCAGGACCAGGACCGATCCGGCCAGGGCCGGGAGGGCCGAGCGTGGTCGTCCGACCGCGAGGGCCAACAGCGCGACTCCCGCCATCACCGCCGCGCGGAGCACACTCGGCTCCGGGCGGGCCAGTACGACGAACCCGGTGACCGCCAGTCCCGCCAGCACGCCACAGGTGCGGGGGCCCAGCCGGAGCAGCCGACACACCAGGAGCACGGCCCCGCAGACGATCGCGAGGTTGGCCCCGCTGACCGCCAACAGGTGGGTGAGGCCCGCGGCGCGGAACTCGCCGACCACCCGTTCCGGCAGGGCCGTGGTGTCTCCGACGACGAGCGCCGGCACCAGCCCCGCGGGTTCCGGGTCGAGTGTTCGGGAGGCGTTCCGCAGGCCCTCGCGCAGGGCGCCGGCCGAGGTCTGCCACCAGGGCGCTGCGGTGACCTCGTTCGGCGGTCCCCGCACCCTCAGCACGGCGACGACCAGGTCGCCGCGCGTGGCCGGCGCCAGCTCACCGCGCGCTGTCGCCTCCTGCCCCGGGAGCAGGCCGCCCCAGTCGCTGGGAGCAAGAAGGAGAACCCGCTCCCCCTGACCGCCGAGGTCCGTGGTGCGCCCGGTCCGATCGGTGATCTCGACCTGACGTAACCCGACCAGCACCGACACCCGATCGCTCCCCGCTGGCCGCTCGCCGTACCCGGGTGAGCGCAGCGGCGTGGGATCGTCGTCGATCTCGACCCGGAGCAGGGCGGGCAGGCCCTGTTCGGCCGCCGAGCGCACCGGGTGTTCGGCCACGTGCCTGACCCGAACCGTCACCACCGCCGCCATGGCGGCCGTCACCCCACACACCACCAACACCCCTCTCACTGCTCGGGTTCGTCGTTTTCTCAGCAACGCCAGCGCCCCGACGGCGAGCGCCACCACGCCGCACCATGCCGAGGCGGTCCAGCCGGCTCGCAATCCCAGGAGGGACACCGCCCACGCGGCCGCCGCGGCGGGAACCAGGCGGAGGTCGAGGGCCGTGGTCATGTCGTCTTCCGTGGAGGAGAACAGGATCGGCCCGATCCGGGCGGGTTCGCGGGAGACCGGCCCGCCGTTCACAGCGTCACCAGTTCCCTCAGCCGTTGGAACCGGGCCTCGCCGATCCCGTCGATCTGCCGCAACTGCTCGACTGTCCGAAATGGACCGTGTTTCGTCCGCCAGTCCACGATCCGTTGGGCCGTCACGAGGCCGACCCCCGGCAACGTGTCGAGTTGCTGGGCTCCCGCGGTGTTGATGTTGACCTTGCCCCGGGGGCCGCCGGCTCCTCCGGCTCCCGAGCCGGGGCCGACGACACCGCCGTCCGCCAGCGCCTCGGGGTGCGGGATGACGCCCACGTGGACCTGTTCGCCGTCGGCGAGGCGTCGGGCGAGGTTCAGGCCGCTGGTGTCCGTCTCCGGGAGGACCCCGCCCGCCGCCGTCACGGCGTCGGCCACCCGCGCGCCCTCCCGCAGCGTGAGCAGCCCCGGCTGGTGGACCCGCCCCACCACGCTCACGACGATGGAGTGGTCCGAAGTGGACAGTGGGGATGGCGCTGACGGCGGAGACGACGGCAGCCGCGCGGCCGTGCTCGGGACTGGCGGCAGCGCGGGGGCCGCTTCCACGACCGGGCGTCGGACCCACAGCGCCACGCCGATCAGGACCGCGACCACGCCCACGGCGGAGCACAGCGCCACCGCGGAACGTCGGCCCGGCGTCCATCGAGCAGTGCGCAGACCTACCGGAACCCAGCGTTCGAGCCATCGGCCCACGCGGTCGCGTCGCACCACCCCGTGTTCGGGACGGGCGGCCATGTCGGGCGGCGGGTCGGGTCCGCGGCCGGGTTCCTCGTTCATCAACGAGGACGGCCGCGAGTGGGCACTCGTGCGCGCCGCCAGGGCGGCCAGCCGGGCCCGGGTGGTGTCGGTGTCGTCGCGGGATCGGAGCGTGTCCAACATGACGCCGACGGTAGGGAAGGCCGGCGGTCGGGGCACCTGGCAGTGATCCAGTTGTGGATGGCTGCGAAGCCTGTGGATAACTGGCTTCTCTTACGGGTGATGGCTGGGGGAAGTGTCGGTGGTGGGTGGGAGCATGGTGGGTTCGGCCACGCGAGGCGTGGTCGATGAGGGCCCTAGTCGTCCCAAGTTCTGATCACAGCCCGCCTGGGAGCACGACGATGCCCAGCGCGCCAGGGCCGGTGTGCGCGCCGACCACGGCGCCCACCTCCGAGACGAAGCAGTCCCGCAGCCGGGGCAGTCGCTCCCGCATCTGACCGGCGACGCGTTCGGCCCGCTCGGGCGTGCCGAGGTGGTGCACCGCGACCGCGACCGGGCCGTCCCCTGCCGCCTCGACGGCCCGGTCGAGCAGCCTTGCCTCCGCCCGGCTGGACGTGCGCACCTTCTCCAGGGGCACGATGCGGCCGTCCTCGACATGCAGCAGAGGCTTGATCGACAACGCGGTGCCCAGCAACGCCTGGGCCGCCCCGATCCGGCCGCCCCGACGCAGCCACTCCAGCGTCTCCAGGCAGAACAGCGTCCGTGTGCGCGCCGCGACCTCGGTGGCCACCCGCGCCGCGCGCCGGACGTCGGCTCCCGCGCCGGCGGCGATGGCGGCCGCCAGCACGGCGAACCCGAGGCCCATGGCGGTCGACCGGGAGTCGACCACCCGCACCCGGTCGGGGGCCACCTGGTCGGCGGCGGCCCTGGCGGATTCGAACGTGCCCGACAGCGCCCCGGACAGGTGGACGGAGACCACGCCGTCCGCGCCGGAGTCCAGCGCGTGGCGGTAGGTGGCGGCCAGCTCGGCCGGGGTGGCCATCGAGGTGCGCACGGGCCGGCGGCGGCCCAGCGCCTCGGCCAGCTCCGCGGGCCCCAGGTCCACCCCCTCCAGGCGTGCCTGGTCGGCCACGGTCACGTGCAGGGGTACCACCCGAACGTGGTAGCGCTCAGTCAGGCCCTCGGGGAGGTACGCGGTCGAGTCGGTGACGACGGCTACCGGCATGGTCACCGAGCCTACGACCGGGTAGCCACCCTCCGGGCTAACGGCGCGGCGGCAGGTGGGTGATCGTCTCCGCCAGCGCGTCCCCGACGCGGCGGTGCGCGGCCCATCCCCAGTGCATTCCGTCCGGGTTGGCGTCCGCCCCGGCGAGGTGGGGACGGACCAGCGTGGGCAGGTCGAGCAGGGGAACGTCCCGTCGGTGTGACCAGGCGCGGACCGCCGCGACGGCCGGCGCGTGGCCGGTGTGGACGTAGGCGTAGGCGGCGGAGCGGTGCACCGAGGGCACGACGCCGACGACGGGCAGGTCAGGACGCAGGGCCCGCACGGCCCGCCAGCAACGGTCGAGGTAGCGCACGGTCAGCGCGGGTGGCAACGCGACCGGCCGACCCCGCAGCAGGCGGGCCAGATGTGGTTGCGCGGCGACATATCCTCGCCGCGCCCACCGTCGCAAGGGGTCCGGCCGCAGGTAGCGGATGCCCTCGCGCAGCGCCGTGGGCAACGGCGAGGGCAGCGTGTCCATGCTGCCCACGGCCAGGACGAGCACGTCGACGGCCGGGAGGAGCGCCCAGACCCTGGGGTCCCTGGTGAGCGCCCACCAGACGTCCCGCGCGGTCCAGCCGATGCCCGCCACCAGGTCGGCGACCCCGCCCAGCGCCGCGGCCGCGACGTTCGGCCACAGTCGGGCGTCGTCGGCGGGCAGCGGACCGGCGGGGCCGTGGAAGGCCAGCGAGTCGCCCAGGACCAACAGGCGAGGGCCGCCGGCCGGCCGCCCCGCTCCGGTCAACCGCCCAGCCCCGCGTTGTACGCGGTGAGTCGCCACTGGCCGTCCCCATCACTGCGACGGGTCAACACGGTCCAGTGACAGTTGGTGATGCCGCCCAGCAGCGGCCACGTCTCCAACGGCAGGCCCAGCAGGCGGCCGGTCACCGCGCTGATCAGGCCGCCGTGCGCGCACAGCAGGGCGGTGCCGTCGACCTCGGCGTCCAGCTCGGCCACGACCTCGGCGCCGCGCGCGGCCACCTCGACGCGGGCCTCGCCGCCGGGAGGCGCCCACCGCGGGTCGGTGCGCCACGTGCGCAGCGCGCCGGGCCACCGGGCCTCGACCTGGGCCTGGGTCAGCCCCTGCCACTCACCGAGGTGGGTCTCCCGCAGGCGCTTGTCCAGCCGGACCCGGACCCTCGCCTCCTCGGCGTACACGCCGGCGGTGTCCGCGGCGCGCGCCAGGTCGGAGCTCACCACGATGCTGGGGGCGAACCCGACCAGCACCGGCACGGCGCGACGCGCCTGCGCGCGGCCGACGTCCGTGAGGTGCGAGTCGAAGTGGCCCTGGAGTCGCCCGGTCGCGTTGTAGTCGGTCTCCCCGTGCCGCCAGAGCACCAGCCGCGTGAGCGTCACGCCGTCGTGTCCTCGTCCGCCTCGTCGGTCGCCCGTCCCGCCAGAGCCGCGTCGGCGAACTCGATGCGCGGGCAGTCCTTCCACAGCCGCTCCAGGCCGTAGAAGGTGCGCTCCTCGGTGTGCTGCACGTGCACGACGACGTCGACGAAGTCGAGCAGCACCCAGCGCCCCTCCTGGGCGCCCTCCCGCCGCACCGGCTTGGTGCCGGCGCCGCGCATCTTCTCCTCGACGTTGTCCACGATCGCCTGGACCTGCCGCTCGTTGGGCGCCGAGGCGATCACGAAACAGTCGGTGATCACGAGCTGGTCGGACACGTCGAGCACGACGATGTCGCTGGCCTTCTTGTCCGCCGCCGCCTGCGCGGCGACCAGCGCGAGCCGACGTGCCTCCTCGGTCGCTGCCACGTCTCTCCTCCCCGTCCGGACCTCGGTGCGGTTTCCGCGCGCGGGGACTGGTCCGGACGAGTTACCCAGGGTACCCGCTCATGCTGGCTGGCCGGTTAGCACGACCGGTACAGGCGGCGCTTCGAGATGTACTGCACCACCCCGTCCGGGACGAGGTACCAGACCGGCAGCCCCGCGGCGACGCGCGCGCGGCAGTCGGTGGAGGAGATCGCCATGGCGGGGACCTCGATCAGGCTCACCGAGCCCCGGGGCAGGTGGTGGTCGTTGAGGTCGAACCCGGGGCGGGTGACGCCGATGAAGTGGGCGAGGTCGAACAGCTCGTCGGCGCGGTGCCAGGACAGGATCTGCGCGAGCGCGTCCGCGCCGGTGATGAAGAACAGCTCGTCGTCCGGGTACTGGCGACGCAGGTCGGTGAGGGTGTCCACGGTGTAGGTGGCGCCCTGCCGGTCGATGTCCACCCTGCTGACGGAGAACCGCGGGTTGGACGCGGTCGCGACGACCGTCATGAGGTAGCGGTCCTCGGGCGCGCTCACCGCGCGCTGCGTCTTCTGCCACGGCTGCCCGGTCGGCACGAAGATGACCTCGTCGAGGTGGAAGCGCGCCTGCACCTCGCTCGCGGCCACCAGGTGCCCGTGGTGGACCGGGTCGAAGGTGCCACCCATCACGCCGAGCCGTCGCGGTGTGTGACCGCAGGGCCGGTCCGGCTCGGTCGTTGGCTCCGACATGACCGGTCAGCCTACGAGACGGCCGCCGGCGGCTCCGACATCCGGCCCCCGCACGGCGTCCGGTCGCCGCCCCGCGCGAGGTCCGCGCCCACCCGACCCCGAGTGGTCCAGACCTCACTCTTTCGGGTGTGCTGCCCGGGTGTGACCACGACCATACTCACCGCCATGAGGACCTGGACCCCGATGCACGGCCAGCCCTACCGGCCCGTGCCCTACCGGCCGTCCCGCATGCCCGCCGACGAGTCGTTGGCGCGGGCGCGCGAGTTACGCCAGCGGATGGACGAACGGCGCACGGTCCGCATGTTCTCCACCGACCCGGTGCCCGAGCAGGTGGTGCTCGACGCCATCGCCGTGGCGAACACCGCGCCCTCCGGGGCGCACCAGCAGCCGTGGACGTTCGTGCTGGTGCAGGACCCCGAGGTGCGGCGCCGCATCCGCGAGGCCGCCGAGGAGGAGGAACGCCGCTCCTACGCCGGCCGGCTCGGCGAGGAGTGGCTCTCGGCGTTGGCGCCCCTGGGCACCGACGAGAACAAGCCCCACATCACCGACGCTCCCCACCTGATCGTGGTCTTCCAGCAACGGTTCGCGTTGCGCCCCGACGGCAGCAGCTACAAGCACTACTACGTCGACGAGTCGGTGGGGATCGCCGTCGGCATGCTGATCACGGCGCTGCACCTGTCCGGGCTGGCGGCGCTGGTGCACACCCCCAGCCCCATGCGGTTCCTGTCCGAGGTCCTCGGCCGCCCCCGCAACGAGAAGGCCTTCGCGGTCATCCCGGTCGGCTACCCCGCGCCCGACGCCGTGGTGCCCGACCTGGTGCGCAAGACCCTCGACCAGGTGGTGGTCCGGGTGTGACGCGACGGGCGCCCTCGCCAACCGCGATCGCGGCGAGGGCGCCCACCCGCCCGCGGTCACTCCTCGGGGGCGAGCTGCCGGCCGGTGCCCACCTCACGCACCAGGATCGCCTCCACCGGGCAGGACTCGGCGGCGCCCAGCACCTCGTCGTCCGCGTCGACCTCCCCGTGCAGCGGCCGCGACCGCCCGTCGACCAGCTCGAAGAACGCCGGGGCCGACCCCGCGCACATCCCGCTGCCGATGCACACGTCCCGGTCCACCTCGACCAACCAGCGCTGTCCGCTCATCGGCGGCCCTCCTCACCACGTCACCGGCAGCGTGCGGAAGCCCCGCACGAACATGCCGTCCTTCCAGTCCAGCTCGTCCTCGCCCACCGCGACCCGCAGCGTCGGCACCTTGCGGAGCAACGCGCGCAGCCCCTCCTGCAACTCCATCCGGGCGAGCTGCGCGCCCAGGCAGTGGTGGGGGCCGTGGCCGAACCCGATGTGCGGATTGTCCTCACGGAGGATGTCGAGCCGGTCGGGATCGGCGAAGACGCGCCGGTCGCGGTTGGCCGACGCGACCGAGGCCAGCACGGGCTCGCCCGCCCGCACCAGCACGCCTCCGACCTCCACGTCCTCCCGCGCGTACCGGGGGAAGGCCGAGGAGACGCCCAGCGGCACCCAGCGCACCAGCTCCTCGACGGCGCGCGGCACCAGGTCGGGCCGTTCGAGGAGCAGGTCCCACTGGTCCCGCTCGCGGTCCAGCACGTAGACGAAGTTGGGGAGCTGGGTGGCGGTCGTCTCGTGCCCGGCGACCAGGATCGCGATCGCGAGGTTGACCAGCTCGTCCTGCGTGATCCGCTCCTCCTCGTCGCTGGCGCGCAGCATCGCGCTGAGCAGGTCGTCGGTCGGCGCGGCACGGCGCTGCTCCACCAGGCCCGTCATGTAGTCACGCAGGGCCTTGCCGTACTCGATGACGGTCTCGGGCGGCAGCAGGGAGGTCGACAGGAACGCGTTGGACCAGCGCTGGAAGTCGTCGCGGTCCGAGTAGGGGACCCCGAGCATCTCGCTGATCACCATCACCGGGAGGGGCAGCGCGACGTGTTCGACGAGGTCGGCGGGCGCTCCGCGCTCCACCATCTCGTCCACGAGCCGCTCGACGATCTCCCTGGTGTGCTCCCGCATCCGCTCCACGCGACGCGCGGTGAACGCGCGGCTGGCCACGCCCCTGATCCGGGTGTGCTCGGGCGGGTCGAGCATGAGGATGCCGCCCTCCCCTGGCTGTTCCGGGTTCGGGCGGGGCACGTCGGGCCCCACGGCGGCGGCCCGGCTGAACCGGGGGTCGCCGAGCACGATCTTGGCGTCCTCGTAACGGGTGGCCAGCCAGCAGTCCCGTCCGTAGGGGAGCTGGACCCGCGCCAGCCCCGGGGCTTCCCGCAGCTCGGCGTAGCGCCGTTCCAGCTCGATCTGGCGCCCGTTCCCGAAGGGGTAGGGCAGGGGCTGGTCGTCGGCGGTGGCGTTCTCGGTCATCGTCGACCTCCTCGTCGGCCGCGGGCGCGATGTAAGCACGCGCTTACCAACGGGCAACGTAAGGCGGCGAAGCGAGTCGATCAATCGCCCGAACCGGCGGCGGGCGGATCACCCAGAAGGTGGCGAGCCGTTCGGAGGACGAGCGCGGTCACCTGGTCGGGGTCGGCGTCGGCCAGCGGCCGCTTCCCGACCACGGAGCGCAGCAGCCCGATCCCGAACAACCAGGCGATCACCAGGTCGGCGCGCAGCTCGGCGTCCGGTTCGCTGCTCAACGACGCGAGCCGGCTCCCGTAGGCCGCGCCCAGTCGTTCCCGCAGCAACTCCGCCGCGCCCGCGTGCCCCACCGACCGCAACACCGCCTGGAGCGCGCGTCGCACCCACGCCGGGTCGGTGTCCCGTAGCAGGTCGGCCAACACCCTGGGCAGGAGCGTCTCGGCCGGGCCCGCCAGCAGCTCGTCGTTCTGCGCGGCCAGGACCTCGGCGAACAGCTCCTCCTTGGAGCCGAAGTAGCGGAACAGCAACGCCTGGTTCACGCCGGCCCGCGCGGCGACCTCCCGCACCGTCGTGCGCTCGTAGCCCTGCTCCGCGAACAACGCGGCCGCGGCCTCCAGCAGGGCGGCCCTGGTCGCCCCGGCGTCCCTACGCCGCGTCGGCCCGCTCCGCCCGCTCACCGTCCCGTCCCCGTCCCCGTCCACCCGCGGCTCACGAGGTGGGACGGACGTGCCCCTCCCCCCACACGACCCACTTGGTGGAGGTCAGCTCCGGCAACCCCATCGGACCCCTGGCGTGCAGCTTCTGGGTGGAGATGCCGATCTCGGCGCCCATGCCGAACTCGAAGCCGTCGGTGAACGCCGTGGAGGCGTTGACCATGACCGCCGCCGCGTCCACCCTCGCGGTGAACTCCCGCGCGGCCTTCACGTCGCCCGTGACGATCGCCTCGGTGTGGCCGGTGCCGTGCTCGGCGATGTGGCGCACGGCGTCGTCGAGCGAGTCGACCACCCGCGCCGCGATGTCCAGCGACAGGTACTCGGTATCCCAGTCGCCATCCTCGGCCGGCACCACCGACCCGGCGTCGCCCGCGAGCCCCGCGAACCGCTCGTCGGCGTGCACGGTCACCCCCGCCTCGGCGAGGGCGCGCACCACCCGGGGCACGAACTCCGAGGCGAGGTCGGCGTGCACGAGCAAGGTCTCCGCCGCGTTGCAGACGCTCGGCCGGCGGGCCTTGGCGTTGACCACGATGCGCTCGGCCAGCTCGGGGTCGGCGGAGGCGTCCACGTAGACGTGGCAGTTGCCCACGCCCGTCTCGACCGTGGGCACGGTCGCGCCCCGCACCACCGCGTCGATCAGACCGGCGCCGCCCCGAGGGATCACCAGGTCCACCAACCCGCGAGCGGTGATCAGGTGATGCACGCTGGCGCGGTCGTGGCAGGGCAGCATCTGCACCGCGTCGGCCGGCAGGCCCACCTTCGTCAACGCGTCCCGCAGCACCGCCACCAGGGCGGTGTTGGACCGCTCCGCCGACGACGAGCCGCGCAGCAGCACGGCGTTGCCCGCCTTGAGCGCCAGCCCAGCCGCGTCCACCGTCACGTTCGGACGCGCCTCGTAGACGATGCCGACGACCCCCAACGGCACCCGCACCTGGCGCAGCTCCAGCCCGTTGGGCAGCATCCCGCCGCGCACGACGTCGCCGACCGGGTCCGGCAGCCCCGCCACGAGCCGCAGACCCCCCGCGATGCCGGCGACCCGGCTCTCGTTGAGCGCCAGCCGGTCCAGCAACGCCTCGCCGAGCCCGGCGGCGCGCCCGCGGTCGAGGTCCTCGGCGTTGGCCGCCAGCACCTCGGCGGCGCGCGCGTCCAGCGCGTCGGCCATCGCCAGGAGCGCCTCGTCCTTGCGCTGACGGGTGAGCAGGGCCAGCTCGGCGGCGGCGGTCCTGGCCCGGCCGGCCGCGGCGTGCACCTGTTCCCGCAGGTCGTCGCGGTCCACGGCGGAGTCGGCGGCGGTGAGCGTGGTCACGGGGGCCAGGGTAGCCCGAGCGGCCGACCGATTTGCGGGGGTGTCGGGGGCATGCGGTAGGCAGGTGCGCGTGGACGAGCACGCACTGCGGGAACTGGCCGAGGAGCGGCTGCGCGCGCTGGCCGGCGACGGGGCCCGCCTGCGCGAGGACCAGTGGACGGCCATCCAGGCGCTGGTGGTCGACCGGCGGCGGGCGCTGGTCGTGCAACGGACCGGCTGGGGCAAGTCCGCGGTCTACTTCGTGGCCACCGCGCTGCTGCGCGAGCTGGGCGAGGGGCCGACCGTCATCGTGTCGCCGTTGCTCGCGCTGATGCGCAACCAGGTCGACGCCGCGGCCCGCGCCGGCGTGCGCGCCGCCACGATCAACTCGGCCAACCAGGAGGAGTGGGACGACGTCGAGGCCCGGGTCGCGGCCGGCGAGGTCGACGTGCTGCTGGTCAGCCCGGAACGGCTGAACAACCCCGACTTCCGGGACGCGGTCCTGCCGCAGCTCAGCGCGGCGGCCGGGCTGCTGGTGGTCGACGAGGCGCACTGCATCTCCGACTGGGGGCACGACTTCCGCCCCGACTACCGCCGGCTGCGCACGCTCATCGCCGAGCTGCCCGCCGACGTCCCGGTGCTGGCCACCACGGCGACGGCCAACGACCGCGTGGTGCGGGACGTGGCCGAACAGCTCGGGCTGGGCGACCAGGCGGCGCTGGTGCTGCGGGGCGCGCTCGACCGGGAGAGCCTGCACCTGGGCGTGGTGCGCCGCGAGGACGGCGCCCCGATGGGCGCCGAGCAACGGCTGGCGTGGCTGGCCGAGAAGCTGTCCGAGCTGCCCGGCTCGGGCATCGTCTACACCCTCACCGTGGCCGCGGCGGACGACGTCGCCTCCTACCTGCGCGAACGCGGCCACGCCGTGGTCGCCTACTCGGGGCGCAGCGACCCCGCCGAGCGCCAGCAGGCCGAGGCGGACCTGCTCGCGAACCGGGTGAAGGCGCTGGTCGCGACCTCGGCGCTCGGGATGGGGTTCGACAAGCCCGACCTGGGGTTCGTGGTGCACCTCGGGGCGCCGTCCTCGCCGATCGCCTACTACCAGCAGATCGGCCGCGCCGGTCGCGGCGTGCGGCGGGCCGAGGTGCTGTTGCTGCCCGGCCGCGAGGACCGCGACATCTGGAACTACTTCGCCTCGCTGGCGTTCCCCCCGGAGCCCGTGGTGCGTCAGCTCCTGGCGGCCCTGGCCGAGGCGCCGGGGCCGCTGTCCACGGCCGCGCTCGAACCGAGGGTGGAGCTGAGCCGGACGCGGCTGGAGGTCGTGCTCAAGGTCCTCGACGTCGACGGGGCCGTGCGGCGGGTGCGCGGCGGCTGGGAGGCCACCGGCGTGCCGTGGGAGTACGACGCGGAGCGGTACGCGCGGGTCGCCGAGGCCCGCCGCCGCGAGCAGCAGGCGATGCTCGACTACCAGGCCACCGACGGGTGCCGGATGGAGTTCCTGCTGCGGCAGCTCGACGACCCGCACGCGGCGCCGTGCGGGCGGTGCGACAACTGCACGGGACGGCGACGCTCCGCGCAGGTCGACGACGCCGAGATCGCGGCGGCCCGGGAGCGCCTGCGGCGCCCCGGGGTGGAGCTGGAGCCCCGGAAGCAGTGGCCGACCGGGATGGCCGCGCTCGGCGTGCCCCTGACCGGACGCATCGCCGCCACCGAGGCGGCGAGCGTCGGGCGGGCGCTGGGACGGTTGACCGACATCGGCTGGGGCAACCGGCTGCGCGAGCTCCTGGGGGCCGGCAGCGTCGACCAGCCCGTGCCGGACGACGTCTTCAACGCATGTGTGCAGGTGTTGGCGGCGTGGGGCTGGGAACGGCGCCCCGCCGGGGTCGTCGCCATCGAGTCGCACCGTCGTCCCCAGCTCGTCGCCAGCCTCGCCCAACGGCTGGCGAGCATCGGCCGTCTGCCGTTCCTGGGCCGGGTGACCAGTCGGGGCGGAGCGCGGTCGAACGCCAACAGCGCCCAGCGGTTGGCCTCGCTCCACGCGTCCCTGGCTCTGCCGGAGGACGTCGCGCACGCGGTGCGGGAGGTGGACGGGCCGGTGCTGCTCGTGGACGACTGTGTCGACTCGGGCTGGACGATGACCGTGGCCGCGCGCCTGTTGCGCGGGGCGGGCGCGCCGGCGGTGCTCCCCTTCGCCCTCGCGACCACCAACTGATCGTCCTGCTGAAGGGCTCCGGGGCCGGGTGGGCCTCGGGGTGATTCGTTGGCGGCCTTCGACCACCGACCGAAGTCACTCGACAGTAATCAGGGACCGGGACCGGGACGGCTGGGTCGCTCAGCCGAGACGTGCGGTCACCCGAAGGTGATCGAGAACGCCCGTGCTCTCGGTGGAAGTTGTCTCTGAAGTTGTCTCTGCGTAGTTGTCCACAGTCACCTGATTTCCTCCACAGGCGACGGCACCGGGCGGGTTCGTGCGGGTGATCGACGATAGGCTGGAGCGGGGCTCGCCCCCCCGGGATGGGTGGGGGCTGTCTTCAGAGAGGTGTCAGTGGCGCGCCGGTGACGCGGCGGGTCCCCGATCGGGTTCTAGCCGGCGGTGAGCGGGACCAGGTCGTCGGCGTGGACGACCTCGCGGCGCTGCTCGGCGGGGAGTTCGTGGCTGGAACGGCCGATCAGGCCGGGAAGCTCCGCCGCGTCGAACGCGACCACGCCCCGCGCCACGACCCGGCCGGACGGGTCCAGCAGCTCCACGACGTCCCCGGCGTCGAAGTCACCCGTGACGCCCGTGATCCCCGCGGCCAGCAGCGAACGGCGGCGGCCGACCACCGCGGCGACCGCCCCGTCGTCCAGGTGCAACCGACCCGACGCCCCCGCCGCGTGGCCGAGCCAGAACTTGCGGGCCGACAGCCGGGGCCCGGTGGCCGCGAAGGCCGTGCCCACGTCGGCCGGTCCCAGCGCCCGGTCGGCGTCGGCGGCCGAGGCCAGCAGGACCGGGATGCCCGCGGAGGCGGCCAGGCGGGCCGCGGCGAGCTTGGAGGCCATGCCGCCGGTGCCCACACCCGAGGCCCCTGCGCCTCCGGCGTCGACACCGTCCACGTCGGACTCGCCGTTGACCTCGCTGATCCGCCGCGCGCCGCCCCGCCGGGGGTCGCCGTCGTAGAGGGCGTCCACGTCGGACAGCAACACCAACGCGTCCGCGCCGACCAGGTGCGCCACCAACGCCGCGAGCCTGTCGTTGTCCCCGAACCGGATCTCCTCGGTGGCGACGGTGTCGTTCTCGTTCACCACCGGCACCGCCCCGAGCGCGAGCAGGCGCGAGAAGGTGCGTTGCGCGTTGCGGTAGTGCGCCCTGCGCCACACGTCGTCGGCGGTGAGCAGCACCTGGCCGACCGTGAGCTGGTGCCGGGCGAACGAGGCGGCGTAGGCGTGGGCGAGCTGGAGCTGGCCGACGCTGGCGGCGGCCTGCTGGGTGGCGAGGTCGCGGGGGCGGCGCCGCACCCCCAGCGGGGCCAGGCCGGCGGCGATGGCCCCGGAGGAGACCAGCACGACCTGGCTGCCCGCCGCGCGCCGGCCGGCGACGGCGTCGACGAGCGCCGCCAGCCGGTCCGGGTCCAGTCCCCCCTCCGCCGTGGTCAGGGAGGAGGAGCCGACCTTGACCACCACCCGGCCGGCGGCGGCCACCGCCCGCCGGGTCGCCGAAGGCGCTGCCAGCGTCGCCACGCCGCCGATCACTACTCCTCGTCGTCGTCGAAGTCGTCCATGCCGGGCAACGGCGGCAGGCCGCGACGGGCGCGCTTGGCCGCCTTCCGCTCGGCGGCGCTGACCCGGTCGGAGCGCTCCAGCCTCGGGTCGGTGCCGCGACCGGTCATCACCGTGGCGATCCCGGCCGGCGTGGAGGGCTCCCAGTCGAAGGTCATCCGGCCGATGGTGACCGGGCAACCCGGCACCGCGCCCATCTCGGCCAGCGCGTCCTCGACGCCGAGCCTGGCCAACCGGTCGCCCAGGTAGCCGACGGCCTCGTCGTTGTCGAAGTTGGTCTGCCGCACCCACCGCTCGGGGCGCTCGCCACGCACCACGAACCCGCCGGGTCGGTCCGGGTCGGGTTCGACGGTGAAGCCGGCGTCGTCGACGGCCTTCGGCCGCAGCACGACGCGGGTGGGCTCGGGCGCGGGCCGCGAGGAGCGGTACTCCTCGACGATCCGGCCCAGCGCGTAGGTCAGCTCGCGCAGGCCCTCCCGGGTGGCGGTCGAGACCTCGAACACCGGAAGGCCCCTGGCCTCGATCTCCGGCCGCACGATCTCGGCCAGGTCGCGACCCTCGGGGACGTCGATCTTGTTGAGCACGACGACCCTCGGCCGGTCGGCCAGCTCGCCGCCCAGCGACGGCGTGTACTGGGCCAGCTCGGCCTCCAGCGCGTCGATGTCCGACAGCGGGTCGCGCCCCGGCTCGTAGGTCGCGCAGTCCACGACGTGCACCAGCACCGCGCACCGCTCGATGTGCCGCAGGAAGTCCAGGCCCAGGCCGCGGCCCTGGCTCGCGCCGGGGATCAGGCCGGGCACGTCGGCCACGGTGAACACGGTCTCGCCGGCGGTCACCACGCCGAGGTTCGGCACCAGGGTGGTGAACGGGTAGTCCGCGATCTTCGGCCGGGCGGCGGAGAGCACCGCGATGAGCGAGGACTTGCCGGCCGAGGGGAAGCCGAGCAGACCGACGTCGGCCACCGACTTCAGCTCCAGCACCAGGTCCCGCTGCTCGCCGGGCTCACCCAGCAGGGCGAAGCCGGGGGCCCTACGGGCCTTGGAGGCCAGCGCGGCGTTGCCGAGGCCACCCCGGCCGCCCTGCGCCGCCACCAGACGGGTGCCGTGCCCGGTGAGGTCGGCGAGCACCTCGCCGTCCTCGGTGAGCACGACCGTGCCGTCCGGGACCTTCAGCTCCAGGTCCTCGCCGTTGGCGCCGTCCCGGTTGCCGCCCTGTCCCTGGCGGCCGTTGCCGGCGCTGGCGTGCGGGCGGTAGTGGAAGTCGAGCAACGTGTGCACGTTGGCGTCGACGACCAGGACCACGTCCCCGCCCCTGCCCCCGTTGCCCCCGTCGGGGCCGCCGAGCGGCTTGAACTTCTCCCGGTGCACGGAGGCGCAGCCGTTCCCGCCGTCACCGGCCGCCACGTGGATGACCACGCGGTCGACGAACCGCGACACGGCGGTCCTCCCTTCATCACGACGTCCCCGCCCCGCCGGACGGCCCCTCGGGCCGGCGACGGACCATCACGCCGGAACGCGGCGAGGGGCGGGCCGGAGCATCCGGACCCGCCCCTCGCCGGGGTTGCTTGCTGAGCTGTCTCGGGCGGGCTCTCAGGCCTGCGCCGGGACGATGTTCACGGTCTTGCGACCACGCTTGACGCCGAACTCGACCGCACCCGCGGCCAGCGCGAACAGCGTGTCGTCGCCGCCGCGACCGACGTTGTCGCCCGGGTGGAACTTGGTGCCCCGCTGCCGGACGAGGATCTCGCCGGCGCTGACGACCTGACCGCCGAAGCGCTTCACGCCGAGTCGCTTGGCGTTGGAGTCACGGCCGTTGCGGGAGCTGGACGCGCCCTTCTTGTGTGCCATGGCTGGTCAGATCCTCACTTGGTGATGCCGGTGACCTCGACGCGGGTCAGGGGCTGACGGTGACCCTGCCGCTTGTGGTAGCCGGTCTTGTTCTTGAACTTGTGGATACGGATCTTCGGGCCCTTGGTGTGCTCGACGACCTTGCCGGTCACCGACACCTTCCCGAGGGCCGCGGCGTCCGCGATGACGTCGGAGCCGTCGACGACGAGCAGCGCGGGGAAGGTGACCTCCGTGCCCGGCTCGCCGTCGAGCTTCTCGACCTGGACGACGTCTCCGACAGCAACCTTGTACTGCTTGCCGCCCGTCTTGACGATGGCGTACATCGGTCCGGAAGTCTCCTGCTGCTCGGCGTTGCTGCGATGATCGTTGCGATCGACGCGCGCGCTGACCCACTGGCTGCCTCACCGGGCTGGCCCGCGGACGGCCGGTGCGTCGCACGGCGCACAACGCGGCCCGCCGAACAGCGGGCCGAACTACAGGTTACGGGGCCGCGTCGAACGGGGTCAAACCGGGGTCCGTTGTGCTCGCGGCACGACGGGAGCTGTCAGGTGAGGCAGGCAGCGCAGCGCATGCGGCGCTCCCGGGGTCAGATCGTAGACGCCACCTCCGACTGATCGTCTTCGGGTCGCCGGCAGACCGGGGCGTCAACGCCGTGACCAGCGTGAAGTCCCGCCCGGGGCTCAGGCCCGCGTCGAACCTGGCGGCGTTCGGCCAGCGCTCGACAACCAGCCCGTCCCGTCCTCGCCGAGCCGTCGCCGTACCGAGCACGTGGCACGGAGAAGGCGCAAGAACGCACCCAGTTCCTGGGACCAGTCGCAGGCCGACAACGTGGGAACCGCCTCATCGCGGCATCCCGGATCGGCGGCACCGAGCCCCTGGGGCTGCCTCAGCCCGAGCTGGGCCAACAGGCACGGAAACACCGAGGGGTGGCTCTCGGGCACCTGTCGCGCCCGAGAGCCACCCCTCGGTCATGGTTCGGCCTGCGCCGTCCGGGCTCTCAGCCCTCCTGGACGACGCTGCTCGGCGGTCCGGCCGGGCGGGCGGCCGCGCGACGGCGCCGCGTCCGGGTGGTCACCGTCACCGGCGCCGGCTCCCTCCGCTCCACGGGCTGGGCCGCGGCCACGGACACCGCGCCAGGGGCCTGCGTGACGCCCGACTCGGCGGGAGCGGCCCGCTCCTCCCGCTCCCGGGGGGACTCGTCCGACCTCGGCGCGGTCACGGCGACCGACCTGGAGGTCCGCTCGGGCTCCGCGGCCGGCTCCGACGCCGCCGGCTCGGCCTCGACCCTGCCGTCACCCTCGGCCCGCTCGGCGGGGCGACGGTCGCCAGCGGCCTCGTCGCCACCAGCAGCGCTGGCGACGCTGGCGGCGGGAACCTTCGGCTCCTCCTTGGCGGGAGCGGGCTCGGCGGCCGGCTCCGACGCCGCCGGCTCCTCCACGGGTGCCGCGGGCTCCGGCTGCGCGGCCGGCTCCTGCCCCCGGCCCCGGCCACGCCGGCGACCGCCCTCGGCGGCACCGTTCTTGGCACCGCCGTTGTGCTGGTGCATCGGCTCGGTCGAGACGACCAGGCCCCGGCCGCGGCAGTGCTCACAGGTGGTGCTGAACGCCTCCAGCAGCCCGGTGCCGACCCGCTTGCGGGTCATCTGCACCAGGCCGAGCGAAGTCACCTCGGCCACCTGGTGGCGGGTGCGGTCCCTGCCGAGGCACTCGGTCAGCCGCCGCAGCACCAGGTCGCGGTTGGACTCCAGCACCATGTCGATGAAGTCGATGACGATGATGCCGCCGACGTCCCGCAGCCGGAGCTGGCGGACGATCTCCTCGGCCGCCTCCAGGTTGTTGCGGGTGACGGTCTCCTCGAGGTTGCCGCCCGACCCGGTGAACTTGCCGGTGTTGACGTCGATGACCGTCATCGCCTCGGTGCGGTCGATCACCAGGTAGCCGCCCGAGGGCAGCCAGACCTTGCGGTCCAGCGCCTTGGTGATCTGCTCGTCGATGCGGTACTCGGTGAACGCGTCGGTGTTGGCGACGTGGCGGCGCAGCCGCGGCACCAGGTCGGGCGCCACGTGCCGCACGTAGGCCTCGATGGTGTCCCACGCGTCGCCGCCCTGCACGACCAGGCCGGAGAAGTCCTCGGTGAACAGGTCGCGGATGACCTTGATCAGCAGGTCCGGCTCCTCGTACAGGAGCTGGGGGGCCGCGGCGTTGGGCTGGTCGGCCTTCTCCTTGATGACCTCCCACTGCGCCTGGAGCCGCCGGACGTCGCGGGCCAGCTCCTCCTCGCTGATGCCCTCCGACGCGGTGCGGATGATCACACCCGCGTTGTCGGGGACGATCCGCTTGAGGATCTCCTTGAGCCGCTTGCGCTCGGTGTCGGGCAGCTTGCGGCTGATGCCGGTGGCCCCGCCGCCCGGCACGTAGACCAGGAACCGGCCGGGCAGGCTGATCTGGGTGGTCAGGCGCGCGCCCTTGTGCCCGATCGGGTCCTTGGTGACCTGCACGAGCACGCTGTCGCCGGTCTTGAGCGCCTGCTCGATCCTGCGGGCCTTGCCCTCCAGGCCGGCGGCGTCCCAGTCCACCTCGCCGGCGTAGAGCACGGCGTTGCGGCCCCGCCCGATGTCGACGAACGCCGCCTCCATGCTGGGCAGCACGTTCTGCACCCGGCCGAGGTAGACGTTGCCGACCATCGAGCCGGAGCCGGAGGAGGTCACGAAGTGCTCGACGAGCACCCCGTCCTCCAGGACGGCGATCTGCGTCATGTCCCCGCGCTCGCGGACCACCATCCGGCGGTCCACGGCCTCGCGGCGCGCCAGGAACTCCGCCTCGGACAGCACCGGGGCGCGGCGCCGGCCGGCCTCCCTGCCGTCCCGGCGGCGCTGGCGCTTGGCCTCCAGCCGGGTCGAGCCCTTGACCGCGCGGACCTCGTCGTCGGAGCTGGTCGGCTCGGGCCGCGCCTCCCTGACGTGCACCACGGTGTTGACCGGGTCGTCCTCGCGCGGCGTCACCTCGTCCTCGGCCGCGCCCTTGCGCCGCCGGCGACGGCGACGACGGCGGGTCGCGGGCTCCTCGCCCTCGGCCTCCGCGACCTCCTCGGCCTCGCCGGCCTCGGCGGCGCGCTCCGCGCCGGTCTCCTCGGCCTCGCCGGCCCGCTCGGCCTCCGCCTGCGCGGTCTCCTCCGCCTCGGTGGTCTCGGTCTCGTCGGCCGTGGTCTCGTCGCCCTGGCCCCCACGGCCCCGGCCGCGGCCCCGACGGCCACGACGGCGACGGCGACGGCTGGCGGCGTCGCCCTCGTCGGTGTCCTGGCCGGCCTCCTCGGCGGCCGGCGCGACCGCCTCGGGGGCGGCCTTCTCGGTCTTCTCGACCTTCTCGGCCTCCTCGCGGGCCTCGCCCCTCGCCGGCTCCTCGACCCGCTCGGCCGGGCGGGCCGGGGTCGGGGGCAGGAACAGGGCGGGCGGCGGCGCGAACACCGGGCTGAGCGGCGCCACCGGCTGCGGGGCGGCCGCCTGCCGCGCGGACGGCTCGGCGGGCTCGTAGACCTCACCCGGCTCCTCGCCGGGCTCCTCAGGCTCGGGCAGCAGCGCCTCGGCGACGCGCAGCGCGACGTCCCTGGTGATGCTCGACTGCGCGCTGCGCACCTCGGCGCCCAGCTCGGACAGCGCCGACATCACCTCGCGGCTGCTCATGCCGAGCAGCTTCGCCAGCGCGTGGACCCGCAGCTTCGGCGGCAGCTCCGGAACGCCGGGGTGGTCGCCGGCCGGGGCCGCGGCCGGCGAGGGCGCCGTGGGCGCCGAGGGCGCTGTGGCCGCGGTGGTCTCCGAGCCGGCCGCTGTGGCCCGCTCACCGCCGGTGGATGTGGTCGAATGCCCGCCAGCGTTCGCGGCGGGCACGTCGTTGTTCGACATGCAGCTCCTCCGCCCCCGGGCGCGTCCGGTGCGGACGCGGCCGCGCGGGGGCCTTCTTCCTTCGTCCAGTCTCCGCCGCGCGGACGCGGCGGGAATCCTTCGAACCGCCCGGTCCCCGGGGCACTGGGTGGTGCCCGGGCGCGCAGACGGCGGGTGGCGTCAACGGCGTGCCGACCGGGTCCCCGCTCCCCGCCTACGGGCAGGGCCTCCCATCCCTACCGAACCGCCGGGTCGTCCACCCCGGACGGGGTGGCCGTCGGCGACGCCGCGCGGTCCGCGGCGAGCGGGTCGACGAGGGTTCCGGGAACCCCACTGTCGTCGAGCCGGCCCTGGGCCATCCGGGTCGCCTTCGCGGGTACTGGCGGCACCAGGTCGGCGACGACGCGGAGCGCGCTCAGCACGTCGTCGGGTCGCACCGCAGGTGTGGTCTGCCGTACGACCGCAACGAGTATCCCACACGGCCGCGCCCACTCCGGCCAATCGGCCACCTGGGCGGTTGGCTCCGCCGGTAGTTGATCACCGTCGGTGACCGGTTCGTCCCCGGCGACGACCTCCGCGCTCACCACGGCCGCCCTGGCGTCCAGGGTGCGTCGCCCGTCCTTGGTGAGCCGCTCCACCTCGACCCGCTCGGCCGCGAGCAGCCGGCGCGTCGCCTCGGCCAGGTCCTCCGGCGCGACCCCCGGCAGCTCGATCCGCCACAGGCTCGCCTCGATCCGGTCGGCCAGTGACCCGCCGGCCGCCCTGGCCGTCACCGCCTCCAGCACGTCCAGGCCGGGCGGGAGGGACCGGTCCAGCTCGCGGCGCAGCGCCTCGGGGTCGATCTCCCTGACGACCTGGATCTCGACGTACTCGGCCTCGCTGGCCACGCCGGTGGGCGCGGCGCCGACCCAGGACACCTTGGGGTGGGGGCTGAATCCCTGCGAGTACGCCATCGGGACGCCGGCGCGGCGGAGCGCGCGCTCGAACGTCCTGGCCACGTCACGGTGCGAGGTGAAGCGCAGCCGTCCGCGCTTGGCGTAGCGGATGCGGATCCGCTGGACCGCCGGGGCGGACGGGTTGGGCTGGTGCTGGCGGCTCAGGGGTTGCTCCTCATGGACGTCTCCACGTGTCCACCAGGACGGTACCTCCCGGTGCGGCCGGGGCGGAGTGGCTTGTCTGCGGGTGGCCCTCTGGTTACGGTCCGGCGCAGCGGTCCCGCCGGACCGCCCCGACCGTGTCCGCCCGAGATGCCCGATCAGGAGGTCCCCGTGCCCCTGGCCCACAGCGCACGGGCCGCGATGATCGGCGTCACCCTGCTCACCGTCGGGTGGCTGGCCCCCGCGCCGGCCGCGGCCGCCCGCCCGGAGACCGCGACCGAGCACGACGGCGCCGCCTGCGTCCAGCGGGGGCCGACGCTGCGGTACGTCGTGCTCTTCCCCCGCGGCACCGCGACGGAGAAGGCCGAGGCGGAGATCACGGCGAAGTGCGGCGCGACGACCGTGTACTACCCGCAGGTGGCGGTGGCGGTGGCCACGTCGCCCGACCCCTCCTTCGGCGAACGGTTCGGCGTGGACCGGGCGTTCAGCGCGCAGGGCACGGTGCTGGCGCGTCGGGAGCGGACCCGACGGCAGGACGAGACGAGCCCGCGTGGCGAGAGCCGCCCCCGGCGCGGAGCGCCGACCGCCGCCGACCGCTCCGGCGAGCAGTGGGACATGGCGATGATCAGGGCCGACCAGGCCCGTCGCGTCAACCCCGGCAGTCGGGACGTCGTGGTCGGCGTGCTCGACTCGGGTGTCGACGCCACGCACCCGGACCTCGCGCGCGCCGTGGACCCCAGCCTGTCCGTGGGGTGTCTCACGGGTCGGCCGAACCCGAGCCCGGCGGCGTGGGCTCCGACCACCTCGGTGCACGGCACGCACGTGGCCGGCACGATCGCCGCTGCCGACGACGGGCGCGGGGTCACCGGTGTCGCCCCTGGTGTGCGGTTGGCCTCGGTGAAGGTCGTCGACGACCAGGGATACATCTTCCCCGAGTACGCGGTGTGCGGGTTGCTGTGGGCCGCTGAGACCGGGATGCGTGTGGTCAACAACAGTTACTACGTCGACCCGTGGATGCTGACCTGCCGCAACCGGGAGGGTGAGCGCGTGGTGCACGAGGCCGTGCGCCGCGCGGTCGAGTACGCGAACGACCGGGGCGTGCTCGTGGTGGCCGCCACGGGGAACGCGGGTGTGGACCTCAGCCGTCCTGGCCGTGGCGCGACGGTGGACGAGGACGGGCATCCGGTGGACAGCGCCTGCGACGTGCTGCCGGCGAAGGTGCGGGGCGTGGTCGCCGTGTCCTCGGTGGGCGCGAAGCGGCTGAAGGCGGGATACAGCTCGTACGGCCTGGGCGTGGTGCAGGTGACCGCGCCGGGCGGCGACTACCGGCAGGAGCCGACGGCCGGCGGGAACGGCTGTGTGTTGTCCACGGTGCCGGGTGGCTACGACTACACGTGCGGCACGTCGATGGCGACGCCGCACGTGACGGGTGTCGCCGCGCTGCTCGCGTCGACGCATCCGTCGGCCACGGCAAGCCAGCTCGCCCGGCTCCTGAACGCGCAGGCCCGGCCGGTGCCCTGCCCGGCGGACTACGACCTCAACGGCGACGGCGCGCAGGACGCGGTGTGCCACGGGGCCACCTCGTACAACGGCTTCTACGGGCACGGCATCGTCGACGCCCTGGCGGCAGTGACGTCGGGCGAGGACTGACCTGCCCGGCGGCGATCGGCGATCGGCGATCGCGCTGAGAATCGCGGGACCGACGGGCTGTCTCCCGCCCGAGCACGTCTGTCGAGGAGTCACCCATTCGTGCGCCTGGGGGGACCCCCTGATTCCAGGCTCCTCTGGGAGGCTGACATTTTCGCCATCGCGTGGCTGATGACTCACCCTCGCGAGCGCATTGTTTCACAACAACGGGATGTCCTGATGAATAGGCGACAGCGGCAGCCAACTCACTGACGAGCGCCGCTAGCTGCGAAAACTCTCCTCACCACCACCCACGGCTCACCCGGCCAGGACCAAGCCCATCCCAGAGAATGTCAGACCCGTCTGCGAAAATAAAATTAGGGGTTCCCCCCGATAACAGTGTTTTGGGCGAAAATGCGGGGTGGGGTAGCCCAGGGCGACGGGAGCACCAGCGTTGGTGAGGGGTTGGTGGCAGAACGTGCGGGGGCGTGCGGGGTCCGCACCCCCTCACCTGGGAGGTCGTGGACAACGCCGTCGACGAGGGGCGGGGCAGTCCAGCCGGAAGACGCGTGGGCGGTGGGAGCGCGTGCTCCCACCGCCCACGGCGAGGTGAGGACCGTGATCAGCCGCCGGTGAGGGCGGGGTTGCGCACCGGGGAGCCCTGGCCGACCGGGGTGATCGGCAGGAGCTTCCTGCCGGTCGGGCCGACCTGGATGTCGGTGCCCATGGCCGGGCAGACGCCGCAGTCGAAGCACGGCGTCCAGCGGCAGTCGTCCTGCTCCCGCTCGTCGAGGGCGTCCTGCCAGTCCGCCCAGAGCCACTCCTTGTCCAGACCGGAGTCGAGGTGGTCCCAGGGCAGCACCTCGGTCTCCTCACGCTCCCGCGTGGTGTACCAGTCGAGGCTGACACCCAGCGGCTCCAGCTCGGTGGCGCACGCGTCGACCCAGCGCTGGTAGGAGAAGTGCTCGCTCCAGCCGTCGAAGCGGCCGCCCTCGCGCCAGACGCGCTCGATGACGCGGCCCACGCGCCGGTCGCCGCGCGACAGCAGCCCCTCGATCAGGCTGGGCTTGCCGTCGTGGTAGCGCATGCCGATGTTGCGGCCGAGGCTCCGGTCGGAGTTGACGGCCTCGCGCAGCTTGCGCAGCCGGGCGTCCACCGTGTCGGGGTCGCACTGCGCGGCCCACTGGAACGGCGTGTGCGGCTTCGGCACGAAACCGCCGATGGAGATCGTGCAGCGGATGTCCTTGCGGCCGGACGCCTCCCGGCCCGCCCGGATGACCTCCTTGGCCATCTCGGCGATCTGGAGCACGTCCTCGTCGGTCTCGGTCGGCAGACCGCACATGAAGTACAGCTTCACCTGCCGCCAGCCGTTGGCGTAGGCGGTGGTGACGGTGCGGATGAGGTCCTCCTCCGACACCATCTTGTTGATCACGCGCCGGATGCGCTCGCTGCCGCCCTCCGGCGCGAAGGTCAGGCCGGAGCGGCGGCCGTTGCGGGACAGCTCGTTGGCCAGGTCCACGTTGAACGCGTCGACCCGGGTGCTGGGCAGGCTCAGGCTGGTGTTGGTGCCCTCGTAGCGGTCGGCCAGGCCCTTGGTGATGTCGGCGATCTCGGAGTGGTCGGCCGAGCTGAGCGACAGCAGGCCGACCTCCTCGAAGCCGGTGGCCGCCAGGCCGCGCTGCACCATCGCGCCGATGCCCTCGATCGAGCGCTCCCGCACCGGGCGGGTGATCATGCCGGCCTGGCAGAACCGGCAGCCCCGGGTGCAGCCCCGGAAGATCTCCACGCTCATCCGCTCGTGGACGCTCTCGGCCAGCGGCACGAGCGGCTGCTTCGGGTACGGCCACGCGTCGAGGTCCATGGTGGTGCGCTTGAACACGCGGAAGGGCACCCGGTCCCGGTTCGGCACGACCCGCTGGATGCGGCCGTCGGGCAGGTACTCCACGTCGTGGAAGCGCGGGACGTAGACGCCGCCGGTCTCGGCGAGCCGGAGCAGCAGCTCCTCCCGGCCGCCGGGCCGGCCCTCGGCCTTCCAGCGCCGGGTGATGTCGGTGATCTCCAGCACCGCCTCCTCGCCGTCGCCGAGCACGGCGGCGTCGAGGAAGTCGGCGATGGGCTCGGGGTTGAACGCGGCGTGCCCGCCGGCGAGGACGACCGGGTGGTCCTCGGTGCGGTCCACGGCGTGCAGCGGGATGCCGGCCAGGTCGAGCGCGGTCAGCAGGTTGGTGTAGCCCAGCTCGGTGGCGAAGCTCACGCCGAACAGGTCGAAGGCCCCGACGGGGCGGTGGGCGTCGACGGTGAACTGGGGCACGCCGTGCTCGCGCATCAGGCGTTCCAGGTCCGGCCAGACCGCGTAGGTGCGCTCGGCCAGCACGTCGGGCTGCTCGTTCAGGATCTCGTAGAGGATCATGACGCCCTGGTTGGGCAGGCCGACCTCGTACGCGTCGGGGTACATGAGGCACCAGCGCACCGCGGTGGCGTCCCAGTCCTTGACGGTCGCGTTGAGCTCCCCGCCGACGTACTGGACCGGCTTGGACACGAGCGGCAGCAGCGGCTCAAGCCTGGGGAACACGGACTCGACACTCACAACGCCCCAGGGTACCGGCGTCGCCGACGCCGACTCAGCGCAGCAGGAGCCTGCCGAGCCGCCGCGAGGCCACCACGGCCCCCAGCGCGGCGAGGACCAGGAAATAGGCGGCGTGTCCGAGCATGCCCCAGTGCACCACCCCGGTGGCCAGCCCGCGCATCAGCTCGATGGCGTGGTAGAGCGGGAACACCTCGACCGCCACCTGGACGGGACGCGGGTAGACCGTGAGCGGGTAGAAGGTCGTCGAGAACAGGAACATCGGCACGAGGGCGAGCTGCACGAACTCGAAGTCCTGCCAGGAGCGCAACCAGGTGGTGGCGGCCATGCCCACCGCGGCGAAGGCGAAGGCCACGAGCAGGGCGGCCGGTAACGCCAGCACGGCCCACCACGAGCCGACCAGGCCCATGCCGAGCATGACGACCAGGAAGCCGCCCGAGTACATCCCGCCCCTGATCAGGGCCCACGAGATCTCGCCGAGCGCGACGTCGACCGGCCCGAGCGGCGTGGCGAGCACCGCGTCGTAGAGCTTGGCGTAGCGGAACTTGAAGAAGATGTTGTACGTGGCGTCGTAGATGGCGCCGTTCATGGCCGAGGCGGCCAACAGCGCGGGCGCCACGAACTCGGCGTAGGTCAGCGGCTGCCCGTCGGGACCGGTCACCTCGCCGACGAGCGCTCCGAGGCCCTGGCCGAGGGCGAGCAGGAAGAACAGCGGTTCGAAGAACCCGCTGACCACCGCCATCCACGTGCGGCGGTTGACCAGCAGCGACCGTTCGACGAGCGTGTGGGCCCTGCCCGCGTAGAGGCCGGGCGGCAGCACCCGGGGCAGGAGCCCGGACCGCGCCGGCGGGGGCGGCGGTTCCCCGGGGGGTCGGGTCAGCACGTCCTGGGTCACCGCTCCCCCTCACGCCGTCAGCCGGACTCGGAACCGCCACCGGGTCAGCAGCACGCCGCCGACCAGCAACGACACCAGGTAGCCGACGTGGCCCGTCGCGGCGGCGGCCGAGACCTCGCCGACCACCGCCCCGCGCGCCAGTTCGGTGCCGTGCCACAGCGGGGCGATCCAGGCCAGGGGCCGCACGAGCGCCGGGAGCTGCTCGACGGGGAAGAAGGTGCCCGCGAACAGGGTCATCGGCAGCACCACGAACCGCAAGACGACGTTGAACGGCTGTCCTTCGGAGCGGATCGAGGCGGAGAACGCGGCCAGAGGCGCGGCGAAGGCCATGGCGGTCAGGACGGCGACGGCCAGCGCGGCGAGCGCGCCGACCCCGGCGACCGCGCCGAACAGGGCGGCGACGAGCAGGTAGGCGGCTCCGGAGACGGCCACCCGGATCGCGATCCACAGGAGCGCGCCGTGGGCGAGCTGGTGCGGGGTGACCGGGGTGGCGGCCACCGCCCAGTAGTTCCTCTGCCACTTGAAGCCGGACAGCACGGGGTAGGTGGCCTCCCCCGTCGCGTTCTGCAACGCGGCGGCGACGAGCAGCGCCGGGGCGATGTACTGGAGGTAGGAGACGGTCGCGAGTTCGGGCACGGCGCGGGCCGCGCGGCCGCCGCCGTCGACGAAGCTGCCGAGGCCGACGCCCATCGCGACCAGGTAGAGCAGGGGCTGGAGCACGCTGGAGACGAGGGTGGAGCGCCAGTGTCGCCGGTACCAGGTCCACAGACCCTCGACCACCAGCAGCGGCCCCCGGACGGGGCCGGGGACCTGGCCGGAGGGTGGGGCGGTGGCGCCGACGCCGCTGGTCGTGGTGGTCATCGTCAGTCCACCAGGCTGCGTCCGGTGAGGTGGAGGAAGACGTCCTCCAGCGTGCCGCGGCGCACCAGGGTGGCCACCGGCTGGAGGCCGCGCCGGTGGGCGGCGGCGAGCGCGGCCTCGCCGTCGCCGGTGTAGAGCAGGAGCCGGTCGGGCAGGGCCTCGACCCGTTCGGCCAGTTCCCGCGCGACGGGCACGGCCCGCTCCTGGTGGCCGGGCGCGAACCGCAGTTCGACGACCTCGCGGCTGGCGTGGGCGCGGATCAGCTCGGCGGGGGAGCCCTCGGCGACGACGCGACCGTCGTCCATGACGACGAGGCGGTCGCAGAGCTGCTCGGCCTCGTCCATGTAGTGCGTGGTCACGATGAGCGTGACGCCGTTCTGCTTGAGCCGGAACAGCCGGTCCCACAGCAGGTGTCGCGCCTGCGGGTCCAGGCCGGTCGTCGGCTCGTCGAGCAGCAGCAGCTCCGGGTCGTTGACCAGGGAGCGGGCGATGGTCAGGCGGCGTTTCATCCCGCCGGAGAGGGGTTCGACCTCGTCGTCGGCGCGTTCGGTGAGCTGGGCGAAGTCGAGCAGCTCCTCGGCCCTGGCCCGCACGTGCGCGCGGGGCAGGCCGAAGTAGCGGCCGTAGACGTGCAGGTTCTGCCGGACGGTCAGCTCGTTGTCGAGGTTGTCCTGTTGCGGGACCACGCCGATGCGGGCCCGGATGCGCGGCCCGTCGACGTCCGGGTCGCCGCCCAGCACCCGCAGGTCGCCGGAGGTGCGCGGGGACACGCAGGCGATCATGCGCATGGTCGAGGACTTGCCGGCGCCGTTGGGTCCCAGGAAACCGAAGGCCTCTCCCCTGTGGACCTCGACGTCGATGCCGCGGACCGCCTCGAAGTCGCCGAAGCGCTTCACGAGTCCGCTGGCGCGCACCAGAGCCGTGTCCCGGATCACAGAGGCGACAGTATCCGGCTCCTCCGACATTCCGGAGCGAATTTCGGCCCGCGCACGAGTCCCCGCAGGACGCCGACAGGGTGAGGGCCGGGTGTCGGCGACGCGACACCCGGCCCTCACGCGGTTCCGCCCGGGAAGGCGAGTTCAGCGGCTCACAGGTCGGGGAACCACAGCTTGATCTCGCGCGCGGCCGAGTCGGCCGAGTCCGAGCCGTGCACCAGGTTGAACTGGGTCTCCAGCGCGAAGTCGCCGCGGATGGTGCCCGGGGTGGCCTTCTCCACCGGGTCGGTGCCGCCGGCGAGCTGCCGGAACGCGGCGATGGCCCTCGGGCCCTCCACGACGGCCGCGACCACCGGGCCGGAGGTGATGAACTCCAGCAGGGACTCGAAGAACGGCTTGCCGTCGTGCTCGGCGTAGTGCTGCTCCGCCAGGCCGCGGTCGACGGCGCGGAGTTCGAGCGCGACCAGCTTCAGGCCCTTCCGCTCGATCCGGGAGATCACCTCGCCGACCAGGCCACGGCTGACGCCGTCCGGCTTGACCAGGACCAGGGTGCGCTCGGTCACGGGGTCCTAACTCCTTCGTGAGGGGTGGTACGAGAAACCACGCGAAGCGTATCCGGCCGGGGCGTGGGCCAGGTCACCGGACCAGGACCAGCACGCTCCGCGCCGGGGCGATCGCGCTCCGGGCGTCATCGCCCGTCCGAGTGTGCCGGACGGCGGGGTGGGGACGGCGCGGGCGTCCCCGGGCGTGGCTCGTCAGGGTGCCATGCCCGGGGAGCGGTCAGCGCTGGCGGTCAGCGCTGGGGCCGGAGTGTCTTCGACCAGAGCGAGGCGCCCTTCGCGTCACGCAGGTGCACGGTCAGGTCGCCGCTGCGCCCGTCCACCTCGACCTCGCCGAAGTGCTGGAAGCCGTCCCACGGGGACGTGTTCGCCGCGGGCGGCGCGTGGACGAAGACCGCCTCGGGCCCGAACGTCGGGTCGAGCTTGTTCGGGCCGAACGCCCCCGCGTGCAGCGGCCCGGACACGAACTCCCAGAACGGGTCGAAGTCCCGGACCGCCGCCCGGTCGGGCGAGTAGTGGTGTGCGGCCGTGTAGTGCACGTCAGCGGTCAGCCACACGACGTTGCGGACACGGCGACGGGCGATCTCCCGCAGCACCCAGGCGATCTCGGCCTCCCGGCCCGCCGGCGCGCCCGGTTGCCCGTTGGCGATCCCCTCCTGCGCGGTGCCGTCCGGCACCACCAGGCCGAGGGGCAGGTCGGCGGCGATCACCTTCCACGTGGCGTGGCTGCGCCTGAGCGCGTCCACCAGCCACCGCGCCTGCGCCTCGCCGAGGATTCGCTCGGGGCCGGCCGTGCCCGGCGAGTTGGCGTCCCGGTAGGTCCGCATGTCGAGCACGAAGACCTCGACGTGCCGACCGAACGGGAAGCTGCGGTACACCCGCCCGTCCACGGCCCGCTTCGGGTCCAGCGGTACCCACTCGTGGAACGCCTGGAACGCGCGGGCGGCGAGCACGTCGACGCGCTTCTCCGTGTACCGGTCGTCGGCGAGCACCTCGCCCGGGTACCAGTTGTTGGTGACCTCGTGGTCGTCCCACTGGTTGATTTGGGGCACGGAGGCGGCGAACCGGCGGTAGTGCTCGTCGAGCAGGTTGTAGGCGAACTGGCCGCGGAACTCGGCGAGCGTCTCGGCCACCTTGGACTTCTCCGGGGTGACCAGGTTCCGCCAGCGTCGCCCGTCCGGCATGGTGACGGTCTCGGCGAGCGGGCTGTCGGCGTAGACGGTGTCCCCGCTGCACAGGAAGAAGTCGGGTTGGCGGGCGGCCATCGCCGAGAAGATGGTCATCCCGCCGAGGTCGGGGTTGATGCCCCATCCCTGGCCGACGATGTCCCCCGACCACACGAACCGCACCCCGTCCCTGCCGACCGGGGCGGTGCGGAAGCTGCCGGCGACCGGCTCGCCGCAGGCGCGGCCGTCCAGGTCCTCGGCGCGCACCCGGTAGTGCACGCGCCGCCCCGGCGGCAGGTGGTTGATCCGGAGCTTGCCCGTGCCGTCGGTGTCGGGCGTGAGCAGCGGCCCCCGGTAGGTGCGCGTGACCCGGAACGACGGGTCGAACGAGACGTCGACGAGCATGCGCGACGGGCGGTCCGCACGGGTCCACACCAGGGCGCCGTCGCTGGTGACGTCGCCGCACTGCACGCCGTGGGTCAGCCGGGGGCGGTCGCCCCGCACCAGGGCTGGGGCGGCGGCGGGGCCCGCCAGCGCGGTGGACGGGACGACCAGCCCGCCGGCGAGCGCGGCGGCGCCGACGGCGCCGGCCCGCAGCAGGGAGCGACGGTCGAGGGAACGCGGGTTCTCCATAGCCGGGTTCTTAGTCGGGCCCGACGACGGGCAGGCGACGCCGAGATGAACGCGAATCACCCCTTCGCATGAAGCCGGCCGGCGGGGCATGCGTGTCGGTTGGCCGGTCCCCGCTGGTCGTCCGACGATCCCGGGGTCGGGAGGTGGTGCCCGTGACGGAGCTGGACGAGCCGCCAACGGCTCCGATCGCACTGGGCCGACGGCTGCGCGACGCGGTCACCCTGCGCGCCGTCCTGCTCGTGGTCGGGGTCCTCCTGCTGCAACTGTCGTTCATCGTGTCCTACGTCGGGGCGTTGCATCACCCGCAGCCGCACCACATCCCGCTCGCGGTCGTCGCCCCGCCACAGAACGCGGTCGACCTCGTCGGCCGCCTGAACGGGCTGCCCGACGAGCCACTGGACGCGCGCAGCGTGCTGGACGAGAGCGCGGCCCGGCGTCAGATCGACCGCAGGGAGGTCGACGCGGCGCTGGTGATCGAGCCGGACAAGGACAGCGACCGGCTGCTGGTGACCGGGGCCGGCGGTCCGGCGCTCGCCGACGCCGTCGGCGGCATCGTCGGCCGCGTCTACACCGAGCAGGGGCGCCGGCTCACCGTCTCCGACGTCAAACCCGTCGCCTCGGGCGACGGCCGCGGCCTGTCCGCGTTCTACCTGGTCGTGGGCTGGATCGTCGGCGGCTACCTGGTGGCGGCGATCCTCGGGCTCAGCAGCGGGACCCGCCCCGCCAACCCCAGCCGCGCCGTGATCCGCCTGCTGGCGCTGGCGCTCTACGCGATCGTCTCCGGGCTCGGCGGCGCGCTCATCGTCGGCCCGATGCTCGACGCGTTGCCGGACAGCCTGGTCGGCCTGTGGGCGTTGGGCGCGCTCATCGTCTTCGCGACCGCGGCGGCGACAATGGCGCTCCAGGTCCTCGCCGGACTGGTCGGCATCGGCGTGGCGATCCTGTTCTTCGTCGTGCTCGGCAACCCCAGCTCGGGAGGGCCCTTCCCGCAGGCCCTGCTGCCCACCTTCTGGCGGGTCATCGGCCCGTACCTGCCGACGGGCGCGGGCACCAGCGCCACCCGCAACGTCGCCTACTTCGACGGGGCCGCGCTGGCCCTGCCGCTGTGGGTGCTCGCCATCTACGCCGTCCTCGGCGTGGCGATCACGCTCATCGTCTCGGCCCGCTTCCGCGACCAGCCGGCGCCGCCCCCGTTCTGAGGGCGGGCCGGTCAGCGGGGCTGGTCAGCGGGGGCCGGGGGATGTCCCCTGGGACAGCCGCCGCGCCACGTCGCGGCGCAGCCAGAGGATGCACGCCCACACCAGCGCGAACAGCACGCCGAGCGCGCCCAACGCCGGCGAGATGAAGAACGTGAGCACCATCAGCGCCTGGAGCGCCAACGCGAGCCCGAGGCCCCACGACCGGCCGACGAAGCCGCTGGCCAGCACCATCGCCACGGCCAGGCCGACGACGAGCACGCCGTTGGTGGACGACAGCCCGCCGCCGAAGCGGTGCACCACCGGCAGCGCCAGGCCCACGACGATGGCCTCCATGACCAGGGTGCCGGCCATGACGCCGCGCAGCCCCTTCCACGGGTCCCTCGCCGGCGGCTGGGGCGCGGACTGCTCGGTCACCTCGGGGCCTCCCCGCTCACGCCGGTTCCTTGCCGAACAACGCGCGGGCCTCCCCCGCCGTCACCACCGACCCGGTCACGACGACGCCGGCGCCGGAGATCGGCTCGTCCGGGTCCTCGGTCTCCTCGGCCAGGCCCACGGCGGTCTCGATCGCGTCGTCGAGGCGGGTCTCCACGACGATCCGGTCGTCGGAGAAGATCTCCCGCGCCAGCACCGCGAGGTCGTCCGGGTCCATGGAGCGCGGCGAGGAGTTCCTGGTGAGCACCACCTCGGTGACCACCGGCTCCAGCGCCTCCAGGATGCCGCGGGCGTCCTTGTCGCCCATCACCCCGACGACGGCCACGAGCCGGCGGAACGCGAACTCGCCGCTCAGCGCCGCGGCCAGCGCGCGGGCGCCGTGCGGGTTGTGCGCCGCGTCGACCAGCACGGTGGGCGCGTTGCGCACGCGCTCCATCCGGCCCGGCGACTGGACCGAGGCGAACGCGTCGCGCACCGCGTCGACGTCGAGCTGTCGCCCCTCGCCGGCGCCGAAGAACGCCTCCACGGCGGCGAGCGCGAGCGCCGCGTTGCGGCCCTGGTGCTCGCCGTGCAGCGGCACGAAGACCTCGTCGTAGACGCCGCCGAGCCCCTGCAACCGCAGCATCTGCCCGCCGACGGCGAGCCGGCGGTCCAGGACCCCGAACTCCATGCCCTCGCGGGCGACGGTGGCGCCCACCTCGGCGCAGCGCTCCAGCAGCACCCGCGCCGCCTCGGGCTCCTGCGCCGCCAGCACCGCCACCGAGTCGGGCTTGATGATCCCGGCCTTCTCGGCGGCGATGCTGGCGATGTCCGGCCCGAGGTACTCGACGTGGTCGATGCCGACCGGGCAGACCACGGCGATCCTGCCGTCGGCGACGTTGGTGGCGTCCCAGGTGCCGCCCAGGCCCACCTCGACCACCGCCGCCTCCACCGGCGCGTCGGCGAACGCGGCGAAGGCCATGCCGGTGAGCACCTCGAACTTGCTCATCGGCACGTCGCCGCGCTCGTCGACCATCCGCACGTAGGGCTCGATGTCCCGGTAGACCTCGACGTACCGCTGGGGGCTGATCGGCTGGTTGTCGACGTTGATCCGCTCGGTGGCGAGCTGGAGGTGCGGGCTGGTGTACCGCCCGGTCCGCAGCCCGACTCTGGTGAGCAACGCGTCGATCATCCGAGAGGTCGACGTCTTGCCGTTGGTGCCGGCGACGTGCAGCACGGGGTAGTTGCGCTGCGGGTCGCCCAGCACCTCGGTGAGCAGGCGGATTCGGTCCAGCGACGGCGCGATCCTGGTCTCCGGCCACCGCTGGTCCAGCTCGGCCTCGACGGCGCGCAGCTCCGCCAACGCCTCCTGGTCCACCTTCGCCATGGCGCTCAGCCCTCCGGAAGGGCGGCCAGCCGCGCCCGGAGCCGCTCGATGTCGGCCAGGGCGGACTCCCGCCGGCTCCTGATCTTGGCCACCACCTCGGCCGGAGCCTTGTCGGTGAACTTCGGGTTGCCCAGCTTGGCCTCGCAGCCGGCCAGCTCCTTCTCGGCGGCGGCGAGGTCCTTGGCCAGCCGCTTGCGCTCGGCCGCCACGTCGATCGCGCCGGACAGGTCCAGCTCGACCTGGACGGTGCCGCCGGGGAGGCCGACCTCCAGCGAGGCCGAGGCCGTGAAGCCGTCGACCGGGGCGTCCAGCCTGGCCAGGGCCCTGACGGCGGCCTCGTGCCCGGCCTGCTCGGCCTCGGCCAGGCCAACCAGCCGCGCGGCCACCCGCTGGCCGGGCTTGAGGCCCTGGTCGGAGCGGAACCGCCGGATCTCGGTGATCAGCTTCTGCGCGCCGGCGACCCGGCGGGCGGCGTCGGCGTCCGCGTCGGCCGCCGTCCCGGCCGGGGTCGGCCACTCGGCCACGACCAGCGACTCCCGCCCGGTCAGCGTCGTCCACAGGACCTCGGTGACGAACGGGATCACCGGGTGGAGCAGGCGCAGCAGCACGTCGAGCACCCGACCGAGCACGGCCCTGGTGGCCTCGGCCCGGTCGCCGCCCTCGGCGATCTGGACCTTGGCCAGCTCCACGTACCAGTCGCAGAACTCGTCCCACGTGAAGTGGTAGAGCGCGTCGCAGAGCTTGGCGAACTGGAAGCCCTCGAACAGCTCGTCGACCTCGGCGACGGTGGCGTCGAGCCGGTCCAGGATCCACCGGTCGGCGTCGGTGAGCCGGTCGCGCGCGGGGACCTCGCGCTCCACGGTGGCGCCGTTCATCATCGCGAACCGGCTGGCGTTCCACAGCTTCGTGCAGAAGTTGCGGGAGCCGGCGGCCCACTCCTCGGCCAGCGCCATGTCCGAGCCGGGGTTGGCGCCGCGGGCCAGGGTGAAGCGCAGCGCGTCCGCGCCGTAGCGGTCCAGCCAGTCGAGCGGGTCGATCACGTTGCCCCGCGACTTGGACATCTTCTTGCCCTGGGCGTCGCGGATCAGGCCGTGCAGGAAGACGTTGTCGAACGGCTGCCGCCCGTCCATGGCGTACAGGCCGAACAACATCATCCGGGCGACCCAGAAGAACAGGATGTCGTAGCCGGTGACCAGCACGCTGGTCGGGTAGAACCGGTCGAGGTCCTCGGTGCGCTCCGGCCAGCCCAGCGTGGAGAACGGCCACAGGCCCGACGAGAACCAGGTGTCCAGCACGTCGGGGTCCTGCCGCCAGCCCTCGCCCGAGGGCGGCTGCTCGTCGGGCCCCACGCAGACGACCTCGTCGTTCGGCCCGTACCAGACCGGGATGCGGTGGCCCCACCAGAGCTGCCGCGAGATGCACCAGTCGTGCATGTCGTCGACCCAGTCGAAGTACCGCTTGGCCAGCTCCGGCGGGTGGATCGTGGTGCGGCCGTCGCGCACGGCGTCGCCGGCGGCCTTCGCCAGCGGCTCGACCTTGACCCACCACTGCATGGACAGCCGGGGCTCGACCACGGTGTCGCACCGGGAGCAGTGGCCCACCGAGTGCAGGTAGGGGCGCTTCTCGGCGACGATCCGGCCCTGCTGGCGCAGGGCGGCCACGATCGCGGGGCGTGCCTCGAACCGGTCGAGGCCCTCGAACGGGCCGTGGACGGTGATGTTGCCCCGCTCGTCCATCACGGTCAGCGACGGCAGGTCGTGCCGCTGGCCGATCTCGAAGTCGTTCGGGTCGTGCGCCGGGGTCACCTTGACCGCGCCGGTGCCGAACTCCGGGTCGACGTGCGCGTCGGCCACGATCGGGATGCGCCGGCCGGTCAGCGGCAGCTCCACCTCGGTGCCGACCAGGTGCCGGTAGCGCTCGTCGTCGGGGTGCACCGCGACGGCGGTGTCGCCGAGCATCGTCTCGGCGCGGGTGGTCGCCACGACGATCGCGTTCTCGCCGTCGCCGTAGCGGATCGAGACGAGCTCGCCCTCGTCCTCGCTGTGCTCCACCTCGATGTCCGACAGCGCGGTGCGGCAGCGCGGGCACCAGTTGATGATCCGCTCGGCGCGGTAGATCAGGCCGTCGTCGTAGAGCCGCTTGAAGATCGTCTGGACGGCGCGGGACAGGCCCGCGTCCATCGTGAACCGCTCGCGGCTCCAGTCGACGCCGTCGCCCAGCCGGCGCATCTGGTCGAGGATGCGGCCGCCGTACTCGGCCTTCCACGACCACACGCGCTCGACGAACGCCTCCCGGCCCAGGTCGTGCCGGGACCGGCCCTCCTTGGCCAGCTCCCGCTCCACCACGTTCTGGGTGGCGATGCCGGCGTGGTCCATGCCGGGCAGCCACAGCACCTCGTAGCCCTGCATGCGGCGACGCCGGGTCAGCGAGTCCATGAGGGTGTGGTCCAGCGCGTGCCCCATGTGGAGGGTGCCGGTGACGTTGGGCGGCGGGATGACGATCGTGTACGGCGGCTTGTCGCTGCTCGCGTCGGCGGTGAAGTAGCCGCGTTCGACCCACCGCTCGTAGAGCTCGCCCTCTACCTCCGCCGGGTTCCACTGGGGCGGGAGGTCGGCACGGGCCTGCTGCGGAAGGGTCTCGGTCACGCGGAGAGTTTACGAACCCCCGATTGTGGCCCGCACGGCAGTTCCGACACCAGAGTCGCGCACCCCTGCCCCGCCGCCCGCGCCGGCTCCCGGCCCAGGGTTCTGCCGATCTTCATCACTGTGGGGGACACACGTGACCATCGAGGAACACCCTGATCTCCAGGACGAACGCTGGCAGCGGGCGGCGCGAAGACGCGCCTTCCGGGACGCGCGTCGGGCCCGCCGCCGCGCGGGGACGCGCCGACACCTTCCCAAGGTCGTCGCCGTCCTGTCCGCCGTGGCCCTCGCCGGCGGGCTGGCGCTCCACCAGTCCGGTCGGCTCGACAGCCTTCTCGCCGTCAGCGCGCCGAGCACCTCGACGGGACACACCTCGACGACCGCCCCGTCCACGGTCGAGGCGGTGCGCAAGGTCGACCTCGCCCGCCCCTTCGCCGGCACCCCGGCCGAGGGATGGGCCGACGGCGCCGCCGGCTTCGTCGCCCCGCCGTCCGCGCCCGTCGCCGGCTACTCGCCCGAGCAGGTCGCCGAGGCAACCGAGAAGGTGCGGCGGTTCCTCACCACCGCGCGCCTGGACCGCCAGGTCCTGGAGAACCACACACCCGACCCCGTCCTCGCGCAGCTCGACCCGGAGAGCCTGACCGAAATCCGCGCGAAGCTCGCCGAGGGCAACGTGGCCGAGACTTCCTGGCTGCTCACCCGGGTCAGCAAGGGCCACCGGCTCCTCCCGGTCGAGCCGAAGGTCAACGGCCGGATGTGGGTCGAGCCCGGCGAGCACGGCACCCTCGCCGTGCACACGAACCACGTCATCGCCTACGCCTTCGACCCTGGCGACGAGAAGCCGACCGGGCCGATGGACATCGTGGCCCTCGAACGGTGGGGAGGCGACCTACCTCGTAGGGAACGGCATCAAGGGCCTCTGGCCCGCCAAGACGGAGGGCTTCACCTACTCGATGGCCTGCGGAGAGATCAAGAAGGGCTTCCTCGCCCCTTCGATCTCCGAGCGCCGGCTCCACGGCAGGTCGGCCAAACACGACTCGGCCTACTACTTCGACCCCGCCAACCCCATCAGCGACGAGAACGCCTGCGGCAACTGACCCCGCCGTGCCCCTGGCCGACGAGGACAGCGGTCAACGAAGACAGGGGCGGTCATCCCGACAGCTTCCTGTCAGGACGACCGCCCCTGCCGTTCACCTCGCAACCCGCGCCGGGATCACGTCACGCGGCCGGGGCGACGGAAGTCACTTGCGGACGTCGGTGGTCCTACCGGTCCTCGGGTCGTGCTCGATCCGACCGTGCTGGAACTCCTGCACGAGCACGCCGTCCCTGTCCACCTGGTCACTCACGGGGTAGCCCAGGTACGAACGCTCCCACCCAAGCTGCGACCACTTGTCCCGGATCGCGCCGGAGACCGCGTGCGGGCCGACCTCCGGAAGCCAGAAGATCGACGCGTTGTTGGTGAAGTGGTTGAACCGGCCGACACCGTCCGCCGCCGCGGACTCGTCGGTCGTCGGGTACCCGAGACCGCGCTCCCAGCCGAGCTGCGCCCACTTCTCACGGATGGCGCCGCACACCAGGTGCGGACCGGTCGGCATCGTCCAGTAGATCGAGCAGCCGTTGCTGAAGTGGTTGAAGCGGCCGGTGCCGTCCGGCGTCGAGGCCTCGTCGGTGGTGGGCACCCCGATGCCGGACTTGTGCGCGCCGAGCTGGTCGTACTTCGCGAGGATCCCGCCCTGCATCGCCTGCGCGCCGGTCTGCGGCGTCCAGTACAGCCTGGCGTTCTCGTAGTTGCGCCACCGCACGTCGCCGTCCGACTTCTCCTCCTCGACCGGCTTTCCGACCCGACGCCGCAGGGTGTCGTCGTTGAGCCAGCGGAGGCTGATGCCGGTGGACACCGGGTACCAGCCGTGCACGCGCCAGGAGGCGTCCACCTTGAACAGCTTCGGGTTGTCGAACCAGTGCTCGCCGCTGTCGTTGGCCGCCCACAACTCGGCATTGATGTGCCGCAGGAAGCGTCCCTTGGCGCTGAAGGACTCCAGCGAGACCGCCTCGCCCATCAGACCGGGGCGAGAGCACCAGGTGGCGTCCCGGCGGAACTGCTCGCTGCCGTCACTCTTGGCCACGAGCACGCGGAGGTTCTCCTGGCGGAGGTAGACGCCGGGGCGATCGGCGACCTCGAACGAGTGGCACTCGGTGTTGGCGAGGCCGGGCAGGACGCGCCAGTGGGCGTCGGCGCCGAGCCCCTTGGCCGGCACGGGGTTGCCGGGATCGATCCGGGCGGGGCCGTCCGAGTTGTGACGGATGTACCAGCCGCGAACGCCGACCGTGTCCGCCTGGAGGGACTGGACCAGGGCGTTGCCGTACTGGCCGATGCGGAGGAACCACGAGACGGCGCCGGGCCCGGCGGCCAGCGCGTCCTTGGCGGCGTCGACCAGACCAGGGTGGACCAGGCTCTTCTCGGCCCTGGTCTGGATCTCCAGCAGGCGCCGCTTGTCGGCCTCCTCCTGCTTGCGCAGCTCGTTGGCCTTGTCGCGGTCGTTGGCCTCATAGATGCCGGTGTCGATGAACCGCTTCCACACGGCCGGGTCGGAGCTGCGCAGGGCCGCGACGGCGGCGGACTGCACCTCGGTGTCCGGCTTGGCCCGGTTCCAGACCTCGCGGATGAAGTTGTCGTCCGACAGCGCGAGCATGCCGTCGGTCGGCTCGACGCCGAGCACCTGCCGCATCGCGCGTTGCTTGGCGGCGCGGTCCCTCTGCCGGGCCTTCTCCGCCTCGTTGGCCTGCTGGTCCTTCTCGATGGCGTCGAGCTGGTCCTGCTCGTGGGCCTTGCGGATGCCCTCGGCCAGGAACGCCTTCTGGCCGGCCTCGTCCTTGCCGAACGCGTCCAGCGCCGCGGCCTTCACCTTCGGCCCCGACGCCCGCTTCCACAGGTCGTAGACGAAGTCCTTGTAGCTCAGGACCAGCATCTCCGCCGTGGGCTCGATGCCGATGACCATCGCGGCGTTGCGCTTCAGCTCACGCGCGATCCGCGCCGCCTCGGCGTCCCGCTGCTCGTTGCTCTGGTCCCGCTTCACCGCGTCGTGAATGCCGAGCTTGATCCACGTGGCGCAGTCCGCGTCCGTGCCGCCCAGCGCCAGCTCGGCCGAGGCGCGCACCTCCGCGCCCTTGGCCTGCCGCCACAACGCGAACACGAAGTTGCGGTCGTTCAGCACGAGCAGCTCGTTGCTCGCGACGATGCCCAACGCCGAGGCCGCCCGGACCTTGTCATCGAACGTCGCCGGCGTCTCCGTCTGCTTCGGCTGCTCCGCCGACGCGTTGGCCGCAGGACCCTCGTTCGCCGCCGCAGGAAGCGTTGAGGTGACAACAGAAAGAGAGAGTAACCCAACCAGGAGAACAAAAATTTTCCTGGTCGAAACAGATTTTCTTCTCACACTGACACCCGCCATCTCGGACTCAAGGTCCGACGAGCTCCTGAAACTCGCGCGTCGGAGATTTTTGAACATGTCACACGAACCTCCTCCAGTCGGGAACATCCAAGGTGGGGCGTGCGCCTACTCGGACTCGGAACACTCTCATGGCCACGGCCATCAGTCGGGAAACCCGAAGTTACGTCCCCAGAAATCGCTCCCTCCCTTCCCACGTCTCTTTCGGTCCCGTGGGGCTACGTGGCTCCTCATCCACCCCAGATTTCGTCGAGGACGTTGCCCCGACTGTCGAGCACCACGAACTCGCCCCGCACCCAGAGGGAGACGCCCCCGGACCAGGAGGTCACCTCCAGAGACCTGAGCTGAACCTCGTTCAGGCAGGCGTAGAGGTATTCTCCCGGGCCAAGTTCGTAGAACATTCCCACCGGCTCGAACCCCACGGTCCCCGCTGCTTCGTCAGAAACACCGACCTTCAGTCGAACGATCTCTCCGCCCACGTGGGTCAGCCTCCCCATGCGTCGATAACCTCCTGGCACAACTTTACGCGGGACGGGGCCGTGGGATTGTTGGGCATATTTATCTCCACCCACCGGTAGAAGTCCTGAAGGCGCTGCGCGTCCTGCTTGGTCGCGGCTCTCCTGAGTTCCTCCGGGCCGCGCTTCCCGATGAGCTCCCGGGGAATCTTCGGCCCATGTCCTCCCCAGATCCGGTTGCCCACCTCCTGCGCCGTGCCGCCGTCGAGGTTCTTTGGCAGCTCGATCCTGCCCTTCGGCGTGACGAGGTCGACGATCTCGCCATTGGAGTCCACGGAGAACCTGGGACACGTGGGGTTCGCGCTCGCCGTGGCGAAGAGGTGAGAATTTCCCGCCGTTCCCATTGTCAGCGAGCAGGCGACACGCGCCTCCCCTATGACCCGGCGCCCGTTCTCGAGGATCCTTCTTCCCCACGAGGTTCCCTCAAGGAACTTGGCGACGCCTCCGATCACCCTCCCGATCGCCGCGGCGACCGACGGCAGCTTCGCGATGATGAGGACGAGTGAGGCGGCGTTCACGACGGTCCAGACACAGGACGCGATGTTGCCCTCGCCGAAACACTTCTTGAGATCGTTGATGCCTGTGACCTCGAGTAGGACCTCGGCGCCCACCTCCTTCAAGAACTGAAGGATCGACTTGTTGGCACCGGCGAGTCCCTCCCGATACTCCTGAACCAGGTCGGGACCACCCATCGAGTAGAGCAGTCGCTCTTCCTCCGACGTCAGGTCCGGATGGTCCCCACCACCACTTTGTTTCGCGGCCTCCTCGCGATGTTTGCGTTCTTCCTCGCGGGCGGCGGCCTCGGCGCGCTCGGCGGACCTCAGGGCTTCGACGGCGTGTTCGCGGGCGTTCTCGAACGCGGCCACCCGGCCGCGAGGTACGGCGAGCTGGGTCACACCGCCCCGTCGCGGGGAGGTGGCGGGGGCGGGTCACTGGTGCAGGGGGCGGGAGCGGGCGGAGGATGGCGGCATGAGCCGCAAGCCGCCGGAACGGGACATCGACGAGGCCGAGCTGGAGATCCGCGAGCCCAAGGACTGGGCGGCGGGGGTCACGGGCGTGATGGTCTCGGCCCAGCGCGGGTTCGAGCAGATGGGCGCGACGCGCACGGTGCGCACCCTGCGGCTGCTCAACCAGCGCGAGGGGTTCGACTGCCCCGGCTGCGCGTGGCCGGAGCGGCCCGGGCACCGCAAGGCCATCGAGTTCTGCGAGAACGGGGTCAAGGCGGTGGCCGAGGAGGCCACGCTCCGCCGCGTGGGGCCGGAGTTCTTCGCCAAGCACCCGGTGGCCGAGCTGGCCGGGCGCACCGACTACTGGCTGGGCCAGCAGGGCCGCCTGACCCACCCGATGGTGCTGCGCCCCGGCGCGACCCACTACGAGCCCATCGCCTGGTCCGAGGCGTTCGGGCTGATCGCCGACGAGCTGCGCGCGCTGTCCAGCCCGCACGAGGCCGTCTTCTACACCTCGGGCCGCACGAGCAACGAGGCCGCGTTCCTGTACCAGCTCCTCGTCCGCTGCTTCGGCACCAACAACCTGCCGGACTGCTCGAACATGTGCCACGAGTCGTCGGGCGCGGCGCTGACGGAGACGATCGGCGTCGGCAAGGGCTCGGTCAGCCTGGACGACCTGATCTCGGCGGACCTGATCCTCGTCGTGGGACAGAACCCCGGCACCAACCACCCCCGGATGCTGACGGCGCTGGAGGAGGCCAAGCGCGACGGCGCCCGCATCGTGGCGGTCAACCCGCTGCCCGAGGCGGGGCTGATGCGGTTCAAGAACCCGCAGCGCCCGTCCGGGGTCGTCGGCGGGGGCACGCCGCTGGCCGACGAGTTCTGTCAGATCCGGCTGGGCGGCGACCAGGCGTTCTTCCAGGCGTTGGGGCACCTGCTGCTCGCGGCGGAGGAGGCGGCACCCGGCACGGTGATGGACCGGGAGTTCGTCGAGAAGCACACGCACGGCTTCGCGGAGTGGGCAGAGCACGTGCGCGCGGTCGACTGGGCCGAGGTCGACGCGGCGACCGGCCTGCCCCGTGAGCAGGTCGCCCGCGTCGGGCGGATGCTGGCGGAGTCCGAGCGGACGGTCGTGTGCTGGGCGATGGGCCTGACCCAGCACCGGCACTCGGTGCCCACGATCCGCGAGGTCGTGAACCTGCTGCTGTTCCGCGGCATGATCGGCAAGCCCGGCGCGGGGGTGTGCCCGGTGCGCGGCCACTCCAACGTGCAGGGCGACCGCACCATGGGCATCTGGGAGAAGATGCCGGAGTCGTTCCTGGCGGCGTTGGAGGCGGAGTTCGGCGTCGAGGTCCCCCGGGAGCACGGTTTCGACACCGTGGAGGCGCTCCGCGCGATGCGCGACGGGCGCGCCCGCGTGTTCCTCGGGCTCGGCGGCAACTTCGTCGCGGCGACGCCGGACACCGAGGTGGTCGAGGAGGCCCTGCGCTCCTGCTCGTTGACCGTCCAGGTGTCGACGAAGCTGAACCGCTCACACGTCGTGCACGGCCGGACCGCGCTGATCCTGCCCACCCTCGGCCGCACGGACCGCGACGAGCAGGCCACCGGCGAGCAGTTCGTCACGGTCGAGGACTCGATGTCGACCGTGCACGCGTCGCGGGGCCGGCTGCGGCCGGCGAGCCCGCACCTGCTGTCCGAGATCGCGATCATCACGCGCCTGGCGCGGGCGCTGTTCGGCGACGACCACCCGGTGCCGTGGGCGGACTTCGAGCGGGGCTACGACCTGATCCGGGAGAGCATCGCCCGCGTCGTCCCCGGGTGCGAGGACTACAACCGGAAGGTGCGGCAGCCGGACGGCTTCATCCTCCCCCACCCGCCGAGGGACGAGCGCCGCTTCCCCACGGCGACGGGCAAGGCGAACTTCACGGTGAACCCGCTGTACGCGCCGAAGGTCCCGCACGGTCGGCTGCTGTTGCAGACGATGCGCAGCCACGACCAGTACAACACCACGATCTACGGGCTGGACGACCGCTACCGCGGTGTCTCCGGCGGCCGTCGGGTCGTGTTCGTGCACCCGGACGACCTGGCGGAGCTGGGCTTCGGCGACGGCGAGCTGGTGGACCTGGTGAGCGAGTGGGCCCGGGACGGCGCGGCGCGCGAGAGCGGTCCGACGGACACCGAGGGCGCGGCGGTCGTGGAGCGACGGGCGGAGCGGTTCCGGGTGGTCGCCTACCCGACCGCGCGGGGATGCGCGGCGGCGTACTTTCCCGAGGCCAACGCGCTGGTGCCGCTGGACTCCACGGCGGAGGTCTCGAACACCCCGACCTCGAAGTCGGTCGTGGTCCGGTTGGAGCCCGCTACCGCACCGTAGCGGGCTCCACCCGACTGCTGGCGGCGGCCGGGCAGTACCGGTTCTGTGTTGGGGAGCGCGTCGGGGGGCCTGCGCGCTCCCCACCGCCTAAACGATCACAACAGAGGTTGGCAAGAGGTTGGTTCCCGTGGCCGCCAGCCCACCGGCAACCGCCGGATCGTGATCGTCCGTAGTGCCCGGCCCCGTCCGGGTGACGAACCACCGAAGGAGAATGGGCATGGGTCGGGTCACGACGCGGCGCCCGGTGCTGCGTCTCGACGGGGACCGCGTCGTCCGCCGCACGGACGCGCTGACCGTGGAGGAGCCGCTGGAGCTGCGGGTCGGCGGCCAGGCGCTGGCGGTGACCATGCGGACCCCCGGTCACGACGTCGAGCTGGCGCACGGCTTCCTGCTCACCGAAGGGGTGATCCACGCGGTCTCGGACGTGGCGGCGGCCCGGTACTGCGCGGGCAAGGGGCCGGACGGGCGCAACACCTACAACGTCCTCGACGTGGCGTTGGCTCCCGGAGTCCCACCGCCCGACCCGGGTGTGGAGCGCAACTTCTACACCACGTCCTCCTGCGGTGTCTGCGGCAAGGCGGCGCTCGACGCGGTCCGGCTGCGCACGCGCTTCTCCCCCGCGTCCGACAGCGCGCGCGTGAGCGCCAGAACGCTGGCGGGGATGCCCGGAGCGCTGCGGGAGGCGCAGCGCGTGTTCGCCAGCACAGGAGGACTGCATGCCGCCGGGCTGTTCCGGGCCGACGGCGAACTGCTCGCCGTGCGGGAGGACGTGGGGCGGCACAACGCCGTGGACAAGGTGCTCGGCTGGGCGCTGCTCGACGGACGCGTGCCGCTGGCCGGCTGCGTCCTGCTGGTGTCCGGCCGGGCGTCGTTCGAGCTGGTGCAGAAGGCCGCGATGGCCGGGGTACCGGTGCTGGCCGCGGTGTCGGCACCGTCGTCGCTGGCCGTGGAGCTGGCCGAGGAGCAGGGCATGACCCTCGTCGGCTTCCTCAGGGGCGAGACCATGAACGTCTACACCGGAGCGGAGCGGGTCGTGGTCGGCGCGGATCAGGAGATGGAGGCCGCACGGTGAAGCCGTTAGCCGGGACCGTGGTCGTGGGGTTGGAGCACGCCGTGGCGGTGCCGTACGCGACCCGCCTGCTCGCCGACCTCGGCGCGCGGGTGATCAAGGTCGAGCGGCGGGGCTCCGGGGACTTCGCGCGGGACTACGACCGCGCGTGCGGCGCGGTCTCGTCCTACTTCGCCTGGACCAACGTGGGCAAGGAGTCGATCGCCCTCGACGTCCGGCACCCCGACGGCCGCCGGGTGCTCGACCGCCTCCTCGCCAGGGCCGACGTGGTGCTGTGCAACTACTCGCCCGCCGCCGCCCGGCGGTTGGGCGTGGACGCGGAGACCCTGCGCGCCGCCCGCCCCGAACTCGTGGTGGGCGAGCTGTCCAGCTACGGCGAGGGAGGGCCCTACGACACCCGGAAGGCGTTCGACGCGCTGGCGCAGTCCGAGACCGGGCTCATCGAGCTGACCGGGGAGGGCGAGGTGCGGGCGCGGGCCGGGATCTCGGTGGCGGACATCGCGGCCGGGGTCCAGCTCCACGCGGCGGTCCTCGCCGCGTTGCTGCACCGCGAGCGCACCGGGGAGGGCGTCACGCTGCGGCTGTCCCTGATGGAGGCGTTGGCGGAGTGGATGCACCAGCCGCTGCTCTACGCCGCGGGCACGGGAGTCGTGCCCCCGCGCAGCGGCGCGCACCACGCGAGCATCGCGCCCTACGGCCCGTTCTCCTGCGCCGACGGCGGCGCGGTCCATCTCGCCGTGCAGAACGAGCCCCAGTGGCGCCGGTTGTGCGCGGAGGTGCTCGGCCGGGCGGAGCTGGCTGACGACCCGCGTTTCCGGACGGTGTCCGACCGGGTCGCGAACCGGTCCGCCCTGCACGCCGAACTCCAGCTCGTGTTCGACCGGATGGACGCGGACGAGCTGCTGGCCGCCCTCGACGCGGCCGACGTCCCGGCGGCGCGCACCCGGGGCGTGCTCGACCTGCTCGACCACCCGCAGCTCACGGCGAGGGACCGGTGGCGGCGCGTCCCGGTGCCCGAGGCCGACCCGGTCCCGATGCTGACGCCCCCGGTGTCCTCCGGGTCCTGGGAGTGGACCGCCGCGGCCGTTCCGGCGCTCGGCGAACACACCGACGCCATCCTCACCTGGTTGGGCTACTCGGAGGCGGAGATCCGACAACTGCGCGCCACATCGGCCGGTTAGCCGGTTTTCCGACTCACCCGGCGGCCGGATTCCCACCCTTCGGTCATAACTCGGTGTCAGGTCGGGCATCGGGCTGGCTCATGGGCGGCGTGGTGCCGCACGATGAGCCGGACGGCTCGGAGGTGGGGGATGCGCGAGCGGGGCGACACGACACGGCGCGGCATGAGCCGACGCGTGCTGCTCGGCACGACCGTCGCCGCCGGAACCACCGCGCTGGCCGGTCTGGTCCTCACCAGCGCCACCCGCCAGAGCGAACCCCCGTCGGTCGCCCGGCGCGCCGCCACCTCCGGCCCCGACCCCGCGCGTGCCGGCGTCGTGATCGACCGCGTGTACTCGGCGGCCCGGCGACGGGAGATCGACCTCGTCACCATCTACCCCAGGGACATCCCGAGGCGGGACCTGCCGGTCTGCCTCATGCTGCACGGCCGGTTCGGCAACGCCCGCGCGATCGGCACCCTGCCCGAGATGCTCTCCAGCGCGGTCTCGGAGGGCGCCGCCCGGCCCTACGCCTTCGTCACGGTCGACGGCGGCAACAGCTACTGGCACCGTAACCGCCCCGACGACGACCCCATGACGATGCTGTTGGAGGAGGTCCCGCGCTGGCTGGCCGAACGGCGGCTGGGTGGCGCCGCGCACCGCCCGTTCGCGGTCGCCGGCATCTCCATGGGCGGGTTCGGGGCCCTGCTCTACGCCCGCCGTCGCCGGGAGCGCCGCGACCCCGTCAGGGCGGTGGCCGCGATCTCCCCGGCGCTCCTGCTGTCGTGGCGGGAGATGCGCAAGCGCGACGCGTTCCCGGACGCCTCCGACTGGGCGGCGTCGGACCCGTTGCGCAACATCGACAAACTGGGGGACGTCCCGGTCGGCGTCTGGTGCGGGACCGAGGACCGGTTCATCGAGGGGACGCGGCGCTTCATCAGGGAGGCGAAACCCGTCATCGGCTCGACCGGACCCGGCGCCCACAATGACGACTATTACCGACGGGTTCTTCCGGAAGCCATTCGTTTCGTCGGCCGTCACGTCTGATTCGCGAAACGGTTGACACGCGAATGCCGGCGGTCGCGGGGCGACCGCCGGCATCGTGGCGCGGTGTCAGCGCGTGGAGCGCAGGAGCTGGATCACGTCGAAGAGGACCTTGGGGGCGTTGGCGTCGTCCATGGTCTCGACCTTCTTGTACTGACCGTCGGCGTAGGTCACCTCAAGGGTGTAGAAGAACCGGTCGCAACAGGTGTTGGCGGGCAGGTACCTGTCCTTCAGCGCCCGGAAGTCCGCCCGCGTGACCAGGGCGAACAGTTGGTCCTTCTTCGGGTACGCGGTCTGGTCGGTCACGGTCACGGTCTCGTGCACGCCCGCGAAGCCGCCGGTCGTGGTCAGCGTCACCGAGCGCACCCCGCCCCCGGCCTCGGCGGCCCCCAGCGGGGAGGTCTGCGCGGTCGCGACACCGGTGACGCCCAGCAGGAGGGCGAACGCCAACACGAAGCGGTAGATCGTCTTCACGAAAGGGTCCCTTCCGAAGTCGGTCAGGGCGGGTCTCGCCCGGCACGATCTTCCGTTCCGGGCGATAACAGGTCATACCTCCGATCGGGGCACCAACCGGTGTTGATCATCACCGCGAGGAATCGTGGGCCGCGGTGTCAATCCGCCGTTCACCCAGAATGGTCGTCGATTCTCACCTGTGACATTTCCTGCCTTCGGCGGGTGGCGCCCTCCCCGGAACGCCGGAAACGCCGCCGGGCCCCGAGGACGACGTCCTCGGGGCCCGGCGGGTGAGTCTGGGGTCGGCGGTCAGGCCGACTTCTCGCGCCGCTCCCGGCGCGCGGCCTGACGGGCCACGATCGTGGGGTTCACGTTCTCCCGCACCGTCTGCTCGGTGATCACGACCTTGGCGACGTCGGTGCGGCTGGGGATGTCGTACATCACCGGCAGCAGCACCTCCTCCATGATGGCCCGCAGGCCCCTGGCCCCGGTGCCGCGCAGGATGGCCTGGTCGGCGACCGCCTCCATCGCGCTGTGGGTGAACTCCAGCTCCACGCCGTCCATCTCGAACAGCTTCTGGTACTGCTTCACCAGCGCGTTCCTCGGCTCGGTGAGGATCTGCACCAGCGAGGGCTTGTCCAGGTTGGTCACCGTGGCGACCATCGGCAGCCGGCCGATGAACTCCGGGATCAGCCCGAACTTGATCAGGTCCTCCGGCATGACGTCCGCGAAGACGTCGGTGTTGTCGATCTCCTGCTTCGACCGGATCTCGGCGCCGAAACCGAGGGTCCGCTTGCCCACCCGGTCCTGCACGATCCGCTCCAGACCGGCGAACGCCCCCGCCACGATGAACAGGACGTTGGTGGTGTCGATCTGGATGAACTCCTGGTGCGGGTGCTTGCGCCCGCCCTGCGGCGGCACGCTCGCGGTCGTGCCCTCCAGGATCTTCAGCAGCGCCTGCTGCACGCCCTCGCCGGAGACGTCCCTGGTGATCGACGGGTTCTCGCTCTTGCGGGCGATCTTGTCGACCTCGTCGATGTAGATGATGCCGGTCTCGGCCCGCTTGACGTCGTAGTCGGCGGCCTGGATCAGCTTCAGCAGGATGTTCTCGACGTCCTCGCCGACGTAGCCGGCCTCGGTCAGGGCGGTGGCGTCGGCGATGGCGAACGGGACGTTGAGCATCTTCGCCAGGGTCTGGGCGAGGTAGGTCTTGCCGCAGCCGGTCGGCCCGAGCATGAGGATGTTCGACTTGGTCAGCTCGACGCCGTCGTCGCCCCGGTTCTTCTCACCGGCCTGGATGCGCTTGTAGTGGTTGTAGACGGCCACCGACAGGATGCGCTTGGCCTCGTCCTGGCCGATCACGTACTGGTCGAGGAACTCGTGGATCTCGGCCGGCTTGGGCAGCTCGTCGAGCTTGACGTCGCCCGCCTCGGCCAGCTCCTCCTCGATGATCTCGTTGCAGAGGTCGATGCACTCGTCGCAGATGTACACACCGGGGCCGGCGATGAGCTTCTTGACCTGCTTCTGGCTCTTCCCGCAGAAGGAGCACTTCAGCAGGTCGCCGCCGTCACCGATACGCGCCATGGCCGCTGACCTCTGTCCCCTCCGGCGCACCCCCACCGGTGCGCCTGGCTTACTTGCCTCGACGGTACCCGCCCATCCCGTGTGAGCGGGAGCACCAGCCTGCCCCGACACGCGCGGACAACCCCGGAGGGGCAGGTCACGACGGCGTGTCGCGGTCGCCGGGCCGGCCCCTCCCCCGGCCGGGCGACCGGGGGAGGACTGGCCCGCCTCCCGTGCGTCAGCGCTTCGACGGAACGGGCTTCTTGCTGGTCAGGACGTCGTCGATGATCCCGTACTCCTTGGCCTCGTCGGCCGTGAGGATCTTGTCCCGCTCGATGTCGCGCCGGACCTGCTCGACGTCCTTGTTGGTGTGCCTGGCCAGCGTGGTCTCCAGCAGGGTGCGCACCCGCTGGATCTCGGCGGCCTGGATCTCCAGGTCCGACACCTGGCCGTAGGCGCCCTCGGTGGACGGCTGGTGGATCATCACCCTGGCGTTGGGCAGCGCGAACCGCTTGCCCGGCGTGCCGGCGGCCAGCAGCACGGCGGCCGCGGAGGCGGCCTGGCCCAGGCAGAACGTGGTGATGTCCGGCCGGACGTGCTGCATCGTGTCGTAGATGGCCATCAGCGCCGTGAACGAGCCGCCCGGCGAGTTGATGTACATCGTGATCTCGCGGTCGGGGTCGTCGCCCTCGAGGTAGAGCAACTGCGCCATCACGTCGTTGGCCGACGCGTCGTCGATCTGCACCCCGAGGAAGATGATCCGCTCCTCGAAGAGCTTGTTGTACGGGTTGGACTCCTTGATCCCGTAGCTGGTGCGCTCCACGAAGGACGGCAGCACGTACCGCGACTGCGGCGTCACGAGCCGGGAGTTGGGGGTGAGGAAGAGGCTCACTGGTGTCTCCTCGTGGTGCGGTCAGTTGCCGTCGGCGAGCTGGGTGGCGCGGGTGACGACGTGGTCGATGAAGCCGTACTCCAGGGCCTCGTGGGCGGTGAACCACCGGTCCCGCTCGGAGTCCTCGGCGATCTTGTCGACCGGCTGCCCCGTGTGCTGGGCGATCAGCTCCGCCATCTCCCGCTTGTGCTTGGCGAAGACCTCAGCCTGGATCTTGATGTCGGAGGCGGTCCCGCCGACGCCGGCGGACGGCTGGTGCATCATGATCCGCGCGTGCGGCAGGGCGTAACGCTTGCCCGGGGTCCCGGCGCAGAGCAGGAACTGCCCCATCGAGGCCGCCAGGCCCATGCCCACCGTCTTGATGTCGCACTCGACGTACTGCATGGTGTCGTAGATCGCCATGCCCGCGGTGACCGAGCCACCCGGCGAGTTGATGTGGAGCGTGATGTCCCGCTCCGGGTCCTCCGCGGCCAGCAGCAGGAGCTGCGCGCAGATCTGGTTCGCGATCGCGTCGTCGACCTGCTGGCCGAGGAAGATGATCCGCTCACGGAGCAGCCGCTCGAACACCGAGTCGTTGAGCGACATGCCCCCGCCGGCCCGCATCTGCGGAAGCGTGGGACCGCCCCCGGGGACGGTGAGGTGCTGCGTCACGTCTGCCTGCTTTCTCCCAGGTGGTCGGCGGGCGAGCGGCCCGGGGCCGGCGCCGTCGACGCCGGCGGGGTGCCCCGCCGTGATCCTTCGTTGGTCTTGCGTAAGCCGTGGGGTCCGTGTGGCGGACCCGTCCCAACCGACCCTAACGAAGGCGGGCGGCGCCGACTTCCCGACACCGCCCGCGTTCGCTGAGAGCGTGCCGGAAGGCGGTCCCGGCACGCCCGGTGATCACTTCTGCTCGGTCTGACCGGCCTCGGCGGACTCGGCGCCCGACTCGTCCTTCCCGCCCTGCTCCTCGCCGAACAGGTCGGACAAGTCCACGGTCGCGCCGGACGCGTCGGTCACGGTCGCCTGCCGGACCACGACGCCGAGGGCCTTGCCGCGCCGCACGTCGGCGAAGATCACGCCGAGCTGGCCGGCCTGCTGGGCGCGCTGCACGTACTCGTCGGGGCTGATGCCGAAGCGCTGCGCCTGGTACACGATGCGCTCGGTCAGCTCCTGGTCGGTGACCCCGAGCTCCTCGGCGTCGGCGATGGCGTCGAGCAGCAACTGGGTCTTGACCGCGCGCTCGGCGTCCTCGCGGGCCTCCTTCTCGAAGTCCTCCAGGGTCTGGCCCTGCGACTCCAGCCACTGGGCGAAGCGCGCCTCGTCGTGGTCGAACGGGTGCACGGCGTCGTGCTTGCGCACGCCCACCTCGGACTCGACGACCTTCTCCGGCAGCGGCACCTCGGCCGCCTCCAGCAGGGCCTCCAGCACCTTGTCGCGGGCCTGCATGGCCTGCTGCATGCGCTTGACGCGGCCCAGCCGCTCCCGCAGGTCGGCCTTCAGCTCGTCCAGGGTGTCGAACTCGCTGGCGAGCTGCGCGAACTCGTCGTCGGCCTCGGGGAGCTGCCGCTCCTTCACCGAGGTGACCACGGCGCTGACCTCGGCCTGCTTGCCGGCGTGCTCGCCGGCCACCAGGGTGGTGGTGAAGGAGCGGGTCTCACCCTCGGCGGCGCCGACCAGGGCGTCGTCGATGCCCTCGACGAGCTGGCCGGAGCCGACCTCGTAGGACAGGCCGGTGGTCCGGGCGTCGGGGACGTCCTCGCCGTCCACGGTGGCCGACAGGTCGAGGACGACGAAGTCGCCCTGCTGGACGGGGCGCTCGACGCCGACCAGGGTGCCGAAGCGGGCGCGCAGCTCGTCGAGCTGCTTGTCCACGTCCTCGTCGGTCACCTCGACGTCGTCGACGGTGACGGTGATGCCGTCGAAGGCGGGCAGCTCGATCTTCGGCCGGACGTCCACCTCGGCGGTGAAGGCCAGCAGCTCGCCGTCCTCCAGCTTGGTCACCTCGATGTCCGGCTGGCCCAGCGGGCGCACCTCGCCGGCGGTGACGGCCTCGCCGTACTTGGCGGGGATGGCCTCGTTGACGACCTCGTCGAGCACCGGGGCGCGACCGATCCGGCTCTCCAGCACGCGGGCCGGCGCCTTGCCAGGGCGGAAGCCGGGGATGCGGACCTGCTGGGCGAGCTTCCGGTAGGCGCGATCGAAGCTCGGCTTGAGCTCGTCGAACGGCACCTCGACGTTGATCCGGACGCGCGTCGGGCTGAGCTGCTCGACGGTGCTCTTCACGTGGTCTCCTCGTGGAACAGGGCGTGCAGTGGGGGTCCAGCGCCAGGCCCGACGGCGGCGCGTGGACGTCCGGCCAAGTCTAGGCCGTCAGGGGGTCCACCCGAAGCTGGCCCTCGCGGCCCTAGCCGCGCGCGGTCTCCACCGCGGCGCCGGGCGCGCCCGCGGGGGCGGAGGCCCAGACCAGGGCCTGGGCCGCGACGACGCGCTCCCCGTCGAAGGTGAGGGCGGGCGAGCCGTGCGGGCGGTACCCCTCGTCGAGCAGGGCGCTGATCCGGCGGCAGAACGCGGCGTCGTCGGGACCGGTGGTCAACCGGTACCTCAACCGCTCCGCCAACACACCCTCCGCTCCTGCCCGACGTCGTCGGGGTGGCGGGATTCGAACCCACGGCCCCTCGCACCCAAAGCGAGTGCGCTACCAAGCTGCGCCACACCCCGTCGCACCGTCGGTCACCTCGGCTGGGCCGACTTTCTGACCGGTGGTGCACAAGCAGCCTAGCGTGACGCGCTAGGCTGTTGAACGCGCCCGGCGCTCCGGGCCGCAAGCGGGTGTAGCTCAATGGCAGAGCCCCAGCCTTCCAAGCTGGTTGTGCGGGTTCGATTCCCGTCACCCGCTCCACACCGCGGGCCCAGGTCAGGGCCTGGTGGAAGGGGTGGGACCGGTTTTCGGTCCCACCCCTTCCCCGTTCTCGGACCACCGCGTGGCCGGTGCTCGACGGCGGCGCGACGCGCGCCCCGGCCAACCTCGGACAGGCGCGACCCCCTCGGTCCGCACCCCGGAACACGTCGAGGTGACCGGCGTCACGCTCGGACTGTCTCCTCCCGTGAGCCGGTCGCCGCGGCGACGCGCTCGGCGGAGCGCGGTCGACCGTTCCGGGGAAGCGGGTCCCTGGCTAGGCTGCGTGCCGGATCTTGAACCTCCCCCGGTCCCGGAGGCGCGTGTGGACTTCGTGCTCGTGCACGGCACGACGCAGGCTCCGTCCGGATGGGACCGGCTCGTCGCGGCGCTGTCCGAGCGCGGTCACCACGCGCACTGCCTCGACCTGGCCGAGGTGCCCGCCGACGCACCGGCCACCGCCTACGCGCGGCACGCCACCCGCTGGTGGGCCGACCGGGCGCGGGCGCCGGTGGTGGTCGCCCACTCGGGCAGCGGCGCGCTGCTGCCCGCGCTGGCCCAGGCCCTCGACGCGAGCCACCAGGTGTGGCTGGCCGCCTACGTCCCGGACTTCGACGGGGGCGCGTGCCTGCTGGAGGACGTCGGCGGCGACCCTGCGGCGACGGTCAACCAGGAGTGGCTGGGACAGGACCCGTCCACCGATCCGGTGCTCGCCGCGTACTTCCTGTTCCACGACTGCGACCTGGCCACCCTGCGCTGGGCGCTGGGAACGGTGCGCCCGTTCCGGGCCGAGGCGGTCTACCAGCACCGCCCGACCGCCGATCCCCGGGCGATCCCGTCGACCTACCTGCTCCCGGTCGAGGACCGCACCCTGCGCCCGGACTGGATGCGCCGCGCGGCCCACGAGCGCCTCGGCGCGGCGTGCGTGGAGCTGCTGGGCGGCCACTGCCCGCACGTGGCGCGCCCCGAACGGGTCGCCGACGTCCTCTCCGGCGTGCGCGACTGAGCGAAACCGTACGACCGGGGGCCGCCCGACCGGTCATGTCGGCTGGCCCGGGCACCTCGGGACCGAGTACCAAGCGGAGTTATGTCCGAATCCGCGCTGACCGTCCGGCCGCTGGCCGCCCACCAGATCGAGGAGTACATCCGCCTCGACCACGACGCCTTCCTGGTCAACTCGACGCCGGCGGCCGTCGAGCGCGACACCGCGCGCGTCGAACTCCCGCGCAGCCTGGGCGCGTTCGACACCGACGGCACCCTGCTGGGCGGCGCCTTCGCCCTCACCCTCGACATGACGCTGCCCGGTGTCGGGCCGAGCCCGGTCGCCGGTGTCACCGGAGTGGTCGTCGCGGTCGACCAACGCCGCCGTGGCGTGCTCACGGCGTTGATGCGCGCGCAGCTCCGCGGGCTGCACGAGGCCGGAGCGGAGCCGGTCGCGGCCCTGTGGGCCTCGGAGGGCGGCATCTACGGCCGCTTCGGCTACGGGCCGGCGGCATGGCGGTGCCGCGTCGCCGTGCCGAGGGGCGCGGCGTTCCGGGACGGCGTGGACGTGGGCGAGGACCGGGTGCGCGACCTCCCCGAGGAGCAGGCGGCGCCGCTGCTGCGCGAGCTGCACACGAAAGTGGCCGCGACCAGCGTCGGCTGGATCTCCCGGCCGGAGACGGCCTGGCGGTGGTGGTACGCCGATGACGACGCGGTCGCCGACGGGTTCACCCGGCTTCGCTTCGCCGTCCACCCGGACGGGTACGCCACGTACGCCGTGCGGCAGGACTGGACCGACCGCGGCCCCCGCCACCTGCTCCGGGTGCGGGAGATCGTCGCCGCCACACCGGTCGCCTACGCGGCCCTGTGGCGGTACCTGCTGGACCTGGACCTCGTCGGCGAGGTCGAACACCCCTTCGCCAGGTCCGACGAGCCGCTCCCCCACCTCCTGGTCGATCCCCGGCTGGCCCCGCGCACCCTGCACGACGCGCTCTGGGCGCGAGTGGTGGACGTCGACCGGGGACTCATGGCCCGCCGTTACGCCGCGCCCACGGACGTCGTGATGGAGGTCACCGACGCGTTCTGCCCGTGGAACGCCGGCCGGTGGCGGCTGCGGATCGACGCGTCCGGGACCGCCGACGTGCGCCGGACCGAGGCCGAGCCCGACCTGGTGCTGGACGTCGCCGCGCTCGGCTCCGCGTTCCTCGGCGGCCCCACGCTGGTCGAGCTGGCCGACGCGGGCCGGGTGCGCGAGGCGCGGCCGGGCGCGGTGGCGACGGTCAGCCGCGCGTTCGCCGGGGACCGCGCGCCCCACTGCCCCGAGTCGTTCTGACGCTGGCCGGTTCTGGCCCTCACTCGTTCCGGCCCTCAAGCGTTCCGGCGCTGAGTCGTTGTGTCTCTCGGTCGTTCCGTCTCGGTCGTTCTGTCTCTCGGTCGTTGTGTCTCTTGGTCGTTCCGTCTCTCGGTCATCCGGCGCTGGGCGGTTCTGTCCCCAACTGGTTGTGACCCTGCCGGCGGAACTCGGGCTCGACACCGTACGTTGACGCGGTGGATCGGGGCCGACCGGCGGCGACGCCGGCGCGGCCCGCTTCGTCGGTTCGGTGGCGCGTCCTCGGGCGCGACGGGGACGCGGCTTGTGGAGGACTTCGTGACCAGCGTCATCATCCTGCTGCTGGTGCTCGTGCTGGTGGCCGGCGGCGGGTTCCTGTGGTATCGGCAGCAGGCCGCCGCCAAGCAACGCGCGCTGGACGACGCGAAGGCGGAGGCGCGCCGCTGGGTCGAGCGGCTCGGCGGCCAGGTGATGAACCTCGTCGGGACGACCGAGGCCGCCAAGCAGGCGCTCGCCGACGCCTCCGAGCGGTACACCGCCGCCGGCTCGCAGATGGAGCAGGCCAGGACCGCCCAGCAGTGCCAGCTCGTCACCCAGACCGCCCTGGAGGGCCTGTACTACGTGCGGGCGGCGCGGGTGGCCATGGACCTGGACCCCGGCCCCGAGCTGCCCGACCTCTCCGGCCAGCGCAACGCCGGCAAGGTGACCGAGGAGCGCAGGGTCTCGGTGCAGGGGCACGACTACGCGGCCTCGCCGCAGCCGACCTCGGGGACGCCGCACTACTACCCGGGCGGCATGGTGGCCGGGCGACCGGTCCCGCAGGGCTGGTACAGCGAGCCGTGGTGGAAGCCGGCGCTGGTGGCCGGCGCCTGGGGCGTGGGCTCGTTCCTGCTGTTCGACGCGATGTTCTCCGGGATGCACGGCGTGAACGCGGACGCGATCGCGGCGGCGGCCTACGCCGAGGGCCTGCACGACGGCCACGCGATGGACGCCGGCGGCGACGGGGGCGGTTTCGACCCGAGCGGCGGCGACTCCGGCTTCGACTTCGGCGGTGGTTTCGACTTCGGCGGCGACGGGGGCGGCGACTTCGACTTCTGAGCGGGCTTCCGGGCCCGCAGGTCCGACAGGTCCGGCCACGGACGCTCTTGGAGGCCGGCGCCCCGCGGGGCGCCGGCCTCCGGCGTTTCGTCAGGCGATGATTCGCCAGGGCCTGGAGGGACTCGGGGCTCGGCGCGTCGCCCGGATCTGGACGCGCTGGGAAGGCGTCGACCGGCCAGGCTGGCGAGAGTTCCGGGAGGTTCAGATCTCCGGCTGACAGGTCGGGCACCAGTAGAGCTTGCGCCCGGACAGGTCGCGCCAGGACACGGGCGTGCCGCAGACCAGGCAGGGCATCCCGGCCCTCCGGTAGACGTAGACCTCGCCGCCGTGCCGGTCGCGCCGGGGCTCGCGCCCGGTGACCGTCGGGTCGTGCTCGGGCCGCACGGTGTCGATGCGCCCGGTGCGCACGCCCTCCCGCATCAGGGCGACGAGGTCGTCCCAGATCGTCCGCCACAGCGCGTGGTCGAGGGAACGGCCGGGCAGCAGCGGGTGCACGCCGTGGCGGAACAGCACCTCCGCGCGGTAGACGTTGCCCGCGCCGGCGACCACCGACTGATCCAGCAGCAGCACCGCGATCGGCGTGCGGGAGCGGCTGATCCGCGCCCACGCCCGGTCGGGGTCCGCGTCGGGGCGGAGCGGGTCCGGCCCGAGGCGCGCCCGCAGCGCGGACACCTCGGCGTCGTTGAGCAGGCGGCAGGCGGTGGGGCCGCGCAGGTCCGTCCAGTGGGTCGGGCCGACCAGGCGCATCCGCACCTGTCCCCTCGGGTCGAGGACGGGCAGCGGCTTCTCGGTGAACACGCCGTAGAGCCCGAGGTGCACGTGCACGACCAGGTCTGGGCCGTAGACGTGGAACAGGTGCTTGCCGTGCGCCTCGGCGCGCTCCAGCACCCTTCCGTCCACAATGGACGCGTCAGCGGCGAACCTGCCCTGCGGGCTGGAGACCGACACCGGCGAGCCCGCGTAGCGCCGCTGGTGCAGCAGGGCGAGCCGGTGCAGCGTGTGACCCTCGGGCACGGGACGTCCTCCTCCTACAGCTTCGGCCACCAGGCGACGACGGACAGCGCGGCGTAGACCACCAGGCACCACCCAGTGATCCACACGCCGCGCCACACCGCCCGGCGGCCGTCCGGATCCTCCCTGCGCCGCAACGCCACCAGACAGCCCGCGGTCATCGCCACGCAGACCACGAGGAACCCGAAGAGGATCAGCGTCACACCGACGCCGAGTCCACAGTCGACAGTGCCGCAGACCCGTTCGACCCCGCCCGCGATCCGGGGCACCAGCCGGCCCTGCCCGTAGGCCAGCGCCAGCACGCCGAGCAGCGTGCCCGTCACCGCCACCAGCGGGGTGAGGGCCCAGGCGAACCCGGACGCCCGCCGCGCCACGGCCCTCGCTCAGCCCTGGGGCAGCGCCGGCGGCTGGCCGGTCCGCTCGTACTCACTGAGCATGTCGATCCGGCGGACGTGCCGCTCGTCCCCGGAGAACGGGGTGGCGAGGAAGGCCTCCACGATCGCCGTGGCCTCCTCGACCGAGTGCATGCGCGCGCCGACGCCGATCACCTGCGCGTTGTTGTGCTCCCTGGCCAGGGTCGCGGTCTGCGTGCTCCAGGCCAGGGCCGCCCGGCAGCCGGGGACCTTGTTGGCGGCGATCTGCTCGCCGTTGCCGGAGCCGCCGATGACGACGCCGAGGCTGCCCTCGTCGGCGACGACGCGCCGCGCGGTCTCGACGCAGAACGGCGGGTAGTCGTCGAGCGGGTCGAAGGCGGCCGGCCCGACGTCGATCACCTCGTGCCCCTGGCGGGTGAGATGCTCGACGAGGTGGGCCTTGAGCTCGAAGCCCGCGTGGTCAGCTCCCAGGTAGACGCGCACGGCGGGGAGTCTGCCAAACGACACCGGACCCCACCGGCGGCGGGTTCCCCCATTCGGGGCTACCAGCACCTTGACCTGCGGTTTCGCACCGGATCGCCAACCTCACCACCCGAGTGCAGCCCCCACCCGCCCTGGGGGGCGAGCCCCGCTCCAGCCTACCCATCCCGCTCCGCGAGCCCCACCCCCCGAGGCCAACCTGTGGACAACTTGGACACCTGGGGATAACTCCGTCCCCCTGACAGGGGAAGGCCTTGCGCACGAGGCTCCGATCTGCTCCGTCACCCGTCGCTGAGCGCGCACCAGCCAGGCTCACCCGTGGGGACACCGATCTCACGACAGCGCCCTCGCCGGCACCGCCACCGTCACACAGCGTCCCCGTGAACGGCCGCACGCGCCCCACCCGAGCGTCCCACTCGGGGGCAGTCCACGACAGGACCGGGCGTCGTGGCGCGGGTAGGTACCCGGGCGTCCCACTCGGGGGCCGCCCTCACACCGAGCCCAGGAAGATCCGGACCGCTCAGCCCAGCAGGCGCGCGAGCCTCGCCGCGAGGTCGTCCCAGCGCCACCGCGTCGACACCCACTCCCGCCCGGCCCTGCCCATCCCCCTGGCGCGATCCGGGTCGGCCAGCAGCCCGCCGACCGCCTCGGCCACCGCCGCCACCGACGACCCGTCGACCACGTGGCCGGTCACGCCGTCCCGCACCGTCTCGGGCGCGCCGCCCGACCGCCCCGCGACCACCGGCAGGCCCGTCGCCGACGCCTCCAGGAAGACGATGCCGAGCCCCTCGACGTCCAGTCCCCCGCCCCTGGTCCGGCACGGCATCGCGAACACGTCGCCCGCCGCGTAGTGCGCCGGCAGCTCGGACCACGGCACCGGTCCCGTGAACACGACACGATCGTCCACATCGGACTCGACGGCGATTCGCTCCAGCCGGCTCCGGTACCGACCGCCGCCGACGAGGAGCAGGGCGGCGTCCGGGACGAGGCGCCGGATGAGCGGCAACGCCCGCACGAGCACGTCCTGTCCCTTGCGCGGCACCAACCGGGAGACGCACACGACCACGGGGCGGTCCCCGAGCCCGTACCGCCGCCGCAGCTCCGCCCGCGCGGCGTCGTCCGGTCGGAACACGTCTGTGTCCACACCGGACGGAAGGTGCTCCAGCACCGCCATGGGCCCGAACGCGTCGGCGAACCGCGCCCGCGTGTACCGGCTCACGAACGTCACCACGTCCGACGTCCGACCGATGTGCCGGAGGGCGCGCCGCGCGCCGGGCACCATCGACCAGCCGACCTCGTGACCATGGGTGCACGACACCACGTGGTCGGCGCCGGCCCTCCGCAACGGCGCGGCGAGCAGCGCCAGCGGCGCGGCGGCGCCGAACCACACGCCCTCGCACCGCTCGCTCCTGAGCACCTCCCGGGCGCGGCGCAACACCGCCGCGGTGGGCAACATCAACGGCCCCGGGTGCCGAACCACCGGGAACGGCTGCTCGGCGTCGAACTCGGGATGCGCCCCCGAACTGCCCCGCCACGCCGGCGCGTACACGACGAGGTCGTCCGCCGGGAGCCGACGGGCCAACGCGTGCAGGTAGGCCTGGATCCCTCCGGGGCGCGGCGGGAAGTCGTTGGTGACGAGCAGGGTGCGGCGCATCTGGGCGAGCGTATCCATCCCGCCGTTGCTCCGGTCAGCGGAAGGTGGCGACCAGGTGGCTCCGCCACCCCTCCAGCAGCTCCGCGCGGCCGACCCCCAGCTCCTCCGCCAGCATGTTGTCCATTGTGGACCGATCGGTCGGTCCCGCCGAGGCGATCCTCCGGTACAGCCGCACCAACCGCGCCTCGCCGGACCGCCCCGCCACGTACGCCGCGAGCGACCACGACTGCTGGTAGGCGAGGTCGAGGCGGTCGCCCGTCGTCTGGAAGTCCCGGTTGCCGGGCAGGTCGTCGGGCAGGAACCCCGCCCGCACCCTGCGGGCCAACTCGGGCGCGGCCTGCGCGGGCGCGAGACCGCTGGTCCGGTACCCCACGTAGTCGGCGAACCCCTCGGTCAACCACATCGGCGCGCCGTCGACGGTGACGCCCCTGGCCGCGACGTGGGTGATCTCGTGGCGGAGCACGACCCGCAGCGGCGTCAGGGACAGCCGGGAAGCCGTGCGCGGGTTGATGACCACGCGCGGCCCCTCCACCGTCCCCACGCGGGTGTCCACGCGGTCGGCCACGGCCACGGCGGCGATGCCGTCGACCGAGAACTCCGGTCCCACCAACGCCTGGAGCTCGATCATCGTCTCCGGGAGCAGCACGACCGCCCGCTCCGGCCAGCCGTCGCCCCACACCTCGCTCACCGCCGCGACGGCGCCGTCCAGTTCCCGGGCCACCGCCGCCGCCAGGGACTGGTTCCCAGGGTGGCCGATCACCATCCCGCGCCGGGTGCGGACCGCCTGGCAGGGGCCGAAGTCCCACGGGCCGCGCCAGGTCCGTCGCCCCTGCGGCTCCAGGGCGGTGTCGGAGACCAGGAACCAGTCGCCGCCCCGCCGCGCGAACAGGTAGCCCATGGAGCGGGACGTCGACACGACGTCCACTCCCTGGAAGGCGTAACGCAACTCGACCTTGGGCGCCCACAGTTCGTCCGCCGAGGGAACGCCCGAGGGCAGCGCCGGTGGCGGCAGGGCCTGCCCGGCGTCGAGCGTGTAACGCCACTCGCCGAACGGAAGACCGTCGAGGTTGTCGAACAGGGCACCTTGGGCCGTACGGAAACTGGTCTCCCCCAGCGGGTCCACGGTGTCGAGGAAGGCCTCACGATCCCGCCGCAGCACCGCGCTCGCCCTGCGCTCCAACAACTCGCGGACGGCGTCGGCACGATCGTCGCGGCGGACCGCTGGCGCCCGGTTGGCGTTGGGGGCGACCTCGGACGACGACGGGTCGGAGAGCGCGGGCTCCGAGGCCGCGACGGGTGGCGCGGAGGTCTCCGCCGAGGGCACCGACACCAGGACGAGGCCGGCCAGCAGCGTCATCGCGACGATCGCCACCAGCCATCCACGGAGTCGGCCCAGCCCGGCCATGGTCCGCATCGTAAAGGTCGACTCCCACCGGGGAGCCGGGATGACCGAAGCCCACCAGATGCTCCGGCGAGGTCACGACGGCCTGGTCCGCGACGACGTCGGGCCGGCACCCCGGTGGGGGTGCCGGCCCGACGGGCGCCGTGGCGTGGCTTCGTCAGATGCGCCGCGCGGCGTAGAACTGCTGGGAGTCCAGCGAGGAGACCTTGACGACGTCGCCCTCGGTGGGCGCGTGGACGAACTTGTTGTCGCCCACGTAGATCCCCATGTGCTCGTTGTTGTTGGTGAACACCATGTCACCGGGCTGGAGCTGGCTGCGCGGGACCGGGGTGCCCTCGGTGACCAGACCGTAGGTGGAGCGGTTCTTGAGCTGGACGCCGACCCGGCGGAAGGAGTAAACGACCAGGCCGGAGCAGTCGAACGAGTTCGGGCCGGTCGCGCCCCAGACGTAGGGCTTGCCGCGCTGCTCAAGCGCGACCATGAGGGCCTCGTAGCCCTTGCCGCTGCCCGGGCCGACGTTGACGCTCTCCCCCGTGCCGCTGCGGGAGGCCTTCTCCGCCGCGGTCAGCCGGTTCGCCTGCTCCTTGGCCTTGGCGACCTTCGCGTCGAGCTCCTGCTTGCGCTTGGCGAGGTCGGCCTCGATCTTGGCGGCGTCCTCGGCGGCCTTGGCGGCCTTGGCCTGCGCCTCCTTGGCCTTGCGCTCGGCCTCCTCGGTCTGGGCCTTCACGCCGGCCAGCCTGTCCAACGCCTGCTTGTTGTCGTTGGCCAGCAGCTCCAGCGCGGACATCTGGTCGAGGAAGTCCTGCGGCGAGTCGCTGACCAGCAACGCCGAGAGCTGGTTGAACCGGGCCCCCTGGAAGGAGGCGTTGGTCAGCTTGTCGACCTGGACGCGGAACTCCGCCTCCTTGGCCCTGGCCTGCTCGGCGTCCTTGCCGAACTGCTGGACGTCGGCCGTGGCCTTGTCCTGTTCGGCCTTGCGGGCCGCGAGGTCGTCCTGGGCCTTGTGCCACTGCTCGGCGGCGGCCTCGGCCTCCTTGCTCAGCTCGTTGAGCTTCTTCACCGCCTCGGAGGCGTTGGCCGCGGGCGGCTCGGGGTCGGCGTGTGCCACGGGTGCTGCGAGGCTCGCTGCGGCCGCCACTGCCGTGGCCGTCAGCGCCCCGCGCAAGGTGCGCTTCAGTCGTTGCGACGCCACGTCGCGCGTAACTCCTTCGTCCTCGGCAACCGCCTACCGGGTTAGCTGACGGGTTCGGGCCGGACGCGCCCTACCAGCAGGACGTGGTCCACACGCCCGGACCGGATTCACCCCTGCGGGTTTGGGTCCCCGGTTCGGCTCCCCGACTAGCCGATTCGGCGGCGACCTGCGTCGTCGACCACCATGATCGACGTTCCTGCGCAAGGTCTCGGCTAGGTTACGAAAAGTGAGCCTCCCCGTCCACCACCGGGGGGTGAAAAATCGTGAAAACGTGCACAAGGCCTCGTTCGGCGTACCCGCGACTCCGCAGCGTGTAGGGTGCGAGCGCTCAGCTCACCTGCTGTTGTGACCGTTCGGCGCTTCCGGCCGACCGTTCGGCGCTTCGTCGGTGACAGTCCGACGATGCCCCGATCTCGCCCCCCGAACGGGCGATCAACCGAAGGCGGCGCGACTTCCCCACAGGTATGGGAATGTCGGCGCTCCGGCCCGGCCCCCGATCCTCCCGGACCTCCACGTCCGCGCCGGGCGGCGCGCCGAGCAGCAGGCTGATCACGCAGTCCTGGCAGGCGTCCCCGCGCACCACGCACCTGTCGCAGTCGACGATCACCGCTGACTCCTCTCCACCCCGGGGCGGCCCGGGCGGCGTCGGCACGGACCGGGCCAACCTATCGCACACCAGTTCGAACCGCGAGCGTCGCGAGTCCCCTGACGTGGTCATTTCCTTCACGTGAGAGGCGACGGGAGCGTTGCCCGGCCTGCTCTGAGTTCGTTCCGAGTTCGTTCCGAGCAGAGGTCTTCACGATCCGTCGACCCAACGCCGAGCAAGAGCTGAACCGGGGTGCGCGAAAGGCACGCGTCGCTTGTGCGGCCATGCCCCGGGGGCGGGTTGTCGCGAGGACGCCCTGGTGAGGATGTCGCAGCGTGCAACGTCTGCCGTCCACTTTCGGGCACGCACTGATGGCTCACCCGCTTCGCGATCTCCATCGAGCGCTGGGCAAATAGGGCTTGGGCGCAGGTTCTCCCCAGTTGTCCACAGTCACCCGATTTCCTCCACAGGGTTGGTGCGACCGCTGGGTCGGCGGGGTGATCGGCGGTAGGCTGGAGCGGGGCTCGCCCCCCAGGGCGGGTGGGGGCTGTGCTGGGGGGAGATCACGAAGCTGGGGCGGGGCGCCGAAGGGTCGAGGGCGTCAACCGCTTGTTTTCCAAGCCTTTCCGAGTCGGTCCACGAGGTCGCCCCCGAAGTGTGTCCACAAAGGACAGAGTCGGGCGCGGCGCTCCCGCGCGTGCTTCGGTTGGCCTGCGGTCAGACGCGGCCCAGTCGGGCGAGCAGCACCGACGACGGGACGGGGTGCGCTCCCCGACGCCGGACGGAGTCCGCCACGGCGCGGTCGGAGGTGACCACCACGACCGGCCGCCCCTCCGGTTCCGCCGTCACCAGGGCGCGGATCACGTCGTCCGCCAACACCCCGGGATCGCTGAACAACACCCGCACCCCGCGCGGGCTCGCCGACGGCACGGCCACGACCCCGGCGCCGTCGAACACCACGGTGACCTCCGCGCCGGTCCTGGCGGCCAGGGCGGCGAGCTGGTTCACCAGGCGGTCCCGCTGGTCGGCGAGTGTCAACTCCGGATAGCCCGTCTTGGTCACGTTGTAGCCGTCGACCACCAGGTGCACCGACGGCAACGCGAGCAACCGATCCAACGCGGCGGGGTCCTCCACCCGGCCCACCGCGCCTTGTGGCGTCGTGGCTCCCCGCACCAGGTCCGCGGGACGCGGTCCGCTGCCGCCCAGCGCCAGCTCCCGGCGGAGCCCGGTGACCGCGCCCGCCAACGTGTCCACGAGCAACGCCAACCGCACCTCGTCGGCCTGCCGGGCCTCCCGCGCCGCCTGCCGGGCCACCTCGGCGTCGGCCTCGGCCCTGGCGGCCCTGGCCCGCTCGGCCTCGGCCCGCTCCCGCTCGCGGTCCCGCTCCGCGGCCAACGCCCGCTCGGTCGCCGCCGCCACCGCCGCGGCCCGCTCCAGGTCCGCCCTGGCCGCCGCGGCCTCGTCCCTGGCCTGGCGCAGCCGCACGCCCTGCTCCCGCAGCCGCCGGCGCAGCCGCTCCAGCTCGGCCTCGCCCTCGTCCCGCACCCGCTGCACGGCGCCCCGCGCCTCGGCGAGTTCGGCCCGCAACCGCTCCACCTCGGCCGTGAGCTTGTCCGCCCGCGCCACCGCCGCGTCCCGTTCCGCGCGCAGTTGCGCGTCCTCGGCGCGGCGCGCGACCACCGCGACGTGGTCGCGGACGGCGCGGTCGCCGAGCAACATCCCGGCGGCCGCGGCCGACACGGGATCGTCCACGGTGGTGTCCACCATCTCCGGCCGGTGTTCCCTGGCCCACTCCACGACCGCGACCCGGAACGCCGAGGAGTCCCGCAACGCGTTCAGGAGCGGTCCGGCTCCCAGCCGCGCGCGCTTGGCCGGCGCGAACCGCGCGACCGGCCGCACGGACGCCGGGACGTCCGCCCGCGCCATGCCTCCCACGGCGGCCGCCGCGATCTCGGCCAGCCTGACCCGCACGGCCTCGGGCAACCCCGCCCAGTCCACCGCGAGCGCCTCCGCCGGCTCCTCCTCGCCCCGCGCGGTGGGCGGGCGCTCCCCAGCGTCGGTCGCCGGGCCGTCCGCGTCGGCGGCAGTGGCGAACGCACTGTCCTCGCGGGACGGCCCGGTGCTCTCCGCCGGCAGCGACGAGCCGGGCTCCGGTGACTGGGGCATCACCCTCCCAGGCTAGTGCGCGCTGACCTGGCCGAGCGATCCGGCGAGCACGGGGCCGTCGGTGGGCCCGCCTAGGGTGTGGCACGCCATGGACCCGCTCCCCTCCGCCGCCCAGCTCTCGTTCGACGAACTCGGCTCGCCGCTGCGCGAGACCACCTTCGTCGTGGTGGACCTGGAGACCACGGGCGGGCGCGCGGACGAGGACGCGATCACCGAGATCGGCGCGGTGAAGGTGCGGGGCGGCGAGGTGCTCGGCGAGTTCGGCACGCTGGTCGACCCGGGGCGCGGCATCCCGCCGACGATCGTCGCGTTGACCGGGATCACGCAGGCGATGGTCGCCGACGCTCCCCGGATGGACACGGTCCTGCCGGCGTTCCTGGAGTTCGCCGCCGGTTCGGTGCTGGTCGCGCACAACGCGGGCTTCGACGTGACCTTCCTGCGCGCAGCGTGTGAACGATTCGGTTACCCGTGGCCGAAACCGCAGGTGCTGTGCACGCTCAAGCTGGCCCGCCGCGTGCTGACCAGGGACGAGGCGCCGAGTTGTCGCCTGGCCGCGCTGGCGGAGCTGTTCCAGGCCTCGACCCGGCCCGTGCACCGCGCGCTCGATGACGCCCGCGCCACAGTGGACGTGCTGCACGGTCTGCTGGAACGGGTCGGCCCGTTGGGCGTGCACTCGCTGGAGGAGTTGCTCGCCTTCCTCCCCGAGGTCACCCCCGCGCAGCGGCGCAAACGGCAGTTGGCGGCGCACCTGCCGAACTCCCCCGGCGTCTACCTCTTTCGCGGTCCCCGCGAGGAGGTGCTGTACGTGGGGACGGCGTCCGACCTGCGACGCCGGGTGCGCCAGTACTTCACGGCCGGCGAGACCCGGCGCCGCGTCCGGGAGATGGTGGGCATCGCCGAGCGCGTCGACGCCGTCGAGTGCGCGCACTCGCTGGAGGCCGAGGTGCGTGAGCTCCGACTGCTCGCCGCGCACCAGCCCCGGTACAACCGCCGGTCGAAGTTCCCGCACCGCGCCTGGTGGGTCGTGCTGACCGACGAGGCGTTCCCCCGGCTCTCCGTCGTGCGTGAGCCCCGTGAGACCGCCCTGGGGCCGTTCTCCTCGCGGAACGCCGCGCAGGAGGCCGTGGAGGCGTTGCAGGACGTGGTTCCCGTGCGCCGCTGCACCCTGCGGATCTCCCCGAGGCGCCCCGACGGCCGACCCTGCGCGCTCGCCGAGATCGGCCGGTGCGGCGCGCCGTGCGCCGGTCGGCAGACGGTCGAGGAGTACTCGCCCGCCGTTCGGCTGCTGACGGAGTTGCTGGCCGGCCGGTCCGACGAACCTCTGGTGCGATTGCGGCGCCAGGTCGAACAGCTCGCCGAGGACGAGCGCTTCGAGGACGCCGGCGCGCGCAGGGACCGGCTCGTCGGCCTGCTGCGGGCGCTGATCCGGGGCCAGCGCCTGGCGGCGGTGGCGGCGGTGCCCGAGCTGGTCGCGGCCCGGCCGGACGGGGACGGCGGGTGGGAGCTGGCGGTCGTCCGCCACGGCAGGCTCGCCGCGGCCGGGGTGGCGCGCCGGGGCGTGCCGCCGATGCCCGTGGTCGACGCGCTCCAGGCCGGCGCCGAGACGGTGCTCCCGGGCCCGGGGCCGTTGCGCGGTGCCTCGGCCGACGAGGTCGCGGTGGTCCGCCGCTGGCTCGTCCGGCCGGGCACCCGGTTGGTGCGGTGCGCCGAGCCCTGGCGCGAGCCGGTGCGGGGCGCCGCCTCCTGGCACGCGTGGCTCGCCATGGCCTCGGCCGGCGCCGCCGGGTACGCGGCAGCCGACTGAGCCGGCCGCCACCGGTGCGTCAACGAGCCGCTCCGGTCTAGGATCGCCGCACCAGAGGTTCCGCCAACCGGACACCGCCGTCCCAGGAGGTCCCAGGTGATCAACGCGATCGTGCTGATCCACGCCGCCGCCGACCGCATCCCGGAGACGGCGCAGGCGATCGCGGACATCGAGGGGGTCACCGAGGTCTACTCGTGCGCGGGTGACGTCGACCTCATCGCGCTGGTGCGGGTCGCCGAGCACGAGGAGCTCGCCGCCCTGGTGCCCGGCCGGATCAGCAAGGTTCCCGGCGTGATGGGCACCGACACGCACATCGCCTTCCGCTCCTACTCGCGGCGCGACACCGAGGCGACGTTCGCCATCGGTCTGGACGACGCCGACTAGTCCGCCTCGGGCAGGAATTCCCGCCGCGCCGGTCCTGTCCGGTTCCTGTTGCGCGGTCCGGGGTTTCTGCGCTGACTGCCGCCGAGCGCGGCGCGGCGACGACTGGGTGCGGGGCCACAAGGCAGATAGCCAGCTCGACGGGGCGGCTCGAAAGATCAACAGGTGAGTGCGGCGCGCTGCGGCGTGCCCTCGCCGTGTGTTGTCTATTCCTGTGTGGTCTAGGGGTGGAACCCCCCCATTTCCACCATCGCACGCAGGTCTGACAGAACAGGGACGTGTGCTTCGCCCGTTGGGATGGGAGACGGCGAGAACCCTCCCGTCAGGGGACGTGCCCTCGCGCGCCCAACGACGTCTGTCCTTTGTGGACTCCGTCACGGCGCGGGAAGCCGAAGGCCCGCTCCCAGTTCCATTCGCACCAGCAGCCGGCCCTGAACGACCCGTCAGAGACGCCGAGCCGCCCGCGCGCGGCGGCGCACCCTCACACCCTCAGCGAGCGGCCTTCACCGTCCCAGCTCCTTCCAGGGCCGCCAGAAGCCTGAGACCGGGAACCAGTGCCCAGGAGGCACAGGACCACAGCGGACGCCGCGACGTGGCCGGAGAAAGCACGGGGGCCCGGAACCGCCGTGGCGGTTCCGGGCCCCCGTCGTGACGTGACAGCGGTGCCGGTCAGTGCTGGGACTCGGAGGTCAGCTCCTTGTGCCCGACCGGGGGCTCCACACCCTCGGCGCCCAGGCGCTCCTTGCCGGCCTCCTGCTCGTGCCGGGCGCGGTCCAGCGCCACGGTCTCCTCCGGCGGGTCGGGGCGCAGGAAGCTGCCCCGCACCGGGTGACCGGCCGAACCGAGCTTGTTCATCTTCTTCGGCACCGAGGCGCCCTGGTACTCCAGCGGGATCGCGTGGCCGTGCTCGTCCACGCCGCCCAGCGGCTGGTGCACCTCGATGAACTCACCGTGCGGCAGGCGCTTGATGATGCCGGTCTCGATGCCGTGCTCCAGCACCTCGCGGTCCGACCGCTGGAGGCCGATGCACACGCGGTACGTGAAGTAGTACGCGATCGGCGGCAGCAGGAGCAGGCCGATGCGGCCGGCCCAGGTCATCGCGTTCAGCGAGATGTTGAACTTGTCCGCGATGATGTCGTTGAACGCCGACACCATGCCGACGCCGATGAAGGCGATGGCCATCATGCCCAGGCCGGTGCGGACCGGGACGTCGCGCGGCCGCTGGAGCAGGTTGTGGTGCGCGGTGTCCTTGGTGAGCTTCCGCTCGATCGCCGGGTAGGCCAACGCCATCACGAAGACGAACGTCATGCCGCCGACGGCCGGGAAGAAGGTCGCCGGGATCATCCAGTTGCCGAGGTAGACCTCCCACGCCGGCCACAGCCGCAGGAAGCCGTCCGACCAGGCCACGTACCAGTCGGGCTGGGTCGCCGCGGACACCTGGGCCGCGTTGTACGGGCCGATGTTCCAGATCGGGTTGATCTGGAACAGACCCGCCATCAGCACCAGCACGCCGAGGGTGACGAAGAAGAACGCGCCCGCCTTGGCGGCGAAGACCGGCATGATCCGGACGCCGACGACGTTGGTCTCCTTGCGGCCCACGCCGGGGAACTGGGTGTGCTTCTGGTACCAGACGATCGCCAGGTGCGCCGCCACCAGCGCCAGGATGATGCCCGGCAGCAGCAGGATGTGCACCGTGTAGAGCCGCGGGATGATCTCGGTGCCCGGGAACTCGCCGCCGAACAGCGCCCAGTGCACCCAGGTGCCCAGGACCGGCACGGACAGCACGATGCCGGACATGATCCGCAGACCGGTGCCGGACAGCAGGTCGTCGGGCAGCGAGTAGCCGGTGAAGCCCTCGAACATGCCGACGATGAACAGCAGCACGCCGATCAGCCAGTTGATCTCACGCGGCTTGCGGAACGCGCCGGTGAAGAACACGCGGAACATGTGCGCGACGAGCGAGGCCATGAACAGCAGCGCCGCCCAGTGGTGGAGCTGCCGCGCGAACAGGCCGCCCCGCACCTCGAACGAGATGTGCAGCGAGGACTCGAACGCCCGCGACATGTGCACGCCGCGCAGGTTGTCGAACGGGCCCTGGTACTGGACCTCGGCCATCGACGGGTCGAAGAACAGCGTCAGGTAGATGCCCGACAGCAGCAGGACGACGAAGCTGTACAGGGCGATCTCGCCCAGCATGAACGACCAGTGCGTCGGGAACACCTTGTTGAACTGCCGACGCAGCCCCGCCGCCATGCGGAAGCGCTCGTCCGCCTCCCTCGCGGCGTTGACCACACGGCCGCCCGACGCCTTGGCAGGCGTGGTGATGGCACTCATGACTTGCGCTCCCAGAAGCCAGGACCGATCGGCTCGATGAAGTCGCCGCGGGCGACGAAGTACCCGTCCTCGTCCACCGTGATCGGAAGCTGCGGCAGCGCGCGCGTCGCAGGGCCGAACATCGGCTTGCCGTAGGTGAACACGTCGAACTGCGACTGGTGGCACGGGCACAGGAGGCGGCCCGTCTGCTGCTCGTACAGCGAGGTCGGGCAGCCGAGGTGGGTGCAGATCTTCGAGTAGGCGTAGTAGTCGCCGTAGTTGAAGTCCTCCTGGCCCTTGCGCTTGACGACCTGCTGGTTCGGCCGCAGCCGGATCAGCATGACCGGGTTGTCCGACCGGCGGAGGGCCTTGAGCAGCTTCTCCGGGTCGTTGCGCTCGGACTCACGGAACGGGAACACCGTCTCGAAGCCGCCGGCGTCGAGGTCCTCCGGCCGCACCAGCACGACCTCGTGCGGGTCGCCGGTGTCGCGACGCAGGTAGATCTTCTCGCCGTTCTCCGGCTTCCAGCCGGTGTGCCACAGCGAGTCCTTGTCGTCGGTCTTCCACGGGTCGCGGACCAGGCCGCCCAGGGTGAACAGACCGGCGCCCACGGCGAACATGCCGCCGGCGAAGCCGACCGACCGCTTGATCATCGACCGCCGGCCGAGGCCGGTGGTCGCGGCCGCGTCGCCGAGCAGCGCGCCGATGGTCTTCTGGTCGACCGCGTCGGACGGGCCGTCGTGCCGCTGCTGGACCGCGATCTCCTCGTTGAAGAAGCGCTTCGCGTGCGCCAGCACGCCGATGCCCAGGGCGAGGATGCACACGCCCAGGGTCAGGCCGAGCATCGGGGTGTAGAGCGAGTAGAGCAGCTCGCCGTCGGTGAACGGCCCCTTGTAGCGCCACGGCCAGAACAGGTAGACGCCGACGAACGCCAGGCCGGCCAGCCCGGACAGGATGAACCACGCGGCCACGCCGCGCTCCGCGCGCCGCTCGGCCCTGGTGCCCTTCACCGGCCACCGGTCGGCGTAGTGCACCAGCTCCACGCCGTCGAGGTTGGTGCCGAGCTTGACCAGGTCGTCGCGGCTCATGTCGGCGAGCTCTGCCTCGCCGGGCAGGTCCTTGCGCTGCTCGCTCATGCCTTGCTCCCGATCCACAGGGTCACGCCGACCAGCGCGGCGATGCCCACGATCCACGCGATCAGGCCCTCGGGGCCAGGACCGTAGCCGCCCAGGGCGTTGCCGCCCGGGTTGTTGCGGCCGTCGGTGACCGACTTGACGTAGGCGATGATGTCCTTCTTCTCCTCCGGCGAGAGCTGCCGGTCGGAGAACTTCGGCATGTTCTGCGGGCCGGTCAGCATGGCCGTGTAGAGCTGGTCCTCGGTCACGCCGTCCAGCGTCGGGGCGAACTTGCCGGAGGACAGCGCGCCGCCGCGGCCGGTGAAGTTGTGGCAGGAGGCGCAGTTCAGGCGGAACAGCTCGCCGCCGCGCGCCGGGTCGGCGCCGCGCAGCGCCTCGCCGCGCTCCTCGGGGCGCGCGGGGCCGCCGCCCCGGGACTGCACGAACGCGACGAGCGCGTCGATCTCCTCCGGGTTGAACTTGGCCGGCTTGCGCTCGGCCTGCGCCTCCTGGCGGACCATGGGCATCCGGCCGGAGGAGACCTGGAAGTAGACCGCGGCGCCGCCGACGCCGATCAGGCTCGTGCCCCGGTCCTTCTCGCCCTGGAGGTTCGCGCCGTGGCAGCTGATGCAGGACGTGTTGTAGATCTGCTCACCCTGCCGGATCAGCGCGGGGTCCTCGGCAGCGTTGGCCATCTGCGGCTGCGGGGTGAACACGGCGTACAGCGCGCCCGCGCTGAGCAACGCGATGCCCAGCGCGAGCAGGCCGGCGACCCGCCGCCGCAGCTTTGAGCGCGGGCGGGTCCGTTGCTTGTTGGTGGTCATGGTGTGCGGCAACCCTTGCTGGTCGAGTTCGGGCTCGGACGCGCCGAGGGCTCAGGGAACCAGGTAGATGGTGGCGAACAGGCCGATCCACACGATGTCGACGAAGTGCCAGTAGTACGACACGACGATCGCGGCGGTGGCCTGGGCCGGCGTGAACTTGCTCAGCTTCGTCCGGACGAGCAGGTACACGAACGCGATGAGGCCGCCGATGACGTGCAGGCCGTGGAACCCAGTGGTCAGGTAGAACACCGTGCCGTAGGCCGACGAGGAGATCGTCGTCCCGTGGTGGGTGACCATCTGGTAGTACTCGCCAGCCTGGCCGGCCACGAAGATGAGGCCGAGCACCAGCGTGATCGTGTACCAGAGCCGCAGCCCGAAGACGTCACCCTGCTCCGCCTTGAACACGCCCCACTGGCAGGTGAACGAGGACGCCACCAGGATGATCGTGAACGGGAGGGCGTACGCCAGGTTCAGCTCGGTCGGCTCCGGCGGCCAGTGGCCCTCGTTCTGGGCCTTCACCGTGAAGAACATGGCGAACAGCCCGGCGAAGAACATCAGCTCGCTGGACAGCCAGACGATGGTGCCGACGCTGACCATGTTGGGCCGGTTCAGCGAGTGCACGCGCTGGCCGATGGAGGGCGCTGCCGTTGTCACGCGACGCATTATGGCTTGCGGATATCCAGGCCGCCCGGTCGGGTCCGACCGTGGCGGGTGATCGTGCGGGGCGTCACAGAGCGTGAGTGACGGAGCGGAACGGAGCGGGACACCGTGGGACTGCTGGGCCGGTTGCGGGATCGCTGGCGAGCCGGGCGATCGCCGCAGCTCGACGTCGACGACCCCGCGCTCGTGGTGGTGGTGACGGCCTTCGACGACGCCGAGGCGGCGTCGGCCGCGCTGGCCCGCGCCACGGGGTGGCGGGCCGAGGAACCCGCGGTGCTGCGGCACCACCTGACGTTGCCGGCCGGGGCGGTGGCGCGGGCGAGGGAACTGCTCGCCCAGGACGGGTGGCGGCTGGACGAGGTCCCGGAGCGGGACCGTGCCGGCGACGACGGCGACGGCCTCCCCGGACGGGGTGAGGGCCGGCCGCCGGGCGACCGTCCATCCGGGACGGACGCGGCTCCTGACCGCCCCGACCGTCCCGACCACGCGCGCGCCCGCGCGGCGGGCACGGGTGAGACGGGCGCGGGTGAGACGACAGGGGCCGCCGGGGACCTGGTCCGGTTGGTCGCGGTGCGCGTGCAGAAGCTGGACGCGCTCCACTGCGCCCAGGAGCGGTCGCGCATGGCCAGCCTGGCGCAACGGCTCGGCGGCGACGCCAGTGGCTGGGACGCACTACAACTCCCCGGTGCGGACCGATAGCATCCAACGGCCCGACAGCCCAGAGCGGGAGGCGCCGTATGAGCACGGAGACGCTGACGATCCTGGTGTTCAGCCACCGGCCCGAGGTGCGTGAGGCGATCATCACCGCCGTGGGGCGGCGCCCGGCCGCCGATCTCGGCAGGGTGCGCTACGTCGAGGCCGCGACGATCGCCGAGGTGCTGGGCGTCGTCGACGCCGGCGGGGTCGACCTGGCGATCCTGGACGGCGAGGCGCAGCCCACCGGGGGCATGGGGCTGTCCCGCCAGCTCAAGAACGAGCTGGCGGACTGCCCTCCGATCGTGGTGGCGGTGCGGCGCGCGGACGACCGGTGGCTGGCCACCTGGTCGCAGGCCGACGCCGTGATCGTGCACCCCCTTGACCCGCTGGCCGCCGCCGAGACCGTGGCCGAGGTGCTGCGGTCGCACCGGTCGCCAGCCCTGCGCGGCTGAGGCGGCGACATGGCTGACCGGACGTCCCCAGCGGCCCGCTCCACCACCGGGGGAAGGACGCCCGCCAGGGGCTGGTCCTCGTTGCTGGGCCGGCTCGTGAACGGGGAGGACCTCTCCTCGGCGGACACCGCGTGGGCGATGGACCAGGTGATGTCCGGGGTGGCCACGCCAGCCCAGGTCGCCGGGTTCGCGGTCGCGCTGCGGGCCAAGGGCGAGACCGCGGACGAGGTCGGCGGCATGGCCGCCGCGATGCTGCGGCACGCCCGCCGGGTGGAGCTGGACGTCCGCGCGGTGGACGTCGTCGGCACCGGCGGCGACCGCGCGGGCACCGTGAACATCTCCACGATGGCCGCCCTGGTGGCCGCGGCGGCCGGCGCCCCCGTGGTCAAGCACGGCAACCGCGCCGCCTCGTCCAAGTGCGGGACGGCGGACGTGCTGGAGGCGCTGGGCGTGGCGATCGACCTCCCGCCGGAGGGCGTGCGCCGCTGCGTCGACGAGCTGGGCATCGGGTTCTGTTTCGCGCCGGTCTTCCACCCCGCGATGCGGCACGCGGCGGGGCCGCGCCGCGAGCTGGGCATCCCCACGGCGTTCAACTTCCTCGGCCCACTGACCAACCCGGCCGGGGCCGAGGTCGGCCTGATCGGGTGCGCCGACACCCGGATGGCGCCGGTGATGGCCGAGGTGTTCGCGTCCAGGGGCGCGAGCGTGCTCCTGGTGCGCGGCGACGACGGGCTGGACGAGATCACCACGACCAGCACGACCACCGCGTGGGTGGTGCGGGACGGCGAGGTGCGGCGGGCGGTCGTCGACGCCGCGGACCTCGGCGTGGCCCCGGCCGACCCCGAGGACCTGCTCGGCGGGGACGCCGAGGTGAACGCCGAGGTGGTGCGGGAGCTGGTGGCCGGCAAGCCGGGGCCGGTCAGGGACGCCGTGCTGCTCAACGCGGCGGGCGCGCTGGCGGCGCACCGGGGTTTCGGCGAGGACCTGACCGAGGACCTGCGGGCGGGGCTCGACCGGGCCGCCGAGGCGGTCGACTCCGGCGCGGCGGCGACCCTGCTCGACCGGTGGGCCTCGGTGTCCACCAGGCTGCGCGCCGAACTCGGCTGAGCGGCACTCGTCCCGCACGTCCTCCTTCCCGCGAACACGGGCTCCTTTCCGTGAACACGGCCGGCGACGTGCGGCTGGGCCCTTCATCGCACTTCTGGCTCACTTCTGGCCCGTTTCGCTTCTGGCGGCTCCCATGACCCAGGGCGGCCCTGGGTGTCGGACCACCCCGCCGCGGGCCGTCAGGACGCGATCTGGAAGGCCCTGCGGTACGCGCTGGGGCTCGTGCCGAGTCTCCGCGCGAACTGGTGGCGCAGGGATGCCGCCGAGCCGTAGCCGCACGTGACCGCGATCTCGTCCAGCGTCAGCGCGGTGCGCTCCAGCAGCCGCATCGCGCGTTCCAGCCGCCGCTGGGTGAGCCAGCGATGCGGGGTGGTGCCGGTGGCGGCGGTGAACCGCCGGAGGAAGGTCCGCTCCCCCAGCCCGGCCCTGTGGGCCAGCTCGGCCACGGTGAGCGGCTGGTCGAGGCGGCGCTCCACCCACTCCATCAGCTCGGTGAGCAGGTGGTCCTCGGTCCTGGGCAGCGGCGCTGACACGAACTGGGCCTGTCCGCCCTCGCGGTGGGGCGCGGCCACCATGCGGCGGGCCAGGGCGGACGCCGCCTCCGCCCCGCGCGTGCGGCGCACCAGGTGCAGGCACAGGTCGACGGCGGCCACGGTCCCGGCGCTGGTCACCACCGGGCCGTCGGCGACGTAGAGGGCCGAGGGGTCCAGTCGGGCGGCCGGGAAGAGCTGGCGGAACTGGGCCTCGTACACCCAGTGCGCCGTGCAGTCGCGGTCGTCGAGCAGGCCGGCGTGGCCGAGGGCGAACACCCCGGTGCAGAAGCCGGCGACCATCGCGCCGCGCTCCACGGTGTCGCGCAGCAGGGTCCGCACCTGGTCGGACGGGCCGGCGGCGCGGTCGGCGCAGATCGGGACGATGACGAGGTCGGCGGCGCCGGCGACGTCGAGGGGCGCCAGGTCCTGGAGGGTGAAGCCGGAGGAGCTGCGCACCGGTTCGGCGTTCGGCGAGCACACGGCGAACTCCCAGCCGGGGATGCCGTCGGGGCCCCGGTCGGTGCCGAACACCTCGCACGCCACGCCCAACTCGAAGGGGGACACCGCGCCCTCCAGGACGACGGCCACCCGGTCCACGCGCAGATCAGGCACGCCGCCAGCCTAGGTGTCGGAAGTTTCGCGGTCGGTGTCGTTTCCGCCCTCACGGATCGCGCGCCCGGCGGGGCACGGTGTCCGCATGACAGCGAGCACCACCGACGGGAACACACCAACGAGCACTGTCCACCTTGGACAGTCCAATGGCCAGGCCCCTGGCCAGGCCCCTGGGCAGTCCCCTGGGCGCTCCCCCGGGCACTCCCCCGCGCGCCGCGAGGGACAACCCGACGGGCAGCGCCGGGCACAGCGCGCGGCGCTGGCGCGGTGGACCGCGGCGATGGTCCTGTCGGGCACGATCGGCGTCGCCGTGACCGAGTCCGGCGCGGCCCCGTTCACCGTGGCCTTCGCCCGGTGCCTCGTCGGCGGCCTGTTGCTCGTGCTGTGGTGCGCGGCGCGGGGTTGGCTGCGGCCGGGACGGCTGCCGCTGGGCGGGCACGACCTCGGGCTGGCGGCGCTCGGCGCGGTGTTGCTGGTGGGCAACTGGGTGCTGTTGTTCGCCGCCTACGGCAGGGCGTCCTTGTCCGTGGCCACCGTCGTCTACCACACGCAGCCGTTCCTGCTGCTCGGTCTGGCGGTGGCGGTGCTCGGGGAGCGGGTCGCCCGCAGGGACCTCGGGTTCGGTGCGGTGGCCTTCTGCGGTGTGGCGTTGATCGCGCTGGGCGGGCAGGGCGTCGGCGGCGGCCGGGTCGGGCTGGACGGCGTCGCCATGGCGTTGGGCGCGGCCCTGCTGTACGCGGGTTGGGCCCTGGTGGCGAAGCGGCAGGCGCACGTCCGGCCGGAGGTGCTCGCGGCCGTCCAGTGCTGCGTGGGGGCGGTGCTGCTCGCGCCGACGCTGCTGTTCGCTCCCCTGCCGCCGCTCGGGGCGGGTTGGGGTTGGCTCGCGCTGCTCGGTGTCGTGCACACCGCGCTCATGTACGTGTTGATGTTCGCCAGCATCGGCCGGCTGTCCACGGCGACCGTGGCGGTGCTGTCGTTCCTCTACCCGGCCGTGGCGCTGGTCTTCGACGTGGTCCTGTACGGCCACCGCGTGGGGGTCGCGGAGGGCGCGGGCATGGTCGCGGTGCTCGCGGCCGCGGTCGGCCACAAGCTGCCCGCCCGGAGGACGCGAGGGAGGTCCCGCGACCGGGCGTGAGCCCACGCGATGTCAGGGTGCCCTCCGGCGGGACGCCCCGACAGTCCACAGGGGACGGCGGGACGGGGCGGACGAACGAGAGGGGCGGCACCCGAACGGGTGCCGCCCCTCTCGCGCGACTCTCGGGTCGCCGAACTCACTCGTGGCCGGGGCCCACGTGGTACTCGAACACCAGGCCGGCGACCATGATCAGGATGACGGGGACCGCGATCACGAGCATCCAGACGTGGAAGAAGGCGACCGCGACCCCGCCCAGCGCCGCGGCGGCGGCCAGGCCGACCGGCCAGTAGCTGCCGGGGCTGAAGAAGCCCAGCTCGCCCGCGCCGTCGCTGATCTCGGCGTCCGGGTTGTCCTCCGGCCGCGTCTCCACACGGCGGGCGACGAACCGGAAGTAGGTGCCGATGATCAGCGACAGGCCACCGGTGAGGGTGATCGCGGTGATGCCCACGGGCTCCTTGGCCAGGAACCCGTAGACGATCGCCGCCCCGAAGAAGAAGACCGTGATGACCTCGAAGAGCCGCGCTTCGACCTTCATGGTTGCTGTCCTCGCTCTCGCCGTCCGTCGCCGCTACGTTCTGCCGTCTGTCGTCAGCGGCCCGTGCCGGACGCTTCGCGGACGGTGCGGTTGGTGTCGAACGGCTTGGTGGTGACCGCCTGCGGGGCGCACAGCTCACCGCAGTTCATCGCGGTCAGCGCCTCCGCGGCGGTGTAGGGCTTGCCGGTCTGCGGGTTGTTCCTGGTCCGCAGGTCCATGTAGCTCTTGAACTTGTCCGGGGACAGCGCCCGCACCTCGAAGTTCATCATCGAGTGGTACGTGCCGCAGAGTTCGGCGCACCGCCCCACGAAGGAGCCCTCGCGGTCGATCGTGTTCTGGAAGACGTTGTCCTGGCTGTTCTTCTCCGGCCGGGGCAGCGTGTCCCGCTTGAAGTGCCACTGCGGCACGAAGAACGAGTGGATGACGTCCTTGGACGACAACTGGTACCGCACGACCTCGTTGGCCGGCACGACCAGCAGCGGGATCTCCTGGCTGGTGCCGACGGTCCTGACCGGGCTGCCGTCCGGCGTCTTGTAGCCCGGGTAGCTGAACTCCCAGTTCCACTTGAACGACACCACGTCGACCGTGGTGTTCGGCTCCTTCTCCTTGTCAAGGACGAAGGTCTGGGTGGTCGCCGTGAAGTAGAACAGCACGACGACGATGACCAGGGGAAGGGCGGTGTAGATGAACTCCAGCGGCAGGTTGTACTGGGTCTGCCGCGGCATCTCCTCCGACTTCTTGCGGTGGAAGACCACCGGCCAGAGGATCAGCGCCCACACGATCACGCCGACCACGAGCGCGGCGACGACCGACCAGGTCCACAGATCGCGCATCCGCTCGGCCTGCGGAGTGACGCTCTGCGGCCATCCGAAGCGCAGGACCTCCTCCGCGGAGCAGCCCGTGGCCGCCACGCCAACCAGGCCGACAAGGCCGGAGATCTTGGCCAGCCGCGCTGCCCGGGTGCCCACCTTCAGGCCCACTGCTCGACGCCTCCTCGCTGACTGATCCGCACTCCTCGCGGCGGTCGTCGGTCGATCGCCGCCGGTCCCCGTCCGTGGGCACCGACGTGCGGTGACGGCACACCGCCGGAGTCGCGGGGAAGCGTAGCCCAGCAACAGCGGCGCTACCGCTCGGGGGTGATTCACAAAGGGTGCCGTGTACATCACTCCGTCGAGTGGTTTCCCGGCGGCGCGCGCCCCGCGGCCGGTCGCACCGCCACCGGGGGCGGGAGCGCGTCGACGGGCATACTGGGCCACCAGGGAAGTGCCCGAGCCTGACGGCCGGAAGCCGACCAGGGAGACGGAACGGAAGGTGCGGTAGACGCGTGTGCGGCCTACTTGGACTGGTTAGCCCCACCACGAGCGACGCCGCGACGGCCCGGTCGGCTGTCGCCGGGGCGATGCGGTGCCAGCGGCACCGCGGGCCCGACGAGAGCGACACCTGGCACCAGAACGAGGTGGTGTTCGGGTTCAACCGGCTGGCGTTCATCGACCTGGAGCACTCGCACCAGCCGTTGCACTACGCCGACGGTCGCTACACGATCATCTTCAACGGTGAGATCTACAACTACCTGGAGCTGCGGGCCGAGCTGATCGAGAAGCACGGCGCCCAGTTCGCCACCGACGGCGACACCGAGGCGATCGTCGCCGCGTACCACTACCTGGGCCCGTCCATGGTGGGGCGGCTGCGCGGCATGTTCGCGTTCCTGATCTGGGACGCGGAGAAGCGTGTGATCTTCGGCGCGCGCGACCCGTTCGGCATCAAGCCGCTGTTCTACGCGGCCGGCCCGAACGGCGTGGCCTTCTCCAGCGAGAAGAAGAGCCTGCTGCACCTGGGCGAGGCGCTGGGGCTGAAGCCCGAGCTGGACCGCACCGCGCTCCAGCACTACATGATCCTCCAGTACGTGCCGGAGCCGGAGACCCTGCACACGGGCATCCGCCGGATCGAGTCGGGCACGTCGTTCACGGTGTCGCCGGGTGGCCACGTGGTCACCGAGCGGTACTTCTCCCCGACCTTCCGCCCGCGCCCGGTGCACGGCGACGCGGACGCCTCGCGGCTGTACCACGAGATCGCCGAGGTGCTGCGCGACTCGGTGGCCAAGCACATGCGGGCCGACGTCACCGTCGGCGCGTTCCTGTCGGGCGGCATCGACTCCAGCGCGACGGCCTGCCTGGCCAAGGAGCACAACCCCGACCTGATCGCGTTCACGACCGGCTTCGAGCGGCAGGGGTACTCGGAGGTCGACGTCGCCGCCGAGACCGCCGCCGCGATCGGCGTGAAGCACGTGGTCAAGACGGTGTCGCCGCAGGAGATGATGGACGCGCTGCCGCTCATCGTCTGGTACCTCGACGACCCGGTGGCCGACCCGTCCCTGGTGCCGCTGTACTACGTCGCGCGCGAGGCGCGGCAGTACTGCAAGGCGGTGCTGTCCGGTGAGGGCGCCGACGAGCTGTTCGGCGGCTACACGATCTACCGCGAGCCGCTGTCGCTGGCGCCGTTCGAGAAGGTCCCCGGCGCGCTGCGCCAGGTGATGGGCAAGGTGTCGGAGCGCATCCCGCACGGCGTGCGCGGCAAGGACCTGCTGCGCCGGGGGGCGTTGACGCTGGAGCAGCGGTACTACGGCAACGCCCGGATCTTCATGGAGGACGAGCTGCGGCGGGTGCTGCGCACCTACGACCCGAGGGTGACGCACCAGGACGTGACGGCGCGGCCGTACCGCGAGTCGCGCGGCTGGGACCCGGTGGCGCGGATGCAGCACGTCGACCTCTACACGTGGCTGCGTGGCGACATCCTGGTCAAGGCCGACAAGATGACCATGGCCAACTCGCTGGAGCTGCGGGTGCCGTTCCTGGACCCGGAGGTGTTCCGGGTGGCCTCGCAGATCCCGTACAACCTCAAGATCACCAAGGAGACGACGAAGTTCGCGCTCCGGCGCGCGCTGCGCGAGATCGTGCCGCCGCACGTGCTGAACCGCAAGAAGCTCGGCTTCCCCGTGCCGATCCGGCACTGGCTCAAGGACGAGATGTACGACTGGGCGCGGGACATCGTGATCCAGTCGCAGACCGACCACCTGATCGACAAGAACGCCGTGCTCCAGGTGCTGGAGGAGCACCGCACCGACGTGCGGGACCACAGCCGCCGGATCTGGGCGCTGCTGGTCTTCATGTTGTGGCACGGCATCTTCGTCGAGCGCCGGCTGCGTCCGGAGGTCCCGGAGCCGCAGTACCCGGTGAAGCTCTGACCGAGACGGCATGAGGAGGCCCGGGAGCGATCCGTCGCTCCCGGGCCTCGTCGTCTCTCGGGGTTCCTGACTCGGGCGACACCCCGGGCCACCGACATCGGCCACGAGGCGCGAGAGGCGAGAGGCGAGGGCGGCAACGGGCGGCGTGCCGCCCGTTCCGCGAGGCGAGTGTCCGCGAGGTCGGGCGTGTCCGCGGGGTCAGGCGTCCGCGGGGTCAGGTGCCCACTCCCGTCCACGGGCGCCGCCCCGCCACCGGATCTTCACCCTTCCCGCAGGTCAGCCCCCACCCGTCCCGGGGGGCGAGCCCCGCGACCAGCCTATCGGCGCGGCACGACCCGGCCAAGCGGATCATGACCGGCTGTGGACAGCTCCGGTGGGTGTGGATAACTCCCGCCCCGGACAGGTGAAGCCAGCCTGGAGCGTCAGTCCCGTGTGCTCCACTGGAGGGTTGCCCCCGACGGCACGTTCCCGGCGAGCGATCGCCGTCGCGGACGCGCCACCCCAGGCCGCTCACCGATGGTGACCGGCCCGAGGGAGGTCGGGGCTCAGGCCGGCAGGAGAGGGGCGATCTCGTCGGCCGCGGCGTCGCCGAAGGCGCCGCGGATGCGACGGAGGGCGACCTCGCGGTCGAAGGTCCACTCCTGCGGGCCGACGGTCTCCAGGACCAGCACGGCGATCAGGGAGCCGAGCTGCGCGGACCGCTCCAGGGACAGCCCGCCGACCAGGCCGGCCAGGAACCCGGAGCGGAAGCCGTCGCCCACCCCGGTCGGGTCGACCTTGGCGACCTCGGGCACCGCGGCCACGTGCAACGGCGCCACGTCACGGCCGACGATCTCCACGCCCTTCTCGCCGAGCGTGGTGACGCGCATGCCCACCCGCTCCAGCACCTGCTCCTCGGTCCAGCCGGTCTTGCGCAGCAACAGCTCCCACTCGTAGTCGTTGCTGAACAGGTAGGCCGCGCCGTCCACGAACTGGCGCACCTGCTCGCCGTCCATCCTGGCGAGCTGCTGCGAGGGGTCGACCGCGAAGGTGTAGCCGCGCTGCCGGGACTCCTCGGCGTGGCGGAGCATGGCCTCCGGGTCGTTCGGGCTGATCAGCACCAGGTCCAGGCCGCCGAACCGCTCGGCGAGCGGCTGGAGCTCGATCTGCCTGGCCTCGGCCATGGCGCCGGCGTAGAACGAGGCGATCTGGCACATCTCGTCGTCGGTGGTGCAGACGAAGCGGGCGGTGTGCGCCATCTCGGAGACGTGCACGCCGGAGCAGTCGACGCCGTGGCGCTCCAGCCAGGAGCGGTAGTCGGCGAAGTCCGCGCCGACCGCGCCGACCAGCAGGGGGCGGGCCCCGAGCACGCCCATGCCGAAGGCGATGTTGGCGCCGATGCCGCCACGCCGGACGACGAGGTCGTCGACCAGGAAGCTCAGCGAGACGCGGTCGAGCCGCTCGGCGACGAGCTGCTCGGCGAACCGCCCGGGGAAGTGCATGAGGTGGTCGGTGGCGATGCTGCCGGTGACGGCGACAGGCACGGTGTTCTCCCTCGTGGCGGTGGTCCCTGGGTGCGGTGTCCCCCCACCCTTCGGACGCGTGTTGCCCGCTCCTCGCGGGTGGGCGGATCACAGCTTCGGACAGCGCCGGAGATTACCCGCCGGCGCCGGCGACGCGGGGCGATCACCCCACACAACGTCAACTCACGCGCGCCGCTGGGCCGGATGGCCTCCCCGGGTGTCCCGGCCGCGCCACGCCGGCGAACGCCCTGGTCAGCGACGAACGGCCGATCGCGAGGAGTGGTTGGCCGGAGTGGTCGGCCCGAGGAGGTCCGCCCGGCGTCGGTGACGCACGGTGTCGGCGACGCGTGGTGTCGGCGACGCATGGCGGCCCCGGGTGGGCCGGGCCGCCCTCATGAACGCGTCAGTCCCGCGAACGCGTCAGCCGCGCGAACGCCTCAGCCCACGAACACGACCGTCCCCGTGAGCCAACAGCCCCGTGAACGCGACGGCGCCCGTGAGCCGAGGCTCACGGGCGCCGAGGGTCTTCTCACACCGAGCACGGTGCCACGGCGGTTCGCGCCGACGGCGTCACGCCGCCGCGCGCGGACCCGTGCGGACCGTGCCCGGTCGCACGCGGTCGGGTGCGACCGTCGTGCCGACCAGCGAACCGATCAGTCGATCAGTGGAACGAGTCGCCGCAGGCGCAGGAGCCCGTGGCGTTCGGGTTGTCGATGGTGAAGCCCTGCTTCTCGATGGTGTCGACGAAGTCGATCACCGCGCCCTGCACGTACGGCGCGCTCATCCTGTCCACGACGACCTTCAGGCCGCCGAAGTCGCGGAACGCGTCTCCGTCCAGGGTGCGCTCGTCGAAGAAGAGCTGGTAGCGCAGGCCGGCGCACCCGCCGGGCTGGACGGCGATGCGCAGGAACATGTCGTCCCGGCCCTCCTGCTCGAGCAGGGCCTTGGCCTTGCTCGCGGCGGCCTCGCTCAGCTCGACACCGTGGGTCGGCGCCTCGGTCGTGGTCGCCGTGGTGTTCTCGACGGTCATGGCTCTCCCTCGAGGTGTGCGCCCGTTCTCCTCGCGGCAACACCGCCGGCGGTCGGGCTTATTCCCGGGTTCTCCCGGACTGCAAGTCCCGTCCCCATGGTGGCACACCCCGAGCCCGCTCCCGACCGCTGTGACAGCCGTCCCCGCCCGCCGCCGGTCTGGTTCGTCCCGGCGGTCCTCCGAACCTCCCTCCGGCCGGGCTGACGGCCCCCCCGGGGCGCGACGACAGCTCACCGGCTCCGCTGTCCGGCAGCGTGGGCAGCCCGCGCAGCCCGGGTGCCGGCGGGTGGGCCAGCGCTCCTCGACCGCGACCAGGCGCCCGGTCACGTCGTGAGCGGTCGTCACCCTCATTCGGAGGCCTCGCGACCGCCTCCGCCGACCCGGTCGGCGCCAGGCCAGCTCCCCTGCCTGGCGCGGCCTCGACACAGGGACGACGGGCCTGCTTGGCGCGGCCTCGGACGGTCATGACGGGCTACCGCGCGGCGACTGCCCACCCCTCGAAGCCACCCTCCCCCTCGATCCCTCGAAGCCACCCTCCCCGCGATCACCAACCACCCGCGACGCCGAGCCGGGTCCAGGCCTGGACCAGCGCGCACGCAGGGCGAGCGGTCCGCCACCACATGACAGGTTCCCGCTCGTCGGCGTCCGAGCGGCCTCCCGCCGAGCGGGTGGCGCGACCGCAGGCGAGCGGTTCCCCACCCCATGCCTGTTCGCCGGCTCCGGGCGACGGCGCGCCGGACCGCGCGGAGCGGGTGGAGGACGGCAACGGGGCACGAAACGCCCTTGTCCTACTCTGTTGGGCGTGAGGTTCCTTCGCCGCAGCCAGACCGACGACACCGAGGCCACCCAGAGCAGTGCCGAGGTGGCGTCGGCGAACGAGGACGCGAAGGAGCACGCCAAGGGGCGTACCCCGGGCAAGGGCCGTCCGACGCCGAAGCGCCGGGAGGCCGAGAACCGGCGCCGCGGCCCTGTTCCGCCCCCTCCGCGCAGCCAGCGTGAGGCGATGCGGCGGATGCGCGGCAACAAGGAGGAGCGCCGCAAGGCCGCCGCGGAGCGCCGCGAGCGGATGATGGCCGGCGACGACCGTTACCTGCTGCCCCGCGACCGCGGCCCGGTGCGGGCCTACGTCCGCGACCTGGTGGACTCGCGCCGGAACCTGGTCGGCCTGTTCATGCCGATGGCCGTGCTGGTCTTCGTGGCCCTGCTGGTGCCGTCGGTGCAGGTGCAGCAGTACGCGAGCATCGTGGTGATGTTCATGATGCTGGCGATGATCTTCGAGGGCATCCTGCTGGGCCGCCAGGTGACCAAGAAGGTGCGGCAGCGCTTCCCCGACGCCACGGACCGCGGCCTCTCCCTGGGCTGGTACGCCTTCACCAGGGCGACCCAGCTTCGCAAGCTGCGGGTCCCGCGTCCGAGGGTCACCTACGGCGACCAGCCCTGACCGGCTCCCCCCGACCGGCCCCAGGTCCTTCGCCCAGCTAAGGACCTAGGATCGCCACATGGAATTCCGTCGTCTCGGCCGCAGCGGCCTGTCCGTCAGCGCGATCTCCTACGGCAACTGGCTCACCCACGGCTCCCAGGTCGAGGAGGAGCAGGCCACCGCGTGCGTCAACGCCGCGCTGGACGCCGGCATCACGACCTTCGACACCGCCGACGTCTACGCGCAGACCAAGGCCGAGTCCGTGCTCGGCCGGGCCCTGCGTGGCCAGCGCCGCGAGGGCTTGGAGATCTTCACCAAGGTCTTCTGGCCGACCGGGCCCGGGGAGAACGACCGCGGCCTGGGGCGCAAGCACATCATGGAGTCCTGCAACGCCTCGCTGCGCCGCCTCCAGACCGACTACGTCGATCTCTACCAGGCGCACCGGTTCGACCGCACCGTGCCGCTGGAGGAGACGATGCTCGCCTTCGCCGACCTGGTGCGGCAGGGCAAGGTGCTCTACGTCGGCGTCTCGGAGTGGACCGCCGAGGAGATCACCCGCGGCGCGGCGCTCGCCCGCGAGCTGAAGGTCCCGTTCGTCTCGAACCAGCCGCAGTACTCGATGCTGTGGCGGGTCATCGAGTCCCAGGTGATCCCGGCCTCCGAGCGCGAGGGCATGAGCCAGATCGTCTGGTCGCCGATCGCCCAGGGCGTGCTCACCGGCAAGTACCTGCCGGGCCAGCCGGCGCCGGCCGGCTCGCGGGCCACCGACGAGTCCGGGAAGAACTTCATCTCCCGGTTCCTCACCGACGACGTCCTCACCCGCGTGCAGCGGCTGCGGCCCATCGCCGAGGAGTGCGGCCTGTCGCTGGCGCAGCTCGCGGTGGCGTGGGTGCTCCAGAACCCGAACGTGGCCTCGGCGATCATCGGCGCGTCCCGCCCGGAGCAGGTCACCGAGAACGTCAAGGCCGCCGGCGTGAAGCTGGACGAGGAGGTCCTGCGCCGCATCGACGAGGTGCTGGACGGCGTCGTGGAGTACGACCCGCGGCTCACCGTCTCGCCCTGACGCCTCCGAGCGCGCGGCGAACACACTGAGGGGGTGGTCACCGGAACACCGGTGGCCACCCCCTCCGCACGTCGGGCTACTCCCCCGGCGGGTTCAGGCTCATCGGCCCGTAGACCTCGGCGTCGTTGTGCAGCAACGTCACCTGCTCCACGCCGCCGTCGAGCAGGTCCGGCCAGTTGTCCTCCAGCCACAGCTCGGCCGAGGCCTGGTCGTCGAACCGCTCGTCCGGCCCGATGACCTCGCCGCCCGCCGAGTCCTGGTAACGCCACCGGTAGACCACCTCGGGCTCCCTTCCACCGCGTGGCCAAACGGTAGCGTTGTCCCGCCGGTGGATGACCCAGGAAGGTCGATCAAGGAGGTCGGAGTGGCGCAGCGCACTCTCGTACTCGGTGGCGCACGCTCCGGCAAGTCGGCGCACGCCGAGGGCCTGGTCGCGGCGGAGGAGTCCGTGGTCTACGTGGCCACCGCCCGCGTGGACGGCGACGACGCCGAGTGGCGCGCCCGGGTCGAGGACCATGTGCGCCGCCGGCCCGAGGGCTGGCGGACGGTGGAGACCGCCGACGTGGCGGCCCTGCTGCGCGCCGCGGCGCCCGGCGACGGCCCGTACCTCGTGGACGACGTCGCGACCTGGCTGACCGGCGAGATGGACGACGCCGGCGCGTGGGAGGGCTCGGGGCTGGACCGGGTGCGCGGGCGGTGCGCCGAGCTGGTGGGCGCGGTCCGCGACTGCCCGGCGCGCGTCGTGCTGGTGTCGGCCGAGGTCGGGCTCGGCGTGGTGCCGTCGACCCGCTCTGGCAGGCTCTTCCGGGACGAGCTCGGCGCGCTCAACGCCGCGCTGGCCGACGAGTGCGACGAGGTCCTGTTGCTCGTCGCGGGAATCCCGCTGACGTTGCGCGGCGGTGGAGCACGGAGGTACGGGATGCCTTCTTCCGAGACGCCCGACGGCGAGGTCGACGCGGCGACGTCGGGCCAGGCGGCGCGGCCCGCCCCGGTGGTCGCTGAGGCCCCGGCCCGGGACACGACGGGGAGCCTGGTGGACCGGGGGCTGGTCGCGTTCCCCCCGATCGCCCCGCCGGACGCCGAGGTCCGGGCCGCGGCCCTGGCCCGGCACGGCCGGCTGACCAAGCCCACCGGCTCGCTCGGCCGCATCGAGGAGCTGGGCGTGTGGCTGGCGGCGTGCCAGGGCCTGTGCCCGCCGCGCCCGCTGGCCCGGCCGAGGGTCGTCGTGTTCGCCGGGGACCACGGCGTGGCCCGGCACGGGGTGTCCGCCTACCCCAGCGAGGTCACCGGCCAGATGGTGGCCAACTTCCTCGCCGGCGGCGCGGCCGTCAACGTGCTGGCCGACGCGGCGGGCGCCGGCGTGCGCGTGGTGGACCTCGCCGTGGACGCCGACACGCCCGAGGAGGTGCGCGCGCACAAGGTGCGGCGCGGCTCCGGCTCGATCGACCGCGAGGACGCGCTCACCGAGGCCGAGGTGCTGGCCGCGGTCGCGGCCGGCAGGGCGATCGCCGACGAGGAGGTCGACGGCGGAGCCGACCTGCTGGTGGCCGGGGACATGGGCATCGGCAACACCACCCCGTCGGCCGTGCTGGTCGCCGCGCTGACCGGAGCCGAGCCGGTCGCGGTGATCGGCAGGGGCACCGGGGTCGACGACGAGGGCTGGATGCGCAAGTGCGCCGCGATCCGCGACGCGCTGCGACGGGCCCGCCGGGTCGTGCACGACCCGGTGGCGCTGCTGCGCACCTCCTCCGGGGCCGACATCGCCGCGATGGCCGGTTTCCTGGCGCAGGCGGCCGTGCGCCGCACGCCGGTCGTGCTGGACGGCGTCGTGGTCGGCGCGGCGGCGCTGATCGCCGAGGAGCTGGCGCCCGGGGCCAGGGACTGGTGGGTCGCGGGGCACCGCTCCGTGGAGCCGGCGCACGCGATGGTGTTGGAGCACCTGGACCTGAAGCCCCTGCTGGAGATGGACATGCGGCTGGGCGAGGGCTCCGGGGCGGTGGCGGCGCTGCCGCTGCTCTCGATGGCCGTGCGGGTGCTCGCCGAGATGGCCACGTTCGAGGACGCCGGGGTGAGCGACCGGCCGTCCGAGCTGGCCGCCTCCGCCGAGGGCTGAGCGGGTCGGCGGTGCACGGACTGCGGCTGGCGCTGACCTGGCTCACCGTGCTCCCCGTCCCCGCCGGGCGGTTCGACCGGGACGTCTGCCGGCGCGCGATCGCGCTGGCGCCCCTCGTCGGGGCCCTGGTGGGGGGTCTGGGCGCCGCGGCGCTGGCCGGGGCGCGGGCGGCGGGCGCGCCGGGGCTGGTGTCCGGGTTCGCGGTGCTGGGCCTGCTGGTGCTGCTCACCAGGGGCATGCACGTCGACGGGCTGGCCGACGTCGTGGACGGGCTGGGCTGCTACGGGCCGCCCGAGCGGGCGCTCGCGGTGATGAAGGACGGTGGCGCCGGGCCGTTCGCGGTCGTGGCGCTGGTCCTGGTGTTGGGGGCGCAGGCGAGCGCGCTGGCCGCGCTGGCTGAGGACGGCCGGTGGGCCGCGGTGGTGCTGGCGGTGGCCGCGGGACGGGCGGCGTTCGCCTGGTGCTGCCGCCGGGGTGTGCCGGCGGCGCGGCCCGAGGGCATGGGCGCGCTGGTCGCGGGCTCGCAGCCGACGCTCGTGCCGGTGGCGTGGTGGCTGGTGTTGGCGGCGCTCGGGACGGCCGCCGTGCCGGAACGGCCGTGGCAGGGGCCGCTGGCCGTGCTGGCGGCGGCCGGACTGGTCACACTGCTCACCTGGCACGCGACGCGCCGCTTCGGCGGGATCACCGGGGACGTCCTGGGGGCGGGCTGCGAGGTCGCGACCACGGCCGTGCTGGTCACGACCTGTCTGGGCTGACCACCACTCCCCCCGACCACACCCCTCACCAGAGTGCAGCCCCCACCCGCCCTGGGGGGGCGAGCCCCGCTCCAGCCTGCCGACAACCACCCCACGCCGAAAGGTCACATCGGTCCGCTGTGGACAACTCAGGCCCCTGTGGACAACCACGTCGCCCAAACCGGCGAAAGGGTTGACACCACACAGAAAACGGTTCACCACTCCCGTGCGCCGGGGAGCACATTCACCAGAGGACAGCCCCCACCCGCCCTGGGGGGCGAGCCCTGCTCCAGCCTATCCGCTCCGCACCCCACCGCGAAGGTGATCACACAAACCTGTGGACAACCAGCACACCTGTGGATAACCCCGTCCCCCGCACGAGCGAAAGCCTTGACAGGCAACAACAAAAGGCCCCTCTCCCCAGAGCGAGGAGAGGGGCCTGACGCGTCCGCGTCCACACCGCGTCCCAAGCCGACAGCCGGCTCAGCCGTCAGCCAACCAGAGTCCGTCGACCGGAGTCCGTCGACCGGAGTCCGTTGTCCAGAGTCCGACGACCAGCCGACTCAGGCGACCAGCCGACTCAGGCGAGACGGGTCATCCAACCGTGCGGGTCCGGCGCGACGCCGCGCTGGATCTCGGTGAGCTGGCGTCGCAGCGCCATCGTCACCTCGCCGGCCTCGCCCCCGTTGACCAGGAACTCGCCGTGGGCGTGCTTGACCCTGCCGACCGGCGTGATCACCGCCGCCGTGCCGCACGCGAAGACCTCGGTGATCTCGCCGGAGGCGACGCCCTTCTCCCACTCGTCGGTGGAGATCTTCCGCTCCTCCACCGCCATCCCCCGGTCCCGCCCGAGCTGGAGCAGGGAGTCCCGCGTGACGCCGGGCAGCAGCGCGCCGGACAGCTCCGGGGTGACCAGGCGCGCGTCCGAGCCGCTGCCGAGGACGAAGAACAGGTTCATCCCGCCCATCTCCTCGACGAACCGCCGCTCACACGCGTCCAGCCAGACGACCTGGTCGCAGCCCTGCTCGGCCGCCTGCGCCTGCGCCAGCAGGGACGCCGCGTAGTTGCCGGCGAACTTCGCCGCGCCGGTGCCGCCGGGGCAGGCCCGCACGTACTCGGTCGACAGCCACACGCTCACCGGGCGGACGCCGCCGGAGAAGTACGCGCCGGCGGGCGAGGCGATGAGCGCGTACAGGTACTCGTTGGCCGGCCGCACGCCCAGCGCCGCCTCGGTCGAGATCATGAACGGCCGGACGTACAGCGACTCCTCGCCGCCGGCCGCCGGCACCCACCCGCCGTCGAGGGCGAGCAGCTCCCGCAGCGAGTCCACGAACAGCTCGTTGGGCAGCTCGGGCATGGCGAGGCGGTGGGCGGAGGCCCGGAAGCGGTCCGCGTTGGCGTCGGGGCGGAACGAGGCCAGGGAGCCGTCCGGCTGCCGGTAGACCTTGAGCCCCTCGAAGATCGCCTGGCCGTAGTGCAGCACCATGGCGGCCGGGTCGAGGGCGATGGCGCCGTAGGGCTCCACCCGCGCGTCGTGCCAGCCCTGCTGGACGTCCCAACGGATGGTGACCATGTGGTCGGTGAAGTGCTGACCGAAGCCCGGCCGGGCCAGCACCTCCGCCCGCCGCTCCGGCGAGGCCGGGTGCGGGTTCGGCGTCCGGGAGAACGGCAACGCTGTCGTCATGGATGCACCGTAGTCCACTATCAGGATTCCGAAAGTCGTGTTCCCACCTGTCGGCCTTCCGACGATCTCCCCCGACCCGCCCCCACGGCCGGCGGCGCGTCCTACGATGCCGGCCGTGAGTAGCCAGAGCGGTCCCGAGAACACGCCGCAGCCGACCGACCTCTCGCAGGACCTGCGGGCGGCCGGGCTGGCCGCGCTGACGCCGTTGACCGTCGGGCTGCTCCTCCTCGACGGCTACATCCTGCTGGACGAGGTGGGCGTCGTGCTGGCCGTCCTCGCGGCCGGCGGCGCGTTGTTCTGGTGGCGGCGTCGGCACGGGCGCTGGTTCCCGCCCGAGTTGTCCACGCGCGCGCTCGTCGGTGTCGCGGTGGTCGCGGCCGTGCTCACGGCCTTCACGATCCTGTAGCGCCTGGAGCGCTCGGAGCGCCCGAGCGCGAACCCTCGCGAACACCGTTTCTCGGTCACCCACCGCTGGCAGCATGGCGGCCCTGGGGGTGTTCGTGATGATCAAGAAGGAGAACGGCGCCACGCCCGCGAAGCGGTCCCGTGGGCGCGCGAGCTTATGGGTCCTGCTGGCCGTGGTCTCCGTCCTGGGGTGGACGGCGGTGCCGTTGCTGGTGCTCGGGTTGATCGGGAAGACGCCGGGAGACGGCGACTCGGCGGGCGGCGGGCCGGTCCTGCTGGTCCTGGCCATCCTCTGCGCGCTGGCCGCGCCTGGACTCGCCGTGCTGTGGGCGTTCGGCTCGTGCCGGCGACGACACCGACGCTGAGCATCCGCCGCGCTCAACCCCACTCGCCGCGTTCACGGCGTTCACGGCGTTTCACCCGGCTCACGCGCACCGCGCACCGCTCATCGCTCACAGCGCGTCGCTCACAGCGCGTCGCGACGGGCGGCCTCGGCGTCGAAGGCGGCGACGAGCCGTCTCGGGGCGGTGCGGCGCCACGCCTCGGTGAGCAGGTCCCGCAGTTCGCCCGGGTCGGCCGCGCGCACGTCCACGGCGACCCAGCCGAACCGCCCCACGTAGGGGGCGACCGAGTAGACGTCCGGTCGGGCGCTGGTCAGCGCGGCCTGCTCGTCGAGGCCGGTCTTCACGCTCGCCGTGGACAGGTCGGTCCCGGCCATCGCGAAGATCTTCCCGTGGACGCGGAACGTGGGGGTGCCCCACGTCTCGACCTCCTCGGCGTCGGGCAGCGACAGCGCGTGCCGCCGGAACGCGGCGCGGTCCATCACCGCGCCTCGGCGAGGTCGGGCAGGCTCGGGACGGGCCACGCGGGGTCGGGACGGAAGTCGCACCAGGTTCCGTCGAACGGGAACCGCCCAGCCTCGGCCAACGCGATCATCCGCTCGCCCTCCGCCCGCAACCGGTCGAGCTGCTCGGGGGTGAGCCGGCCGACCGCGAGGGCCTGCGCGGCCTCGTCCTCGTCCTTCCAGCTCCAGCGGCGGTCCGGCGTGACGACGAGGTCCAGCACGCCGTCGATCCGGTCCACCCCGCCATGCCAGCGGCCGAGCGGGATCTCCAGGTTGACGTACCAGTTGCGGAACGCGCCGTCCGGCTCGAAGAACCACCACACCGACCACCAGTCCCGCTCGGGGACCAGGCGCAGGGTGGACACGCCCCGCCACCGGTCGCGGAAGTGGACCCGGCGGGCGGCGAAGCGCTCGGCCAGCGGCAGGTCACGGACGCGGCGGCCGTCGGACAGCCGGGTGCCCAGGATCGCCGTGCCCGCCGGCACCCAGCAGACCAGGCCCCGGTCGTCGTCGGCGACCACGGTCGCGGGGTGGATCTGCCCGGTGCTGCCGTCGGGCCGGCGGAACCGGTAGAGCAGCTCGTCGCCCGGCCGCCAGGCGCGGCGGGGCTCAGTTGGCGACGACATCGGGGGCCAACCCTTCGGGCAGGCTCGGGACGGGCCACGCGGGGTCGGGGCGGAAGTCGCACCAGGTCCCGTCGAACGGGAACCGCCCAGCCTCGGCCAACGCGATCATCCGCTCGCCCTCCGCCCGCAACCGGTCCATCTGCTCCCGGCTCACCAGTCCCGCGTCGACGATCGCCTCGGCCTCGTCCTCGTCCTTCCACTCCCAGCGGCCGTCCGCCGAGACCGCGACGTCGAGGGCACCGTCGACCCGGAGCACGCCGGCGGCGTCCCGGCCGAGCGGGATCTCCAGGTTGACGTACCAGTTGCGGAACGCGCCGTCCGGCTCGAAGAACCACCACACCGACGACCAGTGCTCCTCCAGGACCAGCCGGAGGGTGCCGCCGCCGAACCACCGGGAGCGCACGGCCGTGCGGGGCGAGGTGAACCGCTCGCCGAGCGGCACGTCCCGCTGCTGCCGGCCGCCGGGCAGCCGCATCGCCACGACCTCGGTGCCGCCGGGGACCCAGCACACCAGCTCCCGCCCGTCGTCGGCGATCACGCGGGCGGGGTGGACCGGGCCGAGCGGGTCGTCGAGGCGGGGCAGGCGGTAGAGCAGCTCGTCGCCCGGCCGCCACACGGGGCCGCCGCCCGGCGGGGTCGCGGTCCGGGTCATCGCACGTGGGCCTGGACGAACGGCGGCTTGACGACCTCGCACCGCAGCCTCCGGCCCCGGACGTCGAGCAGCGCCTCGGCCCCCGGCTCGACACCGGCCGAGGTGTCGACCAGCGCGAGCGCCACACCCGTCCTCAGCGTCGGGGAGAACGTGCCCGACGTGGTGACGCCGATCCGCCTCCCGCCGGCGTCGAGGACCGGCATGCCCGGTCGCGGGACGCCCCGCTCCAGCGCGCGCAGACCCCGCAGGCGGCGCGCCGGGCCCTCCGCCCGCTCGGCGACCAGGGCGTCGCGGCCCCAGAACGCGGGCTTCTTCCAGCCCACCGCCCAGCCGGCCCCCGCCTGGACCGGGCTGATCTCCGGCGAGAGGTCCTGGCCGTGCAGGGGATAGCCCATCTCGGTGCGCAGCGTGTCCCGCGCGCCGAGCCCGCAGGCGCGGCCGCCGCGGTCCTCGGCCGCCGCGAGCAGGGCCGTCCACAGCGCCGGCGTGTCGTCCCAGCGGGGCAGCAGCTCGTAGCCGTGCTCGCCGGTGTACCCGGTGCGGCAGACGCGGACCGGCCGGCCCGACCACTCGGCGTCGGTGAACGCCATGTAGTCCAGGTCGGCGGGCAGGCCGAGCGCGGTGAGCACCTCGGCCGAGCGCGGCCCCTGCACGGCGAGCACGCCGTGGTCGGTGTGCAGGTCGGTGACGGCGACCCCCGGCGGCGCGGCGGCGGCCAGCCGGCGGCACACCTCGGCGGTGTTGGCGGCGTTGGGCACCAGGAAGACCTCGTCCTCGCCGACGAGGTAGGCGATCAGGTCGTCCACGACCCCGCCCGACTCGGTGCAGCACAGGGTGTACTGGGCCTGGCCCGGCGTGATCCGCCGCAGGTCGTTGGTGAGGCAGGCGTTGACGAACTCGGCGGCGCCCCGCCCCGACACGAGCGCCTTGCCCAGGTGCGAGACGTCGAAGACGCCGACCGCCTCCCGCACCGCGGTGTGCTCGGCGACCACGCCGCCGTCGGCGTACTGGATCGGCATCTCCCAGCCGCCGAACGGCGCGAACGTGGCGCCCAGGGCCGCGTGGGCGGCGTGCAGGGGACTGTGCCGCAGCGCTGTCTCGCTCACGGTCCCCGACGCTACCGCCACCAACGGTTCATGAGGGTCCCGAGGGCGACGCCGGAGCCCGCGATCGCCACCGTGGCCACGAGGTAGGGCACGGGGGAACTCATGGCGAGGATCACCGCCAGCCCCATGCCGAGGCAGGCCGACCGCATCGGCCACGACGGCCCGTCCAGCAGCACCAGTCGGGCCCCCGCGCTGGCGAAGGCGTAGTAGAAGAGCAGGCAGCACGCCGCGAGCTGGAGCGAGTGGACCGGCCCCAGCGCGACGACGAACACCGCGGCGACGCCGCCGCCCACCACGTCGAGGCGCCACGGCCCGCGCGGGCCGGTGACGAGGCTGATCCGCAGCGGGACGTCCCGGCCGCGGATGACCGCGGACGCGCCGGCCCTGACCCCGGCGAGGGCGACGACCAGCATCGGCGCCATGGCCGCGACCGCGGCCAGCACGACCAGCGGGGCCAACGCGGTGGCGTCGGCCGCGACGAGCAGGTCGAGCAGCGGCGCCGGGGAGATCGCCAGCCGGGCGGGGCCGAGCTGGCGCAGCAGCGCCAGGCCCACCACGAGCTGCGCGGCCAGCGCGAGCAGCACCACGAGCGGCAACGCGATCCGCAGCACCCGCTGCGGGAACCGGTCGGACAGCGTCACGGGCGAGGCCAGCCGCTCGAACCCGGCGAAGTGGAAGAAGGCGACGGCCGCGGCGGCGGACATCCCCCGCACGTCGTCCGCGCCCGCCTGGCCGGGCGGGGCGACCGGGACCGCCGCCGGCGGTTCGATCGCGAAGGCGGTCGCCACGACGAGGCCGAGGACCAGCACCACGAACACCACCGGCAGCCATCCCCAGCGGCCCAGCCGCAGGCCCGCCGCGTTGAACGCGGTGGCCAGCGCGATCAGGACGACGGCGACGACCATGGGGTGGGACGGCAGCAGGTAGTGGGCGAGCGCGCCGGCGATGGCGGCCGCGGCGGCGGCGCGGCCGGCGAGGACCAGGGCGGCGGCCATCCGGCCGGGGACCGGGCCGAGCTGGTCCCTGATGTAGGCGTAGCTGCCGCCGGGCTCCGCGTGCCAGGCCGCCGCGCCGGCGCTGCCGATCACGAAGCACGTGGTGGCCAGCGCGGTGAGCAGCAGCGCGGGCAGGTACCAGCGGCCGGCGAGCGCGGCGGCCGGCGCGGGGCCGAGGAAGACACCGGCGCCGAGCATGCCGGCGGTGCCCAGCAGCACGGCGACCGGCACGGTCCTGGACGCGCCGCCCAGACCCGGCCAGCGGGTCGCGGCGGTGGTTCCGTTGCCCGCCACCGCACCGGCCGGCGCGGCAGCGCCCGGCGGAACGTCCGCCCCGGCTGTGGTGCCGTCGTCGTGGTGGTGTGCGGGGGACGGGCCTGCTCCCCCGGGGACGGCGCCAGCGTCGCGCTGGACGTCGACGGACTTCTGGTCTCTCACCCGCGGTCTCCCGGCGTGCGAACGGTCTGGGACGGGCGGCGGGGCGGTCGGGTGCCCGCCCGCGCGGGGAGCGCGCCGTCTCCCCGGGCCGGGGACGCCGCCGGCGTCGGGAGCGCGCGTGCGCGGGGTCCCCGCCGAGCCTCGATCACCGTGCCCCGGCCGAGGACACGGTGACAGACACGAGAGCCCTTCGGAAACGCCCTGACGGCTGATATCGCCCGCACGAGCACTAGCATGCGGCACATTCCTCACCGTCCGTAGCGCACCCTCGCGACGGACGGTGCCGTCCCGGATGTCGACCCGCGTTCGTGAGGAGGTCAGGCGTGCGCGACACCTCCCGTGCGACGCTCGTGGTCGCCTGCCGACCCGAGGCGGGTCCAGCACAAGCAGAGGAGCAACCGTGACCTTGCCGAAGCTCGCCCTCACCGACAGCGACCCGGCCGGCCTCGCCGTCGACGCCGTCGTCATCGGCACCGTCCAGGGAGCGGACGGGCTGGAGCTGGCGCCGGGCGCGGAGCCGATCGACACGGCCTTCGGCGGCGGCCTGCTGGAGCTGCTGCGCCTGGTCGGCGCCAGCGGCAGGGCCGACGAGGTCGTGAAGGTTCCCACCAGGGGCACGGTCTCCGCCGACCTGCTCGTGGCGGTCGGCCTCGGCCGCCCGACCGACGGCCGGCCCACCGCCGAGCAGGTCCGCAGGGCCTCCGGCGCCGCGGCGCGCGCGCTGGCCGGCACCGCCAAGGCGGTCAGCACACTCTCCTCGCTCGACCTCGTCGCCGCGGCCGAGGGCAGCCTGCTGGGCGCCTACTCCTTCACCGAGTACAAGTCCGAGAAGGGCGAGTCCTCGCTGGGCCGGCTCGACCTCGTGGCGCCGGCCGAGGGCACCGCCAGGGCGCACAAGGCCGCGATCAAGACCGCCACGCTGGTGGCGGAGGCCGTGGCCACCGCCCGCGACTTCATCAACACCGCCCCCAACGACCTGTACCCGGCGTCGTTCGCCGAGCGCGCCGCCGAGCTGGGCCGCGCCGCCGGCCTCGAGGTCGAGGTGCTGGACGAGAAGGCGCTGCGCAAGGGCGGCTTCGGCGGCATCCTCGGCGTCGGCGGCGGCTCGGCGCGCCCGCCGCGCCTGGTCCGCATGGCCTACCGCCCGGCCAAGGCGAAGAAGAAGGTCGCCCTGGTGGGCAAGGGCATCACGTTCGACACCGGCGGCATCTCGATCAAGCCGGCCGCCAACATGGACGAGATGACCTCGGACATGTCCGGCGCCGCCGTGATGGTGGCCTCGGTCGTGCTGGCGGCGAAGCTGAAGCTGCCGCTGGAGGTCGTGGCGACCGTGCCGATGGCCGAGAACATGCCCTCGGGCAGCGCGTACCGCCCCGGCGACGTGCTGACCATGTACGGCGGCAAGACCGTCGAGGTGCTCAACACCGACGCCGAGGGCCGGCTGATCCTGTCCGACGCGATCGTGCGCGCCTGCGAGGACGGCCCGGACTACCTGATCGAGACCTCGACGCTGACCGGCGCGGCCGTGGTGGCGCTGGGCAAGCGGACCGCGGGCGTGATGGGGTCGGACGAGTTCCGCGACCGGGTCGCCGCGCTGGGCGCGGGCGTCGGCGAGAACGCCTGGGCCATGCCGCTGCCCGAGGAGCTGCGGGCCGACCTGGACTCGAAGCTGGCCGACATCGCCAACGTCACCGGGCACCGGTGGGGCGGCATGCTGTCCGCTGGCCTGTTCCTGCGCGAGTTCGTGGCCGAGGGCGTCCAGTGGGCGCACATCGACGTCGCCGGCCCCGCCTACAACACGGGCGGCCCCTACGGCTACACGCCGAAGGGCGGCACGGGCGTGCCGGTGCGCACCATCGCCGCCGTGCTCGCCGACATCGCGGCGAACGGCTGACAACCGCGCCGCGACCGCGTTCCCGGCAGGGTCCCCGCGCCTCTGGCGCGGGGACCCTGTCCGTCTGACGAAGAACCACCCGGTGGCGGTCGTTGTCGGGCCACCACCCCACACTGACGAGAAAGGTCCGCGGCATGGAGACGTCTGGCTTGGCGCGGCTTCCCCGCCCGCCCTACTACGCGGTGATCTTCAGTTCACGCCGCACGGACGTGGACGAGGGGTATCAGGAGACGGCGCGGCGCATGCTGGAACTGGCCGCCGGGCGACCGGGGTTCCTGGGTGTCGAGCACGCCCGCGACGACGGCCTGGGGATCACGGTGTCGTACTGGCGGGACGAGGACGCGATCAGGGCCTGGCGTCGCGACCTGGAGCACGTCGAGGCGCAGGACCAGGGCCGCACGCGGTGGTACGAGGCGTACGAGGTGCGGGTGGCCAGGGTCGAGCGGTCCTACGGTTTCGAGCGCTGACCGGGCGTCCCGCCGTCACGCGGGTCGGTCGCCGGCTCCGGCATGGAAACCGGGTGAGCCCAATGGGACCACGAAGGCCGCCGGGCCTGGAGCATCAGCCTGACGAATGACACCGGAAAAGCTGGATTCGCCGTGCGGCCACGGTTCTCCCAGCCCCTGAACGCGAACGCGTCGATCACCGGAGGTCGACGTTCGCCGGGAGCGGCCGAAGACGAACATCAGGGCGACGACCAGAGGGCCACCCCGACCGAGGCCAACTGACGCCCGACCGAGAGCCGTCCGCGGCCGCCAGCCGCTCAGTCCGACCGGCGCTCCCGCTCCCGCTGGCGCGCGGTGTAGTCGCGCATGCGTTGCGGGTAGCCGACTTTCTGCACGTCGTAGAGCGGGATCGCCAACTTGCGGGCCCACCTGGCCGCCGCCTCCTGGCCGGCGACCCGCCGACGGGTCCACTCCCCGTCGTGTGCGATCAACACCACGGTGGTCTCCGTCACGGCCGTGCTCGGCTCCAGGTACGCCTCGACACCCCGCCGGGACCCCGCCCAGGCCGTGAGGTGGGCGATGTCCCCGTCGTCGGCCCGCCGACCCGACGACGGCCGCCGATCCCGCCGAAACCGGTCGAACAGGCCCATCTCGCCCCCTCCCCCTGTCGCTCGTCCCACGATCGTGCCAGTTCACCCCGTCGATCAGGGGTCGGTTTCCGGCAAAGGCGACAGCGCGGCCGACGATCTTGCCAGTCGCCGGCCGGACACCGAGCGGGAGGGGCTCCCCACGCGCCGTGACCACCGCGCGCCAGGCGGGTCCCGAGCGCGCCGAGGATCGGTCCGACATGCGCCAACCCGCGTCGCCGACGCTGCCGAACAGGTGACAAGATGGCGGATGCCGCGCGCCCACCCGCGCGTGAGGCACGCCAGACCTGAATAGCCAATGTTGCCTGTCGAGGAGATCCCGTGACCGACACCTCCGCCGACCTCGTGATCCTCGGCGGCGGCTCGGGCGGCTACGCCTGCGCCCTTCGCGCGGCACAGCTCGGCCTGTCCGTCGTCCTGGTGGAGAAGGACAAGCTCGGGGGCACCTGCCTGCACCGCGGGTGCATCCCGACCAAGGCCCTGCTGCACGCGGCGGAGGTCGCCGACTCGGCCCGCGAGGGCGACCAGTTCGGTGTCAAGTCCTCGCTGGAGGGCATCGACATCGCCGGCGTGAACTCCTACAAGGACGGCGTGGTCGGCCGGCTCTACAAGGGCCTCCAGGGCCTGGTGAAGTCGCGCGGCATCACCTACGTCGAGGGCACCGGCCGGTTCGTCGGCCCGAACGCCGTCGAGGTCAACGGCCAGCGCTACACCGGCCGCAACGTCGTGCTCGCCACCGGCTCCTACTCGCGCAGCCTGCCGGGCCTGGAGATCGGCGGCAGGATCGTCACCAGCGACCAGGCCCTGAACCTGGACTTCGTCCCCGAGCGGGTCGTGGTGCTGGGCGGCGGCGTGATCGGCGTGGAGTTCGCCAGCGTGTGGCGCTCCTTCGGCGCCGACGTGACCATCGTCGAGGCCCTGCCCCGACTGGTCCCCGCGGAGGACGAGTTCAGCTCCAAGCAGTTGGAGCGCGCCTTCCGCAAGCGCGGCATCAAGTTCAAGACCGGCGTCCGGTTCACCGGCGCCACCCAGTCCGAGACGGGCGTGACGGTCAGCCTGGAGTCCGGCGAGCAGCTCGAGGCCGACCTGCTGCTGGTCGCCGTCGGCCGCGGCCCGAACAGCGCGGGCCACGGCTACGAGGAGGCCGGCGTCCGCATGGAGCGCGGCTTCGTCCTCACCGACGAGCGGCTGCGCACCAACCTGCCGAACGTCTACGCGGTCGGCGACCTGGTCCCCGGCCTCCAGCTCGCGCACCGCGGCTTCCAGCAGGGCATCTTCATCGCCGAGGAGATCGCCGGGCTGAACCCGCGGCCGGTCGACGAGAGCGGCATCCCCCGGGTCACCTACTGCGAGCCGGAGGTCGCCTCGGTCGGCCTGACCGAGGCCCAGGCCAAGGAGCGGTACGGCGAGGTCCAGACCGTCACCTACGACCTGGCCGGCAACGGCAAGAGCCAGATCCTCAAGACCGCCGGCGCGATCAAGCTGGTGAAGGCCGCTGACGGCCCGGTGGTCGGCGTGCACATGGTCGGCGCGCGGGTCGGCGAGCTGATCGGCGAGGCCCAGCTCATCTACAACTGGGAGGCCACCGCCGACGACGTCGCACCGCTGGTGCACGCGCACCCCACCCAGAACGAGGCCCTCGGCGAGGCCCACCTCGCCCTGGCCGGCAAGCCGCTGCACGCGCACGGCTGAGCCGGACCGCGCGAGGACAGCCAAGCCAGCACGAAGCACGAGGAGTCAGCGAACGATGGCCTTCTCCGTCCAGATGCCGGCGCTCGGTGAGAGCGTCACCGAGGGCACCGTCACCCGGTGGCTGAAGCAGGTCGGCGACCGGGTCGAGGTGGACGAGCCGTTGCTCGAGGTGTCGACCGACAAGGTGGACACCGAGATCCCGTCCCCTGCCGCCGGTGTGTTGCAGCGCATCGTCGTCAACGAGGACGAGACCGTCGAGGTCGGCGCCGAGCTCGCGGTGATCGGCGAGGAGGGCGAGGCCGCGGCCGAGCCCGCGCCGGCCCCCGCCGCCGCGCCCCAGGCCGAGCAGCCCGCCGCCCCGGCGGAGCCCGCCCAGCCCGCGCCCGCCGAGCAGCCGGCCGCCCCGGCGCCCGCGCCCTCCGGCGCCGCCCAGGGCACCCCGGTGACGATGCCGGCGCTCGGTGAGAGCGTCACCGAGGGCACTGTCACCCGGTGGCTGAAGCAGGTCGGCGAGACCGTGGAGGTGGACGAGCCGCTGCTGGAGGTCTCCACCGACAAGGTCGACACCGAGATCCCGTCGCCGGTCGCCGGCACGCTGCTGGAGATCAAGGTCGGCGAGGACCAGACCGTCGAGGTCGGCGCGGAGCTGGCCGTCGTGGGCCAGCCGGGTGCCGCCGCGGCCGCCCCGGCCCCCGCCGCGCAGCCCGCCCCGTCGGCTCCGGCCCCCGCTCCGGCCCAGGCCCAGGCTCCGGCGCCCGCCGCCCCGGCGCAGCCCGCTCCGCAGCCGCCGGCCCCCAGCCAGGCAGCCCCAGCCCAGGCCGCCCCAGCCCAGCCGGCTGCGCCCGCTCCCGCCGCGCCCGCGGCGTGGCAGGCGCCGGCCGCCCCGGCCGAGCCGCAGGGCAACGGCGAGGCCGGCGCCCCGTACGTGACGCCGCTGGTGCGCAAGCTGGCCGCCGAGCACGGGGTGGACCTGAACACCATCAAGGGCACCGGCGTGGGTGGCCGCATCCGCAAGCAGGACGTGCTGGCCGCGGTCGAGGCCGCGAAGGCCAAGGCCGCTCCGGCCGCCGCCGCGCCGCGCGCCGCCGCTCCGGCCGCCCAGCCGTCGGCCGAGGCGCAGGCCCTGCGCGGCCGGACCGAGAAGCTGCCGAGGCTGCGGCAGATCGTCGCGCAGCGGACCAGGGAGTCGCTGGCCGAGTCGGCGCAGCTCACCCAGGTGTTCGAGGTCGACGTCACCAAGATCGCGCGGCTGCGGGCGCGGGCGAAGGCCGCGTTCGAGGCCCGCGAGGGCGTCAAGCTGACCTTCCTGCCGTTCTTCGCCAAGGCGGCCGTCGAGGCGCTCAAGCAGCACCCGAAGCTGAACGCCTCGATCAACGAGGAGGCCAAGGAGGTCACCTACCACGGCGCCGAGCACCTGGGCATCGCGATCGACACCGAGCGCGGCCTGCTCAACGCGGTGATCCACAACGCCGGCGACCTGAACCTGGCCGGCCTGGCGCACAAGATCGCCGACCTCGCCTCCCGCGCGAGGGCGAACAAGGTGACCCCGGACGAGCTGGCCGGCGGCACCTTCTCGCTGACCAACCTCGGCAGCAACGGCGCGCTGTTCGACACCCCGATCATCGTCCAGCCGCAGGTCGGCATCCTGGGCGTCGGCGTGGTGACGAAGCGCCCGGTGGTGGTGACCGACGAGAACGGCGACGACACCATCGCGATCCGCTCGATGATGTACCTGGCGCTGACCTACGACCACCGCCTGGTGGACGGCGCCGACGCCGGCCGGTTCCTGACCACCATCAAGAACCGGCTGGAGGAGGGCGCGTTCGAGGCCGACCTCGGCCTCTGACGCCCGTTCCTGGCTGTGAAGGCCCCCGCCGCGCCCGCGGCGGGGGCCTTCGGCGTTCATGGGCGGGGGCTCGGTGTCGCTGCCAGGGCTTCGTCTGGCCCGCCGCCGGCCGTGCGGGGACCGGGGACGTCGACCCGGTCGGGCGTGGTCGATGTGCGAGAGGGGTGGACGCGCGCTGGGGCTGGGGGTGTCGCCGGACCTCATGCCCACCGGTTCGGACGCCGAGGTGGTGTTCTCCGCGCCGCCAGCCGGGATTCCGCTCGCGTGCTCTTCCTCAGCGATCCGCTCACGGCCGGAACTGACGCCAGGGCAATCCCTCACAGTCCCACCGTTCTTGCCGCTCCGCCTGCGGGAGCCGGAGACGTACCTGGTCAGGGGACCGAGTTATCCACAACCCGTCAGTTCATCCACAGGTCATGCAGACGGGCATGGCGGCGGCCGGCGTCAGCGCTAGGCTGGACTGGGGCTCGCCCCCCAGGGCGGGTGGGGGCTGTCCGTCGGCGGCGAACAGCGACGACGGGTAGCGGACCCGGCCGCTCGGGATGGTGATCACACCCCGATGGGGTCGCGCTCCGTGCCGCCCTCGGCCACGATCGGCAGCATGCGCGTCGTGGTCGCCGGCTCTTCCGGCCTGATCGGCACCTCCCTGGTCCCCGCGTTGCGCGCGGCCGGGCACGAGGTGGTGCGGCTGGTGCGGCGGCGGCCCTCGGCCCCGGACGAGCGGAGCTGGGATCCCCCGGCCGGTGAGCTCCAGCCCGGGGCGCTCGACGGCGCGGACGCGGTGGTCAACCTCTGCGGCGTCAGCGTCGGGGACGGACGGTGGTCGGCCGCGCGCAAGCAGCTCCTGTTGGACACCAGGATCGTGCCCACCGAGGTCCTGGCCGGCGCGGTGGTCGACCACGGGGTCCCGGTGCTGGTCAACGCCTCGGCCGTGGGCTACTACGGCGACACCCGCGACGAGGTCGTCACCGAGGCGGCCCCCTCCGGCGGCGGGTTCCTCGCCGAGCTGTGCCAACGCTGGGAGGACGCGACGTCCCCCGCCGTCGATGCGGGGGTCAGGGTCGCGCGGCTGCGCAGCGGCGTCGTGCTGTCCCCGTCCGGCGGGGCGCTGGGCCGGCTGCGTCCCCTCTTCTCCGCGTTCCTGGGCGGCCGGTGGGGCGACGGCCGGCAGTACCTGTCGTGGATCTCGCTGGACGACGAGGTCAACGCCATCCGGTTCGTGCTGGAGCACCCGTCCCTGTCCGGGCCGGTCAATCTCACCGCGCCAGCTCCGGTCACCAACACCGAGTTCATCCACGCGCTCGGGGACGCGCTGCGCCGCCCCACGCCGTGGGTGGTCCCCGGGTTCGCGTTGCGGGCCGTGCTCGGCGAGGCCGCGGAGACCCTGCTGACCGGCCA
>NZ_JAMTCP010000022.1:46823-107047 GCF_024171885.1 Streptoalloteichus tenebrarius | reverse complement strand
GTTGGGGTGTGGCAGGCGGCGGTGCCGGCTGGTGTGGGTGTTGTGGGGGCGTTTCCGGTGTTGTGGGCCGGCCGCCGGATCGGCCGACGACTGCGGCGCGCTCTCCAGCCCTCATCACACGAATGACTCATGACAGCCGACCTGTTTCCCGGTGAGATGGGGGAAGGGGAGCAGTCGGGCGCCCTGGTGATCGGGCGGAGGCGGGCGTGGCCGGACTGGTGTCCCTGTTGGTCTTCTTCGGGCTCACGATGGTGCTGACCCTGTTCGTGGGAATGATCGGGAGCGTCGGCGGTGTCGAGCTGGCGCTGATCGTGATGCTCGCGGCCGGGCTCGCCGTGCTCTTCCACCGTCGCCGGGAGCGCGCGAGGTCCTGACGCCCGTGCGTGCGCAGAGCGTCGACGAATCGGCCTCGTCCGCGATGGCGAGCAGAGGACCCGGTGGTGAGACGCCGGCGCGCCGCAGGGGGTCAGGCTCGGCGAGATCCGCGGATTCGCTCGATCTCGGCCCGCACGGCGCGGAGGTTCGGGTCCACCTCCTCGGTTTCCCCGACGGCCGCCAGCATGTGCTCCCTGGCGAACGCGGCGGCTTCGGGCAGGAGAACGGCGGGGAACACGGTATCGGCCCGCCAGTTCCGAGAAAGCCTTCGAACGCGCAGGAAGCGGAGGGACGAACCTGCTCCTGTCCCGTTCCCGCGCACTGACCATCCGGCTGACCACCCCGGCGAGTTCGGCCAGTTCCTCCCCGTTCCGCGCCACCTCCCGCGTCTTCTCGTCCGCGCGCCCGTTCCGCGTGCTCCTCTCCCCAGACCCGCCGGAGTTGGGGGCCTGGGTGGCCTCCTGAGGACCGCTCCCAGGATCAGCGTGGAGATTTCCCCGGTCCGCTCACGGCCTGGGGCGCCCCGACCCACCGCGCGTCGAGGCGTCGGGAACCAGGGTGCGGAGCCACCGCACGAGCACGGCGACGCCGACCAGGGCGAGGATCGCGAAGGTCGTCTCGGGTGCGAGCCAGCGCAGCCCCGTGGCCGTCCGGCCGTCGCGCGTCGAACGCGCGGCGGTGTTCCCGGTGGAACCCCGGTGACCCTCCCGAAATCGACCGGGAAAGGAGCCAGGGCCGGAGAGTGCCCGCCCTGCCGGGGAACCCAGCAGTCGGCGGTGGCCGTCCGGCGGACCGGCCCCGAGTCCGATGACGGATTTCCGGCGGACCGCCCCACTGGCGGATTCCGTCGATTCCGTCGAACCGGTAGGAAGAATCGCGAACGGTCCCGCCCTGACGGGCGGGCACGGCAGGTCGTGGTCGGAGCGCCGCGCCGACTCGACCGTCCACTGTGGATCGGGGGTGTGCCGTGTCCTTCCTGACCCGCGCCGGCTGGGGCGCCGACGAGTCGTTACGGTTCGACAGCGACGGCAAGGAGGTCTGGCCCAGGGAGTTCTCCCCGGTGCAGGCGGTGACGGTGCACCACTCGGCGACCCCGGTCGCCGACGACCCCCGGGAGACCGTCCGGGCGGTCTACCGGTTCCACTGCGTGGAGCGCGGATGGGGCGACGTCGGGTACCACCTCCTCATCGACCCGCTCGGCACCATCTACGAGGGCCGTCACTCCGGCAGCGACCTGCTGCCCGTCCTCGACCGGCTGCCGACCAACGGCACCGCCCGCGCGGTGACCGCCGGCCACGTCAGTGGCTGCAACCCGGGCAACATCGGCATCTGCCTGCTGGGCACCTTCGCGAGCGACGGGCCGACGGCCCCCGCCCGGCGCAGTCTCGCCCTCACCCTCGCCCTGCTCTGCCGCGCCTGCAACCTCGACCCGCTCGGGGTGATCGAGTACCGCAACCCGGACAGTGGTCTGACCAAGGCCGTGCACACGATCTCCCGGCACCGGGACTGGCTGGCCACCGAGTGCCCCGGAGACGGGTTCGCCGGGCAGTTCGAGCAGGTGCGCCGGGACGTCGCCGAACTCATGGGGCTGCGCGAGCAGCAGAAGGGGCCGAGGGTCGTCCGGCACGGCTCAGGACGGCGTGAGGGCGGGAGCGAGGGCCGCGGTGGCCGCGTTGACGGCGGTGACGGCCGCTGACCACCCCAGCGCCGTGGGGTGCTCGCTGAGCAGCACCACGACGAAGCGCTCGTCCGCGCCGACGAGCCCCGTGGTGTGCAGCGCGTAGCCCGGCAGGCAGCACGCCCAGCCCTGTTTCCCGATCCACGGCCGCCCCTGGGCGACGGCGGGGATGCCGAACGCCTGGCGGAACCCGTCCGCGGCGGTGGGCGAGAACGCGCGCAGCCCGTCGAGGACCAGATCGCGGTGTTCCCTCGGAGCCCGCTCCAACAGGTACCGGTAAAGCGCCGCCATATCCGCCGCCGTCGTCCGGGTGTCACCCCACATCGAGGGATCGGCCGGGGGCGTCGTCCCGCGCAGGCCCACCCGCTCGCTCATCCGCCGCACGATGTCCGGCCCGCCGTTGGTCGACCACAGCTCGTCGGCCACGCCGTCATCGCTGACGCCGAGCATGCGGACCAGCCGCGCCCGCCGCTCCTCGTCAGGGGGTCCGTGCGTGAGCAGCCAGTCCATCGCCATCAGCAGCTTCACCAGGGACTGGCTGGCGAACTGTCGATCCGGCTCCAGCTCGGCGACCGTGCGCCCACCGACCCGGTCCACGACCAGCAGGCCGAGCCGGGCCGTCGGCGCCGCCGCGCGCGCCGCCGCCGCGACGTCGGGACGGCTCGGTTCGGGGGACGGGCCGTACGGGGCCGGAGGCGACGGGCCCTGAGGCGACGGCCGAGCCGAGGGCGCCGGAACTGGTGGCGCCGAGGCCGCGCCCGCCGCCGACATGTCCGTCGGTGACTCCGCCGCTGTCCAGGGAGGGGCCGGAACGGATGCCAATGGGGGCTCCAGCGTGAGCAGCGAGGCGATGGCGTCCATGGAGGGCATGGACGGCATGGAGGGCATGGACAGGGCCGACGGTGCCGAGCCCGCTGTGCCCGTACCCCACGTCCCCCGCGGAACGTGGGAGCCGGGCGTGCGGACCGACAGCACCGACTCCGGTCCCAGTGGCGCCATCGCCGACAACCACGGCGACCCCGCCGACGGGCGGGCGCCGGCCTGGTCCGTCCCCGGGGACCCCGAGGGGTCGGGGGACCCGCGCGTCCGCACGGACTGTCCTGAGTGGAGGGACGCTGGCGCCTCCAGCAGCGCGCTGGCCACGAGCGCGAGCGTCAGCAGGGCGCCCAGGAGTATGCCGACCCTGTGCCGTCGGCCCGTCATCGCGGTCATACCTCCTTGCTACGCGGCGCACCTGAAGACCGGCTGAGGACCCGGGACGCCCTCGCGCCGGTCGCCGGCGACACCACCCCGGCGACCGGCGCGGGACCTCCCCGACACCAGGGTGGCCAGTGCTCGCGGCGGCCGCGTGGCGAGACCTCGACAACCACTGGTGCGGTGGTCTGCACGAAGAGTGAGCGGACCGCCCGACAGCCGGTATTTGCCACGCGTACGAGTGGGTGAATGACACACCCGTGGGTGGCACGAGTTGAAGCAGGGGCGGGGGCGCGCGTTGCCTTTCCAACCGTTGACCGGCAACACAGTCAGGAAGGTCGCCATGTTCCGCCCGAGAGAGAAGACGACCGCGAGCCGGGGACCGTGGGGTCCGGTGGAGGCGCTCGGGTGACCCGCCTTCAGGTGGCCGTGACCGGGCTCGGCGTCGTCGCCCCCGGCGGCGTCGGCGTCAAGGAGTTCTGGGAGCTGCTCACCGCGGGCCGGACCGCGACCAGGGCGATCTCCCGGTTCGACGCGTCCGGCTACCGCTCGCGCATCGCCGCCGAGTGCGACTTCGACCCGGCGCAGCACGGGCTGTCGCCGCAGCAGGTCCGGCGCATGGACCGCTGCGCCCAGTTCGCGGTCGTGGCCGCCGCCGAGGCGCTGGCCGACAGCGGCGTGTCAGGAGAGGCCCCACCGGAACGCGTCGGCGTGAGCATCGGCAGCGCCGTGGGCGCCACGATCAGCCTGGAGCGGGAGTACGTGGTGCTCAGCGACGGCGGCGCGCGGTGGGAGGTCGACCCGCGCTACGCCATCCCGCACCTGTACCACCACCTCGTGCCCAGCTCGGTCGCGGCGGAGGTCGCGTGGCTGGCCGGGGCCGAGGGCCCGGTGGCGCTGGTCTCCACCGGCTGCACGGCCGGGCTCGACGCCGTGGGGCACGGCGCCCGCCTCGTCGCCGAGGGCGAGGTGGACGTGATGGTCGCCGGCGCGTCGGAGGCGCCGATCTCCCCGATCACCGTGGCCTGCTTCGACGCGATCAAGGCGACCTCGCCGAACAACGACGACCCCGAACACGCCTCCCGCCCGTTCGACGCGCTGCGCAACGGCTTCGTCCTCGGCGAGGGCGCCGCCGTGCTCGTGCTGGAGTCGCTCCCGCACGCGCGGCGGCGAGGAGCCAGGATCTACGCCACCATCGACGGCTACGCGAACCGCTGCAACGCCTACCACATGACCGGCCTGCGACCCGACGGCGTGGAGATGGCCGAGGCGATCCGCCTGGCCATGGCCGAGGCCAGGATGCCCGTCGACGAGGTCGACTACGTCAACGCGCACGGGTCGGGCACCAAGCAGAACGACCGGCACGAGACCGCGGCCTTCAAGCGCAGCCTCGGCGAGCACGCCTACCGCACGCCGGTCAGCTCCATCAAGTCGATGGTCGGCCACTCCCTCGGCGCGATCGGCTCGCTGGAGGTGGTCGCCTCGGTGCTGGCGATCCACCACGACGTGGTGCCCCCGACGGCGAACCTGCACAACCCCGACCCGGAGTGCGACCTGGACTACGTGCCGCTGGTGGCCAGGGAGCGCCGGGTGGACGCGGTGTTGTCCGTGGGCAGCGGGTTCGGCGGCTTCCAGACGGCGATGGTCCTGCGCGGGCCGGCGGGAGGTGGGCGATGACCAGCGCCGCGACGGCGACGCCGGCGCTCGCGCGGGGCACGGCGCGTGCCGTGGTGACCGGGATGTCCGCCGTGACCGCGATCGGCGTCGGGCTGGAGGAGTACTGGCGCAACCTGCTCGACGGCGCCTGCGGCATCCGGCCCATCACCCGCTTCGACACGACCGGCTACCCGATCCGCGTCGCCGGGGAGATCCCCGACTTCGACAGCGCCCGCGTGCCCAGCCGGCTGGTGGTGCAGACCGACCGCTGGACGCACTTCGGCCTGCTCGCGGGGGAACTGGCGCTGGCCGACGCCGGCGTCGACCCGGCGGAGCTGCCCGAGTACGAGCTGTCCGTGCACACCGCCAGCGGCTCCGGCGGCAACGAGTTCGGCCAGCGGGAGCTCCAGGCGCTGTGGGCGGAGGGGCCGAGCCGGGTCGGGGTGTACCAGTCCATCGCGTGGTTCTACGCCGCCACCACCGGCCAACTGTCCATCCGGCACGGGATGAAGGGCTGGTCCGGCGTGCTCGTGGCCGAGCAGGCCGGCGGGCTCGACGTCGTGGCCCAGGCCAGGCGCTCCCTGGCGCAGGGGTCGAGGATCGTGCTCACCGGGGCCACCGAGGCCGCGCTGAACCCCGCCGCCTTCACCTCCCAGATCGCCGGGGGGATGCTCAGCGCCGCCGGCGAGTACCTGCCCTTCGACGAGGCCGCGAGCGGCTTCCTGCCGGGGGAGGGCGGCGCGATGTTCGTCGTCGAGTCGGCGGAGCACGCCTCGGCGCGGGCCGCGCGGCCCTACGGGGTCGTGGCGGGGCACGCCGCGACGTTCGACCCGGCCCCGGACACGGGCCGGCCGCCAGGACTGCGGCGGGCCGTCGAGACCGCGCTGGCCGAGGCGGGGGTCGCGCCGTCCGATGTGGACGTCGTGTTCGCCGACGCCGACGGCCGCGCGGAGGCCGACGCCGCCGAGGCCCTGGTCCTGACCGAGGTGTTCGGGCCGCGCGGGGTGCCCGTGACGACCACCAAGGCCGCGACGGGGCGGCTGGTGGCGGGCAGCGCCGCCCTGGACGTGGTGACGGCCCTGCTGGCGATGCGGGACGGCGTCATCCCGCCGGTGGTCAACGTGCGTCGCCCCGCCGTCGACCTCGACCTCGTGCTCGACCGGCCCCGCCCTGCGGCGTTGCGCACCGCGCTCGTGCTCGCCAGGGGCTACCCCGGTTTCAACTCCGCCCTCGTGCTGCGGGCGGCCGCACCGAACTGAACGACGAGAGGAAAGGCATGCAGCCCACCGAGTTCACCCTGACGGACCTTGTCGAGATCATGCGGTCCTGCGCGGGTGTCGATGAGGGCGTCGACCTGGACGGGGACATCGGCGACACACCGTTCGCCGAGCTGGGCTACGACTCGCTCGCGGTCCTGGCGTTCCAGGCCAGGATCCAGGAACGCACGGGAGTGCCGATGCCCGACGACACGGTCGCGCACATGCCGACGCCGAACGCGGCCGTCGACTTCGTCAACCAGCAGATCAGGGCGGGGGTGCGTTGAGGATGGCCGCTCACACCGACAACACCATCGTCATCGAGGCCCCGTTCGACCTGGTCTGGGACTGGACCAACGACGTCGAGGACTGGCCGAACCTGTTCACCGAGTACGCCAGCGCCGAGGTCCTGGAGCGGAAGGACAACACGATCCGCTTCCGCCTGACCATGCACCCGCTGCCCAACGGCGAGGTGTGGACGTGGATCTCCGAGCGCACGATGGACAAGGCCAACCGCACGGTGACGGCGCGGCGCATCGAACTCGGCTGGTTCGAGTACATGCGTCTGCACTGGACCTATGAGGAGGTCCCCGGTGGCGTGAAGATGCGCTGGCAGCAGGACTTCCAGATGCGGTCGGACGCCCCGTGGGGCGACGAGGCCGTCGCCGAGAAGATCAACAGCAGCAGCAAGGTGCAGATGGCCCACATCAAGCAGCGGCTGGAGCAGCGTTACGCGGCTCTCGCCGTCTCCTGAGCCGGGCCGGAAGGACCCTCCCGAGGGCCGCGTCGGCGGAGGTCACCCCGCCGGCGCGGCCCGTTCCCGGCTCACTGTCCTGTGTGGACGGAGCGTCCGTCCTTCCGGCAGGTGGCGCGGCCGGGGGTGGTCGACCCCATGGACGCGGTCGCGCACTCCCACCCCTCGACGTCGAGGACGCCCGCCGAGCCCTGGCCCCGGGACGGGGCCTCCCGGAGGTAGGTCCGCACGATCCGGAGGGCGTCGGCGCACGGGACGGGGCCGCCGGGGCCCGCGTCGGCGATGACGGTGGCCTGCCCTCCCGTGGCGGGCACGGGCACCTGGCCGCAGACGACCGGTCCCGAGGGCGGCGGGGGCGTGGTCGGGAGGGCCGTGTTCGTCATGGTGGGCGGAGCGTCCGTGTCGCCGGGCCGCGACGAGGTCGTGGCCGAGGGCGGCACCGACGCGGACGATGTCGCGGATGACGCGGCGGACGACGCCGTGGTGGCGCTCGCCCCGCTGGCCGCCGCCTGGGGTGAACCGCCGGCGGTGTCCTGGCACGCCGTGAGCAGGGGGCTGATCGTGATCGCGATGAGGGCGGTCGCGATGACGGCGGGCGCGAGGCCGAGACGTCGCACTGGTGTTTCCTCCCCGGGTGGCGTTGCCGCTGTCGTGGTCCTCCGGTGTGGTGACACGGCGCGGTGGAGCACGGACGTGTTCCGGGGTGCGTCGGCCCGCGTCGACCGGCACTGACGCTGTACGGGCCGTGCCGGTTCCCCGGTCGTTCACCCGACCGGATGGATCAGGGAACCCCGCGCCATCTTCACCCGTCTGGGTGCACTTCATGGTCGCTCCTGGCGCGAACGCGCCGCCAACGCCGTGATCACCGGTCGCCGTCGGCCGTGGGGAGGGGTTGGCTTCGTGCGGGGCTGACAACGACCACCCCGCCGATTGGTGGATCAGGACGAAGTGCCTCGGCCGAGGAGCCCCCTAGCGTCGTGCCCGTGACGCCGTCCGCACGGTGGCCCAGGGCCCGGGGCGGATCACCAGGAAGCCGGACGCCCGCGTGAGGGCCGGCGGCGCGGAGCTGGCGGGTCCCCGCCGTCGCCTGGGCTCTCCGGATCCACAGAGGACAGTGGGAGGAACGTGATGACGAGGGCCCACGCGCCGGTCGGAGGGAGGCGGGCGCTGGAGACGGAGGCATGGCGGGCCGCCGAGGCCGTCGCCAGCCGCGCGGGTCTGCGACTGGCCGAACTCTCCGACGTGGACGCGCAGAACGCGGCCACCGCGTTGTTCCGGCGGATCTGGCGGTCCGAGGAGGACCCGCCGATCGGTTCCGCGCTGGTCAGGGCGATCCAGTTCACCGGCGGCTACGTCGCGGGGGCCTACCTGGGCGGGGAGCTGGTCGGTGCGGCGGTCGCGTTCTTCGCCGCCGACGGGCACCTCCACTCGCACATCACGGGTGTGGCCCCGGGACACCGGGGCCGCCACGTGGGCAGGGCGCTGAAGCTGCACCAGCGGGCGTGGGCGCTGGCCAGGGGCGTCACGGTGATCAAGTGGACCTTCGATCCGCTGGTGCGCCGCAACGCCTTCTTCAACATCGCCAGGTTGGGCGCCCTGCCCACCGCCTACCTGGTCGACTTCTACGGCGAGCTGACCGACGCGCTCAACGCGGGCGCGGGCTCCGACCGGCTGGTGGCGGAATGGCGGCTGGACAGCCCCAGGGCCGTCGCGGCGGCGGCCGGGGCCTGGCACGAGCCCGACGTGGACCGGTTGCGGGAGACGGGCTGCGTGCGGCTGGACCGGACGGCCTCGGGAGAACCCCTGCCCCGCGCGGACGCCTGGCGCGCCGGGCGGGCCTGCCTGGTCGCGGTGCCCGAGGACGTCGAGGCGCTGCGCGCGGTCGACGGGGACCTCGCGTGGCGGTGGCGGGTGGAGGTCAGGGCGGCCCTCCGGGAGGGCATGGCGCAGGGGTGGCGCGTGACCGGGATGGCGCGCGCGGGCTGGTACGTGGTGGAGGCGGACAAGTGAAGATCACCGGTGTTGAGCTGCGGCGGGTCGCGATGCCGCTCGTCGCGCCGTTCCGGACCTCGTTCGGGGTGGAGACGGAGCGGGACGTCCTGCTGGTCCGGGTGGTGACCCCGGACGCCGAGGGGTGGGGCGAGTGCGTCGCGATGGCCGACCCGTTGTACTCGGCGGAGTACGTCGACGCCGCGGAGGACGTGGTCCGACGCCACCTGGTCCCGACGCTGCTCGGGATGGCCGCGCCGGACCCGGCGGCCTGCGGGCCGGCCTTCGCCCGGTTCCGGGGGCACCCGATGGCCAAGGCGGCCGTGGAGATGGCCGTGCTGGACGTGCGGCTGCGCGCCGCGGGGATGTCGTTCGGCTCCTACCTCGGGGCGGTCAGGACGAGCGTGCCGGCCGGGGTGTCGGTCGGGATCACCGACTCGGTCGACGCCCTGCTCGACGCGGTCGCCCGCTACCGGGACGAGGGCTACGTCCGCATCAAGCTGAAGATCGCGCCAGGCTGGGACGTCGAGCCGGTCCGCGCGGTGCGGGAGCGGTTCGGCGACGACCTGCTGCTCCAGGTGGACGCGAACGCCGCCTACACCCTGGCCGACGCGCGGCACCTCGCCCGGCTCGACGCGTTCGACCTGCTGATGGTGGAACAGCCGCTGGCAGAGGACGACCTGCGCGGGCACGCGGCGCTGGCCGAGCGGCTGCGCACCCCGATCTGCCTCGACGAGTCGATCACCTCGGCGCGTGCCGCCGCCGACGCGGTGGCGCTGGGCGCGTGCCGGGTCGTCAACATCAAGCCGGGCCGGGTCGGCGGCTACCTGGAGGCCCGTCGGGTCCACGACGTCTGCGCCGCGCACGGGATTCCGGTGTGGTGCGGCGGGATGCTGGAGACCGGGCTGGGCCGGGCGGCCAACGTCGCGTTCGCGGCCCTGCCGAACTGCGTCCTGCCGGGCGACACCTCCGCGTCCGACCGCTACTACCACCGGGACCTCACCGAGCCCTTCCGGTTGGTCGACGGGCATCTCCCGGTGCCGACCGGCCCCGGGCTCGGCGTGGAGCCGGACGAGGACGTGCTGGCGGAGGTCACCACGCGGACCGAGTGGATCACGCCGTGACGGTGGCGCGCCGCGCTCGGCGGCGGAGGAGCGGACGCGTCCGGCCGTAACGTGTCCGCATGTCCCGACCGTGGTCGTCGCCCCGCAGGAACCTGGGCCGCGTCCTGGCCGATCTCGGCAGGACGGTGCTGGACGTGGCCTGCCCGCCGGGGGACCTCGACGTCGAGGTCACCTCGGTGGTGATCTACGACCCGCTGGACGAGCTGGTCGTGCCGCGCGGCGGGCTGGTGCTCGGCGTCGGGGTGCGGGAGCCGTCGGACGTCGTGGGGCTGCTCGTCGCGCTCGGCGCGGCCGGCGGAGCCGGCCTGGTGGTCAAGGCGCCGGTGATCGTCGACGACGCCGTGCGCGGCGCGGTGCGGGACAGCGGCGTGGCCCTGCTCGGCCTCACCAGGGCCGCCTCCTGGTCCCAGGTCGCGGCGCTGGTGCGGTCCGTGCTCGCCGAGGACGACATGGTCGGCGCCGGCGGACCGGACGACGCCCAGCCAGGAGACCTGTTCGCGCTGGCCAACGCCGTGAGCGAGCTGCTCGACGCGCCGGTGACGATCGAGGACCGCTCCTCGCGGGTGCTGGCCTTCTCCGGCCGTCAGGACGAGGCGGACCCGGGCCGGGTGGCCACGGTGCTGGGTCGGCAGGTGCCGGAGGAGTACCTGTCCCTGCTCGCGGAACAGGACGTGTTCCGCCGGCTCTACCGGAGCAGGGAGCCGATCCACGTGGATCTGGGCCGGCCCGGCATGATCCCGCGCTGCGCGGTGGCGGTGCGCGCCGGCGACGAGGTCCTCGGGTCGATGTGGGCTGCCGTGCGCGCGCCACTGTCCGAACCGCGCCGGCAGGCGTTCGTGGAGGCCGCGAAGGTCGTGGCGTTGCGACTGTTGCGGCAGCGGGCGGGCGCGGACGTTCAGCGCCGGCTGCACGCCGACCTCCTCGCGACCGTGCTGGAGGGCGGATCCGGCGCGGGTGACGCCGCCGCGCGACTGGGCATCGCGACCGAACGGCTGTGCGTGCTCGCGGCCGAGCCGCCGAGTGCCGACATCGGGCTGGGCGACCGGGGACCGGCTGGTGAGGAGTCGGACCGGCAACGGTTGTGCGACGCCCTGTCCCTGCACCTGGGCGCCGTCCACCCCCGCTCGGCGGCGGCGCTCGTGGGCGGTGTGGTGTACGCGGTGTTGCCCGCGCACGGGGACGGGGCGGACGCGGAGATCCGGGCGGTGCGGGTCGCCGAGAGTTTCGTGGCGCGCACCGGCCCCCGCCGCGCGCCGCGGATCGGCGTCGGCAGGGCTGTCTCCACCCTCGCCGAGGTCGGGCTCTCCCGCGCCGACGCCGACCGGGCGTTACGGGTGCTGCGTGCCCGGCCGGAGCGCGGGCAGGTCGTGCGGTACGCGGACGTGCACACCGACGCGCTCCTGCTCCAACTCGCGGACATCGTCGCCGCGGAGCGCCATCCGCCGTCCGACGCGTTCGCCAGGTTGCTGGACTACGACGCGGAACACGGCACGAACCTCGTGGACACGCTGGCCGCCTACCTCGACGCCTTCGGGGACGTGACGACGGCGTCGGCCTCCGTCCACGTCCACCCCAACACCTTCCGCTACCGGCTGCGCCGCGTCGGCGAGATCAGCGGACTCGACCTGACCGACCCGGACGCCCGCTTCGGTGTCGCGCTCCAACTCCGCCTCCACCGGTCCTCCCTGTCCTCTCGGTCCTCCCTGTCCTCTCGGCCCTCCCGGTCCTCCCGGCCCGACCCGGACTGACGTCGTCGCCCTGCCTCAGACCGAACGGGCCGTGACGCGAGCTGTCGGGTCTCCCCGCCCCGGCGCGTCACCGCGAACGAGCGCCGGACGTGCGGGGAAAACGTGGTGTCCGAAAGACGCCAGCGTCACCGGGGGTTCGTTGCTTGAATAGGTCGTGCACGGAACGCGTGACCAGGAGGAAGAATAGTGAGCGCCAGCGGGAGCGCCTTTTCTCAGAACGGTCAGCCCGATTTTCGGGGTAGGGGCGCGATGAGGGTGCTCGACGAGTTCTACGAGGCTGAGCGTGCCTATATGGCCGCGGGTGGCCCCGGGGTCGCCGACTTCGCTCCCCTGGCCGGTCTCCTGGCGCCGGACGTGGTGCTCTACTCGGCGCCCGGCCTGCCCTACGGCGGTGTCTGGCGTGGTCACGAGGGTCTGGAGCGTTTCATGCTCGCGATGGCCGAGTGCTGGGAGGCCATCGACTTCCTGGACCGACAGCACGTGGCCGACGACGAGCGGGTGGCGGTCCTCCTGCGCGTCCGTTTCGTCGCCAGGACGACGGGGCGCGCGCTGGAAACCACGATCCTCCAGTTGAACACCGTTGTGGACGGCCTCGTCACCGAGTTCCGCCCCTACTACTGGGACCCCTCGGCGGTCGTGGACGTGGTCCTCGACGGCCGTTCGAACGCGTGAAGAAACAGCGATAATTCTCTTCGTCGTTCCGCCACTGTTCTCGCGGTGCGTCTCCGCGTGCCCGAAAAGCGTGTGAAAACGTGTGAAGGAAAGGAATGAAATCATGTCGAATCTGATGGGAAAGGTCGCGCTGGTGACCGGGGGCAGCCGGGGGATCGGCGCGGTCGTCGCCGAGCGGCTCGCCCGTGAGGGAGCCGACGTCGTGGTGACCTACGTCCGGTCCGCCGACCAGGCGGAGACCGTGGTCAAGGGGATCCGGGCCCTGGGCCGCCGGGGACTGGCCGTCCAGGCCGACGCCGCCGACAGCGAGGCCGTCGTCAACGCGGTCGAGCGCGCCGTGGCCGAGTTCGGCCGGCTCGACATCCTGGTGAACAACGCCGGGGTGGGCGTCATGGGTCCGCTCGACGAGATCACGGTGGAGCAGATCGACCTGTCGTTGGCGGTGAACGTCCGCTCGGTGTTCGTCGCGTCGCAGGCGGCGGCCCGCCACATGGGGCCGGGTGGGCGCATCGTCAGCATCGGCAGCGCGCTCAGCCGGCACACGCCCTTCCCCGGGGCGACCCCGTACGCGCTGAGCAAGTCCGCGCTGGTCGGGCTGACCAAGGGGCTGGCGAGGGACCTCGCCGACCGCGGCGTCACCGTGAACCTGGTGCAGCCGGGCGCGATCGACACCGACCTGAACCCGGCCGACGGACCGGCGGCCGAGGCGCAGCGCGCGCTCACCGCGGTCGGGCACTTCGGGGAGCCCTCCGACATCGCGGCGATGATCTCCTACCTCGTCGGCGAGGAGGCCCGGTACGTGACGGGCACCGCGCTGGCGATCGACGGCGGTCACTCGATCTGAGCACGTCCCACGCGCGGGTGAGCGGGAGGGGGCGCGCGCCCTTCCCGCTCACTTCCGCCTGATTACTCGTGGTGATCGCCTCCGACTTTCGTCGAGTCCAAATATCCCCCACATGGGGGAGGCAGGCGAAAGATCATGTCGGCACCGTGGACGCACGGTCGCAGAACCTGTCACAGGTTACGACCTATGGGGGAAGTAACGATCACTGGGGGACATCATGGGCTTGTTCTGGCGTGCCTTAGCCGTCGGCCTGGCCGCCGTCGCCGTGCTCCCGGTCGCGGTCGTCACCGCGACCTCGGCCGTCGCCGCCGACGGCGGCGACGACGCCGCGCGGGGGTCGCGACTCGCCGGCTCCGCCAACGTCACGTTGACGGCGTCGTCGGGGCCGTACGAGGGAGACAAGATCTGGTTGGAGTTCGACGCCAGGGCGCAGGGGAGTTCGGGCGTCGCCACCGGGTGGTTCCGTGGCAAGCACCGCAAGCCGGACGGCACGGTCATCGGCGAGCTGGAGGGCTACATCAACTGCCTGACCGTGAGCGGGACCGGGAACCGGACCGCGACCGCGACCGGCGCGATCACGAAGGGCACCGCGGCCGGGGGCAGCAGCCCCATCGGCATGGGCGCGTCCTTCACCGTGGAGGACCGGTGGGCCGGCGACCGGCTCGGCTGGACCTGGGTGCCGCAGGGCGAGCTGCTGCCGCCGTGCCAGCGGCGGGCGGTGGAGATGCTGCCGCTGGACTCCGGCAACTACAGCGTGCGGCGGTAGTCATCGAACCCGAGTAACGGATAGCCAACGCGGGCGGAGGGCCTTCCCTCCGCCCGCGTTGCCGTTCTGGTGGTTTTTCCTTCTGCGGCAACGGCGAGCCAACCGCACGGCTGACCTGTTCGCACCCATCGGGAGCGCCATTCGGTTGCGTGCCAAGGAGAGCAGGTGGCAGAAGCGGTCCTTTCCGTGGGTTATGACGTCGAGGGAGAGCGCGGCGCAATATCCCCCACACGGGGAGGCGAACGGGCGTTGATCAACGGCATCGTGTGGCCCGCGCCGACGTGCCGAACGGCGTCGGATCGGAGAACCACCACCAGGCACGGAAAACCGGGCCCCGGCGCGGGGCGGCCAACGTCGTCCACCCCTCCGTGCCGGGCCGATCGCCGCATGAGTCCGTGGGTCGTCGTCGCCCCATGCTTCTTGCGCCTCTCTTCCCCGCTGCTGTCGGCTAGGCGGAGACGCCGGTCAGAGACAGGGGGTCGGGCGTCGGGGGCGTCGGCGTCGTGAGCGGGCTTTCCGGCTGCGCCAACACACCCGTCATTCGCGGAAACCACCAGAACTGGGGGAAAGATGAGCGTCCCGTCGCGCGCCCGATGGTCGGGGACAGCCGCGCTCGCGGTCGTTCCGGTCGCGCTCGCCCTGTCCGCGCCGGTCGCGTGGGCCGGCGTCACCAACACCGACAACCCCGACGACACCGACGGGGCGGGGCCGCGGGTCGTGGGCACCGCCAACGTCACGTTGACCGCGTCCTCGGGTGAGTACGCGGGCGACAAGATCTGGTTCCAGATCGACGTCCACACCCGCGGCGGGCTCACCAGGGGAACTTTCCAGGGCCGGCACAGCAAGCCCGACGGCACGGTGATCGGGAACCTGGAGGGCACACTGGACTGCCTGCTGCCCGGGTCGGACGGCCGCGCCGTCTTCACCGGCAGAGTGACCGGCGGGACCGCCGCCGGTGGCGTGGACATCAAGGGGATGGGCGTCTCCTTCACCGCGCACGACTCGTCCGCGGGCGACCAGCTCGGTTGGGTGTGGGTGCCCGCGAGCGAGCCGATGGGGCGGTGCACGGAGATGGCCAGCGAGCTGCTGTCGCTGGACTCCGGGGACCTCGTGGTCCGGCCCAAGTAGTCCAGCTTTCCCCACCTGTCCTTGTCTGTCCCGGGACGTCTTCTCCTGGGACGTCTCCTGGGACGTCTCCTGGGATGTTCGCCGACGTGCTCGCGCGGTGTCCTTCCGCGCGGGCACGTCGGGCTTCTCGGGGTCGGCCTGGTGATCTTGGCCCTGGCGAGGTGTGGGCCGGAGCTGGGTTTGGCGGGAGGGTGGGGTTCCTGGGGCTCCCTTCCAGGGGCGCACTGCGGTGCTCCCGAGCGGGAGCCACGTTTTCCCGTGCTGTCAACCCTTTCGCTCTGATGGGCGACAGGTTTATCCACAGGCTCCGGAGTTGTCCACAGCGGACCAATGTTCCGCTTGGCCTGGGGGTGTATCGCGGTAGGCTGGAGCGGGGCTCGCCCCCCAGGGCGGGTGGGGGCTGTCTTCAGGTGATGGTGTTCCCGGTCTGACGGACGGGTGTTGGTCCCTGTTTCTTGTGCTGTCAAGCCTGTCGCCCTGTCGGGCGATGGGTTTGTCCACAGGGAACGCAGTTGTCCACAGCGAACTGGTGTGACCTTCGCGCGAGGGGTGTTCGCCGGTAGGCTGGAGCGGGGCTCGCCCCCCAGGGCGGGTGGGGGCTGACCTGGGGTAGGTGGGGCGGAGGGGTCGGCGGGAGCGCCGGCCGGGCTTCTTGATCGGCAATCGGCGAACAGGCCGGTGATGGTCGTCGGAGCGGACATCGAAGCCGCCGCCGTTGCTCCGCTTCTCGCTCCGAAGCTTCTCTCACTGCCGCTCGCGTCGGCGGGCCGCGTCGCGGGATCAGACCAGTCGGCAGGCCGGGGGCCTGACCGGTCGCGTTTCGTCACTGACGCAGCTCGCCCAGCTCCTTCAGGACCGCCCGCGAGCGGTCCGCGCCGCCGGTTGTGATCTGGACTGCGAATTCGGCCGCCCCGTGCGCCTCTGATCGGAATAAGGTTACACCTCACTTCTGCGGGTCCTGGTTGGCGCGCGCCCCGCGCCGCCGGCCGCCCGTCGACGTCACGAGCCGGGACAGGGAAGGGCTGGATCAGGGTGAACACGGTGGAGAACGGGGACCTGCCGGCGGCCGACGCCGAGTACAGCCGGGAGATCCGGGAGGGGCTCGACCCCGCCGTGCTGGCGGTGGGCCCGCCGCCGGTCCCGGTGCTCGCCGGCCCGTGGCGGATGCGGCTGGCGCGTCCCGAGGGCGAGGACCTCGACCTGATCCACGGCTGGATGAACGCGCCGCACGTCGCGCCGTTCTGGGACCAGGCGTGGCCGAGGCAGCGGTGGGCCGACGCGCTCGCCGGCCAGCTCGCGGGCACCTACTCGCGGCCGTTCGTGGTCGACCTCGACGGCGAGCCCTTCGCCTACGTCGAGCTGTACCGGGCCGCGCGCGACGTGGTCGCCGCCCACTACGACGCCCGGCCGCACGACGTCGGCTACCACGTCGCGATCGGCGACAAGGACCGGATCGGCAAGGGCATCGGCGGGAAGCTGTTCCGGGCCGTGATCGACGGCGTGTTCGCCGCCGAGCCGGAGTGCGCCCGCATCGTGTCCGAGCCCGACGCGCGCAACGAGGCCGCGCGCCGCATGGACGTCAAGCTGGGGCTGCACTTCCTGGGCGAGGTCGACCTGCCGCACAAGCGCGCCGCGCTGTTCATCTACCCGCGCACGCCGGCGGACGTTCCCACGCCCGCCTGAGGCACCGCCTCGGACACCACCTGGGGCACGCACCTGAGACCGTCCGCCTGAGGCACCCGCCTGAGGCCGTCCGCCTGGGGCACGCGCCTGAGGCCGTCCGCCTGAAGCGCCTGTCTGAGGTGTCCGCCCGACTCGTCGCCGCACTGGGGGAGAGGTTCGCCATGACCGCTCAGGAGACCGGGTCCGTCGCCGCCGGGCGCGCCGCCGGTGAGCACAGCGTTCCGATCGGGACGCCGCTGGACAACGCCGCGGTCCACGTCCTGGACGGGTCGCTGCGGCCCGTCCCCGTGGGCGAGGTCGGCGAGCTGTACGTGGCGGGCGCCGGCCTGGCCAGGGGTTACCTGGGTCGGCCAGGGCTGACCGCGGAACGGTTCGTCGCCGACCCGTTCGGCGAGCCGGGCCGGCGCATGTACCGGACCGGCGACCTCGTGCGGTGGGACGCCGGGGGCAACCTGGTGTTCGTCGGTCGGGCCGACGACCAGGTGAAGGTCAGGGGCTTCCGGGTCGAGCTGGGCGAGGTCGAGTCCGCGGTGGCCGGGCACCCCGGTGTCGCGCAGGTCGCCGTGGTGGCGCGCGAGGACCGGCCCGGCGACCGCCGTCTCGTCGGCTACGTGGAGCCGGCCGACGGCCACGTGCTCGACGCCGGCGAGGTGCGGCGGTGGCTGGCCGAGCGGCTGCCCGACTACATGGTGCCGTCCGTGTTCGTGGTGATGGACCGGTTGCCCTTGCTGCGCAACGGGAAACTGGATCGACGCGGGCTGCCCGCTCCGGTCTTCGAGCCGTCGCCCGCGGCCACCGCGCCCCGCACCCCGGTCGAGGAGACGCTCTGCGCGATCTTCGCCGAGGTGCTGGGCGTGCCCGAGGTCGGCGTCGACGACGGCTTCTTCGACCTCGGCGGCGACAGCATCATCGCGATCCAGCTCATCACCCGCGCCCGCCGTGCCGGCCTGTCGATCACCGCGCGCGACGTGTTCGAGCGCCGGACCGTCGCGGCGCTGGCCGCCGTGGCGGGAGTCCTCGGCGACGGCGGGGACAACACCGTCGGGGCCGGCACGGTCGGGGCCGGCACGGTCGGGGAGGAGCCGGGCAGTGGCGTCGGCGACGTCGACCCCACGCCGATCTTTCAGTGGGTGCGGGAGCGCGGCGTTCCCAGTGCCGGGCTGTACCAGGCCATGGCCGTGCGGACGCCCCCCAGCATGGTCCTCGACCACCTCGTCGAGGCAGTTCAGGCCGTCATCGACCACCACGACGTGCTCCGCGCCTCGGTGTCCTGCGAACAGGGCGCGGACTGGCGCTTCCACGTCCCTCCGCCCGGGTCGGTTTCCGCGCGCGATCTCGTCTCGCGCGTGCCCGCGCACGGGATGACCGAGGACGAACTGTCCACAGTGGTCTCTCGTGAGACGGAGGCGGCGTCGGCGCTGCTCGACCCCGCGGCCGGTGTCGTGGCGCGGGTCGTGTGGATTGATGCCGGAGACGGGCCGGGGCGCGTGGTGCTGGTGCTCCACCACTTCGTGGTGGACGGGGTGTCCTGGCGCATCCTGCTGCCCGACCTCCGGGCCGCCTACGAGGCGGTCGCGGCGGGCGGCACGCCGAAGCTGGAGCCCGTGGGCACCTCGTTCCGCCGGTGGGCGCGGGTGCTGAACGAACAGGCCGAGCAGCGCTCCACCGAGGTGGAGACGTGGTCCGCCCTGCTCGACGGCCCCGATCCCCTGCTCACCTCCCGTCCGCTGGACCCGGGACGCGACACGGCGGGCACGGCGGGTCGCCTGACGCTGACGTTGCCGGCCGAGCGCACCGCACCCCTGTTGACCACCGTGCCGGCCGCGTTCCACGCCGGCGTCAACGACGTCCTGCTGACCGCGTTGGCACTGGCGGTGGACGGCTGGCGCCGGCGTCGCGGCGTCGACACCGCCGGCGGCGTCCTGCTCGGGCTGGAGGGCCACGGCAGGGAGGAGATCGTCGACGGCCTCGACCTCTCCAGGACGGTGGGGTGGTTCACCAGCGTCCACCCCGTGCGGATCACCCCCGGCGAGGTGCCCGAGGAGGACGTCCGACGCGGCGGGGCCGCCGTGGGCGCCGCCCTCAAGCGGGTCAAGGAACAGCTCCGCGCCGTCCCGGACAACGGCATCGGTTACGGCCTGCTCCGTCACCTCTTGGACCCGACCGCACCGGAGCTGGCCGCGTCGCCGGCCCCGCAGATCGGCTTCAACTACCTCGGCCGGTTCACGGTCCCCGAGGCGGCGGACTGGGCGCCGCTTCCGGACGGCGAGGCGTTGACGGCGGGCCAGGACCCGTCGGCCCCGCTGCCCCACGGGCTCAACCTCAACGCGCTCAGCCAGGACGGGACCGGCGGTCCTGAGCTGGTCGCGACGTGGAGCTGGGCCGGCGAGCTGTACGACGAGGCGGACGTGCGTGAGCTGGCCGAGGCGTGGTTCGCCGCCCTCGACGGGCTGGTCGCGCACGCGGCCCGCGAGGGCGCGGGCGGCCGCACGCCGTCGGACCTGCCGTTGGTGTCGTTGACCCAACGCGACATCGAGCGGCTCGAAGTCATCTACCGCGAATGCGGCGGACTGGACGACGTCCTCCCGCTCACCCCGTTGCAGGAGGGTCTGCTCTTCCACTCGCTCCTGCGCGACGACGAGACCCCGGACGTCTACGCGGTGCAGGTCGTCTTCACCCTGCACGGGCCGGTGGACGGCGCGCGGCTGCGCGCGGCGGGGCAGGCGCTCGTTGACCGTCACCCCACCCTCCGCGCCTGCTACCCGCAGACCGCCGACGGCCAGCCCGTGCAGGTGATCACGCGCTCCGCCGCCCTGCCGTGGCGCGCCGAGGACCTGTCGGGGCTGGACGAGTCCACACAGGACGAGGAGACCCGGAGGATCGCGCGGGAGGACTTCACGCGCCGGTTCGACCTCGCGCGGCCGCCCCTGCTGCGGATGACCCTGGTGCGCCTCGGGGACGACCGGCACCGGCTCGTGCTGACCAACCACCACATCCTCCTGGACGGCTGGTCCATGCCCGTCCTGACCCACGAGCTGTTCGCGTTGTACGCGGACCGGGGCGGCAGGCTCCCGAGGGCGGTCCCGTTTCGGGACTACCTGGTCTGGCGCGCCCGCCAGGACGACGCGACGGCCGAGGCGGCGTGGCGCGATGCACTGTCCGAAGTGGACGAACCCACCCTGGTCGCCCCGCCGGACTCCCTGCTCGGGGAGGACGGTGGCGCCGCGCCCCGCCCGGAGCGGCTCGACGTGGAGTTGCCGTCGGACCTGGTCTCGGCCCTGACCGAGCGGGCGAGGCGGGACGGCGTCACGGTCAACACCGTCGTGCAGGGCGCGTGGGGTCTCCTGCTCGGCCAGGTCACCGGACGGGACACCGTCGTCTTCGGCGCGATGGTCTCTGGGCGTCCACCTGAGATCCCGGGTGTGGAGACGATGGTGGGCCAGTTGAGCAACACCCTGCCGGTGCCGGTCACGACCCGGCCGGACGACTCGCTCGCCGCCGTGATGACCCGGCTCCAGGAGCAGCAGACCCGGCTGATGCCGTACCAGCACACGGCCTTGACGAGCTTGCACCGCATGCTCGGCCAGACCGAGCTGTTCGACACGTTGCTGGTGTTCGAGAACTACCCCCTCAGCGCGGGGGAGGGGCGGGAACTGGCCCCTGGCCTGCGGCTCGGCTCGGTGGACGTCAGCGATGCCACGCACTACCCGCTGACCCTCGTCGTGATCCCCGGCGACGGGCTGCGGCTCGGCCTCGGCTACCGGCCGGACCTCTTCCGACGGGACGAGGCGGAACGCCTCGCCGAGGCGTTGGGGCGGATCCTCCGCACCTACGCCGACGCGCCCGAGACCCTCGTCGCGCGTCTGGACACCCTGTCGGAATCCCAGCGGCGGCGGGTGTTGGTGGAGTGGAACGACACCGACAGCGGCCTGCCCCCGGCGACCCTGCCGGAGCTGTGGGAACAGCAGGTCGCGCGCACACCCGACGCGATCGCCGTGGTGTTCGAGGAGGGCGGAGACGGAGATCCGTCCTATCAGGACAGTGATGCTCCGGCGAGGGAGGACGGCGTCGTCTCCCTGTCGTACGCGGAGCTGAACGCGGCCGCCAACCAGCTCGCCCGCCTGCTCGTCGCCCGGGGCGTCGGGCCGGAGCGGTTCGTCGGCGTCATGGTTCCGCGTTCGGTCGAGATGGTCCTGGCGTTGCTGGCCGTGCAGAAGGCGGGTGGCGTCTACCTGCCGTTGGACCCCGACTACCCGGCGGACCGGCTGGCGCACATGCTCGCCGAGACCGAGCCGGTGTGCGTGCTCACGACCCGATCGGTCCAGGAGGGCGCGGCCGGGGGCGTCGCCCCGGACGTCGCCCGCGTGGTCCTCGACGACCTGGTCACGCTCGACGAGCTGGTGCACCACCAGGACACGGACCTGACCGAGACCGACCTCCCGACGCCACTGACGATCCACAACGCCTCGTACGTGATCTACACCTCGGGGTCCACGGGCAAGCCCAAGGGCGTCGTCGTGGCCCACACGGGGATCAGCAAGCTCCTCGCCACCCAGACGACCAGGTTCGGCGTGGACGCCGACACCAGGGCGCTGCACTTCGCGTCGCCGAGCTTCGACGCGGCCTTCTGGCAGACACTCATCCCGTTGCTGTCCGGGGGAACGCTCGTGATCTGCCCCTCGGAGGCGCGGGTCCCCGGTGAGCCGTTGGCGGAGTACGTGCGGCGACACCGGGTGAACTTCCTCGGTCTGCCGCCCTCGCTGCTCGCCCTGTTCCCGGCGGACAGCGACCTGCCCGAGGACGTGACCCTGGTGGCGGGGGCGGAGAAGGTCTCGCCCGAGGTCGTGCGGCGGTGGGCGCGGGGCCGGCGCTTCTTCAACGCCTACGGCCCCACCGAGGCCACGGTGAACACGACGTTGTGGGAGCACGACGGCCGGGCGGACGCGGACGTCGTCCCCATCGGGCGCCCGGACCCGGACACCAGGACCTACGTGCTCGACCGGTTCCTGCGCCCGGTCCCGGTCGGCGTCGTCGGCGAGCTGTACGTCGCGGGTCCGGGTGTCGCGCGCGGCTACCTGGGACGGCCCGGCCTGACGGCGGAGCGGTTCGTCGCCGACCCGTTCGGCGCGGCGGGCGACCGGATGTACCGGACCGGCGACCTCGTGCGGTGGCTGCCGGACGGCGAGCTGGAGTACGTGGGCAGGGCCGACCACCAGGTGAAGGTGCGGGGCTTCCGGATCGAGCTGGGCGAGGTGGAGGCCGCGTTGGCCGCACGTCCCGGCGTGCGGCACGTCGTGGTGGTCGTGCGGGAGGACCAGCCCGGCGTGCGGAAGCTGGTCGGGTACGTCGTGGCCGAGCCGGGGGCGCGGCTGGACGGCGGGGAGGTCCGCGCCGCCGTCGCGGGCACGCTGCCCGACTACATGGTGCCCTCGGCGGTGGTCGTCCTGGACGCGCTCCCGGTGCTGCCCAACGGCAAGGTGGACCAGAGGTCTCTCCCCGCGCCCGACTTCGGCGCACTGTCCTCGGGGCGCGCCCCGACCACTCCGGTCGAGCACGCGCTCTGCGAGGTGTTCGCGGAGGTGCTCGGGCTGCCGTCGGTCGGGGTGGACGACAGTTTCTTCGACCTCGGCGGCGACAGCATCGTCGCCATCCAGTTGATCGCGAGGGCGCGGAAGGCCGGGCTGGTGGTCTCGGCCAGGGAGGTGTTCGAGCGCAGGACCGTGGCCGCGCTGGCCGCCGTCGCCAGGGAGGTCGGGGAGACCGGCCTGGTGGCCGAGGAACGCGGCGCCGGCGTCGGCGACGTGCCGCTGACCCCGGTGTTCCGGCGGTTCGCCGAGACGGGCGCGCCGATCCGGGGGTTCTTCCAGTCGATGCTGGTGCGGACGCCGGCGGACATGCGGTGGAACACGCTGGTCTCGGCCGTTCAGGCGGTGTTCGATCATCACGACGTGCTGCGCCTGCGCGTGGTGCCCGACGGCGACGGGTCGTGGGGGCTCACGGTGGCGCCCGAGGGCGCGGTTCGGGCCGAGGACCACGTCCACCGGGTTGATGTGTCCTCATTGGACACCGGAGCGCCTGCCGGCGTGTCCACGGAATCGCCCGGGGAATCGCGCGCGGACGCGTTTGACGCGCTCGTCGCCGAGCACACCGCGGCGGCCAGGGACGCTCTGGACCCCGCGAGCGGGATCGTGGCACGCCTCGTCTGGTTCGACGCCGGCTCCGAACCCGGCCGGCTCCTCGTGGTGCTCCACCACTTCGTCGTCGACGGCGTGTCGTGGCGCATCCTGTTGCCTGACCTGCGTGCCGCGTACGAGGCGGTCGCCGCGGGCCGCGCACCCGAGCTAGAGCCCGTCGGCACGTCCTTCCGGCGCTGGTCCACGCTCCTCGCGGAGCAGGCGCGCACACCGGAGCGGACCGGGGAACTGGCCCTGTGGCGGGACGTGCTCAGCGGCCCCGACCGGTTGATCGGCGCGCGCCCGTTCGACCCCGCGCGGGACACCGTCGCCACGGCGCGCCACCTCACGCTGTCGCTGCCCACGGACCGCACCGCGCCGCTGCTGACCAGCGTGCCCGCCGCGTTCCACGCCGGCGTGCAGGACATCCTCCTGACGGCGCTCGTCATGGCCGTGGAGTCGTGGCGCGGCCGACGGTGCGACGGTCTCCTGGTGGACCTGGAGGGCCACGGTCGGGAGGAGATCCTCGACGGGGTCGACCTCTCGCGCACCCTCGGCTGGTTCACCAGCATCCACCCGGTGCGGATCGGCCCCGGAGTGCTGACGGACGAGGAGATGCGCACCGGCGCGGACACGGTCGGCGCCGCCGTGAAGCGGGTCAAGGAGCAGGTGCGGTCGGCCCCCGACCACGGAATCGGCTACGGGATGCTCCGGTATCTCAACGACGACACCGCGTCCTGCCTGCGCAGCGAGCTGACGCCCCAGATCGGCTTCAACTACCTCGGCCGGTTCGGCATGCCCGGCGAGGCGGCCGACTGGGAACCGGTGGGCGAGCGCGCCCTCGGCAGCGGCGCCGACCCGGCCTCGCCGATGCCTCACAGCCTGAGCGTCAACGCGCTCACCCACGACCGACCGGAGGGGCCGGAGCTGACGGTGACCTGGTCGTGGCCGGGTGGGCTGTTCGACGAGAAGGAGGTGCGCGCGCTGGCCGAGGCGTGGTTCGCCGCGCTGGACGGCCTCGCCGCGCACGTCGCGCGACCAGGAGCCGGCGGTCGGACGCCCTCCGATCTGCCGCTGGTGTCGGTGGGCCAGCGGGAGATCGAGCGGCTGGAGGCCGACTATCCCGGTCTCACGGACGTGCTGCCCCTCGGCCCGCTTCAGGAGGTGATGGCCCGGCACACGCGGCTGCTGCCCGACGACGGCTCCCCCGACGTCTACACGTCGCAGGCGGTCTTCACCTTCGAGGGCGGGCTCGACCCGCGACGGCTCCGGGCGGCCGGACAGGCCCTGCTCGACCGGCACGCGAACCTGCGGGCGGCCTTCCCCGTCGTGTCCGGTGACCGGACGGTGCAGGTCGTGCCGGCGTCGGTCGCCCTGCCGTGGCGCGAGCACGATCTGTCCAAACAGGACGATCCAGAGCGGGTGGCGGCCCAGATCTCCGAACGGGACTTCGCCGAGCGGTTCGACCTCGCCACCCCGCCGCTGGTCCGGCTCACCTTCCTGCGGCTGGCGGACCGGCGGTGCCGCTTGGTCTTCACCAGCCACCACATCCTGTCCGACGGCTGGTCCGCGCCGCTGATCATGCGGGACCTCTTCGCCCTGTACGCGGCGGACGCCGACCAGGACGCGCTGCCCAGGGTCGTGCCCTTCCGCGACTACCTCTCGTGGCGCGCGGGGCAGGACGCCGACGCGGCGGACGCCGCGTGGCGGGAGGCGCTGTCGGGGATCACCGAGCCCACGCTGCTCGCGCCAGCCCCGCGCGTCGCCGTCCGCCCCGAGCAGGTGGCCCTGCACCTGCCCGCCGACCTGGTCTCGGCGGCCGCCGAGCGGGCCCGACACCACGCCCTCACGCTCAACACCCTCGTGCAGGGCGCGTGGGGCCTGCTGGTGGGACGGCGGCTCGGCCGCGACGACGTCGTGTTCGGCGCGATGGTGTCCGGACGCCCGCCGGAGATCCTCGGCGTGGAGACGATGATCGGCCTGCTCAGCAACAGCGTGCCCGTGCGGGTGCGGTGGCGGCCCGACGAGCCGGTCCACGCGGCGCTGGCGCGCCTCCAGGACCAGCAGGCGGGTCTGCTGCCCCACCAGCACACCGCGTTGACCCGACTGCACCGGATCACGGGTCTTCCCGAGCTGTTCGACACCCTGCTGGTGTTCGAGAACTACCCGATGGACGCGGAGCGACTGCGTCGTCCCCTGCCCGGCGTCGAGGTCGTCGCGACCGAGTTCCGGGGAGCGGCGCACTACTCGCTGACGCTCGTGGTGATCCCCGGGGACGGGCTGCACGTCACCCTCGACTACCGGCCGGACCTGTTCACCAGGGCCGAGGTCGAGGGCCTCGCGGCGTCGCTGCGGCGGCTGCTCGGCCGGATGGCCGAGGACCTCGACGTGCCCGCCGCGACCCTCCTCGCCCCCTGAGCCACCGGGCCACGCCCCGCTCCCGAGATCGGAAACCAAGGGATGAACAGCGCAGACCCGAACACCACCGACGCGAGCGCGCTCAAGCTGCCGGCGACCGCCGCCCAGCAGGGGATCTGGTTCGGCCAGGAGATGGACCCGACCAGCCCGATGTACAACACGGGCGAGTGCGTCGTCGTGTGCGGCGCGCTGGACGTCGACCTGCTGGAGGTCGCCGTGCGGCGCGTGCTGGCCGACGCCGAGGCGCTGCACGCCCGGTTCGTCAGGGACGAGGACGGGGTGCTGTGGCAGGACTGGGCGCGGCGACCGCGCTGGCCCTTCCACGTGCTGGACCTCACCGCGGAACCCGACCCCGTCGCGGCGGCGGAGGCGTGGATCGCCGCCGACATGGCCCGCCCCACGGACCTCGCGGCCGGCCCGCTGGTCACCGAGGCGGTCCTGCGCACGGGGGCCGAGGAGTACCGGTGGTACCAACGGATCCACCACATCGCCGTCGACGGCTTCGGCGCGGCGATGGTCCTGCGCGGTGTCGCCGAGCTGTACACCGCGCTGGCCAACGGGGAGGAGCCGAGCGGTCCCGGCTTCGGTCGTCTGTCCACAGTGGTCGACGAGGAGGCGGCCTACCTCGCCTCCGACCGGTTCGGTCGCGACCGGGACTTCTGGACGACGCACATGGCCGACAGCCCGGAGCCGGTGAGCCTGGCCGAGGGCGTGCCCTCGGTCTCCGGCGACGTGCTGCGCAGGACCCTGCTCCTGCCGGCGGAGGAGGCGGCCCGGCTGCAACGGGTCGCGGCGGGGGCCCGCGCCTCCTGGTCGGACCTGGCCCTGGCGATCAGCGCCGCCTACGTCGCCAGGGTCACGCGCGCCAAGGAGGTCGTGCTCGGACTCCCCGTCATGGGCCGGATGGGCTCGGCCGCGCTCCGCGTGCCATGCATGGTGATGAACATCGTCCCGTTGCGCGTCCCGGTCGACACCGGGCGCTCCCTGCTCGACCTCACCGGCGAGGTGGCGGCCCAGGTGCGGCGCACCCGGCCGCACCACCGGTACCGGCACGAGCAGCTCCGCAGGGACCTGCGGATGGTGGGCACGGAACGCCGGCTGTTCGGGCCGGTCGTCAACATCATGCCGTTCGACTACCGGCTCCGGTTCGGCGAGCACCAGGGGACCATGCACAACGTCTCGGCCGGTCCGGTGGAGGACCTGTCGCTGGGCATCCGGCTCATGGCCGACGGCGGCCTGCGGGTCGAGCTGGACGCCAACGCCGCGCTCTACCGCCCCGACGTGCTGACCACGCACCTGAACAGCTTCGCGACGTTCCTGCGGGCCGCGCTGGACGCGCCCGAGGAGCCGTTGGGCCACGCGCGCATGACGCGCACCGTGACGCTCGCCGAGCTGCGCCGCGCCCGCGCGGAGGCGCCGTGCCCGCCCGTGGGGGACACCACGGCCGCGGCGCCGGACGTGCTCGCGCTGGTCAGGGAGCGGGTTCGGCTCACCCCCGACGTGATCGCGGTGGAGCAGGGGGAGCGGCGGCTCAGCTACGCCGAGTTGTTCTCGGCGGCCGAGAGGTGCGCGCGGCGACTCGTCGCCGCCAGGGTGCGGGTGGACACGCCAGTGGCGGTGTTGCTCCCGCGCGGCCCGGAGATCGTCGTCGCGATCCTCGGCGTGCTGCTCGCCGGCGCGGGGTACCTGCCGCTGGACCCGGGATGGCCGGACTCCCGGCTGAACGGCGTGCTGGACGACGCGGGCGGTCCGCTCGTCGTCACCGACGCCGACCACGCGCACCTGGTGGCCGGGCGACCGACGCTGCTGGTCGGGGGACAGGAGGACAGTCGGTCCGATATGGACAGTCCTCATCGGACTCCCCTTCCCGAGGTCCCAGGGGAGGCGTTGGCCTACGTCATCTACACCTCCGGCTCCACAGGTGTGCCGAAGGGCGTGCTGGTCAGCCGCGCCGCGTTGGCCAGTTTCGTCGCCGCCGCCACCGAGCGGTACGGGATCACCGCGTCCGACCGGGTGTTGCAGTTCGCCGCGCCGCACTTCGACGCGAGCATCGAGGAACTGTTCGGCGCGTTGACCACGGGCGCGACCCTGGTGTTGCGCACCGAGGACATGCTGGAGTCCGTCCCGCGCTTCCTCGACGCCTGCGCGGAGAAGGGCGTCACCCTGGTCGACCTGCCGACCGCGTTCTGGCACGAGGTCGCGCACGGGATGGACGCCGGCGAGGGCGAGCTGCCGGCCTCGGTCCGCGTCGTGATCATCGGGGGCGAGGCCGCGCTGCACGACCGCGTGGAGCGGTGGCACCGCCGGGTCGGCCCGTCGGTGCGGCTGTTCAACACCTATGGGCCGACGGAAGCGACCGTCGTCACCACGGCCGCCCTGTTGCGCCACGTGGGTTAAGGTTAGGCTCACCTAAGGTTGATGTTGCGGCACGGCCACCAGCACCCAGACGAGCCTGCGGAGAACGGATCGATGACCACGAGACCTGACCGGGTGAGGGACGCCAGCGGTCCCTCCCGCCGCCGCTTCCTCACCGGCGCGGCCGGGGCACTGGCCCTGCTGGGCCTGACCGCCTGCGGCGGAGGGGGTTCCACCCCGGCCGGCGCGTCCGGCCCGTCGGCGGGCGGGGGGAAGCGGACGATCGACACCGCGCTCGGCCCCGTCGAGATCCCGGCCAACCCGCAACGCGTGGTCTGCGTCGACCACTACACGCCGGGTGCCCTGATGGACGTGGGCGTCACCCCGGTCGGCGTCGCCGAGTTCGACACCAACGCCCTGCTCGCCGACTACGTGCCGCGCTTCCAGTCGCTGCCCAAGGTCGGCAAGTCCAACGAGGCCAAGCCGGAGAAGGTCGCCGAGCTGAAGCCCGACCTGATCCTCGGGACCCACCTCGCCCACGCGCCCGACCCCAACGCCGAGAACTACAAGGCGTTCGCGCCCACCGCCCTGTTCGCCGCCAAGACGGCCGGCGACTGGAAGGACCGCGCGCTCCAGGCCGCCGACGCCGTGGGCCGTCGCGCCGAGGGCGAGAAGGTCAGGCAGCGCTACGAGGAGCGCGCGGCGGCGATCAAGAAGCGGTACACCGACGCGCTCGCCAGGACCCGGTGGAGCATGGTGCAGGGCGGCAAGTCCGGCGAGTGGGCGCTGGTGCTGCCGGGCTCGTGGGGCGGCGTGGTCCTGGTCGACGCCGGGGTCCGGTTCGGCGCGGCCTCGGAGGGACAACAGGGCACCACCAAGAACTTCTCCGTCGAGCAGATGGACGCCCTGGCCGACTCCGACGTCATCGTGGTGCGGGGCAACAGCGACGGCAGCGTCGCCGCACAGGTCAAGCCGGTGCTGGAGCAGCCGGTGTGGCAGGGGCTGAAGGCGGTGCGGAACAAGAAGGTCTTCCCGCTGCCCTACTTCAACACCCTGCACTACGGGCAGGCCGAGGCGATGCTCAACAAGATCGAAGAGATTCTCCAGCAGCTCTGAGAAGGGAAGGGTCCCATGACCGCCCCAGCCAACGTTCACGAGCGCGGCGCCCGCCGCCTCGGCCGGCCGATGCGCGTGCTGCGCACGACCGAGGTGACCCCGCTGATGCGACGGATCACCGTGGGGCCCACGGGCGGGGAAGGGCTTCCCGGCGCCGACCACGAGCACCGCGGCCCCAACGTCAAGGTGTTCATCCCCCGTCCCGGCCAGACCGAGCCGGTCATGCCGCACCGCGAGGACGGCCGGCTCGTGTGGCCGCCCGAGGACGTCCGCGCGACGGTGCGCACCTACACCGTCCGCCGCTACGACCTCGAAGCGTCCGAAATGGACATCGACTTCGTGCTGCACGGTGACGAGGGCGTGGCCTCCACGTGGGCGGCCAACGCCGAACCGGGCGACATCGTCGGCGTGGGCGCGCCCGGCGGGCTCACCGTGCGGGAGGCCGACTGGTACCTGCTCGCCGGCGACCAGACGGCGCTGCCGGCGATCAGCGTGATCCTGGAGACGCTGCCGGAGACCGCGCGGGGCTACGCCTTCGTCGAGGTGCCCGACGCGCGCGAGGAGCAGGAGCTGGTCCACCCCGCCGGGGTCGAGCTGGTGTGGCTGCACCGCGGCGACGCGCCGGCCGGGACCGGCACGGCGCTGGCCGACGCCGCCCGCGCCGTCACCATCCCGGACGGCTCGGTGTTCGCCTGGGCCGGCGCCGAGTCGACCACCGTGCGCACCCTGCGTCGCCACTGGCAGGAGGAGTGCGGTCTGGAGCGGCGGCGCAAGCTCGCGATCGGGTACTGGAAGCGCGGGATCTCCGAGACCGAGTACGACCACAAGCACGACCACGACCGGGCCGAGGAGGACCGGTACGAGAACCAGCCGCACTGAGCGCCGGGCGCGCCCGATCGGGGTCGGGCGCGCCGGGTTGACCAGGGCGGATCAGGGACCGGGCGCGTGGCGGGGGCGCCGCGCGCCCGGTCGGTCGCCAGTGGCCGGCCCCAGCGGCCGCGCCGGCCCCACCGACCCCCGCGGGACACAGCGAGATCGGACGGGAGAGCATGCGCCTCGGCCAGATGGTCGTCGACATCAGTCCACTGAGGACGAGCCGTGACTTCCGGTTCGTCTTCGCGGCCAGGGTCGTGTCCCTGCTGGGCATCGGCTTCACCACCGTCGCGCTGCCGGTGCAGGTCTACGACCTGACCGGCTCGTCGCTCCAGGTCGCCATGGTGAACCTCGTGCTCGGCGCGGCGATGCTGGTCGGCACCCTCGGCGGCGGGGTGCTCTCCGACCGGTTCGACCGCCGGCGGTTGATCCTGCTCGGTCGCGGTGTCGCCGCCGCGGGCTTCGCCGGCCTGACCGCCAACGCGTTGCTGCCCCATCCCCAGCTCTGGCTCGTCGCCGTGTGCGCCGTGGTGAACGGGTTGGCCAACGGCGTCAGCGGCACCGCCCTGATGGCGGCCACCCCCGCCCTGGTCGGCAGGGACCAGCTCGCGGCGTCCGCCGCGTTGGTCGCCTCCACCACGCAGCTCGGTGCGGTCGTGGGGCCGGCGCTGGGCGGGCTGGTGATCGCCGGCCCCGGCGTGGCCGCCAACTACGGCGTCACCGCCGTCGGCACGCTCCTGACCGTGCTCCTGGTGTTCTTCCTCCGCCCGCTGCCGCCGACCGCCGTTCCCGGGCAGCGCGCGAGCGGCTCCGTCGTGGAGGGCTGGCGGTTCGTCCGGCGCAACCCGGTGATCGGCGGCCTGTTGCTCGTGGACGTGTGCGCGGTGGTGTTCGCGATGCCGTACGCGCTCTTCCCCGCCCTGGCGAGCGAGCACTTCCACGCAGGACCCGCCGCGGTGGGCCTGCTCTACGCCGCGCCCGCCGTCGGCGCGTTGCTCGGCGCGGTCACCAGCGGGTGGACGGGACGGGTCGCCGGCTCCGGCAGGGCGCTCGTGGTCGCCGTCCTGGTCTGGGGCCTGGCGATCACCGGCTTCGGGCTGAGCCCCACCCTGCCCGTGGCGTTGGCGCTGCTCGCCGTGGCCGGCCTCGCCAACATCATCTCCGAGATCCTGCGCAGGGCGCTGCTCCAGCACCACACCCCGGGACGGCTCCAGGGACGGGTCAGCGCCGTGTGGCTGGCGCAGACGACCGTCGGCCCGTCGGTGGGCAATGTCGAGGCCGGCCTGCTCTCCCGGTTCGTCGCCGCTCCCACGGCCGTGGTCCTCGGCGGCCTGGTCTGCGTGGCCGGGGTCCTGCTGGTGGCGGCGGCGTTCCCCGCGCTGCGCCGCGCGAGCCTGCGCGGCCCCTCGGCCGACGAGACCGAGGGTCTCGCGCACCAGGCCCCCGTCGCCGCCTGACCGTCCCCGGCTCGCCGTTTCCGCTGGCAGGCCCGCTCGACCTAGGGCCTGTCATCAAAGCTGGTGTGGCTGATCCGGTCCCATCCCCGGGGCGTCGTATGCGGGCACGAGGTGCCCGGCGGGCAGCGGCAGGTGATCGAGCCGCTGTTGCCCGCCTTGGGCGCGAAGGGACGCCCACAGGTGGACGAGGCATCCGTGTGATCAAACGGGATGCTGGTCAAGGCGAAGACGGGTGAGGCATGGCGTGACCCGCCGGAACATGATGGGCCGTGGAAGACGGTGCCGACAACCAGTTCTGGCGAGGGTCGCCCACCGAAACCGTGACCACCCTGGTGACAGGGGCCGGGCGATCGCCGAGCTGATCAACGAACGCGATCGGGAGGGTCCGGTCGGCCCAGCACGCTGCGCACCCACCAGCGCGCCGCACCGTGGTCGAACGCGGCTTCGACCGACTCAAGCAGTTCCGCGCCATCGCAACCCGCCACGACAAGACCGCCATTTCCTCCCTGGGGATGATCGATCTGGCCACCCTGGTCATCTGGTCTTGAGGACAGCCCATGGGGCGTGTCTGGTGATCTTGTTGTGGGGGTCGGGCGGGGGTCTTGGTTCCTGGGCGGGGAGTTGGTGTGGGATGCGGCGTGAGGCGGTGTGGGAGCCGTTGTCGCCGGACCGGTCGCCGTGGGTCGGCAGGGTGACGTGATCAGGCCTCAGCCTGATCGGGTGCATCGCCTACAGGGAGCGGATGGGTGTGCCGTGGCGGGAGGTGCCGGAACGGTTCGGGCTGTGGCAGACGCTGGGTGAGCGGCGGTCACGCTGGAGCGCGGACGGCACCTGTGGTCGCCTGGCCGACCAGGGCCGTGCGAGGGCCGACCCGGCCAGGGAGCGGGGACGGGGTGGGTGCAGGTGGGCTCCAGTCTGTCTCCGGGTGCACCAGCACGGCGCGGCCCTGTCCCTGTGGCACGGGGGCGTGGTCGCATCACAGGACTCTGCCCTGGGGAGCCCGCTGGCCACAGCGTCACCGCCCGATCAGGCGCGCCCGGGCACCAGCCGGAGTGGGTGATCGCGGACAAGGGGCTTCTCCAGCCGCATCAACCGACACCTGGCCTGACACGCATCAGATCAACATCCAGGAGAAGGACGACCAGGCCGAGAACCCGTCGCCGTCGCGGCTCGGCGGGCGGGCGTCCCCGCGCCTTCAGCACGCTGATCGACAGGCGCCGCACCGTGGTCGGGTGCTGCTTCGACCGGTTCAAGGGTTGTCGCGGCATCGCCACCCGCCACGACAAGACCGCCATCTCCTCCCGAGGGATGAACGATCTGGCCACCCCGCTCATCTGGTCTTGAGGACAGCCCATGGGGCGTGTCCGGTGGATCTTGTTGTGGGGGTCGGGCGGGGGTCTTGGTTCCTGGACGGGGAGTTGGTGTGCCCTGGCGGGAGGGTGCCGGAACGGTTCGGGCCGTGGCAGACGCTGGGTGAGCGGCGGTCACGCTGGAGCGCGGACGGCACCTGGGGTCACCTGGTTGACCAGGTCCGTGCGCGGGCGGACCTGGCCAGGGAGCGGGGACGGGGTGGGTGCAGGTGGGCTCCAGCCGCATCAACCGACACCTGGCCTGACACGCATCAGATCAACATCCAGGAGAAGGACGACCAGGCCGAGAACCCGTCGCCGTCGCGGCTCGGCGGGCGGGCGTCCCCGCGCCTTCAGCACGCTGATCGACAGGCGCCGCACCGTGGTCGGGTGCTGCTTCGACCGGTTCAAGGGTTGTCGCGGCATCGCCACCCGCCACGACAAGACCGCCATTTCCTCCCACGGGATGAACGATCTGGCCACCCTGGTCATCTGGTCTTGAGGACAGCCATTGGTTCCTCTGGGTGATGGTCGTATCCCCGGTCGCACTTCCTTTCTCCTTTCCGTCGCCAGTTCGGACGGTCGACGCGGGAAAGGGGTGGCGGGCGTGAGGAGCACCGTGGTCCGCCTGACCGGGGTCGGCGCGTCGTCCGTGGTCGTGGGCGTTCCGCGTTCCCCCGTGACGACCGGGGCCGGGGGATGGCGGAGGGAGTTCCGCGGGGCGGTGGCGGTCTTCGGCTCCGCCTCGCTCGTGGCCGGCGTGTCGGCCCAGCCGTTGGTGCTGGCCACGGCCAGGACCGTTCAGGGCGTCGGGGTCGTGGTGGCCGTGACGGCCCTGCTCCGGTCGGCGCGCACGGACCCCGTCCGCTGGATGAGCATCACCACCGCGTGGGGCCGGACGCCCCCGCTGGGCCTGTCAGCCGGAACCCCGCTGTCCGGGGCGGCCGTGGCTGTTCTCTCCTCGCGCTGGGCGTTCCTGGTGCCGGCGGTCGCCGCCGGCGTCGCGTGGATGGCGGCGCCCCGGCTCCTGCGGGACCCGACCACGACGCCGACCGGGACGGGGTTCGGGGCCTCGCCACTGGTCGGCGCGTTGTCGCTGCTGGGATTGCTCCCGATCGCCGCGCACGTGGCCCGGGTGACGACCCTCCCGGCGGTGACGGGTGTGGTCCTGTTCCTGATCTTCCTTCCCGTGGTCGTCGGGCGGGGGTTCCCGCCGGGGAACCCTCCGCCGGCGCCCACCGTCCCCGGGCTCCCCTCGGTGACGGACGTCGCCGCTCCCGGCCGCCGCCGGGCCGGTGGCCGCGGGTCGTTCGTGCCGTCCGGGCTGACCGCCCGCGCATTGACGAGGGGCGTCGGGTGTCACCGGGGGCGCCGTGACAACTGATCTCGACGAGGGCGCTCCGGGCGCCTGACGTTGTGAGGTCACCACCTCATCCCTGCTGGGGAGTGACCACGTGACTGGGGGTGACCGGGGAGGTGGTGTCCGCGCCGTCTCCCCGGTCCGACAGCTCTACCGGATCGGGTGGCATCCGGTGAGCCGGGCACGCGTTCCTGTTGTGAGGGACGCGGTGCGCGGTCCCGAGGCGTGCTGGGGAGAGGACATGGTTGACGAGCGCGGCTGGAGCCAGGTCGGACAGGTGGAGCGGGAGGACGCGCACCCCGCGGGGGAGCACCAGCGCGTCGTCCGCGTCGCCGACGCGGTGCGCACCCTGGCCGAGGTGGGCCGCCTCGACGCGGCGATCCGGCTCGGCGAGGACATGCTGCGGCAGCCGATGCCCGAGGCGCTGGCCGCCGAGCTGCGGTGCACGGTCGCGGCGCTGCTGCTGGCGGCGGGGAGGGCGGGCGAGGCGGTCGCCGTCGCCGGGCGCGTGCTCGCCTGGCGCGGGCTGCCGGCCCCGCTGTACCGGCTCGCCGCGGCCAGCCGGGTCTTCGGGTTGTTCCTGTGCGACGAGCCGAGGGCCAGGGAGCTGGCCGCGTCGATGGTGGCCGGCACGGACCCGACCGATCCGGCGCGGGAGCGGGGCGGGGGCATCGGCGACCGGAGCGGGTTCGGCGCCGCCGACACGGTGACCGCCGCGACGGTGGTCTCGGTGCTGTGCTGGCACCGGGGCGAGCTGGCCGAGGGGCTGCGCTGGGGCGCCAGGGCCGTCCGCGCCGCCTCCAGGGTGACCGCGCCGGGCTGGCGGGGCTTCCCGATGTTGGCGCTGGCCGCCGAGCTGGCCGACCTGCACGAGTTCGACCAGGCCGAGGCGCTGGTGCGGGTCGCGGAGAACGCCGCGGACCCGCTGGGCGTCACCGGGCACACGGCCGGCCCCGCGATCGTCCGCGCCCGGCTGCTGGCCAGGACCAACCGGCTGGACGAGGCCAGGAGGGCCGCCGAGGCGGGGGTGCGGGTGGCCACCGAGCACGGCGCGGGACTGATGGTGCCGCTGGCCCACGCGGTGCTCGCCGCGACGGCCCTGCGCTGCGGCGAGGTCGGGGTGGCCGCCGAGCACGTCGAGCGGTACCGGGCCGAGCTGGCCGCCGGCCGGGCGGTGCTGCCCTCGCCGCAGTACGACTGGGTGGAGTTGCGGGTGGCGGCCGAGCGGGACGGGCCGAGGAGGGCCAGGGAGCTGCTGGCCGCGCGGTTCGCCGACCTGCCGACCCGTCGGGTGTTGTTCGTCGAGGAGCCGGGGGCCGGGGCGTGGCTGGTGCGCCTCGCCCTGGCCACCGGCGACCTGCCGCTGGCCGAGTCGGTCGTGGCGACCACGGAGCGGCTGGCCGAGGACAACCCCGGGTTCGCGACGGTGTCGGCGGGGGCGCGGCAGGCGCGCGAGGCGTTGCGCGACGCCAGGCCGGGGGCGGCGGGGCCGGCGACCTCCGCCGTCCCGCGCCGGGAGGCCTCGGGGGAGGGCTGGGACCTGCTGAGCGACACCGAGCGGCGCATCGCCGACCTCGTCGGCCAGGGGCTGACCAACCGCCAGGTGGCCGCGCGGGTGTTCCTCTCGCCGCACACCGTGAACTACCACCTGCGGCAGATCTTCCGGAAGCTCGACGTGCGCTCCCGGGTCGAGCTGGCCCGGTTCACCCGCGACCGGTGAACGGCCTGCGCTGGTGCCGCACGGGTGCTCCTTGCGCCGTGCCGCACCGGCCTCGTGGGGTGCCCGGCCGGTGCCGGATGCCGACCGGCATCCCGGTCATCGGCCCACCGCCCGGCTGTTCGCGGTTGGCTTTGGGAGGACGAGCGGCATGGCGGCGTGGGTCTTCTGTGGGCCGGAACTCCTTTCCTTCACTGTCCATAGTGGATTGCGGTCGGCTTTGTCGGAAGTTCGGCGTGTGGTTCTGGGTGGAGTTGGCCGGGTTCACCCGCGACCGGTGAACGGCCCGCGCCGGCGCCGCACGGGGTGCTCCGTCCGCCGTGCCGCCCTGGCCTTGGGAACGCCCGACCAGTGCCGGATGCCGACCGGCATCCCGGTCACCGGCCTACCGCCCGGCTGTTCGCGGTTGGCTTTGGGAGGACGAGCGGCGCGTCGGCGTGGGCCTCTCGTCGGCCGGAACTCCTTTCCTTCACTGTCCATAGTGGATTGACTTCGGCTTTGTCGGAAGTTCGGCGTGTGGTTCTGGGTGGAGTTGGCCGGGTTCACCCGCGACCGGTGAGCGGCCCGCGCCGGTGCGGCACGGGTGCTCCTTGCGCCGTGCCGCATCGGCCTCGTGGGGTGTCCGGTCGGTGTTCGAGGCCGACCGGCACCCTGGTCATCGGCCATCGGCCATCGGCCATCGGCCATCGGCCATCGGCCATCGGTCATCGGTCACCGGCGGACGGCTCCCCGACGTGCGCGGTCTGCGCCGCGAGGACGAGCAGCGCGGCCTCGGTGACGTCGCGAGGACGGGCCGGGTCGGGGGCCAGGACCTCCCGCTGTCCGGAACGCCTTGCCCCCGATGTCCATAGTGGACGCGTTGTGAGGTGGCCTTTTCGTTGTGAAACCACGGTCTCGCCGTGCGCCCCGTGTTGGGCCAGTTCGACCCCGAGGCATCTGGCGACCACGCCGTGCCCCGCGCTCCACCATGCGACGGGCCACGACGCGGGACGTGGCCCGGCCACCGCGCCCGCCAGCACCGGGGCGACCGCCGCCAGGCCGGGACCCCACCAGCGGGACCGGCCCAGGCCGCGCCGCCACACCAGCAGTGTCCGCGCCAGAGCGGCCAGCCCGAACCCGCACAGCGCCACCGCGAACGACAGCAGCGCCGTGCCGCCGACGGCGGCCAGCGGCAGGAACACCCCATCGGCTTGGCCGAAGGCCACCTTGCCCCAGGGGAAGCCACCGAAGGGCACGTGGGCGCGCAGCACCTCGGCGCCCACCCACAGCGCCGCCGCCCACGCCGAAGAACACCCCCACGTAGGTGCCGGTCCACCACAGCAGCGGACCCAGGAAGGCCGCACCGAACACCACCCCGTAGGCGAAGCCCGCGCGGGCACGCTGGCCGTGGACGACCAGCCCCAGGAGCTGGCCTCGGTGGCCAGCTACGGCTGGTCTCCGTGAGCGCGCCTGGCGCGGAGGCCGCCAAGCACGCCTCCCAGTCCTCGTCGGTGAGGAGCGGGACGTCGCCGGGCCGGAACACCCCGACGACGCTCACGAGGAATTCGACCGACCCGAGCCACCGCTCGACCACGGACACCGACACGTCCACGGCAGAAGAGGAAGCCATGTCGGAGGGGAAGCCCGAGACGTGCAGCCCCGTCCGCCGGAACTCGGGCACCGCCGAGGCCGGGAGGTCGCGGTCGCCGTCGAGGACCGCCACCCGCGCGCCGGCCTCGGCCAGCGTCCGTACGACCTCCTGACCGACGGCACCCCTGCCGTCCACGCCGCCCGTGCTGCGCGTGACCACCGCGACCAGGTCCAGCAGGTTCCTGTCCACACCAGGCCCCTTCCACGCCACGGAGTCAGGCCGCGCGCCACGCGGACGCGACCGCGATCGCCTGCTCCGGGTTCAACCGGGGGTCGCAGCACGTCGTGTAGTCCGCGCCGAGCGCGGCGGCCTCCCGCTCGTCCCACACGCACTCCCGCACGGGGAACGGCGTGGTCTCCAGGTGCAGGCCGCCGTCGACCCCGCCCGCGCACGACACGGCGTCCTGGAAGTCGCGCACCTCGCGGACGAGCGCGTCGAGGTAGCGGGTCTTCCAGCCGTCCCGGGTGGTGACGGTGTTGCCGTGCATCGGGTCGCACAGCCAGATCACCGGGTGACCCCCGGCCCTGACGGCGTCGACCAGCGGCGGCAGCACCGTGGCGACGCGGTCCGCGCCCATGCGGGCGATCAGCGTGAGCCGTCCGGGCTCCCGCCCCGGGTCCAGCCGGCCGCACAGCGCGACGAGGTCCGCCGGCGTCGCGCCCGGCCCGACCTTGCACGCCACCGGGTTGTCGACCATCGCCAGCAACCGCACGTGCGCGCCGTCGACCTGCCGCGTCCTCTCCCCGACCCACGGCCAGTGGGTCGAGGTCAGCAGGGTGCGGCCGGCGACGTGCCGGACCAGCGGCAGCTCGTAGTCCAGCAACAGGGCCTCATGGCTCGTCCACAGTGGAGCGTCCGCCGACGGCGTCCAGCTCTCCCGGTGCCGGCGCAGGTACGCCATGGCGCCGCGCGCGGCGTGGTAGCAGGTGAGCAGGCGCAGCGGGTCGGGCCGCCGGGCGGCGGGGTCGGGCTCCGGCGCGTTCACCAGGTGGCCGCGGAAGACGGGCAGCTCCCGCCCGTCGTGCCACTCGGTCGGCCGGGACCGGGGCTTGGCGAACTGGCCGGCGAGGCGGCCGACGCGCACCACGGGGAGGTCGGCGTTGAGGCGCATCACCCCGGCCAGCAGGTCGAGCAGGGCGACCTTGCGGGTGAGCACCTCGGGCACGCACTCGGCGGGGTCCTCCGCGCAGTCGCCGGCCTGCACGACCTGGAGCCGGCCGGCCGCGACCTCGGTGAGCAGGCAGCGCAGGGACCGGACCTCGTCCGGGTCCACCAGGGGCGGCAGGGACGCCAGGTCCGAGGTCACCTCGTCCAGCAGCCACCGGTCGCCCCAGTCCGGCTGCTGGAGCGCGGGCAGGGTGGACCAGTGCCGACGGTCCTGCGCGGACAACGCCGGCCGCACGGTCTGGCTCATGTCAGCGGTCACCGGGTTCCTCCGTGGGTGTCGCTCGTGCGCCGACCGGCCGCACCGGGCCGGGCACGCGCCCCGCGCACGCGGTCGGTCTGCTGGAGGAAGAGGTGACGTCCGCTCTCGGCGTGCCGGCCCTACTTCTTCGGGTAGGAGCTGTATCCGCCCGTCACCGTCCACTGAGGTCAGGCGGACCAGCCTCGGCGTTCGCGTGACTCAGCGCGTCGGAACGATGACGAGACGTGGTGGCATCGGGGTGGTCGACATCCCGCACGCTCGAAACGGAAGCGCGCCACTGTGGCCGGACCGTCGCGGTCCGAGGTGGACTCCGAAGTGGACCGGTCGTGTCGTCGTCCCTCCCGTCGGTCGCGCGTCCGGTCGGTGGCGCCCGTCGGGGGAGAGGCGACGACGCGCTCAGTCGTCGGCCGTGTCGGAGTCCCGCCTCGGTCCGGGCCAGCGGACCAACAGGATGGTGATGTTGTCGTGGCCGCCGGCGTTCATCGCCTCCGCCCACAGCGCCCTGACCGCGAGGAGGTCGCTGGTCGACTCCTCGGCGAGGATGCGCTCGATCCGCACGGCGTCGACCATGTCGGTGAGCCCGTCGCTGCACAGCAGCCAGCGCGCCGGCCCCTCCACCGGGTCCTCGGCCACGTGGGGCTCCACCGGGGTGCGGAGCGCGGCGCCGCCCAGCGCCTGGGCGAGGACGGGGCTGCGCCGGCCCGTGCCCTCCCCGCCGCCCGCGGTGTCGTCGATCGAGAGCTGGCCCAGGTAGCCGGGATCCGCCCGGTAGACCCGCGAGTCGCCCACGTTGAACCACAGCGCGCCCGACTCGCTCAGGACCAGCCCGGCGGCGGTGGTGCCGGTGCCGTAGTACTCGGGCTGTCTCCCCGGGATCTCGTACAGCTCGTCGTTGATCCTGGCCAGGGTCGAGACCACCGCGTCCCTGCCGGTCAGCTCGGGCCCCTCCTCGGCCAGCCGCCGCACGGCCAGCGCGGAGGCCACCTCGCCGGCCGCGTGGCCGCCGAGCCCGTCGGCGACGGCGATCACGACCGGCCCGCGCAGCGGCAGCCGGATCACGACCGGCTCGGTCATGCTCGTGCCGGAGACCGTCGCCGGACCGGCCACGAGGGAGTCCTCGTTGTTGGCGCGTACCGCGCCGCGATGGGTCATCGCGGTGACGAACACCTGTGTCGACTGGCTCGGCGCGCTCATGCCGCCGCCCTCCGTTCCCGTTCCGGACCCCTCCCGACGGTGCCGGCCGCCCGCGACCGGGCGCCGCGCGTCGGGTGTGTCCGGTGTCCCGTCCGCCCGTGCCGTGGTCACCGGCCCGCCCCCGCCGACGACGCGGTCGTCGTGCCCGGCGGGGCCGCCGGCGGCCGTGAGCGATCCTGTCCATCCTCCGCCCACGAACTCCATCCGGGGTGCGGATGCCCCGGGGAGGCGTTGCTCGGACGCGGTGTGATGATCTTTCGTTCCCTCGTCCGGTCGAACGGCGCCCCACCGCCGGCGCGGGCGGCGGAGCGCGGCGACCGGTGGTCGTCGTGGCGGTGCCGGACACGCTAGTCCATCCCCACTCACCTTCGGCGCTCGTTCCGTGACCGTGCGCTGCGGGACCTGGGTAGACTCGGCCCTCGATCTTGCCGCTCGTGGCGCTGTGAGGGGTGGGCCGGTGCGGGAGGAACCTGATCACGGCGACCGGGACGGGCAGGCGCCCCCGGTCGTCAACCAGGTCGGCGACGCCTCGGGTTCGGTGGTGCAGGTCGGGATCAACCACGGAGGGTTCCACGTGCACCTGCCCGAGGCCCGGCGTCCGGCGTTGCGGCAGTTGGCCCCGCCGCCGGTGGTCTTCACCAACCAGAAGCCGGTGTTGCGTCGCCTGAACGACGTGGTGCGGGCGCACGAGGGCCAGCCGGGGCCGGCGGTGGCGGTCGTCAGGGGTGTCGCCGGGGTCGGCAAGACCGCCGTCGCGTTGCACTGGCTGCACGAGCGGCGGGCGGAGTTCGACGGCGACCTGCACGGCATCGCGTCCCCCGACGACGTGCTGGCGCACCTGCTCCGGCAGCTCGGCCACGACCCCGGCGCGCTGCCGCCGACATTGGACCAGCGCGCCGCGCTCTTCCGCTCGCTCACCAGGGACCGCAGGCTGGCCGTGCTACTGGACAACGCGTCGTTGCCGGCGCAGGTGCGGCCGTTGCTCCCGGGAGGAGACGGCTCGGTCGTGGTGGTGACCGCGCGGTCGGCGATGGAGGGGCTCGCGGCCAACGGGGCCGCGTTGATCGACCTGGAGCCGCTGGAGGACTCGGCCGCGCACGAGCTGCTGGCGCGGCTGGTCGGCGCGGCTCGCGTGGAGGCCGAACCCGAGGCGGCGCGCGAGCTGGTGTCGGTGTGCGCGGGACTGCCGATCGCGGTCTGCGTGGTCGGCGCGCTGCTCGCCGAGCGCGGCCACTGGCCGTTGTCCCGGATGGCCCGGCGCCTGGCCGACGAGTCACGCCGGCTGGAGCGGCTGGCGGTGCCGGGGGACCTGTCGGTGCAGGCGGTGTTCGAGACGTCCTACCGGCAGCTCGCGGAGCGCCCGGCGCGGGTCTACCGCGCCTTCGGGCTGCACCCCGGTGACGGTGAGATCGGGCTCGGAGCCCTGTCGGCGCTCCTCGGCGTCGAGCCGGACGAGGATCTCGGGGAGGCGCTGGAGGGGCTGCGTGCGGCTCGGCTGGTCGAGGAACCGGTGCCGGAACGCTTCGGCATGCACGCGCTCGTCCGGCTGCACGCGAGGCGGATCGCCACCGGCGGCCGGTCGGTGGGCACCGGGTGTGATGACGCGGGGTCCGACGAGGTGGGCTCGGAAAGCGCCGAGGACGCGGCGTTGGACCGGCTTCTGGCCTACTACCTGGAGAACGCGGTCCTGGCCGACCGCGTGATGATGCCGAACCGCCCCCGTCTGAACCCGCTCTACGGTCGTCTGCCGTGGTCGGACCTTGACCAGGCCGGGGCGTGGGCCTGGCTGGAGACCGAGCGCGCGAATCTGCGCGCGGCGGTCCTGGCCGCCCACCGGACGGGACGGCACCAGACCGCGTGGCAGCTCTGCGAGGCGCTGTGGAGCCTGGTGTTCCACGGGAAGTTCTTCGAGGACTGGATCGTCACGCACGAGGCGGGAGTGGACTCGGCCCGGTGGTGCGGCGACCGCGGGGCCGAGGGACGGCTGACCTATCAGCTCGGCTTCGCCTACCACCTCAGCGAGCGCTACGCCCGCGCCGAGGAGCTGTTCGCGCGGGCGCTCGACCTGTGCCGGGACGCGGGCGACCGGGAGGGGCACGCGACCTCCGTGGAGTCCCTGGGCCTGGTCCTGCTGGCCAGGGAGGACGCGGGCGCGGTCGACGTGCTGACCGAGAACCTCCGGCTGGCGCGGGAGATCGGCGACCCCCGGCGGCTCGCGCTCGCCCACCACCACCTCGGCAGGGCACTGTCCATAGTGGACGCTCATGACGAGGCGATGGCGCACCTCGCCGACGCGGAACGCGGTCTCGCCACGCTGCCCGACCCGGCGCACGAGGGCAAGGTCCTGCCCGACACCTACAACCTCGGCCGGGTGGCGACCAGCACCGCGCGGGCGTTGCTCCGCGCCGGGCGGACGCGGGAGGCCGGGGAGGCCGGCCGTCGCGCCCTGGCGGTCATGACCGAGCAGGGCCGCCCGTTCCACCAGGCGGAAGCCCTGGACGTCCTCGCCGGGGTCGCGCTCGCCGAGGGCGACCGGGAGACCGCGCGGGAGCACCTCCGCGACGCGCTGACGATCCACGAGGCGTGGCACTTCCCCCAGGCGGACTCCGTCAGGAGGAGACTGTCCGAATTGGACAGTTCTGCGCCGTGACGTCGACCTCGCGGTGATGCTGGTCTTGCCGTGACGCGGCGGCTTCGCCGTGCGCGCTGGCCTCGCCGTGACGCGCTGGCTTCGCCGTGACGCGCTGGCTTCGTCGTGACGCCAGCCGTCCTCGTCGGGTGCTCAGTGCCGCTCGGACAGGACGCCCACCTCGACCGCGCTCACCGTCGTCACCTGGTTTCCCGCCCTGATCGAGAACCGCTCGGGCAGTGTGGCGATCGGACGCCCGGCCTTGCGCCATTCGTCGAGCACCGCCGCGCAGAGCGCGGGATCGCCCTGTCCGCCCTGTCCGCCTTGTCCGCCTTGGACACTGAAACGCACCAGATCCCCGTCGACGGTCCCGGCGACGCAACCCTCGGGCGTCACGACGGCGGCCACGACGCAGCCCGGGTGCGCCACCAGGGCGCGGGTGATCCACTCCTGCGCGTCGACCCCGCCGTCCCGGTGGACCAGCACCTCGGCGAGATCCAGCCAGCGCCGGAACGGCTCGTCGGTCTCCACGTGGAGCGACGTGCCCTCGGGGACGGGGACGCCGTGCCGGATCGGCTCCGAGGGAAACCGGACCACGTGCGCGGTGAGCCCGTCAGTCGACGAGTCGGACGCCGAGAGGTCCAGGTCCGTCCGCACCAGCACGGCCTTCGGCTCGGCCGGGGAGACCACGGGCACGGGAACGGCGGGGCTCTCCGCCGGTGAGGAGGGTTCGGGGAGGTCGAGCGTCCGGTAGATCGCGGCGCGCAGGACTGCGGCGGAACCACCGGGCACGGAGGTCGTCAGCGAGGTGACCGGTGCGAGGCGCTCCGGCTGGTGCTCGGCCAGCAGCCGCTCGATCTGGGGGAGGAGCGGCCGGGTCGGCTCCAGCGCCGGCGCGGCGGCCCCCAGCATCCCGACCGGGGAGGCCGGGTCCACCGCGCCGTCCGGGAAGGCCGCGAGCGCGACCGGCACGCCGAGCGCGGCGCCGTAGAAGGTGACCGAGCCGTGGTCGCCCACGACGAGGTCGGCCGCGACCAGCGCGGCGCGCCAGCCCTCGTCCGGCGGCACGACCACGACCCCCGCGCGTTCGCAGTCGGCGAGCCAGGACCGCACCTGCCACGGCGAGTGGCCGTGCCAGATGTTGGGATGCAGCGCGACGACGATGCGGTGGTCGTCGAGGGGTAGCTCCGCGGCGAGCCGCCGCACGAGGTCGGGGTGCCGGCCGAACAACCCGTCGCGGCCCCACGTCGAGGAGACCACCACCAGCCGGCGGCCCTCCGCGCCGAACGCGCGGCGGTAGGAGTCCCGCAGGGGGCGGCTGGCGAGGACGCGGTCGAAGCACGGGTCGCCCGCGACCAACGCGGCGGGCACGGCCTCGGGGCAGCTCAGCGCGAGACGGTCCCGTTGCTCCTCGTGGGAGAGCACGACCACGGAGGGGACCAGCTCACCGTCCCAGAGCAGCCACTGGGGGCCGAGGCCGAACGCCGAGCGGTTTCCGGTTTCCGGTTTCCGGTTTCCGGTTTCCGGTTTCCGGTTTCCGGTTTCCGGTTTCCGGTTTCCTGGCAAAGAATTTATTGTAGCCCATTCCGTGGGGCAGGACCATGAGCGGCGCCCTGATCTCGTGCAGGGCGCCGCCGTAACTGGCGCTGACCGCGAGGTCGAAGTCCAACTGGACCGCCTGCTCCCACGGCAGGACGGCGACGCCCCTCCCGGCCAGGAACTCGTCGAGCCCCGCGCGGAACGGCGAGGAGCCGGTGCAGGTGAAGACCGTCTGGACCCGGTGGTCGCCGTCGAGCAGCGGCAGCACGTCGAACAGCCGGGTGGCCGCCGTGACGTTGTGGACCACGCCCAGGACGGTGCGGTCCGCCGCGATCGTCGACCACTGCGGGGAATGCGGGCCGACCGGAACCCTCACCCACTCGCGATCCGGCACGAACGATCACCTTACTGCCGGCGTCCCCCGCGTCGCGCCGAGCGTGATCAGGAGCCCTGCGGCGGCGCGCCGAAGTGCAGCCCGCCCTGCACGTCCCTGAGCTGGATCACCTGCCCGTGCACCGTGCCGTTGACCTGGTTGACGACACCGCCGGTCTCGGCGCGCGCCTCGGTGTTGGCCCGGCTCCACAGTTCCCTGACCCGCTCCGCGAACGCGGGGTCCTCCGCGGCGACGCGTTCGAGGGTGGCGCCCAGCGCGGTCACCCGCCGCTCGTCGTCGGGCGCGGCCTCGGCCTGCTCCAGCGCGAGCGTGTCCTCGGCCCGGCGGGCCAACCGCTCCTTGACGAACTGGTACAGCGAGCCCAGGGCGCTCGACGCCAGCGCCACCGCGGCCTTGCCGGCCAGCGCTCCCGCCACCGCCATGAACATCGGATCGGACACGACCGCCCCCTTCACGTCCCGTGTGGTTGCGAACGTAGCAGGATCGCCCGACCACGGAGCGTGGCTGGGCGAAGAACGTGGTCAGCGGCGGTCCCTCGGCGGACGGTGCTGCGCCGGACCCGGGAGGAGACCCGGGGGAGGACCGGGGCGGTTTCGCTCGGACGGCGCAGAGGCGTGCCCCGAATGCCGGGCGCGGACGGGGAAGGACCGTGATCACATGGCGGGGGACCGGCCTGTCCGCCTGCCGCTGGGGGTCGTGATGAGCCTGACCGCCGTTCTCGTCACCGGGTTGGCCGCCGGCGGTGTCTCGTGCGCCGCCGTGCAGGGCGGCCTGCTGGCCGGGGTCGTCGCCCGGCAGCGCCCCGAACCCGTGTCCTGCCACGCCGAACCCTCCGGCTGCTGCGGGGAGTCCGGCGGAGTGGCGTCCTCGCCGGAGGACGAACGATCACCGGCACGACGCCTCGGAGACGACCTCGCGCCCGTGGCCGGTTTCCTCGCCGGCAAGCTCGTCTCGCACACCGCGTTGGGCGCGTTGCTCGGTGCCTTGGGCGGCGTCGTCCAGCTCTCCTCCGACGTGCGGCTGGTCCTCCAGTTCGTCGCCGGCGTCGTGGTCGTCGCTCTCGGGCTGGCCCAACTCGGCGTGCCCGGGTTCCGCCGGATCGTCGTGCGCACGCCCAGGTCGTGGAGCGGGGCGGTCAGCGCCAGCGCCCGGTCCCGCGCCGCGCTGGCCCCGGCGGCGCTGGGATGCGCCACGGTGCTCGTGCCCTGTGGTGTCACGGTGTCCGTGGAGGCGTTGGCGTTGACGACCGGCTCGGCGCTCGGGGGCGCGGCCACCATGGCGGTGTTCGTGGCGGGCACCGCCCCGCTGTTCGCGGTGCTCGGCTACGCGGCGCGGCGCGCGGCGACCGCCTGGCGGGGCAGGCTCGCCACGGTGACCGGGGCGGTCGTCGTGGTCATGGGGCTGGTCACCGTCAACGGAGGGCTGGAACTGGCGGGCTCGCCCCTCGCCGCCAGCGCCGTCGTCAGGGCGATGGGCTTCGACGACCCTCCCGCCCGCGCCGTCCGCGACGCCAACGGCGGCCAGGTCGTGACGATCACCGCGCGGGCCAGCTCCTACAGCCCGCCCAGGATCGAGGCCAGCGCGGGCGTGCCGACCACGGTGGTCATCCGGTCCGAGGGCGTCCAGGGGTGCGCCCGCGCGTTCGTCGTGCCGGCGCGCGGCGTCGACCAGCTCCTGCCGGTGCACGGGGAGACCCGGATCGAGTTGGGCGTCCTCCAGCCGGGAGAGCTGACGTTCGCCTGCTCCATGGGGATGTACCGGGGCACGATCACCGTGCTCTGACCGCGGGAGCCGAGGACGGACCTGCCGTGGACGGCGCTCCGTGCCCGATGATGAGGCCATGACCGACGAGCAGCGGGGCGCCGTCCTCGACCCCGGGGCCGCCGCGGCCTACGCGGCCCGGTTCGCCTGCCTGGCCGACCCGACGCGGGTGCGCCTGGTGCACGCCGTGGCCACCGCCTCCCGCCCTCCGTCGGTCGGGGTGCTCGCCGAGCTGGTGGGGATCAGCCAGCCCACCTGCTCGCACCACGTGCGGAAGCTGGCCGAGGCAGGGATCCTGCGGTTGCGCCGGGAGGGCGCGGCGACGTTGGTCGAGGTCGACGACGCCTGCTGCGTCGGGCTCCCGCACGCCGCCGACGTCGTCATGGGCACGTTGGCCGCGCGCCCGTGTTCCCACGCGGACCTCCCGGGAGACGTCATGGTGCGGGCGATGACCGAGGACGACTGGCCGGCCGTGCGGCGCGTCTACGGCGAGGGCATCGCGACCAGGGCGGCGACCTTCGAGACCCGGGTGCCCACCAGGGAGGCGCTGGACCGGAGGTGGTTGCCCGACCACCGGTGGGTCGCGGTCGTCGACGGCGTCGTGGCCGGGTGGGCCGCCGCCTCCCCGGTGTCGTCGCGCGCCTGCTACTCCGGCGTCGCCGAGACCTCGGTCTACGTCGGCGCGGGCTTCCGGGGGCGCGGCGTGGGGAGGGCGTTGCTGTGCCGGCAGGTCGCCGCCGCCGACGCGAGTACATTGTGGACACTCCAGACCTCGATCTTCCCGGAGAACAGGGCCAGCATCGCCCTGCACCGGTCCGCCGGGTTCCGCACGGTTGGCGTCCGGGAGCGCATCGCCCAGCTCGACGGCCAGTGGCGCGACACCGTCCTCATGGAGCGCCGCCGGGACTCCGTGGGCGAGGCGTGCATGGCCGCGCCGCACTGAGAGAACCAGACGTCTCAGCGGTTCGCGGCCCCGTGGTAGAAGAAGTCGCCGAGCCCGACCGTGAAGACCAGCACGCCGTACAACGCGTGTTCGACCGAGGCCGCGAGCAGTGAACGGCTGCGCTGGTACCTGGTGGCGAACAGCCACCCTCCCACGACAGTGAGCAGCACGGACAGCCAGTTCCCGAAGATGATGTGGGCGAAGCCGAAGGCGGCGGCGCTCGCCGCGACCATGACGCGCCCCGTGCCGAACAGCGGTGCGTACCGCTGGAACAGGAAACCCCGGAAGATCAGTTCCTGGGGGTAGACGCTGAGCAGGGGATAGAGAACGACGATCGCGATCCAGAGCAGTGGTTGTTGTCGGGGGAGCTGGAGCAGGCGGTCGGGACTGGCCCACGCCAGCGCCCCGGCCATCGCGACGGCCGCCACGACCCACAGGCCGAGCATCGGGCGGAGTTCGGGCAGGACGGCCTCGCCGCGGGTGAGCGACCTCCGGTCGAACGCGGCCTGCCGCCGGAGGTAGACCACCGCCATCACGGCGAGTCCCACCAGCACGGGGATCGGGCTGCCGGGGCGGTCGAGCATCGCGTAGATCGTGACGGCTCCGAAGAACAACGCCACGTACTCCACCGCCAGCAGGAAGCGGCGCCGCCCGTCCACGGCGTGGGTTCCGGCCGGACTGGTCTCCCCCATGGCGGCGACTCTAGTGAGCCCGCGCCCCCGGTCGGCGGGGCCGGGGATCCCCCGGCGGCCGTTCGGTCGCTCGATGATCGCCCGGATGTCCCATTGTCGATCCCGTGGCGGCGGGTCTAGCGTCGACCGCACGTGACTGATGACCGGATGGCGAATTCTGGTCACGCGGGGGGAGAACGGGTTGGGCACGCGATGACCGACACGCTGAAGGCGGGCGGGACCGACCGCGCGACGCGGGCGCAGATGATCATGGACGCCGCCGCTGACCTGCTGCTTCAGCATGGCTACCGCCGGGTGACGATCGACGGGGTCGCCCGGGCGGCCGGGGTGGGGAAGGGCACCGTCTACCTGCACTGGCACAGCCGCGAGGAGCTGCTCCTCGGCGTCCTACTCCGTGAGAGCGCGGAGCTGACCGACGAGCTGGTCGAGTGCCTGCGGACGGACCCCAGGGACGTGTTGCCGCACCGGATGTCGCCGCTGGCCTACCTCGCCACCTACCGCCGCCCGCTCACCAGGGCGATGTTCACGCAGGACGCCGGGATGATCGGCCGGCTGCTGGAGACCGAGGCCGGGCGGCAGCTCCAGGCCAGCAAGGCCCGGCTCACCGAGATCTACTACCGGACGTTGGTCGACCACGGCATGGTGCGCGAGGAGCTGGACCTGGGGCAGGTCGTCTTCGGGTCGATCTCGACCGCCTTCGGCTTCTTCACGGTCAGCGGCCTGGTCCCCATGACACCGGAGATGACGGTCGAGAACCGCGCCGCGATCCTCGCGCACGTCATGCGGCACGCCTTCGAGACACCCGACGCCGAGAACCGGCCCGACCTCCCGGTCGTCGCCGGGAAGGTGGCCGACGAGTACGAGCGGTTCCGCGACATGTGCTGGGCCGAGGCTCACGGCCGGGGGCGGGAAACCCCGGCGTGACAGAGGGATTCACTGGGGAGTGACGATGTCGGAGACCAAGCTGAGCGCCATCGGCGTCGAGGACGGCGGACGCGCGCTCATGGCGGCCATGGCCGAACTGCGGGCCGCCGCGCCCCTGCGGCACAACGAGGAGGGCATCTGGGAGTTCTTCCGCTACCAGGAGACGTTACGGGCCGTGTCCGACCACGAGACGTTCTCCTCGGACACCAGCGAGGTCATCCCCTCCGACCCCGCCCTCGACCGGTTCAACGAGAACAACTTCGTCCGGATGGACCCACCGCAGCACCGCAGGCTGCGGCGACTGGTCAGCCAGGCGTTCACCCCGCGCGTGATCGCCCAGCTCGCCCCGCGCATCGAGGCGGTCACGGCCGAACTGCTGGACGCCGTGGCCGGTCAGCGGCGGATCGACCTGGTGCGGGACCTGGCCTACCCGCTGCCGGTGATCGTCATCGCCGAGATGCTCGGCGTCCCGGTCGGCGACCGCGAGAAGTACCGGGCGTGGGCCAACGGCCTGTTCGAGGGCACCCGCGGCGACTCCCTCCTGCCGTCGAAGGAGCGGATGGCCCTCAGCCGCGACTCCATCCTGGAGATGACCGAGTACCTGCACCGGCACATCGAGGTCCGGCGCGGCGACCCGAGGGACGACCTCACCACGAAGCTGATCGAGGCGGAGGTCGACGGGGAGCGGCTGGACGACGACGCCATCACCACCTTCATGGTGATCCTCCTCCTCGCCGGGCACATCAGCACCACCGCCCTGCTGGGCAACATGGTGCTGTGCCTGGACGAGAACCCCGACGTGGCGGCCGAGGTCAGGGCGGACCGGGGCCTGGTGCCGGCGACGGTCGAGGAGACGCTGCGGCTGCGCGCGCCCTTCCCCCGGCTGGCACGGGTGACCACCCGGGAGGTGGAGGTGGGCGGCGAGGTGTTGCCGAAGGGGTCCATCGCCATGCTCTGGGTCGCCTCGGCGAACCGGGACGAGCGGCAGTTCCCCGACCCCGACCGGTTCGACCCGCGTCGTGACCCCAACCCGCACCTGTCCCTGGGGCACGGCATCCACTTCTGCCTCGGGGCCCCGCTGGCCAGGATGGAGTCGCGGATCGCCCTGAACGCCGTGCTGGACCGCTACTCGAAGATCACGGTGGACTGGGACGGGGTGCGGTACACCGACGCGAGCACGCTGCTCAGCGCGTCGGAGCTGCCGCTGGACGTGGTCCCGGCCTGACGGGTCGTCCCCCGGACGCGGCGTCGACCGCACGACGGGCGGGCCTGATGGGGGTCGGGAAGGACGTCCCGGTCGTCTCCGGGGCCCCTTCCCGACGGCCCGCCCGGTCGACGCCGAACCCGACGACGCACCCGGTCGCCGTCGCGAGTGCTCGCTTCGGCCACACGGGTGCGTCGTCGGCAGGGGGTGGGGAAGTCCGGGCGTTTCAGGGTGTGACAGGCGCGGAGGGCGCAGCGGGGCTGGGAACGCTCAGCACGTCCCGGCGGGCGTCAGAAGACGCGGACCGCCTCGGGAAGCCGCTCGACGTTCAGGACGCCGCGGGCGAACTTGCGGTCGACCTCGGCGATCTCCTGCGCGTTGGGGTTGGGGTTGCGGCAGGAGGTGCCGGCGCTGCTGCCGGACATCAGCGACGAGCACGGGCCGGGCTTGCGGTCCGGCAGGCCGAGGATGTGGCCCAGCTCGTGGGTGGCGATCCGCAGCGGGTAGTAGCCCTGCTGGACGGCCTGCCGGCCCATCCAGACCCGGCCGGAGCCCAGGCTCGTCGGCTGCGCGCGGGGCCAGCCGTCGTCGGCGAGGATCACGATGTTCGCCGGCGAGCCCTTCTGCAACCGCACGTTCTTCACGCTGTTGTTCCAGATGGCCGCCGCGTCGTCGATCACCTTGGCGAACTCGGCCGCGCGGCTGCTGTCGTAGTAGAGGGTGCGGACCGCGCTGGCCTCGGCCTCGGGCCCGGTGGCGGCACCCGCGGTGCCGTAGCCGGCACCGAGAAGGCCGAGGGTGAGGACCAGTAACGCGACCAGTGCGCGGGTCGTCCTGCGAAGGAACACGGTACGTCTCCTCGCGCCAGGGGAAGGGGGAGTGCCCCGGAGCGTAGGACTGGCGTGAAATGGCCAGCAATGGCTTGCGGCATAACGAAGTGCCATAACGGGCGCGCCGCGGTGGGGCCACGGGGAAGCCCGGACAGTACTCGACGGGCATGGACCCGGGACGGGGAACGCGGCTTCCGGGGCCGGCCGGGGGACACCGGCCCCGGAAGCCGGGGATCACGACGCCGGGACGTTGTCGACGAACCGGGTCGTGTAGGTCCGGGACAGGTCGATGCGGTCCTTCTTCGGCTTCACGTTGGTCGAGAACTGGCTCAGGACGTTCAGCACGTTCTGCGCGCCCTCGGGCTTCATCCGGCCGGTGCCGTTGAACATCCCGACGCTGTCGCGGATCGACTGCACGTAGAGGTCCCGGCCGGCGTTGGCGAAGGAGGGCGGCATCCGGTCCGCGATCTCCTCGGGGGTGTGCTGCTTGAGCCAGCGCAGGGTCTCCACGAAGGCGTTGGCCAACTTCTGCACCACTTCGGGGTACCGCTCGACGATCTCGCACTTCATGTAGACCGAGCTGGCCGGGTAGAGGCCGCCGAGGGCTTGGCGCGTGCCCTCCTCGGTCCGCATGTCCGCGATGATCTTCGCCTTGCCGCTGTTGACGAGCTGCGCCACCGTGGGGTCGGTGGTCATGCCCGCGTCGATGCCGCCGTTGGTCATCCCGGCGATGAAGGTCTGGCCCGCGCCGACCTTCACCGTTGTGTAGTCCGAAGTGGACAGACCAGCCGAGCCGGCCAGGTAGCGGGTGAGGAAGTCGGTGGACGAGCCCAGCGAGGTCACGCCCAGCTTCCTGCCCCGGAAGTCGGCGGGGCTGCGGATCTCGTCCGCCTTGTTCGCCGCCACCAGCTCCACCTCGCCCGGCACGTCGGCGAGCTGGACCACGCTGGTGATGCACTGGTCCTTGGCCTGGAGGTCGATCGTGTGGTCGTAGAAGCCCACCACGGCGTGCACGTCCCCGCTGAGCAGCGTGGTCTCCGCGTTCGCCCCCGACTGCTCGCTGAGCAGCTTCACCCGCAGGCCCTGCCGCTCGAAACCGCCGAGCCGCTCGGTGAGCATCGCCGGCAGGTAGATCACCTTGTCCACGCCGCCGACCATGATGGTGATCTCCGGCTGCCCGTCCTCGCCCAGCGGCAGCGTGCGCGACTCCCGACAGCCCGCGCTGGCCAGCACGGCGACGACGACCGAGGCCGCGGCCAGCGCGCGGCTCCACCGTCCGCGTCGCACGGTCACACCACCTCCGCCGAGGACCGGCTCGCCGACGGCCGCCACCGCAGCAACCGGTTCTCCAGCATCGTCAGCAGCCACTCCGCGACCAGCGCGACCACGGTGATGATGATCATGCCGGCGTAGATGCCCGCCGAGTCGAACGTGCCCTGCGCGTTGCTGATCAGCAGGCCGAGGCCCTTGCTCGCGCCCGCGTACTCGCCGACGACCGCGCCGATCAACGCGAAGCCGAACGCGGTGTGCAGCGAGGACAGGATCCACGACGTGGCGCTGGGCAACACGATCGTGCCGAGCACCTGGAGCCGGCTCGCGCCGAGGATCCTGGCGTTGTCGAGCAGGTTGCGGTCCACCTCGCGGGCGCCGGTGAAGGCGTTGAAGAACACCGCGAAGAACACCAGCACGACGACGGTGGCGACCTTCGAGGCCAGCCCGAAGCCGAACCAGATGATGAACAGCGAGGCCAGCACGATCCGGGGCACGGCGTTGGCCGCCTTGATGAACGGCGCGAGCACGTCGGCCAGGTACCGGCTGCGGCCCAGCAGGACGCCGAGCACGACGCCGGCGGCCGCGCCGATCACGAAGCCGAGGACCGCCTCCTCCAGCGTGATCAGGATCTGCTCCCACACCGAGCCGAACTGGGTGCCGATGTCGAACCACTCGACCAGCCGGTGCCAGATCGCACTGGGCTTGGAGTAGAAGAACGGGTCGATCCACCAGGTCGCCGCGGCCTCCCAGCTCCCGAGCCAGACCACGACCAGCAGCAGCCGCAGCGCCCACATCCCGGCGCGGCGACGTCGACGCGCCGCGCTGGCCTGGCGCTGGACGGCGGCCGTGTCCGGGAGCGGAGCGCGCGCCGGCGCGGCGGTCGTCGTCGCGGCCGGGGCGTCGGTCACGGCCTCCTGGACGTCCAGTCCCTCACGCGACACGCTTGCCACCCCTCTCCCTGGTCTTCTCGACCTCTTCCCGCAGCGACTCCCAGATCTCCCGGTAGACGTCCAGGAACTCGGTCGACAGCCGGATCCGCTCCACGTCGCGCGGCCGGGCCAACGGCACGGTGAACGACGCCTTGACCGTCGCCGGGCTCGCGGTCATCACCAGCACGCGGTCGGCGAGGCAGATCGCCTCCTCCAGGTCGTGCGTCACGAAGACGACCGCCGCGCCCGTGCCCGACCACAGGCGCAGCAGCTCGTCCTGCATCAACGCCCTGGTCTGCACGTCCAGCGCGCTGAACGGCTCGTCCATCAGCAGGATCGACGGCTCGTTCACCAGCGTCTGGGCCATGGCCACCCGCTTGCGCATGCCGCCCGAGAGCTGGTGCGGGTAGTAGTCCTCGAACCCGGCCAGGCCGACGCGGCGCACCCAGTCGCGCGCCCGCTCCCTGGCCTCGCGCTTGCTCGCGCCCCGGTACCTCGGCCCGGTGGCCACGTTGTCCAGCACGGTGCGCCACGGCAGGATCGCGTCGGCCTGGAACATGTAGCCGACGCCGTCGGGGATGCCGGTGACCGGCCGGCCGTTCACCACCGCCTCGCCCTCCGAGGGCGGCTCCAGCCCGGAGACGAGGGACAGGGTGGTCGACTTGCCGCAGCCGGTGGGGCCGACCACGGCGACGAACTCCCCGCGCCCCACGGTCATCGTCAGGTCGTGCACGGCGGTGTGCACACCGCCGGAACTGCTCCGGAAGCGTTTCGTGGCGCCCCGCAACCGGATCACGGGATCTTCGGTCATGCGTCTGCTCCTGGCTCGGTCCGCCGTGCAGGGCGGCGGATCTGTCGGCCGCGTCACGCGGATCACTCGCTGGCGGTGGACCGTAGGTGACCCCGCTCACGCCGCGAACCCTTCTCGGCGTTGTTCGTCCATTCCGCGTTGTGCGTCTTTCGCGCGTTCTGCTCACGGGGGTCGGAGAGGTAGCGTCCGCCCATGTCGCCACCCCGGATGCCGTTCGCGCGCCAGGTCCTGTTGTCGCAGGTCTGCCTGGTGACGCTCGTGGTCGGCGTCGGCTTCGCCCTGGTCGGCTGGCTGTTGGAGCGCCACCTGGTCCACCAGTACGAGCAGCGCGCGCTGGCCGTCGCGTGGTCGGTCGCCTCGGACCCGGACGTCGCCGAGGCCGTCGCCGGGGACGATCCGGGGCGCCTCGTGCAGGCCAGGGCCGAACGGGTCCGCGCGGCGACCGGCGCGTTGTTCGTCGTGGTGACCGACGATCGGGGCATCCGCTTCGCGCACCCCAACCCCGAGCAGCTCGGCAGGCGGGTCAGCACCGACCCGGCGGGAGCGCTGGCGGGGAACGAGGTGGTGCTGGTCGAGCACGGCACGCTCGGCCTGTCCGCCAGGGGGAAGGTGCCGCTGCGCGACCGGGGCGGCAGGATCGTGGGCGAGGTCAGCGTGGGCTTCCACGCGGACGAGATCGCCGACGCGCGGCACCGGCTGTGGGCGTTCGCCGGGGCGTTCGCCGGCGGCGCGCTGGTGCTGGGCCTGGCCGGCTCGACGCTGCTCACCCGGCTGCTCAAGCGGCGGACCCTCGGCCTGGAACCGCACGAGCTGGCCGGGCTGCTCCAGGAGCGGGAGGCCGTCCTCACGGGCATCGGCGAGGGCGTGCTCGCCGTGGACGCGCGGGGGCGGGTCACGGTCGGCAACCGCGAGGCCGAGCGCCTGCTGGGCGTGCGCCTGAGCCCGGGCACGTCCGTGGACGACCTGCCGCTGCCGCCGCGCCTGCGCGCCGCGCTGGCCGGGGACCGGGTGGACAACCTGATCACCGTGGCCGGGAACCGGGTGCTGGTGGCGCGGCACCGGCCGGTCCGCAGGGACGGGCGCGACCTCGGCGGCGTGCTCACCCTGCGCGACCGCACCGACCTGGAGAACCTGACCAGGGAGTTGGACTCGGTGCGCGGCCTCACCGACGCGCTGCGCGCCCAGCGGCACGAGTTCGCCAACCGGCTGCACACGTTGTCCGGGTTGTTGCAGACCAACCACCACCGGGAGGCGGTGGAGTACCTTCAGGCTCTGTCCGCCGGACCCGTCGCCGCGCTGGGACCGGGCGGGGAGGCCGTGGCCGACCCCTACCTCCAGTCCTTCCTCGCGGCGAAGACGGCGGCGGCCGAGGAGAAGGGCGTCTCGCTCCAGGTCGGCCCGACCTCCTGGGTGCCCAGCCGGGTCGTCGCGCCGGTCGAGGTGACCACGGTGGTCGGCAACCTGGTCGACAACGCGCTGGAGGCGGCGCGGCTCGGCGCGCGCCGCCCGGCGTGGGTCGAGGTGGACCTCCTCGCCGAGGGGACGACGCTCCACGTGTCCGTTGTGGACAGTGGCGATGGCGTGCCGGAGCGGCTGCGCGAGTCGGTCTTCGCGGAGGGGGTGTCCACGAGGGACGGATCAGGCCGGGGACTGGGCCTGGCGCTGACCCGGCAGACCGCGCGCGGCCTCGGCGGGGAGGTCCGGCTGGCCGAGCCCGGCGGCGCGGGGGACGGAGCCGGGGCCGACGGGGGGACGGGGCACGGCGCGGTGTTCGTGGCCCGCCTGCCCGAGGTGCTGGACGGGGTCACGCTTCCGGGTGCGGAGGCCGGCGTCGTCGCCGAGGACCTGGTCGGCGGCGGCGCGGCGGGGAGCGACGGGGACGGGGCGGACGTCGGGGAACGAACACGGGAGGAGGCGACCTCGTGATCCGGGTGTTGGTGGTGGAGGACGACTTCCGGGTGGGACAGGTCCACGCGGCGTTCACCGAGCAGGTGCCCGGCTTCACGGTGGTGGGCACGGCGCGGACGGCCGTCGAGGCCAGGGAGCTGGTGGGCGCCCTCGGGCCGGACCTGGTGCTGCTGGACCACTACCTGCCGGACGAGTCGGGGTTGTCCCTGCTCAGGGAGCTGACCGTTGACACGATCATGCTCACGGCCGCCTCCGACGCGGGCTCGGTGCGCGCGGCGTTCGCCGCGGGCGCGTTGAACTACCTGGTCAAGCCGTTCACCGCCGAGCAGTTGGCCGACCGGTTGACCGCCTACGCCCGGTACCACGCCCAGTGGGGCCGCCCCGGCCGCGCGGTCAACCAGGAGGAGATCGACCGCGCGATGCGGGTGCTGCATGAGGGCGACCGGGTCCCCACCCCGAAGGGGCAGTCCCCGGTGACCGCCCGGCTGGTCGCGGACGCCCTGCGGTCGGCCGGCGAGGCCCGCTCGGCTGCCGAGATCGCGGCCGAGCTGGGCATCGCCCGTGCCACCGCGCAGCGGTACCTCGCGGCGTTGGCACAGAGCGGAAGCGCGACGATGAGCCTCCGCTACGGGGCCACCGGCCGCCCCGAACACCAGTACCTCTGGTCCCAGGCGTCCCGTTGACCCCTGCCTTGTCCAATGTGGACGGCTTGTTCCGGTGTGTCCGTTGGCGTCCGGTTCGTGTCTGGTTCGTGCTCGGTCAGGGAGGTCGTGGAGTGGGAGCCCGCCCACAGTGGACACCTGTTCGACTGTCCGGAGTGGTGGGCGTGGCGGGCGGACACGATGGGTGGCGGGCGGTGCCCCACGGTGTCCGCCGGGCCGGTGGGTTTCCGCCCGGCGCGCCCTGGGAAGGCCTAGGAGAGCGACCGCACCCGACCGGGTGGGGTCGAGGTCGGCCTGTGGGAGGTGTCATGGCCGAGAAGGTTGGCGACTACCTGCTGAAGCGGCTCCGCGAGTGGGGTGTGGAGCACGTCTTCGGCTATCCGGGCGACGGCATCAACGGGCTGGTGTCCGCGTGGGCCCGCGCCAACGACCGGCCCCGGTTCGTCCAGGCGAGGCACGAGGAGCTGGCCGCGTTCGAGGCCGTCGGCTACGCGAAGTTCTCCGGGCACGTGGGCGTGTGCGTCGCGACCTCGGGCCCGGGGGCGATTCACCTGCTCAACGGCCTCTACGACGCGAAGCTGGACCACGTGCCGGTCGTGGCGATCGTGGGCCAGACCGCGCGCAGCGCCATGGGCGGCAACTACCAGCAGGAGGTCGACCTGCTGAGCCTGTTCAAGGACGTGGCCAACGAGTACGTGCAGGTGGTCATGGTCCCCGAGCAGTTGCCGAACGTGCTCGACCGCGCCATCCGCATCGCGCTCACCCGGCGCACGGTCACGGCGCTGATCATCCCGAACGACGTGCAGGAGCTGGACTACCAGGCGCCCTCGCACGAGTTCAAGATGGTGCCCGGCAGTCTGGGGGTGTGCCAGGCCGCGCCCGTGCCCGCCGAGGAGGACCTGCGGCGCGCCGCCGACGTCCTCAACGCCGGCGAACGGGTGGCCATTTTGGTCGGCCAGGGCGCGCGCAACGCCGCCGACGAGGTCGTCGAGGTCGCGGACGTGCTCGGTGCCGGCGTGGCCAAGGCGCTGCTCGGCAAGGACGCGCTCCCTGATGACCTGCCGTACGTCACCGGTGCCATCGGCCTTCTGGGCACACGGCCGTCCTACGAGCTGATGCGGGACTGCGACACGCTCCTCGTCGTCGGGTCGAACTTCCCGTACAGCCAGTTCCTGCCCGAGTACGGGTCGGCCAGGGCCGTGCAGATCGACATCGACCCGACCATGCTCGGCCTCCGTTACCCGTTCGAGGTGAACCTGCACGGGGACAGCGCGCGGACCCTGCGCGCCCTGCTGCCGCTGCTCCGGCGGAAGACCGACCGGTCGTGGCGCGAGCAGGTGGAGAAGCACGTCACCCGGTGGTGGGATGTGATGGAGCGCCGGGCGAAGGTCGCGGCCAAGCCCATCAACCCCGAACAGGTGTTCCACGACCTGTCGCCGCTGCTGCCGGAGAACGCCATCGTCACCGCCGACTCCGGCACCGCCGCCAACTGGTACGCCCGGCACCTGCGCTTCCGAGGGCGGATGCGCGGCTCGCTGTCCGGGACGCTGGCCACGATGGGACCGGGTCTGCCCTACGCGACCGGAGCCAAGTTCGCCCACCCGGACCGCCCCGCCATCGCCCTCGTCGGCGACGGCGCCATGCAGATGAACGGCATCAACGAGCTGATCACGGTCGGCGCCTGCTGGCAGGAGTGGTCCGACCCGCGGCTGATCGTCGGCGTGCTCAACAACGGCGACCTCAACCAGGTCACCTGGGAGCTGCGGGCCATGGGCGGGTCACCACAGTTCGTGCCGTCGCAGCGCCTCCCGGGTTTCCCCTACGCGCGGTTCGCCGAGAGCATCGGGCTGAGCGGCGTGAAGGTGGAGGAGCCGGGCCAGGTGCGCGGCGCGTGGGAGCAGGCGTTGGCCGCCGACCGGCCCTGCCTGGTCGAGTTCGTCACCGACCCGACCGTGCCGCCGATCCCGCCGCACGCCACCTACGACCAGATGGAGAAGGTGGCCGAGGCCCTGGTCAAGGGTGACCCGGAGGCGTGGCGCGTGGTCAGCTCCGGCGTCCGCGCCAAGATCCAGGAGTTCCTCCCCGGCTCCGGCCGCTGACCCCTTCCCCTCCCACACCCCACAACCCGCCCACCGCACGCAACATCGCCCCACACTGTCGGCGGGGGCCCCGTCCGGCCCCCGCCGACGCGTACCCGAGCCGAGATCAGTCCTCAGTTGGTGGCTTTGAGGGTCTTGAGGACCTCGGCTGCTGCGGCCTTGGTCGGGCCGCAGGGGTTTGTTGCCTTGTCGGGTGTGGACAGGTTCGTCTGGACGCTGATGCTGAGTTTGTCGGTTACGGCGAATTCGACGTCGCAGACGCCTTGTGGGCGTTGGTCGAGGGCCCCCGCCACGATCGCCCCCGGGTAGTCTTCGACTTTTAGTGGTTCGAAGACCTTGAAGTTCTTCTGGCGTTGGTAGAGGCCGGCCAGGCCGTCGCGGTCGGTCGCGATCGTGACTGACAGACTCATTTTTGCGTCGACGTAGTCGTACCACGCGCAGGAGGGCGTCGGCACCTTGCGAGGGTCGCCTGGCTTGTTGCCCAGCTTGAACGGCTGGAGTTGGGCTGATGTCAGCAGGGCGCATGGGTCTTGTTGGAAGCGTGCGGTGTCCAGTGGTTTGGGCACGCGGGGCACGCCAGGGGGAAGGGCGGCGTCGGATGATGCGCTCGCGCTGTTGGTAGGGCCGCCGGTTGGCTGCGCGGTACCCTGTACCGACCCTCCGGAGCAGCTTGCCAGCAGCAGTGCTCCCAGAATCGGAACAGCGATCTTCGCAATCTTTGACAAGGTCAGCTCCGGGCATGTGCGACGGCGGGGGCTGTCGCGAGCCCCCCGCTGTCGACGGTTCAGCTCAGTTGGTGGCTTTGAGGGTCTTGAGGACCTCGGCTGCTGCGGCCTTGGTCGGCCCACAGGGATTCGACCCCCTGTCAGGGGTGTCCAACTGAGTCTGGACGCTGATGCTGAGTTTGTCGGTCGCGGCGAACTCGATGTCACAGATCCCGTCTGGACGTTCGTCCCGCGCCGTGAGCACGATCGCTGCCGGGTAGCCTTCGATTGTTAGTGGTTCGAAGACTTTGAAGTTCTTCTGGCGGCGGTAGAGACCGGCGAGGCCGTCTCGGTTGGTGGCGATCTCGACGGACAGGCTTACTTTCGCGTCGAAGTCATTCCACCAGCAGATGGGATTGGGGTTCTGCTTCGGTTCACCCTGAACTTTGATCCCGACCTTCTGGAGTTGCGGCGCCGTGAGTGCGGTGCAGGGGTTCTGCTCGAACTTCGAGGTGTCCAGCGACTTGGGCACTCGTGGAACGTCAGGGGGGAGGGAGTCGGACGACGCGCCGCTGCCGATCGACGAGCCGCCGGTCGGCTGGGCGCTGCCCTGCACCGACCCTCCGGAGCAACTTGCCAACAGCAGTGTCCCGAGGGTGGCGATAGTGATCTTTGTGATCTTCTTCGACATGGTCAGCTCCGGGGAAGGGTGACGGCGGGTGGCGCGTCCGGCCCCCGCCGTCGGTCTCAGCTCAGTTGGTGGCTTTGAGGGTCTTGAGGACCTCGGCTGCTGCGGCCTTGGTCGGGCCGCAGGGGTTTGTTGCCCTGTCGGGTGTGGACAGGTTCGTCGTCACGCTGATGCTGAGTTTGTCGGTGGCGGCGAATTCGACGTTGCAGACGCCTTGTGGGCGTTGGTCGAGGGCCGGTGCCACGATCACCCCGGGGTAGTCTTCGATTGTGAGTGGTTCGAAGACCTTGAAGTTCTTCT
>NZ_JAMTCP010000022.1:0-45898 GCF_024171885.1 Streptoalloteichus tenebrarius | reverse complement strand
GCGGTACCCTGTACCGACCCTCCGGAGCAGCTTGCCAACAGCAGTGCTCCCAGAATCGGAACCGCGATCTTCGTGATCTTCTTCGACAAGGTCAGGCCTGCTTTCCGAACGTGGCCCTGTTGGCGTCCTCGGTGTTCTCGTACGTCTTCTTCGCGGCCTCAAGGCTGTTGATCATCCGTTGGATGTCGTCCTGCTGGCGCTGGTTCGCGTCGAGATAGTTCTGGGCCAGTTCGGGTCCCATGCGTTGCGCGGCGGACGGGCTGAACGGGTCCCTGCCCATCGGATCGATCTTCATGGAGGCCACGGCCAGCACTGCGGCGTCCTCCAGTTTGCTCTTGGCGAGTTTCAGCTCGCTGATGAGGTCGGGAATCCGGTCCGCCTGGACGGCGAAGTGTGCGCCTGCGCCGCCTCCGCCACCGCCGCCACCAGCTCCGCTGTTGACTGCTCGGGCGGCATCAGCCACCTGACCTGCGACTCTCGCTCCTGCTCTTGCCACAGCTTCACCAGCGGTCCAGAAGCCGCTGACCATCTCACTCACGGATCGTGCCTCCCTCACGTGCACAACAGACGTATCCTGCCGCACGCGGCGAGGGCGCCACCGGGATTCCCGGTACTTCCTACGTACGCCACATCCGGGCCCGGGCATGGCTGACGGCGGGAGCCAGCCGGCCCCCCGCCGTCTCAAGCGGTCAGCTCAGGTCGAGCCGTCCGGTCTTGATGGTGTTCACGAAGGCGTGGAAGGTGTTCGGGGCGAACAGCAGGCCCGGTCCGTTGGGGTTCTTCGAGTCCCGAACGGCAGCCGCACTGTCTGCCACGGGCGCGACTTCCACACAGTTCGCGTTGCCGCCACCACTGCGACTGGTCTTCCGCCAAGGTGCCTGATGGAGGTCTGGTGGCATGCCTGGCTCCTTGAGGTCGGCATGGACAAGAACCAGCCAGCAGGCTAGTGAGCAGTGAAGAAGCTCCGTTTCCCTGTTCTGCCGCTTCACCGGTGTGGTCGAGAAGTCCACGGAGAAGGAGCAGACCGTCTCGACCCGTTGTGTTCGTGGGGGACAGGTCGGGTCGAGGCTGCGCCGTGTGGGTCTACTCTCAGTGAAGGAGTTGACACGCCACGCGGTCGGGAAGGCGCGCCATGGAGGGTCCTCGCATCAACCCGGAACTGCCGGTAGGGAAGCGCATCCAGTACTTCCGCCAACGGGCCGGCAAGACCAGGGCCGTGCTCGCGGGGCTTCTCGGGAAGTCCGAGAGTTGGCTCAAGGCTGTCGAGACAGGGCGGCTGCTGCCTCCCCGGTTGCCCATGCTCGTGCGGATCGCGGAGATGCTCAAGGTCTCACTGGCTGACCTGACCGGAGCGATCGAGGCCCCGGCGGAGACCTTCAGTGGAAGCGCCCATCCGGCACTGCCCGCCGTGCGGGCGGCGATGAGTGACTACCTCCTCGGTATGCCATCTGGCGTTGAACGTGTCTCGACACAACAACTGCGGGAGCGGCTGAGTAGCGCGTGGGCCGCGCGCCACGCCTCCCCGCTCCACCGCACGACGCTCGGGGAACTGCTCCCGGGGTTGATTCGTGATGCCCAGATCGCGGTGCGCGCGGCCTCCGACCTTCGAGAGAGGCGAGACGCCTACGCACTCCTTTCCGAGACGATGAATCTGGTGACGTTCTATGTTGCCTACCAGCCAGCGGCGAGCCTGCTGTGGCGGGCGGTGGAGCGGGCGATGGCGGCGGCGTATGACGCCGAGGACCCCCGAACCATCGCGATGTCCGCGTGGTCGCTCGCCCAGGCCCATCGCGATTCGGGGGAGTGGGAGCAGGCGCAGGAAGTCACGATGAGCGCGCTCCGCCTTCTCGATCCGCTGCTCTCCGATGGCCCGGCCGAGCTTCTGGGGATGTGGGGGGCGCTTCAGGCCGAAGCGGCGTACACCGCCGCCAAGGTGGGCGACCAAGGAGTGGCGCTGCACCATCTCGATGAGGCGAGCAGGGCAGCACAGAGGCTCCCCGTCGGCTACTACCAGACCATGACGTCGTTCTCGACCGCGATCCTGCCGGCCCACGCGGTGACGGTGCACGTCGAGCTGAGGAAGGCCGGAGAGGCCGCCCGCCATGCCGCGGTCGGGAATCCGGCGGATATTCCGTCGCGGCCCCGGCGCGCCCGCCATCTCATCGAGGTGGCGCGGGCCTACCATGCCCGCCGAGACTACGAGGCCACGGCGGAACTGCTCGACAAGGCGTACGAAGCGGCACCGGAAACCATCCAGTTCAACGGCTACGCCCGGCAGATGGTGGGGGAGATGATGGACAGGGTGGCCCGCATGCGTCGCCGCGCGCACGATCTCGCCGAGAAGGTCGGCATGCTCGCCTGATCCGGCTTCTCGCAACAGGGGCGGTCACCAGGCTTCGCCATGGGCCGCCTGCTCACAGGGATCGGCGGGGACCGGCCCCGGCCCCCGCCGATCAGTGTGGGTCAGCTCAGGTCGAGCCGTCCGGTCTTGATGGTGTTCACGAAGGCGTGGAAGGTGCTCGGGGCGAACAGCAGCGCCGGCCCGTTGGGGTTCTTTGAGTCCCGAACGGCAGCAGCGGCACCGGCTGCTGGTGCCACCTCCACGCAGTTGTGGGCACCGTTGTTGCTCCGCGTCGACTTGCGCCATGGAGCTGACAGGGTGAGATCGGGCGCAAGCATAGGCACTCTCCTAGGACAGGTCGTTGATCACTTGGTCGAGCAGTGTGAGCGTGTCGTCTTCCGGCAGCGCTGCCCTGAATACGCGGTCGAATGCGATTGTGTAGGACTCCGTGTGTGGTGCGCGGTCATACCACTGGCCGTCGGTCAACGACTCCGCGTAGGCGAAGGTCGTGGCGGGCTCTCCCACGTAGAGCAAGTTGAACGATGTGCCCAGTCCGGCGTGGGCGCCCGCCGAGTTGGGGAGCACCCGCAGCGAGATGTGCGGTAGTACGGCGAGGTTCCGCAGAAACTGGACCTGTCGTCGCATGATCTCCCTGCCGCCGACCTCCCGTCGGAGCGCGCTCTCGGCGAGCACCATCGCGACAGTGGGAGCGTCGGGGCCGGTGATGTGTTGCTGTCTTTCCAGTCGTCGAAGAACCGCGTCGTCGACGCCACGCTTGGGTGGCAAGAAGCCGTGCGAGAGGATCTCGCGGGCGTACTCCTCGGTCTGCGCGAAACCGGGGAGCAATTCCTCGTGATACACCCGAAGTTCGCGCGCTGCTGACTCCATCGCGACGTAGATCTGCGCCCACTCCGCGACGGGCGTCGAGGCCGTGTCTCGCTTCCGGGCTTCTCGTCCGAGGTCTCGGACGCGCTGCTCCTCCTCGTCGCTGACCTTGTAGAGCTCGATCAGTCGATCGATCTCCGTCAGCACGACCTTCCGTTGCCCCGTCTCGACAAGGTTGACCTTGCGGACGTACCAGCCGAGGCGTTCCGCGACCTCAGCCGGAGTCATGCCAGTGCGTTCGCGCAGCGTTCGCAGCAACGCGCCCAACAGCAGGCGGTACGCGAGCGGTGGCGGGGAGCTACCCATGGCGTCAATCCTTCCGGGTCCCACCGCGCGGCAACAAACCCCTGGGGGCGAGCCGACTTGGCGAGATCACCCGTTCGAGTCGTCGAAACTGTGACGTCGCAGTTGTACTGTCCTGGGCATACGGCCAGCAACTGAGCGTGATCAGTTGAGCACAGGCCGATGTGGAGTGTGCGAGGTGGTCTCGTGATCCAGTTCGTCACCTTCGGCGCGCTCGGCGCGCCTGTCTCCGGTCTGGTCGCTCCGACGGCTTGGCCGATGGCTGTTCAGTCCGTGTCGTCGGAGTTGCCGCGTCACGCGCTGCGGGAGCGGGGGCATGGTCTGTCGCTCGCGGATCTGTTGCGGCGTGATGATGTCCGCCGACCACGGCGTTCACGCAAGCTCACGAGGTTGTACGCCGAGGCCCCGACGGAAACGCTGCGTCGGATCGAGAACCCGCTGGACCGGCTACGGCGCACCGGGGTGGCCGGCGGCGGAGAGACGACCGTGCCGTTCCCGGCGATCCCGCGGGGCAGGGCGTCGTGAACCCGCCCCTCTGGCATCTGATGCGTTACCTCCGCATCGAACGCGGCCGGCGTGTCTGTCGCGCCCAGGAACACGTCGAGGACGACTGGTTCTACTTCTGCCAGGGCGGAGCCGAGGCGCACGCCGTGGCGCTCACCCGGGAGTTCTTCGTCGAGCACCAGGAGTCCGGTCTCGTGCGGCCGGGTGACCGGTGGATCGTCGTCGTCCACCCGCTCTCCCGGCGATGGGCGCCGCCGGACAAGAAGCTCTGTGAGGTCAGGGTCTGGGTGCCCACACCGGAGGAGGTCGTGTGGGGAGCGGACATCCGCGAGCGCACCGCCTGAACCTCTGATGCTCCCGGCGCGGGCGCTCCCCCTCGCCGCGCCGGGACACGGCGGCGGGGCCGGGTTTCTGCCCCCTCGGTCCTGGCCCCGCCGCCCCTTCTCCCCGTCATTCCGCGCCGAATTCCGTGGAGCAGTCGTGACTCTCTTCGACTTCCCCAGCCACACCTGGCTTCCCTACGCCGGCCAGCGCCACGCCCACGGGGGCGGCAGGCGACCCGAGGGGGCGAGTGTGACTGTCTTCTGTGGACTGATCGTCATCAGCCGGACGTACGACCTCGGCGACCCGGAGCTGCTGTGGCCGGAGTGCGACGTCTGCCGTGTCGAGGCCGGCCGGTGCGCGGACCTGCGCGCCCGAGCCGAGCGGGCCTGGCGCGAGACGCTGCCCGCCTACGGCGACCGCCCTCCCTGCCGGAAGGGCTACGGCCGATGAAATGCTGTCCATTGAGGACGCTGATGGCCTGAGAGCGATCCGGGCTGGGGAATGGTTCCGCATCGGCTTTCGCTGTCATCCGATCGGGTAGTTGTTGGTCCGATGATCGGATCGATAGCGTCCGTTCGACCACCCGATCGGGCACCCTCAGGAGGAGAAGCATGGCCGAGTCGGCCTACTTCGCGTTCACCCAGCAACGCGGCCAGGAGTTCGTTTTCGAACTCCGGGACGAAGAGAAGATCGCCCACGCCCGACGGATCCTGTCCGGCGAGGAGAAGCACCGGATCCACGTCCACGGGAGGATCAAGAAGCAGAAGAAGCCATACAACCCCGCCTGGGATTTCCACCTCGACCCGGACACCATCGCGTTCTTCGAGGTCGCCATCGAGGTCTGCGACGCCAACATGCAGTATGTGGATGATCACTTGGACGAGGCGTGCGGCGCGTTCCTGCCCGGATGCCACTGGTGCCCCTGGGACTCCCGGCTCACCCGTGAGGTCAAGATTTCCGCCTGAGGCGGCGGTTGTTCCGGATCCCTTTTCCTGGAGAACGCGCATTCGACACGAGGAACACCGGTCAGCACGGGGTGTCACACACACCGCGCGACCGGTGTTCTTGCTCTTCATCGGGAGCGGAGTGACCGCAGGGTGACGGCGGCGCCGACGAGGAACGCGGCAGCACCGGTGACGAGGGTCTTGTGGTGCTGGGAGAGCCACATCTGGGGACTGCGGCCCTTGGCCTTGGGGTCGAACCGCCCGTGTGCGCCGTAGTCCCGCCCCTGCCCGTTGTCGAGGGGCTTCCACAGGTTCGCCGGGCGGTTGGGGGCCTCGGGCTGTCCGCTCTGCTGCGACCGGTAGCCCGTCCTGGCCAGATAGCGGTCCAGCAGGCCAGGGATGAACTTGTCTCCGAGCAGCGTGCCGACCGTGCTGGAGCCGACCCAGTACTCCCGACGACGCGGGTGGTCGGCCGCGTGCACGATCGCCCTGGCCGCGATCTCGGGCTGGTAGATCGGTGGCACGGGCTGGGCCTTCTCCGGCATCCGCGTCCTGGCCCAGTCGAACTGCGGGGTGTTCACGGCGGGGAGCTGCACCATCGTGATGTGCACGTCCATGCCGTCGTGCATCAGCTCGCAGCGCAGCGACTCGGTGAAGCCCTGGATGGCGTGCTTGGCCCCGCAGTAGGCGGACTGGAGGGGGATGCCCCGGTAGGCCAGTGCGGAGCCGACCTGCACGATCGCGCCGTGCCCGCGTGGCAGCATGCGCGCCAGCGCCGCGCGGGTGCCGTTGACGAACCCGAGGTAGGTCACCTCGGTGACACGGCGGAACTCGTCCGGCGTGATCTGTGTGAACGGCGCGAAGACAGTGCTGAAGGCGTTGTTGACCCAGACGTCGATGGGGCCGAGTTCCTCCTCGACCCGGTTCGCCGCCGCCTCCACGGCTTCGTGGTCGGCCACGTCCACCGGAACCACCAGCGCCCTGCCCCCGGCCCCGCGTACGTCCTCGGCCGCGGCCTCCAGTCCGTGCTGGCCCCGCGCGAGCAGGGCGACGTGGTCGCCCCGGTCGGCGAACTCCCTGGCCGTCGCCCGTCCCACGCCCGCGCTCGCGCCGGTCACGACGACGACTCGTGGTTTCCTCGTCCCGGTCATGCGGCCTCGCTCGTTCTCGTCCCAGTGTCGACCGTGCCGTGGCTGTCGCCCGACACCGCCGGGATTCCCCGGACCGGCGCACCGAAACCCGGGGCGCCGTCCGCGCATCACCGACCACTGTGGACGTTGCCGGAGGGACCGGCGTTCAGGCGCGCACGGTGCGGACCTGAACGCCGAGGTCGCGGACGGCGCGCAGCTCGGCCGGCGGCAGCCCGTCGTCGACCAGGACGAGGTCGAAGCTGGTGAGCGGGGCGAGGGCGTACAGGCCCTCCTTGGCGAACTTGGTGTGGTCGACCAGCAGCACCCTGCGACCGGCCGACTCCATCAGGGCGCGTTTGACGTGCACGGTCTCCTGGGACTGGTGGTAGCAGCGGCCGTTGACGATGGCCGTGGTGGAGGCGAAGAGCAGGTCCGCGCGGAAGGAGCGGACGGCGTCGGCGGTGTGCAGGCCGAGGAAGGCGTCGTAGGCGGGGAAGTACGACCCGCCGAGGGAGACCAGCCCGATCCCGGGCTCCCCGGCCAGGAGCTTGATCACCGGCAGGAAGTAGGTGATCACGGTCAGCGGGGCGCGCGTGGGCAGGCGTTGCGCCAGGTGCAGGCAGGTCGTGCTCTCGTCCAGCATCACGGTCTGGCCGGGGGAGACCAGCTCCAACGCGGCCTCGGCCAGGCGGCGCTTCGTCTCGCTCATCGTCGCCATGCGGTGCTCGACGCTGCCGTGGAACAACGCGGAGGGCAGCGCGGACGCGCCACCCCGCACCTTCCGCAGCCACCCCTGCGTCTGGAGCGCCTCCAGGTCGCGGTGGATCGTCATCAGGCTGACGCCGTAGTCCGTGGCCAGCGCCTCGGCGCGGACGAACCCCTCGGCCAGCACCCGCTCCCGGATGCGCTGCTGACGGGCCTGCTGGCCGGCGACCCGCGAGGACTCCCCGTTGCCGGGCGGGGCGACTCCTGCTTCCTCGGACACGACGTGGGCTTCCTTCTCGTGCTGCGGACGACGCGTAGTTGTCACCCGAAGTTAACACGGGGAGACGAGGGCTCCCGGCCGGCCGCTGATCCGATGAAGATGGCTCTGAGCTGCGGGAACACCACGCGCCTCAGGATGACGCACCGCGGTCGACCCATCACAGTTCACGTGATGAATCACGTACTTCATGTGAAGAACGGGTTTCGTTCTTGAGTCGAGGCCCGGCTCAGCCTCCAATTTGCCCAGCTCGCGGCGCCGCGACCCCTGCCACAGCCCGTCCGCCAGGAGGTGCTCCTCGTGACCACGCTCTCCGCCGCGCCTTCGGCTCCCGAAGGCGCCGCCCGCTCCCTCGTGGAGCGGGTGGGCATTCCCCGCCCGCTGGCCTGGGGCTTCGTCGGCGTCCTGATCTTCATGATCGGCGACGGCGTGGAGTCCGGGTACCTGTCGCCCTACCTGGTGGACCAGGGCGTGTCCGCGTCGAGCGTCGCGCTGCTGTTCAGCGTCTACGGCATCACCGCGAGCATCGCCGCGTGGTTCTCCGGCGCGTTGTCCGACCTGTGGGGACCGCGCCGCGTCATGTGGCTCGGCCTCGGCATCTGGATCGCCTTCCAGGTGCTGTTCCTGGCCGTGGCCCTCCCGACGCGCAACTACTCGCTGCTGATGCTCAGCTACGGCATCCGGGGCTTCGGCTACCCGCTGTTCGCGTACGCGTTCCTGGTCTGGGTCACGGCGGTCACCCCGCGCGAGCGCCTGGGGTCGGCCGTGGGCTGGTTCTGGTTCGCGTTCACCGGGGGCCTGCCCACGCTGGGCTCGCTGGTCGCCAGCGGGCTGATCCCGGTCATCGGCGCGTACCAGACGCTCTGGTTCTCGCTCGGCCTCGTCGTCCTCGGCGGCCTGCTGGCCCTGCTGCTGGTGCGCGAGCGCACGGGCGCGGGGCGGCTCGCCCCGCCCGACGAACGACCGCTGGCCACCCTGCTCGGCAGCCTCTCCATCCTCGTGCGGAAGCCGAGGATCGGCGTGGGCTGCGTCGTGCGGATCATCAACACCGCGCCCCAGTTCGGCTACCTGGTGTTCCTGCCGATCTTCTTCACCGAGACCGTCGGGTTCAGCCTCACCGAGTGGCTGCGGCTGCTCACGGTCATGTTCACCACCAACATCTTCTTCAACCTGATCTTCGGCCTGGTGGGGGACCGGCTCGGCTGGCAGCGCACCATCGCCTGGTTCGGCGGCGTGGGCAGCGCGGTCACCACGCTCCTGCTGTACTACGCGCCGCTCGCGGCCGGGGCCCAGTACTGGCTGGCGCTGCTCGTGGCCGCCGCCTACGGCGCGACGCTCGCCGGCTACGTGCCGCTGTCCGCGCTGATGCCGTCGCTGGCCCCCGAGCACAAGGGGCAGGCCATGGCCGCGCTGAACCTGGGCGCGGGCGCGAGCACGTTCGTCGGCCCGGCGCTGGTCGGCCTGTTCCTCGGGCCGCTCGGCGTCGCCGGGGTGATGTGGATCTTCGCGGGCCTCTACCTGGCCAGCGCCCTGATGACGACCTTCCTGCGGCTGCCGGCCCCCACCGGGGTAACCCCAGGTGCCGGCCAGGCGCTCGCGGACGGGAACGACGGAAGGTGAGCCGCATGTCCGCCGTGGCGGTCGACGTGGGCACGTCGATGATCAAGACCGTCGTCTTCGACGACGAGGGGAACGAGGTCGCGGTGGCCCGCCAGGCCACCGAGGTGCGCCGCCCGCGCCCCGGGTGGGCCGAGCAGGACATGGACGCGGTGTGGCGGGCGGTCGTCGACACCGTGCGCGCGGTGCGCCCGCGGATCGACGGCGACGTGCGGTTCCTCGCGATCACCGCGCAGGGCGACGGGGCCTGGCTGGTCGACGACCGGGGCCGGCCCACCGGCCCGGCCGTCCTCTGGTCCGACGGCCGCGCGGCGGACGTCGTCGAGCGCTGGCGGCACGACGGCGTGCTGGACCGGGCGTTCCACCGCAACGGCTCGCTGACCTTCGCCGGCCTGCCCAACGCCGTCCTGACCTGGTTCGCCCGGCACGACCCCGAGCGGCTGCGGCGCTCGTCGACCCTGCTCTACTGCGGCGGCTGGGTCTTCTCCCGGCTCACCGGCCAGCTCGTCGTGGACGAGTCGGACGCCTCCGCGCCGTTCCTGGACCCGACCACCCGCCGCTACGACCCCGAGCTGCTCGCCGCGTTCGACCTGGAGTGGGCGCGCCCGCTGCTGCCCGAGGTGCGGGGCGACGACCGCAGGGTCGAGGAGCTGACCTCGACCGCCGCCGAGGAGCTGGGGCTGCCGGCCGGCCTGCCGGTCGTGCTCGCGCCCTACGACATCGCCTCCACCGCGCTGGGCGTCGGGGCCACGTCGAACGGGCAGGCCTGCACGATCCTCGGCACGACGCTGTGCACGGAGGTCGTGAGGGACCGGGTCGAGCTGGCGGGGGAGCCGGCCGGCCTGACCATCGCGTTGGACTCCGCCGGCCACGTGCTGCGCGCCTACCCGACGCTGGCCGGCACGGAGGTGCTGTCCTGGGTGGGCTCCCTCCTCGGCGCGGACGGCCCCGGCGCGCTCGGCGACCTGGCGGCCGCCGCCGAGCCGGGCGCGCGCGGTCTGGTCTTCCTGCCCTACCTCTCCCCGGCCGGGGAACGCGCCCCGTTCCTCGATCCGGAGGCGCGGGGCACCTGGTGGGGGCTGTCGCTGGAGCACGGGCGCGCCGAGGTGGTCCGCGCGGTGTTCGAGGGCCTGACGATGGTGATCAGGGACTGCCTGGAGACCTCGGGCGCGGCGACGACCGAGCTGCGGCTGTGCGGGGGCGGCGCGAACAACCAGAGCTGGTGTCAGCTCATCGCCGACGTCACGGGCGTGCCGGCGGTGCGCTCGGCCGACAGCGAGGTGGGGGCCAAGGGAGCGTTCCTCTGTGGACTCGTGGCCACGGGCGCGGAGCCGGACCTGCGCCGGGCGGCCGAGAAGCACGTGCGCGTGCGTGCCACGTGTGAGCCCGACAGCGCGCGTTCCGCCCTGTATTCCGAGCTGTACAAGGACTTCCTCGCCATGCGGGAGATCTCCGCGCAGGGCTGGTCCCGCCTGGCGGCCGGCCGCCGCCGACCGGGTCCCGGACTCGACCACGGAGGCCGTTCGTGACCGCCGACCAGAACACTCCCGTGTGGCTGGGCGTCGACCTCGGCACGCAGAGCGTCCGGGCCGTCGCCGTCGACGAGACCGGACGGGTCGCCGGCGCCGGGACCCACCCGCTGCGCAGCCACCGTGACGGACCGCGCCACGAGCAGGACCCCGAGCAGTGGTGGGACGCGGTGCGCGTGGCCTGCCGGCAGGCCATGGCGGAGATCGAACCGGGTCGGGTGCGGGGCCTCGCGGTGGACGCGACCTCGGGCACGATCCTGCTCGCCGACGCGCACGGCACGCCGCTCACGCCCGGCCTCATGTACGACGACGCCCGCGCCACCGCTGAAGCGTCCATTGTGGACGGAGCAGGCGGCGAGGTGTGGCAGGAGCTGGGCTACCGGCGGATGCAGCCCTCGTGGGCGCTGCCCAAGCTCGTGTGGCTGCTGCGGAACCGGCCGGAGCTGGCCGCGCGGCGTGACGTCCGGCTGCTCCACCAGGCCGACCTGGTCACGTGGCGACTCGTCGGCTCCCCGGTGCCCACCGACGCCAGCCACGCGCTGAAGACCGGCTACCACCTGCTCGCCGACCGCTGGCCGACGGAGGTGCTCGACGTCCTGGGGGTCGCCGAGCACCTCCTCCCGCCCGTGGTCCCTCCCGGGACCACCCTCGGCGTGGTCGGCGCGACGGCGGCGGCGGAGACGGGCATCCCCGCCGGCACACCGGTGATCGCCGGGATGACCGACGGCTGCGCGGCGCAGCTCGGGGCGGGCGCGCTGGACGTCGGCTCGTGGAACTCGGTGCTCGGCACGACCCTGGTGCTCAAGGGCGTCAGCGACCACCTCGTGCGCGACCCCGCCGGCGTCGTCTACTGCCACCGAGGCCCTGCCGGGACCTGGCTGCCCGGTGGCGCGTCCAGCAGTGGCGCGGGCGTGCTCAGCAGGGAGTTCCCGGACGCCGACCTCGTCGAGCTGACCGCCCGCGCCGCCGACCGCGCGCCGGACGCCGTCGCCTACCCGCTGGCGTCCACCGGCGGTGAGCGGTTCCCGTTCCGGGCGCCCGACGCCGAGCCGTTCGTGCTCGGCGACCCAGGCGACCAGGCCGGGCTGTTCCACGCGCACCTCGTCGGCGTGGCCTGCGTGGAGCGCCTGTGCCTGGACTACCTCGATTCGCTCGGCGCGCCGACCGACGGCGCGTTGTCGTTGACCGGGGGCGGGGCGCGCAACCCGTACTGGTGTCAGCTCCGCGCCGACCTGCTCGGCCGGCGGGTCCGCCTGCCCGAGCACACCGAGGCGGCGCACGGCATGGCGGTGCTCGCCGCGGCCTCCCACTTCGGCGGCCCCGCCGAGGCGGCGCGGGCCATGGTGCGGGTCCGCGAGGTCCTCGACCCGCGCCCGGAGCGCACCCGGCGCCTGCTCGCCACCTACCTGCGCCTCGTCGACGAGCTGACCCGCCGCGGCTGGCTGGACGCCGCCGTGGCCGACCACGCCCGGAGGAGGGCCGAACAGTGACCGACATCGTGCTCGTGCGGCACGGGGAGACCACCTGGCACGCCGAGAACCGCTACGCGGGGCGCAGCGAGGTGCCGCTCACCCCGCACGGCAAGGAACAGGCCGAACGGCTCGCCGACTGGGCGCGCACCGCCGGCCTGGCCGCGCTGTGGTGCTCGCCGCAGGGCCGGGCCAGGGACACGGCCGCGCCGGTCGCGCACGCCACCGGACTGGAGCCGGTCGTCGACGAGCGGCTGTGCGAGCTGGGCTTCGGGCGCGCCGAGGGCATGACCACCGCCGAGATGGAACGCGAGTTCCCCGAGCGGCTGGCCGCGTTCCGCGCCGATCCCGTCGCCCACCACATGCCCGAGGGCGAGGACCCGCGCGTCGCGGTGGACCGGGGGACCGCGTGCCTGCTGGACATCACGGAGCGGGTTCCCGAGGGGAGGGTGCTCGTCGTCGCGCACGGCACCCTGCTGCGCCTGGTGATCTGCCACCTGCTCGGCATCCCCGTCTCGGCCTACCGCCGCGTGTTCCCCGTCGTGCGGAACACCGGCATCACCGAACTGCGCATCCGCGACGACGTCACGTCGCTGTTGCAGTTCAACACCCCCATCGAAGCGCTCTCGGTCTGAGCGAGCACCACACAGGAGTTCCCATGCGCACCACCGTCGTCGCCGCCGGCGATCACTTCGTGCTGCCCACACTGCTGGCCGACGCCGTCCGCGCCGAGACGTCCGACCTGGACTCTGATGTGGGCGGGGTGGACGTCCGCGAGCTGACCCTGCCGTGGCCGCACGTGCCCTTCGGCGAGGTGGCCGAGGTCAGGGAGGCCTCGGGCGACGAGGACACCATGATCGAGGCGCTGCGCGGGGCCAGGATCGGCGTCACGCAGATGGGGCCGCTCACCGAGCGCGTCCTCGACGCCTGCCCCGACCTGGAGCTGTTCTGCGTCAGCCGGGGCGGACCCGTGAACGTCAACATCGAGGCGGCGACCCGGCACGGCGTGGCCGTCTGCTACGCGCCCGGCCGCAACGCCGCCGCCACCGCCGAGCACACGATCGCCCTGATCCTCGCCGCCGCGCGCCGGATTCCCGAACTGCACAAGGACATACGCGCGGGTGTGTGGCGCGGCGACTACTACGCCTACGAGAACTGCGGGATCGAGCTGGAGGGCACGACCGTCGGCCTGGTGGGCTACGGCGCGATCGGCAGCCGGGTCGCCAGGGCGCTCAACGCCCTCGGTTCGCGCGTCCTGGTGCACGACCCGTACGTGGCGGCCGACGCGCTCACGGGAGTCGCGGAAGCCGTGGCGCTCCAGGACCTGCTCGCACAGTCCCGCATCGTGTCCCTGCACGCCCGGGTCACGCCGGAGACGGAGGGCATGATCGGCCGCGCTCAGATCGCGGCGATGCCGCAGGGCTCGGTGCTGGTCAACTGCGCGCGCGGCGCGCTGGTCGACTACGAGGCGGTCTGCGACGCCCTGGAGTCGGGCCACCTGTTCGGAGCGGCCTTCGACGTCTTCCCCGAGGAGCCCGTCCCGGCGGATTCGCGCCTGCTCACCGCGCCGAACGTCGTGCTGACCCCGCACGTGGCCGGCGCGAGCCGGGAGGTCGCGCACAAGGCGGCCCGGATCGTCGCCGCCGAAGTCGGCCGGTACCTGCGGGGCGAACCGCTCGCGCACTGCGCCAACCCGGAGGTGCTCGCCCAGCGCTCGGCGCACACCCGCTAGATCCCTCGGGCCGGCGTGCGCCGGGGTTCTCCTGGCACAGGAACCCCGGGGTTCCCGTGCCAGGAGAACCCCGGGGTTTCCGGTTTCCCGCGCGGGTTCGCCGCTCGGGCCGAGGCCCAGCCGGCGCAGGCGAGGCTCAGCCGGCGGAAGCAAGGCCCAGCCGGCGGAAGCGAGGCTCAGCCGGCGGAAGCGAGGCTCAGCCGGCGCAGGCGGGGTTCAGACGGCGGAGGGGGTGGGCGCGAGCGCCTCGACGTGGTCGGACAGGAAGTCCCGCAGGGACCGAGGGGGTCGGCCGGTCACGCGCTCCACGGTGTCGGTGGTCCGGTCCTCGCCGCCGTTCCGGATGCCCTCGTCCAGCGCGGCCAGGGCCGCCGCGAACTCGGCGGGGTAGCCGAGCGCGGTGAACCGCGCTGCCATGTCCTCAGTGGACAGATCAACGTGCTCGACGGCGCGCCCGGTCAGCTCGGAGACCAGGGCGGCGACCTCGCGGTAGCTCAGCGCCTCCGGGCCGGTGATGAGGTGCTCCGTGTTGTGCGGGGCGTCGTCGAGGAGCGCGCGGGCCGCCACGGCGGCGATGTCGGCGGCGTCGACGAAACCCACCCTGCCGTCCCCGGTGGCCGTGATGATCCGACCCTCGGTGCGAATCCCGTGCGCCACAGGGTGATCGCCGACGATGTTCCGCATGAACCAGGACGGCCGCAGCACCGTCCACTCCGGAAACATCGTCCGCACCAGGCGGTGGATCTGGCCCAGCAGGGGATCTCCCTCGCGCACCGCCGAGGAGCTGAGCAGCACGACCCGCTCGACGCCCTCACCGCGGGCCGCCGTCAGGAACGGGCGGACCAGCGGCTCCGGGTCGGCGACCCCGACCGGCGCGACGAGGTAGATCCGCCGCACGTCGCGGAGGACGTCGGCGTGGGTGGACGGGTCGGCCCAGTCGAAGCGGACGTGGTCCCCGCCCTCGACCGGGGTCGCGCTCCGGCTCGCCGCGCGCACGCGCGCGCCGTGCTCCCGGAGGAGTCGGACGAGCGGGCGGCCGGTGTTGCCGGTGGCCCCGGTGACCAGGATCGTGTCGCGCCCGCTCACGCCCGTGCCTCCTGGTGCGCCGCCGCGTTCGCCGAACCCGCGACCAGTTCGCTGTCCGCGCCGAGCGCCTCGGCCACCGCCAGCGGGTTCCAGTAGTCGCGGTAGGAGACGATCCCCTCCGCGCCGACCTCGATCACGGCCACGTAGCTCATCCGGTACGGCCGCCCGGTGCGCACCGCCAGGCCTTCGACGGAGAACTCCACGACCAGCACGTCGGGGTTCTGGGTCTCGTGCCGCGTCTCGGACGTGATCGCGCGCAGGTCGATGTGGTCGGTGTAGTCGCGCACGTACTCCCACACGGCGTCCGCGCCGTCGAGTCGGCGCGGACGGCCGGGCGGCGCGAACGGGAACTCCATGATCCCGGTCGGCGCCCACAGCCCCGCGAAGCCGGCCATGTCCTTGGCCAGCAGCGTGCTCATGACGCGGTCGACGGTGGCGTGGGCGCGGCGACGGCGGGCGTCGTCGGTGAGGTGCTCGGACACGGGTGCTCCTCAGGGGACGGTTCACGGGATGGACGGAACGGTTCCGTCCCGACCACCATACGTCGGACGGGACCGTTCCGTCCACTCGTTAGACTCCGGCCATGACTGCCGACCGACCCGGAGCGCGCGCCCGCAGGACCCCGTCCGGGGCCGCCGTGCTCCGCCAGGAGCTGACCGAGACGATCACCGAGGCCGTGCTCGACGAGCTGGCCGAGCACGGCTACGGCCGACTGTCGATGGACGCCGTCGCCCGGCGGGCCGGGGTCGGCAAGAGCGCGCTCTACCGCAGGTGGCCGTCCAAACAGGACATGGTCGTGGACGTGGTCTCCCGGCTCAGCGTGCCCATGGCCGAGGTGCCGGACACGGGATCGCTGCGCGGGGACGTCCTGGCGACCCTGCACGCGATCCTGGACTGGCTGAACCACCCCCGGTTCGGCCGGGTGCTCCCCGACCTGCTCGCCGAGGCGGTGCGCGGCCCGGTCCTCGCGGACGCCTTGGCCGCGCACATCGGCGAACCCCGGCGGACCAGGGGCGCGGCCGTGCTGGACCGGGCGATCGCCCGGGGCGAGATCAGCGGGGACGTCGACCGCGACGTCGTGCTCGACCTGCTCGCGGCGCCGCTCTACTGGCGGCTGCGGGGCCGTCACACGCCCGTCACGCCCGAGTACCTGGAGAGCCTGGCCGACGCCCTCGTCCGGATGCTGACCGCGCCGACGCCGTCCAGCGCGGGTCGTCGGGGGAGTCGGGGCACGCGCTCCTGAAGCGGCGGCGCTCCGCTCGGTCAGGACCTCGGGCCGTCAAGACCTCCGCTCGGTCAGGACCTCAGCCGGTCAGGACTTCGGGCGGTCGGCGGAGTCAGGGCGTCAGGCGGAAGGTCAGGTACTCGACGCGCCAGCCCTCCTTGGTCAGCTCCGCGCGGGCGACGACCTCCTTCGCGAACCCCTCCTCGGCGATCAGTCGCTCCAGGTAGCCGAGGTCGCCCGAGGTCCCGAAGAAGACCAGCATCCGCCCCCGCTCCGTCAGGTGCCGGCGCGCCTGACGGAAGAACGCGGTCATCGCCCGGTAGTTCTCGTCCGTCGTGGCCCGCTCGGTCAGGTCGCGCGGCGCGAACCACCGGAACGGCGGGTCGAAGACGATCAGGTCGAACCGGCCGTCGACGGCGGAGAAGACGTCGCTGTGCCGGACGTCGATCCGGTCGGCGACGCCGTTGCGCTCGGCGTTGCGGCGCGCCGCCGCCAGGGCGTGCGGGTTGATGTCGACCGCCACGACCTCCCGCGCCGTGCCGGCCGCGAGGATCGCGTTGACGCCGCTGCCGGTGCCCATGTCGAGTACCCGGTCGTCCGGGCGGACCTCCGCGAGCACGGCCTCGCCGAGCAGGGACGACGTGGGCGTGATCGGCTGGACCTCCGGAGGGACGACGAACGACCGGCCCAGGTACTCGATCACCTGCTCCCCGAGCGCCTTCCGGGACCGGTAGGCGTCCTCGTGCCAACGGCGGATCCGCTCGACGTCCGCCGCGGGGACCGTCGGTGAGTAGTCCGAGGACCGGGACGAGGGCTCCGGCGTCGCTGGCGTCGCTCCTGGTTCCGCCATGCCGGCACCCTAGCCGCGTCCCCAGTCCGGGCCGAGAGGTTTCCGGCCTTCCGCCAACCCGGGGAATCTGGGCGGAGAAGGCCGCCAGATTCACCGGAACGGGTGAGGAACCGGGGAACAGGGACGCGTTCTCGCGCGTTCGTCGGGGCGGAGTCGTGACGGTGGTCACCTCTCCGGGTTGGTTCGGCAAGGAGCACTGCGAGCGGGATGTCGAGCGGAAGGAGGAGACCCGCGATGCTGATGCGGACCGATCCGTTCCGTGAACTGGACCGGCTTGCCCAGCAACTCTTCGACAACGGCACCCGGGCGCGTCCGGTCGCGATGCCGATGGACGCCTACCGCGAGGGCGACCAGTTCGTGGTCCACTTCGACCTGCCGGGCGTCGACCCCGACTCCGTGGACATGGACGTGGAGCGCAACGTGCTCACCGTCCGGGCGGAGCGCAAGGGGCCGGCGGTGGCGGACTCGGACCTCGTGGTCGCGGAACGCCCCCGGGGTGTGTTCAGCCGACAACTCTTCCTCGGCGACAACCTCGACACCGAGCGGATCGAGGCGGTCTACGACGCGGGCGTGCTCACCCTGCGGATCCCGATCGCCGAGCAGGCCAAGCCCCGCAAGATCGCCATCACCCGAGGGGACGGCGGTCGCAAGGAGATCAGCGCCTGACGGCGAACACCGACACCGCGCGGTGTGACGTCACGTCGTGGTGGGAGCGGGTCATGGCGGAGATCGAGCGCGGCCGGCTGCGGCCACACGTCCGGGCGGCCCAGCAGGTCGTCGACGAGGCGTTCGTCGACCTCGTCTACGGCGACGAGGACCTGCTGCGCGCCGAGTTCGACGCGATCGTGCGCGCGGCGTGGCACCGCCCGCCGCCGGTCCCACCGCGTCCCCGCTCCGGGCCACCGGCGCCCGAGGCGGGACCGCACGCGGCCGACGACGCCGAGCCGGGGCCAGCGCCTCGGGCCAGGCCCCACGCGCCCGGCGCGGACGGGTGGGCGCGGCAGCGCTCCCCTCCGGCGCATCCGCCTCCCGATGGGTGATGCGCGGTTCGGTCCGGATGGAGGGAGGTGGTGGAGCAGCAGACCCGTCCAGTGAGGTGAGTCGCCGAACGAGAGTCCCGGTGGCCCGTGCCCGACCTCGACGGGGCCGAGCCGGACGCGCCGACCCGGGGTTCACTCCGGCGCGGTGACGTCCCTGGCGCCCATGGCGTCCGACGACGCGGTGGGCGCGGGCCACCGGGAGCATTCGGCGAGGAGTCGTTGTCAGACAACGGAAGTCGTGTGATGACCGGCTCGGAAGACGCCCACCGGCGTGATCCCTACGAGGTGTTGGGAGTGCCGTCCACGGCATCCCAGGAGGAGATCGCGCACGCCTATCGCTCCCTCGTGCGACGGCACCACCCGGATGTGGGAGCGCGCGGGCGGAACGACGAGCCGGCCGACCGGGACTCGCTGGCCGAGGTGGTGGCGGCGTACGCGGTCCTGCGCGACCCGGCGCGGCGCGCCGACCACGACCGACGCCACCCGCCCGTCCCGGAGCGAACCCAGCGAGCGGAGCGAACGCGGAGGACACAGGGAACGCGGAGGACAGAAGGAACAGAACCAACAGAACCGACAGAACCACCAGAACGAGCGGGGACGGCCGGGGCCGCCGGTCGCCCCCGGAGTCAGGAACCACCCCTGCGGGCGGGGCCCGTGCGATGGCACGGACCGGCCCCGCACCGGGAGATCCGGGAGATCCGTGAGGTCCACGAGGTCGACGACGGTCCGAGCCCGTTCGTCGACCTCGTGGACCTGATCCGGCGGCGGTGGTTCCCCCTGCCCTGACCCCGCGTCGGGGCTCGCGGCGGACGGCTCGCGGCGGACGGCTCGCGGCGGACGGCTCAGCGGAAGTCGGCGGCGTGGTCGACGGCCCACTGGTGGAACGTCCGCGCCGGCACACCGGTCACCTGCTCCACAGTGGACGTGACCGGCTCCGGGTGGTCCACCAGCCCCGCCCACGCGTCCAACGCGCCGGTGACGAACGCCTCGGGCCACCCGTGCGCCAGCAGGTACTCGCGGGCGGCCACCCGGGACATCTCCTCCCACCGCACCGGCCGGCCGACGGCCTTCCCGATGGCCTCGACCTGTTCGACCTGGGTCAGCGCCTCGGGGCCGGTCAGGTGGTACCGCGCGCCATGGTGCCCGTCCTCGGTCAACGCGCGCACCGCCACGGCGGCGATGTCCGCCTCATGGATCAGCGACCGCCGCGCGTCGCCGTAGATCCAGCGCACGACGTCGCCCTCGCGGGTCTGGGGAGCCCACATCAGCGCGTTGGTCGCGAACCCCGCGGGCCGGAGCATGGTCCACTCCAGGTCGGACCCCTTGATCAGCCGTTCCATCTCGGCGTGGAACACGATGCCCTCGCCATCTGTGCTGCCGTCGTCCCTCACCCCTGACGCGGAGAGGTAGACGACGCGACGCGCGTGTCGCCCGATCGCCTCCAGCACCGCGGGGGCGGCCTCGGTGGTGAAGAACGGCCACACCAGGAAGACCGCATCCACGCCCTCCAGCGCGGCGTCCAGAGTGGACGCGTCCCCGAGGTCGCCCCGCACGACCTCGACGCCCTCGGGAAGGTCGGCCGACTCCGGCTTCCTGGCCAGCGCCCGCACGGCCACGCCGGTTCCCCGGAGCTGGGCGACCACCTGCCCGCCCACGTTGCCGGTCGCGCCGGTCACCAGGACCCTCTTCAGCTCAGCCATCGTCTTCCCATCCCTGGTCGTGTCCGGCGTCGCCGCCGGCCCTCCTCGTCGCCTGGACTGTCCATCAGCGACAGGGAGACAGTAGAAGTTGCACCTTGGTCGAGGTCAACTGGTCGTCGCGGGCAGTGACGCGGATGACGGAGTGACCACAGTGGTCGGACAGGAGCATGGGGGAGCGCCGGGAGGCGAAGGGCGCGGGAATTCGCCCGAGGCGGGGTGAGCGCGAGGACGCGGGACGCCGCGTCCGGCCACGATCACTGGATGGGCAACTCGACGTGACGCCCGGGGCAGACGCCCCGCACGGCGCTCAGCGCCGCCTCGAAGAAGGCGGGGGAGTTCGGCTCCTCGGCGTGCGGCACGTCGGGGATCTCGTGGAAGCAGGCGCCCCCGTCGAGCCGGTAGGTGTCCGGGGTGTCGAGGGTGCTGCGCATGGTGGTGTAGGCGACGTCGCCGGGCGTGTCGTCACCGGCGTTGAGGTCGGCCAGGAAGGGGCTGAACGGGCACATCTGGCCGCCCTGGTCCGGCGCCAGCAGGCACGCGGGCAGGTAGCCGTACTGCGGGGAGCCGAAGGCGACGGAGGAGCGCACCCGGTCGGTCCCGCCGAGGCGCTTGAGGAAGTGCCGGGTGGACAGGCCGCCCATGCTGTGCGCGACCAGGTGGACCTTCTCCGCTCCGGTCCTGGCGCGGAGGTCGTCGACGAGGCGGGCGATCGCCCGCGCGTTGGCGACGTTGTCCTCGCCGGGGAGGTCGATCGTGACGGCGGGATGGCCCGCCGCCTCGAACCGGTCCCGCATCAGCGCCATGCCGGCCCCCGAGGACCGCCATCCGTGCACGAGCACGACGGGTTCCACCGCCTGGCGGGCGTGAAGCGCCGCCGACGGATCGGGGCTCAGCGCCGTCCCGAGCGCCAGCACGAGGGGCAACACGAGCGTCGACCCGATCATGTCGCCCTCCTTCCGTTCGGCACCGGCGGGAACGGTAACCGCCACCGGAACCGGCCGGTGACGACCGCGAACCATGTCCACCCGATCGACTCATCGTGGGAGAGTCCACAGTGGAGGGACGGCTCGCGCGGTCCGACCCCGCGACCGACCGGGTCGCCCCCTGGGCGGCAGTCCCCCAGACGCCGACCAGGGGGCAGGGGATCAGGTGTTCCTGGCGATGAGGGCGTTGATCTCGGGGTGGGTGAGCGCGCCGGCCAGCTCGGTGTAGGTGCCCTCGGTGAGCAGCTCCTTGGCGCTGCGCCGCACCACCGCGTACGCGGCGGCGGCGAGCCCGGCCCCGAGGCTGATCCGCGCCACGCCCAGTCGGGCCAGCTCGGGGACCGTGAAGCCGGGCTGCTTCAGGGGGAGGATGTTGAGCGGCGCGTCCACCTCCCTGACCAGCGTGGCCACCGTCTCCACGTCGGGGACGGCGGGCACGAAGATGCCGGAGGCCCCGGCGGCCAGGTAGGTCCGCGCGCGGTCCAGCGTCTCCTGGAGCCGCGCCTCGGGGTCGTCCCCGACGGTGCGGAGGTAGGTGTCGACCCGCGCGTTGATGTACAGGGGGACGTTGGCCGCCTCCGCCGCCCGCCGGGCGGCGGCCAGGCGCTCCGCCTGCTCCTCCGCCGGCCGCAGCGGGGTGGACCCCGACGCGAGCGCGTCCTCCAGGTTCACGCCGACGACGCCGGCGTCGACCACCTGGCGGATGGTGTCGGCGACCTCGTCGGCGGTGGCGCCGAACCCGCTCTCCAGGTCGGCGGTCACCGGCACGGAGACGGCGGCCGCCACCCTGGCGGTCGCGGTGATGGCGAGTTCGCGGTCGAGCTGGTCGCCGTCGGGCGCGCCGAGGGCCCACGCCACGCCCGCGCTGGTCGTGGCGACCGCCGGCGCGCCGGCGTCCTCGACGATCCTGGCGCTGGCGACGTCCCAGGCGTTGGGCAGGACCAGCGGCTGTCCCTTGCGGTGGAGCTGGTGGAAGAACAGGGCCCTGTCTCGGGTGGAGATCGTCATGGGGACAGTCAAACAGCTCGGTCCGACGGTGTCCGGCCGATCTACGCCACAGCGCGTCCCGGCCGTGAGCGCTTGACGTCGAGGAGGTTGGTGTCCTCCTCCCGCGCCCCGTCTCGCCGCCTCGATCCCACCCTGGGGCTCCCGCGCCGCAGGGGGCTATCCAAGTGGATAGCACCTGCGTTACGGTTGGCGCGCAACGAAGGAAGCGCCAGCGGTCCCTCGGAGGGGAAGCCGCAGGGGCGGGGCACTGGCGCTGTCACGACACGACAGAGGGGTGCGATGGCCGACCACGCGCGCATCGACGTACACCATCACCTTCTCCCACCCGAGTACGTGCGGTGGCTCCGCTCGCGAGGGGTGCGCGACGCCGGTGGGCGGGACCTGCCGGACTGGAGCGTGGAACGGGCGCTCGACCTCATGGGACAGCAGTCGATCGCCACCGCCGTCCTGTCCGTCTCCACGCCGGGCGTGCACCTCGGCGGCGACCGTGAGGCGAGGGACATGGCCCTGCGGGTCAACGAGTTCGCCGCGGAGTGCGTCCGGGACCGGCCGGACCGGTTCGGGTTCTTCGCGTCCGTCCCCTTGCCGGACGTGGACGGCGCGCTCGACGCGGTGGCGTACGCCTTCGACGAGCTGTCCGCCGACGGAGTCGTGTTGTTGGCCAACAACCGCGGGACCTACCTGGGGGCCGAGGAGTTCGAGCCGCTCATGGCCGAGCTGGACCGCAGGGCCGCCGTCGTCCTCGTGCACCCCGCCGAGCTGCCCGGCCCGCCGGCGCCCGGGATTCCCCCGTTCGCGGCGGACTTCCTCCTCGACACCACCAGGGCGGCGGTGAACCTCGTCCGCCAGGGAGTTCCCGGTCGTCACCCCCGCATCCGCTTCGTGCTCGCCCACGCGGGGGGATTCGTCCCGTACGCGGCACACCGGCTCGCGCTCTCGCTCGTCCCCGAGACCGGCCGGGACCCGGTGGGGTTGCTGGAGGACTTCCGCTCCTTCTTCTTCGACACGGCCCTCTCGGCCAGTCCCGTCGCACTGCCCAGCCTGCTCGCCTTCGCCCGGCCGGGGCACGTGCTCTTCGGCAGCGACTGGCCGTTCGCGCCGGACCCCGCCGTCGCCTACTTCACGTACCAGCTCGACGCCTACGAGGGGTTGGACCCCGAGCGGCGCGCGGAGATCGACCACGGGAGCGCCAGGGGGCTGTTCCCCCGGCTCGCCTGACACCTCCGGACCGGCTGTCCTCAATGGACAGTGGGTCGGAGGACCACCTTGCCCCGGTTGGCGCGGGCCGTGATGACCTCGTAGGCCCGCGCCACCTGTTCCAACGGGAACTCGGAGTCGATGACGGGGCGGAGCCGTCCCTCGGCGTGGAGGCCCCACAACTCCCGGCGCATTCGCTCGACCAGGTCGGGACGCGCGCCCGCCAACCGCCCGACGGCGAAACCGACGACGCCGCGCATGCCGAGGCGCAGCGCGTTCGCCTCGACCTGGCCACCGGCGGCGCTGAACGACACCAGCCGGCCGAAGGGCGCGAGCGCGTCGACACCGCGCCGCAGCACCTCGCCCCCGACACCGTCGACCACGACGTCGACCGGGTCGCCCCAGTCGGCGTCGTCGTAGCGGACCACCTCGTCCGCGCCCAGGTCGCGGACGAAGTCCGCCTTGTCCGACGACCCGACCGCGGCGACGACCCTGGCCGCGCCCAGCGCTCTCGCGAGCTGCACGGCGACGTGCCCCACTCCGCCGGCCGCCGCCGTCACGAGCACCCGCTCGCCCTCGGCGAACCGCCCCACCCGCAACGCGCCCAGCGCCACCAGGCCGCTGCGCGTCACGGTCATCGCGTCCGCGGCCTCGACGCCGTCCGGCACGACGCCGAGCGCGGCCGCCGGAGCGGCGACGTACTCGGCGTGGGCGCCGTCGAACACCACTCCGGCGACCCGTTGTCCCACGGCGAGGTCGTGGACGTCCTCGCCCACGGCGACGACCTCGCCGGAGATCTCGCCGCCGGGGCACGACGGGACCGGTGTCGAGGCGGCGCGGAGGTGCCCCAACAACGGCAGCGTGACCCCGACCGCCTCGATCCGGACCAGGACCTCGCCCCGCGCGGGCTGGGGCACCGGGGTCTCCTCGATCCGGAGCACCTCGGGCCCGCCGTGGTCGTGATGACGCAGACGGCGCATGTCGCCCTCCTCCGGTCAGATTTCTTAGGTCGGGCCTAACTGTAGGTCGGACCTAAGTTTATGCCAAGGCTAAACTTGGGTCGGACCGAAGGAGGTGGGCGCGTGGCGGAGACGTCCGGACTCCGGGAGCGCCGGAAGCAGCAGACGCGGCAGGCGATCTCGGACAGCGCGACCAGGCTGTTCCTGGAACGGGGCTTCGACGAGGTGACGATCGCCGACGTCGCCGCGGCGGCGGGCGTGGCGAAGATGACGGTCACCAACTACTTCCCGAGGAAGGAGGACCTGGCCCTCGACGCCTACCAGGAGGTCATTGACCGGCCGGCGCGCGCCGTCGCCGAACGACGACCGGGGGAGTCGGCCCTGGCCGCGGTGCGTCGCGCCCACGAGGAGGGAGTGGCGCGGCGCGATCCGGTGCTCGGCTTCTGCGGCCAGGACTTCGCCCGCATGATCGTGGGAAGCCCCGCGCTGCTCGCCCGGCTCCGGGAGATCCACGAGCAGCAGGAGCGCGCCCTCGCGGACGCGCTGGCCGGTGACGCCGGTAATGCCGGTGACGCTGCCGCAGGGGGCGACGCGTTGGATCTCTCGGTGCGCACCGCCGCGATGCTCCTCGGCGGTGTCCACCGAATCCTGTTCCAGGAGGCCGTGCGTCAGGTGCTGACCGGGCGCGGGCCTGACGAGGTCGCCAAGGCGGTGTCCGCGGCAGCGGAACTGGCCTTCGGCATGGTGGAACCTTCATTGGGGCACTACGCGATCCGGCCCGCGAACGACGAGAGGGCGCCCGAACTTTCGTAGCTGTGGGAAATCCCGGTGTTCCTCCCGTCAGGAGCGGGAGGAACACCGGGACGCGGGTGCCGTGAGGACCGGTCGGCTCGCCCTCAGCTCCTGCGGATCCTCTTCTCCAGGGCGACGAGGAGGTCCTTGATCAGCGACAGGGTGAACTCGTCGGTCAGGGACCCGTCCGCGTCGAAGCGCTCGTGGGCCCGGAAGACGGTCACCTCGGGGCGCAGGACCATGTCGGAGCCGAGCGAGGCGAGGATCTGCCGCAGCGAGAGCTGGGCCCTGGCAGACCCGAACGCCCCGGGGGAGGCGCCCATGATCGCCACCGGCTTGTCGGCGAGCACGAAGCCGCTCGGCGGCGTGCTGAGCCAGTCGATCGCGCTCTTGAGCGCCGCGGGGATCGAGGTGTTGTGCTCCGGCGTGGCGATCAGCAGGCCGTCCGCCTCGGCGACCCGCCGCCGCAGGTCGGCCACGGCAGGCAGGGGCCGCTCGGTGTCGAGGTCCTCGTTGTACATCGGGAGGCCGACCATGTCCTCGTAGATCTCGATGGACATCCCGCCGGGGTTGACCCGCTGCGTGGCCCGCAGCAGGGCGGTGTTGTACGAGTCGGCGCGCAGGCTGCCCGAGACGGCGAGGATCCGCAGGGTGTCCATTGTGGACGTCATCTCCTTCTGTGCACGGTGTGGTGGGTGGGCGGACGGGAGTCAGGAGTGGTCGTGGTGGCGCGTCTGGCCGACGATGACGGCGCCGAGGGCGACCGCGAAGCCGAGGAGCTGCCACGGGGTCAGGGTCTGGCCGAGGACGAGGAACCCGGCGATCGCGGCGACCAGCGGGTTGGCCAGCCCGAGCAGGGACACCGAGGTGGGGGGCAGGCGGTCGATGCCCCGGAACCACAGGACGTAGGACAACACGGTGCCGAAGATCCCGATGTAGGCGAAGCCGAGGATGTTCGGACCGGTCAGGGCGTCCGGCACGCCCTCGAGGAGGAGGGTGGCCGGCGCGAGGGCCAGCCCGCCGACCGTGAGCTGCCAGCCCGTGACCACCAGCGGCCGCTCGGGGCTGCCCCACTTCTTCGTGAGCACGATGGCCACCGCCATCAGGCTCGTGGCGACGAGCATCGCGAGCACGCCGAGCGGGTCGAGCCGGGCCTCGGCGGTGAGGGCCAGCAGGGCCACGCCGCCCGCGCCGACCACCGACGACACCAGCACCGTCGTCGGTGGCCGCGTCTTGAGCACGAGCAGGGAGAGCAGGGCCACGAGCAGCGGTTGGAGCGACCCGACCGTGGCCGCCACGCCGCCGGGCAGGTGGTACGCCGCGTAGAAGATCAGCGGGGCGAACGCGCCGAAGTTCAGTGTGCCGAGCACCACCGTGCGCCACCACCACGAGCCCCGGGGCAGGCGGCGGGTCATCGCGAGCAGCGCCAGGCCGGCGGGCAGCGACCGCATGGTCGCCGCGAGCAGCGGGCGGTCGGGCGGCAGCAGGGTCGCGGTGACGACGTAGGTCGTTCCCCACGCGGCGGGGGCCAGCGCGGCCAGCGCGGCGTCACGTGCGGCCGGGGACACGGCATGAGGCGTCGGGATCGACGTGGTCGTCATGGGTTCCTCCTGATAATCTCAACGTTGAAATAAGAGCATGGGCACTCGGTCAACGTCAAGTCTGTGAACGTTGAGATATTGCGGAGGGCAGGATGGCGGACGCGGTGGACCTGGTCATCGGCGCGTGGCGGGAGGAACGCCCCGACCTGGCCGACGACCTGTGGCCGGTCGGCATCGTCGGGCGCGTGCAGCGGCTGTCCCGGGTGTTCGACCGGGAGCTGAAGACCTTCTACGCCAAGCGGGGGCTGGAGAACTGGGAGTTCGACGTCCTCACGACGTTGCGCCGGTCAAGGCCGCCCTACGAGCTCACGGCGGGCGGCCTGCTCAAGGCCACCATGGTCACCTCGGGCGCGATCACCAACCGGATCGACCGGCTGGAGGCCAAGGGCCTGGTCGAGCGGGTGCGCGACACGGTCGACCGCCGGTCGGTCCGCATCCGGCTCACCGAGCGCGGACACCAGGTCGTGGACGAGGTGTTCGGCGAGCACCTGAAGAACGAGGCGCGGTTCCTGCCGGACATGGACGAGGAGGAGTACGAGCGGTTCACCGGGACGCTGCGCAGGCTGCTGGAGCACTTCGGTGACACGTCCCTGACCTGAGGACGCTCGACACCAGGCCTCACCACCGCCGCGCTCGCGTCCGATCGCGAGCATGGTGGTGATGGTGGCGCTGGTCGTCGTGACGCCGGTCGGCCCGCCGAGATCCAGCGGAACTGTCCTCAGTGGACATCTAGCCCGTGGTGCTCCGCGGGCGCGGTGTCAGCGGACGGCGACCGTCCCGGTGCCACGTCGTGCGACGCTCCGGACGGGTGGCGGTCCAGACGGGTGGTGCTCCGGACGGGTGGTGGTCCGGACGGGTGGCGGTCCAGACGGGTGGTGCTCCGGACGGGTGGCGCGGCGCGGCCCCGAGCCAGAGTGGGGTCGACACCGGGTTGTGCCCGGACGGCGCGCCGGGGAAGAGTCGTCCGAGCGCCGGCGCGCAGTTCCTCGTGGTCCGAGGGGGAGATGGCGACGATCGACGAGCCGCCGGATCGCTGGCTCCTCGACCACCCGGCCGCGACGCTCCTCCCCGTTCCCCCAGTGGACAGCCCCCACCCGCCCTGGGGGGCGAGCCCCGCTCCAGCCTACCGCCGCACACCCCTCGGCACAGGGCCGTGCCAGTCTCCTGTGGACAACTCAGGGGCCTGTGGACAACCCTGTCGCCTAACCGGGCGAAAGGGTTGACACAACACGGAAAACACTCACCGGAACTCGGGCCCGCAGTCACTCCCCCAGTGGATAGCCCCCACCCGCCCTGGGGGGCGAGCCCCGCTCCAGCCTATCGCCCCACCACCCCCGGCCCAAGGCCATGACCCGAGCCTGTGGAGGAATTCGGGGGATGTGGATAACCGGTCAGCCGACCATCGCCCGCTGACCGGTCAGCCGACGATCGCCGAGACCAGCTCCTCCGGCGGTTGATCCGCGCCGCGCCGGAACTCCGCCGCGAACGCGGCCTCGCCCAGCGCCGCGCGCAGCCGGGCCGTGATCCGGTCGACATCACCGCGTTCCGCCGGGGGCAACGGCGCGCCCACGGACTCCCGCGTCGCCGTCGCCGCGCCCAGCAGAGCGGCCCCGCGCGCGTGTTGTCCGGCGAGCGAGCACGCCCCCGCCAGGCCCTCCCACGCCAACGCGACCGCCCTCGGGTTCCCCGTGCCCCACGCCGCCGCCAGGCCCTCCGCGTGCAGCGCGAGCGCCTCCTCGGCGTCCCCGCGCTGCTCGGCGACGAACCCCAGCTCGGCCAGGATCAACGCCGCCCCGAGGTCGCCGTCCACGTCCCGGCACCAGTCGAGCCAGGCGCGCAGGTGCCGCTCGGCTTCGTCCAGCCGGCCCGCCCGCCGGGCCACCAGGCCGAGCCCGATCTCGGCGAACTGCTCGCCCCGCCGGTGCGACTGCTCGACGGCCATGCGCAGCGCCCGCTCGTGCAGCTCCACCGCCCGCTCGTGATTCCCGGTGAGCAACGCGGTGCGCCCCAGCGTCGACAGCGCGTAGGAGACCTCGATCCACAGCCCGAGTTCCTCCGCCATACGCAGCCCGTCCCGCCGCAGGTGGGTGGCCCGCTCGTAGTCGCCGACCACCTCCGCGAGGTTGCCCAGGACCTCCAGCGCCCTGAGCTGGCCCCACCGGTCGCCGAGCCGCCGGAACGACGTCAGGCTCCGCTCGCCGCCGCGCCGCGCCGCCACGAGATCTCCCCTGGCCAGGGCGTGCGAGGCGTGCGTGCACAGCGCGGCGGCCTCGCCCCACTCGTCGCCCAGCGACCGGAAGTCGGCCAGCACGCGCAGCACCCGCTCCTCGCGGGCCGCCAGGTCGCCGACGCCCGTCAACACGAGGTTGAGGAACCACTCGGCCCTGCGGCGCTGTCCCGCGTCGTCGTCATCCACGGCGAGCGCGAGCACCCGTTCGGCCCGCTCCGTCAGGTCACCGTCCTCGCCGATCAACATGGCCATGCTCGTCTGCCAGGTCAGCGCGGCGACCCTGGCGGCGCCGGGGGTGTCGGCGGCGACCGACAGCGCCGCGCCCAACGACCGGTGCCCCTCGCTGAGCCGGCCCCGCAGGTACCAGTACCAGGTCAGGGAGTTGACCAGCCGCAGGGCGAGGTCGGCGTCCCCGTGGCGGACCGCGTCGTCCAGCGCGGCCCGCAGGTTCGGGGACTCGACGTCGAGCAGTTCCAGCCACCGCTGTTGGTCATGACCCCGCAACCGTTCGTCCGCGCGCGCGGCCAGGTCGGCGTAGTGGCGGCGATGGCGTTCCCGCACCTGGTCGGTCTCGCCGTGCTCCCTGAGCTGTTCGAGGCAGTAGGCGGCGACGGACTCCAGCAGTCGGTACCGGACGCCGCCAGGCCCCTCGGTCACGACGACGAGCGAACGGTCGACCAACCGGGTCAGCAGGTCGAGGACCTCGGCGGGTTTCACGCCGTCGCCGGCGCAGACGGCCTCGGCGGCCGCGAGCCCGCAGCTCTCGGCGTGGACGGCCAGGCGTCGCAGGACGATCCGTTCGGCCTCGGTCAGCAGCTCCCAGCTCCAGTCGATCATCGCCCTGAGGGTCTGCTGGCGCGGCGGCGCGCCCCGGTGGCCGGTGGCCAACAGCCGGAACCGGTCGTCGAGCCGGTCGAGCAGCTCGCGCACGCCGAGCGCCCGCACGCGGGTCGCGGCCAGCTCCATGGCCAACGGGAGGCCGTCCAGGCGTCGGCAGATCGCGGCCACGATGGCCGCGTTGTCGCGCGTGAGCCGGAACCCTGGCGCGGCGGCGGAGGCGCGCGCCACGAACAGCCGCACGGCGCTGTACCGCCCGACGCCGCCGACTCCATCGTCCACAGTGGACCCAAACTCGGTCCCAAACTCGGTCCCAGGCTCGGTCGCGGAATCAGGCTCGGTCGCGGAATTTGGCTTGGGCTCGGGCTCGGACCCGGGTTCGGGGAGGTCGAGGGGCGGCACCGTCCACAGTGTCTCGCCGGCGAGCCCGACCGGCTCCTGGCTCGTGGCGAGGATCCGCACCCCCGGCGCGGCGCGCAACAGCAGGTCCGCGAACGCGGCGACCGGCTCGACCACGTGTTCGCAGTTGTCCAGCACGACCAGCATCCGCCGTCCGCGCAGGGCCTCGGCGAGCCGGTGGGCGAGGTCGGCCGAGGGCGTGCCCGGCAGGGGACCGGTCGCGACGTCGTCCCGGATCTCCAGCGCGGCGGCCACCGCCTCGGCGACCTCGGCCAGGGAGCACGCCGCGTCCTTCCCACCCCCTCGGACCCTGCCGGCCAGTTCGACGAGCCAGACGCCGTCCGGGAACCGGGGGAGCAACTCCGACGCCACGGCCAGGGCCAACCGGGTCTTCCCCACCCCGCCCGGCCCGGTCAGCGTGACCAGCCGAGCGGTGTCGAGCAGCGCCCGCACCTCCTCCAGCGCCGCGTCCCTGCCCACCAGGTCGGTGAGCGGGGCCGGCAGGTTCGTGCGGGGACGGGACGGCACGGGCTCGGGAGGCGGCGCCGCCGCGGCCAGCGCCGGGTCCTGCCGCAGGATCGCCTGGTGCAGGGCGACCAGGTCGGGGCTCGGGTCGACCCCCAGCTCGTCGGCCAACCGGTCCCGCAGGTCGCGGTAGCTGTCCAGCGCCTCGCTCTGCCGGCCCGACCGGTACAGGGCCACGAGCTGCGCCGCGCGCAGGCGCTCGCGCAACGGGTGTTGCGCGACCAGGTCGGCCAGCTCGCCGACCAGTACGCCGTGGTCGCCCAGCGCGAGCCGCGCCTCGGCCTGCTCCTCCAGCGCGACCAGCCGCAGCTCCTCCAGCCGCCGGACCACCGGGGCGAGCAGCGCGCTGTCGGGGAAGTCGGCGAACGCCGGGCCCCGCCACAGCGCGAGCGCCTCGGTCAGCAGGTCGGACCGCGTCCTCGGGTCCTCGCTCGCCCGCGCCTCGGCCGTCAGGGCCGCGAACCGCTCCGCGTCCACGGCCTCGGCGTCGACGCGCAGCAGGTAGCCGGGAGGTCGTGAGACCACGAGGTCCCGGCTGCCCGGTTCCGCCTCCTCCAGCGCGCGGCGCAGTTGCGACACCCTGGCCTGGAGCGCGCCCGTCGGACTGCTCGGCAGCGGGGCCGTCCACAGGTCCCCGATCAGCCGGTCCGTCGACACCGACCGCCCCCGGTGGGCGAGCAGGGCGGCCAGCAGGGCGCGGACCTTCAGCTCGGGGACCCGGACCGGTCTCCCGTCCGCCGTCCACACCTCCAGCGGACCGAGCACCCCGAAACGCACGTGGCCACGGTAGTGCAGGCGCCCGACACCGGACGCGTCGCGCCCGAGGCCGGTCCGAAGCCGATCCGAAGTGGACCCGAAGCCCCGGCCGGCAGCGTGGGGAGCAGTCGAAGACCACCGAGATACCCCGGCACGCAGCCGGGACAGCGTGAGGAGATCGCATGTCGGAGAAGAACGTGTCCCGGGTGACCGTCCTGGGCCTCGGCGCGATGGGGACCGCGCTGGCCGAGGCATTCCTGGCCGGCGGACACGCCACGACGGTCTGGAACCGTACTCCGGGCAAGGACGAGGCCCTGGTCGCCAAGGGCGCGCTCCGCGCCGAGACCGTGGCCGAGGCGATCGCGGCGAGCCCGTTGGTCGTCGTGTGCCTGTTGGACGACGCGTCGGTGCGCGAGGTGCTGGAGCCGGTGGCCGACGCCCTGTCGGGCCGCGCGGTGGTCAACCTGACCAACGGCACCCCGGCGCAGGCCCGCGCGATGGCCGTGTGGGCGGCCGAGCAGGGTGTCGACTACGTCGACGGCGGCATCATGGCGATCCCGCCGGGCATCGGGACGCCGCACGCGTTCCTGCTCTACAGCGGGTCCTCGGTCACCTTCGAGGCGCACCGGGAGGTGCTGGAGCTCCTGGGCGCGGCCCACTTCCTCGGCGACGACGCCGGCCTGGCCGCGCTCTACGACCTGGCGCTGCTCAGCGGCATGTACGGCCTGTTCGCCGGGGTTTGGCAGGCCGTGGCCCTGGTGCGCTCGGAGAACGTCCGGGCCACCGAGTTCATGGCGTTCCTGAAGCCGTGGCTCAGCGCGATGTTCGAGGGGAACCTGGACCGGCTCGCCACGCAGGTCGACAGCGGCGACTACATGACCGGTGTCGTGTCCAACCTGGCGATGCAGGCCGCCGCCTTCCCCAACTTCATCACGGTCGCGGAGGAGCAGGGCGTGCGCCCCGACCTCATGCTGCCGATCAAGGACCTGCTGGACAGGGCGGTCGCCGAGGGGCACGGCGCGGGCGACGCCACCGTCGCCATCGAGCTGCTGAAGAACTGAGGAAGTCGGGACTGGGGAGAGGGTTGACATGAGCAGGTACGCGGGGAAGAAGGCCGTCGTCACCGGGGGCACGCACGGCATGGGTCGCGCCATGGTCGCCGCGCTGCTGGACGGGGGAGCCGAGGTGGTGCTCACCGGCCGCGACGAGCGGAACATCGAGGCGGCGCGCACCGAGCTGGGGACCAGGGCGCGGGTGGTGCGGTCCGACGCGCGGAGCATGGCCGACATCGACGCGCTCGGCCGGCTGGTGGAGGAGGAGCTGGGCGGGATCGACGCGTTGTTCGTCAACCACGGCTACGCGAAGCTGGAGCCGTTCGCCGAGGTCACCGAGGAGACCTTCGACCGGCACTTCGACGTCAACGCCAAGGGCTCGTTCTTCATCGTCCAGCGGCTGGCCCCGCTGGTCCGCGACGGCGGGTCGATCGTGTTCACCAGCTCCGTGTCGGACGAGGGCGGGTACCCCGGCATGGTCGTCTACTCGGCGTCGAAGGCCGCCCTGTGGTCCTTCGCGCAGGGCTTCGCCGCCGAGTTGCTGCCGAGGCGCGTCCGGGTCAACGCCGTGGCGCCCGGCTTCATCGACACGCCCTCGATGGGCATCGACGCCCCCGCGGAAGGCAAGGCGGAACTTCAGCGCCTCGGTGACGAGGTCACGCCGCTGCGGCGGCACGGCGCGCCGGAGGAGGTCGCGGCCGCCGCGATGTTCCTGGCCTTCGACGCGACGTTCAGCACCGCGGTCAAGCTGCCGGTGGATGGGGGACTGGGCGGGGGAATCTCGGTTTTTCCTGCCTAGTCCTGGTAGGACCGTCGTGCCGCCGCGTCCCTGACGTCGCCCTGACGCGCCCTGACGCGCTCGCCGCGCGATCCAGTGTCCATTGTGGACAATGCTGTGGACGGGGCTGTGTGGCCACCCGAGTTCGGGCGGCCGCACAGCCCTTCCCGCGTCTCGGGGATCGCGGTGCGGTGTCAGACCCTCCTGCTGCCCGACGTCGGCTCCCGTTCGGCGCGGCGGGCGCGGACCAGCGCGTCGATGCCGTCGAGCACCCGGTCGAGCCCGAAGCCGAAGTCGGCGTCCGGGTCGTCGGGCTCGTCCGTCACTCCGGACGCGATGAGCGCGCTGACCTCGGGAAAGCGTTGGGGGTCGACGAGTTTGGCGAGCGTGCGCCAGTAGGAGGCGACCTCGCCGGCTCTGCCGGCGGCGGTTCGGGCCGCCTCGGTGACGGCGGCCTCCTGGGCTGAGGCGTTCCGGACGAACCCGCTGAGCAGGACGATCACCGACAGCTTCTCGCCCTCGGTCAGGCCGGTGTCGCGGAGGCTCCGCAGGCCGTGCTCCAGCCACGCGACCTGGTTCGGGGTGATCGGCGGGCCGGTCACCGGCACCCGCAGCACCCAGGGGTGTCGCCGGAGCACGGCCCGGTGTTCCCAGGTCCAGCGGGACAGCGCCGAGCGCCAGCCCTCGCCGGGGCGCGGGTCCTCCGGCGGGGTCGCGAACACCGCGTCGATCATGAGGTCGAGCAGCTCGTCCTTGGCCGCCACGTAGCGGTAGAGGGACATGGTCGAGGCGCCGAGGTCGGCGGCGACCCGCGCCATGGAGACCGCCGCGAGGCCGTCGCGGACCGCGACGGTGACGGCGGCGTCGACGATCCGGCCGAGGCTCAGACCCGGTCGCGGGCCCCGCCCCGGCCGTTCCCGCACGCCCCACGCCGCCTCGATGCTCGCCGGCAGGCCCGTGCCGTCCTCGTCGGTGTCGCCGGTGTCACCGGTGTCGCCGCTGCCGCCCATCGTCCCCGCCTTCTCCTCGTTGACGTCCGCCCGGGAGCTGTGTATAGCATACGCAGAGCCGTGTATCTCATACGCAGATCAGCGTACGAGATACGCGACCCGGTCGGCTCCACGCCGAGCGGTCGGGTTCGACGAGGGGGAAGACCTGATGAGGCAGACGAACGTCCTGGTGGTGGGCGCGAGCATCGCCGGCCCCGCGCTCGCGTACTGGTTGCGCCGGTACGGGGCCAGCGTCACCGTCGTGGAACGCGCCCCCGCGCTCAGGGAGGGTGGCTACAAGGTCGACGTCCGGGGCGTCGCGGTGGACGTGGTCCGCCGGATGGGCCTGCTGGAGGAGGTCCGCCGCCGGACCACCGACATGCGCGGGGGTACGTTCCTCAACGGCGCGGGCAGGGTCGTGGCCACGCTGGGCGCGGACGTGATCGGGTTCCGCGACCCGGGTGACCTGGAGATCTTCCGGGGTGACCTGGCGAGGGTCCTGTACGACGCCACGCGGGAGGACGTCGAGTACCTGTTCGACACCTCGGTCACCAGGATCGAGCCGCGCCACGACGGCGTGCGGGTGGACTTCTCGCGGGGTGAACCCCGCACCTTCGACCTCGTGGTGGGCGCCGACGGGGTGCACTCCCTCGTGCGAAGGTTGACGTTCGGACCGGAGGAGCGGTTCGCCCACGACCTCGGGCTCAGCGTCGCGATCTTCACCGTGCCGAACCATCTCGACCTCGACCGGTGGGAGCTGGTCTCCTCCGGCGTCGGTCGCGTGGTGAACGTGTACAGCGTCCGCCAGGACGCCCACGCCAAGGCGCAGTTCTTCTTCCGCACCCCGGAGAAGCCGTACGACCGACGGGACGTCCGTCGACAGCAGGAGATCTTGGTCGAGGCGTTCGCCGGCCAGGGATGGGAGGTGCCGGCGCTGCTGGCCGCGATGCCGACCTCACCCGACTTCTACTTCGACTCGCTGAGCCAGGTCCGGATGCCCCGGTGGTCCTCGGGACCCGTGGTCCTGCTCGGCGACGCCGCCTACTGCCCCTCGCCGGCGTCCGGTCAGGGAACGAGCCTCGCCCTGGTGGGCGCCTACGTGCTGGCCGGGGAGCTGGCGGCTGCGGGCGGGGACCACCGCGTGGCGTTCGCCCGCTACGAGGAGGAGATGCGCGGGTTCGTGGAGCTGAACCAGAAACTCGGACGGGACTCGGTGCGGCAGATGGTGCCCGGGAGCCGGTGGGAGGCGTCCCTGCGCGCCCTGATGTTGCGGGTGATGCCGTACCTGCCGGGGAAGGACCGGGTCATGGAGAAGGTCATGAAGTCCATGCGGGAGGCGGCCCACGGCATCACGCTCAGGGACTATCCGGCGGTCGTGGCCTCCTCGACGTCGGTCGCGGGCGACTGAGGGGGAGGCGGTCGAGCCGGTGACCACAAAGGACGCGTCCACAAAGGACGCGTCCACAAAGGATGAAACTGCGAGGGGCGGTGAGTCCCTCTCGGGAGTGTCGTGACGGTGCTGGGCGGGTCCGTGGTCGTGGGGGTGACCACGGACCCGCCGTCGCACCGGCGTCCTCGCTCAGGAGGCGCGGAGCCGCCGAACCTCCGTCTCCGCCCGTTCCTTGGTCAGGCCCAGCGCGTGCAGCACGTCCACGGCCGTGCCCTCGCCCAGGGAGAGGACAGCCAGGAGCACGTGCTCCGCGCCGATGCTCGGGTCGCCGAACCGCAACGCCTCACGCGTCGTCAGTTCCACCACCTTCTTGCTCTGCCCGTCGAACGGGATGGGCACGGACACGGACTCGTTCGTCGGCTCCAGCCGCTCGGTCACCGCCTCCCGCACGGCGTCGACCGATCCGCAGACCGCCCGCATCACCTGTCCCGCCACGGACTCCGGTTTGTGCGTCAGGGCCAACACGACGTGTTCCGGGGTGATGTGCTGGTGCCCGGCGATCCGGGCCTCCTCCTGCGCCCGCGCGATCGCGGACCTGGCGAAGGAGTCGTAGCGGGCGAAGGTCGCGATGTGGCTCTCCTCGGTGGTGTTGGGCCCCTTGGGGACGAACCGCTTCTGCGCGGCCTGCTTGCTCACCCCCATGCTGCGGCCGATGTCGGTCCAGGACGCGCCCGCGTGCCGGGCCCGGTCCACGAAGTGGCCGATCAGGTGGTCGGCCAGCTCGCCGAGGTGGTCGGCGAGCAGGACGGCGTCGCTCAGTTGCTCCAGCGGGTCGCCGTCGGGGTGGCGTTGGCGGATGGCGTTGATGAGGTCGTCCAGTCGAGGTGTGTCAGCCATGCGTCAACCATAGGTTGACGAAGGCAGGGTCGTCAACCACAAGTTGACGATTGGCGCGCGGGTTTCCGTCGTCGGTCGATCACGGAGCGAAACGAGCAGGTGGGGACGGGGTGCGACGAGGGCCACCCTCTGTTTCTTGGTCAACTACTTTGGTTAGGCTGCCCTAATCCATCGCTCGGTTGCTCCGATCAGACGAAGGAAGGCACCACCATGTCCCAGTCCCGAGCCCCCCAGCTCTCCCGACGCGGCCTGCTCGCCGCCTTCGGCGCGATCGGCCTCGGCGCCGTGGTGGCCGCGTGCGGGAGTGGGGGAGGCGGCGGGAACGGCGGGGGTTCGACCTCGTCGGGCCAGGCGGGCGGCTGGTCGTTCACGGACGACCGGCAGCAGCGGGTGACGAGCGAGCGCCGCCCCGAGCGGGTCGTCGCCTTCGTCGGGTCGGCGGCCGCGCTGTGGGACTTCGGGCTCCGCGACCAGATCGTCGGCGTGTTCGGCCCGGCCAGGAACAAGGACGGCACACCAGGCCCGCAGGCCGGCGACCTCGACGTCAACAAGGTGACGATCGTCGGCGGCGACTGGGGCGAGTTCGACATCGAGAAGTACCTCAAGCTGCGCCCCGAGCTGCTGGTGACCAACATGTTCCAGCCGCCGGCGCTCTGGTACGTGCCGGACGACAGCAAGGACAAGATCCTCGGCATCGCGCCCAGCGTCGGCATCACCACCGCCAAGGTGCGCCTGGTGGACGTGGTCGGCCGGTACGCCGCGCTGGCGAAGTCGCTCGGCGCGGACTTGGAGGCCAAGCCGGTCGTCGACGCCAAGGCGCGGTTCGAGAAGGCCTCCGAGGCGCTGCGCAAGGCGGCGAAGGAGAAGGGCGGGCTGCGGGTGATGGCCGCCTCCGGCAGCCCCGAACTGCTCTACGTCTCCGACCCCAACGTCTACCCCGACCTGAGCTACTTCCGTGAGCTGGGCGTGGACATCGTCGTACCCGACAAGGTCGACGGCGGCTTCTTCGAGCACCTGAGCTGGGAGAACGCCCGCAAGTACCCGGCGGACATCATCCTGCTCGACAACCGGAGCGCCGCGCTCCAGCCCAAGGACCTCGCGTCCCGTCCCGCGTGGGCGGAGCTCCCCGCCGTGCGCGCCAACCAGGTGGTGCCGTGGCAGAGCGAGCCCCGCTTCTCCTACGCCGGCCTGGCTCCGATCGTCGAGTCGCTGGCCAAGGCCGTCCAGGACGCCAGGAAGGTGAGCTGACCGACACCCGCCAGCGGGTAACGACGCGCCGGGAGCCGCACATGCCTCCCGTGTGAACCATGCTGCCCGCTGGCGGGTGTTGGTGCTCAACGACGACATCAACCTGATGAACCAGGTGGCCTACCTGCTGCATCAGTGCTGTGCGCTGTCCGTTGAGGACGCTGTGCGGGTGATGCGGCGCGTGGTGCGGGGTGCCTGATGGGACAGGAGACCGGTTTCGTCGGGACCGACGACCACGTCGACGTGGTCGCGGTGCCGGACGGTGTGGCGGTCCGCACGAGAGAGAACGTCGCCGTCCTGCTCGCGCGGATCGTGGAGCAGTTCGTGAGCCTGCTCGAACACGGGGAGGCTCCCGGCCCACGGCGGTGGTTCGGTCTGCGGCCACCGGTCTCCGCCGAGGAGATCCTCCGGGGGATGTTCCCGGACGCCTTCAAGGATCTCGCTCGCGCCGCCGAGTTCCGTCGCGCGCACGGGACCGCGATGCGGGTTGACGCCCTGGCGGCTGCTCCTGGCGTGGAACGGCGCGCACATGGTGTGCCTGAGCCGGTAGGAGGTCGACGACTGGCTCGTCGTCTTCGGACTGGCACGGTTCCTCTACTGTGGACGCCGTACAAGACGCCTGCCCGCTGAGGTTCTGGTAATGACTCACCTCCTCATCCGCCTGGTGCGCGCGCTCCATCCCGCTCTCTCGGCGAAGGTCTTCCCGGTCGAACAGTGACTCCGCGATGTGGCGCTCGATGCGCGTTCGGCGGTGACGGCCCGTCTTCGGGATCCGCCGGCACCGCCCGATCTCGTGTGTTGACGCGGATACTGGACGTCAGACGGTCATGCGCCGGAACATCCGGTACATCAGCTCACATCCCTGGCGGAGCGCGTCGACCCGAACTCGTTCGTCGTTGCCGTGCATCGAGGTGATCGAGGCGTTGTCCACGACGTAGGGGTAGATCCCGTACACCGGAATGTCACGCCGCCGCCAGGGAAGACCGCTCGTCGTCGCCTCGAACATCGCCGGAACGGCCGGCACGCCGGGAAAGACCTCACTCGCGGCGGTGCGCCACGCCGTGAACACGTCCGTGTCGGACGGTGAGGGGCCGATCGCCCACCGTTCCTCCAGCCCGGCCAGGAGTTGGTCCTCGGAAACCCCGGACGGGGTCACCAGCCCCACCTCGACCCCCTGGTCTTCGACGGCCTCGCGAATGCGGTCGAGAACCCTGGTCGGGCGTTCTCCTCCCGGGACGACGCGCACCCCGAGCTGGGCCGACGCCCGTGAGGGGATGACGTTGGTCTTGTAGCCGCCATCCTGAATGACCTGGGAGATCGTGGCCCGCATCAGTCCGTTGTGGAGCCAGGGGTAGGGGCTGCGCTCCACCACGAGCCGCGCTGCCCTCTCCGTCTGCTGCGCCGAGTGGGAGCGGAGCAGGAGGCGGATCGCCTGCGCGAAGGCGTGGTCGTGCGTCGCGCCGGCCAAGGCCTCGAAGTACGCGCGGTTGAGTGGGGTGAGCACGACCTCCGGTTGGCACTCGGCCACCCTCGTGACCGCCCGGTTGACGCGGAGGATCGCCGAGTCCGGCATCGGTCGCGACGAGTGCGTCGCCGTGCCTCGTGCGGTGAGGCGCACGACCATGGGAAGACGGTCCAGACACGTCATGGACAGCAACATCGGGGTGCGTCCGTCCCGTTGGGCGAGCTGCCATCCGCCTTCCGTGAGGACCGCGCCGACCTGGAGCAGGTCCGGCTTCTGCTGGACCAACCAGGAGGTGCCGTGGGGACCGCCCTCCTCGTCGGCGTCCGACACGAAGACGATGTCGCGGTCGAACCGCGCGCCCTCGCGCACCAGGCGCAGCAACGCCGCCATGAACGACGCGTTGGCGCCCTTCATGTCGATCGCGCCCCGGCCCCACAGCTCACCGTCCACGATCTCCGCGCCGAACGGGTCGTGCCGCCAGTTCTCGCGCTCCACGGGAACGACGTCGGAGTGGCCAAGCAGAAGCAGCGGTGGCTTCGCGCGGGTCCCGGGGATGCGGGCGATGAGATGGACGTTGTCCGGCTTCGGTGTCGGCACGATCGTCGTGCCGACACCGTGCGCCTCCCAGACGGCCTGGAGCGCGCGGGCGTGGGGGAGGGTCACCCCGCCCTGGCCCTGGTGGGACGTGTCGAACCGGATCATCGTGCGTGCCAGCGACACGACGTCGATGTCCCGCGGATCGTGGCTCGGCGCCGCCGCTGGTGTCGCCGCCGCTGGTGCCGGTGGTGTGAGGGCCGGCGCGGCGAGACCGACACCTGTGGCTTGGAGGAATCCTCGGCGGCTGACCGGTCGTGAGGCCATGGACGCTCCTCTCCCCGTGCCGGCGGCGCGTGGTGACCGAGCATATTGGGGTTGTCGACCACCAGCCGGAGGGATGAAAGGACAAACACGGCTTCGTCCGGCGCGCGGATCTTCGGGAACCAGCCTCAGCGGGCGTCGGGTGGTGTGACGGCCATGGCGTCGAGCAGCACCGTGCCGGTCTCGTAGAGCTGGACCAGGAGCGGACGCAGCCGCGCACCCGTCGAGGTCAACACGTACCGCGTCCGCACCGGGAACCCCGGGAGACGTTCGCGGGCCACGAGGCCCCGCGCCGTCAGCTCGCGCAGCCGCTCGCTCAGGATCTTGGCGCTGAGATCGGGCAGCCTGCCCCTCAGGTCGCCGAACGAGCACGGGCCGTGCATCAGCTCCCGCAGCACGAGCGTCGTCCACCGCCCGGAGATCGCCGCCAACGCCACCTCGACCGGACAGCCCGCCTCCGGCCGACGCGTCCGGCCCCGGCGGTCCGGCACCAGCTCCGGGTCCCAGTCGTGGGTTTCCGTTTGGTGACCGACGTCGCGGTGGTTTTGGCTCACGGCATGACGTTCGACGCCCACGACCCCAGTGTCCCGCTGACCACCGACCCCGCCCAACACCCGGCCGCCTTCGCCGCGGCCTTCGCCACCGGTCGCGGCGACCTGCTCGACCAGGTCTACGAGCCGGACGCCGTCCTCGTGCCACGGCCCGGTCATCCCGTCACCGGTGCTGAGCGCCGGGCCGCCAACGAGCGGTTCCTCGCCCTGGGCCTGCCCATCACCGTCCACCCGCGACACACCTATGTCGTCGACGACATCGCGCTGCTCATCGTCGACTGGGTCATCGACGGCATCGGGCCGGACGGGAGGCACGTGCACATCGAAGGCACCGCGACGGACGTCGCCCGCCGAGGACCTGACGGCCGGTGGCGTTACGTCATCGACAACCCCTTCGGCACCGCCCGTCCATGAGGTCACGCTGTTCGGGCTCCCCGGGGTCACGGCCTGCCTCAGCCAGCCCAGTCACACGGGGTGGCGTCTGCCGAGTCAGATGTCCCCGCAGCCTCGTGCCCCAACTGGTCGAGGTCCTTGCGGTGCCACCGCTTTCGCCGACGCACCCGTCCCCGCCCTGTCTCCTGGCTTGCGACAGTGGGAGGCCGCAGGCGTCGGCTCTGCGGCCTCCCGAAAACCTCGTGGATATGTGCTACGAGGTCGTCACTGGTTCTGTTGGATCTTTCCTTCGGGGTCGATGCGGTCGGCCTCCGCCATCAGTGACTCCGAAATGTCGTTCCAGTCGGGGCCGAAGTTGAACAGGTCGATCGCGGCTTCCCTGAGGAGGTCCGGGTCGTCGGGCCGTTGCAGGCACGCCAGGCGGTAGGCGAGGTTCCTCGCCCAGACCGGGAACAGGTAGTCTACCTTGATGACATAGTGGAGCATGGCGAGGATCTCGTCAGGGTCCGCGAACGTCAGGATCTCGATGAACCTGTGTTCGTCCGACCACTGTTGACTACTGCTCCGCTCGTCCTGCGCTTCTGGAAGGAGGAGCTTCGCCGCCTCCAGGAGTTCACTCATCGTCTCCCCCTGATCTCAGATGGCTTATCGTCGAGTCTGGCCAAAGCGGGTGGATGGAGTCCGACGAGGGGCTGATCGCGAGCCGCCTCCTGCTCCTCGAAAGACAAAGACCCTTGTGGCGTAAGCGGGTCTCGGGCGGCGGCGCCGGACCGGTGAGAACGCTGGGTGAAACAGGCATGGATCGAGTGTCGCGGACCTCACCCGCGAACCGCGACTTGTTTCCTCGCAGTCAGGGAAACCATTCGCTTCCTCGGACAGGAGTCGATGTGGAACGCGTGGTAGTGGGAGGCCGCAGGCGTCGGCTCTGCGGCCTCCCGAAAGCTCGTGGGATGTGCGCTACGAGGTCGTCATTCGTGGATCTCGTCGGGGCCGGCGAGGGTCAGATGATCGACGAAGTTGATCCTCTCCATCAGGATCTGTTGCTCGCTTCGAGCGCCCGTCAGCTCGCCGATGAGCGTTTGGGCAGCCCGGAGCAGCTCGCGGTGGTCCATCTTCCCTCATAGCCGAAGGTCTGGTGATCCAGGTGCTTCGCCTGCCCTGCGTCACCACGTTGTCGTCATCTGGCACCAGATGACGCCATCACTGGTTTCGTTCGATCCTTCCCTCGGGGTCGATGCGGTCGGCTTCGGCCTCCAGCGAGTCCGAAATGTCGTTCCAGTCGCCGAAGAGGTACAGGTCGGCGGCGGCTTCCCTGAGGAGGTCCGGGTCGTTCGGTCGTTGCAGGCACGCGAGTCGGTACGCGAGGTTCCTCGCCCAGACCGGGTACAGGTAGTCCTTCTCGAAGACGTAGTGGAGCATGGCGAGGATCTCGTCAGGGTCCGCGAACGTCAGGATCTCGATGAACCTGCATCTGTCCGACAACCTCTGACTGTCGTTTCGCTCGGCCGACACTTCCGGAAGGAGGAGCTTCGCCGCCTCCAGGAGTTCACTCATCGTTCGCCCTCCGACCTGGCAACGACCTGGTAAGCCGCTGACTGCTGGCCGTAAGCCAGCTCGTCGGCATCGGAGGGCCGGGAAAGTCCTCGGTGTCGTTCGGCCTGAGGTAGCCAGGCCCGGGCGCCGAGCAGACCGGGAAGAAGATCCATGTCCGCGAGTCTTGCCGACCTCGCCAGGAAACGCGACTGCTTTCCCGTCAGCACTGAGACCGGGCGCAGTCCTCTGTGGAGCGGCGGAACGCTCCGCTGTCGCCTGCCAGTGCTCCTGGCTCCCAACCCGGGCAAGACAAGGAACACGGCGTCACTCAACGCCAGCCTCGCCGCTCTGATGGCTCGCCGCGAGCCGAAGCTCGTGTCACTCGATCGGCGCGACCTCGCTCACGATCTCGCTGTCCCCGTCGTCGTACCGCCTGAGAAGAAGGAACTTCTGGCCGCTCAGCGGAAGCGTCACCACATCTCCCGGCTGGCCAGTCCTTGGTTCGACCTTGACGGCCTCGATCCAGTCGAACTCGCCGTTGCTGGGGAGCAGTCGAACGAACGCGTGCTGTTCGCCGCTCGAAGCGGACACGACGACCGAGCTGTAATCCTGGTACGAGTCAGGTCGAAACGCATACCGGGGCAGCGGTTTCGGTTCCTTGGGGGCCCGAGCATCCATCTTCACCGGTCTGGAGACGAACACCTCGTACAGGCACTCGGCGAGGTCGGTCCACTCGTTGTGCGCCTCTGCGTCCCGCCAACCGAGACACCCTGTCCGCGATCGGTGTGAGCGCCCTCAGTCCGGCTCGGAACATGTCGACCATGTCGCTGATCGTCATGCTGAAGAAGTCGTCAATGCTTCCTTCGATGGGGAAACGCGTGTTCCTGCCCTGCGGGTGAGTCGTGACGTGGGGGAGAGGACGGCGCGGCGGAAGCCGGCCCGGCCGTGGCGGTCGGCCGGGAGGCTGTCTGCTGGTGTTCCTGGGCCAGCGCCCTTGCTGGCCCAGGAACACCAGTCAGCTCAACCTCCTCGGTCCGTCTGACGGGATAGCGCACCTGAGGTCGAGTTGCTAGGTCACTTTGTTGGGCCGACCTCGCTCACGATCTCACAGGCCCCACCGCTGAATCTTCTGTACAGAAGGAACGAGCCTTCTTCCCACGGAATCTCGACCAGGCCTCCTGGTTGGCCTGTCTCGAGGTCCACTTCCACCGCTTGGACGGTGTCGAACGGGCTATCACCAGAAAGCAGGCGAGCGAACGCATACCGTGAGCCGTCGTGAGACTCGACTGCGATCCAGGTGTGGGGGGCGTAGCTGTCGACCTCGAAGGCGTAGCGCGGCAAGGGAAGAACTTCCCTCGAATCGTTGGATCCGGCCTCCACCGCCCTGCGCACGAACACCTGGTAGAGGCAGTCGACGAGGTCGTCCCAGTCATCGTGTGCCTCGCTGTGGTGCCAACGCAGCAGCGCTCGGTCAGCTACCGGTGTGAGGGCGACCAGGCTTCTTCGGAACGTTGTGACGAGTTCGGTGATTGTTATGCTCCGCACAGTGTCACTCCGTCTTCGTCTCCGGAACTGGTCGGTGTTCCGTTGAGGGTGGGACAAGCGTCTCCACGGTCGAGGGTGTCTTTTTGGTCTTTCCTTCGGGGTCGATGCGGTCGGCTTTGGCCGTCATCGCCTGCGCGATGTCGTCCCAGTCGGGGCCGAAGAGGAGCAGATCGGCGGCGGCTTCCCTGAGGAGGTCCGGGTCGTCGGGCCGTTGCAGGCATGCCAGTCGGTACGCGAGGTTCCTCACCCAGACAGGGAAACGGTAGCCCTTCTCGAAGTCGTCGTGGAGCATCACGAGGATCTCGTCGGCGTCGGCGAACGTCAGGGTCTCGATGAACCTGTATTCGTCGGACATCTTTTGGCTATCGCTTCGCTCGTCCGGCGCCTCCGGATAGAGGCGGTTCGCCGCCTCCAGGAGCTTGCTCATCGTCTCACCCGTTCCTTGGAAAGTCGGTCAAATCATGTTGCTGGAGTGGGAAGTTGGGCGGTGCGGTATCTCGCCGGGCGCCCGTTGATGACCTTGTTCGGTCGAAGGCCTTCGTCTGGCGCGCCTCCGGGAGGAGTCGGCCCCCTCCATTGAGAACTCATGCTTGCTTCGAGTCTCCGTCTCGTCATCGAGAAGCTGTGCCGCCTGAAGGGGTTCTCTCGTCGTCTCGTTCGGAACGGCCTGGTGAGTCGCCGAACGGAGGAACGGGCACCTCCAGTAGCGCTCGTTCGTGGACTGCTCACGAACCTTGGCGGTGCGCCGTGGAGACTGGGCGGAACCGAGGGGGCGAGGCCGACGACGAGCTGGCCGTAAGTCAGCGCGTTGGCATTTGGAGGGACGAAGGCACCCTCGTCGTCGTTCGGTCGGGGGCAGCCAGGCTCGGGCACCTATAAGCCCGGTAAGAGTCGATGTGGGCCGCGTAACGGGGCATCGGGTGCGCTTCCCGAGGGGCTCGGGAGTCTGTGAGCACGGGCCGCGCGACGAACACTTCATAGAGACATTCGGCGAGGTGGTCCCAGTCGTCGTGGGCTTCCCTGAAGTCCCAGCTCAGGCGCGTGCGATCGGCTATCGGAGTAAGCGCGAGCAGGCTTCTTCGGAACGTTGTGACGAGTTCGGTGATTGTCATGCTCCGCACAGTGTCACTCCGTCTTCGTCTCCGGAACTGGTCGGTGTTCCGTTGAGGGTGAGACAAGCGTCTCCGCGGCCGAGGGCAACCTTTTGGTCTTTCCTTCGAGGTCGAGGCGGTCGGCTTCCGCCTTCAGCGACTCGGAGATGTCGTCCCAGTCGGGGCCGAAGTTGAACAGGTCGATCGCGGCTTCCCTGAGGAGGTCCGGGTCGTCGGGCCGTTGCAGGCACGCGAGTCGGTACGCGAGGTTCCTCGCCCAGACGAGGAAAAAGTAGTCCTCCTCGATGACGTAGTGGAGCATGGCGAGGATCTCGTCGGCTTCCGCGAACGTCAGGATCTCGATGAACCTGTGTTCGTCCGATAACTGTTCACTGATGCTTCGCTTTTCCTGTGCTTCCGGAAGGAGGAGTTTCGCCGCCTCCAGGAGTTCGCTCATCGTCTCATCCGATTCTTGGGAAGTAGGTCGAAATTATGTTACTCACGTTGCGGGGTGTGGTATCCGACTGTGTGATCGCTGTTGAGCGTTCACCTGTGCATCTCTAGGAGGAAACATCCCTCCCTTCATTGGGTTTGCTGTTTGCGTCGAGTGTCCGTCTCGCCAGAGAGAAGCTGCGCGGCCTGAAGGAGGTCGTTCATCTTTCGTCGTTCCACTCGTATCGGCCTGGGAAGTCGCCGGCGACGGCGGGACGGGTACCTTCACGCTGGCTCATAGGCTGCCGCGGGCCTTGGTGCTGCGCGTGGAGTGGAACGGAACCGAGGGATCGAGTCCGACGACGAGCTGGTTGTAAGCCAACTCGTCGGTAGCGGAGGGCCGAGGGTGTCCTCGGTGTCGATCGGTCCGGGGCCAGGCAGGCTCGGGCGCCGCGCAGACCGAGAAGGAGATCCATGTCCGCGAGTCTGGTCGATCTCACCCACAGTGCGCGACTGTTTTCCTGTCAGCGCTGGGACCGGGCGTAATTCTGGCCGGCAGAGGAGTGGTCACATCTCCCGGCTGACCTCTCATCCGGTCCACCTCGGCGGCCTTGACCCTGTCGGCGTAAGGGCGAGAACGCTTCTTCGGAACCTTCGTCCTGTTTGGATCTCCGAGACGGCGGGGGTCGCAGGCGTCGGCGCTGCGACCCCCTGACCTCGCGGCACCC
>NZ_JAMTCP010000021.1 GCF_024171885.1 Streptoalloteichus tenebrarius | reverse complement strand
GGCGACCGGCTTGGCGACCGGCGTACGGCGATCGTCAGCGATGTGAAAGGCCGGGGTGAGGGGCTGGGGGGTGGCGGGCTCAAGGTGAGTGGCTCGAACAGCTCCGGCGAAGCCAGGAGCCCCCGACTCCACCACCCCACGAAAGCACCGCCAAGCCAAGAAAGCGAAGAAGAAAGACAAGAAGAAAAAAGCAACCAGCAGTTCGTGGGGGGCATGGGGGGCTCGGCCCCCCAAAATAACGGCGAAAGGGGCATGTTCCGAAAGGAACACACCCCTCCCACCCCTGTAGCCCCGACGGGATTTGAACCCGCGCTACCGCCTTGAGAGGGCGGCGTCCTAGGCCGCTAGACGACGGGGCCTTGTTCTTTTGTGGTGGAGAAACCGTACCACATCGATTCGGTCTCTCCTAGCTGGGGTACCAGGACTCGAACCTAGACTAACGGAGCCAGAATCCGTCGTGCTGCCAATTACACCATACCCCATCGGCGTCGGCCATCGTCCCGGGTTTCGGTCCGCTGTCCGCCCGACGTGAAGGAATACTAGCCCACGTTGGGGGCCGATGCCTAATCGACCCCCTCACCCGCGCTCTAGCTGGGCAAACGTGGGGGGCGACGGACGGGGTCGGGGGCCGGGTCACCGGCGCGCCGGGGGGACGGCGACCGCCTGTTCCCACGCCATGTCACAGACCAACAGCCCCGGCAGCTCCGCGAGGCTCGTGATGACGGACACGCCGGGCGGCGGCGGGGTCCGCTTCCCGTCGCGGTTCAGCCACACTCCGTGCAGCCCCGCGTCCCTGGCGCCCACGGCGTCGAGGTCGAGCCGGTCGCCGACGTGCACCGCCTCCCCCGGGTCGACCCCGAGGGCGAGGCAGGTCGTGTGGAAGATCACAGGGTCCGGCTTGGCCGCGCGGATCTCGCCGGCGATGGCGACGTGGTCGAAGAAGTCGGACAGCCCCAGCGCGTCGAGCTTGGCGCGCTGGTGGGCGCCGGAGGCGTTGGTCACGGCGGCGACGCGCAGGCCGGCGGCGCGCAGCCAGTCGAGGCAGGGCAGGACGTCGGCGTAGACGCTCCAGGAGCGTTCCATGACGACCTGGCGCCGGGCCTCGCGTTCGGCGATCTCGCCGTCGTCGAGGCGTTCGCCCAGATCGCGGTAGAAGGCGCGGGCGCGGTCCCTGCGCATGGTCTCGTAGTCGATCTCGCCGGCGAGCAGGCGCGCGAAGTGGCGTGCGTTGGCGCGTTCCCACAACGGCCACGCGTCGTCGCGTCCGGCGAGCGCCACCAAAGCCGTCCGCGCCGCCTGCCCGTAATCGACGAGGGTGTCGTCGATATCGAGGCAAACGGCGCGGATCGGGGTCGTCGTCGTTCTTTCGGGGACGTCAGTCGCTAAAGCGGATGTCACCAAGCGAGGCTAGGCGCGCACCCCTTGTGCTCGATTCGGCTGACAAGGTGATAAATGCGCCACTGACACGGTCAAGCGCGCGCGCTCACCGACGCCAGCGCGCGACCGAGCCGGCCGAGCGAACGCTCCCTGCCCAACAGTTCCATCGACTCGTACAACGGCGGGGACACGGTCCGTCCGGTGACGGCGACGCGCACCGGGCCGAACGCCTTGCGGGGCTTGAGCCCCAGCCCGTCCACGAGTGCGCCCTTGAGCGCCTCCTCGATGGCGGCGGCGGTCCACTCGGACAGGCCGCCCAACGCGTCCACCGACGCCCGCAGGACGGGCTCGGCGTCGGCCCCGAGCATCTTGGCTGCCGCGTCCGGCTCCGGGGCGAACGTCTCCTCGTCGGCGAACAGGAAGCCGACCATTCCCGCCGCGTCGCCCAGCACGACGCAGCGCTCCTGCACCATGGGGGCGATCGCGGTCAGCACGGCGCGCTGCTCGTCGTCGACCTCGGCCGGCAGCACCCCGGCCGCGCGCAGGTGGGGCAGGACCCGCTCCACGAAGTCCTCCGCCGGCAGCGCCCTCAGGTGGGCGGCGTTGATGGCCTCGGCCTTCTTGAGGTCGAAACGGGCCGGGTTCGCGCTCACCCTGCCGATGTCGAAGACCTCGGTCATCTCGGCCAGGGAGAAGACGTCGCGGTCGTCGGCGATCGACCAGCCGAGCAGGGCCAGGTAGTTGAGCAGGCCCTCGGGCAGGAACCCGCGCTCCCGGTAGAGGAACAGGTTGGACTGGGGGTCCCGCTTGGACAGCTTCTTGTTGCCCTCGCCCATCACGTAGGGCATGTGTCCGAAGTGGGGGGTGAACTCGGCGACGCCGACCCGCCGCAGCGCCTCGTAGAGCGCGATCTGCCTCGGGGTGGACGGCAGCAGGTCCTCGCCCCGCAGCACGTGCGTGATGCGCATGAGCGCGTCGTCGACCGGGTTCACCAGGGTGTAGAGCGGGTCGCCGTTGGCGCGGACCAGCACCGGGTCCGGCACGCTGCCGGCGCGGAAGGTGATCTCGCCGCGGATGAGGTCGGTGAACGTGATGTCGTGGTCGGGCATGCGCAGCCGCAGCACGGGCTCGCGGCCCTCGGCGCGGAAGGCGGCCTTCTGCTCGTCGGTGTGCGTGCGGTCGAAGTTGTCGTAGCCCAGCTTGGGGTCACGGCCGGCGGCGCGGTGCCGGGCCTCGACCTCCTCCGGGGTGGAGAAGGACTCGTAGACCTCGCCGGCCTCGACCAGCTTCGCGACCACGTCGGCGTAGATCTCCCGGCGCTGGCTCTGCCGGTACGGCGCGTGCGGGCCGCCGACCTCGGGGCCCTCGTCCCAGTCCAGGCCGAGCCACCGCAGCGCGTCGAGCAGCGCGGCGTAGGACTCCTCGGAGTCGCGCGCGGCGTCGGTGTCCTCGATGCGGAAGACGAAGTCGCCGCCGGTGTGGCGGGCGTAGGCCCAGTTGAACAGTGCGGTGCGGATCAGTCCGACATGCGGCGTCCCGGTCGGCGACGGGCAGAAGCGGACCCGGACCTTGCTGGTGGCGTCTGGCGTGCTCATGGCCCGGTCAGCGTATCCGTCCCCGCGGGGCTTGACCGAGTGGCGGTGCAGGCGCATCCTGAGGTTATTCAACCGGCGTTGAAAAGAGGGTGGTGGCGATGTCGACGACGGAGCGCACCAGGGTCTGCGTGGTGGGCGGCGGGCCAGCCGGAATGGTCCTGGCCCTGCTGCTGGCCAGGGGCGGGGTCGACGTCGTGGTGCTGGAGAAGCACGGCGACTTCCTGCGCGACTTCCGGGGCGACACGGTGCACGCCTCGACCCTCACCCTGCTCGACGAGCTGGGGCTGGGCCCGGAGTTCGCGCGGATGCCGCACCGGCTGGTCGAGCAGGCGGGCGTGATCCTCGACAGCGGCCCGGTCCAGCTCGCCGACCTGCGGCGGCTGCCAGGGCCCCACAGGCACATGGCGTTCGTCCCGCAGTGGGACTTCCTCGACCTGCTGGCCAGGGCCGGCGCGGCCGAGCCCCACTTCGCGCTGCGGATGAACACCGAGGCGACCGGCCTGGTGTGGGAGCACGGCCGGGTGGCCGGCGTCCGCTACCGCACCGCGGACGGGGGCGGCGGCGAGCTGCGCACCGACCTCGTGGTCGCCTGCGACGGGCGGCGCTCGGCGCTGCGGGCGGCGGCGGGCCTGCGGGCCAGGGAGTTCGGCGTGCCGATGGACGTGTGGTGGTTCCGGCTGCCCCGGCACGAGGGCGAGCTGACCGGCGTCGGCGGGCGCTTCGGCGGCGGGTGCTTCCTGGCGCTCATCGACCGCGGCGACTACTTCCAGTGCGCGTTCCTGATCAGGAAGGGCAGCGACGCCGTGCTCAGGGCCGAGGGGATCGAGGCGTTCCGGAGGAGGGTCGTCGACCTGATCCCCTGGCTGGCCGACCGGATCGACCACGTCCGGTCCTGGGACGACGTGAAGCTGCTCGACGTGCGGCTGGACCGGCTGCCCCGGTGGCACACCGACGGGCTCCTGTGCGTCGGCGACGCCGCGCACGCCATGTCGCCCATCGGAGGGGTGGGGATCAACCTGGCGGTGCAGGACGCGGTCGCCGCCGCCCGGTTCCTCGTCGGGCCGCTGCGGCAGGGGCGGGTCAGCCGGCGGGACCTGGCGAGGGTGCGACTGCGCCGGTGGCTGCCCACGGCCGTGACGCAGGGCATCCAGCGGCTGATCCACAGGAACGTGCTCACCAGGGCGTTGACCGGCCGGAGCAGTGTCGTCGGGCGGACGCGGCCGCCCCGCGCCGTCCGGGCGCTGCAACGCTTCCCGTGGTTGCAGGCGGTCCCCGCCTACCTCGTGGCCATCGGGCTCATGCCGGAACACGCCCCGGACTTCGCCCGCCGCACCCCCAGTCGAGTGGGTGGCTGACGGGGGCACGCGAACGCCCCCGGCACGCGCGCGTGCCGGGGGCGTCGTCCGTCCGGTCGGGTGTCCAGTCGTCCCTCCGGCCGGGACCCGAGGTCCGACCCCGTTCGGGTCCGGCGTCTCAGGACCGGTCCGGCGTCTCAGGACCGCAGGCCCACCGGGTTGCTCAGGGTGCCGATGCCCTCGACGGTGACCGACACGGTCTGGCCGGGCCGCACCGGGCCCACGCCCGCCGGGGTGCCGGTGAGGATGACGTCGCCGGGCAGCAACGTCATCACCGAGGAGACCCACTCGATGAGCCGGGGCACGTCGTGGATCAGCCGCGAGGTGCGGGCGTCCTGCCGCACCTGCCCGTCCAGCTCGGTGCGGATGGCCAGGTCGGCGGGGTCGACGGTGGTGTCGATCCACGGCCCGAGCGGGCAGAACGTGTCGTAGCCCTTGGCCCTGGCCCACTGGCCGTCGGCCTGCTGCTGGTCGCGGGCGGTCACGTCGTTGGCGACCGTGTAGCCCAGCACCATCTGGGCGGCGCGCTCCGCGGGCACGTCCCGGCAGGGCCGGCCGATCACCACGGCCAGCTCGCCCTCGTAGTCCACCCTCGTGGAGTTGGCCGGCAGCTTGATCTCGGCGTTCGGGCCGACCACGGCGGTGGGCGGCTTGAGGAAGATGACCGGGTCGGCCGGGGCGACGCCGCCCATCTCCTCGGCGTGGTCGGCGTAGTTCTTACCGACGCAGACCACCTTGGACGGCAGGATCGGGGCCAGCAGCCGGACGTCGGCCAGCTTCCAGGCGCGCCCGGTGAAGGTCACCGTGCCGAACGGGTGCTCGGCGATCTCCGACGCGACCTGGTCGTCCAGCGCGGCGCCGGGCTCGCCTTGGATGGCCGCGAACGCGATGCCTTCGGGGTGGACGATGCGGGCGATGCGCACGGACGCTCCTGTGGTCTGGTGAGCCTGAGGGGACGCCGAAAACGGTAACCCAGCGGCCGCGACGCCCGCCGGAAGTGTCCGCCCCGCCGGGTGACGTCCCCACAGCGGCCCCGCGGCCGCCCCGCGGCGGCCGGGCAGCGCCGCACGCCGCCCGGCCCGACCAGGGGCGTTCCCCCGGCGGCTCAGCCCACCAACTCCCGCACGGCCAGCGCCTTGTAGACCAGCGCGTCGCACAGGGCGAGCCAGCTCGCCTCGACGATGTTGCCGTGGACGCCGACCGTGGTCCACTCCCGCTCGCCGTCGCTGGACTGCACCAGGACCCTGGTCACCGCGTCGGTTCCCGGGTGCTCGACGAGGATCCTGACCTTGTAGTCGGCCAGCTCCACGCTGGACAGCCACGGCATCGCCGGCTCCAACGCCTTGCGCAGCGCCGCGTCCAACGCGTGCACCGGGCCGTTGCCCTCGGCGGTGGCGATGATCCGCTCCCCCGCGACCCGCAGCCGGACCGTCGCCTCGGAGACCACCTCGCCGTCGGCGCGGTGGTCGAGCACCACGCGGTAGGACTCCAGCGAGAACGGGGCCTCCGTCTCGGACTCCTCCAGCTCCCGGCGCAGCAACAACTCCAGCGACGCGTCGGCCGCCTCGAAGGACCAGCCGCGCGCCTCCAGCTCCTTGACCCTGCGCACGGCCCTGCCGACCGCGTCGGGTCGGCCGGCCAGGTCCAGCCCGAGCTCACGCCCCTTCAGCTCCAGGCTGGCCCGGCCGGCCATCTCGGTGACGAGAACCCGCATCCCGTTGCCGACGGTGGCCGGATCGACGTGGTTGTACAGCTCCGGGTCCACCTTGATCGCGCTCGCGTGCAGCCCCGCCTTGTGGGCGAAGGCCGACGACCCGACGTAGGCCTGGTGGGTGTCGGGCGCGAGGTTCGCGATCTCGGCGAGGGCGTGCGAGACGCGGGTGAGTTCGGGCAGCGACTCCGCCGGCAGCACGGGCATGCCGAGCTTGGTCACGAGGTTGCCGACGACGGCGAACAGGTCGGCGTTGCCGGTGCGCTCGCCGTAGCCGTTCGCCGTGCACTGGACGTGCGTGGCGCCGGCCTGCACCGCCGCGACCGTGTTGGCCACGGCGCAGGCCGTGTCGTCCTGGCAGTGGATGCCGACGCGGAAGCCGGTGCGGGCCACGACCTCGGCGACGGTCTCCGCGATCTGGAGCGGGAGCTGCCCCCCGTTGGTGTCGCACAGCACCACGACGTCGGCTCCGGCGTCCACACCGGACTGCAACACCCGCAGCGCGCAGTCGGGGTCGAAGGCGTAGCCGTCGAAGAAGTGCTCGGCGTCGAGGAAGACACGCCGACCCTCGGAGACGAGCAGCCGCACGGTGTCGGAGACCATCGCCGCTGCCTCGGCCACGTCGGTGCGCAGGGCGCGTTCGACGTGCCGGCGGTCCGACTTCGCCACCAGCGTCACGACCGGGGCCCGCGAGTCGAGCAACGCCCGCACCTGCGGGTCGTCGGCCGCGGCGACGCCGGGCCTGCGGGTGGAGCCGAAGGCGACCAGCGCCGCGTGCCGCAGCTCCAGCTCGCCCTCGGCGGCGCGGGCGAAGAACTCGGTGTCCTTGGGCAGCGCGCCCGGCCAGCCGCCCTCGATGAACCCGACGCCCAGGGAGTCCAGCAACCGGGCCACGGCCAGCTTGTCGGTCACGGAGTAGGAGATGCCCTCGCGCTGCGCGCCGTCCCTGAGCGTCGTGTCGTAGACGTGGAACGAGTCGCCGAGCGGGGTGCCGGTCGGGGCGGTGGGGCGGTTCACGGTGGTCTCCCTGGAGCGGTCGGGGCGGTCTGGGAGGGCTGCGGCCTCGGAGAGGGGGTTGGGGTGGCGGAGGGGGACGGGAAGGGACGGGAAGGTCGGGCGGGAAAACAAAAAGACCCCCCGCGGATGCGAGAGGTCTGCGCGTCGGGGGTCACGGGCACCGGTGCCCGGATCATTCACCCGACGCGCCAGCCAATGATGATCACGCTGGAGCGAGCCACGTCCCCGATGCTGCCACAGCCCTCCGCCTCGTACCAATTCACGGACGAGTGATCCCAGTCCCTGGAACACGGCGTGATCATCAGGCGCCCCGCCTCCCACCGCCGATGATCGCGGAGCGTGGTCGACCCGCGCCCGGTTCCACCCGCGAGGAGGCTGGGCCGGGTGCTCCGGCCTCGGCAGCCTGTGGCCGATGTGGTGGGTGGGACCGGAGGACTGAGATGACCACTGTTGTGCTTGTCGGGACGTTGGACACCAAGGGGACGGAGTTCGCCTGGCTCGCGGAGCGGGTCCGCGCGGCGGGCTGCGAGACCGTCCTCGTCGACAGCGGGGTGATGGGCGCGCCCCTCGTGCGCGCGGACATCGACCGCGCGGAGGTCGCGGCGGCGGCCGGGCACGACCTGGCGGCGCTCCGCGCCCGTGGCGACCGGAACGCCGCGGTGAGAGCGATGGCCGAAGGCGCGGCCCAGACGCTGCGCCGACTGCACGCGGAGGGACGCCTGCACGCCGCGCTGTCCCTGGGCGGCTCCTGCGGCTCGGTGATCGCCAGCACGGCGATGCGGGCCCTGCCCGTCGGCGTCCCCAAGCTGCTCGTCTCCACGATGGCCGCCGGCGACTGCGCCCCGTTCGTCGGCTCGACGGACATGACCCTGATGCACAGCGTGCTCGACATCGCCGGGATCAACCGGTTCTCCGAGCGCATCCTCGGCAACGCGGCGAGCGCGGCCGCGAGCATGGCGATCGCCTACCGCGCCAGGGAGGGCGCCGAGGCCGCGCGGGCCGCGTCGGGCGGCGAGCGCCGCCCGCTCGTGGCCACCACGATGTTCGGCGTCACCACCCCGGGCGTGACCGCGGCCAGGCGGCGCCTGGAGGAACTCGGGTACGAGGTGCTGGTGTTCCACGCCAACGGGACCGGGGGCAGGGCGTTGGAGGAGCTGGCCGGCGGCGACCTCCTGGCCGGCGTGCTCGACCTGACCACGACCGAGCTGGCCGACGACCTGATGGGCGGCGTGCTGTCGGCGGGGCCGCGCCGGCTGGAGGCGGCGGGGCGGGCCGGGCTGCCCCAGGTGGTGAGCCTCGGCGCGCTGGACATGGTCAACTTCGGCGCCAGGGAGACGGTCCCGGAGCGGCTGCGCCACCGCACGATCCACGAGCACAACCCGACCGTGACGGTCGTCCGGCTGACCGCGGCCGAACAGGCCGAGCTGGGCCGGCGGATCGCGGCGAAGCTGGTCGCCGCCACCGGCCCCGTCCGGGTCCTGGTCCCGCTGGGCGGGCTGTCCGCCTACGACGCTCCCGGCCAGCCCTTCCACGACCCCGAGGCGGACCGCGCGCTGGTCGAGGCGCTGCGCGCGGGCGTGGCGGGCTCGCACGTGGAGCTGTGCGAGATCGCCGCGCACATCAATGACGAACGGTTCGGGCATGCCGCCGCCGAGCACTTCCACGACGTGCTCAGCACGAGCCGGCTCCGTCAGCCGCTCACCGTCTGACGCCCCGCCCGGCTCACACCGGGAAAGGCCGGGGAAAGGCCGGGGAAAGCCCGAGGAACGCCGGGGCCCCGACCACGGGTGGTCGGGGCCCCGGACGGAGGAACGATCTCGGCGAGGATCAGACCTCGGCGCGGTGGTGCGTGTTGGAGGAGACCAGCGCCGCCAGGCGGTCGCCGATCGCGTAGGTCGCGCCCGGCGCCGAGTGGTCGCGGGTGGCCAGGTCGAAGGCCACCGCCGCCTCGATCCGCCGCGCCGCCTCCTGCTCGCCGAGGTGGTCCAGCAGCAGCGCGACCGACAGCACCGCGGCCGTCGGGTCCGCGACGCCCTGGCCCGCGATGTCCGGGGCGCTGCCGTGCACCGGCTCGAACATGCTCGGGTTGCGCCGGGTGACGTCCAGGTTGCCCGAGGCCGCCAGCCCGATGCCGCCGGTCACCGCCGCCGCGAGGTCGGTGATGATGTCGCCGAACAGGTTGTCCGTGACGATCACGTCGAACCGGCCGGGGTCGGTCACCATGTGGATCGTCGTGGCGTCCACGTGCTGGTAGGACACGGTCACGTCCGGGTACTGGAGCGAGACCTCCTCGACCACCCTGGACCACAGCGAGCCCGCGTGGGTGAGGACGTTGGTCTTGTGCACCAGCGTCAGGTGCCGGCGCGGACGGCCCTGCGCCCGCTGGAACGCGTCCCGCACCACCCGCTCGACGCCGAACGAGGTGTTGATGCTGACCTCGGTCGCGATCTCGTGCGGGGTGTCCTTGCGCAGCAGGCCGCCGTTGCCCGCGTAGAGGCCCTCCGTGCCCTCGCGCACCACCAGCATGTCGATCTCCGGCGGGTCGGCGATCGGGCTGCGCACGCCCGGGTACAGCCGCGCCGGCCGCAGGTTCACGTGGTGGTCCAGCTCGAAGCGCAGGCGCAGCAGCAGCCCGCGCTCCAGGATCCCGCTGGGCACCGAGGGATCGCCGACGGCGCCGAGCAGGATGGCGTCGTGCTGGCGCAGCTCCCCCAGCACCGACTCCGGCAGCAACTCTCCGGTGGCGTGCCACCGCGCCGCGCCGAGGTCGTAGCGGGTGATCTCCGCATCCGGCACGACCTCACCGAGCACCTTGAGCGCCTCGGCGATCACCTCGGGTCCAATCCCGTCACCTGGGATCACCGCGAGCCGCATCGACACACCTCCCGGGTTGTAGGTCCCACCCATCGGAACCCATCCACTTGCGCGAAGGCTACCCGCCGCCGCGTCGCTATCCGCAGCGCGGACACGCCTCCACACTGATCTATCCCGATCTGCGGGACACCCGTTCGGGTGATGCCGCGTCGGGTCCGCCGTCATCGTCCGCGCTGGACCGGATGGGACAGCGCGGACCGTCGGAGTGCGCATTCTGCCCGGCGCCGCAAGGCAAAGCGCCCCCGGGGTCCACCGTGAACCGCCGCCCGCCCCCGGCACCCGCTGTCACCTGGTCGGAGAAGGACGGTGCCCGGGCCGGCGGTCAGCCGACCCGGGCACCGGTGTCCGTCGGACCCCTCGACGTCAGGACGAGTGACGCCCGTCCCCGGCGCCCCGGCCCAGGTCCACGTCGGACCAGGCGCGGGCGCCGTCGACCGACACGACCTGGGCCCTGTCGCCCGAGGCGTTGTGGTGGTGCAGGACGAGCAGCTTGTCCGCCCTGTCCATCGCCAGCGAGCCGGCGTCCCGGTTGACGACCAGCGCGGTGCCCGGCCTGGCCACGTAGGACAGTGCGGCGTCGCCGCCGCCCTGCGCCCACAGGCCCGGCTTGAGCGGGTCGAACGACATCGGCTTGTCGAGCTTGTCGATCACGCCGTCCTTGTCGGCAGGGCCGGTGTAGAAGCCGGAGACGCCGACGGTGTACGACAGCCGGGCCGACGCGGCGTTCGGGTCGATCCCGAGCGCCTTGAGCGACACCGGCAGCACGATGACGTCGCTGTCGAAGACGTTCGTGTCGACGTCGCCGAACTGGCCGTTGACCGGTTGCAGGTCGACCGACTGGAACCCGCCGTTGGGCAGCGGCTTGTTCAGGTCCACCGTGGAGGCGACCAGCACGTCGGTGCCGCTCGGCTTCGAGACGAAGGTCTCGAACTCGGGCTTGCCGTCGCCGTTCACGTCGATGTCGATGTAGGGCACGGTGTTGGACCCGACGTTGTACCAGTTGCCCCACGTGGCGATGCCGAAGGCGAGGAGGGCCTGGTCGGCCTTGCCCTGGGCCCTGGCCAGCGGAGCGGTCGAGGTGGCGCCCACGTACCGCAGGTCGCCGCCCTTGGCGGTGTCGTTCGGCGTGCAGTCGCTGGTGACCTTCTTGTCGCACTTCGGAAGCCGCGGGGAGGTCCCCTGCAACTCCAGGACGCTCACCAGCGAGCGGTAGGCCGAGGCGTCCTGCCCCTGGTCGATCCCCCGCCCCTTGAGGTTCAGCACCGCCTGCGCGTCGCCGCGGTGGAACTTCACCCTGTCACCGGCGCTGATCTTCGCCACGGGCTTCGGGGCGGCGTAGACCGGGACGCGCAGCGGCGTGGACGAACCGTTCTTCGGGGTCAGCACCAGCCGGCCCGAGGCGTCGGCCAGGAACTGCCGAGCGACGTTGAGCTGCGTCGTCTGGACGGTCGGGTCGACGGTCCTGCGCAGCGCGCCGGGATCGTCGATCTTCAGCGTCAGCTTCACCTTGGCCACGCCGCGCGGGCTGAGCCGGATGGAGCTGGTGGAGACCTCGTAGCGGACGCCGGGGATCTGCGTGGCGGCCTGGAAGCTCGGGGTCAGCTCGACCGAGTTGACGCCCTTGTTCACGACCTTCACGGTCTTGCTGATCTCCGTCCTGCCCGAGACCTCGACCGTGCCGAACGAGACGCTGACCGCGCCAGGGTCGTCCTCCACCATGGCCAGCACCTGGTTGTCCAGGGCCGACTTGGCGTCGATCCGGCCGGCGCCCACGCGGTTCGGCGCGAGCACCGTCCCGTTGGGTCCGGTGCGGACGTCCGCGCCGGCGGTGTTCATCACCGCCGCCTTGACCTCCTCCGGCGTCCAGTCAGGGTGGGCCTGGCGCACCAGCGCGGCGATGCCGGAGGTGTGCGGCGCGGCCATCGACGTGCCACTGATCACCAGCGTGCCGTTGCCGCTGCCGACGAGGGCCGAGGCGATCGTGTCGCCGGGCGCGGCCACGTCCGGCTTGACGACCTTGTGGTGCACGCCGCGCGAGGTGAACGTGCTCGGCGTGTCCGAGATCTCCGGCGCGTGCGTCTTCACGCTCGTGCGGAGGTCGCCGGCCATGCGCACCTGGAGCGTGCCGGCGGCCAGCGCGGGGCGCAGGGCCTTGGTGGCCGTGCCGGTGAACTGGAACACCGGAATGCCCTTGTTGCCGCCGATCCCGGCGTTGAAGTTGTCCACAGAGGACGAGAAGATCGCGCCGACCGCGCCGGCGGCCTGGGCGTTGTCCGCCCTGACCCCGGAACCGCAGCGGCGGCTGGCGTCGTTGTCGTCCCACTCCAGCCAGACGAACCGGCCCACCACGGCCGCCTTGTCCGCCGAGGAGAACGGGCGGCAACCGTCCTTGTTGGACTCATCGGTCAGGCCGACCACCGGCTTGGTGCGCTCCAGCCCGGCGTAGTCGGCGTAGTTCTGGCTGTACTGCCCGGCCTTCACGCCGGCGACGTCGGCGGGGCCGACCACCTCGGCGCCGTCCCGCAGGACGAACGAGTCGCGCGTGCTCGCCACGGTCAGCGCCTCGGGCGTGCTGCCCGGCGAGCCGCCCACGTCGTACAGGTCGCCGCCGTTGCCCGCCGAGATCACCGGGAGCACGCCGTGCTTGACCAGCTTGCGCACGAACAGGCTGTCCGGGTCGTCGGGAGCGCCGTAGTCCTGGCCCAGCGACAGGTTCACGACGTCGAGGCGGTCGCTGAAGTCGCCGTCGCCGTCGGGGTCGAGCGCCCAGTCCAGCGCCTGGCCGGTGAGGTTGGTGGACCCGGTGCAGCCGAACACCTTGATGGCGTAGAGCAGGGCCTTGGGCGCGGTGCCCGGCCCGATGCGCATCTCGTTGAGCTGCTTGTCGTCCAGCTTGTCGTAGTCGCCCCGGAAGGTGCTGCCGTCGGCGTTGACGCCGAGCCCGGCCGCCGTGCCCGCGACGTGCGTGCCGTGGCTGTGGCAGTCCATCGGGTTCGGGTCGGGCTTGGGCACCATCGCCGCCGGTCCGCTCTTGCCGCTGCCGTCGTAGTCGTCGCCGGCGAGGTCGACGCCGCCGACCACCTTGGGCGTCGGGAAGTACGAGGGGTCGGCCTTGGTGCGGTCGATCGCGTCGTAGGCGGCCTTGGTGCCGGGCCCGCCGAACGTCGCGTGGGTGTAGTCGATGCCGGTGTCGATGACGCCGACCCTGATCCCGTCGCCGAGGCGGCCGGTCTGCTGCCAGGCGGCCAGGGTCCGCGTGAGCTGGACCGCGTTGGCGTTGCCGGGCTCCTTGGGTACGACCGCGTGCACCGCCCGCACCTCGGGCAGGTCGGCCAACGTCCGCACCTTGTCGGCGTCGGCGGTGACCACGACGCCCGGGACGGCGTTGCTGGTGCGGTAGGTCTCCGTCGCGCCGGCGTCCTTGGCCTTCAGCTCGGTGACGACCTTCTCGGCGGCGCGCTGGGTGTCCTGCTTGGCCTCCCTGGCGGCCTGCTTGGCCTGCTCCTTGTCGGAGCCCTGCTTCTCGGTGAACGCGTCGACGGCCGGCTTCTTCTCCAGCTCGACGAACGCGGTCACCCTGCCCTGCGCGGCCGCCAGCCGGGGCGCGATCTTGTCCTGGAGCGCCTTGGCCGGCAGGCCGCCGGCGGCCGGCACCGACGGGGCGAGATCGCCCCGGCCGTCCTGGCCGCTCGCCACGCCGACTCCGGTCACCCCGGTCGCCAGCACCGCGGCGAACAGGGCCGCGGCCGAGCGCGCCGCGGCCCGGCGGACGCCGTGCCCCGGTCCTCGGGTTCGACTCACTGCTGCCCTCACCTGAGGCCGTCTCCGACCATGCCCGCCGGTCCGCTCGCGCGAACCGGCACGCGCTCCCCCTCGGCCGGCGGATCCGCACCACACCCGGGCAGCGCCGGCGCGGTGCCGAGCCCTCCGCGGCACCTGGTCCGGCCTCGTGCGGGAACCTAACGCGGCTCACCCCACCGTGTACTGCTCCATTGGAGTGATCACGCCGACATGACCGCGATATTGGATACGCGGTGTGCCGTGATCCGGCCCCGATCCGCGCCACGACCGGAACGGGTCATCGTCCGAATTGGTCTGATCGTGTCAATCCTGAAGAGCGCGGCGAACGCGTCAGGCACGGCAATCTGGCGACGGGGCAACCGCGTCGACGGCCGTCCATGATCCCGGGGAGTCGCGGGGGTCAGGGAGAACCGCGACGGATCACGGGCCTCCGGGGCGTCAGAACCCCCAACCGTCGGGCCGCGCCGCCACCCGCCCGAGCCACCACGCGATCACCAGCAGCATCCCCGCCACGGCGCCCAGGTACGGCGCCCCGGTCGTGTTGACCAGGGGCGCGCCGCGGACCGCCAGCACCTGCCAGAGGGCGCCGACCAGGGCGGGCGCCGACAACAGCCGCCACCGGTCCGCCCTGGCCACCACGAGCGGCGGCACGAGCACGGCGACCGTGTGCGGCACGAACCCGAAGCAGAAGTAGCTGGCGGGAAAGGAACTCCACCACGGAGGAAGCCCGTCGGCGCCGCCGAGCAGGTACCCGGCGCGGAACTCCAGGAAGCTCTCCCCCGGCCACCACGGCAGGACGTACAACCCGAGCACCGTCACGACCGCGGCCACCGCGGCCAGCCAGCGGGCCGCGAGGAGCCCGCCCGACGTGTCGTCCGGCCCGGCCCCGACCCCCATGATCACCAAGTTAGGGCACGTCGTCCCGCCCGCGCGTGCTCCGAACGGTTGGCCCGGTCCCCGGACGCGCGTCACCCCGCGCCGCTCGGGCACGGGGTGACGCGGGAATCCCGGGAGCGGGACTCAGTCGAAGGCGAGGTCGCGCACGGTGCGCGCGCCGATCGCGGCGCCGATCGGCTCCAGCACGCCGGCGGCCACCGGCCGGTCCACCCGCAGCAACATGATCGCCTCGGCCCGGTCGGTCGTCTGACTGATCTGCGCCGCCTCCACGTTGACCCCGGCCTCGCCGAGCAGGGTGCCCACGGTGCCCATCACGGCGGGGCGCTCCGGGTAGACCAGCAGCAGCACGTGCCCCTCGGCCCGCAGGTCGAAGTGCCGCCCGTTGATCTCCACCAGCTTCTCGACCTGGCGCGGGCCGGTGAGGGTGCCGGACACGCTCAGCGTCTCGCCGTCGGCCAGCACGGCCCGCAGCCGGACCAGGCTGCGGTGGTCGGCGCTCTCCGACTCCTTGCGCAGCTCGACCTTCACGCCCAGGTCCTCGGCCAGCCTCGGCGCGTTGACGAAGGTGACCTGGTTCTCCACCACGCCGGAGAACACCCCGCGCAGGGCGGCCAGCGGCAGCACCGTCACGTCCTCGTCGGACAGCTCGCCACGCACCTCCACGGTCACCGCGGCCGGCGGCTTCGTGGTCAGCGCGGACAACACGGCGCCAAGCTTCTGGGTCAGCGGCAGGTACGGGCGGACCTCCTCGTTGACCACGCCGCCGCTCTGCACGTTCACCGCGTCCGGCACGAACTCGCCCCGCAGGGCCAGCAGCACCGACCGGGCCACGTCGGTGCCGGCCCTGTCCTGGGCCTCGGCCGTCGACGCGCCCAGGTGCGGGGTGACGACCACGTTCGGCAGGCCGAACAGCGGGCTGTCGGTGCACGGCTCCTTCGTGAACACGTCGATCCCGGCGCCGCCCACGTGGCCGGACCGCACCGCCTCGGCCAGCGCGGCCTCGTCGACCAGCCCGCCCCTGGCGGCGTTGACGATCAGCACGCCCTTCCGGCAGCGGGCGAGCTGCTCCGCGCCGATGAGGCCGAGCGTCTCCGGGGTCTTGGGCAGGTGGATGGAGATCGCGTCCGCCCGCTCCAGCAGCTCGTCGAGGCTCACCAGCTCGATGCCGAGCTGCGCGGCGCGCGCGGCCGACACGTACGGGTCGTAGGCGATGACCGTGGTGCCGAAGGCGGCGATCCGCTGCGCGAAGAGCTGGCCGATCTTGCCGAGGCCGACGACGCCGACGGTCTTGCCGTTCAGCTCCACACCGGTGTAGGCGCTGCGCTTCCACTCGCCGGCGCGCAGGCTGGCGTCGGCGGCCGGCACCCGGCGGGCGACCGCGAGCAGCAACGCGAGCGCGTGCTCGGCGGCGGAGACGATGTTGGAGGTGGGGGCGTTGACCACCATCACGCCGCGCTCGGTGGCGGCGGGCACCTCGACGTTGTCCAGTCCCACCCCCGCCCTGGCGACGACCTTGAGCCGCTTGCCGGCGTCGAGCACCTCGGCGTCCACCCGGGTGGCCGAGCGGACGAGCAGGGCGTCGGCCTCGGCGACCGCGGTGAGCAGGGCCGGTCGGTCGGTGCCGTCGACATGACGGACCTCGACCTCGTCCCCGAACACCGAGAGCACCGACGGCGCGAGCTTCTCGGCGATCAGGACGACGGGGCGGCTGGCGTTGGTCACGGGTTCGCTCCTGGATCAGGCGATGCGTGCGCTCGGGTGCGGGGGCGCGCGCTCGACACCGGGCGCGGCCGACCCGCGATCACACGGGTCACCGCGCTGTGCCCCTGCGTGAGGCCGTGAGTCTATCCACCGGGGGAACACCCCGTCCCACCTGGGACGTCTCCGGTTCCGTCACACGGGTTCCGTCACACCGGGCCCCTCCCGTGGCGCACGACGCGGAGGGGGCGGCGGTGATCCACCGCCGCCCCCTCGGGCCGTCCCGCCGCCGGTCAGGCGGTCTCGGTGATCGGCCGGTCCACCCACGACATCAGGCCGCGCAGCTTCCGGCCGACCTCCTCGATGCCGTGCGCCGCCAGCTCCTCGCGGTGGCGGGTGAAGTTCACCCGGCCGGAGTCCATCTCGGCCACCAGCTCCTTGGCGAAGGAGCCGTCCTGGATCTCGCCCAGGATCCGGCGCATCTCCTCCTTCACCCGCTCGTCGACGACGCGCCGACCCCGGGTGTAGCCGCCGTACTCCGCGGTGTCGGAGACGGAGTAGAACATCCGGGCGATGCCGCCCTCGTACATGAGGTCGACGATCAGCTTCAGCTCGTGCAGGCACTCGAAGTAGGCCACCTCCGGCGCGTAGCCCGCCTCGGTCAGCACCTCGAACCCGGCCTGCACCAGGGCGGACGCCCCGCCGCAGAGCACCGCCTGCTCGCCGAACAGGTCGGTCTCGGTCTCCTCCTTGAAGGTGGTGCGGATGACGCCGGCCCGCGTGCCGCCGATCGCCTTGGCGTAGGACAGGGCGAGCGCGGTGGCCTTGCCGGTGGCGTCCTGCTCCACCGCGACCAGGCAGGGCACGCCCTTGCCGTCGACGAACTGGCGGCGCACCAGGTGGCCGGGGCCCTTGGGGGCGACCATGGCCACGTCCACGCCGGCCGGCGGCTGGATCAGGCCGTACCGGATGGCCAGGCCGTGCCCGAAGAACAGCGCGTCGCCGTCCTTCAGGTTGGGCGCGACGTCCTGGGCGAACAGGTCGCGCTGCTTGTGGTCCGGCGCGAGGATCATGATCACGTCGGCCTCGGCGGCGGCCTCGGCGGGGGTGACCACCCGCAGGCCCTCCTCCTCCGCCTTCGGCCGCGACTTCGAGCCCTCCGGCAGGCCGATCCGGACGTCGACGCCGGAGTCCCGCAGGCTCAGCGCGTGCGCGTGGCCCTGGCTGCCGTAGCCGATCACGGCCACCGTGCGGCCCTGGATGATCGACAGGTCTGCGTCGTCGTCGTAGAAGATTTCGGCTGGCATGGGGTTGTGCTCTCTCTTCTCTCTGCTGGACTTGTTGTGGACGACCGATGCCGCGAGGGCCTCAGCGGACTGCGGTGGCGGTGATGGACCTGGCGCCTCGGCCGATGGCCACCATGCCGGACTGCACCATCTCCCGGATGCCGTAGGGCTCCAGCATGCGGAGCAGCGCGTCGAGCTTGTCCTGGGTGCCGGTGGCCTCGACCGTGACCGCCTCGGGGGAGACGTCGACGACCTTGGCCCTGAAGAGCTGGACCGTCTCCAGCACCTGGCTGCGCACCGTGGCGTCGGCCCTGACCTTGACCAGCAGCAGCTCCCGCCGGACCGAGGTGTCGCGCTCCAACTCGACGATCTTTATCACGTTCACCAGCTTGTTGAGCTGCTTGGTCACCTGCTCCAGCGGCAGCTCGTCGACCGAGACGACGATCGTCATCCGGGAGACCTCGGGGTGCTCGGTGGGCCCCACCGCGAGCGACTCGATGTTGAAGCCGCGGCGGGAGAACAGCCCGGCCACCCTGGCCAGCACGCCGGGCTTGTTCTCCACCAGCACGCTCAGCGTGTGCTTGCTCATGCGCTGCGCTCCTGTCGGGTCTCGGCGAGCGGGTCGGGGACGGGGGTGAGCCTCGGCGCGGCGACGCGCGCCGCCGGTGCCGGGTCGGGCACGGCGGTGTCGAGGAGCGCGGCGTCGAGAAGGGCCGCGTCGAGAAGGGCGGTGGCGTGCAACGCGGTCGAGTCGAGCACGGGGACACCCTCCACTTCGGACTGTCCAAGGAGGAGGGAGATCTCGGTGCACCCGAGCACGACGGCGCGGGCGCCCCTGTCGGCGAGCCTGGCCACGATCTCCTCGTACCGCCGGCGGGAGGAGTCGAGCACCACGCCCCGGCACAGCTCGTCGTAGATCACGTCGTGCACCACGCGGCGGTCCCCCGCGTCAGGGACGACGACCTCGACGCCGTGTCGCGCCATGCCCTCGGTGTAGAGCGAGGAGGTCATCGTGAACTCCGTGCCGAGCACCGCGACCCGGTCGACGCCCCTGGCCCGCGCGGCCTCCCCCACCACGTCCACGATGTGCACCAACGGGATCCCCGCCGCGGCGGCGATCTGCGGGGCCACGAGGTGCATGGTGTTGGTGGCGATGCCGAGCACCTCGGCGCCCGCCGCGACCAGCGCCGCGGCCTCGGCCGCCAACGTCGCGCCCAGCGCCTCCCAGGCGGAGGCGTGCTGGAGCTCGGCGATGTCGGCGAAGTCCACCGACCTCAGCACCAGGTCGGCGGAGTGCAGGCCACCCAGCCGCTCGCGGGCGCCCTCGTTGAGCAGGCGGTAGTAGACGGCGGTGGACTCCCAGCTCATCCCGCCCAGCAGACCGATCCTGCGCATCACGCGCCCACCCCCGTCGTCCTCGTCTCGCTGCTCGCCCGCGCGCCGGGCGTCGCGTCGCCGCTCATCCGGCGCTCACTCGGCGTCGTCGAAGAGCGGGCGGATGCCCCTGGCGGCCATGATCTCGTCGTTGCCGGTGCCGGCCGCGACCATCGGCCACACCTGGGCGTCCTTGCCGACGACGAAGTCGATGACCACCGGGCGGTCGTTGATCTCCATGGCCTTCCTGACCACCTCGTCGACCTCGTCCCGCGACTCGGCGCGCAGCCCGACGCAGCCGAGCGCCTCGGCCAGCAGGACGAAGTCCGGGATGCGGTGCTTGTGGGTGCCCAGGTCGGTCTGCGAGTAGCGCTGGTCGTAGAACAGGGTCTGCCACTGGCGGACCATGCCCAGGTTGCCGTTGTTGATGACGGCGACCTTGATCGGGATGTTCTCGATGGCGCAGGTGGCCAGTTCCTGGTTGGTCATCTGGAAACAGCCGTCGCCGTCGATGGCCCACACCGGGAGGTCGGGCCGGCCGACCTTGGCGCCCATCGCGCCCGGCACGGCGAAGCCCATCGTGCCCAGGCCGCCGGAGTTGACGAAGCTGCGCGGGTTCTCGTACCGGACGAACTGCGCGGCCCACATCTGGTGCTGGCCGACGCCGGCCGCGTAGACCGCGTCGGGCCCGACCAGCGCGCCGATCCGCTCGATGACGTACTGCGGCGACAGCGTGCCGTCGGCCGGCCAGTCGTAGCCCAGCGGGAAGGTCTGCCGCCAGTGGTCGAGCTGCGCCCACCACTCGGCGAGGTCGGGCGCGCCCGTCCGCTCCAGCTCGGCCCTGACCGCCTCGGTCAGCTCGGCGACGACCTCCTTGCAGTCGCCCACGATCGGCACGTCGGCCCTGCGGTTCTTGGAGATCTCGGCGGGGTCGATGTCGGCGTGCACGACCGTCGCCTCGGGGGCGAAGGAGTCGAGCTTGCCGGTGACCCGGTCGTCGAAGCGCGCGCCGAGCGCGACCAGCAGGTCGGCACGCTGCATCGCGGCGACCGCGGCGACGGTGCCGTGCATGCCCGGCATGCCCAGGTGCTGCCGGTGCGAGTCGGGGAAGGCGCCCCTGGCCATCAGCGTGGTCACCACGGGGATGCCGGTCAGCTCGGCCAGCTCCCGCAGCTCCGCCGCCGCGTCGGCCTTGAGGACGCCGCCGCCGACGTAGAGGACGGGACGGCGCGCGGTGGCGATGAGCCGGGCGGCCTCCCGCACCTGCTTGCCGTGCGGGCGGGTGGTCGGCCGGTAGCCGGGCAGGCGCATCTCCGGCGGCCAGACGAACGAGGTGACGGCCTGCTGCACGTCCTTGGGGATGTCGACCAGGACGGGGCCGGGCCGGCCGGTGCTGGCCAGGTGGAACGCCTCCGCGATGGTGCGCGGGATGTCGGCGGGGTCGGTGACCAGGAAGTTGTGCTTGGTGATCGGCATGGTGATGCCGCAGATGTCGGCTTCCTGGAAGCCGTCGGTGCCGATCAGCGACTGCGCGACCTGGCCGGTGATGGCGACCACCGGGACCGAGTCCATGTACGCGTCGGCGAGCGGGGTGACCAGGTTGGTCGCCCCGGGGCCCGAGGTCGCCACGCAGACGCCGACCCTGCCGGTGGCCTGCGCGTACCCGGTGGCGGCGTGGCCGGCGCCCTGCTCGTGGCGGACCAGCACGTGCCGCAGGCCCCTGGAGTCGAGGAGCGCGTCGTAGGCCGGCATGATCGCGCCGCCGGGGATCCCGAACACGACGTCGCAGCCGACGGCCTCAAGGGAGCGGACGAGGGACTGCGCGCCGGTCACGCGGACCGGGGCGCCGCTGGGCGGGGTCGGTCGGGGCGGCACCGGCCGGGGGTGGGCTGGCCCGGGTGAGGCCGGCTTGGGCGCCGGGGCCGGACGCGGGGTGGCGCTGGTCATGGGGGCTGCCTTCGTGGGTCGGGGAAGGGATCCGGGCACGAAAAAACCCTCGCCAGCCCGAAGGTGGGCCGTACGAGGGTCAGGCGCGTCGACGCTGCGTGTAATCCCTAGGCGTCGACGCGCCTGGAAATTACGAGAAGGAGGTCGGTCAGTCGCAGCACGGCCCCGACGTTAGCCCCACGTCCGGCGGAGCGTCAACACTGCGGAACGATCGTCCCAGGAAATGGACACATCCGGGGGACCGCCGACGCCATCCTGGCAGGTGACAGGGTGTGCCGCCGCCCACTGGCCCGCCGGGTCGACGTCACCGGTGAACGGGATGGGTGGGACCATTCGGGACGTGAGCGAAGCCGCCACTCCGCAGCAGGACCCCACCGGGCCCCGGGCCGACGGGGCGCCCGGCGCCGCGCCGGCCGCCGGTCAGACCGGCCAGACCGGCCCGGTCGGCCCGCACGGCCGGAGCCACCGGAACGGCGCGGTCGACGCCACCGCCGGCCAGCCCGCGCCGGGGCCAGGGGCCGACACCGGCCAGGCCACCCCTGGCGCGCCCGCGCGGGAGCCCCGGGAGCCCGCCGCCGGGCCCGCCCCGCACGCGGTGTTCCGCGTGAGCCCGATCGGCGTGTTCGTCATCCTCTTCCTCGCGGTCTGCGTGACGCCGGTCGCCTGGGGCGCTCCCGGCCTCCAGGTCGTCTACCTCGTCCCGCTCGCGCTGCTCGTGTGGTGGTGGCGCGTGCGCACCGTCGTGCGCCCCGACGAGATCGTGGTGCGTGAGATGTTCCGCACCCGGCGTCTGCGGTGGGACGACATCGTCTCGCTGCGGCTGTCCGAGCGCTCCGTCGTGAGCGCCGTGCTGCGCGACGAGACCGAGGTGCCCCTGCCCTCGGTGCGCGCCCGGCACATCCCGGTGCTGGCCACCATCAGCGGACGGCTCCCCGGTCCGGGGGCGGCGTCGGCTACCGTTGGTGAGGACCCTTCGGCGACCCCGAAGGCCGCCGACGCCCCGGCCGCGGACGCGGGGACCGGCGCGGACGGAGAAACCCGTTCCCGCGAGGACGCCTGAGTCCACCCCACCCCGCGGCCGGCACACCAGCGACAGCTCCAGGAGGAGCCGTGCCCGCGCTGCGCTCCCGCTCCACCACCCACGGCCGTAACGCCGCCGGCGCCCGCGCGCTGTGGCGTGCCACCGGCATGACCGACAGCGACTTCGGCAAGCCGATCGTGGCCATCGCCAACTCCTACACCCAGTTCGTGCCGGGGCACGTGCACCTCCGCGACCTCGGGGAGCTGGTGGCCGGCGCGGTGCGGGAGGCCGGCGGCGTGCCCCGCGAGTTCCACACCATCGCGGTGGACGACGGCATCGCCATGGGCCACGGCGGCATGCTCTACTCCCTGCCCTCGCGCGAGATCATCGCCGACTCGGTGGAGTACATGGTCAACGCGCACCAGGCGGACGCGCTGGTGTGCATCTCCAACTGCGACAAGATCACGCCGGGCATGCTCAACGCCGCGATGCGGCTGAACATCCCGACCGTGTTCGTCTCCGGCGGCCCGATGGAGGCTGGCAAGGCGGTCGTGGTGGACGGCGTGGCGCACGCGCCGACCGACCTCATCACCGCGATCTCCGCCTCGGCCAACGACCAGGTCGACGACGCCGGACTCGCCGAGGTCGAGCGCTCGGCCTGCCCGACCTGCGGCTCCTGCTCCGGCATGTTCACCGCCAACTCGATGAACTGCCTCACCGAGGCGCTCGGGCTGGCGCTGCCCGGCAACGGCTCGACCCTGGCCACGCACGCCGCGCGGCGGGACCTGTTCCTGCGCGCCGGCTCGCTCGTGGTCGAGCTGGCCCGGCGCTGGTACGAGCACGACGACGCCTCGGCGCTGCCCCGCTCGATCGCCGACCGCAAGGCGTTCGAGAACGCGATGGCGCTGGACATGGCGATGGGCGGCTCCACGAACACGGTGCTGCACATCCTCGCCGCCGCGCGGGAGGGCGAGGTCGACTTCACCCTCGCCGACATCGACGCGATCAGCCGCAGGGTGCCGTGCCTGAGCAAGGTCAGCCCGAACTCCGACTACCACATGGAGGACGTGCACCGGGCCGGCGGCATCCCGGCGATCCTCGGCGAGCTGGACAGGGCCGGCCTGCTGCACCGGGACGTGCACGCCGTGCACAGCCCGTCGCTGGCCGAGTGGCTGTCCACGTGGGACGTCCGGGGCGGGTCGCCGTCGCCCGAGGCGGTGGAGCTCTTCCACGCCGCGCCGGGCGGGGTCCGCACCACCCAGGCGTTCTCCTCCACCAACCGTTGGTCCTCTTTGGACACCGACGCGGCCGGCGGCTGCATCAGGGACGCCGCGCACGCCTACACCGCCGACGGCGGACTGGCGGTGCTGTACGGCAACCTGGCCGAGGACGGCGCGGTCATCAAGACCGCGGGCATCCCGGAGGAGCTGTGGCACTTCCGGGGCCCGGCCCGGGTGGTGGAGAGCCAGGAGCAGGCCGTGTCGGTGATCCTCAACCGCGAGATCCAGCCCGGCGAGGTGCTGGTGGTGCGGTACGAGGGGCCGGCCGGCGGCCCCGGCATGCAGGAGATGCTGCACCCCACCGCGTTCCTCAAGGGCGCCGGCCTGGGCAGGGTGTGCGCGTTGATCACCGACGGCCGGTTCTCCGGCGGCTCGTCCGGGATCTCCGTGGGGCACGTCTCGCCGGAGGCCGCGGCGGGCGGGGCGATCGGGCTGGTCGAGGACGGCGACGAGATCCTCATCGACGTCCGCGAGCGGCGGCTGGCGCTGCTCGTCGACGACGCGGTGCTGGCGGAGCGGCGCGCGAAGATGGAGGCCGCCGAGCGGCCGTGGCAGCCCAGGGACCGCCAGCGCCAGGTCTCGCTCGCCCTGCGCGCCTACGCCAAGCTCGCCACCTCGGCCGCGACCGGCGCCGTCCGCAACCCGAACCTGTGATCCACACCGTTTCCACGCGTCCCGCCCGCGCACGCACCTCGCGTCGCGTGGGCGGGACGCGTCGTCACGGCGACCGGTCACGCCACGTCGTTGACCGGAGTCACCCGTGACCCGTCACCTGTCGGCCCTTCGGTGGTCGCCGGACGACGTCGCGGGCGGTCGTGGGCGGTCGTGGGCGCCGGATCAGCGGTCGCGCACCATCAGCAGGACGAGGACCGCGGCGCCGACGGCGAGCACCAGGAACGGCAGGCCGCTGATCAGCGGGCGGCGCATCCACACCCGCCCCGTGTCCACGGCCGCGCGCCCGGGGCCGGCCAGCAGCAGGCAGGCGGCCGCGGCGGCCAGCACCAGGTCGAGTTCGAACCCCTGACCCGTGCCGGTGAAGAACCCGTTGGGCCACTTCACCGCCACGCTGCTGATCATCACGCCGAGCAGGCCGGCCGCGGCCAGCGGGGTGAGCAGGCCCAACACCACCAGGACACCGCCGACGAACTCGGTCAGGCCGGTCACCCAGGCCATCAGGGTGGTCTGCCGGAAGCCGAGCGCGTCCAGGTACTGGGCGAAGCCGGCGATGCCGGGGCCGTCGAAGGCGCCGAAGAGCTTCTGCGCGCCGTGCGCGACGAACGTGCCGCCGAGCACCAGCCGCAGGACCAGCAGGCCGAGGTCCGCGCCGGCGGTCCAGCCCAGCGGGCGCGGCTCCGGCTCGAAGATCGGCGCGGTGCGCGCTGGCTCCTCGTCGTGGGTGCTCACGGGCAGCAGGCTAGGTGCTCCCGGCCACACCGGCGACTCGAACGGGACGGCGGAGAGCGTCCTCATCGGACGGATCCGGCGGGGGCGGAACCGGCGGGGGCGGAACCGGCGCGGGGACGCCGGCAGGGCCGGGTGGCGCGGCCGGCCGCTGCCGGTGGTCAGTAGGCGCCGGTGACGAGGTTGTCCGGGCGGCGTCCGGCGGCGAACGCGGCGACCTGGGCGGCGGCGACGCGGAACGCCCGCGTCTCCTGGCCCCGGCTGTTCCCGCCGACGTGCGGGGTGATGAGCACGCCCTCGACAGTCCACAGTGGATGGTCGGCGGGCAGCGGCTCCGGGTCGGTCACGTCGAGCACCGCGCGCAGCCGGCCCCGCCGCAGCTCGGCCAGCAGGGCGTCGGTGTCGACCACCGGCCCCCTGGCCGCGTTGACCAGGATGGCCCCGTCGGGCATGCGGGCGAGGAAGTCGGCGTCCACCATGCCCCGGGTCTCCTCGGTCAGCGGCACGACGACGACCACCGCGTCCTGCGCCGGCAGCAACTCGGGCAGGGCGTCGACGCCGTGCACGCCGGTCCTGGCCGTCCGCCCCACCATCGTGGGGATCGCGTCGAACGCCTCCAGCCGCCGGCGGAGCTGGTTCCCGATGTCGCCCGCGCCCACCACGAGCACCCGCTTGCCCTGGAGGGTGTCCACCTGGCGGTGCTCCCACCGGCGCTCCGCCTGGAGGGCGAGGAACGCGGGGAACTGGCGGTAGACGGTCAACAGGGCGGTCATCGCCCACTCGGCGGTGCTTCCCCCGTGCGCGCCGCGCGCCGAGGCGATGGCGACGCCCTCCGGCAGCATGTCCACCCACCCGTCGACCCCGGCGGTCAGCGTCTGCACCAGGCGCAGCCGGGGCAGTTGGGGGACGAGCGCGCGGGCCGGCTCCGTGGGCCAGATCGGCACGACCAGGGCCTCGGCCTCGGCGGCCTCCGGCGGGAGCGGGGCGTTCGGGTCGTAGTGGACCGGGCGCAGGCCCGCGACCTCACCGAAGATCGGAACAGCGTCGACGGAGGGGACGAGCACGGTGAACGGCACAGCGCCACCGTACTCGGTCCGTTAGCGGATCAAACGGGTTCGCCCCGGCCGGTTCCCGACCCCTCGGCTCCTGGCCCCTCGGCGCGCTCGTCCAACGCCTCCGCGGCCGTGCGCAGCGCGTCGAGGGTCATGCCCAGCAAGGGGTGGCGCTCGCCGCCGCGCCGCAGCGCCGCGAATACCCGCCGGGTGGGCGGCCGACCGGTGACCGGGCGGATCACCGCGTCCCGCAGCTCCACGCCGCGCAGCGCGGACCGGGGGACCAGCGCCACGCCCACCCCCGCCCCCGCCAGCGCGCAGATCGCCCGGAAGTCGTCCGAGGAGTGCGCCACCCTGGGCTGGAAACCGGCGTTCTCGCAGGCGAGCTGCACCACGTCGTGGCAGGGGTTGCCCGGCCACGGCGTGATCCACTCCTCCGCGGCCAGCTCGCCGACGGCGACCCCGTCCTCCTCGGCCAGGCGGTGCGTCGCGGGGAGCACCGCGTCGAACGGCTCGGCGTAGAGCGGGACCCGCGCCAGGCGCTCGTCGTCGGCCCCGGGTGCGCCCCGGTAGTCCATCGCGATCGCCATGTCCACCTCGCCGGCCAGCAGCAACGGCAGGCTGGCGTGCCCCTCGGCGTCCCTGACCAGCACCTCCACCTTCGGCGCCCGCGCCCTCAGGTCCGCGATGGCCGGCGCCACGACCATGGTGATCGCGGTGGCGAAGGCGGCGACCACCACGCGCCCCGCCGCACCGCTGGCGCACGCCGCGAGGTCGGCCTCGGCCCGTTCGAGCTGCGCGAGCACCGCGCTGGCGTGCGAGGCGAGGATCTCCCCGGCGGCGGTCAGCCGCACCGCGCGGCCACGCCGGTCCAGCAGCGGCTGCCCCACCTCCGACTCCAGCGCGGCCAACTGCTGCGACACCGCCGACGGCGTCAGGTAGAGGGACCTGGCGGCGGCGGTGACGGTGCCGTGGTCGGCCAGCGCGCGCAGCACGCGCAGCCGGCGAGGGTCGATCACACCTCCATCGTCGCACGTCCGCGCGGGCCGCCTGTTCAGGTGAGCTAAACACCCTTTCGAGAAAACGTCGATGGACTTCGTCGCGCGCCCTGCCGACAGTAGGGGCGTGAAGGCGCTGGTGAAGACCGCCGCCGGCCCGGGGCTGGAGCTGACCGAGGTTCCCGACCCCCGACCCGGCGACAACGACGTGCTCATCCGGGTGCTGCGCACCGGCATCTGCGGCACGGACCTGCACATCGAGAGCTGGGACGACTGGGCGGCCGGCGCGGTGCGCGCCCCGCTGGTCCTCGGCCACGAGTTCGTCGGTGAGGTCGTCGCGGTCGGCTCCGGCGTCACCAGGGCCAAGCCCGGCGACCTGGTCAGCGGCGAGGGCCACCTGGTGTGCGGCTCCTGCCGCAACTGCATGGCCGGCCGGCGCCACCTCTGCGTGCGGACGGTCGGGCTGGGCGTGCACACCGACGGCGCGTTCGCCGAGCTGGTCGCGCTGCCCGAGTCCAACGTGTGGGTGCACCGCCAGCCGGTCGACCTCGACGTGGCCGCGATCTTCGACCCGTTCGGCAACGCGGTGCACACCGCGCTGGCGTTCCCGGTGCTCGGCGAGGACGTGCTGATCACCGGGGCCGGCCCGATCGGCATCATGGCCGCCGCCGTGGCCAGGCACGCCGGCGCCCGGCACGTGGTCATCACCGACGTCAGCGACTACCGGCTGGAGCTGGCCCGCAAGGTGGGCGTGAGCCTGGCGCTGGACGTGCGCTCGACCACCATCGAGGACGCGCAGCGCACGCTGGGCATGAAGGAGGGCTTCGACGTCGGCCTGGAGATGTCCGGCCGACCGGGTCCGCTGCGCGACATGATCGCGAACATGACGCACGGCGGACGGATCGCGGTGCTCGGCCTGCCCACCGAGGACATCCCGATCGACATGTCCAGGGTGGTCACGCACATGCTGACCATCAAGGGCATCTACGGGCGGGAGATGTACGAGACCTGGTACGCCATGTCCGTGCTGCTCCAGGGCGGGCTGGACATCAGCCCGGTGATCACCGACCGGTTCGGCTTCGAGCAGCACGCCGAGGCGTTCGCGGCGGCCCGCTCCGGGCGCTGCGGCAAGGTCGTGATCGACTGGACGCGCCCCGTCCTGCCCGCCAGCCAGCCGACCGGAGCCTGAGGAGGCAACCGACGTGTTCAGCGCGATGCGTGACGACCTGCGCACCGCCCTCGACGAGATCCGCGCCGCCGGTCTCTACAAGGGCGAGCGGATCATCTCCAGCCCGCAGGCCGCGGCGATCAGGGTCAGCGGCGACGAGGTGCTGAACTTCTGCGCCAACAACTACCTCGGCCTGGCCGACCACCCCGAGGTCGTCGCCGCGGCCAAGGCGTCGCTGGACGAGTGGGGCTTCGGCATGGCCTCCGTGCGGTTCATCTGCGGAACGCAGGAGCCGCACAAGCAGTTGGAGGCGAAGCTCAGCTCGTTCCTGGGCACCGAGGACACGATCCTCTACAGCTCGTGCTTCGACGCCAACGGCGGCGTCTTCGAGACGCTGCTGTCCGACGCGGACGCCGTCATCTCCGACGAGCTGAACCACGCGAGCATCATCGACGGCATCCGCCTGTCCAAGGCCGCTCGGTACCGCTACCGCAACCGGGACATGGCCGACCTGGAGCGCAAGCTCAAGGAGGCCGCCGACGCGCGGTACCGCCTGATCGTCACCGACGGCGTGTTCTCGATGGACGGCTACGTGGCGCCGCTGGACGAGATCTGCGACCTCGCCGAGCGGCACGACGCCCTGGTGATGGTGGACGACTCGCACGCCGTGGGCTTCGTCGGCGACGGCGGTCGGGGCACCCCGGAGCTGTTCGGCGTGGGCGACCGGGTCGACATCCTCACCGGCACCCTTGGCAAGGCGCTCGGCGGGGCCAGCGGCGGCTATGTCAGTGGCCGCGCGGAGATCGTGGAGATGCTGCGGCAGCGCTCCCGCCCGTACCTGTTCTCGAACTCGCTGGCGCCGTCGATCGTCGCGGCGTCCCTCAGGGTGCTCGACCTGCTGTCCACCTCGGACACGCAGCGCGCCCGGCTGCGGGAGAACACGGCGCTGTTCCGCCGGCGGATGACGGAGCTGGGCTTCGACATCCTGCCCGGCGACCACCCCATCACCCCGGTGATGGTCGGCGACGCCGCCGAGGCCGCGCGCATGGCGGACCTGCTGCTCGCCAAGGGCATCTACGTCATCGCGTTCTCCTACCCGGTGGTCCCCAAGGGCCTGGCCCGCATCCGGGTCCAGCTCTCGGCGGCCCACTCCACCGAGGACGTCGAGCGCGCCGTCCGCGCCTTCGCCGAGGCACGCGACGAGCTGGCCGCCGGCTGAGGCGACAAGTCACCCACGTCGAGGGCGGCGCTCCGCGGAGCGCCGCCCTCAACGCATTTCCGGCTCGACGGCCGACCACTTCCCCACGACAACGAATCGACAAATCGACCGCACCACCGACCGAGGGAATTCCTCACCCTCCCTCACCCAGACGACGCGCATGCGGCCCATTTCTGTCAGACCCACATGCGACATTAGAAGTGGGGGGTCCCCCTACTACAGCGCTGTAGGCGCGCGCGAGGAGCGACCAAGACCCGAAGCCGGCGGGAAGGCGCGAGGTCGGAGCACCCCCGGTACGTTCCCGGTACGTCTCCTCAGATGCGTTCGCGCACCCTGGCATGCCCTCGCATGCCCTCGTATGCCCGCGCAGGCCCTCGCGGATCCGCGATCATCCGCCCCACTCACCCACCGACAGAATCGACGCCGCCCGGGAGCCGGTTTCCCCTTCTCACTCACCCGACCAGGGCATTCCCCGCTTTCACTCGGCCAGGTGACCCGTCGACGGCGTTTTCTGTCAGACCCCCATGAGACGTTGAAAAAGGGGGTTCCCCCCTACTACAGGGCTGGAGTCGCGCGCGAGGCGACGGCGGGCCGGGAGGTGACCGGGGCTGCGGCGGGGCGGGGACCCTCACCAGGGGTTCACCTCGCACCGCCTACCGTGGGGACGTGATGGGTGGGGGTCGCAGGCGTGTGTTCACTCGGCCGGCGGTGCGGGTCGCACTGGCCGCCGGCGTGAGCGCGCTCGCGCTCGTGACGTCCTGCGCGCGGTTCCCCGACGCCCGTCCCGCCGAGAACTGGCAGGAGAAGCCTCACCTGACGCCGGAGGCCGGGCCGAAGCCCCGGGTCGAGGGCGACCCGGAGAACGGGCCGAGGAACGGCCAGGGCGGCAGGACCTCCTCGTCGGTGCCGCCCCCGCAGGGCTGCCGGGACTTCGACCCCGCCGTGATCGGCACGTGCCTGGAGCCGGTCACGGCCGTCGCCACCCTCGGCGAGGCCACGGCGCTGGCCGCCGACCGCACGGGCCGCGTCGTGCGGGTGGAGAAGGGGCGCGACCCGGTGGAGATCGCCAGGATCCCGGTCGACACGGCCGGTGACGGCGGGCTGACCGGGCTGGCGCTGTCCCCGAACTACGCCGAGGACGAGCTGATCTACGCCTACGTCACCACGGCCACCGACAACCGCGTCGTGCGGTTCGCCCGCAACGACACCCCCAAGCCCGTACTGACGGGAATCCCGAAGGGCGGGTCGGGCAACCGGGGCGCGCTGGCCAGCGACCGGAAGGGGAACCTGCTGGTCGCCACCGGCGACGCCGGCAACGCGGCCGCGGCCAACGACCCGAACTCGCTGGCCGGCAAGGTCCTCCGGATCGACACGGCCGGCAAGCCCGCCAAGGACAACCCGAACGCCGGCTCCCCCGTCCTGGCCAGCGGCCTGCACGCGCCGGGCGGCCTGTGCACGGACCGGGAGGGCAAGGCGAGCTGGGTGACCGACCGGGCGCAGGACCGGGACCTGTTGTTCCAGGTGCGCCCCGGCAAGCTCGACACCCCCGCGTGGAACTGGCCGGACCGCCCCGGCGTCGGCGGTTGCGCGGTCGGGTCGTCCATCATCGCCGTCGCCCTGGAACGCGGGGCCGCGCTCGCCAACCTCCTCCTGAACCCCGACGGCACCTTCAAGGGGCAGCCGCAGCTCAGCGCGCAGAACCAGTACGGGCGGCTCTCCGCAGCCGACGTCGGGCCCGACGGGACGTACGCGTTCTTCGGCACGATGAACAAGGCGGGTGGTCAGCCCGTCTCCAGCGACGACCGGGTCGTCGCGATCCCGCTCAACAAGGCCGGCTCGGCGAACGGTAAAGACTGATAAGAACTGACACCGTCTGACAACGGTAAAGACTGACACCGTCTCACACAGTCCAGCACTGTGTGATGCCGTCCCGCGCTGCCTGACGCTTTCCAGCACCGTCCGTCGGACACCGTCCAGCACTGCCACGACACCGCGCGACATCGCCTGGCAACGCTCAGCGCGACCAACCGCCGACCGCGCCCGCCTCACGCAGCCGATGCGATCTGTCGTCCCGGCACGGCGGCCACACCACCGCGCGCCGTCACCAACTTCCCGCATCCAGCGTCCACAGTGGAAACAGTGGGCCTCCGACGTAGACAGTCCTCTGTGGACAACGCCGTGCGCGGGCGTCAGACCGCGAGCAGCAGGAAGCACCAGGACATCGGGCCAAGAACGTTGAGAAACGCCGTGGACCCGTGGGCTCCGCCGGAACGGCGCCCACGGGTCCACGAGAAAACGACGGCTCAGCCCTGGCCGCAGCGCTCCAGCACCAGCTCCCGGACCCGCTTGGCGTCGGCCTGGCCCTTGGTGGCCTTCATGACCGCGCCGACGATCGCGCCGGCGGCGGCCACCTTGCCGCTCCGGATCTTCTCCGCCACGTCGGCGTTGGCGGCCAGCGCCTCGTCGATCGCGGCGAGCAGCGCCGAGTCGTCGGAGACGACCTTCAGGCCCCGCTTCTCCACGACCTCGTCCGGCTCGCCCTCGCCGTCGAGCACGCCGTCGACCACCTGGCGCGCCAGCTTGTTGGTCAGCGTTCCCTCCGCGACCAGGGCGATCACCCTGGCGACCTGGGCCGGCGTGATCTCCAGGTCGCCCAGCTCCACACCGCGGACGTTGGCCTGCTGCGCGAGGTAGGACACCCACCACGAGCGCGCCTCGCCCGGCGCGGCTCCGGCCTCGACCGTCTCGGCGACCAGCTCCAACGCGCCCGCGTTGACCAGGTCGCGCAGCTCGGCGTCGGACAGGCCCCACTCCTCCTGGGCCCGGCGGCGCCGCTCCCACGGCAGCTCGGGCAGGGTGGTCCGGAGTTGCTCCACCCACTCCCGCGCCGGCGCGATCGGCACCAGGTCGGGCTCGGGGAAGTAGCGGTAGTCCTCGGCGGTCTCCTTGCGCCGCCCGGAGGACGTGCTGCCGGTCGCCTCGTCGAAGTGCCGCGTCTCCTGCACCACGGTGCCGCCGGCGGCTAGGACCGCGCCCTGCCGGCACATCTCGTACCGCACGGCGCGCTCCACCGAGCGCAGCGAGTTGACGTTCTTGGTCTCGCTGCGGGTGCCGAACTCCTCGGCGCCCTTGGGCATCAGCGACACGTTGGCGTCGCAGCGCAGCGAGCCCTGGTCCATGCGCACGTCGGAGACGTCGAGCGCGCGGAGCAGGTCGCGCAGCGCGGTCACGTAGGCGCGGGCCACCTCGGGCGCCCGCTCCCCCGCGCCGACGATCGGCTTGGTGACGATCTCGATCAGCGGCACGCCCGCGCGGTTGTAGTCCAGCAGCGAGTGCTCGGCGCCGTGGATGCGGCCGGTCGCGCCACCGACGTGCAGCGACTTGCCGGTGTCCTCCTCCATGTGGGCCCGCTCGATGCCCACGCGGAAGATCTCGCCGTCCTCCAGCACCACGTCCAGGTACCCGTCGTACGCGATCGGCTCGTCGTACTGCGAGGTCTGGAAGTTCTTCGGCATGTCAGGGTAGAAGTAGTTCTTCCTGGCGAACCGGCACCACTCCGCGATCTGGCAGTTCAGCGCCAGACCGATCCGGATCGCCGACTCCACGGCCTTGCCGTTGACGACCGGCAGCGCGCCGGGCAGGCCGAGGCAGGTCGGGCACACCCGGGAGTTCGGCTCGCCGCCGAAGACGTTGGCGCAGCCGCAGAACATCTTGGTGGCGGTGGACAGCTCGACGTGCACCTCCAGCCCGAGGACCGGGTCGAAGCGCGCGACGACGTCGGCGTAGTCCATCAACTCGGCGGTGGCGGTCACTTGCTCCTGCCCTTCCGCAGGCCGCGCAGGGCGAGCGCGGCACCGGTGATCACGACGATGGCGTTGCCCAGCGCGTTGACCAGCATCAGCCGGTCCGACTTCTCCCTGGCCGCCCTGAGCTGGCGCACCACGCCGACCGCGCCGGCGGCCGAGCCGGCGACCATCAGCGCGCCCCGGAGCTTGCGCATCCCGTCCATCACGCCCCCAACTCCGGCGCCCGGTCGGCGAACCGGCCGGCGCCCGCGTCGCGCGCCACCTCGTAGGCGGCGGCGACCCGGTACATCCGGTGGTCCCGCATCGCCGGGGCCATGATCTGGAGTCCGACCGGCAGCCCGTCCTCCTCGGCCAGGCCGCACGGCACGCTCATGGCCGCGTTGCCGGCGAGGTTGGCCGGGATGGTGCACAGGTCGGACAGGTACATCGCCATCGGGTCGTCGACCCGCTCGCCGATCCGGAACGCCGTGGTCGGGGTGGTCGGCGAGACCAGCACGTCGACCCGCTCGAACGCCGCCGCGAAGTCGCGGGAGATCAGCGTGCGCACCTTCTGCGCCTGCCCGTAGTAGGCGTCGTAGTAGCCCGAGGACAGCGCGTAGGTGCCGATCATGATGCGCCGCTTCACCTCGGGGCCGAAGCCGGCCTCCCTGGTGAGCGCCATGACGTCCTCGGCGCTGCGGGAGCCGTCGTCGCCGACCCGCAGGCCGTAGCGCATGGCGTCGAAGCGCGCCAGGTTGGACGAGCACTCGCTCGGCGCGATCAGGTAGTACGCCGGCAGCGCGTAGGTGAAGTGCGGGCAGGACACCTCGACGATCTCGGCGCCCAGCGCGCGGAGCTGCTCGACGGCCGCGTGGAAGGCGGCGAGCACGCCGGGCTGGTAGCCCTCGCCGGCGAACTCCCGCACCACGCCGACCCGCACCCCGGTGAGGTCGCCGGCGGCGCCCTCCCTGGCGGCGGCGACCACCGGCGGCACCGGCGCGTCGATCGAGGTGGAGTCGAGCGGGTCGTGCCCGGCGATCACCTCGTGCAGCAGCGCGGTGTCCAGCACCGTCCTGCCGCAGGGGCCGCCCTGGTCGAGCGAGGAGGAGAAGGCCACCAGGCCGTAGCGGGACACGCCGCCGTAGGTCGGCTTGGCGCCGACGGTGCCGGTGACCGCGCCGGGCTGGCGGATCGAGCCGCCGGTGTCGGTGCCGATGGCCAGCGGCGCCTCGAACGCGGCCAGCGCCGCGGAGGAGCCGCCGCCCGAGCCGCCGGGGATGCGGTCGAGGTCCCACGGGTTGCGGGTGGGGCCGTAGGCCGAGTTCTCGGTGGACGAGCCCATGGCGAACTCGTCCATGTTGGTCTTGCCGAGGATGACGACGCCGGCCTCGCGCAGCCTGCGCGTGACCGTGGCGTCGTACGGCGGGACCCAGCCGTCCAGGATCTTCGAGCCGCAGGTGGTGGGCATGTCCCTGGTGGCGAAGACGTCCTTGAGGGCCAGCGGCACGCCGGCCAGCGGGGACGCCGGGGCCTCGCCGGAGTCCAGCGCCTCGTCGACCGCGCGGGCGGCCGCGAGCGCGCCCTCGGCGTCGACGTGCAGGAACGCGTGCACGCGGCCGTCGACGGCGGCGATCCGGTCCAGGTGCGCCTGCGCCACCTCGACCGCGCTCACCTCGCGGCTGTGCACCTTCGCGGCCAGCTCGGCCGCGGTGAGCCTGGTCAGGTCGCCCATCACTGCTCCTCCCCCAGGATGCGGGGAACGCGGAACCGGCCGTCCTCCGCCTCCGGCGCGCCGGACAACGCCTGCTGCTGGCTCAGGCCGGGGCGCACCACGTCCTCGCGGAACACGTTGGTCAGCGGCACGGCGTGCGAGGTCGGCGGGATGTCGTCGGCGGCGACCTCACCCACCCTGGCCACGGACTGGAGGATGACGTCGAGCTGACCGGCGAAGACGTCGAGCTCCTCGTCGGTCACGGCCAGCCTGGCGAGCCTGGCGAGGTGGGCGACCTCGTCGCGGGAGATGGCGGGCACTCCTGGAGACCCCCTGGTCGATGGTGTGCGTGACCAGCCGAGTCTAGGGCGAGCGGGTGAGCTGGCCCGAACGGGTTGTCGGGCCGACCCGGGGATCGGGGCCGGCGCGCCCCGCCCGGGTCCCGGGATCCGGACGTTCGCCCCTTCCACCTACCCCCGTCTGCGAGAATCGGCCGCCGGCGGTGCCGCCGGCCGGCTCGGCGCGGCCGCCCCGGGTTCGGTGCGCGACACAACGCGACAGAACGCGACACATCGCGACGGAGCGCGAGACAGCGCGAACAACCGCGAACAACACAGCCGCGGGCGGCGAGGTCCCGCGCACGGCCTCGGGAGGCGTGGCAGTGTCCTTCCTGATCCGGGTCCAGGTCCCGGACCGGCCCGGCATGCTCGGCGCGGTGGCCACCGCGCTCGGCGGCGTCGGCGCCGACATCCTGAGCGTGGACGTGGTCGAGCGCGGGTCCGGGGTCGCCGTGGACGACCTCGTGGTCGAACTGCCGTCCGGCCGGCTGCCGGACGCCCTGATCACCGCCGCCGAGTCGATCGACGGCGTGGTCGTGGACGCGGTCCGCCCCTACGCCGGGGTGCTCGACACCCACCGCGAGCTGGAGCTCGTGGAGGAGGTGGCGGCGGCGCACCCCGGCAGGGGGCTGGAGGTGTTCACCGAGGGCGTGCCCAGGATCGTCCGCTCGGGGTGGGCCCTGGTCGTGGGCCGCGACGGCGACGGCGTGGAGCGCCTGGCCGCCAGCGGCGCGGCCCCCGAGACCAGGGCGGTGGACCTGCCGTGGCTGCCCCTGGAGCGGGCCACGGTCCTGGACGGCGAGGAGGAGTGGGTGCCGCCGACCTGGCGGGAGCTGGGGACCGAGCTGGCCGCCACGCCGCTGGGCAACCCGCACCGCGTCCTGCTCGTGGGCCGGCCGGGCGGGCCGATGTTCCGGGCCGCCGAGGTCGCCCGGCTCGCCCATCTCGCCGGCATCGTCTCCGTCGTCCTCGACGGCTGACCGGGGGGTACGGCGACCAGGGACACCGGCGACCAGGGACACCGGCGACCTGGGGCACCGGCAACCTGGGACACCGGCTACCTGGGACACCGTGCGACCAGAGGCACGGGCGACCAGGAGCACGGGCGACCGCGGGAATCAGGTGACCAGGGGGACCGGGCCGTTCGCTCTCCGGGTGCGACGAACGGCCCGCCCCACCCCACCCCGTCGCCGAGCCGCCCCACCACGCGCGTGGCGTCAGTTCGCGTGCGTGGTGTGGTTGCCGCCCAGGAGCCGACGGGCCGTGGCCACCAGCTCGGCGTTGCTCGTGGCGACCCGCCCGTCGGGCAGCAGGAGGGTGTCCTCCAGGCCGATCCTGGTGGCGAGCTGACGCCGACCGGCCTCGGCCAGGACCGCCCAGCAGCCGGAGTCCTCGCCGTGCAGCAGCAGCGGCGCCTCGGTGTCGCCCAGCTCGTCGATGATCCGCCGCGCCTCGGCCAGCGCGTCGTTCGGGTCGGGGTCGACCACCTCGACCAGGACGCGGACCGCGCCGTCGACGAGCCCCGCCTCCCGCACCTGCGCCGCGTCCGCCGCCGTCCAGACGCCCAGCTCCACCCCGATGCCGGCCATCCGGAGCGCCTGCACGACCTCCCGCCAGCCGTCCTCGTGCACGTTGACCGAGGCGACGTCCGGCCGGTCCTGGCCGAGGGCGGCCCAGCGCAGCACGTGCGCGACCCGTCGGGTGGGGTCCGGCTCGACCCACGCGGCCGTGGTGACCCCCACCTCGATGCCGGGCGCCACGGCGCGCACGGCGGCGACCGCCGCCGCCACCTCCTCCGGCTCCATGGTCTCCGGGCCGCCGGCGACCCTGGGGTGCAGGTGGACGGAGCCGACGCCGAGGGGAACCACCGCGCGCACGTCCGCCGCGACCTGTTCCGGCGTCACCGGGACGGCGTTGTGCTCGTCCAACCGCCGCGCCCCGTTCGGACAGAGCTGCAACACGACTACCTCCGCAGGGGATGGACGTAAGCCAGCATGTGCAGTCCGAAGGACGTGTGCCAGTCCCGTTCCCGGTCACGGACGAACCCCGTCCGGGTGTACAGCCGCTGCGCGGCGTACATGGTCGGCTGCGCCGAGAGCACGAGCCGCCGCCCTCCGACCTCCCTCGCGCGGTCCAGGCCCGCCCTGACCAGCGCCTCGCCGACGCCCCTGCCCCTGGCGGTCGGCTCGACCGCCAGCAGCCGGAGCTCCAGCTCGCCCGGCCGGGCGAGCTGCGCGTACGGGCTGTCCGACCGGCACAACGTCATGGAGCCGAGCAGGCGCTCCCGCTCGCCGTGGCCCTCCACCGCCACGAACAGCTCGGCCTGCCGGGCCCGGCGCGCGGTGTCGGCGAGCAACGGGACGACCGCCTCTCCTGCGTAGCCCTCCCCCACGTAGACCCTGGCCATGAGGTCGCCCACGGCGGCGTGGTCGTCGTCGACGACCCGCCGGATCCGGAGCCGCCCCGCGCGGGCCGGCATGGGCAGCGGCTCGACCTCCCTGCCGTAGCCGAGCAGGCGGATGCCCGCGACCGACTCCCGGTCCCTGTCCGGCATGCGGGTGAAGCCCAGCGCCTCGAACAGGTGCTGCGCCGACCGCATCCGGTGTTGCGAGCTGAGGACCACCCGACGCACGCCGTGCCGGGCCGCGCGGTCCAGCACCGCGCGCACGAGCAGGCGCCCGACGCCGCGCCCCCTGGCCCTCGGGTGCACGGCCAACGCGCGGAACTCCCACTCGGCGCCGCGCGCCACCTCCACCCAGGGCGAGCCGGGCCGACAGACCGTGACCGTGCCCAGCACGCCGGAGGTGTCGACCGCGACCAACAGGTCGGCCATGGCGGCGCGGCTCGCCGCGTCCCGCAGCACCCCGGCGTAGCCCGCGTCGCCCTCCAGCAGCCCGTCCGCCCGGTAGGCCGTGACGGTCAGCTCCCCGATCTCGTGGTACTCGGCCGGCTCCGCCGACCGGACCCTGGCCTGGCGCACCGGCCGCTCCCGCACCAGCTCGAAGCCGTACGCGAGCAGCCGGGCGCCGGGGACCGGCTCCCAGTCCCGCTCGGGCATCCGGGTGAAGCCCAGCGCCTCGAAGAGCTGGCGCGCCGCGCTGATCACGTCCCTGGTCAGCAGCACCACCCGGCGCGCGTGGTCGGCGCGGGCCCTGTCGAGCACCGCGCGCACCAGCCGCCGGCCGACGCCGCGGCCCTGGGCGGTGGGGCGCACCGCCAGGGCCCGGAACTCCCACTCCCCGTCCCTGCCGATCGCGGACCAGCCCGACCCGGGCGCCAGCACGGTGACGGTGCCGAGCAGGGCACCGCTGTCGCGGTCCACGGCCACCAGCAACTCGCCGCGACCGGCCCTGCCCGCGGCGTCCCGCAGCTCCTGCTCCCCCCGGTCGTCGTCGGCGAGCTGGCCGTCGGCCCGGAAGGCCGTCACGGTCAGCTCGCCGACCTCCGCGTGCTCGGCCGGCTCGGCCGGGCGGATCACGACGGTTCCGGCCGCCAGGGCCGGGCTCGCCTCCTCGACCTTGTCCACTGGCGTCCCCCAGTCGTCGCAGCCGTGCTGACCGGCGCCCGGCACCCGGTGCCGGGGTCTTCCGATCATGGCGCGGGGGACGGCCCGTAGTCCCGTGCTACTCCCGGGATTACGCCGGGCGAGTTACCCGGTTCGGCTCAGTCCGCGCGGGCGACCTCGGTGGCGGCCTCCGGTCCGCTGTCCAGCAGCACCCGGAACCCGGCCTCGTCGAGGATCGGCACCTTGAGCTGGACGGCCTTGTCGTACTTGGACCCCGGGGCGTCGCCCACGACGACGAAGGCGGTCTTCTTGGACACCGAGCCGACCGCCTTGCCGCCCCTGGCCATGATCGCCTCCTTGGCCTCGTCCCTGGAGAACCCGTCGAGGGTGCCGGTCACGACGATCGACAGCCCCTCCAGGGTGCGGGGGACCGACTCGTCCCGCTCCTCGGCCATGCGCACCCCCGCGGCGCGCCACCTCTCGACGATCTCCCGGTGCCAGTCGACGGCGAACCACTCGCGGACCGCGGCGGCGATCCTCGGCCCGACGCCGTCGACGGCGGCCAGCTCCTCCTCGCTCGCCTCGGCGATCCGGTCGACCGAGCCGAACTCCCTGGCCAGCGCGCGCGCCGCCGTCGGCCCGACGTGCCGGATGGACAGCCCCACCAGGACTCTCCACAGTGGACGTTCCTTGACCTCCTCCAGGTTCGCCAGCAGCTTCTGACCGTTCGCGGACAGCTCGCCGGCGATCGTGCGGAACAGCTCGACCTCCAGCAGCCGCTCCGCGTCCAGGTCGAACAGGTCGCCCTCGTTGAACACGACGCCGGAGGTGAGCAGCGCGGTGGCCGCCTCGTACCCGAGGACCTCGATGTCGAACGCGCTGCGCCCCGCCATGTAGTACAGGCGCTCCCTGCGCTGCCCCATGCAGGAGAAGGCGTTGGGGCAGCGGATGTCGACGTCGCCCTCCTTCTCCGGCCCCAGCTCGGCGCCGCACTCCGGGCAGTGGGTGGGCATCGCGAACTCGCGCTCGTCGCCGTCCCTGGCGTCGACCACGGGGCCGAGCACCTCGGGGATGACGTCGCCGGCCTTGCGGATCACCACGCGGTCGCCGATCAGCACGCCCTTGCGCCGCACCTCGTTGGCGTTGTGCAGCGTGGCCATCGCGACGGTGGACCCCGCGACCTTCACCGGCTCCATCACCGCGTACGGGGTGACCCGCCCGGTGCGCCCGACGTTGACCCGGATGTCCAGCAGCGTGGTGGTGGCCTCCTCCGGCGGGTACTTGTAGGCGATCGCCCACCGGGGGGCGCGGGAGGTCGAGCCGAGACGGCGCTGGAGCGGGACCTCGTCGACCTTGACCACCACGCCGTCGATCTCGTGCTCGGCGTCGTGCCGGTGCTCGCCCCAGTGGGCGATGTGCGCCAGCACCTCGTCCACTGTGGACAGCACCGTGGTGTGCGCGGAGACCGGGAGGCCCCACGCGCGCAGCGCGGCGTAGGACTCGGACTGCCTCGCCGGCTCGAACCCGGTGCGCCGGCCCAGCCCGTGGCAGATCAGCCGCAGCGGCCGGGACGCGGTGACCTTCGGGTCCTTCTGCCGGACCGAGCCGGCCGCGGCGTTGCGCGGGTTGGCGAACGGGGACTTGCCGTCCGCGACGAGCTTGGCGTTCAGCTCCGCGAACTCGGAGACGACGAAGAACACCTCGCCGCGGACCTCGACCAGGTCGGGGACGGGGTACTCGTCGGTGCCCGTGAGCCGCTCCGGCACGTCGCCGAGGGTGCGGATGTTGAGCGTGACGTCCTCGCCGGTCCTGCCGTCGCCCCTGGTGGCCGCGCGGACCAGGCGGCCGTTCTCGTAGAGCAGGTTGATCGCGATCCCGTCGATCTTCAGCTCGCACAGGTAGTGCGCGGCCGAGCCGACCTCCTTCTCCACCCGGTCCGCCCACGCCCGCAGCTCGTCGGGGTCGAAGGCGTTGTCCAGGCTGAGCATCCGCTCCAGGTGGTCCACCGGCCGGAACTCGGTGGAGAACGCGCCGCCGACGGTCTGCGTCGGCGAGTCGGGCGTGACCAGGCCGCGGTGCTCGTCCTCCATCCGTTGGAGCTCGCGCAGCAGCGCGTCGAACTCGCCGTCGGAGATGGTCGGCGCGTCGAGCACGTAGTAACGGAACTGGTGGCCGCGGATCTCCTCGGCCAGCGCCGCGTGCCGCTCCCTGATGTCGGCGGGAACGTCCTCAAGACCCTCGGCGTCCGGGGCGCCCGCGACGTCGCCGCCCTGGGCGCCCGGCAGCTCGCCGCTGTCGTCGTTGCTGGTCACGCCCCTGAGACTAGTCAGGACCCCCGACAGTCGCGGCTCATGGTGCCGGCGCGGACGGGTGCCCGGACCCGTCCTCCTCCGCCCCGTCGCCGCTCCCGGTCCCCGCAGCCGCCCTCCACCGCTCGTCCAGCTCACGGACGAGCGTCCGCAGCTCACCGAGGGTGATGGCGTTCGCCGGCTCGGCGGTGGCCGTCTCCACCCGCCCCAGCCGGTCGGCGGCCAGCCGCTCGCCGAGCGCGGCGTCCAGGGGCAGGAAGGTCATCGCCTCCCTCGCCCTGTCCTCCAGCGCGGCCAGGCCGGGGTGGTGCACGGCGACGTCGACCAGCTCGGCGCGCTCGTCGACCAGCGCGGCCACCCGCACCTCGGCCAGCGGCAGCCGGTGCGCGCCGATGTTCACCGTGACCTCGGCCGGGTCCGGCACCGGCGGGACGGCGTCGTGGAACTCCCACGTCGGGTCGGGTGGCGGGGCGGCGGCGATCCAGGCGTCGGTGAACGGCCGCAGCGCGGGGTCGCCCTGGCCGCTCACCACGAACGCGTAGACGGAGCGCTGACCGCGTTCGAGGGCGAAGTGCAGGTCGGGGTGGAGGTCGGCGACCAGCTCGCACAGCTCGTTCTCGACCCGGTGCGGCTCCCCGTCGCCGAGGGCGGAGCTGATCATCGGCAGCAACGCGTCCCAGCGCTGCCAGAAGCGGGCGGCGGCCGCCGCGGGGTCGACCGCCGGCTCCGGCTCCGGCTCGGGCTCGGGCCGCCGGCGACGCAGGAAGTTCCACATGGTGGCCGATTCTCCGTCATCGCGGCGGCCGGCAGGTGCGGATCGCGCCTTCCGGTCCGCCCCCCGGTCCGCCCCCCGGTCCGACCCGCGGTCCGACCCGCGGTCCGACCCGCGGTCCGACCCGCGGTCCAGCCGCCGGCCCAACGCCCGGTCCCGTCGCCCCGTCGCCCCGTCGCCACGGCGGCGGGGGCGTCAGGGGCCGGCTCGTCCGGCGATCGCGAGCAGCGCGGCGGCCGGGCCCACCAGGCGTCGCCCGGACGGCCACACCGCGCAGAGCGCCCGCCGCAGGTCGATGCCCTCGACGCCGACCTCGACGAGTCGCCCCTCGGACAGGTCGGTGGCGACGGCGAGCACGCTGAGCACCGCGGGTCCGGCTCCGGCGATCACCGCGCTGCGCACGGCCGTGGTGGAGCCGAGTTCGAGCAGCGGTTGGGCGGGGCCGCACCGCGCCGCCGCCAACGCCCGTTCGAGGGTCTCCCTGGTGCCGGAGCCGGACTCCCGCACGACGAGCGGGGTGGCGGCCAGCTCCTCCGGGCTGACCGGCCGGCGTCGTCGCGTCCACGGGTGGGTGGGGGCGACCACGACCGCGAGCCGGTCGACGGCCACGCGCCGGTAGGCGAGGTCGGTCGGGATGGACGGCGACTCGATGAACCCCATGTCGACCTCGCCGGAGCGGACCAGCTCCACGACGGAGGTGGAGTTGGTCACCTGGAGGCCGACGTAGAGCGCGGGCTCGGCGCGCCGCAGCTCCCCGATCCAGCCGGGGGCCAGGTGCTCGGCGACGGTCATGCTCGCGGCGACCCTCAGCTCCGCGTCGCGGTGCGCGCGCAGGGCGGCGGCCCCGGTCAGCAGGCCGTCGACCTCGTCGAGCACCCGCCGCGCCCAGTCGGAGACGACGTGGCCGGCCGGGGTGAGCCGCGAGCCCCGGCGCGTCCGGTCCACCAGGACGAGCCGGAGCTGCCGTTCCAGGGCGGACAGGCGCTTGCTCGCGGCGGGCTGGGTGATCCCCAGCTCGCCGGCCGCCCTGCCGAGGCTGCCCAGCTCGCCGACGAGCACGAGCAACCGGAGCGACTCCAGATCCGGCACGGTGCTCATTCCTCCAGGTTATGAGCATGACACCAAGATCGGGCTACCGAGGCCGGGTTTCGTGACGGAGCGTGGTCAGCGTGACGTCGACCGCCTCGCCCCCTTCACCCGACTCTCGGACCTCCCGTTCCGCCTCCTGGCTCCGGCCCCTGCTCCCGGGGCTGCTCGCCGTCGCCGTGGCCGTGGCGGTGGCCGTGCTGGTGAACCAGGTGGTCCCCGCGGTCAGCGCCCTGACCATCGCGGTCGTGCTCGGGGTGCTCGCCGGCAACCTGCCGGTCCTGCCCGCCGCCGCCCGCCCCGGGCTCACCTGGGCCACCCGGCGGCTGCTGCGGGCCGGCGTGGTCCTGCTCGGCCTCCAGCTCGCCGTGCCGCAGGTGCTGGGGCTGGGCGCCGGCACGCTGCTCGTGGTGCTGGCGACCGTGGCGGTCACCTTCGTCGGCACGGTGCTGCTCGGACGGGCGCTCGGCCTGCCGCGCGGGCTGTCGGTGCTCGTCGGGACCGGGTTCTCGATCTGCGGCGCCTCCGCCGTGGCCGCGGTGGAGGGCGTGGTCGAGCGCGAGGAGGAGGACGTGGCCACGGCGGTCGCCCTGGTCACCCTCTACGGCAGCCTGGCGATCGCGGCGCTGCCGCTGCTGGCCGGCCCCGCCGGGCTGGAGGGCGAGGACTTCGGCCGCTGGGCCGGGGCGAGCGTGCACGAGGTCGCGCAGGTCGTGGCGGCGGCGTCCCCGGCGGGCGCGCTGGCCGTGGCCACCGCCGTCGTGGTGAAGCTGAGCCGCGTGGTGTTGCTCGCGCCCCTGGTGGCGGCGATCAGCGTCGCGGAGCGGCGTCGGCGCCCCTCGGCCGAGGGCAGGCGCCCGCCGCTGGTGCCGCTGTTCGTGCTCGGCTTCCTGGCGATGGTCGTCGTGCGCAGCGTCGACGTGCTGCCCGCCCCGGTGCTGGACGCGACGAAGTTCGTCACCACGCTCCTGCTGGCCGGCGCGTTGTTCGGGCTGGGCAGCGCGGTGCGGATCGCCGCCCTGGTCCGCACCGGGCCGAAGGCCCTCCTGCTGGGCCTGTTCTCGACGCTCCTGGTCGTGGCCGTCTCCTGGGCCGGCCTGAGCCTGGTCCTGTGACCAGCCGGAGCCCTCGGCCAGGTCGCGGGCGAACGGCCGGGCGACGGGCTCGCCGGGGAGCGGTCGCGGCCGGTCGCCCGCGCTGGTGACGGAGTTCTCCGCCACGAGATCCCATTGCGTGTCCGCCATCCACGCCGTAGCCGACCACGTCCACGACTTCCGTCCACTGTGGACTCACGACGAGGGTTTGATGGCCTGTCAGCCGGTCCGCCCCCGCACAGGGGTGGCCCGGCTGACGGGCGTATCGGCTCACGAACGTCCCGGAGGAGGCGTGTCGGCTCACGGACGTCCAGGGGGCGTGTCGGTTCACGAACGTCCCGGGGGAGGCGTGTCGGCTGACGGCTGTCCGGGAAAGGCGATCGTCTCGGTCGGCGCGAGGCGGCCCAACACCACTCGTTCGTGGGGTTCGGCCCGCTTCTCCTTCCTCCGGGGGACCTCGGACCAGCGGTTTCTGTCAGACCCCCATGAGACGTTTGAAGTGGGGGGTCCCCCAACTACAGGCCTGTAGGCGCGCGCATGGCCGTCGCCGTCTCCTGGGCGGGACTGGCCCTCAACCTCTGATCACTCGGAACGCCGGCCGGCCAGCACCTCCTCTGATCACGCGGAACGCGAGCCGGCTGGCACCTCCCTGATCACGCGGAACACGAGCCGGCCGACACCTCCCTGATCACTCGGAACGCACGCCGGCCAGCACCTCGACGATGTACGCGTTCCGCGCGATGATCAGGCGCTTCAGGTAGCGCCGGAGCCCGGCCGCCGTCACCAGGCGGCCGAGCGGCCCGGCCGGCGCGGCGAACTCGACCACGTCCCGCATCGTCGTGTGCGTCGGATCGCGCGGGTCGACCTCGAAGACGTGCTCGTGCCACCACCGCCGGAACGGGCCGCGCACCTGCTCGTCCACGAACCGGCGCGGCCGGTCGTGGGCGCTGATGACCGAGGTCATCCGCCACGGCACGCCGAAGTGCCGCGCCCGCCAGGTCACCGTGTCGCCGAGCCCCATCCGTCCACTGCGGACTCCGCCGACGACCCGCTCGCCGGAGCGCCGCATCGAGCCGAGGTGGACGTCGACGTCGAGGGACGCGTCGAAGACCTCCCCGATCCGCGCCGGCACCCGGGTCGTCAGCTCGAACCGCGCGGTCACCAGGACTCCGGCGGCTCGACGAACGCCCGGCCGAGGTCGCGGACCAGGGTCAGCGCGCGGCGCGCCCACTCCGGCGTCGCGCCGGCCAGCCCGCAGCTCGGTGTGACGACGGCCCGCTCGGCGAGCCAGGACCGGGCGAAGCCGAGCCGGTCGACCAGTTCCAGCGCCGGCCGCGCGGCCTCCCGCGGGCTCGGGGCGCGCTCGGGCGCCACCCCGGGCAGCAGGCCGAGGAACAGCACCGCGCCGGCGTCCCACACCTCGCCCAGTTCGTCCCAGGTCTCGGCGGACGCGCCCCAGAGCAGGGAGACGTCGAGGGCGAGGGCGTCCGCGCCGGCCCGGCGGAGCAGGCGCAACGGTGGCCGGGGCGCGCAGCAGTGCACGACCACGGGCTGGCCCGTCGCGTCCCGCGCCGCGGTCACGAGGCGCTCCAGGACCGTCACGGCCGTGGACTCCTCGACCGCCCGGACCGTGCCGTAGCCGGAGGGTGTGGGCAGGGAGCCGGCCAGCACCGCGGGCAGCGTCGGCTCGTCGAACTGCACCACGACCTGGGCCCCGGTGCGCGCGGCCAGCTCGCGGACGTGCGCGGCGAGCCCCTCCGCGAGCGACTCGGAGAACTCGCGCAGCGCGCCGTGGTCGGTCAGCACGCGGTGGCCGCGCACCAGCTCGATCCCGGCCGTCAGCGTCCACGGCCCGGCGAGCTGTGCCTTGACCACGGTCGGTCGCGCCCCGGCGGCCTGGAGGGCCTCGTCGAACGCGTCGAGGTCGCGGCGGAGCAGGTCGACGGCGCGGCGGTGGTCGACGCCGGGCTTCGCGGTGACCCGGTACCCGGAGGGGATCACCTCCACGGCGAGGTCCACCAGCACGCCCGCGGTCCTGCCGATCACGTCGGCCCCGACGCCCCTGGCGGGCAGCTCGGGAAGGTGCGGCAGCGCGGGCAGCTCGCCGACGACGACGCGGGCCGCCTCCAGGGGGTCGGTGCCGGGCAGCGAGCCGATGCCGGTCGCCGTGCCGGCTGGCCACGGTGTGTTGCTCACGCCCCATCACTACCACCCCGGGACCCCGCCGCCGCGTGGGCACCTCCGGTCCGCCGCCGGACAGAAAAGGTCTAGACCCATTGACGAGGTGGTCCAGGCCACATACCGTCGTCGGCAGCCGGTGACCGGCAACCCACACACCCGGTCGCCGGCCCCCGCCGCCTCCCGACGTCGCCCCCGCGGCGACAGGCTTCGGGCGCGGGGCGCGCCGGCAGCAGCCGCGCCCCGCGCCCGGCCTCCACACGAAAGGCGGCCACCCGTGTCCACGCCACCGGACCCCGCGATCGCCTCCGTCCGCCCGCCCCCTCGGCGGCGGTTCCGGAGCGCGACGCCCCGGAGCCCCGACGCCACCTGACCGCCGCCCGTGTCGCCCCACTCTCCGCACCCCCTGCGAACACCTGTGGAGACACCATGAGGTTCGGCAAACACCGGTGGGCCGCCGTCGCGGCCGCCGCACTCCTCCCCGTCACGGGGCTGCTCCTGGCCGGCGCGCCCGCCGGCGCGGAGAACGGCCCCACCGCGACCTTCGCCACGACGTCGGCGTGGGACAGCGGCTACACCGGCCGGTACACCATCACGGCTGGTTCGTCCACTTTGGACAACTGGACCCTGGAGTTCGACCTGCCGTCGGGCAGCGGCGTCACCAGCGCGTGGGACGCGGCGATGACCCGCGACGGCGACCACTACCGGTTCACTCCCCGCGACTACAACCGGACCGTCCAACCCGGCGCCAGCACGAGCTTCGGCTTCAACGGCACCGGAACCGGCACGCCACTGAACTGCACGCTCAACGGGCAACCCTGCGGTGGTGGCGGGGGCACGCCCACGACGACGGTCACCACCACGACCTCGCAGGACCCCGGTCCCGGTCCTGGGCCGAGCAGCTACGCCGCCGCGCCGTACTACTACTACGGCTGGGGCAATCCGCAGCCCATCAACGACGTCATGAAGGCCACCGGCGTCAAGACGTTCACGCTGGCGTTCATCCTCGCCGGCGGCGGCTGCACCCCGGCGTGGGACGGCCACCAGCCCGTCTCCACGGACACGCGCTACGCGGCGCTGATCCGGCAGGTGCGCGCGGCGGGCGGCGACGTCATGCCGTCGATCGGCGGGTGGGCCGGCAGCAAGCTCGGCGAGGCCTGCTCCGACGCGCAGTCGCTGGCCAACGCCTACCAGCAGGTCATCGACAAGTACTCGCTGAAGGCGATCGACCTCGACATCGAGAACACCGAGTTCGAGAACCCCGCCGCACAGGACCGGATCATGAACGCGCTCCGGATCGTCCGGCAGAAGAACCCCGGCATCAAGATCTACGTCACCATCCCCGCCCTCCAGAGCGGCATGAACCGGTGGGGCACGGACCTGGTGAAGAAGGCCGTGTCCGTGGGCGTCGAGATCGACGCGTGGACCCTGATGCCGTTCAACTTCGGGGCCACCGACCTCGGCGACGCCACCATCCGCTCGATGGAGGCGCAGCACGGCCAGCTCAAGGCGCTGTACCCGGGCCGGTCGGACGCGGAGGTGTACCGGATGCAGGGCATCTCGTCGATGAACGGCCGCACGGACAACGGGGAGTACGGCTACCAGTCGGACTTCCAGGACATGTTGGCCTACGCCCGGCAGAAGAACCTGGGGCGCTTCACGTTCTGGGCGGTGAACCGCGACCGGCAGTGCCCGAACCAGACCCCGGGCTCGCGGGACGACTGTAGCGGCGTCACCCAGCAGCCCTACGACTTCACGAAGATCGTCGCCCAGTACCGGTGAGGGAGGCCGTCATGAGGATCACGAGGTCGAGGATCGCCGCGCTCGTCACGACGGCGGTGTCCCTGTGCCTGACCGGACTGCTGTCGGGACCGGCGGCGGGCGCGGAGCCCGCCGCGCCCCGGCCGCTCGCGGTCGTTCCGAAGGTCGCGCCCTACATCGACATCACGATGGCGAAGCCGACCCTGCCCGAGGTCGCCCGCGCCACCGGGCAGAAGTACTTCACCCTGGCCTTCGCGCTGGGCAGCAGCACGGGCTGCGACCCCAAGTGGGGCGGGGTGATCGACCTGAACGAGCCCCGGATCATCAACCAGGTCAGGGAACTCCGGTCGATGGGCGGTGACGTGATCATCGCGACCGGCGGCGCGCTCGGGCCGTACCTGGAGCACGTCTGCGGGAGCGCGAGCGCGCTCGCCGGCGCCTACCGGAAGGTGCTCGACGCCACCGGCAGCAACCACCTCGACGTCGACGTGGAGGCGTCGATCCCGGCGGACACGGTGAACCAGGCGCTGGCCACCGTCCAGCGGGAGCGCGGGACCTCGGTCAGCTACACCCTGCGGGTGCAGGGCCAGGACTACGGCGTGGACCCGTTCTCCGTGCAGATCCTCCAGAGCGCCGCGCGGCACGGCGTCAACGTCGTGGTCAACCCGATGCTGATGAACTTCGGCTACAGCGGCGACTGGGGCGACGCGATGGTCGCGGCGGCCAACGCCACGCTGCGCCAGATGAAGGGGGTGTGGCCGGGCAAGTCCGACGCCGAGCTGAAGGCGATGCTGGGGGTCACGCCGATGATCGGCCGTAACGACACCGGGATGGTCACGACGCAGGCCCACGCCCGCAAGCTGCTGTCCTTCGCCCAGTCCAACCGCATCGGCTTCATCGGGTTCTGGTCCGTGGGCAGGGACAACGGCCGCTGTTCTGGCGGTGGCGTCTCCCCCACCTGTAGCGGCATCGGCCAGTCCGACTACGAGTTCACCAACATCTTCAAGTCCTACGCGGGCTGACGCGCCCGCCCGGAAACCGGGCGCCGGTCCTCGGGACGCGCCTCCCGAGGACCGGCGTCCTGCCGTCCACTCCCGCGCGGCGGCCCGCGCTCACCCCGGCCGGCGGGCGAGGGTGAGCAGGTGGCCGGAGGCCCCGAGGACCGACGGTTCCCGCTCGATCCGGCGCAGGCCCCACAGCAGGCGGCCCCTGCGGTCAGGGTCGGACAGCCAGGTCTCGATCTCCGCCTCGGGCAGCAGGCCCGCCGAGCACTCGACCCCGAACACCTCGGGCGACTCCAGGCCGGCGGCCACGGCCTCGTCGGCGGCCTCGCCCGGCAGGTGGAGGTACGTGGTGGTGAACCAAGTCCACGGCTTGCCCGGCGGAGGGCGGTGCTGCCCGTCGGCCAGGTCCCTGGCCACCATCTCCCGGAACTCCTCGTCGACGATCATCCCCGTCCGGAGGCCGTCGTGCAGCGACGCGAACCGGCTGATGGTCGCCGCCGCGACGAGCCCTCCCGGCCGGACCACCCTGGCGGCCTCGCGCCAGGCCAGGAGCCGGTCCTCGCGCTCAACGAGGTGGTAGAGCGGGCCGAGCAGGAGCACGGCGTCGTAGGCGGCGTCCGCCGCGTCGAGGTCCCTGGCGTCGCCGACCCTCGCCCGCACGCCCGGCAGCGTCGCGGCCTGCTCGACGTGCGCGGGCACGGCGTCGACGAGGTCGACCTGGTAGCCGTCCGTGACGAGCCACTCCGCGTGGACGCCGGTCGCGCCGCCGACGTCGAGCACCGAGGCCGGCGGCTCAGGGAGGAAGCGGCGGAGGAGGTCCTGGGTGCGGACCAACTCCAGCAGCCCGGAGCCGGACCGGAGGCGCTCGCCCTCCCTGCCCTCGCCGTAGTACCGCAGGAGATCCGGGTCGTGCCGTCCCTCATCCCTCATGCCCCTCGACCCTAGGCGGGGTCAGGAAGATCGCCAATCCCGTTACGACGCGCGGCTGTCCGACACGGCGGGCACGGGTCGGGGCGGAACGGACGCGGACGTGGGCGCGGGCGTGGCCGGCCAGGAGTCGCGGGACAGCAGCCGCAGTCCGTTGAGGCACACCAGGACCGTGGACAACTCGTGTCCCGCGACCCCGAGCGGCAACGGCAGTTCCCCGAAGAGGTCCCACGCCACGAGGACGACGATCACCGCCACGGCGAGGGCGAGGTTGGCCCCGGCCACGCGGCGGGCGCGCCGCGCCAGCAGGACGAGCGAGGCGACCGCGCCCAGCCGGTCGCCGACGACGACCGCGTCGGCGGCGGTGAGGCTGAGGGCGCTGCCGCCGCCCATGGCGACGCCGACGTCGGCCGCGGCGAGCGCGGGCGCGTCGTTGATCCCGTCGCCCACCAGCAGGACCCGCCGGCCGTCGGCCTGCCAGCCCCGCACGGCGGCGGTCTTGTCCGCCGGCAGCAGGCCGGCGCGGACGTCGGCGATGCCCACGCTCGCGGCCACCGCCGAGGCCGGGGCCGGGGCGTCCCCGGTGAGCAGGACCGGGGGATGGCCCGAGATCTCGGCGAGGGCGATGACGGCGGCGGGGGCGTCGTCCCTCGGCTCGTCGGCGACCGCGAGCACGCCGAGCGGCCGGCCGTCCCGCAGGACCACGACGGCGGTGTGTCCCTCGGCCTGGGCGGCGGCGACGAGCCCCGAGGCGGAGGAACCGTCCTCAGTGGACTCCGATCCGGCCAGCAGGACCGGGTCGCCGACCACGATCTCCCCGCGGTCGGTGGTGGCCCGCACACCCCGGCCCGGCTCCGCGCGGAACCCGCGCGTCGGGAGGAGGTCGACGCCGCGCCGGTCGGCCTCGGCGACCACGCACCGGGCGATGGGGTGTTCGCTGTCCCGCTCCACCGACGCCGCCAGGCGCAGCACCTCCGCCTCGCCCGCGCCTCCCAGCGGGCGCACCGCGACCAGACGGGGCGCGCCCCGCGTCAGCGTGCCGGTCTTGTCCAGCGCGACGGTGTCCACTTCGGACAGAGCCTCCACCACCCTCGCGTCCTTGACCAGGACGCCGTGCCGGCCGGCCGTGGCGATCGCCGCCAGCAACGGCGGCATGGTGGCCAGCACGACGGCGCACGGCGAGGCCACGATCATGAAGGTCATCGCCCTGGACAGGGTCGCGGAGAAGTCCGCCCCGAAGGCGAGCGGCACCACCAGCAGCAGGGACGTCGCCACGACGACGAACAGCGAGTAGCGCTGCTCCAGGCGTTCCACGGCGAGCTGGCGCCGGGCCTTGGTCGCCGCGGCCTGCTCCACCTGCTCGGCGACCCGCGCCAGCGCCGTCTCCCCCGCCGCGCGGTCGACCGCGACCCGCAGGGAGCCCGTCCCGTTGACCGTGCCGGCGAGCACGCGGTCGCCCGGCGCGCGCCGCACGGGCAACGGCTCACCGGTGAGCGTGGACTGGTCCACCTCGCTCTCGCCGCCGACCACCACCCCGTCGGCCGGCACCCGCTCGCCCGGCCGGACCAGCACCTCGTCCCCCCTGCGCACCTCGCCGGCGGGCACGACGCGCTCCCCCTCCCCGGTGACCAGCACGGCGGTCTCCGGCGCGAAGTCGAGCAGGGCGCGCACGCTGTCCTCGGTGCGCGCGGTCATCACCGCCTCCAACGCACCCGAGGTGGCGAAGATGACGATCAGCAGGCCGCCGTCCAGCCACTGCCCGGTGGCGGCGGCCGCGACCGCCGCCACGACCATCAGCAGGTCGACGTCGAGCGTGCGCGCGGCCAGGGCCCGCAGTCCCGCGAGGGCCGGCTCCCAGCCTCCGGCGGCGTAGCAGAGGAGACAGAGCGCCCCCACCAGCGGACCGGGCAGGGACGCCAGGTCCGCGCCGACCGCCAGGACGAACAGCGCCGTGGCCGCGACCGCCCACCGCACCTCGCTCAACCGCCACGCCCCGCGCCACCGCCCGTTGGCCACCCGCATGGCCGGGATACTACCTGCGCAGTCATGCAGGTAAACAAATACGCAGGTGAACAGGTGTGCAGAAGGTAGGATCACCTCGTGCACACGGGCATTCCGGATTTCCAGATGCCGACCGAGGACCAGGTCACCCTGGCCGCGGAGGCGTTCCGGCTGCTCGCCGACCCGACCCGGATCAAGATCCTGTGGGCGTTGTTGCAGGGCGAGTCGTCGGTCGCGTGCCTGGCCGAGCTGGTGGGCGCCTCGCCCACCGCCGTGAGCCAGCACCTGGCGAAGCTCCGGCTGGCCGGCCTGGTGTCCGGCCGCCGCGAGGGCACCTTCGTGCACTACACGGCCAACGCCGAACACCTGCGCCCGCTGCTCGCCCACGCTCTGGCGCCCAGCGGGTCCTGACCCTCCCGTGAATCGCGGAGGGGCCACGCGAAGAACGGTTCGCCCGCTGCCTCCGCACACGCCGTCACGGAGCGGGAGAACCTTTCCGGAAGGTGTTTCCGGGGCAGTGGACAGCCGTTTTCGAGCATTCGTGGCGATCCCTGCCCCCGTCGCTCCATCATGCCGCTGAGCTGGGAGAACACTGTCGGAGCAGCACGGAGGGTCGCTGCGGGAAAACTCCTCATCGTCACACGTTTCGAGACTCGGGTGTAGGTGTGAGAACGATCCGAATTCTGTTCCCTTGACCTCCAGCGCGATCGAACTCCCACGATCGCCTTCGTCGGTTTTCCCACGAAGGGAGTGAGGAAGATGAGCAGGACACTCGTCGTCGCCGGAGCCCTCGCGCTGACCGGAGCCCTCGCGCTGACCGGGGTGCTCGGCGTGGCCGGGGTGTCGGCCCTCGGCGGCACCGCGTCGGCGGAGCCCTCGGCCGAGGGAGCGGCCGCGCCGGCGTCCCCGGCGTCCCCGGGGGCGTCGCGCACGGTGACGCTGGACCTCCAGGTCGACAACGACCAGTTCGCCGAACCCGACCTCGGCGCGCCCGGCCGCAGCCTCGGCGACATGACCGTGTACTCGGACAAGATGATCAGGGACGGGAAGGAGGTCGGCATGGACGGCGGCTCGTGCGTCGTGACGCACATCGAGGGCGCGCGGTCGGTCTCGAACTGCGTGCTGACGATCCGTCTCCCCGAGGGCCAGCTCACCGCGCAGGGCCTGTGGAACGACGGCACCTCCCCGATGCAGATGGCGATCACCGGCGGGACCGGCGCGTACCAGCACGCGCGGGGCTACCTCCAGGCGTGGGACATCCACACGCCGAAGGAGAAGTACCGGATCCAGGTCTCCCTCTGACGAAACGCGTGCGCGTCGCTTTGCCCGGCCTCGTCGGGCAAAGCGACGGCGCGAGCCACTAGCGGTTGTCCAGCGAAGGCAAGAGCTTTCCCTCCTCCGTGTTCCGCTTCCCCACCTTCGTGTTCGAACGGCACCCGTTCGTGAGGCTGGTTATCCACAGGCCGCCGAGTTGTCCACAGCGGAGCGTTGTTGTCTGGTGGCGCGCTGGCGTGCGGCGATAGGCTGGAGCGGGGCTCGCCCCCCGGGACGGGTGGGGGGTGTCAGCCGGCGGGTGGGGTTGAGGGGACGGCGGGGCTGGGCAGCAGGGCCCGCGGAGACGTCCGAGCAGGAGATGTCCGGCGTGAGACGCCCGGCGGCAGATTTCTGGCGAGAGACGCCCGGCGAGAGATGTCTGGCGAGAGACGCCCGGCGAGAGATGTCTGGCGAGAGATGTCCCACGGGAGATGCCTGGCGGCAGATGTCCGGCGAGAGATGACCAACGGGAGATGCCTGGCGGGAGAGCCCGCCGCCACGGCACTAACTGTCCACTGAGGACTGTTGTGCTCGGGCGACCGCCTCGCGCAGCAGCGCGATCACCTCGCCCACCAGGGCCGGCGGCCGTCGCCGGTGCACCAGGTAAATCTCCCGCGCGGGGCCGACGCCGTGGACCTCGCGGGCGACGGCCCCCGGCGGCAGCCCGGCGCGGACGACGCTGGACGGCACGAACGTCACCCCGACCCCCGCCCCCACCAGGGCCATGCTCACCTCGTAGTCGTGCGTCTCGTAGGCGACGTGGAGCCGCACCCCGGCCTGCTCGGCCAGCCGCTCCAGGCACACGCGGTCGGCCACCCCGCGCTGACCCGAGATCCACTCCTCGCCCGCGAGGTCGCCCAGGGTCACCCGCTCCGCCCGCGCCACCGGGTGGTCGGCCGGCAGGACGAGTGCCAGCGGGTCGGTGAGCAGCCGCACCCGGCGCAGCCCCCGCGCGCTGGGCAACGGGACGCCGGGATAGCGGTGGGTGATGAGCAGGTCCAGCTCCCTGGCCGACACCAGCCCGTACCCCCGGGGCGGTTCGAGGTCCAGCAGCAGCAGTTCCACCCCGGGGTGGTCGCGCCGCAGGGCGGCGAGCACACCGGGCACGAAGATCTGGGCCGCCGAGGGGAAGGCGCCGATGGACAGCTTCTGCGGGCGTTCGCCGAGCGCGGCCCGCACCGCGTCCTCGGCGTCCCGCAGCTCGCCGAGCACCCGCTCGCCGTGCTCCACCAGGACGCGACCGGCCCGGGTCAGGCGCACCCCGTGGGGGTGGCGTTCCAGGAGCTGGCCGCCGGCCTCCCGCTCCAGTTTGGCGAGCTGCTGCGACAGGGCCGACGGGGTGAACGACATCCGCTGCGCCGCCGCCGCGATGGACCCGGCCCGCGCCACCTCGACGAGCACACGCAGCCGACCCACGTCCAACGACATCAGCGTTCCTCACGGCAGGTCACCAAGTCTTGCTTCACTCTAGGACGGCAGGGACGCACCCTGATGGCATGACCGCTCCCACCCCGCACGACGTGGAGACCGCAGCCGCCCGGATCCGGCCCCACGTCCGACGCACCCCGCTACTGCACGCCACTGTGGACGGACGTCCGCTGGTGCTGAAGTTGGAGCACCTGCAACGGACCGGGTCGTTCAAGCTGCGGGGCGCCCTCAACGCCCTCCTCTCCGGCGAACGCCCGGAGCGCGTGGTGACCGCGTCCGGCGGCAACCACGGCCTGGGCGTGGCCACGGCGGCCGCCATCCTCGGCCTGCCGGCCACGGTCTACGTGCCCGTCTCGGCCCCGTCCGGCAAGGTGCGCCGGGTGGAGGAGACCGGCGCGAGGGTCGTCCGGCACGGCGACGGCTACGCCGAGGCGGCGGCCGCGGCGCTCGCGGACGCGCGGGAGCCGGGCACCCGGTACCTGCACGCCTACGACGACCCGGCGGTGATCGCCGGGCAGGGCACGATGACCCTGGAGATCCTCACCTCCGCGCCGGAGGTGGACGCGGTGGTCCTCGCCGTGGGCGGGGGCGGGTTGGCGGCCGGCGCGGCCGTGGCGTTGGACGGCGCGGGCCCGCTGTTCGCCGTGGAGCCCGAGGGCTGTCCGACGCTGCACGCCGCGTTGGCGGCGGGCCGGCCGGTGGACGTCGTCGTCGACGGCCGCTCGCCGGCGGCCTCGGCGCTGGGCGCGGCCCGGGTGGGCGAGCTGCCGTTCGCGGTGCTGGCCGACGCGCCGACCCGCTCGGTGCTGGTGAACGACGCCGAGCTGCTGGCCGCGAGGGACCGGCTGTGGGAGGAGTTCCGGCTGGCGGTCGAACCCGCGGCCGCGGCGCCGTTCGCCGCGTGGCTGGCCGGACGCGTCGACGCCGAGCTGCCCTGCGTGGTGCTCTGCGGCGCGAACACCGACTGGTCGCCCGCCTGACGAGGGACCCGGGGTGCAGGCCACGCCTGACGAGTGGAGGCCCGCCTGATATTGACGACTTGCGGCAGCCGCCGCGACGCGGCTTTCTCGACCCGTGTGCTGTCGGGTCGTGAGAGCGTCGTGGAGCGAGGTGCCGTCCGTGATCACCGCGTTGGGTGTGCTGGCCGCCGTCCTGACCACCGTGAGCTGGCTGCCGCAGGTGCGGCGCACGGTCAGCACGCGCAGCGCGCGTGACTTCTCGTGGGCGTACCTGCTCGTGCTGAGCGGGGGCGTTGGCTGCTGGGCCGCCTACGGCGTGGCGCGCGACGACCTGGCGATCATCCTGGCGAACACCCTCACGCTGGCGATGCTGCTGGCGATCGTCGCGACGAAGGTGGTCACCGAGCGCGGGAGCCGGCCGGCGTGACCGGCCCCGCCAGCCGACCGGCGTGACCGGCCACCCAGCCGGTCGCGAGGTCGGTCACGAGGTCGCCGTGATGGTGGCGCTGCCCAGCACGACGTCCCCGGCGGGGTCGGGCCGGTACAGGGCCACGGCCTGCCCGGGCGCGACACCGCGCAGCGGCTCGCGCAGCCGCACGGCCAGCCGGGCGCCGTCCGGCTCCAGCTCGGCCACGGCGGGAGCGGTGCCGCCGTGCGCGCGGACCTGCGCCACGCACTCCACCGGTCCGTCGAGCGGGACCCCGGAGGGCCACACCGGGCGCGAGGCGACGATGCCGGTCACCGCGAGGCGCTCGGCCGCGCCGACCCGGACCGTGCCGGACACCGGCTCCAGCGACAGCACGTAACGGGGGCGGCCGTCCCTGGCCGGCTGGTCGATGCCCAGTCCCTTGCGCTGCCCCACGGTGAAGCCGTGCACGCCCTCGTGCTCGCCGAGCACCTCGCCGGTGCTGTCGTCGACCAGCTTGCCCGGCCGCTCGCCGAGCCGGTCGGTGAGGAACCGGCGCGTGTCGCCGTCGGGGATGAAGCAGATGTCGTGGCTGTCCGGCTTCTCCGCCACGGCCAGGCCCCGCCGGGCGGCCTCCGCCCTGACCTCGGTCTTGGTGGAGTCCCCGAGCGGGAACATCGCGTGCCGGAGCTGCTCGGCGGTCAGCGACGCGAGGACGTAGGACTGGTCCTTGCCCTCGTCCGCGCTGCGCGCCAGCCGAGGGCGTCCGTCCACAATGGACAGTCGAGCGTAGTGGCCCGTGCACACCGCGTCGAAGCCGAGCGCGAGCGCCTTGTCCAACAACGCCTCGAACTTGATCTTCTCGTTGCAGCGCAGGCACGGGTTGGGCGTGCGGCCCGCCGCGTACTCGGCGACGAAGTCCTCCACCACCTGCTCGGTGAACCGCTCCGCGAAGTCCCAGACGTAGAACGGGATGCCGAGCACGTCCGCGGCCCGGCGCGCGTCCCTGGCGTCCTCGATCGTGCAGCACCCGCGCGCCCCGGTCCGCAGCGTCCCCGGCTTGGCCGACAGCGCCAGGTGGACGCCCACCACGTCGTGTCCGGCCTCCACCGCCCTGGCCGCCGCCACCGCGGAGTCCACGCCGCCGCTCATCGCCGCCAACACCCGCACCGGCCTCACGCCTCCCCCGTGTTCCCAGCGGCCACGGTCCCCGCGGCCTCCGCGCCTTCCGCCGTGCCCTCCCCGGGGGCCGCCGCGGGAGCCGCCACCCCGGCCGCCGCCGAGCGGCGCAGCCCGGCCAGCCCCGCGTTGCGCGCCCGTTCCACCACCGGGCCGATCGCCGCGCGCACGGCGTCCACGTCGGCCGCGGTGGACGTGTGCCCGAACGAGAACCGCAGCGAGCCGCGGGCCGTCACCGGGTCCACGCCCATCGCCAGCAGCACATGGCTGGCCTGCGCGACCCCGGCGGTGCAGGCCGAGCCCGTCGAGCACTCGATCCCCCTGGCGTCCAGCAGCATCAGCAGGCTGTCGCCCTCGCAGCCGGCGAAGGTGAAGTGCGCGACGCCCGGGAGCCGGCCAGCCGGGTCGGGGTCGCCGTTCACCACGACGTCCGGCACCGCCGCGCGGACGGCGTCGACGAGCGCGTCCCGCAGCCGCCCCGCCTCCTCCGCCCAGGTCGGGCGGGCCGCGACGGCCTCGCGCACCGCGACGGCCAGCCCCACAATCCCGGGCACGTCCAGCGTGCCCGACCGCACGTCCCGCTCCTGCCCGCCGCCGTGGAGCAGGGGGACGCACGGGGTGTTCCTGCCAAGCAACAGGGCGCCGGCCCCGTGCGGCCCGCCCAGCTTGTGCCCCGTGAGCGTGAGCGCGTCCGCCCCGCTCGCGGCGAAGTCGACGGGCAGCGCGCCGACGGCCTGCACCGCGTCGGTGTGCAGCGGGATGCCGTGCTCGTGCGCGACCTCGGCCAGCTCCGCGATCGGGTTGACCGTGCCGACCTCGTTGTTCGCCCACATCACCGAGACGAGGGCGACGGAGTCCGGGTCGCGTTCGACGGCCTCCCGCAGCACCTCCGGCCGCACCCGGCCGTGCCGGTCGACCTCCAGCCAGGTGACCTCGGCGCCCTCCCGGTCGGCCAGCCACCGCACCGCGTCCAGCACCGCGTGGTGCTCCACGGCCGAGGCCAGCACGCGGCGGCGGCGCGGGTCGGCGTCCCTGCGCGCCCAGTAGATGCCCTTGACCGCGAGGTTGTCGCTCTCCGTGCCGCCGCCGGTGAAGATCACTTCGGACGGCCGGGCGCCCAGCGCCAGCGCGACGTCCTCCCGCGCCTCCTCGACCGCCCTGCGCGCCCTCCTGCCGGAGGTGTGCAGCGACGAGGCGTTGCCGGAGTTGGCCAACGCCTCGCTCATCGCCGCCACCGCCGAGGGCAGCATCGGCGTGGTGGCCGCGTGGTCGAGATACGTCATCGTGGAACCAGGGTAGTCCGATCCGGTGGCGGTCAGGAACGCGCGGGACCGCCCGCCGCCGCCCGCGTGAGCAGCGTCATTTCCGGCTGACCAGCACCGCGCCGACCAGCGCGACCACGGCCATCGCCAGGTCGAACGGGATCACCGCCGCCGTGGGGTGGGCGGTGGAGGCCAGCGTCCCCACGAGCGCGCCGCCCAGGCCGATCAGGCACGCCGTCCCGAGCATGTCGCACACCTGGAGCGCGGCCGAGTTCGCGCCCTGCTCCCCCTCGGCGGACAGCGCGATGGTGCGGACGCTGATGCTGGGCATCGCCAGGCCCATGCCGGCGCCGGCGACCAGCCACAGCGGCACCACCGCCCACGGCTGGCCCCAGTCGGGGGCGACGATCACCACGCCGGCGGCGGCCACCGCCACCAGCAGGAACCCGTTGCGGATGCGGATCTCGGGCCGCCCCTGCCTGCGGGCCTGCCACATCGACGCGGCCGACCAGCCGAGCGAGCCGATGGTGAGCGGCACGCCGGCCATGGCCGGCGAGAAGCCGTGGACCGAGCTGAGCGTCAGCGGGACGTACGCCTCGACGGCGAAGAACACGCCGGCGATCAGGCCCCTGGACAGGATCGTCACCGGCAGCCCCTGCCGGCCGGAGAGCGTGCCGGCCGGCAGCAACCGCCGCAACGCGGGCACGAGCACGACCAGTCCGGCGACGACGAGGACCGCGGACCCGAGCGACGGGTGCTGCGCGCCCCAGGTCAGCGCGGACAGCCCGACCGCGGCGGCCACGGCCGCCAGCGGCAGCCGCCACCACGCCTCGTCGCTGCCCGTCCCGTCCCGACGGATGCCGAGCTGGCGCAGCGCCGGCGTCAGCATGGCCACGCCGACGGCCACCAGCGGGGCCAGGCTGAGGAACACCCACCGCCAGCTCAGGTGCTGGGTGAGCAGCCCGGCCACGGTCGGGCCGATCAGGGAGGGGATCACCCACGCCGCGGAGAGCACGCCGAACGCGGCCGGCCGGTCCCGCTCCGGGTAGACCTGGGCGATCATCACGTAGAGCGCCACCACCTGGGCGCCGCTGCCCGCGCCCTGGAGCACCCTGCCGACGAGCAGCACGACCATCGACGGGGCCAGCCCGGCGATCACCAGCCCCACGAGGAACAGCACCGGCCCCACGACGAGCGCGGGCACCGGTCCCCACCTGTCGCTGATCCGTCCGGACAGGACGGTGCCGACGACGCTCGCCGCCAGGAAGGAGACGAACGGCCACGCGTACAGCGCCTCGCCGTGCAGGTCCGCCACGATCGTCGGGAGGGCCGTGCCCAGGCTCATCCCCTCGAACGCGGCCAGGGTGACCAGCAGGAACAGGGCTATGGTCACGAATCTGCGGTCAGGCGCCCACAGGGCACTGTCACGGGTGGGGGTCGTCGAGGTCACCGCGACACTCTCACACCTCCACCCCTCTGGAGGTCCAGTGGATTCTTCGCCACATCTGGGCCACCCCGCGGAGTCCGCTCCGCCGTCCGGCGGTGTCCGTGTGGCGCGTCCGGACCAGGCCGGGGCACGCCGCACGGAGGCGTCGTCGCCGGCGGGGGCGTCGCCGGTCAGGCCGCGGCGCGCTCCGGGCGCGGTCCCGGGGCGTCGCCCCGACGGGTCGCGGCCGCGACGAGCTGTTGCGCCAGGGCGGCCAGCGCCCTGCGGTCGGGCGCGGACCGGGCCGGCAGCTCCGGCAGCGGCTCGACCTCCACGACCAGGCCCCGCAGGCCGACGACCCGCCGCACCGAGTGCCACAGCGTGTCCGTGCCGACGAAGGCCACCGACCTGGTGGGCGCGCCGCCGACGAGGTAGCGCACCATCACCGGCCGGACCGGGACGTCGGCGTCGAGCGCGGCCTGGAAGGGCGCGCTGCGGTAGCGGCCGGACGCCGCGCCGCACCACGTGGTGCCCTCGGGGAACACGCCGACCAGCCCGCCCTCCCGCAGCACGGCGGCGAGGTCGTCGACGGTCGCGGGCAGCGTGCTCAGCCGCTCCCTGTCCACGAACACCGAGCCGGCGACGGCGGCGAACCACCCGACGACCGGCCACTTCCGCACCTCGCGCTTGGCGAGCATGCGCACCGGCTGCACCGCGTCCAACGCGACGATGTCCAGCCAGGAGCAGTGGTTGCTGACCACGAGCGCGCCCCGCCCCCTGGCGGCGAACCGGCGTTCTCCCTGGACGACCAGCCGGACGCCCACGGCGCGCAGCACCGTGCGGAACCAGGCGCGGGCCAGCCACTGCCTGCCCCGCGCCCCGAGCACCGGGTAGACCACCGCGATCGGCACCCCGGACAGCATCACCAGGAACAGCGCGCCGAGCCGCAGCGCCCGGCGCGCCGCCCCCACCCGTGGCTCCTCCCCGGGGCCGGGCAGGCAGTGGTCGCCGCACGGCGACACCGGCATCCACGGGTGGCTGCCGGGCGCCGGCGGCGCCAGCACCGCGTGGCTCACGCCATCTCCCCGAGGAAGAAGCGCAGGTACCTCGGGTCCACGCGCTCCAGGGACAGCAGGATGAACAGGTCGGCGACCTCGAAGTCCGGGTCGTAGGCGGGCCGGCCGCACACCCACGCGCCCAACCGCAGGTACCCCTTCAGCAGCGGCGGGACGACCGTACGGGCCGGCCGCTCCACCGCGTCGACGTCCCACGGGTTGAGGGGGCGGACCCGGTACTCCTCGGGCGCGTAGTGCTTGGCGCGCACCAGGTCCCACACGCCGGCCGCCGTCGCGCCGCCGTCGCGCAGCGGCACGGACGCGCACCCGGCGAGGTGGCTGTGGCCGGACAGGAGCATGTAGCGCCCGATGCCGGCCCACACCAGGCTGACCACCGCGCCCGTGCGGTGGTCGGGGTGGACGCAGGACCGTCCCGCCTCCACGACGGCCGGCCGCAGCGCGGCCAGCGAACCGAGATCGAATTCGGTCTCGGAGTACAGGCGACCCGCCTCGGCCGCGCGCTCCGGCGGCAGCATCCGGTAGGTGCCGACGATCTCCCCGGTGGTGTCCTCCCTGACCACCAGGTGATCACAGAACTCGTCGAACTCGTCAACGTCCACCCCCGGTTCCCGGGAGTGCAACGTCGCCCCCATTTCCTCGGCGAAGACCCGGTGGCGCAACCGCTGCGCGGCCAGGACCTCCTCGGTCTTCCGTGCCACGAGCAGCGAGTAACGCGGGGCGCCTTGCGACTGCTCGGCTCCCGCGTCTGCGGAGCTCACCAGCACCTGCGACTGCGTCATGACCCCGGTTTACCGGTTACCTCCGCCCGTATGGAAGCCCCTTCGATGACGTGTCGGTGGAATATCGGTGAATCCCTGACCGAAAGGATCAGGGATCTTCCCCAGGGAGAATCACGCAATACCCCGTGCGGGTTAACACCCTTCCGGATTTCCGTTACCCCGAATGCACAGCGGGGAGGCTTCCGCCGTCGACGGAAGCCTCCCCACCGCTCGCGCGGGCCGGGAATCAGCCCCTGCGCTTGGTGATCTCCTCGGTGAGCTGCGGAGCGACCTGGAACAGGTCGCCCACCACGCCGAAGTCGGCGATCTCGAAGATGGGCGCCTCGGGGTCCTTGTTCACCGCGACGATCGTCTTCGAGGTCTGCATGCCGGCCCGGTGCTGGATCGCGCCGGAGATGCCCAGCGCGATGTAGAGCTGCGGGGCGACCGTCTTGCCGGTCTGGCCGACCTGGAACTGGTGCGGGTAGTAGCCCGAGTCCACCGCGGCCCTGGAGGCGCCCACGGCGCCACCGAGCACGTCGGCCAGCTTCTCCACCAGGGCGAAGTTGTCGGCGCTGCCCACGCCGCGGCCGCCGGAGACGACCACGGACGCCTCGGTGAGTTCGGGGCGGTCGCCGCCGGTCACCGGCTCGCGCCGGGTGATCCGCACCGCCCTGGCCGGGTCGACCGAGGGGACCTCGACGGTCTCCTCGGCGGCGGCGCCGGCCGCCTCCTCGGCCTCGACCGCGCCGGGCCGCACGCTGATCACCGGCACGCCGGTGGTCACCTTGGCCTTCACGGTGTAGGCGCCGCCGAACACGGACTGGGTGGCCACGCCCTCGCCGTCGAGGTCGACGACGTCGGCCAGCACGCCGGAGCCCACGCGGACCGCGAGCCGGCCGGCGACCTCCTTGCCCTCGGCGGTGGCCGAGACCAGCACGGCGGCCGGCGAGGCGCTGCCGACCAGGGCGGCCAGCACGTCCACCTTGGGCGTCACCAGCAGGCTGGCCGCCTCGTCGGACTCGGCCACGTAGACCTTGGCGGCGCCGAAGCGGGCCAGGGACTCCTTGGCCTTGGCGGCCGAGCCGGGGGCGCCGACCACCACGGCGGCGGGCTCGCCGAGCCGGCGGGCCGCGGACAGCAGCTCGAAGGTGACCTTCTTGACCTCGCCGTCGACGTGGTCAACGAGGACCAGAACCTCGGACATTGGCTTGTTCTCCTCCTCGCTGCGTCGTCAGATGAGCTTCTGGGCTGCCAGGAACTCGGCGATCCTGACGCCGCCGTCGCCGGCGTCCTCGACCTTCTGGCCGCCCGAGCGCGGCGGCTTCGGCGCGGCCTCCACCACGGTGGTGGCGGCGTTGGCCAGGCCGACCTCGGCGGCGTCGATGCCGGCGTCGGCGAGGCCGAGCGTGGTCACCGGCTTCTTCTTGGCGGCCATGATGCCCTTGAACGACGGGTAGCGCGGCTCGTTGATCTTCTCGCCGACGCTCACCAGGGCGGGCAGGGCGGCCTCGACGAAGGCCACGCCCTCGTCGGTCTCCCGCTCGACCCGCACGGTGCTGCCGTCGACCTCGACCTTGCGCGCGTGGGTCAGCGCGGGCAGGCCCAGCACCTCGGCGACCATCGCGGGCACCGCGCCCATCCGGCCGTCGGTGGCCTCGTTGCCGGCCAGCACCAGGTCCACGCCCTCGACGGTGCCGATCACCTTGGCCAGTGCCCGCGCGGTCTGCACCGCGTCCGAGCCGTGCAGGGCCGCGTCGCTGAGGTGCACCGCCTTGTCGGCGCCCATCGACAGCGCCTTGCGCAGCGCGTCGGTCGCGCTGTCCGGGCCCATCGTGACGACGGTGACCTCGCCGCCGTGGGCCTCCTGGAGCCGAAGGGCCTCCTCCACGGCGCGCTCGTTGATCTCGTCGAGCACGACGTCCGCGGACGCGCGGTCCAGGGTGTGGTCTGAGTCGGTCAGCCTGCGCTCGGAGTTGGTGTCGGGCACTTGCTTGACCAGGACGACGATGTTCATGGGTCCCCTTCGACCTCCTGCGGACTGCGGCGCGTTGACGGCTCAAGGCCGGATGTTCGACCGACCCTGCCACGTCAGGCGCCGGTGTGGCACGGTGGCCTCGACCACCCCGATGTTACTGACCAGTAGCGGGGGCGCAAACGGCGGCAAGCGCCCGGATGGCGTGATGGTGCTCACCTAGGCGGACGCCGTCGGACGCTACCCGATCGAGCAGGTGACGGCGTCCCCACGGTTACCCTCCGCCCCGTGACCCCGCAGCCGATGGACCCCGTCGAGCCACTGCCGCTCACCGGGGAGCGCACAGTGCCCGGTGTGCCCGAGGAGAACTACTGGTTCCGTCGGCACGAGGCGGCGTACGAGGCGCTGCTGCCGTACTGCGCGGGCGCGCGCGTCCTGGAGGCCGGCTGCGGGGAGGGCTACGGCGCGGCGCTGATCGCGGGCGTGGCCGACGAGGTGATCGCCCTCGACTACGACGAGCTGACCGCCGCCCACGTCGCCCGCCGGTACCCCCAGCTCCGCGTGGTCCGGGGCAACCTGGCGAGCCTGCCGTTGCCGTCGGCCTCGGTGGACGTCGTGGCGAACCTCCAGGTGATCGAGCACCTGTGGGACCAGGAGGGGTTCCTCCTGGAGTGCGCCAGGGTGCTGCGCCCCGGCGGCCGGCTCGTGGTGACCACGCCGAACCGCATCACCTTCTCCCCCGGCAGGGACACCCCGCTCAACCCCTTCCACACCAGGGAGCTGTCCCCCGCCGAACTCGACGAGCTGGTGCGCGGGGCCGGCTTCCGCGTCGAGACGCTGGCCGGGCTGCGCCACGGCCCCCGGCTGCGCGAGCTGGACGCGGCACACGGGGGCTCGATCATCGACGCGCAGGTCGCCGTCGCGCTCTCCGGCGGGCCGTGGCCGCCGGCCCTGCTCGCCGACGTGGCCTCGGTGTCCACGTCGGACTTCGAGATCAGCGAGCGGGACCTCGACGCGAGCCTGGACCTCGTCGCGGTGGCGGTGCGGCCGTGAGCCGCGAACCGGTCGGCAGCTTCTGCCTCGTGCTGCACAGCCACCTGCCCTGGCTGGCGCACCACGGGTCGTGGCCGGTGGGCGAGGAGTGGCTCTACCAGGCGTGGGCGCACTCCTACCTGCCCGTCATCGACCTCGTGGAGCGCATGGCCGAGCGCGGTCACCGGGACGTCCTGACCCTGGGCGTGACCCCGGTCCTCGCCGCGCAGCTCGACGACCCGTACTGCCTGCGGAACTTCCACCACTGGCTCGGGACGTGGCGGACCAGGGCTCACCTCGCCGCCACCCGCTGGGGCGGGCGGTGGAAGGCCGATCCCGCGCTGCGCGAGCTGGCCGCCGAGGAGCACCGGCAGGCGACCCGCGCCCTCGACGCGTTCGAGAGCCGGTGGCGGCACGGGTTCTCCCCCCTGCTGCGGCCGTTGGTCGACGCCGGCGTCATCGAGCTGCTTGGGGGTCCGGCGACCCACCCCTTCCAGCCGTTGTTGGACCAGCGGGTGCGCTCGTTCGCCCTGCGCGCGGGTCTGACCGACACGGCGTGGCGCGTCGGCACCAGGCCGGAGGGGATCTGGGCGCCGGAGTGCGGCTACGCGCCGGGCATGGAGGCGGACTACGCGGCTGCGGGCGTCCGACGGTTCCTGGTCGACGGACCCTCGCTGCGCGGTGAGACGGCCTTCGCCCGCACTGTCGGGGATTCCGACGTCATCTGCTTCGGGCGCGATCTCGACGTCACGTACCGCGTGTGGTCGCCGCGCGCGGGCTACCCGGGGCACGCGGCCTACCGCGACTTCCACACCTTCGACCACCCCTCCGGCCTGAAGCCGTGCCGGGTCACCGGCAAGCACGTTCCTCCGGAGCGCAAGAAGCCCTACGAGCCCGCGCTCGCGGCGGTCGCGGTGCGCGAGCACGTCCGGGACTTCGTCGACGTCGTGGTGCGGCGGCTGCGGTCGCTGGCGGACCGGCACGGCCGCCCCGGCATGGTGGTCGCCGCCTATGACACGGAGCTGTACGGGCACTGGTGGCACGAGGGTCCACAGTGGCTGGAGGCGGTGTTGACCGCGCTGCCGGAGGCCGGCGTGCGGGTCACCACGTTGCGCGGCGCGGTGGAGGCCGGTCACCTCGGCGACCCGGTGGACCTCCCCGCCTCCTCGTGGGGCTCGGGCAAGGACTGGCGGGTGTGGGACGGCGAGCAGGTCGCGGACCTGGTCGCCACCGGCGCCGGCGTCCAGCGCGATCTTCTGTCCACTGTGGACGAACTTGGCGGACCCGACCGCGACCCCGTGCTGGACCAGGTGGTCAGGGAGGCCCTGCTGGCGTTGTCCAGCGACTGGGCCTTCATGGTCACCAAGGACTCCGCCGCGAGCTACGCCAGGGAGCGGGCGGACCGGCACACGGCGCGGTTCCGGGAGCTGGCCACCCTCGCGGGCACGGGCCGCAGGGCCGAGGCCCTCGCGCTGGCGCGGCGACTGCGGCGCGAGGACGGCCCCTTCGGCCACCTCGACGCCCGCGACCTGGCGCGGCGCGCCTGACCAGCGGCCGCGCGGTCAGGTCACCGGGCGCAGGCACACCAGTTCGGAGACCCGCCCGGCGTGCATGGTGGCGTGCACGACGGCCGACGGCCGGTCCGACTCGCCGTTGAACAGCGCGACGGCCGTGTGCGAGCTGGTCGTCCGCACCTGGACGTGCAGCCCCGCCACGGCCATGTCCCGCAGCTCGGCCAGGGCCCGGTCGTCCCCGAACTCGGGCTCCAGCAGCTCGGCCACGCCGCCCCCCGACCCCGGCGCGTCGAGGTAGTCCCGCTCGTCGGTGTCCACCGCGTACCCGGCACCCGTCGCCTGCCTGCCCTCCGCGCGGAGCCGTTCGACCAGCGAGAGCAACACCTCGCGGGGCGCGGGGAAGGCCGGCAGCGGGGACCCCGCCTCGCCGAGCACCTCCTCCACCCGCGCCAGCGCCTGCACCGCGCGGGGGTACCCACTGAACGCGGCCGTCTGGACGAGCACCTCCACCACCTCGGCGGGAGCCAGGCCGGCGGCGAGCGCCGTGCGGACGTGGATCGCCAGCGGCGTCTCGGTCGTGCCCGAGGCCATCACCGCCGCCAGGGCGATCGCCTCCCTGGTCCTGGGGTCGAGCGCCGACCGGTGGTGCAGGTACCCGTAGAGCGTGCTCACCGTCAGCTCGCCCAGCGCGGGCGCGGCGAGGAAGAGGCGGTCCAGCCGCTCCTCCCCGTTCGGGATGAGCGCGGCGAAGGCCTCCCGTCCGCGCTGGCGCAGCTCGTCGAGGCTCATGTCCCCTCCCCCGGCCGCGCCGCGCCCGCGACGGGCCGGCACCCCCGTGCCCGACACAGGTCATCAACGCTCACGGGTTCCCGAGCACCGGGAGGGACACCCGTACCCAGTCGGCACCCACGAGCGGACGGGAGGCGATGATCGCTCACGGCTGCCTCCGGGCGTGAGGAAACGAGCCAACGAGATCGGCCACGGCCAGCATGGCCCCGCCGGGAGTCGGCGGCAACGCGACGGCCCCGACCCCCGGTCCGACCAGGGCGGGAGCAGCGGCGGGCCGACCCACCACGCCCTGTTGATCACACCTTCAGGGGTCCCTCGACCGTTGGAAAGGTACCGGTGAGTAGCCGGCAGGAGGCGACCTGGGAGGATGCCGCCGATGCGCGTGCTGATGTTGTCCTGGGAGTACCCGCCGGTCGTGGTCGGCGGGCTCGGCCGGCATGTGCACGCCCTGGCCCGGCGGCTCGCCGCCCATGGCCACGAGGTGGTCGTGCTCTGCCGGCAGCCCTCGGGCACCGACGCCGCGACCCACCCCGACTCCGACCTGGTCAGCGAGGGCGTCCGCCTGATCAGGGTGGCGGAGGACCCGCCGCACCTGGTGTTCGAGCGCGACCTCGTGGCGTGGACGCTGGCGATGGGCCACGCCATGGTGCGGGCGGGGCTCGCCCTGCTGCGGGACTGGCGGCCGGACGTGGTGCACGCCCACGACTGGCTGGTCACCCACCCGGCGATCGCCCTGGCCGACGCGGCCGAGGTCCCCCTGGTCGCGACGATCCACGCGACCGAGGCGGGGCGGCACTCCGGCTGGCTGTCCCACGCGCTCAACCAGCAGGTGCACTCGGTGGAGTGGTGGCTGGCGAACCGGGCGGACGCGCTGGTCACCTGCTCGTCCGCGATGCGGGACGAGGTCGTGCACCTCTTCGAGGTCGACCCCGAGACCATCACCGTGCTGCACAACGGCATCGAGCCACGCCGGTGGCGGGTGCGCCCCTCGGCCGTCGCCGAGGCGCGGGAGCGCTTCGGGCGCCCCGACGCGCCGCTGCTGCTCTTCTTCGGCCGTCTGGAGTGGGAGAAGGGCGTCCAGGACCTGATCGCCGCGCTGCCCCGCATCCGCCGCACGCACCCCGGCGCGACCGTCGTCGTCGCGGGCAAGGGATCGCACGAGGACTGGCTGGCCGAGCAGGCCCGCAAGCACCGGGTGGCGCGGTCGGTGCGGTTCACCGGCCACCTGTCCGACGCGGACCTGGCCGCGCTGCTCTCCGCCGCCGACGCGGTCGTGCTGCCCAGCCGCTACGAGCCGTTCGGCATCGTCGCCTTGGAAGCGGCGGCGGCGGGCGTGCCCCTGGTCGCCTCCACCGCCGGCGGCCTCGGCGAGGTCGTGGTCGACGGCGTGACCGGGCTGTCCTTCCCGCCCGGCGACATCCCCGGCCTGGCCACCGCCGTCCGCGCGGTGCTCGACGACCCGGCCGCGGCCCGCCGGCGCGCCCGGGCGGCCAAGGCCCGGTTGGCGACGGACTTCGACTGGGACCGCATCGCCGTCGGCACCGCCGAGGTCTACGCGTCGGCCCGCCGCCGGGACCGCGCGCCCCTGCCACGCCCCAAGATCCCCACCGGCAACATCTTCGGCCCGCCGCCGATCTGATCTCCCTACCAGGAGCGCCGTCCCCCGTCAGCGCCCCTGGCTGCGACGGACAGAGGCGACGAACGCCCCGAACGCACGGGGCGAGAACAACAACAGGCGGACCCGACGGATTCTTCGAGTCCCGCACCCCCACCACGCCCCACACCGGAGCGACCTCCACACAGTTCTCCTGGCTCGTGCTGTAGCTGCTCTTCCGCCAGGCGAGCCCGCTCCGGCCAACGGCCCAGGGCTTGCCGACCGAGCAACGACGATCGGGGGTACGTGCTCGGACCGACGGGAAGACGCGGGGTGCGACCTGACCATCCCGTTCCCACGCCCGACGAGCACGAGTAGTAGCCCCGTGACTCCGCTCGGCGATCGTGGTGGAGGTTGCGGCGGCAACGCTTAGGCTGCGCGCATGACGAGCATGTGGGGGGCTCCGATGGCCACGCGCTGGACGGCGTGGCTGAAGCGCGACCCGAGGCAGGCGAGGTTCCTGACCAGGGAGTCCCTGCGGTGGGTGTGGCGGAACCGGGCGTTCACGCCCTGGTACCTGGTCCGCTACTGGCGACTGCTCCGCTTCCGCCTCGCCAACCCGCACGTCGTGCTGCGCGGCATGGTGTTCCTCGGCAGGAACGTGGAGATCCACTGCCGTCCGGGGCACGGGCGGCTGGAGATCGGGCGCTGGGTGCACATCGGGGACGGCAACGCGATCCGCTGCCACGAGGGCTCGTTGCGGATCGGCGACAAGGCGGTGTTCGGCAAGGACAACACCGTCAACTGCTACATGGACGTGGAGATCGGCGCCTCCACGCTCGTCGCCGACTGGGTCTACATCTGCGACTTCGACCACATCACCAGCGACGTCAACCTGCCCATCAAGGACCAGGGCATCGTGAAGACACCGGTGCGGATCGGCCCGGACTGCTGGATCGGCACCAAGGTCACGGTGTTGAGGGGAACCCGTGTGGGCCGGGGCAGCGTTCTGGGCGCGCACGCCGTGGTGCGGGGAGACATCCCGGAGTACTCCATCGCCGTCGGCGCTCCAGCGCGGGTGGTCCGCGACCGCAGGGCCGACTACGAGGCGAGCGCGGCGGAGCGGGCGCGGGAGCAGGCAGCGGTCGCGGACATGGCGCGCAAGGCGGCGGAGGCGCTGGAGAAGAAGCTCGAACCCTGAGCAGACCAGTTCTCCCCTCTCCGCACCACCGCAAGGAAGCCGCCGTCTGGCCGGTCCAGGACTGCTCTGTTGGCGTGGCCCTCTCCTGACACATCGGACATCCCGCCCGATCTCCGGATTGTCCTGTCAGGATCTCGCCTCAGTAGCGCGAAGCCCGGGCGCCCACGACAACGCGGGATACCCGGGCTCACTTCCAACCACGTCCGCAGACCGGCGGCAAGGGGACCGTAGCAGCGCCAGCGTAGCCCGGACACCCCCCGCTTCCGGGATTCCGTGAGACGGGTGAACCCGTGGTCTTCGCACTACGGAGGGTCGTCCTCTGGAAGGCGCGGGAGCGGGACGAGGGCGCGGGATATTCGCGGGTCCGGAGGAGGGCGGGGAGGGAGGATGGGGCCATGGCTCCTTCGATCACCGTCGTGGGCAGCGTGAACCTGGACCTCCTCGCCGGGGTCCGCGCGCTGCCACGACCTGGAGAGACACTGACAGCGACACGATTCGACCGGGCGCCGGGGGGCAAGGGCGCGAACCAGGCGTTGGCCGCGCGACGGCTCGGCGCCGAGGTCTCCCTCGTCGGCGCGGTGGGCGCGGACGCGTCGGCCGAGCCCGCGCTCGCGTTGCTGCGCGAGGCGGGGGTCGACCTGACCCATGTGTCCACTGTGGATGACGCAACGGGCACCGCGCTGATCGAGGTGGACGAGTCGGCCGACACCACCATCGTCGTCGTGCCGGGGGCCAACGCGCACGTGACCGTCCACCCTGGACAGCTCGCCGGAGCCGACGCCGTGCTCACGGTGCTGGAGGTGCCCGAGCGGGCCGTGGTGGCCGCGGCCGAACACGCGCCGAACTTCTTCGCGCTCAACGCCGCGCCCGCACGGCCGGTGCCCCAGGCCGTGCTCGACCGGGCCGACCTGGTCGTGGTCAACCGCGAGGAGTACGAGGGCGTGCCCGGCGTCGACCGCGTGAGGACGGTGGCCGTGACCCTCGGCGCGGAGGGCGCGGTGCTGCTGCGCGAGGGCAGGGAGGTCGCCAGGGCGACCCCGCCGACGGTGCGCGCCGTGGACGGCACCGCGGCCGGCGACGCGTTCACCGCGGCCCTGGTGCTCGGCCTGCTGGAGGGCAGGGAGGACGAGGAGGCGCTGCGGCGGGCGTGCGCCGTGGGCGCCCTCACCGCGACCCGGCACGGCGCGCAGCCCTCGCTGCCGACGCTGGCCGAGGTCGAGGAGGTGCTGGCCCGATGAGCCCCCGCCCGCTGGTCGTCGACACCGACCCCGGCATCGACGACGCGTTCGCCCTCGTGTTGGCCGCGCACAGCCCCGAGGTCGACCTCCGCGCCCTGACCACCGTGTTCGGCAACGTGGGTCTGGAGTCGACGACCCTCAACGCCCGGCGGCTGCTCGCGCTGGTCGGGAGGGAGGACGTCCCGGTGGCGGCGGGGGCGGCCCGCCCCCTGGTGTACCCGCAGCCACCCCGCGCGGCCCTCATCCACGGCGACGACGGGTTGGGCGGGCAGGGCGCGAGCCTCCCGACGCCCGGCGCCGAGGTCGACCCGCGCCCGGCGGTGGAGGTGCTGGCCGACGTCCTGCGCCGCGCCGACGAACCGGTGACGATCGCGCCGATCGGCCCCATGACCAACATCGCGCTGCTGTTGGCCTCTTACCCCGAGCTGAAGCCGAAGATCGAGCGACTCGTTGTGATGGGCGGCGGCCTGGAGATCGGCAACATCACCGCCACGGCCGAGTTCAACATCTGGAGCGACCCCGAGGCCGCACGGCGGGTGCTGGTCGAGGAGGACGTGCCGGTCGTGCTGGTGCCGATCGACCTCACGCACCGCTGCGCCGTGGACTCGGAGTGGCTGGACACCCTGGCGAACTCCGGGCCGGTGGGCGAGAGCCTGGTCGGGCTGACGGCCCCGTACCGCGCCAACTACCGGAAGGCGCTGAGCCGGGACGCGATGGCGCTGCACGACGCGGTGGCCCTCGCCGAGGTGATCCAGCCGGGAATCCTGCGCTGTGAGCGGATGGCCGTCGAGGTGGAGTGCGGGGTCGGCCCGACGCGCGGGATGGTGATCGGCGACCGTCGGAACCACTCGACGAACCGGGTGGGTCGGGAGATCGAGGTGGCCGTCGACGCCGACCTCGACGCGCTCCGGGCGTTCCTGCTGGACCGCATGGGGTCGTCGCGCCGCTGAACCGATCCGCCAGACGTGAAGGGCTTTCAGGTTTGACGGCCCAGCGGTTACCGTGCGGGCGGGGCCGGGTGATCTCCCTCACCCGACCCCGCCCCCTGCACAGAAGGGCAACCGCCATGCCGGACCGCAGCCGTCGGTGGTTACGCGCGGCCCTCGCGCTGACCGCCCTCACCGCGTCGACACTCTCCCTGGCCGGCCCGCCGTCGCCGGCCGACGCCGCGCCCCCGCCCGCGAGCGCGGCCGCCGGGACCCGCGCGATCCCACCGTTACCCGACGACCTCGAACAGATCCGGCGGGCCGAGGCCGTCCGGCTCTACGGCAGCCCGGAGATCCGCCCGGCCGACCAGCGCCGCACCGCGATCACGACCCTCGGCGACAGCGAGATCTCCGGCGAGGGCGTCGGAAACTACGAGCCGGGCACGCACGGCCCCGACAACTGGTGCGACCGCTCCCTCGACGCCGCCGTGCACCGCACGGGAATCCCCGTCGACCTCACCCTCAACCTCGCCTGCTCGGGCGGTCGGAGCGCGAACCTGGTGTACCGCAGCGACGAGCACCAGTACGACGACCTGAACCAGGGTGACAACCTCGCCATCAAGGCCCGCAACACGCGGCTGAAGCTGGTGTGGATCGTCATCAGCGCGAACGACTACGGCGGCGTGGAGTTCGGGCCCGTCATCAGCGACTGCGTGAAGCGACGGGTGCTGTTCCAGGGCAACTGCTGGCCCGAGTACACCGACGGGTGGCAGCGGAGGGTCGACGGCTCCCAGGCGGGGGCCGAGCAGGCGGTCCGCAGCGTACGGCAGACCATGCGCGACGCCGGCTACGCCGACGGCGATTACCAGCTCGTCCTGATGAGCTACCCCACGCCGACCGGCCCCGACGTGGAGGACAACCCGGACTTCCCCGGCTGGTACGGCGGCGGCTGCCTGGCCTACCTGAAGGACATGGCCTTCGCGCGCAACAAGGCCGTCCCCCTGTTCGCGCAGGCGGTCCGGCGCGCCGCCGAGAACACCGGCGCGCGCTTCCTCGACGCCAGCCGGCTCTTCGACGGCCACGAGGTGTGCTCGGACAACACGTGGGCGCGGGGTCTGACCATCGAGAACGGCAACCTGCTCGACCCGCACGCGCTCCAGCAGTCCTTCCACCCCAACGAGAGGGGCCACGGGGCGTTCGCGTCCTGCATGGCCGCCTTCTACCGCAATCCACAGTGGACCAAGGCGACCTGTGTCGACCCGGCGAGCACCGGGAGCACGACGCTGATCCCCGGCCTGCTGGAGTTCCGTCAGCTTCGCAACCCGGCGACCGGGTTGTGCGCCGACGCCGAGGGGTACAACGCCCGCAACGGCACGGCGGTGCTCGCCTGGACCTGTCACGGCGGGCGCAACCAGGCGTTCTGGTACGACGCGCAGCGCCGGTCGGTGCACTCCGAGCTGACCCACGACCGGTGTCTGGACGTGCCCAACCAGAACCTGGTCCCCGGGCAGCGCGTCCAGCTCTGGAACTGCAACGGCAGCGCCGCCCAGACGTGGACCACGGACGGCGGCCGGCTCCGCCCGACCGCCGACACCACGTTGTGCCTGGCCACGGGTGGCACCGCGAAGGGCGCGCCGCTCGTCCTGGCCCGCTGCGACGGCGGTGCCGCCCAGCAGTGGGCCTCCGAGGTCCGCACGACGCTGAGCGGCTACGGCCACGACGACTGGATCCCGTCCCGTGCGTACTAGCGCCGCCCTCGCGGTGGCGGTGGTGGTCGGCCTGCTGGCGCCCCTGGTCGGCGTCCAGCGGGCCGACGCCCGCACACCGGACCGAGTGATCCCCGAGGTGGCGTGCGCGGGCGGCGCGGAGGCCGACCCGTGCGCGCGGGCGGGGAGCGGCGCACGCCCGTCCCTCCCCCACCTGACCGACGAGCAGGGCCGCGCCCTGGTCCTCCACGGCATGAACAACGGCCACAGCGCCAAGGAGTCCCCAGACGCGATGCCGTGGACGGGCGAGGCGGAGATCGCGGCCGAGGTCCGGCGGCTGGGCTCCAACGCCGTGCGCCTGCTGGTCTTCTGGGCCAGGGTCGAACCGAGCCCCGGCGTCTATGACGAGTCCTATTTGGACAAGGTGGCGGAACGCGTCAGGTGGTACGGCCGCCACGGCGTGCACGTGGTGCTCGACATGCACCAGGACGCGTGGGGACCGGCGGTCGCCGGCGCGTCCCCCAACAACGGCGCTCCCCGCTGGGCCACCCACTTCGACGGCCTGCCGGCGGTGTCGCAGACGCCGTGGGAGCTGACCTACCTCCAGCCCGGGGTCGTGCGCGCCTTCGACCACCTCTGGGGCACGACGGGCCGGCACCCCGAGCTGGCCCGGCACTTCGTGGCGATGTGGCGGCATGTCGCCCAACGTTTCGCCGGCGAGGACGGGGTCCTCGGCTACGACCTGTTCAACGAGCCCTACGGCGGGACGAGCACCTGGCCGTTCTTCGAGCGCGACCTCCTGACCCCGTTCTCCCAGCGCCTGATCAACGCGATCCGGGAGGTCGACACCCGGCGGTGGATCCTCGTCGAGCCGCAGGCGCTCGGGGTGAACTGGGGCCTCCGGTCCTCGCTGGGCCGACTTTCCGACCCCCGGCCCGGCGGGCCGAGGATCGCGTACGCGCCGCACCTCTACCCCGTGCTGGTCACCGCCGGCCAGCCGTACACCGGCCTCACCAGGGCGCTCACGCGGGACACCGTGGAGCGGTGGCGTCGGGCCAACACCGAGGTCGCGCGGCGGCTCGACGCCCCGTTGCTGCTGGCCGAGTTCGGGCTGAACGCGACGGTCGACGGCGCGCTCGACTACGTGGACGACGTCGTGGACATGGCCGACCGCAACGGGAGCGGATGGCTGTACTGGTCCAACGATCGCGGCGGGTGGGGGCCGTACGCGCCCGACGGCGGCTGGGCCCCGCTGGCCGACCGCCTGGCCAGGCCGTACCCCAGGGCGATCGCCGGCGAGCCGGTGCGGTGGGACGACGACGGGACGGCGCTGACCGTCGTGCTCCGGCCGGGGGCGGGAGCGCGCGGCCCCACCGAGCTGTTCCTCCCCCGCTCCCGGTTCCCGGAGCGGCCGGTGATCACGTGCGGTGTCCGTTGCTCCGTGGAGTGGGACGCCGATCGCCAGGTGGCCGCCGTGACGCTCGACCGGACGGAGGAAGCACGGGAGGAGGTGACGATCACTGCGCGTGCCCGCTGACCCGGCGGAGTCCACGATGGTGTGGAGCGGTGCCGTCAACCGTGTTGTCTTCACGTTTCCCCTGGTCAACGAGTTGTTGTGAAGATCCCTCACTTCTAGCGTGGCCACCTGTCCAGTCCACGGCAGGAGGGAGACCAGGTGGCCAGGGGGTTCGACCGGCGGCGGTTCCTGACCGGATCGGCGGTGACGGCGTTCGGCCTGACGGCCGCCGCCGCCCCCGCGAACGCGGCGGGACCGCCCACCCGCGAGGAACGCTGGCGCGCGGTGGTCGTCGGCAGCGGCTTCGGCGGGGGCGTCGCCGCCTTACGCCTGGCCGAGGCCGGGGTGCGGACCCTCGTGCTGGAACGCGGGCGGAGGTGGGAGGCCGGGCCCGGCTCGGACACCTTCCCCCGGTTCTTCCACCCCGACCGGCGGGTGAGCTGGCTGAAGCCGCACCCGGTGTTCCCCGCCTCGCCGCCCGCCCTGTTCCGCCCCTACACCGGGGTGATCGAACGGGTCAGGGGCCAGGGCATGGACATCATCTGCGGCGCGGGCGTCGGCGGGTCGTCGCTGGCCTACGCCGGGATGTCGCTGCGACCGAACGCCGAGCTGTTCGCCAGGGTCATGCCCTCCGGCGTCGACTACGACGAGATGGACCGCGTCTTCTACCCCCGGGTGGCGGCGATGTTGCGGCTCACCGCCATCCCCGACGACGTGCTCGACCACGTGCGGTACACCTCGACCCGCCTGTTCCTGGAACACGCGCGACGGGCGGGGCTGCGCGCCGAGCGGGTGCCGTTGCCGGTCGACTGGGAGGACGTGCGCCGCGAGCTGCGCGGCGAGGTGCCCGCCTCGATGTCCACCGGGGACGTCATCTACGGCGTCAACAACTCCGGCAAGCACTCCGTCGACCGCACCTACCTCGCCGCCGCCGAGCGCACCGGACGGGTGACGGTCGCTCCCCTGCACGTGGTGCGCGACATCCGCAGGGACAACGCCAACCGCTACGTCGTGCGCTGCGACCGGATCAACACCGACGGCGAGGTGCTGGAACACGTCGTGGTCACGGCCGACGCCCTGTTCCTGGGCGCGGGGTCGGCCGGCACGTCGCGGCTGCTGGTGCGGGCCAGGGGCACCGGCGCGATGCCGGACCTGCCGGACGACGTGGGCGGGCACTGGGGCAACAACGGCGACCGGCTCTACCTGCGCCACCTCGTCCCCCAGCCGACCAACCCGCCACAGGGCGGGCCGGCCTGCTCGGCCATCCTGGACTGGTCCAACCCGGCCGGGCCGGTCAGTGTCGAGCACGGTCCCGCGCCGCTGCCGGTCGAACTGCGGACCATGGCGATGCTCGGCATGGGCATCCCGGACGGGCACGGGCGGTTCCACTACGACGGGCGCGCCGACGAGGTGGTGCTGCGGTGGCCGGTCAGCGCCGACCAGCGCTCGCGGGAGGCCGTCCGGAGCACGCTCGACCGGCTGGTCCGCGCCACCGGCGGGACCCTCGTGGACCTCAACGCGCTCGACCCGTTCACCTTCCACCCGCTGGGGGGCGCGGTGCTGGGCAGGGTCTGCGACCTCGACGGACGCGTGCTCGACCACCCCGGTCTCTACGTCGTGGACGCCGCGCTCATCCCGGGGTCGACCGGGTGCTGCAATCCGTCGTGGACGGTCGCGGCGCTCGCGGAACGCTGCCTGAGTCGCATCGTCGCCCAGGACGTCGGCACCGTCTTCTGACGCACGGACGCCAGCGGCGCTGGAGGGCGTACCGGAAACGCGGGCCTTTTCCGTCAGGGTACGAAAAACATCGGGTTGGGCAGCTTCACGGCGCGCTCCGCGTGGCCCCCGGCGAGGTCGACCTCCTGGGAGCCGAGGTTGACGACAATGGTGTGCCCCTGCTGCTCCAGGTACGCCCGGGTGCCGGTCTTGTACTGGAGCGGCGTGCACCGGGCGGCGCAGCGCAGGTAGCTGGGCGGCTCCTCACCGGGGAACGTGAAGAAGCCGTCCGGCTCGGGATAGCCGTGCGCGCGCAACCCGGCGACGGCCCCGTCCGCGGCGTCCTCGGGGAGCGCGGCGACGAAGAACACCCGCACCCCGTGCTGCTTGGCCCACACGACGAGGTCTCGCGTCGGCTCGATGACGGGGAGCGAGCCGGCCCGGACCGCCTCGTGGACGGCCCGCCGGTCGACCGCGAAGTCCCGGTCGGCGCGCAGCGGGTAGCTCAGCTCCGCCGTGTCCTCCACCTCCAGGACGAGGGCGGGGTTCGCCACCCCGGCGGCGAGCCGCTCGGCGAGGTGGTCCCTGGCCTGCCCCACCTCGTGGGCCACCTGCCTGCCCCACGGGCTGTCCGGCGAGGCGTGGTGGTGGCCGGCGGCGTCGACCCGGTCGCCGTAGAACTCCCGGACCGCCGCCTTGACCCGTCCCAGGTTGGGCGGCTCCGCGTCCCGCTCCGCGCGCCCGGAGCCGAGCGCGGACGCGCCGCTGAGCAGCCCGACGAGCAGGACGGCGAACACGGCCCGGACACCCGACATCGACTGGTCCCTCCACGCGCGGCGAGGCGTCGAAGTCTGCCGCCCCGCCACCGCCGGGGACGGCCGACCCGCCAGGCGCGCCACACGAAGGCGGCGCGGTCACCACCGGGCCGGGTGAGTGGCGGCCGGCCCGCCGAGCCACCGCACGGAGCGGGGGTCGGCGGGCCGGGGGCGCGACGGTCGGCGGAGAAGACGCCGGGAGCGGTCAGGGCAGGTAGTACATCGGGTTGGGCAGCTTCACGCCGCGCTCGGCGTGCCCGCCCTCCAGGTCGCTGTACTGGTCCCCGATGTTCAGCACGATCGTGTTGCCCTGCGACTCCAGGAACGCCCTGGTGCCGGACTTGTACTCCACGGTGGAGCACTGGGTGCCGCACTTCAGGTAGGCCGGCGGGTTCGCGCTCGGCTTGAGGAACAGCCCGTCCGGCTCGGGGTAGCCGTTCTTCCGCAGGGAGTTCCGCGTGCCCTCGGTCAGGTTGTCCCTGCGGCCGGTGACGAAGTACACCTTCACGCCGTTGCGCTTGGCCCAGAGGGTCAGCTCCCTGGTCGCCTCGATCGCGGGGAAGGCTCCGGTGTTGACCGCCTCGTCGAAGCTGCGCTGGTCGAACGCGAAGTCCCTGCTGACCTCGTAGGAGTAGGTCAGCTCGGAGGTGTCGTCGATGTCGAGCACGATCGCGGGGTTGCGCACGGCGTGCAGCCGCGCCTGGAGGTGGTGGCGCGCCCGGTCGATCTGCGACCGGGTGTCCCTGGCCCACGCGCTGTCCGGCGAGGCCTGGTGCCGGCCCTGGGCGTCGACCCGGTCGCCGTAGTACTTCTTCACGTCGTTCTTGACCTGGCCGACGTTGGCCGGCTCGTGCGCGCCGTGCCCGGCGGGAACCGGGGCGGGCGCGGCGGTGGACAGCGAACTCGCGCCGGTCACCAACACCGCCGCCATCGCCGCGATCGCGGCCACCTTGCCGACGCGCCTCGTGCCACTGGTCATGTCTCTTCCCCTCGCCTCACAAGGATCCGGGTCGGCACCCTAGGCCACACGGGCCAACCCCTCGACCCGATTCGGGCAGTCAGGGCGTTTGGTTCCCCTTGACCCCTTCCTCCGGTGACCTCGCCTTCCGGCGGGCGCGCGACCACAGGGACGAGCGGGGTTCCCCGGGAACGAATGTCCACTGTGGAGAGTCAGCGACTCCTCGTGGGCGGAGGGCCAGACGCGGTGAGGGCCGCCCCGGCCGGGGCGGCCCTCACACGTCCTCTCACGGCCTGGTCACGCCTTCGGCTTCACACCCGTGACCAGCACGTTGTAGAACAGCTCGCGCGGGAGGACCTTCGCGAGCAGGTTCTCGTCCAACCAGGACAGCTTCTGCCAGGTGCGGTAGGCGAACATCGCCCAGCCGAAGCCCAGCTTCTCCCTCGGCACCGCGGCCTCGAACGTCCGCACCGGCCAGCCGAACAGCGCGGCGGTGAACTCCTCGGTCACCGCCCGCACGTTGACCGCCCCGGCGGACCGCGCGGTGCGCTCCAGCTCGGTCGGGTCGAACGTGTGCAGGTCCACGACGGCCTCCAGCGCCGCCGCGCGCGAGGACTCGTCCAGCTCCTCCTGCGGGCGCCGCCAGCCGGTGAGCGGCGGGAGCCGGGTGACGTTCGTGGTCAGCCACCACGTCAGCCGGCCGAGCGCCCTGGCGTAGGAGTCGCCGACCCTGGTCGGCTCACCGGCGAAGACGAACCGGCCGCCGGGCTTGAGCACCCGGAGCACCTCGCGCATCGCCGAGGGCACGTCCGGGATGTGGTGCAGCACCGCGTGCCCGACGACCAGGTCGAAGGTGTCGTCGTCGTAGGGGATGCGCTCGGCGTCGGCGACCCGGCCGTCCACGTCCAGGCCCAGGTTCTCCGCGTTGCGCAGGGCCACCTGGACCATGCCCGGCGACAGGTCGGTCACCGAGCCCTTCGCGATGACCCCGCCCTGCATGAGGTTCAGCAGGAAGAAGCCGGTGCCCGACCCCAGCTCCAGCGCGTGGCCGTACGGCCAGCCCCGGTCACCGGCCGCGGCGCGGAACCGCCCGACGGCGTAGTCGACGCACCGCTGGTCGTAGGAGATCGACCACTTCTCGTCGTAGGTGGCGGCCTCCCAGTCGTGGTAGAGCACGTTGGCCAGCTTGGGGTCCGCGTACGCCGCCTCGACCTCCTCGGCGGTGGCGTGCGGGTTCGGCTCGGGGTCCACCGGGGGGTTCGGCTGGGGATCCACCTGGGGGTCCAGTGTGGTCACGTCGTTCTCCGGCCGTCGCGTCCGCCCGCTCACCGGCCGACGAACTTCGCCTTGCCGGGGCCGTTCTCGACGAACGAGCGCATGCCGGTCTTCTGGTCCTCGGTGGCGAACAGCGCGGCGAACAGGTGGCTCTCCAGGCGCAGCCCGTTGCCGAGGTCGGTCTCCAGCCCGCCGTCGATGGCCGCCTTGGCCGCGGCCAGCGCCCGCGCGGGGCCGTTGACGAACTGGCCGGCCCAGCTCCGCGCCGCCGAGTACACCTCGTCGGGCGCCACGACCTCGTCCACCATGCCGATCCGCAGCGCCTCCTCCGCGCCGACGAACCGTCCGGTGTAGACGATGTCCTTGGCCCGGCTCGGCCCCACCAGGCGCGCGAGCCGCTGCGTGCCGCCCGCGCCGGGGATGATGCCGAGCAGGATCTCCGGCTGGCCGACCTTGGCGTTGTCGCCGGCGATCCGCCGGTCGCAGCACAGCGCCAGCTCGAAGCCGCCGCCGAGGGCGTAGCCGGTGATCGCGGCCACCGTCGGCTTCGGGATCTCGGCCACCGCGGTGAACGACGAGGACAGCGCGTGGGCGCGGGCGGCCATGTCCGCATAGGACATCTCGGCCATCTCCTTGATGTCCGCGCCGGCCGCGAACACCTTCTCCCCGCCGTAGACGATCACCGCGCGGACGTCGTCCCTGGAGCCCGCCTCGTGGGCGCAGGCCCGGATCTCCTCCTGCACCTGGGTGTTCAGCGCGTTCATCGGCGGCCGGTCGAGCCGGATGGTGCCGATGCCCTCGTCGACCTCAAGCCTGACGAACTCGCCCACGCCGCTACCTCCTCGTCGCTGCCGCCGGCGGCCGCATCCGCCGGCCCAGCGCAGGCTACCGCGCGGTAGCCCGGTTCCGAACGAGACGTCGCGGACACTCCCGCCAGGCAGACGCCCGCCCGGCCGCCCGCCGGCCGCGCCGCGTCCCCCCGCCGGCGCCAGTCGCCGCGGGGTGGACGCGAGCGCGAGGACCCGAACGAGGCGGGGGTCAGACCCGACGGCGGGCGAAGTACCGGTCGCCGGCGCGCTGGAGCTCCAGGTCCTGGCCGAACGTGGTGGACAGCGTCTCCGCGGTCAGCACCTCCTCCAGCAGGCCCTGGGCCACGACACCGCCCTCCCGCAGCAGCATCGCGTGCGTGAAGCCCGGCGGGATCTCCTCGACGTGGTGGGTGACCAGCACCATCGCCGGCGCGTCCGGGTCGAGGGCCAGCGCGGACAGGCGGGAGACCAGGTCCTCCCTGCCGCCCAGGTCCAGCCCGGCCGCCGGCTCGTCCAGCAGCAGCATCTCCGGGTCGGTCATCAGGGAGCGCGCGATCATGGTCCGCTTGCGCTCGCCCTCGGACAACGTGCCGAAGGCCCGGTCGGCGAGGTGGGCGATGCCCAGCGCGTGCAGCAGCTCGTCGGCGCGGCCGGTGTCCAGCGCGTCGTACTCCTCGCGCCACCGACCCAGCACCGCGTAGCCGGCGCTGACGACGAGGTCGCGCACCTTCTCCTCGGCCGGCACCCGGTTGGCCACCGCCGCCGAGCAGAAGCCGATCCTCGGCCGCAGCTCGAAGACGTCGGTGCGCCCCATCCGCTCGCCGAGCAGGTGGACGGACCCGGTCGTCGGGTGCAGCTCGGCCCCCGCCAACCGCAGCAACGTGGTCTTGCCGGCCCCGTTGGGGCCCAGCACCACCCACCGCTCGTCCAGCTCGACGCGCCAGTCGACATCGTGCAACAACGCGGTGCGCCCTCGGCGGACCCCCACGGAGTCCATGCGCACCACGAGGTCGGTGACATCGATGTCCACGTCTCCTCCGACCTCCCCGTTCGGCGTGGCCTGCATCCCGGCGTGCTGGGTCACGCGTCCATTCTTGCGACCCGGGTCCGGCGGCTCGCCACCGGGAGTGGTCGAGGGTGCCGCCGTCCGGGTTGTCGCAGCTCACCGAGCACGGTGACCGTGGCTCCCCCGACCGGCCGGGGGAAGCGTGAACCGGGGTGCGTCCGGGAAGATCCCACTGTGTCCCCTCGGCCCTCGCCCGGACCGCCCGCCCTGGCCGGGCGGCCGTTCCCGCTCGGCGCGCACCCGGAGGGCGGGGGCGTACGGTTCGCGGTGGCCTCGACCGTGGCGGAGGCGGTGGAGGTCTGCCTGGTCGACCCGACCGACGACGGTCCCCCGGTCGAGCGCCGCGTCGAGCTGACCGAGCGGACCTTCGGCGTCTGGCACGGGCTGGTGCCGGGGGTCGCCCCCGGCCAGCGCTACGGCTTCCGGGTCTACGGCCCGTACGCCCCCGAGCGGGGCCTGCGCTGCAACCCGGCGAAGCTGCTGGTCGACCCGTACGCCCGGGTGATCAGTGGCGGTGTGACGCATCTCGGGGCGGCCCTGGGCTACACCGGCGACCCGATGAGCGGGCCGCCGTCCCCCGTCGACTCGCTGGGGGGCGTGCCGCTGTCGGTCGTGGCCTCCCCCGGCGGCCCCGACACCGGGCAGCCGCCCGAGGTGCCGTGGGAGGAGACCGTCGTCTACGAGGCGCACGTGCGGGGGCTCACCCGCTGCCACCCCGAGGTGCCGGCGCACCAGCGGGGCACCTACCTGGGGCTGGCCCACCCGGCGGTGGTGGAGCACCTGTCCCGGCTCGGCGTCACCGCGGTGGAGCTGATGCCGGTCCACGCGTTCGTGGACGAGCCCGTGCTCCACGGCACCGGCCGGCACAACTACTGGGGTTACTCCCCGCTGGCGTTCCACGCCCCGCACCCCGGCTACGCGAGCGAGCCGGGGCGCGAGGTCGAGGAGTTCCGCACGATGGTCGCGGCGCTGCACGCGGCGGGCATCGAGGTGCTGCTGGACGTGGTGTTCAACCACACCTGCGAGAGCGACGTGTCCGGGCCGACGCTGTGCTTCCGCGGTCTGGACGCCCCGGCCTACTACCTCCACGGCCACCACGGGCGGCAGATCGACCTCACCGGCTGCGGCAACACCCTCGACGCGGGATCGCCCACGGTGGTGCGGCTGGTCACCGACTCGCTGCGGTACTGGGCGACGGAGATGGGCGTCGACGGCTTCCGCTTCGACCTGGCCAGCGTGCTCGGTCGCCCCGGCGGCGGCCCGTTCGAGCCGCACGGCGCGTTGCTCACCGCGATCACCACCGATCCCGTCCTGTCCCGGCGGAAACTCGTCGCCGAGCCGTGGGACGCGACCGGCGACGGGTACCGCGTCGGGCGCTTCGGGGTGCAGTGGGCGGAGTGGAACGGGCGGTACCGGGACACGGTCCGGGACTTCTGGCGGGGGCAGGGCGGCGTCGCGGACCTGGCCTACCGCCTGTCGGGCTCCTCCGACCTGTACGCCGACGACGGGCGCCGCCCCTGGCAGTCGGTCAACTTCGTCACCGCGCACGACGGGTTCACCCTGCGGGACCTGGTTTCCTACAACCACAAGCACAACGAGGCCAACGGGGAGAACGGCCGCGACGGCACCGACGACAACCGGTCGTGGAACTGCGGTGTCGAGGGCGACACCGACGACCGCACGGTGCGGGCGCTGCGCGCGCGTCAGGCCCGCAACCTGCTCGCCACCCTGTTCCTCTCCACGGGGACTCCGATGCTGTGCGCGGGGGACGAGCTGTGGCGCACCCAGCGCGGCAACAACAACGCCTACTGCCAGGACAACGAGGTGTCCTGGGTGGACTGGACCCCGCTGGGGCGTCCCGGATCGGCAGGGGCGGAGCTGCTCGCGTTCACGCGCAGGCTGGTCCGGCTGCGCGCCGGGTGCCCGGCGTTGCGGCAGCCGGAGTTCTTCGAGGGCCGCACGACCCCGTCCGGCGCGCCCGACCTGGTGTGGCTGCGGCCCGACGGGCAGGAGATGGCCGAGACCGACTGGTTCGACCTCTCCCGGCACACCCTGCTGATGTGGATCGACGGCTCGGACTGCCGCTCGCGCACCAGGGAGGGCGAGCAGGTCGAGGACCACTCGTGGTTGGTCGTGCTGCACGCCGGCCACGCCGACGTCGAGGTCGTGCTGCCCGAGGACGACTTCGGGGCGCGCTTCGAGCCCGTCCTCGACACCGGGACGGCCGACGGCGTTCCCCCCGACGGCGCCCCGCTCCCACCCGGCTCCCGGATGCGGGTCCCCGCCCGCACGGTGCTGCTGCTCCGCGCGTCGCGGTGACCGACGTCTTCCCGGCATCTGGGAGGCGTGGCGGCGCGTCCCGCTCCTCTGCCACGATCGACGCGTGATCTGCCCGCTGCTGCACCGGGACCGGCCGGTCGACCTGCTGAGGGTCGTGACCTGCGCGTGTACCCGGACGCGGCGCGGCTGCTGATCCGTCCTCCTCGTCCTGGCTCCCGGCCGGATCACCTCTCTTCTCCCTCCGCCGTCGCGGGCGCTCGTCCCGTCAGGCGGACAGCCGCGTCGCGTCCTGCCGCGCCCTCGTCTCCCCCGCGTCAGGAGGTCCTCCCATGAGCACCCGCACCGCCCGGCTCGACGTCCACCCCGCCCTCGACGTCCCGCTGCTCCGCGACCTGATCCACCCCGACCGTCCATTGTGGACGCCTCGGGAGCTGCGCGACCTGACCAGGACCGTCGCCGCCGAACTCACCACCGAGCTGTTGTCCGTCGTCGAGTTCCACCCCGAGCAACGGTGGTGGGCGCGGCTCGCGCTCACCAGGGGCGTGGAGCTGTGGTTGCTGTCCTGGACGCCGGGGCAGGGCACCGAGCCGCACGACCACGGCGGGGCCTCGGGCTCGTTCAGCGTCCTGCTCGGCGCGCTCGGGGAGGACTACCGCTACCCCGGCGGGCCGATCCGCAGCGGACGCCACCAGGTCGGCGCGGCCATCGGCTTCGGTCCCAACCGCGCCCACCAGGTCCGCAACACCGGGCGCGTCAACGCCGCGAGCGTGCACGCCTACTCGCCGCCGCTGCTGCCCGTGCGGGAGTACCCGAGCCTGCTCGACGTCCCCGACGTGCCCGTGCCCCGGCCCGCCGCCGAGGACGTCCTCGGCCAGCCCCTGACCCACTCCGCGCCCGACCGCCGCCCGGGCGCGCGGTGGGCGCACCGCGAGGAGGTCGCGGGGTGACCGCCGAGGACCTGCTGCGCGAGGCGCGGGCGGACCTGGACCGCCTCACCCCGCACCAGCTCGCCGCGCTGCGCGGGCGGGGTTCGGTCCTGGTCGTCGACATCCGCCCCCGCGACACCAGGGCGGCGGAGGGCGAGCTGCCGGGGGCGGTGCCCGTGGAGCGCAACGTCCTGGAGTGGCGGCTGGACCCAACTGGCGAGCACCGACTGCCCGGCGTGACCGCCGACAGCCGGGTCGTCGTGCTCTGCGACGAGGGCTACGCGTCGAGCCTGGCAGCTCGTGACCTGCGGAGACTCGGCCTGCCGCTGGCCACGGACCTCGTGGGCGGCTTCCGCGCGTGGAAGGCGGCCGGCCTGCCGGTCGTCCCCGGGGGCGGCCCGCCCGTGCCCTGAGGTCCGCCGCCGGGGTCGGGGGCGCCGGATCTCCGGCGCCCCCGACCCGTCTCCGCCGTCCCCGTCCGTTCGTCCCCGTTCGATCGATGCCCCGTCCGGTCGATCCGTTCGATCGGCCCCGCCGGATCGGCCCCGCCGGATCGGTCCCGTCCGGTCGGTCCCGTCCGGTCGGTCCCCCCGTTCGAGGCCGGGAACCTCACCCGAACGCGTAGCGTCTCGGTTCCGTGCGCATCCTCAAGCCGTTCGCCAGCCCCGGACCGATCGCCGCGGCGCTCGCGGTCGTCGCCGTGGTCATCCTGGAACGCTCGCCCCTCGGCGTCGCGACGGGACTCGGCGGAGCGGTCGTCGGCCTGTTCGCGGAGCTGGCCGCGTTGCAGCTCGGGATGGCGTTGGGCGCGGTGGTGTTCGGCGCGCGGATCCACAGATTCGTGATCGGGATCGGCGCGCGGCTGTGGGAACGCACCACCGCCAAGCGGGCGGTGGTGCTGCGCGCCGTGCCGATCCTGGTGTCCGTGTCGGTCGGACCCGGGCGCGCCCCGGTCCGGCCGAGGATGTGGGCGGCGGCGCTGCTCTCGGCCGTGTCCGGTCTCACCCTCGCCGTCCTGGCCTCGGTCCTGTCCACCGGGCCCTTCGGGCACGGGCTCGCCGTGGGCGCGGTCGCCACGCTGGCGCACGCGATGCTCCCCTCGGAGAGCGCCGGGTCCTCGTCGACCGGGTGGGCGTTGTTCCACCTGTTCCGGCTGCCGCCGGAGCGGGCGGCGAGGATGGACGTCGCGCCGATGGTGGACGAGGCGTTGGACGCCCTCAGCACCGGCGACCTGGAGACGGCCGAACGGATGGCCGCCCGGATCGCCCAGGAGCACCCGGAGGTGCGCTCGGGGACCTACGCCCGCATCAGCGTGCTGGAGGCCAGGGGCCGGTACGGCGAGGCGCTGGGCCTGGCGCTCGGCCTGATGCGCGCGCCCGACATCGGCCAGAAGGAGGCCGGGCTCACCCTGGCCGGCGTGGCCGGGCTGGCGGCGTGCGCCGTCGAGGCGGGGCAGCTCGACGCGGCGCTCGGCGTGCCCACCGCGCGCCAGGCGCTCGACGACGCGCTCCAGCTCGGCTACCCCGCGCACCAGGCCCAGGGCACGCAGGCGTTGTTGGCCCTGCTCGATGGGGACGCGGCGACCGCCGTGCGCCTGGCGCGGGCCGGGGCCCAGACCTGCGACCACCTGCTCAGCCGCGTCGACCACCTCGCCACCCTGGCCAGGGCCCACATGGCCGCCAGGGACAACCGGGCCGCGCGCGAGGCGCTGGCCGAGGCCGAGCGGATGGCCGCGTGGTGGCCCCGGGTCGTGGCCACGAAGGCCCGGCTGGAGGTCGGTTAGGTCGTGTTCCAGAAGTGAGGTGACCGGCGGCGGGGAGGTGGCCGGAACGCTGTCGCGGCCGCCGACGGGCTGGTCGTGTGGGACGTCAGCGTGGATTCCACGATCACGCTCGCACCAGCACGCCGCCGGTGCGCGGAACGGGGATCTTCAGGTCGAGCCGCCCGATATCGACGCGGGTGGTGCGTCGAAGGATCTCGGGGTGGGGTGGTCTCGGGGTGGGTGGACCAGCACGCCGCACCTGGCCTGCGAACAACGGCGGTGGCCGTCCACGCGCCCAGCCGGACCGAGTTCTGGCCGACGAGGCCAACATCTGCCGAGCCAACCGGGCCTCCCGGCGTCGGCGGAAGATCAAGGTGACCAACGACCAGCCCCGTGACCAGGCCGGCCACCGCACGGCTCAAGGCTCCCGCGGCAGGTGGCCAGCCGTGATCGACGGGCAGGTCTCCGAGCAGAGCCACGCGGTCGAGTGCGGCATCAACATCTGGCTACGCCACATCCGAAACACGGGCTACTCGCGCTCGGCGCGCCGGGCCACGTAGGTTTCGAGCCCGTCCAACACCCGGTTGACACCGAAGACGTACCGCTGGTCGCGGCGCTCCTCGTCCTCCATGGCCAGCCCGTGCGACCAGAACGTCCACAGCGTCGGGTAGGGCTTGAGCGCCTCGCGCAGATAGTCCTGGAGCGCGGCCGTCCACCGCTCGACGTCCACGCCCTCCCGGCGCACCCGCAGGATCCAGGCCAGCTCCGTGGCGGCGGACCCGATCACGTAGTCCATGACCACCGAGATCGCGTTGTCCACGTCCTCGACGGCGAACCCGCCGGCCACCAGGATTCTCGCGGCCGCGTCGGACTGGCGCAGGCCGTGCGGCCCCACGTTCGGCGAGGTGCCGAACAACGCCACCACCCACGGGTGGCGGAACATCATCGCCCGCATCCCGTCGGCGAACCCGAGGAGGTCGGCCCGCCAGTCCCCTGACGGCTCGACGAGTGGGACCTCGCCCATCACCTCGTCGAAGGCCAGCTCCAACAGCTCGTCCTTGTTCGCCACGTGCCAGTAGAGCGAGGTCGCGCCGGCGCCGAGCTTCGCGCCGAGCCGCCGCATGCTCAGCCCGTCGGCCCCCTCGGCGTCGAGCAGTTCGACGGCGGCCCGCACGATCTGCTCCCGGCTGAGCGTGGGGCCCTGGCCCCTGCGGGCACGTCCCCTCGCCCAGACGGTGGGCACCTCGTCACCGCGGACGTTGCCGCGGGCGCGCTCCGGCACGCCGCCTCCCTGTCGCCGTCGCCCCAGTCCCCCGTTCCGGGGTCTCACCCTACCGTCGCTGGTACAGCGTGCGATTCGCCAGCACGGTGTTCCATTTCATCGCACACTGTTCTACAGTCTCGCACAGCGTTCGAGGCGCGCGACGCGACCGTGTTCGTCGGTGCTCGTCGGCGTTCGTCGGTGCTCGTCGGCGTTCGTCGGTGCTCGTCGGCGTTCGTCGGTGCTCGTCGGTGCTTGTTGGTGCTCGTCGGGGGTTGTCCCTGTTCGGCGGCGTCTGTCGGCGGCGCCGGTCGCCCGTCGGCGTCTCGCGCGTGTTCGTGGCCGTTCGTCGCTGTTCCTGGGGGATCTCGTGACCACCGCTCCACACCCGCGCCGCTGGTCGGCGCTGGCCGTGCTCTGCGTGAGCATGTTCGTGGTCGTCATCGACAACACCGTGCTCAACGTCGCCCTGCCGACCCTGATGTCGGACCTCGGGGCCACCACCGCCGACGTGCAGTGGATCACCGCGAGCTACTCGCTGGTGTTCGCCGGCCTGCTGCTGACCACCGGCAGCCTGGCCGACCGCTACGGGCGGCGCCTCGCCCTGGTGGTCGGGTTCGTCGTCTTCGGCCTCGCGTCGTTCGGCGCGGCGCACGCGGACTCCGTGCTCGCGCTCGTGGTGCTGCGGGGCGTGATGGGCGTCGGAGGAGCGCTGATCATGCCCTCGACGCTGTCGCTGCTGACGGTCCTGTTCGACGGGCGGGAGCGGAGCAGGGCGATCGCCGTCTGGGGCGCGGCCAACATGCTCGCGGTGGCCGGCGCGCCGGTGCTCGGCGGGCTGCTGGTCGAGCGCCTCGGGTGGAGCGCGGTGTTCCTGATCAACGTGCCGGTGGCCGTGCTCGGCCTGGTCGGCACGCTCGTCCTGATCCCCGAGTCGCGGGAGCCGAGCCAGGGCCGGCCCGACCCCGCGGGCGCGCTGCTGTCCACCGTCGGCATGGCGGCCCTGGCCTGGGCGGCGATCTCCGTGCACACCCACGGGTGGGCCAGCGGCCGGACCCTCGGCGGGCTCGCGGTGGGGGTGCTCGCGATGGCCGCCTTCGTCGCGTGGGAGCGGCGGTGCCCGTCGCCCATGCTCGACCTGCGCCTGTTCCGCAACCGCCGGTTCAGCGCCGCCTGCGGCGTCATCGCGCTGAGCCAGATGGCCGTCGCCGGGCTGATGTTCACCTTCACCCAGTACCTCCAGCTCGTGCTGGGCTTCTCGGCGATCGAGTCGGGCAGCGCGATGATCCCGCTGTCGGTGGCCGGCGCGCTCGGGGCCGGACTGGGCAACCTGCTCAAGCCCCGGCTCGGGGCCGCCCGCACCATCGCGCTCGGCTTGGCCGGGCTCGCCGGCGGGCTCGCCCTGTTGATGACGTCCACTGTGGACAGTTCTTTCGCGTCCCTGCTGCCGGCACTGACCGCGCTGGGCGTCGGGCTGGGCACCGCCCAGCCGATGGTCTACGAGGTTCTGCTCGGCGCGCTGCCCCGCGAGCAGGCCGGAATCGGCTCGGCGGTGCAGGACGCGGCGCAGGAGGTCGGGATGTCCTTCGGCGTGGCGGGACTGGGGACCGTGCTCGCGGCCGGCTACGCCGCCGCCCTGCCGGCCGACGCCCCGGCCTCCGTGCGGGACTCCCTCGCCGAGGCGCTGTCCGTGGCACGGACCGCCGGCCCCGAGGGGGAGACGCTCGCGGCGACAGCCAGGGAGGCCTTCACTCACGCGATGACCCTCGGCTTCGGCCTGATCGCCGCGGCGGCGGCGCTCACCGCGGCCCTCGCCTGGGCGCTGCTCGGTGGCAGGTCCTCGCGCGCCGAGGAACCGGCGGCGGCGACGCGAGCCTGACCGGCGCCTACAGGCCTGTAGTAGGGGGACCCCCCACTTCCACAGTCGCACGGCGCACCGACAGAAAGGCGTCCGGCGGGGTCACCGCATCGGGCGGAAGGTCGAAGAACAAGCTGGGTGGGTGACCGTGCCGCAGCACGGTCACCCACCCGGCCGGAACAGCACCGATCGCGCACGAGTGAGCCGTTCGACGGCGTCCGCCGCCCTGGCCGGCCCAGGGCGCTCCGGCCGCCCGCGCGGCCAGTCAGGACCGTACGACGTCCACTTTGGACGGAGGATCAGCGGGCGAGGACGACGCGCCCCAGCTCGGCCGGCGTCGCGAGCAGGTCGTGCTGCGGCAACACGCGCACGGTGAAGCCCGCCGGCCCGGTGTGCGGCAGCTTCACCTCCGCCACGTACTCGCCGCCCCCGGTGTGGTTCATCGACACCGTCACCACGTCCCGCAGGTCGTCGGCGTCGTCGACCCGGCCCACCACCGCCTGCACGTCCACTTCGGACGGAGCAAGCCCCGCCAGCTCGACCCGCGCGCGCACCGTGACCGGCGCGCCCACGACCGGCGCCGCCGCCCCGTTCACCGACATGTCGCAGTCGACCACCCGCACACGGTTCCACGACGCCTGCACCCGCGCGCGGTACTCCGCCAGCTCCTTGGCTCCCCGGAACCCGTCGTCGCGCACGCCCGCGGCGGACGCGGCCGCCGGGAGGTAGTAGGACTCGACGTACTCCCGCACCATGCGCGAGGCCTGCACCTTCGGGCCGAGCGAGGCCAACGTGTGCCGCACCATCGCCATCCAGCGGCTCGGCACGCCGTCCTCACCCCGGTCGTAGAACAGCGGCGCGACCTGCGACCCCAGCAGCTCGTACAACGCCGCAGCCTCAAGGTCGTCACGGCGGTTCGGGTCGGTGACCCCGTCGGCCGTGGGGATCGCCCACCCGTTGCTGCCGTCGTACAGCTCGTCCCACCAACCGTCCCTGATGGACAGGTTGAGCCCGCCGTTGAGCGCCGCCTTCATGCCGGACGTGCCGCACGCCTCCAACGGGCGCAACGGGTTGTTGAGCCAGATGTCGCAGCCCCAGTACAGGTAACGCGCGAGCTGCATGTCGTAGTCGGGCAGGAAGACGATGCGGTGGCGCACCGAGGGGTCGTCGGCGAAGCGCACGATCTGCTGGATCAACGCCTTGCCGCCGTCGTCGGCGGGGTGTGACTTGCCGGCCACCACGAGCTGGACCGGGCGCTCGGGGTGCAGCAGCAGCTCCCGCAGCCGGGCGTGGTCGCGCAGCATCAGCGTGAGCCGCTTGTACGTGGGCACCCGCCGGGCGAACCCGACGGTGAGCACGTCCTGGTCGAACACCGACTCGGTCCACCCCAGCTCCAACGCGGAGGCGCCGCGCTGCAACCACGCCTGGCGGACCCGCCGCCGGACCTCCTCCACCAGCCGCGCCCGCAGGGCGCACCGCAGCTCCCACAGCAGCGAGTCGGTCACCGGCTCGAAGCCGGCGAGGCCGATCCCGCTGTCCACCGCGCCCATCTCGGGCTCGCCGAGGAGCTTGCTGATCTCCCTGGCCGCCCAGGTCGGGCCGTGCACGCCGTTGGTGACCGAGCCGATCGGCACCTCGTCGACGTCGAACCCCGGCCACAACTTGCGGAACATGCCCCGGCTGACCCTGCCGTGCAGGGCGGACACCCCGTTCGCGCGCTGCGCCAGGCGCAACCCCATGTGCGCCATGTTGAACACCCCGGGGTTGTCCTCGGCGCCCAGCGCGAGCACCCGGTCCGCCGGCACGCCGGGCAGCAGGCCGTCCGCGTCGCCGTTGCCGAAGTAGTGCCGCACCAGGTCGACCGGGAACCGGTCGATGCCGGCCGGCACCGGGGTGTGCGTGGTGAACACCGTGCCGGCGCGCACGGCCACCTGCGCCTGGTCGAAGTCCAGCCCCTCGGTCGTGATCAGCTCGCGGATGCGCTCCAGGCCGAGGAAACCCGCGTGCCCCTCGTTGGTGTGGAACACCTCCGGCTGCGGGTGGCCGACCAGCTCGCAGAAGGTGCGCACGGCGCGCACGCCGCCGATCCCGGCCAGGATCTCCTGCCGGATGCGGTGGTCCTGGTCGCCGCCGTAGAGCCGGTCGGTGACCCCCCGCAGGTCGGGGTCGTTCTCCGGCAGGTCCGAGTCGAGCAGCAGCAACGGGACCCTGCCGACCTGGGCCTTCCACACCCGCGCCCGCAGGACGCGGCCGCCGGGCATGGCGACGTGCACCTGGATCGGCGTGCCGGACGGCTCGACCAGCGGCTCCAGCGGCAACCCGCGCGGGTCGAGCACCGGGTAGTGCTCCACCTGCCAGCCGTCCAGCGACAGGGACTGCCGGAAGTAGCCGGAGCGGTAGAGCAGGCCGACACCGACCAGCGGCACCCCGAGGTCGGAGGCGGCCTTGAGGTGGTCGCCGGCGAGCACGCCGAGGCCGCCCGAGTAGTTCGGCAGCGCCTCGGTGACCCCGAACTCCATGGAGAAGTAGGCGATCGAGGCCGGCAGCCGGACGCCCTCCTCCTGGCGGCGCTGGTACCAGCGGGGGCCGGTGACGTAGCGCCGCAGGTCGTCGGCCAGCGCCCTGGTCCTGGTCAGGAAGTCGGGGTCGGCGGCGAGCGCGGTCATCCGCTCGGCGGGCACCTCGGCGAGCAGCCGGAGGGGGTCGCCCCCGACCCGCTCCCACACCTCGGGGTCGACGGCCGCGAACAGGTCCTGCGTCGGCGGGTGCCAGGTCCAGCGCAGGTTGGTGGCCAGGGTGCCCAGCGCGGACAACTGCTCCGGCAGGTGGGCGCGCACGGTGAAGCGGCGTACTGCTCTCACGGCAGGGCAGCCTACGACCCTGGCCGGGGGACCGGCCGCCGGACGAACGGGCCAGCGAGGCGCATCAACACCTCACCGTCGGGTTCCACCTCGCGAACACCCCGCTCGGGTTCTCCTTCCACACCCAGGCGTGCAGGTCGTAGCGCACGGGCATGTCCTCGACCCGCTCGAAGGGGCCGTCGAAGGGCACCCCGAACATTGTCGGCCGGTCGTCGTCGGTGGAGACGTCCTGGTCGTCGTCCCACTTCACCCACTCCAGCGCCACGAGGTCCCTGGTCTCTCCGCTCTCCGGGTCGACGTCGTAGACCAGGATCGTCGGCAGCACCGGTTCGAGCCGGCCGACCAGCTCGCGCCGGATGTAGTGCCGGCCCATGCCGCCCTCCGGCGAGCTGACGCAGCTCTGGCCCATGGGCACGTAGCCCTCGTCGAGCGCGACCTTGAGGTCGCGGAACCGGGCCGAGGCGGCGCGGGCCGCCATGAGGTCGCGCCGGGCCTCGCGGCGCGAGCCCCGCGAGACGCGCGCGTCGCCGGTCGAGACCTCGACGACGGACCGCGCGCCCACCAGGGCGACCGGGTCCGCGGAGGTGGCAGCTGGGGCGGCGGCCGCGCGCGTGCCCGGGTCGACGGCCGGGTCCGCGACCGCGGACGCGGGCACCAGGGACAGTGACAGGGCGGCGCCGAGCGCCGCGACGATCGTTCGGACCACGGTGTCCCCCTGGCCGGTCGGGAGCGGGCGGGAATGACGGGAGCGTCGGGCGGGGCGAGGCCGGTGAGGGCCTCGGTCCCTGATGATCGGCCGGCGCGGCCGGCGCCACCACTCCACTTTGGAGCGAATGACCGTCGGTGCCTCCGTCGTCATCCCGCCAGGTGACCCCCGGGCTCCCCCGAGCGGCGGCACCGTCGCGCCGCGCCCCGAACCCCGCTCCGGTCACGGAAACCGGCCCCGCGCCGGGCACGTCGGCGGGCCGACACGGCCGTGATCGACGGGGGTCGCGCGACCGGTCCCACCGCCCGGGGGATATCCGTCCCCGACCGGGCGCAAGATGCGCGGACCGCCCCGGGGTCACCCGGCAGTGGCCAGGGCGAGACGGCAGACTGGGCACCGTTCGAGCACGTCGGATGACGGAAGGCGGACCGGTGAGCGGCCGGCTGAGCATCGACGACGTCTCCCCGGTGATCTCCTGCGGTCGGCGCCCCGCCAAGGCGGTGCTCGGCGAGCAGCTCCCGATCCGGGCGACGGTGTGGCGGGAGGGCCACGAGGCGATGGCCGCCACGGTGGTGTGGCGCGGGCCAGGCGACCGGGTGGGCCGTCAGGTGCGCATGGTTCCGGACGGTGAGGGATGCGACCGCTGGGTCGCGATGGTCCTGCCCGACCGGCTGGGCCCGTGGACCTTCCGGGTGGACGCGTGGAGCGATCCCTGGGCGAGCTGGGTCCACGCGGTGGAGGCGCGGCTGCGCGCGGGGCAGGACGCCGCCGAGCTGGCCAACGACCTGGAGGCCGGCGCCCGCCTGCTGGACCGGGTCGCCCGCCGGCCCGACCGCCGCCGCGACCGGGCGGCGTTGGCCGGGGCCGCCGCCGCGCTGCGCGACGCGCGCCGCCCGCTGCCGGAACGGGTCGGTCCGGCGCTGTCCCCCGAGATCCTCCGGATCATGCACGACCACCCGGTGCGTGAGCTGCTCACCCGCGGGCGGCCGCACCCGGTGTGGGTCGACCGGCCGCGCGCCGCCGTCGGCGCCTGGTACGAGATGTTCCCCCGCTCCACCGGCGGCTGGGACGCCAGGGGCGAGCCGGTGCACGGCACGTTCCAGACGGCGGCCCGGGAACTGGAGCGCGTCGCCGCGATGGGCTTCGACGTCGTCTACCTCCCGCCGATCCACCCCATCGGGCGGGTGAACCGCAAGGGGCGCAACAACTCCCTGGTCGCCTCGCCCGACGACGTCGGGTCCCCGTGGGCGGTCGGCTCGCACGACGGCGGGCACGACGCGGTGCACCCTGACCTCGGCACACTGGCCGACTTCAAGGGTTTCGTCGAGCGGGCGCACGAGCTGGGCATGGAGGTCGCGCTGGACCTGGCGTTGCAGTGCGCGCCCGACCACCCGTGGGTGCAGGAGCACCCGGAGTGGTTCGGCCGCCGTCCCGACGGGACGATCGCCTACGCGGAGAACCCGCCCAAGAAGTACCAGGACATCTACCCGCTGAACTTCGACAACGACCCCGAGCGGCTGCGCCGCGAGATCCTGCGCGTGGTCCGGCACTGGATGGACCACGGGGTGCGGATCTTCCGGGTGGACAACCCGCACACCAAGCCGGCGGACTTCTGGGAGTGGCTGCTGGCCGAGGTCAGGCGGACCGACCCCGACGTCGTCTTCCTGTCCGAGGCGTTCACCCGGCCCGCCCGGCTCTACGGGCTGGCCCGGCTGGGCTTCCACCAGAACTACACGTACTTCACCTGGCGCACCAGCAAGGCGGAGCTGACCGAGTTCGGCGAGGAACTGGTCCGGCACGCCGACGAGTCCCGCCCGAACCTGTTCGTCAACACCCCCGACATCCTGCACGCCTCGTTGCAGACCGGGGTGCCCGCGATGTTCGCGCTGCGCGCCGCCCTCGCCGCGACCCTCGGCCCGAGCTGGGGCGTGTACTCGGGTTTCGAGCTGTACGAGCACGTTCCCCGCGAGCCGGGCAGCGAGGAGTACCTGGACTCGGAGAAGTACGAGCTGCGGCCGAGGGACTTCGCCGGGGCGCTGGCCGAGGGCCGGTCGTTGCAGCCGTGGCTGACCCGGCTCAACGAGATCAGGAGAGACCACCCCGCCCTCCAGCGGCTCCGGACGCTGCGCTTCCACCACGTCGACAACGACGCGTTGATCGCCTACTCCAAGCGCGACCCGGTCAGCGGCGACACGGTGGTCTGCGTGGTGACCCTCGACCCGCACCGGCCGCAGGAGGCGACGCTGTCCCTGGACATGCCCGCGCTCGGGCTGGGGTGGGACGAGCGGTTCGACGCCCACGACGAGGTCAGCGGGGAGCTGTTCGACTGGGGCGCGCGCAACTACGTCCGGCTGCACCCCCACCGCGTCGCCCACATCGTCTCCGTGCACCCCCGTCGAGGTGATCGATGAAGTCGGTTCTGGACACCGTGGACACCTGCCCGCCCGACGGGGAGTCGGTGGACCGGCTGGTCTCCGGCTCCCACCACGACCCCCACTCGGTCCTGGGCGCGCACCCGCACCCCGACGGGATGGTGGTCCGCGTGTTCCGACCGCACGCCGACGCGGTGACGGTCGTGCTGCCCGGCGGCGGGGACGAGCCGGAGCGGCGGTGCCCGCTCCCCCTGGTGGACGAGGCCGGCCTGTTCTCCGGGGTGGTGCCGGCGCCACCCGGCGACTACCGGCTGGAGATCCGCTACGGGGAGCACGTCGAGACCGTCGACGACCCCTACCGGTGGCTGCCCACGCTCGGCGACCTCGACCTGCACCTGATCGCCGAGGGACGGCACGAGCGGCTGTGGGAGGCGTTGGGCGCGCACGAGCGGGCGTACGAGACGGAGCACGGCACGGTGTCCGGCGTCGCCTTCGCGGTGTGGGCGCCCAACGCGCGCGGCGTCCGGCTCTGCGGCGACTTCGACTTCTGGGACGGCAGGGCCTTCCCGCTGCGCTCCCTCGGCTCCTCCGGGATCTGGGAGCTGTTCGTGCCCGACCTGCCCGTGGGCACCCGGTACAAGTTCCGCGTGCTCGGCCCGGACGGCCACTGGCACGAGCGGTCCGATCCGATGGCGTTCGCCGCCGAGCTGCCACCCGCCACCGCCTCGGTGGTCACCACCTCCGGCCACGTGTGGCACGACGACGACTGGATGACGCGCCGGGCCTCGGCCCAGTGGTGGCGGGAGCCGGTGAGCATCTACGAGGTGCACCTCGGCTCGTGGCGGCAGGGCACGGGCTACCGCGAGATCGCCCACGAGCTGGCCGACTACGTCGACCGCATGGGCTTCACCCACGTGGAGCTGCTCCCGGTGGCCGAGCACCCGTTCGGCGGCTCGTGGGGCTACCAGGTGACCTCCTACTACGCGCCGACCGCGCGCTACGGCACCCCTGACGACTTCCGCTACTTCGTGGACCACCTGCACCAGCGCGGCATCGGGGTGCTGCTGGACTGGGTGCCGGCGCACTTCCCGAGGGACGAGTGGGCCCTGGCCCGCTTCGACGGCACGCCGCTCTACGAGCACGCCGACCCCCGGCGGGGGGAGCACCCGGACTGGGGCACGCTGGTGTTCAACCTCGGCCGCACCGAGGTCCGCAACTTCCTGATCGCCAGCGCGCTGTACTGGCTCGACGAGTTCCACCTCGACGGCCTGCGGGTGGACGCCGTGGCGTCGATGCTCTACCTCGACTACTCCCGCGAGGAGGGCGAGTGGGTGCCCAACCCGCACGGCGGCCGGGAGGACCTGGAGGCCATCGCCTTCCTGCGGGAACTCAACGCCACCGCCTACCGGCGGCACCCGGGGATCATGATGGTCGCCGAGGAGTCGACCGCGTGGACCGGCGTCACCCGCCGCACGGACGAGGACGGGCTGGGCTTCGGCTTCAAGTGGAACATGGGCTGGATGCACGACACCCTGGAGTACCTGCGCCGGGATCCCGTGCACCGCTCCTACCACCACAACGAGATCACGTTCTCGATGCTCTATGCGTGGAGCGAGAACTACATCCTGCCGCTGTCCCACGACGAGGTCGTGCACGGCAAGGGCTCGCTGTGGGAGCGGATGCCCGGCGACGCCTGGAACAAGGCCGCCGGCGTGCGGGCGCTGCTCGCCTACATGTGGGCCCATCCCGGCAAGCAACTGCTGTTCATGGGCGGGGAGTTCGGCCAGCCGTGGGAGTGGTCGGCCGCCACGTCGCTGGCGTGGCACCTGCTCGACGAGCACGGCGGCATGAACTACCACCGGGGCATCCAGCGCCTGGTCGGCGTGCTGAACTCGCTCTACCGCGAGCACCCCGCGCTGTACACCCTCGACACCAGCCCCGAGGGCTTCGAGTGGATCGACGGGGGTGACGCCGCCCGCAACCTGCTCAGCTTCCTCCGCCGGGGCGACGACGGGTCCCTGCTGGTCTGCGTGGTCAACTTCGCCGGCATCCCGCACCACGAGCACCGGCTCGCGTTGCCCCTGGCCGGCCGGTGGCGGGAGCTGCTCAACACCGACGAGCCGGACTTCGGCGGCTCCGGGGTCGGCAACGGCAAGCTGGTCACCGCCACGGCCGAGCCCCACCTGGGCCGGCCGGCCTCGGCGGTCGTCGACGTCCCGCCGCTCGGGGTCCTGTGGCTCGTTCCCGACGGGCAGGACTAGGTGTACTGACCTGAGAGGTGGGGAACGCGGCTGGCGGGTGTTCGCCTGCGAGTGCGGTGTGGCCGCGGTGGTGATGGTCGGTGGCAGCCACCGCGGCAGCTCGGCTCGTCGTTCGGTCTCGGATCGGCAGGGACGGGCGTAGGCCCATTCGTCGAGCAGGGTGCGGTTGAAGCGTTCGAGACCGCGCTCTCCTTCTTCTCACCCGGTGGGCGCGCGTTGGTAACGGCGCACCGGTTGCGCGGTGGCTCGGTCGAGGTGGGTCAGCCGGGCCAGGCCGAACCGGGTCAGCACCCGATGCGCTGTCGAGGGCGCCATGCGCAGCAGGAACGCGATCCGGGCCGGCCCCCACCGCCGTGCCAGGCGGACCGTGATGATCCGCCGCTCGATGCGGGTCGGGGTGCGCCCGGGACTGGTGCGGAGGCGATGATCAGACGGCCACACCCGACACGCCCTGGACGCGGCAGCGGTCGGCCCAGCGTTTCGCCGTGCTGACTCCAGATTTGGACTCCGCGGCCAGCCGCAGCGGCCAGCCCTCGTCCACGACACACCGGGCCAAGCGCAGCCTGCCCAGCGGAGTCAGTGGTGTGTGAGCGTGGGTCACGAGGGGCTTGCGTTGGTCGGTGTCGACGTCGCGGTCCACACCGAACCCGGAATCCCTCCCTCATTCCACGATCATCCGATGACGCGTCAGCCCGTTCGCACTCTCAGTGGTCAGTACACCTACGGCGGGCACGGCGGGGACGGCCTCGTCGGAACCGACGGGGATCTCAACCCCTGCCCGGCACAATGACCGGGTGCGACAGGCTGGGGAACGGCGCCGGAGGCGGTGGGGGGTGGGGACCGCCGCCGTGGTGTCGCTCCTCGCCACCCTGCTCGGGGCCTGCTCGGTGCCGGTCCCCGGCGTGCCGAGCGCGGCGGAGAGCGTGACCAGGAGCGGGGTCGACCCGTCGTTCGTGCGCGGCACCGACGGCGGGCTGACCGACCGGCTGGCCGCGGCCACCGTCACCGACGTCCAGGACTACTGGCGGCAGACCTTCGAGCCGACCTTCGGCCGCGCCTGGCAGGACCTGAAGGGCGGGTTCTACTCGGTCGACAGCTCCAGCAGGTCGGCCAAGCCGGCGCCGTGCACGGAGAAGGCCAGCGACGTGGAGGGCAACGCGTTCTACTGCCCCAGCGCCGACGCGATCGCGTGGGACCGCTCCGCCCTGTTGCCCGTCCTGCGGGAGAAGTACGGGGACGCGGCCGTGGTGATCGTGCTGGCGCACGAGATCGGCCACGCCGTGCACCACAGGGCCGGGGTCGGCGTCGCCGAGCAACGGCAGCAGCCCAGCCGGTACCCCACGATCCTGACCGAGGCGATGGCCGACTGCTACGCCGGCGCGTTCGTCCGGTGGGTCGCCGACGGCAGGGCCCCGCACCTGCGGATCAACGGCGGGCAGCTCGACTCGGCGCTCGGCGCGCTGGTCAGCTTCCGGGACCCGGTCGGCACGGCCAAGACCGACCGCAGCGCCCACGGCAACGCCTTCGACCGGGTCTCGGCGTTCCAGGACGGCTTCCAGCAGGGGCCGAAGCTGTGCTCGGGAATGAGCGTGGACAACCGGAAGTTCACCCAGACCACGTTCACCAGCTTCGACGACCGGGCCAGCGGCGGGAACATGGAGTTTGACCGCATGATCGGCTCGGTCACCGCCGACCTCGACAACTACTTCAACGCCCTGGTCACCCAGCGCGGCGGTTCGTGGCGGCGGCCGACCGTGCGCGTGGACGTGCCCCACCCCGAGTGCGAGGGCCGCGACCAGGGGCCGGTGGCGTTCTGCCCCGCCACCGGCCGGATCGAGCTGGACGGCGCCGACGAGGTGTCGCGGCTGCACACGCGGATCGGCGACTACGCGACCGGGACGCTCGTGGCCACGCGGTACGGGCTGGCGGCCCAGTCGGCGCTGGGCCGGCCGGTGCGGGGCGAGGCCGCGACCAAGACGGCGTTGTGCCTGGCCGGCGCGTACACCGGCACGGTGTTCGGCCGGCGGGAGGGGTTCGGCCTGTCACCGGGCGACCTGGACGAGGCGGTCCAGGTGCTGCTCGGGTACGACTACGGCGCGCGCGACGTGGCGGGCGAGGCGGTCCACTCCGGGTTCGACCGGGTGGAGGCGTTCCGCAACGGCGCGCTCGGCGGCCCCGCCGCCTGCGGCTTCGGCTGAGCGGTCAGGGTCAGGGGCAGGGTCAGGAGAGGCTGATCACCGCCCCCGGGATGCTCAACGTCCCGCCGAGCTGCTGCGCGTTGGTCACGGTGACGTCCCGGAAGAACAGGAGCGGCAACGTGAGGGGCGGGGGGCTGTCCGGGCTGAAGTCCACCGGGATCGGGATCCCCAGGATGTCGAGCTTGCCGACCAGCCGTTCGGTGTGCAGGACGACGGAGGACCCCCGGATCGTCGTGACGGTGCCGGGGCCGGCCCGCACGGTCATCGTCCGCCCCTCCCCCACGTCCGAGGTCATCACCATGTCGGTGATGTCGACCCCGGTGACCCGGAACGCCAGGGCGCGTTTGGTCCCGCCGCGGATGGGCACGTCGGTGATCCCGTCGAAGCTCAGGCCGGACAACGTCATCCGCGACCCGGTCAGCGTGAACGGTTTGGTCGCGGCCAGGCCGGGTCCCGCCTGCACCGTCGGTGGCGGGCTGGTGCTCGTGCTCGGCGTGCTCGGCGTCGGGGTTCCCGACGCCGAGCCGCTCTGCGACGCGCCTGGCGAGGAGGACGGTGAGCTGGGCGGCGCCCCCGGGGACGTCCCCGGCGCGCCACTGGTCGCGGTCGGGCCGGGTTGGGGCGCGCCGGACGTGGGTGTGCCGGACGTGGGTGTGGTGGGGGCGGTCGTGGCCGCCGGCGTCGGTGACGGGGTCGTGGTGGCGGTGGCGGGAGGACGCCCACCGGCGACGGCGACGCTCCCGGGCGCGGAGGCGATCAGCACGGCGACCGCTGCCGCCGCGAGCAGGCCCACGACCAGCGCCGACGGGGGCAGACGGGGTCCGGGAGACGGCCGCTCGTCGGGCGCTCGCCGCGCGCCGGACTCGCCAGGCACGGTCGGTTGGCCGGGCGCGGCGGACTCGCTTGACGTGGCGGACTCGCTTGACGCGTCGGACTCACCGGGTGCGGCGGAGCGCTCGGCCGCGTCGACGACCTCACGCGTGATCATCTCTTCGGTGGTCGGCGCTGTCGGGGCCCCGGCCCCGGTGGTCGTCGCCGTGGCCGACACCGCGGTCTCGCCGTCGTCCACCGCTCGTCCCCGGTCCTTCCGCCCCTCGGAGCGCCGCCGCTTCCGAGGTCGTGCCTGCCCGGCCTGGTCGGTCCACGACACCGCCAGCGCCGCGCCGACCACGCCCAGCACCGCTCCCACCACGAAGCCGCCCAGGTTCGCGGTCACCAGGGAGACCAGCGCGAGCAACATCGCCGCGACGCCCGCCACCAGCCGGAACTGGGGGCGCACCCACAGCGAGAGCCCGACGGTGATCAGCAGGACGCCGATCACCAGCGAGGAGACCCCGCCGATGGTGCGGATCGCCAGCGTCAGGTCGCCGATGCGGAGGGTGGCGTAGGGCGGGACCAGGATCACGACGCCGGACAGCCCCAGGAACAACCCGGCCCAGAACGGCCGGCCCCGGCGCCAGGTCCGGAAGGCGCGCCACCCCTGGGCGAGCCGGGCGGGGGCCGACCTGGACCCGGCGGGTGGCGCCGCCGCCCCGGGCTGGGGCAGGACCCGGGTGCGCGCGTGGTCGCCGCCGCCCCCGGGGGACACCGCGGTCGCGCCGATCACGGCGGTGGGCGGCCCGAGGGGGTCCTCGCCGACGGCGCCCGGCGCCACCCAGGTGGCATGGGACCCGGTCCCGGATGTTGGTGGGGACGAGCCTCCGTCATCCCGGGCGATTGGGCCCTCGGGTGACCACCGGTCGCCGGGGCGGGGCGTTCCCCCGGCGTTCGGAGCCGGACCGGAGGTCCCGGCGCGCGCGGGTGGCCGGGGCGGGGGAGCTCCGGCCCCCACCCCCGAGCCCACAGATGGTTCCTCGGCGACCATCGCCGTCTCCTCCCGTGTCGGCCGAGCACGTCGTCCGACCGGTCGGCCGGACGACGTGCGAGGGCGCGGCCAGGATCAGAAACACTCGTGCCGGCCGGCCCGCAGGGCCAGGTTCATCCCGTTGAACTGCAACGTCGAGGCGGTGGTGCTCCACGCGGTCTGCTTGAGACCGGTCACCGTGACCGTGTCGGCCTGTAAGCCGAACGTCCCCGCCTGCCCCTTGCCCGGGCCCTTGTCGAGGGTCGCCGCGTCACGGCCCACCTCGGCGTTGCTGAGGGTCAGGCTTCCGGACAGGCTCTCGGCGTTGAGCAGCAGGTTCTCCGCCTTCATGCCCCCGGCGCCCCCCGCGGTGATGTTCAGCGAGATCTCGCCGAGCAGGGGGACGTTCGGCGTGACCACGGACTGGCAGAAGTTGTCCAGGCTGGCCTTGCCGATCGCGTTGACGGCGACCGCGTGCGCCTTGCCGTCCGCGGACCGGTCGACGCTGCCGTACTGGGCGTAGCCCTGGCCCACCATCTTGTCGGCCGAGGCCTTGAAGCTGGTTCCGGAGACCGTGAAGGACGCGGCCAGCGCGCCCTGCGAGATGCCCATGACCAGGACGCCACTGGCGACCAGGCCGCCGCCGAGCACCGCGCCGAACCGCAGCCACCTGGTGCGGCCACCCTGTCGTGCAGTCACCATGGTCGACTCCTTCCAGCTCGCCCGGCCCGAGCGCCGCCCGCTGGCGTCCCGGTTGTTACCGGGGAGTAAAGCTGAAGGGTGTTCGGTTTCGCGGCCGTGGCCAAGCCGCCAGTTGGAGCAAGTCGGGCACCTGGGCGACATCCGGCCACTAAGTTCGTGCTGGCGCGTCACCGGTTCGGTGGATGCGCCGGTTTCTCACTTCCACGATCAGGATGGGACGTTCGGATGGCGGTGGTGTCGACCCGATCCCGACGGACGGGCCGGGCGGTGGTCACGGCGGTCGCCGTGGTGGCCGCGCTGGCACTCGGCGGATGCGCCGGGCAGAAGGTGGCCGGGAAGCCCCGCGCGCTGGGGGCGATCGACCCCGGCACCGTGGCCGGCCTGCCGGTGACCGACGGGCCCAGCGGGCCGAAGCGTGGCGCGGCCGACTCCACGCTGCCGGTCGACAACGCCGACGGCGGGGAGATGGACAAGATCGCCGTCAACGCGGTGAACGACGTCCAGGAGTACTGGAAGGAGCGCTTCCGCACCGACTTCAAGACCGAGTTCAAGCCGGTCAGCCGGCTGCTGTCCTACGACTCCAACGGCAGGGGCGTGCAGATCTGCCGCAGCAGCACCGAGGGACAGGTCAACGCGTTCTACTGCCCGCTGGACGACGCCATCGCGTGGGACAGGGGCGAGCTGCTGCCGATGCTGAACAAGCGGTTCGGCCCCATGGCGGTCGTCACCGTGCTGGCCCACGAGATGGGCCACGCGGTGCAGCACCGGCTCGCCACGGCGGGGACGTCCGCCGGGATCCCCGACGACGCGAAGATCACGAGCTCCACCCCGTCCATCGTGGCCGAGCAGCAAGCCGACTGCTACGCCGGCGCCTTCTTCCGGCACGTGGCGGAGGGGAGGTCGAAGCACTTCGAGATCTCCACCGGCAAGGGCCTCAACCAGGTGCTCGCCTCGCTGTTCTTCATCCGCGACCAGGTCGGCACCTCCTTCGCCAAGCAGGGCGCGCACGGCACCGCCTTCGACCGCATCACCGGCTTCCAGTACGGCTTCGCCGAGGGGCCGTCGCGCTGCGCCAGGATCGGGGTCAAGGAGGTCGAGAACCGGATCACCGAGCTGCCGTTCATCAAGAAGGACGACCAGAAGACCGGCGGCAACATCGAGATCAACGCGGCCAACCTCGAAGCGATCAAGAAGAGCCTCGGCGAGGCGTTCAGGGACACCGGGGCGGCGGCGCCGTCCTTCCGGGACTCGGTCGGGTCCTGCTCGGACGCCAAGCCCACCAAGCCGACGGCGTACTGCCCCAGCAGCAACACGGTCTCGCTCGACATGGCCGACCTGACCAGGATCGGCACCCCGCCGAAGAAGGGCGACCGGCAGAGCACCGGCATCGGCGACTTCGCCGCCTACGGCGAGGTGGCGTCGCGGTACGTGATGTCGGTGCAGAAGGCGGTCGGCGCGGAACTGAAGGGTGACGTGGCCGGCCTGCGGACCGCCTGCATGGTCGGCTCGTGGGCTGGGCAGCTCCTGGAGCACCCGGTCAACAAGCGGAACCCGTTGCCGGGAGCCAAGATCTCTCCCGGCGACCTGGACGAGGCCGTGGCCGAGCTGCTGTCCGAGCACAGCCTGATCGCGGCGGACGTGGACGGCAGGAGCGTGCCCTCGGGCTTCGCCAGGGTCGAGGCCCTGCGGGTCGGGTTCATGGACGGCGTCAGCCCGTGCACGGAGAAGTTCAACTGAGCCGTCGGCGGAGGCGGGGACTCCGGGGGATGTGAGGACGCCGGGGCGGCCGGGCTGGCCGCCCCGCTCCCCGCCCCTGACGCCGACGGACGAGAAAGGGTCCTCTTCGGACAGTTGTCTGTCCGAAGAGGACCCTTCGTCTCTCGCCGGCTCGTCTCTCGCCGGCGCGCCGGCCGGGCCGTCCCGGGCGGCGGGCCGTCAGAACAGCGCGCTGGCCAGGTTCCGCCGCGCCGCGATCACCCGCTGGTCGTCGGCGGGGAACAGCTCGAACAGGTCGACCAGGTGCTGGCGTACGCGGTTGCGCTCGTCGCCCGAGGTGCGCTTCACCGCGGCGACCAGGCGCTGGAACGCCTGCTCCACCCGCTGGCCGGCGATCTCGGCGTCCGCCGCCGCCAACTGGGCGTCGACGTCGTCCGGGTTCGCGTCGGCCCGCGCCACCGCGCTCGGGTCGGCCGCGGCGGCCCTGGCCTCGAAGCGGACCTGCGCGAGCGCGGCCCTCGCCTCCTCGTTGCCCGGCTCGGCGTCCAGGATGCGCTGGTAGGCGGCCTCGGCGGCGGCCAGGTCGCCGCGCTCCAGCGCCTCCTCGGCCGCCACGAACCTCGGGTCCTCCGGCTGCTCGGCGGGCTCGGCCGCGCCCGACGCGGCCTGCTCGGCGGCGCGGATGCCCGGCATCTGGTCGCGCAGCGCGTCCAGCAACGCCTTGATCCAGTCGCGGACCTGGGGCTCGGGCAGCGCGCCGGCGAAGCCGTCGATCGGCTGGCCGCCGGCGATGGCCATCACGGTCGGGACCGAGCGCACCTGGAAGAGCTGGGCGATGCGCGGGTTCGCGTCGACGTCGATCTTGGCGAGCACCCAGGCGCCCCCGCCCTGCTCGGCCAGCCGCTCCAGCACCGGGGAGAGCTGCTTGCACGGCCCGCACCAGGTGGCCCAGAGGTCGACCACCACCGGGACCTGCATGGAGCGCTCGACGACCTCCTGCTGGAAGGTCGCCTCGGTCACGTCGACCACGAAGGAGCCCCGCGCGGGCGCGCCGGCCCCGCCGCCCGGCGCCGGTGGGGCGGGCGCCTGCCTGGCGGCTTCGGCCCTCGCCTTCACCGCCGAGAGGTCGACCGCGCCGGCGAAGGCGGCGGACAGCGCTGCTGCGGACTGCTGACGTGGATCCGGCCTCGTCACGTCCTCCATCTTGGCACGACCGCGTGACCAACGGCCGCCCGTCCCCTCACCAACCCGCGCGGCCGTGTCGCGCGGCGCCCGGTTCCGCCGGAGGACCGGAGCCGGAACGACGACGGGCGACCGGCCGGCGTCGACGCCGGCCGGTCGCCCGAGAACGCGAGGTGGCGGAACGGTCAGAACCGGGCGGGTTCGGTGTACACGCCCCACTCGGCGCGCAGGGCGTCGCAGATCTCGCCGAGCGTCGCCTCGGCGCGGACCGCCGCCAGCATCGGCTCGATGAGGTTGCCCTCGCCCCTGGCCACCTCGACCATGTCCGACAGCGCGCGGTCCACCGCGGCCTGGTCCCTGGTGGCGCGGCGCCGCTCCAGCAGGCGGCGCTGCTCCACCTCGACCTCGTGGCTGACCCGGAGGATCTCCAGGTCGTCCGACAGCGAGTCGACGTGGCAGTTGACGCCGACCATCTTCTTGTCGCCCTTCTCCAGCGCCTGCTGGTAGGCGAACGCGGCGTCGGCGATCTCGCCGGTGAACCAGCCGTCCTCGATGCCCCGCAGGATGCCGGAGGTCATCTCGCCGATCGGGTGCTCGCCGCTGGGCACGGCCGCCCTGGCCATGTCCCTGATCCGGTCGAAGATCCGCTCGGCGTCGGCCTCGATCCGGTCGGTCAGCGCCTCGACGTACCAGGAGCCGCCGAGCGGGTCGGCCACGTTGGCCACCCCGGTCTCCTCCATGATCACCTGCTGCGTGCGCAGGGCGATCTGGGCGGCCCGCTCGCTGGGCAGCGCCAGCACCTCGTCGAGGGCGTTGGTGTGCAACGAGTTGGTGCCGCCGAGCACGGCGGCCAGCGCCTCGACGGCGGTGCGGACGATGTTGTTGTCCGGCTGCTGCGCGGTCAGGGACACGCCCGCGGTCTGGGTGTGGAAGCGCAGCCACTGCGCCTTGGCCGTCTTGGCGCCGTAGACGTCCCGCATCCAGCGCGCCCAGATGCGACGGGCGGCGCGGAACTTGGCGATCTCCTCGAAGAAGTCGACGTGCGCGTCGAAGAAGAAGCTCAGGCCGGGGGCGAACCGGTCGACGTCCAGCCCCCGCGACAGGCCCAGCTCCACGTAGCCGAAGCCGTCGGCGAGGGTGAAGGCCAGCTCCTGCGCGGCCGTCGCGCCGGCCTCCCTGATGTGGTAGCCCGACACGCTCAGCGGCTTGTAGGCCGGGATGTGGTGCGCGCAGTGCTCCATGAGGTCGCCGATCAGCCGCAGGTGCGGCTCCGGCGCGAAGAGCCACTCCTTCTGCGCGATGTACTCCTTGAAGATGTCGGTCTGGAGCGTGCCGTTGAGCTTGCCGACGTCGGCGCCCTGCCGCTCGGCCGCCACCAGGTACATGCAGAAGACCGGGACGGCGGGGCCGGAGATGGTCATCGACGTGGTGACCTGCTCCAGCGGGATGTCGCGGAACAGCACGTCCATGTCGGCCGCCGAGTCGATCGCCACGCCGCAGTGGCCGACCTCGCCGATCGAGCGGGGGTCGTCCGAGTCGCGCCCCATGAGGGTCGGCATGTCGAAGGCGACCGACAGGCCGCCGCCGCCGCGCGACAGGATCATCTTGTAGCGCTCGTTGGTCTGCTCGGCGTTGCCGAACCCGGCGAACTGCCGGATGGTCCACGCCTTGCCCCGGTACCCGGTCGCGTGCAGGCCCCTGGTGAACGGGTACTCGCCGGGCCAGCCGATCCGCTCGAAGCCAGCGACCGTCTCGCCGGGCCGGGGGCCGTAGACCGGGTCGACCTCCACCCCGGACAGGGTGGTGAAGTCGGCGTCCCTGACCTGCCCCCTGCGGCGCGCCTCCTCGTAGCGCTGACGCCACCGCTCGCGACCGGCCTCGATCTCTTCGGGACCGGTGAGCCCGCCGTGCGGGCCGGCCTCCCGCTGCTCGTCGGAACCAGGCACGGGCATCACTACCCCCTCGGCTGGGTCTCCATCGGTACCCCGATGGTAGGACTTCCTAGTATCTACCGGCCAGTGTGGCGCCCGTCACCAACCCGGGCGGTTTCCGCCGGCTCCCGACGCGGCGGCCCAGGAACTGTCACCCTCCCCTGCCATCGTGAAATCAGGGGTTCCCCCTGGTAACGGTGTTTTGGCGAAATCGCACCCCTTCATGGCCGCGTCGACGGGCACACCTGGCGCGTGGGACGTGTCCGTGTCAGGACGTGCGGGCTCGTGCGGACACCATTTCGCCGGGGAGGCGGGCCACGAACGCCGAACGGCCGCCACCGGCACGATGCCGGAGGCGGCCGTTCGGCGAGGTCGATGCGGTCGATGCGGTCGACGCAGTCCGCGCGGTCGCGCGCTCAGTCCTGAGCCAGGTGCTGCTCGACCCGCTCCACCTTGGCGCGCAACTGCCCGGTGTGACCGGGCCGGATGTCCGCCTTGAGCACGAGGCTCACCCGGGGCGCGTGGGCCTGCACGGCCTCGACGGCCCTGCGCACCACGTCCATCACCTCGTCCCAGCTCTCACCCTCGATCGTGGTGAACATGGCCGTGGTCTCGTTGGGCAGGCCGGACTCGCGCACCACCCGGACGGCGTCGGCCACCGCCTCGCTCACACCGTCGGACTCGCCGCCGCCCAGCGGGCTCACGCTGAAAGCCACCAGCACGCCGTTCTCCTCCTCGTACTTCCCGTGTCGTTCCCGCCCGGACTCCGGAATCGTCGCCGACCGGCGGCCCGCCCAACACCCGAGGTGATCCAACCGACGGCGAACCCGCTGGTAGCGTCGAACGCCATGACGGCCCACCGCCCCCTGCCGTTCGACCCGATCGCCCGCGCGACCCGGCTCTGGTCCGAGCGCATCGGAGGGCCAGCCGGAACCATGGCGGCCGTCACCAGCGTCATGCGCGTCCAGCAGATCGTCCTGTCCGCCGTGGACCAGGTACTGCGGCCCCTCGGCCTCACCTTCGCCCGGTACGAGGCGCTGGTGCTGCTGGTCTTCTCCCAGCGCGGCAGCCTCCCGATGCGGGTGATGGGCGAGCGGTTGCAGCTCCACCCCACGAGCGTCACCAACATCGTGGACCGGCTGGAGGGCGACGGGCTGGTGCGCCGGCTCCCGCACCCGACGGACCGGCGCACCACGCTCGTGGAGATCACCGACTCCGGCCGGGACCTGATGAAGCGGGCCACCGAGGCGGTCATGGAGGTCAACTTCGGCCTGCCCGGCCTCACCGAGCGGCAGACCGACCAGCTCACCGAGCTGCTGGCCCGGGTCCGGCGCGCCGCGGGCGACTTCGTCGACGACGCGCCCGAGGCTCCCTGAGCCGGCGCGCCCGGGGACGGCCGCGACGCGCCGGAGCGGCGGGCGGGCCGGACCGGTGGACGTCAGCTCCGCGCCGGCTCGGCGGCGGCCGAGGAGGTCGCGCCGCCGGGGCCCTCGCCGTCCTCGCCGTTCCCGGTCGGGTCGGTCAGCCGGCCCGTGCGGCTGGCCCACCGCTCGAACACCACGGTGCCGAACGGCGGCACGCTGGCGACCAGCGCCCACACCGTCGCCTTCCCGTCCCAGCGCAGCGGGTCCCGCACCAGCAGCGTCACGATCACGTAGATCACGAAGAGCACGCCGTGGACGGGACCGAAGATCTTGACGCCGATCGGGTTGCTGGCCACGACGTACTTGAAGAGCATGCCCACGAGCAACGCGCACCAGGACAGGGCCTCGGCGACGGCGATGGCGCGGAAACGGGCGGCGGGCGACGAGAGCACGGCATTCCCTCCGGTCGGTGACGGTCTGCGGTTCGTCCCAACCCCGGTCGGGTCACTCGCCGGCCGGCCGCCGCGGGGAGCGGGGCCGACACGCGCCGGCGGACCGGGGGTGCGTAGGTAGGCTACATATCCCCGGTCCGCCGGTACAGATCACCCTCGGATCAGCCTCAGGCGTCGTCCCACCGGAACAGCCGCGAGGCGATCGCGCCCACCACGACCGCGAACCCGACCAGCACGGCAGCGGGCACCGCGAGCGCCTCGATCCCCTTGCCCCGCACCATCACGTCGAGCATGCCGTCGGTCAGGTGCCGCAGGGGCAGCACCTGGGACACCGTCTGCAACCAGCCGGGGGCGTTCTGCATCGGGAAGAACGTGCCGGACAGGAAGGCCATCGGCAGCACGACGAGGTTGGCCGCCGCGGTCGCCGTCTCCTCGGTCCTGGCGAACGAGCCGGCGAGCATGCCGATCGCGAAGAAGGCGAGCGAGCCCAGCAGGATCAACGGGAGCGCCAGCCACCACTGGCCGGACAGCGACAGCCCGAACAGCGGGATCGAGGCGACGCCGACGAACAGCGCGGCCTGGCCGACCGCGATCCCCATGCTCACGAGCAGCCGCGAGGTCAGCACGGTGGACACCGGGACGGGCGCGAGCCGGATCCGGCGCAGCACCTGCTTCTTGCGCCACGACACCAGCGTCACGGCGGAGCCGAAGATCGCGGAGGTGGACACCGCCCAGGACAGGATGCCAGGAGTGAGGAACTGGATCGGCTTCAGCGAGGAGTCCTCGATCCGCTGGCTGTCCAGCCGCACCTTCGGCGGCTGCCCGGACGCGGCGATGTTCACCTTGTCCACGACCCCGCCGACGATGCCCTGGACCAGGCCGGCCTGCGCCTGGTCGCTGGCGGCGTACCGCAGCTCGACGGTGTCGCCCCTGGCCAGCACGGCCGCCGGGAGGTCGCCGTCGCGCACCTTGCGCACGGCGTCGTCGGCCGCGCCGAGCCGCTCCAGCTCGACGGCGCCGCTCTGCTCCAACGCCACCACGACGGGGCCGTCGCCGACCACGGCGATCTTCGGCCGGCTCCCGCCCTCCTTGCCGAAGATCAGGCCGAAGACGACCAGGAACATCAGCGGGAACAGGAACACGAAGAACAGGCCGGCCCTGTCCCTGACGAAGCCCCGGAACATGGCCGTGGACAGGCTGCGGAAGGACGACGCCGTCCCCCCGCGGCGAGAGGAGGCGGTCATGCGCGGTACTCCCGTCCGGTCAGGTGGAGGAAGACGTCCTCCAGGGTGGCCGTGCGGACCTGGAGGCCGTCCAGCGCGCCCCGCTCGGCCAGGTCGGCGAGCACCGGCGCGGGCGTGCGGGTGGACAGGGTCAGCGAGACGCCGTCGGTGTTGACGGACTCGACGCCCGGGATCGCCCTGGCCGTCTCGACGGACAGCGCGCCGTCGGCGAGCGTCACGTGGGTGGGCGCGTCCAGCCCGCGCACGAGTGCGGCGGGTGTGTCCATCGCCAGGACCCGGCCATGGTCCATGATCGCGACCCGGTCGCAGAGGATCTCGGCCTCGTCCAGGTAGTGGGTCGTGTACACGATCGTCTTGCCGCGCTGCTGGATCACCCGCAGCACGTCCCACAGGTTGCGGCGCGACTGCGGGTCGAGCGCGGCCGTGGGCTCGTCGAGGAACACGATGTCCGGGTCGTGGGCCAGCGCGCAGGCGATCGACAACCGCTGGCGCTGACCACCGGAGAGCTTGTCCTCCCGGGTGTCGGCCTTGTCGGCCAGCCCGACCACGTCGAGCATGTCGGCGGCGTCGCCGCGCGAGACGCCGTAGAGCGCGGCGAAGGTCTCCAACTGCTCCCGGGCGGTCAGCTTGTCGAAGAA
>NZ_JAMTCP010000020.1 GCF_024171885.1 Streptoalloteichus tenebrarius | reverse complement strand
CGGCTGTTCGACACCCTGGTGCCGCCCAGGAAGCGCTGACCGCGCCCGGAACGCGGTGAGCCCGGCCCGACGTGGGCCGGGGTTCACCAGGTTCTACGAAGCCACGGGGCGGCGGCATGGTGACCGTTCAGGGCGTGAGGACCATGCGGACGTGGTGCTTGTCGACGACCACGCCGGCAGGCAGATCCTCGTCGGTCGTTCCGGCCGGGAAGGCGGTGATGACGGGCTGGGCGGCGCGGTCGCGGTCGAACCGGCGGATCTGTTCGACCAGCCGCTCGGCGAGCTGGGCGGCGGCGGGGCCGTGGCCGGTGGCGGCAAGTTCGAAGCGGCGCTCGCCGTCCGGGCCCGCCACGGGGCGGGGCTTGGTCAGGTAGGCCAGGGAGTCGCCCTCGACGATCGCGGGCGTGCGGTAGGAGAACGCGGGGCGGCAGATCCCGGCCTCGATGGCCTCGTCGTCGGCGTCGAGGCGGCAGGTGCCGGGTTCGGTGGCGGTCAACCACAGCCAGATGTGGTCGAATGGCTCGTTGGCGACCACGGAGGCGCCGGACCACATGGTGGTCTCGGGTCCGCTGAACACCTCGCGCAGGGCGTCCGGGTCGATGTTCTGGTCGGCGTCCCAGTGCAGCGCGACGTGCTCGATGATGGTGCCGGTCCGCTCGCCCGTGGGCACGATGCCGATCATGGGGATGAACCCGCAGAGCTGACTGTTCTCCGCCCGCAGATGGGTGTCGTGGCGGACGAAGGCGACGCTGCGGGCCTGACCGCGCCAGTGCAGCGGGACCACGAGCGTGCCGCCGGGGGCGAGCTGGTCGAACCAGGCCGGGGGCAGGTCCCACGGGCCGACCGTGACGATGATCTTGTCGTAGGGGGCGTGGTCCGGCTCGCCGAGGGCGCCGTCGCCGGTGATCACCCGCACCCGGTCGTAGCCGGTCTCACCCAGGGCGGCGCGGGCGTGGTCGGTGACGTCGGGGTGGATGTCGACGGTGGTGACGCTGCCGGTCGGTCCGACGAGTTCGGCCAGCAGGGCGGCGTTGTATCCGGTTCCGGCGCCGATCTCCAACACGCGGTCGCCGGGTCGCGGGTCGAGCTGGCCGAGCATCATCGCCACCACGGTCGGCACGGAGATGCAGCTCGCCGGCCGATCCTCGCCGGGCTTGATGGTGATCGCCTTGTTGGCGTACGCCTCCTCGACCGAGGCGGCGGGCACGAACCGGTGCCGGGGCACGGCCCGCAACGCCTGCTCGATGCGCTCGGAGCGCAGGTGACCGGCGGTGCGGATGTGGCTGATCATCTGCTCGCGCAGGTTCTCGGGGCGGGTGCTGGGGGCAGTGCTGGTGAAGTCGGTCATCCGGTTCCTTTCGTGTGTTGTCACCGCTTCGGGCGAGCTGATCGGTGCACCCGAGGGCGGGGCGGTGAGCAGACAGGCGCCCATGTGACGCCTGCGGGTGAACATGCTGAGGTACTCCAGCTGACTACCAGATCGTTTGAGCGCGGGCGGATCAGTACGGAGATCAGCGCGTGCAGAACGAGGGTGGGGTTTGCTGGTATTCCGACTACCGGTCGGACCTCGTTCCGGTTGCTAGCTTGACCCAGTCGCGGACCGCGGTCAGGGGATGACTCCGCCGCGTGTGGCAAGGGCGCGCAGTTCCGTCGTCGTGGGGCCGGAGACCAGCAGGGTGGAGATGAGCGCCTTCATCGCCGCACGGGTGTGGATCTCCTGCGGAGCGCAGCGCTCGGCCTGCAGCAGAGCGCGGATGCAGTCGCTGCGGCGACCGAGCCGGTCGTAGGTGACGGCGATGTCGCTCAGGGCGCGGGAGCGGCGTTCGACGCTGGGCAGCTCCTTGAGCGAGATGGAACGGGCGGCGGCGAGCGCTGCCAGGGGGTCACCGGCGTAGTTCTCGGCGGAGATGCGGTGGAGCTGCACGGTGAGCGGGCTGAAACCCCCGCCATGGTCGCGGAACAGCGTTCCGCCTCCGAGTTCCTTGGCGATGCCCGCGGCCTGGTCGGTCAGCTCCCGCATCCCGTCCCTGTCCCCCGCCGCGCCACGGTGTAGGCGGCGGACTGGATGAGCAGTCCACGCGCCGCGGCGCCGGCTCGCCCGGTGTCGCGCAGGTCGGAGTGGTCAGCGGCGGACAGCGCGATCGACAGGGCCTCGTCGTGCCATCCCGCTTTTCGTGCGAGGACGGCGAGTTGGCGGGCGGACTTGGCGACCGTGAGGATGTCGCCGCCGGCCTCGGCCGACTGGCGGGCGCGGTCGGCGGCCATCCAGCCGAGCTGCTGCTCGTCCATCTTGATGAGCATGCGGGTGGCCAGCAGGTAGCTCTTGGCCAGGAGCTGGTAGTTCTGGGTTTCGCCGTGGCTGCCAGTCAGCGCGTGTCCGGAGCGGATGAGCCGGGGCAGCCAGATGGCGAGGGAGGCGTAACGGCAGGCGCCGAAGTCGGCGAGCGCACGGGCGAAGTCCGCATCGAACGTCACAGCTGATGACGGGTCGGGGGCGTTGCCGAGGCCGAGCATCGCATCCCAGATGCGGGCGACGAGCAGCTCGCCGAGAAGAGCCTCGTCCGCCGTGGCGGTCCCATTCGCCAGGAGTGATGAGCCAGCGGCCGCGGCGGCCGCGACCGCTAGGCCCCTGAGCAACTTCCTACGCCGCACCGGATCTTCACCGTCCTCCCGTCCAAATCTGCCCACCCTAGTGGCGGGCATCCGGGGGAAGTCCGTGATTGGACCGATCGACTGGCCGTGCCGCACTTCGGGGTGGTGGGCGGGTGGGGTCAGGCCGAACGCCTGGTGAGGCAGCTCCAGCGCGTCGGCGAAGCGCCGCAGCACATCGACGTCCTTCAGAGAGGCGAGGCCGCGCTCATAGCGGGAGATCTGGGCACCGGAGTACCCGGTCAGCTTGCCCAGCGCCTCAAGGGTGAGACCCTTCGCCTGCCGGGTCGACAACGGGGTGAATGCGATGCCTCTTGAGGACGAGTACGAGCCGAGCCCGGCCCAGTGGGTACGCGAACAGGTCGAGCTGTACGAGAGTTCGGGTGGCACAGAGGGCACAACGCTGTGGGACACAGGCCTGCCGGTCGTCATTGTCACGATGCGCGGCGCGAAGAGCGGCAGGATCCGCAAGGTTCCGCTGATGCGCGTGGAGCACGAGGGCCGGTACGCGGCACCTTGCCTCCCTCCCTGACGTCCCTCCTGGAGGAAGCCCTGAAACGAAAGTTCGAGGCAAATCAGACGTATGGAGAGTGGTTTGACTTCGGGGATTGCGACCCCGTCACCGTAGTAGCTGCCGCCGTCAGCCAACTGAACCCAACGCTTGCAGATGCACGACGACGGCGGCAGGCGGAAGCCGCCCAAGCAGAACAGGCACCGCGGAAACACCCCTGGTACAGCATGCCGTGAACAACGTCCGCCGCGCCAGGCCCGTCCCAGGGGTTGCGGGGACCGGCCCCCGGACGGCCACGTCCCAGCCCCGCCACCCCTCTCCCCATCTCGCTCCTCATCTCCCAGGACCGTCCACTGTGGAAGGTTCCCCGTGACCACCACCGAAGAACTCCCCATGCCCACGGGCCTCACCGGTGGCACCCACGCCGGACGACTCCACGCCTACCACACCCGACCCGACCCCTCACCATCACCACCCTCTGCCGCCTCACCCTCGCCCCCACCGACGGCAAACCCCTGCCCCATTGGCTACCTGCCAGCCCTGCGGCGTCCTCGTCACCCACATCACCCGCTGGCGCGTCACCAAAGCCAGCCACACCACCCCGCAATCCACCCTGCACGCCTACGGCGACCGCCCACCCTGCCGACTCGGCTACGACCCCCAACCCTGGCCCGACCAGCACCGAAAGCCCTCGTCATGCTCACCACCAGCGAGTTCGGCCTCGCCCTGGCCGAAAGCATCGCCCTGACCGCGGCCCTGCGTCTCCAGCACTGCAACCAGTACACCCGCGTCGTGTGCCTGGCCTGCGCCCGCGAGAACACCATCCCCGCACCCCCACTCGGGCGGCGGGACCTGGGACGAGTGGGTCGTGGTCGAGGAGGTCCACCGCGCCGTCACTCTGCCGCATCGGCTGCTGGACCAGACGGGATCTCAGACCCACCTGTTCCCCAATGGCGATCTCTCGGGTGGGTATCGGATCCGCACCTTTCGGGACTGGGGCAGCGGCCCCGACGGACAGCGACTCAACGTACTTGAGCTGCGGAACCAGGCTGGCTTCAGGCAGGTTGAAGATTCATGAGCTGGCCGGCGTTCAGAGACAGACCAACCCGCCGATGAGGACTCAAGACGGCGACAGCAAGGCCTTCTGGCTGAGTCAATCAGCGGCCAGAGGCCACCGATCTCGCTGGTCGCCGCCCGACACACCACCAGCGGCGCCTCTACCGGACTCCATCCCCAGCCCGGCCGGGAGATCCCCCGTCGCGGGACGCACTGTCCGGCCTCGCTCCGCTCCGGCACGGGACCGGGCTCGCGGGGCCGGACAGGAGGTTCCAGGCCGAAGGCGCGGAGCAGGGAGACGATGGTTCGAACCTGGGGGCCTCCTCGCACACTCATCACTTCCTCATCCGCTTCCAGCGCAGTTTCGGCAGGCCGAGTCCGATCGGAACACACGCGGCGACGAACGCGCTGTCCTGCGCCAACTCCAGGCGGAGCAGGCGGAACCAGCCGGTCGCGGCGTTCTCCAGTCGAGCGGCGTGGTCCCCCCACCTCCCCCCGTAGGCCTCTCGCACCGCCCGTTGGTCGGCGGCGGACACGGTGAAGCCTCGGCGTGTCTTGGTGTCCCTGATGAGCGCGTGGCGCTTCCGCTCGACCCGCACGCCCCGCCATGCCAGGTGGGGAGGCAGGATCTCGTAGTGCACCGCCAGCGCTCGTCGCTCTCCTACGGTGCGTGGGATCAGCAGAGATCGCAGCGATCCGAACAGGACACCTGACTCTAGGACGAGCACGGCGTAGGTGACGGAGGTGAACCCGTCGTGGGTGTAGGAGCGAACGGCTGGCGGTGGAGCCGTGGTCGGTCCGGCTGCCGCCGAGCACGGGCGCTCCCCCGTCGCGTGGGGGTTGAATCGGCTGCGGACGGCCACGGCCAGACCGGGCGAGTCCAACCATTCGACGCTGGTGCATCCCACACCGCATAGCTGGTCCTCCACCCTGTCCAGAGCGCGGTAGAGGGCGTGCGCGCGGCCGTCCGTCCCGCTGCCGGCGGAGGTGGCGCTGAATGGTGTGATCTGTGGGCAGATCCCACCGAGGGCGCTGCCGGGGTGGTGTGGGAGAAGCCGCGCCGAGGTGAGCAGGGCGCTCACCCTGCGGCCGGCCGCGCCCACCACGCCTCGCGGCCAGCGTCGCGCTCCCGACACCACCAGGGGCTGCACCGGGACGACGAGTCCGGCGTGCACCCAGGGCTCCCGGCGGGCCAGAAGCTGCTCGGCGGCCACCAGGCTCGGCCGGGACGGGCGCACGACCAGGACAGCGCACGGGGCGGGGGTTCCGCGCCGCATCCACACCCCGGGTCAACTGGCCGGGTGAGCCGCAGCCGCCACCCGTCATAACCGGTGTCCACCACTGTCACACACGGTCGGCAGCAACTACGCCGACCAGATCAGCCTGTTCGACACCGCCTGAATCCAGCCACCTCAGGGGATGCTGCTACGACCCGAGGCCCTATCCGGCCTGTCGCCAGTCTGGTCGGTGCGGCGATGCGGACTGCGGGGATGGCCCGGAGGGAAGATCTGCCGCCGTTGTCCACAGCGCAGGTAGTGGAGTTGCGGGATGCGACCCTTGCCCTGGCGGGCGCCGCAGATGACCTCCGATTGATCTTGTGAGTGTGTCCGTGGTGTGCCTGGATGCCCCGGCACTTCCTAGCAACAGTCCGGCACGGAGGCCACTGCCTGACCGGAGGAAACAGCACTGGGCCGGACCAACCATCACTATCCGACACGGGACGTATCTGACTCGGGTGCCGATCGTGGCATCGGGCACGGCCACCACACATGGCAGTGGTGGGGCCGGACGACTCACCCCTGCGGGTGCGGGGAGGACGCCTTCGCGACCTGGGCTAAGAAACCCTAACGAAATGATCTTCGAGGTGGTTGGATCACCCTGAGACTGGCGAGCTGGGGGTGCGGGTGGCTCGGCCGAAGCCGTGGGAAGTCGACGACGAACTGTGGGCGGTGATCGAGCCGCTGCTGCCGAAGGTCGAGCGTCGGATCCGGCATCCGGGTCGCAAGCGGCATCCGGACCGGCTGGTGTTCCAGGGCATCCTGTTCGTCCTGCACACCGGGATCTCCTGGGAACACCTGCCGCAGGAACTGGGCTACGGCTCGGGCATGACCTGCTGGCGCCGCCTGGCCGAGTGGACCGAGGCCGGCGTATGGCCCCGGTTGCACGAGGTCCTACTCGCCGAACTCCGCAGCGCGAACGCCCTGGACTTCTCCCGGGCGGCGGTCGACGGCTCCCACATCCTCGCGTTAAAAGGGGAGCCAATACCGGACGAAGCCCCGTCGACCGGGGCAGGACGGGCAGCAAGCATCACCTGATCACCGACGCCACGGGCATTCCGCTCGCCACGACCCTGACCGGCGGCAACCGCAACGACGTCACCCAGCTGATCCCGCTCCTCCAGGCCGTACCGCCCGTGCGGGGCAAACGCGGCCGGCCCCGGCGCCGCCCTGATGTGGTGCTGGCCGACCGCGGCTACGACCATGACAAGTACCGCCGCTTGGTCTGGGACCTCGGCGTGAAGCCGCAGATCGCCCGCCGCGGGACCGAGCACGGTTCCGGCCTGGGCACCCAACGCTGGGTCGTTGAGCGAGCGTTCGCCCACCTGCACTGGTTCCGCCGCCTGCGCATCCGCTGGGAGATCCGCGATGACATCCACGAAGCCTTCCTCAGCCTCGCTTGCAGCATCATCTGCTGGCGACGGCTGAAGAAGCTCCGGCCACGTTAACGTTCGGTGTCTTGGGCGGCCCTGAAGCCGCGATCTTGGACCACCGGGAAGACTTGCTGTGTGGTGGTGATCCAAGCGTCGATGTCGGCATGGGACGACCTGATGGCGCTGATCAGCGCCTCGATAACGGCCATCTTCGGCTTACCGACGTTCAGGCTGAGCTCGTCCATCGACACCTCTTGGTACGACATGACCAGCTGCCACCAGAACCGCATGAGGAAGCGGCATTCCTGCGGGTCACGGTCGTCTGCGAGGCGATCGTGAACGACCCTCTGGACGCGCCGCCGCTGCTCATCGTCACGAAAGCCGTTGTTGAGGTCGGTCAGGGTCACGTCCGGACAGTAGCAACCGCGTTCGATGACGGCCCCTGAGTTAGCTCTCAAGTCCTCGCAGAGCATTCCGTTAGGAGTTCTAAGGGGACGTTGTGATCGTTTCTTGAGCTGGGGGCTCCGGTTCGTCATGTCGTCGTCTGCTGGGGTTGGGCGTTGACCCGCAGTAGATCACAGCCCCCGGTGGGTGGGCGTGAAGATCACTTGTTCGGGGTCGGTGGGGCGGCGAGGTCGCTACCCTTCGCGATGTGGGTGTCGTCGAGTGCGCGTTATGGGGTCTGTTCGGCGGGTTCGCGGTGGAGGGTCTGGACTTCGCCGGCGCGATCCGTCGCACGGGCGGTTGGCCCTGGAAGCAGCCTGAGGAGCCCGGGCCGGTCCCCTTCCTCGTCTCGGTGGTCATCCGGCTGGCGGTCGGCGGCGGGCTGGCGGTGGCGGCGGGGAGCGCGGGCCAGATCAGCGGCCCGTTCGGCGCGCTGGCGATCGGGATCGCCGCGCCGCTGGTGGTCGCGCAGCTCGCCGGGCAGGTTCCCCTCACGCCAGGATCGGCCGACGAACCACAGGATGAGCAGTCGCAGCCGGGGTCGCCCGCCGCGCTTCCCCACGCCGGCGACGACTCTTCCACCGTCTCCACCACGACAGGGGGCAGCGATGCGGAGTGATTCGTTCTGGGGACAGCTCGTGAAGGCGCTAGCGAGAAACACGCCCGCGTTCCGGGACGAGCCACCGCCACGCGCACACGCCAGCAACAAGGACCAGTTGCTGACGGCGCTCTCCCGGCGATCCCCTGCCCTCGCCGGCTCTCCCTCTGGCCCCGCCAAGCCGGGAGAGGGCGAAGATGCTCGTACCGAGCGACCCTGGGAGGGCCTTGAGGGCACGGCACGCCACACCGCCTGCCTCCAGGCCGTTCACCATGGGAGGCGCGAGGCCTTGCAGGTGCTGGTGACGGAGTTGACCCCGCTGGTCTGGCACGCGGTGCGAGGTGAGGGCATCGGCCGTGACCAGGCGGAGGACGTCGTCGCGAAGGTGTGGCTGAGTGTCTGGCGGCGTGCGAACCGCATCCGGACACCGCAGCAGCTCGTCGAGTCGCTGATCACCCTCGCAGTGACCGAGTCGGAGCGCGTGCTGCGCACCCCTTCCTCACGGCCTCCGTCGTTCAGCGTCAGCGACCGTGTCACGGGTGTCGCCCGTGGCGGGAACGCGGCCGGGGACAAGGGCAGGCTCCGCCAGCTCGCGCGGCGGTGGGACACGCTGCGGCGGGAGATCGGCAGGCGGAACCAGGTCGACCCCGTTCCCGAACGTCTCGTCGCGCAGCTCCACGCCTCCGTCGTCCACTGAACCCAGAGGGGCAGTGTCCTCAAAGGACAGTCCCCCAGCGACGTCCTCAGTACATGGTTCCCCCGGAACACAGAGTCCTCAGAGGACAGAGGGATGGCGGTGGCGGTTGCGCCACTGTGCGGTGGCCACACCGGCCAACACCGTCTCCACGACCTTCTCGGCCAGGTCGGCGGTGACGGGGAGGTGTCCGAAGAGGACGCGGTAGTAGGTGGTCGAGGCCAGCATGTCGAGCAGCAGGTCGATGTCGGCGTCGGGCACGAGGTCGCCGCGTTCGATTCCGCGCCGCAACGCCTCGGCCGTCGTGGCGCGACGCGGGTGGAAGTACCTGTCGAGGAAGACCTCGGCGAGGTCGGGGTCGTCGGCGAGGTCGGCGACCAGGGCGGGGAGCACCCGCCGTCCGATCTTGGTGGTGAACGCCTCGGTGAGGGTCTGGATGCCCGCGACCAGGTCGCAGTGGGTGCACCCGGTGTCGGGGGTGGGGGTCGTGCCGACGGTGGCGGCGAGCGCGTCGACGACGAGGTGCTGACGGCTGCGCCAGCGCCGCCGCAACGCGGGCTTGCTCGTGCCCGCCCGCGCGGCGACGGCTTCGAGGGTGAGAGCCGCGTAGCCGACCTCGTTGAGGATGTTCACGGTGGCCGCGCGGACGGCGCTGTCGATGCGCTCGTCGCGGGGCCGGCCAGAACGGGTGTTCGCCACGTCGCCCAGCATACCACTTTCGTTCCGTTCCGGTTCGGAACATAATGCCCCGGTGACAACGACACCCCAGACACTCCCGACCTCCCCGGACGGGGTCCTCTCCCCCGCCTACCGCGCCAGGACCCTCGGCATCGTGCTCACGGTGAGCCTGGTCGCCTTCGAGTCGCTCGGCGTGGCGACGATCCTCCCCGACATCGCCCGCGACCTCGACGGACTCGGCTCCTACGGATGGGGCCTGGCCGCGATGATGCTCGCCAACATCGTCGGCACCGTGGTCGCCGGGCACTCCGCCGACCGCCGTGGCCCACGCGGACCCCTGGCCGTCGGACTGGTGGTGTTCGCCCTCGGCTGCGTCCTGGCCGGCAGCGCGCCGACGTGGCCGCTGTTCCTGGTCGGCCGGTTCGCGCAGGGCCTCGGCGTCGGCGCGGTGATGGCCATGGCGTACACGCTGATCGGCCTGGTCTACCCCGAACGCCTGCGCGCCCGGATGTTCGCGCTGCTGTCCTCGGCGTGGACGGTACCGTCCCTGATCGGCCCGGTCGTGGCGGCGGCCGTGACCGCCGCCGTCGGCTGGCGCTGGACGTTCCTGCTCATGCTCCCGCTCACCGCCGTGGCCGCCCTGCTCACCCTGCCCGGCCTGACCGCGCCGGCCGGCGGCGGGTCGGAGCCGCCCGCGCTGCCGTGGTGGCGCCGTCCCCTGGCGAGCAGCCTCGCGCTCACCGTGGGCACCGGGGTGCTGCTCGCCGCGCTCCAGCTCGACGGCCCGGCGCTGGTGGTCCCGCTCGCGGTGGTCGGGTTCGCGCTCGGCGTCGTCGCGCTGCGCGCCGTCACGCCGGCCGGCACCCTCACCGTCCGCCGAGGGGTCGCCGCCGGTGTGGTCGTCCGGTTCCTGCTGTGCGCGGTGTACTTCGGCACCGAGGCGTTCCTGCCGCTGGGCCTGACCGAGCTCCAGCACGTCAACGCGTTGGAGGCGGGGCTCGGCCTGTCGGCGGGCGCGCTCACCTGGGTCGCCGGCTCGGCCATCCAGGCCAGGTGGGACCGCGACCGGGTGTCGGCGGTGGCGCTCGGGTTCGGCGTCCTGCTGGTCGGCGTGGCCGTGTTGGCCTACGGGGTGCTCGCCGGCCCCGGCCTGCTCGCCGTCCTCGGCTGGGCCGTGGGCGGTGTCGGCATGGGCATCGCCTTCAACGCCGCGACCACCGAGACGCTCGGCCAGGCGCCCGCCCAGCAGCAGGGCGCGGTCAGCGCCGCCCTGCAACTGGCCCAGACCCTGGCCACCGCGATGATCAGCGGGCTCGGCGGGGCGCTGGTCGGCCACCAGGGTTCCCAGCCGTCGGCGTTCCTGACGATCTTCGTGGTCACCGGGGCGCTGAGCGTCGCCGGTCTCCTCACCGCGCGCCGGGTCGGGGCGCCGTCCTGACCCGACCCGGGAGGCCGGGTCGCGGAATCGCGCGGCGACATCAACCACGCGGTCGTTCCCGAGGGCTGAGCGGCCTTCCAGCGCGCGCTCCCGCGCCCGCCGGCCGGAGCTAGCATCACTGGTGTCGGGTGTCGATCCGTTCCGAACCACCACCAGGATGGAGCCGTGGGACTGTTCACTGTGTCCGAAGCGCGTCAGGAGCTGGCGCGGTTGCGGCCCGTGCTGGAGGAGATCGTCGCGCTCCGCGCGGACGCCGCCGAGCTGGCCGCGGCGGTCGGTGGGTTCGGACAGCCCACCCCGCTCGGTGGCCTTCCCGAGCTGAAGGCGGCCCAGGCCAGGCTCGACGAGCTGATGAGCGCGGTGCAGGCGACCGGGGCCGAACTCAAGGGCTTCGCGCCGCTCCTGGTCGACTTCCCGTCCGAACTGGACGGTGTCCCGGTGCTGCTGTGCTGGCTGGAGGGCGACGACGACCTCGCGTGGTACCACCGGGCGGACCTGGGTTTCGCCGGCCGGCGCAGGCTGCCGCCCTCGGCGGAGTGAGGGGTGGCGTGGCGGTCCGCCACGCCACCCCCGGATCACCCACCGACTTCCGACGGATTTCCGACGGACTTCCGACCGCCTTGCCGCTACTGCACGTTCACGTCGATGCAGGCGTAGAAGGCGTTGGCGGTGTCACCGATGTTCCAGATGGCGAGCACCTTCTGCCGCCCGGGCGGCAGGTTCACCGAGTGCGACACCGTGGCACCAGGAACCTGGTTGTGGCCGTCGAAGTACGCCACGCGCGTGTTGCCCACGTAGTACTCGTAGCTCGACGTGCGGTGCCGGGCGGTGAAGGTCCAACTGAAGGTCGTGGTGCGCCCCACGTTGGTGACCTTCCAGCCCTTGTTGTCGTCGTTCAGCTCGGCGAACTGGGCCAGCCCGCCGTTGCAGCTCCGCAGGCCCTTCGGGCCCTCGACGCTCTGCGGCTCGTACTTGATCGCGCCGCAGCGCACCACGTTCTTCGCGCACTGCGCCTGCCGGCTCGGCGGGTTCGAGACGTAGCCGTGGGCGAACGCCTGGCCGCTGGGCAGCGCCACCGCGATGACCGGGGCGGCCAGGGCACCGGCGACCAGTGCCGCGATCCTTCGGGACTTCATGTCGGCTCCCCTCGACGAACGCAAAACGGGGGGTGAACGCCGAGCCCTCCGCCGTGGTGCGCAGGGGGTGGCGTCGGGGACGGCACGTCCACCCTTCGCGGCGGCGGGTCTAGACCATAGCTCGGAACCGCCCCGTCGCAAAAGGCGTCGTGTCGGCGTTCGTCGTCCTTTCCCCACCGGATCCCGGCAAATCGCTCTCCTGGCCGCGCTCTCCTTGCCGTGACAAGGGATTGAGCGCATGGCGCGGCCCCAGGTGAGCCGTCCCGCCGTCATTCCGATCTTTGTCAGGGATGTTTCACGAGCCGCTTCCCCGGCAAGGACTGGGGATCAGAGACGGGACGCGTAGTGCTCGGTCAGCTCCGCGACACGGTCCCGCGGCCAGGGGCACCGCACATCCCCGTGGACGGCGGCGAAGAAGAGTTCGAGGTGCACGTGCCACACGGCCAGGAAGGCCGCGCGGGTCTCGGCGAGTTCGGCTGGGACGGTCTGGGTCAGCTCGACCCGCACGCCGAGGGTCGGGTCCGACTCGATCACCCAGCGGACGCGACCGGCGGGCGCGCCGTCGTGCAGCCACTCGTACTCCAGCAGGTGCGGCGCCCGCACCTCGGTGAGACGACCGGCCGGCACGTGGCCGTTGGTGGCGCGGGGCGGAGGCTCGGCGCCCAGCGGCGAGTCCGCCACGAGCGCCGCCCACACCTCGTCCACCGGCTTCCACACCAGATCACGCGCGAACCGCAGCTCGAAGCCGTGTTCGGTCGGGTGAACGCTGCCCTCCCCGAGCCCGAACTCGTCGATGTAGCGCTCCATCCTGGGCAACCAGTCGCCGGGCGGCGGCGGGGTGTCGCCGGCGAGCGAGGCGGCCAGCGCGTCCAGGCAGGTGTCCCAGCCGGCGGCCGTGCGCCCCGCGCCGAGCCGGCCGACCCAGCCGCCGCCGAGTGTCTGGGTGAGGACCAGGAGGCAGCCGTCGCCGTCGGGGGTCAGCTCGAACCGCAGGACGTCCTGGTTCCACCGGAACATGAAGACCCTCGGCGGGTCGACCTCAAGGACCTCGCCGGTCCACCCGCCGTCGCCGTCCTCCCCGGCCGCCTGCCCGGGGAAGGTGAACCGCATCGGGGCTCCTGGTCGGAGTTCGGCCTCGACCAGGGCCGGGAACCAGTGGGCCAGCTCCGCCGGTTCGGTGACCGCCCGCCAGACCCTGGCCGGCGAGTGCCGGAGCCGGCGTTCGAGGCGGAGCACGGGTTGGCCGTCGATCGTCCGCAGGGTCGCGCGCTCGCTCACCGCTCCTCCATGGCGTCCAGGTGTCGTTCCAGGGCGTCCAGGCTGGCCGACCACATCCGCCGGTAGGGCTCCAGCCAGGTGTCGATCTCCGTCAGCGGCTCCGGCCGCAGGCGGTACCAGCGTCGCTGCGCGTCCTGCCGGACCTCGACCAGTCCGGCGGCGCGCAGCACCCTCAGGTGCTTGGAGACCGCCGGCTGGGTCATGTGGAGCCGCCGGACCAGGTCGCCGACGGGGCGTTCGCCGTCCCGCAGCAGGTCGAGGATCTCCCGGCGGCGTGGCTCGGCCAGCACCTCGAAGACTGATGCCACGCAGGGAATATAACCGACGAGGCATGTACTGCCGATCCCCGTGCCAACCCCGTCCCGGTGACGGGAGCGCGAACACCGGTCGCCGTCCCCGGCGTCGCGTTACGTTCGTCGCCGGGGGCCTCCGGGTACACGGCGGGCATGCGATCGCCCCGACACGGTGTTCCTGGTGCCCGACACGACGAGCGAGGGAGGCCGAGTGTCCGCGCCTGACCTGCTGGCCCGTGGTGTGGTCGAGAACCTGTGGCCGGCGCGGACGCAGATGGCGCTGTCGCTGGGCTGGCACATCGTCTTCGCCTGCTTCGGCATCGCGTTCCCGCTGATCGTGGTGTTCACCGAGTGGTGGGGCCACCGGCGGCGCGACGCCGCGCTCACCGAACTCGCCCACACCTGGGCCAAGGCCATGGGGGTGCTCTTCGCGGCGGGCGCGGTCTCGGGGACGCTGCTGTCGTTCGAGATGGGCATCCTGTGGCCGGTCCTGATGGACCGCTTCGGCGAGGTGTTCGGCTTCCCGTTCGTGCTGGAGGGCTTCGCCTTCTTCGTCGAGGCGATCTTCGTCGGCGTCTACCTGTTCGGCTGGAACCGCCTGTCGCCGAGGGCGCACATGCTCAGCGCCGTGCCCATGGTGCTCGCCGGCATCGCCGGAGCGTTCTTCGTGGTCTCGGCGAACGCGTGGATGAACAACCCGACGGGCTTCCGGCTCGACGCGAACGGCCACGTGGTCGATCCCCGGCCCGTGGCCGGTATGTTCGGTCCCTCGACATGGCCGCAGTTCACGCACATGTGGCTCGCGGCGTTCATGGTCACCGGGTTCCTGGTCGCCTCGGTGTACGCGGTGGGCATGCTGCGGGGCCGCAGGGACCGCTACCACCGGATGGGGCTGCTGATCCCGTTGACGGTCGCGGCCATCACCGCGCCAGTGCAGATCGGCGTCGGCGACTGGATCGCCAAGACGGTGGCGACGAACCAGCCGGCGAAGCTGGCGGCGATGGAGGCGCAGTACGAGACCACCGCGGGCGCGGGCCTGTCGTTGGGCGGGATCTACCGCGACGACGAGCTGCGCTACGCGCTGGAGATCCCCTACGGGCTGTCGCTGCTGATCCACCACGACCCGGACGCGGTGGTGCCCGGGTTGGAGGAGGTGCCGCCCGACCAGCGCCCTCCGGTCAACGTCGTGCACCTGGCCTACAACGTGATGGTGGGCATCGGGGTGGCGCTGCTGCTGCTCGGCGCCTGGTTCGGCCTCGTGTGGTGGCGTCGGCGAAGACTGCCCACGACCGTGTGGTTCCTGCGCGCGGTGGCCGTCTCCGGGGTGGCGGCGGTCGTGGCGATGGAGGCGGGGTGGACCACCACCGAGGTCGGCCGCCAGCCGTGGATCGTCTACGGCGTCCTGCGCACCTCGGACGCGGTCAGCCCCGCTCCCGGCCTGGGCTACGGGCTGCTCGCCGTGATCGCGGTGTACACCGTGCTGACGGTCTTCACGGCGGTCGTCCTGCGCCGCCTGGCCAGGGGCCACGACACCCGGGCCCCGCAGGAAGTGGAACGGCGGGCGGACCGATGACGCTCGCGGAGGTCGTGCTCGGTGTCGCGTTCGTCGGTCTGGTGGCCTACGCCCTGTTCGGCGGGGCCGACTTCGGTGGCGGGGTCTGGGACCTCCTGGCCGGCGGCACGCGGCGCGGCGCGCGGTTGCGGGCGCGGATCGAGCACTCGATCGGGCCGGTGTGGGAGGCCAACCACGTGTGGTTGATCTTCGTGCTGGTCGTGTTGTGGACCGGGTTCTCCGGCGCATTCGCCGCCGCCGTCACCACGCTCTACATCCCGCTGACGCTGGCCGCCTTCGGGATGATCGCGCGCGGGGCCGCGTTCGCCTACCGCAAGAGCGTCACCACGCTCGGGATGCGGCGGTTCTTCGGCGCGGCGTTCGCGTTGTCGTCGTTGCTGACCCCGTTCTTCTTCGGGGCGGTCGTGGGTGGTGTCGCCTCGGGGCGGGTGCCGCCGGGGATCGCCGCCGGCGACGTCGTGTCGAGCTGGGTGAACCCGACGTCGGCGCTCGGGGGGACGCTGGCCGTGCTGGTCTGCGCGTACCTGGCGGCGGTCTTCCTGTGCGCCGACGCGAGGCGGGAGGGCGAGACCGACCTCGCGGAGGCGTTCCGGGCCCGGGCGCTGGTCACGGCGGCGATCACCGGGGCGGTCGGCCTGGCCGGCATCGCGGTGCTGCGCGCCGACGCGCCGCTGCTCTACGCCGGCCTGACCGGCCGCGGGCTGCCGGTCGTGGCGCTGTCCGTGGCGGCGGGGCTGGTCGCGATCGGGTTGTTGATCACCCGCCGGTACGTCCTGGCGCGGTTGTTCTCCGGGCTGGCCGTCGCCGCGATCCTGGTGGGCTGGGCGGTCGCCCAGTACCCGTACATGTTGTTGCCGGGCCTGACCGTCGAGGACGCGGCGCGCAGCCACGCGACGCTCGTCGCGCTCGCGGTCGCCCTCGCCGTCGGCGGGCTGGTCCTGCTCCCGGCGCTCGTCTTCCTGTACCGGCTCTTCCAGCGCGCCCCGCACGAGCCCGAGGACGCCCGGGACGTCGGGTACTGACCGTCAGGGGCGGCGGACCACGATGTCGCCGAAGGAGGTCCTGGCCCTGACCTCGATCTTCTCGTCGGACGGCGCCGGCTGGTCGGTCGCGGTCAGCAGGTTCCGCACGCGGCCGGCCTGGGTCCGCACGTCGAGCCGGGCCGAGACGCCCTCGGGGACGCCGAACTCGACGTTGCCGCACGCCGTCTCCATGTCGGCCGAGCCCCTGGCGATCTCACCGATCCGGATGTGCCCGTTGGCGGCCTTGACCACGACCGCGGCGCGCGTCCTGTCGACCGAGATCCGGCCGTTGGCCGCGTTGAGCCGCAGGTCCCCCGCGACCTCACCGACCCAGCTCTCACCGTTGGAGTTCTTGATCACGGCCGTGCCGTCGACCGCGCCGACCCTGACGTCGCCGCCGCCGGTCGTGATCTCGGCGTCGCCCGCGACGTGCTCCACGCTGACCTCGCCCCCCGAGGTGTGCACGTGCAGCGGTCCGGTGCGGTCGAGGTGGACGTGCCCGAGCGAGGTCCTGAGGCGGCACTCGCCGAGCCGGCCGGTGCAGTACAGGTCCCCCATGGCCAGGGTGGCGCCCACCTGGGAGCCGGCGGGCAGCCCGATCACGACCTGGACCGAGCCGGCCTTGCCGAACCAGCCGGTCCGCTTGGGCATCTTCACGAGCAGGGTGCCGTTGGCGTACTCCACCGTGGTCCTGGCGACGGCCTTGGCGTCGGCCTCGCTGGAGGCGTCGGTCGGCGTCACCTCGACGGTGGTGTCGGCGCGGTCGCCGGCGGTGATCCGCACGTCGCCGACGGCGAGGGAGAGGGTCACGGTGATCGGTTCGGGAGTGTCGAAGGTGGCCACGGCTGTCCCCCATGTCGGCTCTGCTGGACGTTCCCGACGCGCAGGGGCGGTCGGGGTGTGCGGCGTCGGCGGGGTCGGGCGCGGCTCAGCGCACCCAGCCCGTGAAGCGCTGGGTCGACCCGGCCAGGCCGCGCGGCTCGGAGCGACGGCCATGCCCGTCGGCGTCCAGGGTCGCGGCGACCGCCCGGACCAGCCAGGTGTTGACCGACAGGCCCTCGCGGCCGGCGGCCTCCTCGACCCTGGCCTTGAGGTGCTCGGGCAGGCGGAAGTTGATCCGCGCGGTCGCGCCCTCGTCGGTGGTGGGCACGGGAGGCAGGGAGGGCGGCGGCGCGTCGTCCTCGGCCACGCCCCGGTCGGCGGACTGGTCGACCGGCGGGGGTGTCACGACGAAGGTCGGGTCGACCCCGCGCAGCCGCACGTCCACCGAGCCGGGGGCGAGATCGCGGGTGATCTCGTCGGCGGCGGCGGACAGGACGTTGAGCAGGACGAGCCGGGCGGCGGACTCCAGCGGGGCCGTGAGCCGCTCGGCGAGGGCGCGGGCGTCCTCGCCGCCGGCGTCGGCAGCGACCGCGAGTTCCCGCCGGAGGTTGTCGACGTACGGAGCGAGGTCCATGGCATCACTATGGCACGAAGTGACACCATGACATGCCCGGGGTGGGCGCGGAGTGGCGCGCCACCGCACGATCACCCGGCGTCACGCGCACGTCGTCGAGCCCGTCGTCTCAGTAGGCGGAGCAGGGGTCGCTCCTGGGGAGCCGCGATCGATCCTCGCGACAGGATCGCGCCCGGGGGTCGCGGGGTGCCTTCAACTCCGCCTCGTTCGCTCGCTCAGGCGCTGGAGCATTCGCGTCTCCACGCTTTCCCGGCCGCGCATCCTCGCATCCGGGCATCCGCCCATCCGCGCTTTCGCTCACTCGGCGAGCGCCGGGTGGCGCTGCCACGTCCGCGTCGCGGCCTCGATCGCGTGCCCCAGGGCCAACACGCCGAGGTCGTCACCAGGAGCGCCGACGACCTGCACGCCGACGGGGAGCCCGTCGCGGGTGAAGGCGAACGGCACCGACAGGCACGGCACACCCGCCGTCGTCAGCCACGAGCAGGACCGCATCCACTCGCGGTAGTAGGTCATCGGGGTGCCGTTGATCTCCGTCGGGTACGGCAGGTCGACGTCGAACGGCACGACCTGGCTGACCAACGTCACCAGGTACTGGTGGGAGCCGAAGAAGTCGAGCACCCGGTTGTACAGGGCGGTCCGCAGCGTCGCGGCGCGCTCCAGGTCGGTCGCGGTGAGGGTGCGGCCCTTCGCCACCTCCCACCGGACGTTGTCGCTCAGCAGGTCGCCGTGCTCGTCGACCAGCGGCCCGTAGGCGAACGCCTGCGCCAAGGCGCGCAGAACGGTGAACGCCTCGTCGGCGCCGGTGAAGTCCGGGCAGGCGTCGACCACCTCGCACCCGAGATCCACCAGCAGGTCCCGCGCCGGGGCCATGGCCTCGACGACGGCCGGCTCCACGGGCAGCCCACCCAGGTCCACCGACCAGGCAACCCGCACACCCCGGACGTCCCGCTCGACCGGCCGGGTGAAGTCGACCGGCGGCGCCGACACCGGGCACCGGCGAGTGGGCCGGGCGAGCACGCTCATCTGGAGGGCGAGGTCGCCGACGGTGCGGGCCATGGCGCCGAGCGCCGGCAACGTGAAGTGGTCGTTGGTGGTCGGCCAGAACGGCACCCTGCCGATCGACGGGCGCAGTCCGACGACGTTGCAGAAGCTGGCGGGGTTGCGGAGCGAGCCAGCCATGTCGGAGCCGTCGGCGATCGGCACCATGCCGGTGGCCAGGGCGACGGCGGCTCCGCCGCTGGAGCCGCCGCAGGTCCTGGTGATGTCGTAGGGGTTGCGCGTCGCCCCGAAGACCTTGTTGAAGGTCTGCGAGCCGTTGCCGAACTCCGGGGTGTTGGTCTTGCCGACGGTCACCGCACCCGCGTCGAGCAGGCGCTGGACGTGCAGGTCGTTGTGCTGGGGGACGTTGTCCTTGAAGACGAGCGAGCCGAAGGTGGTGCGGATGCCGGCGGTGCTGGCCAGGTCCTTGTGCGCGACGGGCAGGCCGTGCAGCGGGCCGAGCAGCCGGCCGTGGGCGATCGCGTCGTCGGCGCGGGAGGCCAGTTCGTAGGCGCGCTCCGGTGTCAGCGTGACGATCGCGTTGACCTCGGGGTTGACCTTCTCGATCTGGGCGAGGTGGGCGTCGAGGACCTCACGGGCGGAGACCTGGCGGGTGGCCATCAGGGTCACGAGTTCCCGCGCGGTGCGGAAGACGAGCCTCGTCTCGGCGGACATCGCGTTCCTCTCGGTCGTTGCCGACGGCGTCCCGCGCGGGGTCGCCGTGATCAGTCTGGCCAGGCCGGCCAGGTTCGGGAAGCGGGACGACGGAAGGTGGGTGGGGGCGGGTTCCGGGGCTTCCGACGTGTGGACCGCCCGCCCGTCCCCCGTGTCCAGGCTCGCTCCAGCACTGGCCGGCTGCCGGGCCGGGGCCGCTGACGGTGACAGGGCGGGCGGCCCAGGGCCGGGGCCGGGGCCGGGGCCGGGGCCGGGGATCCAGAGGATCACGATGCGCGCCGGGCGGCCCGTGGCGGATCACGGCCTCGGGTTCGCGGTCATCTCCACGCCAGCCGGTAGCTGAGCACCAGACCGCGGTGGATCTCCTTCTCCAGTCGCTGGAACGTCGCGCCGTCCGCCGCGAGGTCGACCACGACGGACAGCGCCTCGTCGTGCCGGTCCCAGACCTCCGAGGGCGCCTGGTGGGCGGCGAGCCGCTTCCTGGCCGCGTGCAGGAACGCGAGCAACGCCGAGCCGTCCCCGCGCAGCACCGCCCTGGCCAGGCGGTGGAAGGTGGCGACGTCGGCGGGCTTTCCGAGCTGGGCGACGAACCGTTGCACGGTCACGAGGTAGTGACCGAGCACGAGCCCACGAGCAACCATGGGAGGACCGTAGCCAGCCGAGGCCATCGGGTGCTCATGTTCAACCCAACTGGGGCATCCACTCGACCCCGTTCCGGGGAACAGGCACGGAAAGTGCTCGCGCTGGGGCATTCGTGTCCCGCAAGCTGGTCATTCGCCAGTCCGACGTGCCTCGCGGACCATATGGCCCTCACGCAGCGGAACTCCCCCGACCCGGTGGCCGGGCCACGGGGACCGGAAGTTCACCAGGAAGGTTGATCAATGCCGCACGTACCCGCCGGCGGCGCGGCCTCTCGGGCCCCCATGCCCTACGGAGACCACTGTGGACAGTCGAGGCGCGTGGGCGGGACGGCGCGGACCCCGCCTACCGTCCCCGTCCCGACGACGCCCGCGCCTGGTCCCGCGAGGCGACCGCGTGACCGGCGCCCGGTCCCTCGGCGCGCGCGACGATCCGACCGGAGTGGACGCGGACGGCGACCTCGGTGGCGTCGCTGACGGCGGGCACGCCGGCCGCCGACGCGAGGGAGCCCGACTCGTCGCACACCACCCTGAGCCGGGGCAACGCGGACGCCGGGACGGCCTGGCGCAGGCAGCCGGCGACGTCGGCGACGGTCAGCCGCACCAGTGGCGCCAGCTCGGCGGGCTCGCCGGTGACCAGCGCGACGGTCACGTCCGTCCCCTCGGGGGCGGCGCGGACCGCTTCCTCGGCGGCGGCGAGCCGGTGGAGACCGAGGACGACCACCACCCCGTCGTCGGCGGGCCGCGCGCGTCCGCCACGCACCATGTCAGCCACCTCTGGTGGTGACCACGGCTCGTCGATGGACAGGACCGGGGGCACGAGGTGCGGCGGCGCCCACCAGTCGTTGAGGTCCATCCCCGCCAACCGTTCGCAGGCGCTGACGATGTCGAAGGGCTCGACGAAGCCCGGTGCGGCGACGGCCATCTGGCTGGCCCCGTGCAGCGTCGTCAGCACCGTCTCCGCCGTGCGGACCATGCGGGGCCGCACTCGCGCGCCGAGCGGCGGCGCGCTGGGGGCCTCGCCCGGCCGGAGGCGCTCCAGGGACAGCGCGAGCAGAAGCGCGTCGAGCTTGAGGAGCTGCGCGAAGGGCAACCGGACGCGCTCGTCGGCCACGATCTCGGGCACCAGGTCCCTGCGCAGGCGCGCGGCGTCGGGCTGCTCGTCCTGCTCGTCCTGCTCGTCGGCCAGGGCGAGCCGGGCCACCCACGCGCGGGCGAACGCGCCCAGCGCCTCCCGCACGGTGCCGCCGAGGCGCGGCTGCGGGGGCTCGGGCGCGCGCTCGGCGAGATCGGCGAGGACAGCCAGGTAGAGGGCGCGTTTGCCGGGGAAGTTCGAGTAGACCGCACCCCTGGTCAGCTCGGCGCGCTCGGCGATCGCGTCGACCTTCGCGGCGCGGAAGCCGCGTTCGGCGAACTCGTCCCTGGCGGCGGCCAGCACCCTGGCGCGGTTGCGTTCCTGCGTCTGCGCCCTGCTGAGCCGACCGCTCATGGCCTCCCCCGTTGCCGTCCGATGCCCGGTCAAGATACCGTCGCCATTCAGATGATGAGAACATCTGAGATGAACATCTGAGTGGGAGGACTCCCGTGACCACGACGAACCCCGAGGTCAACGCCGTTCCAGAGATCGACCTGACCGACCGGGGAGTCCTGGACGACCCCTTCACCGCGTACCGCGAAGCCAGGGAGCGGTCCCCGCTCGCCCGCCTGCTGATCCCCGGGATGGCCCCCCTGTGGGCGTTGACCCGCCACGCCGAGGCCAAGGCGATGTTGGGCGACGCGCGGTTCAGGCTTAGCGCGGCGAGCTGGGCGTTCCGGCCCGACGTCCCCGAGCACTGCCGCGCCTACATGCGAACCATGCAGGAGATGGAGGGAGCCGAGCACACGCGGCTGCGGCGACTGGTGTCGCCCGCGTTCTCCGCCCGTCGGGCCAACCAGTTCCGCCCTCGGATCACGACGGTCGTCGAGCGCCTGCTCGACGCCCTGCCCGACCACGTCGAGGCCGGGTCGGTGGACCTGCTCCGGCACTTCGCCCGGCCCCTGCCGATGGACGTGATCTGCGAGCTGGTCGGCATCCCCGGAGCCGACCGGCCGCGGTGGCGCGAGTACGGCGCCCACGTGGCGGCCGGCGTCGGCAGGGAACTCGCCGAGTCCATCCCCGGCGTCATCGACGGCGCGAAGGCGGCGGTCGCCGCGCACCGGGAGCGGCCCGGCGACGACCTGGTCTCGGCCCTGTTGCGCGTGCACGACGAGGACGGCGACCGGCTCAGCGACGCCGAGATGGTCACCCTGATCTGGAACGTCGTCCTCGCCGGGCAGACGCCGACGAACCTGATCGCCAACGGGGTGGCCGCCCTGCTCGCCCACCCCGACCAGCTCGCCGCGCTCCGCGCCGACCCCGGGCTCGCGCCCCGCGCCGTCGAGGAGCTGACGCGTTGGTGCGGGCCGCAACTGCTGACCATCCCCCGGCACGCCGCGGAGGACGTCGAGATCGGCGGTGTGGTGATCCGCGAGGGCGAGATGATCACCGCCGCGATCGTCTCCGCCAACCGCGACCCCCGGGTGTTCGCCGACCCCGACCGGCTCGACATCACCCGGCCGGCGGGAACGGCGGGGCACCTCGGGTTCGCGCACGGGCCGCACTTCTGCCTGGGCGCCTCGCTGGCGAGGGTGCAGGCCGAGGTCGCGCTCACCGCGTTGCTGCGTCGCTTCCCGAACCTGTCACTCGCCGTTCCCGCGGAGGAGGTGCCGCGCGCGGCGGACGGCGGCACCTGGCGGCTCGCGGCCCTTCCCGTGTCGCTGTGATGATCGATCGCGTTCCCCGAGGCTCGTGCCGACAGCGCGGATGTTCTTTCAGGAACTCGGTTTCACGCACAGCGCGATGGAGGTGATCGCCCGTCACGAGATGCCGCGGCGGCAACAGCGGCAGCGGGTTGCGGTGATCTTCCGGCTTGCGGCCACTCTGCTTGAGACCCTCGTGTTCCGGGCAGCGACACGCTGAGACCACACGATGGGCGGAACAAACCACCCGCTCGTGCACGAAGTTGTCCACAGCCCTCGCGGTTGTCCACATGTGGATCTTCGTGTCTCGCCCCGGCTCCCCTCCAACCGATAGGCTGGTCACGGGGTGCCCCCCAGGGCGGGTGGGGGCTGTCCAGTAGTGAGCTACTGCGGGCCCGGGTGGAGAGGCCCTGCGGGGCCTGGTACGGGATGGTGCCGGCCCCAGAGGATGTCGCCGGGGCGGCGATCGACCACGACGTGGCCTTCGTCAAGGCCGGTCCCGCCCTGGTTCCTCGGTGTCCCACCGAGCACGCCCCATGCCAGCGTCGGGCCCGAGGCGCCCCGGAAGTCCTCAGTGGACTAACACCCGACCGCGACCGTCCTCTGAGGACGGAGACCGACAGTCGAGGAATCGTCCTCCGGGGACAACGAGAATGTGTCTTCCCCGATGGGAATACCCTTCTTCGGCCTCAGAGGCCTCCCTCGATGTCGATCAGCATGGCGAACCAAGGATGACGAGGTGCTACATGCGTTCCGGCGCGGCGATACCGAGAAGGCCGAGCCCGTGCTTGAGGGTGCGGGCCGTGAGTTGGCACAACGCGAGCCGGTTGCCGCGGATGGGTTCGTCGGCGTTGAGCACGTGGCAGGCTTCGTAGAACGTGGTGAAGTCGCGGGCGAGGCCGTACAGGTACCCGCACAGGCGGTGCGGTTCGAGTGCGTCGCTGACCTCGACGAGCGTGGTGCTGTAGGCATCCAGTTCCAGGGCGAGGGCTCGTTCGGCTGGCTCCAGCGGGATGGTCGGGTCGATGGTGACCTCGGGGTCGCCCGCCTTGCGGAGGATGGAGCGGATGCGGGTGTGGGCGTACTGGAGGTAGACGCCGGTGTTGCCGGTGAAGGACACCATGCGGTTGACGTCGAAGGCGTAGTCCTTGACACGCGAGGTGGACAGGTCGGCGTACTTGACCGCGCCGATTCCGGCTTGTTCGGCGATCTGGTCGAGTGCCGCGGGGTCGAGGTCGGGATTCTTCTCGGCGACGACGGCGCGGGCGCGGGCTACGGCGTCGTCGAGGAGGTCCATCAGGCGCACGGTGCCGCCAGCACGGGTCTTGAACGGGCGGCCGTCCGGACCGAGCACCGTGCCGTACGCGACGTGTTCGGCGTCGATGGCGTCCGTCAGCCATCCGGCGCGGCGGGCGGCCTCGAAGATCAGGCGGAAGTGCAGGGCCTGCCGGGAGTCGGTGACGTAGAGCAGGCGGTTGGCCTTGAGGTCATGGATGCGGTAACGGATGGTGGCCAGATCGGTGGTGTCGTATCCGTAGCCGCCGTCGCGCTTGCGCACCATGAGCGGCACGGGATCGCCGTCGGGGCCGGTGACTTCTTCCGAGAAGATCACCAGTGCGTCTTCGCTGTCCACGGCGATCCCAGCGTTGACGAGTTCGGTGATGGTGTCGCCGAGCATGGGGTTGTAGAACGACTCGCCGACGGAATCCTCGGGGGTGAGCAGCACACCGAGTCGGTCGTAGATGTCGCGGAACGCCTTTTCGGATTCGGCGACGATCTCCTTCCACCTGGCGAGCGTGGCGGGGTCACCGGACTGGAGGGCGACCACACGTGACCGGGAACGGTCGGCGAAGGCAGGGTCGGCGTCGAACTCCTTGCGTGCGGCCTTGTACAGCTCGTCCAGCGCGGACACGGCGGAGGTGTCGTCAGAGAGTTCGTCGCGCCGCCAGGTGGCCTCGGGATGCTCGTTGAGGTACTGGATCAACATGCCGAACTGGGTGCCCCAGTCCCCGAGGTGGTTCTGGCGGATGACTTCCGCGCCGAGGAAGCCGAGCACGCGGGCGAGGCTGTCGCCGATGATGGTGGTGCGCAGGTGCCCGACGTGCATCTCCTTGGCGATGTTGGGCGCGGAGTAGTCGATGACGGTGCGCCGCCCCTCCTCTGGGGTGCCGACACCAAGGCGGGGTCCGGCCATCCGGGCAGACACCTGCCCCCACACTGCCTTGTCGGGCACGGTGATGTTGAGGAAGCCGGGTCCGGACAGCTCGACCGAGCCGATCGGCCCGTCGTCGAAGGTGGCGGCCAGCTCGGCGGCGAGATCACGCGGTTTGACGCCGGCGCGCTTGGCCAGGGCGAGTGCGGCGTTCGACTGGAAGTCGGAGTGCTCGGATCGGCGCACCACGGGGTCTGAGCCCGCCAGTTCGGGACGTGCGCGGTTGATCGCCCCGGACACGGCGTTGGCGACCTGGCCGAGCAGCGGCAGCACCTCGTGGTGATTCACGAACACCCTTCTTCCCTGAACACCTTATCCCAGCACGACACTTGAGCGTTAAAGGCATTGTCCCAGGCGCGCTTCCCTGGTCGAGTTCGGCCACAGGGAGCGCGCGAAGGTGCACGAGAGCGGCCCGAACCGCGGCTGGGTCGTAACCGAAGTGGGTGCCGTCGAAGTCCCGAACAACGCGGTCGACTGCCATGTTCCGGAGCGCGGCGCAGGGTGCCGTACAGGTGCGGGCCGGGCGCGTACCCGAGGAAGTCCTCACCCCGCGCGCCGTGAGGATGCTCTGTGGCGATGGTGATGGCATCGGCCAGCGTGATCGCGGTGTCGTGCGGTCGTTGCGCGCTGCGGTGGATGCCGAAGGTCGGGCGATCGACGGGTTCAGTGTGGCGCTGGAGGGCAGCGGGGAGGCGTGGGAGCGGGTCCACCGCGCGTGGGAGGCTGGCGTGCGGGACGCGATCGGTTGGCTGAACGGGCTTGCCGCGCAGGTGGACGAGGCTGTCCCGCTGATGCGGGTGCTGGTCGAGCAGCGTCGTCGTCTGACATCGTGATTGGTGGGCTGCAACACTGATTGGCGTGGCAGCCGACGCACCGACCATCTTGGCGACCTCGATGGGGTTTAACCGTGCCCGCAACCCGTGGCGGCCCGGCCCGGTGTTCCGGTACGCGTTCGACCTGGCCGGTAGTCCGGCGCGGCCGCGGTTGTGCTTCGTGTCAACGGGTACGGGTGATCGGCAGGCCAGCATTGACGCCTTTTACGCCGCATTCGCCGACACCGGTGTGCGGACCTCGCATCTGGCGTTGTTCGAGGACCCGAATGTGCCGGACGTGGCCGCCCATCTGCGGGAGCAGGATGTGATCTGGGTGGACCGGGGCAGTGTGATCAACTTGCTGGCGGTGTGGCGGGCGCATGGGCTACCGGAGATTCTCGCGGAGTGCTGGCGGGCGGGGGTGGTGTTGGCTGGGGAGTCGGCCGGGTCGCTGTGCTGGCACACCGGCGTGATCACCGACTCCTACGGCGGTCTCCGCGGTACCGCCGACGGCCTGGGGCTGGTGCCGTACGCCAACGCGGTGCACTACGGCGAGGGCGCGCGGCGGGCGGCGTTTCACCAGTTCCTCGCCGAGTCCCCGGACCACCTTGTGGGGTACGCGACCGATACTGGAGCGGGCCTGCAATACGAGCATGACCGGCTGGCGGCGGTGATCGCGGACCGGCCATGCGCGGGCGCGTACCGGGTCGTGCGCGGCGCGGATGGCGAGATCGTCGAGGAGCCGTTGGACGTGACCCGGCTGAAACGGGACAAGGGCTCCTGACCGGGCGTCAGCCGGTGGCGACGCTGTCGAGCCGGTGGGTGAGGTCGGCGATCTCGGCGGCGACGTCGCGGCGGTGCCGCCAGTGGCGCAGCACCCCCAGGGTGCGGCGAATCTCGGCTGTCGCCGAGTGCGAGCCGACCTGACCGGCCGCGTCAAGGGCGTGGGCCGCGAGCCGGCAGGCGTCGGCGGGTTGGCCGGCGTTGGCGTAGGCGCGGGCCAGTTTCGCCTTGCTGATGGTGGCGGTGCGGGGTGAGGAGGCGGCCAGCGCGTCCAGCCTCGGTGGGAGCGTGGTGATCACGGCTTCGCCGCGGCCGAGGTAGATGTCGCAGGTGGTCCGGTACACCGCGTACAGATCGTCGCCGGCCACGCTGCGCTGCCCGAGGTGGGCCTCGTCGTCGCGGGCTGGGATGTCGAGCAGTCGCATCGCGTCGTCCAGCGCGCGGGCGGTGGCGTCGGCGTCGCCGGCCAGGGCGTGGCCCATCGCCATCTGTTTGCACGCCAGGCCGCGCACCCAGGACAGGTCCGGCATGTCCAGCACGGGGGCGGCGGCGTCAACGGCGCGCAGCCCGTCGCCGGTGAAGTTGACAACCAACATGGAGCGGCGCACGAACGTGTAGCCGACCATCGGTTCCCAGCGGGCTGCGGCAGCCCACTGCGCGGCCCGATCGACCCAGTACAGGGCACCGGTCGCGTCGGAGGCTTCCTCACACAGCCAGGACAGGGACTCGGCGAAGCGGGCCTGCATGGCCGCGTACGCGCCGCGCTGGGCGGCCGGGGCGCGGCGGCGCAACCCGTCCAGCAGCGCGACCTGGCCGGTCATGCCGTCGATCAACCGGGCGGGCGGCTGGGAGCGGGCCGCGGTGGCGAACCCGGCGAAGGCCCGCTCGAACGCCGTCAGCGGGTCACCGCCGAAGTCGATCCGGGACAGCGCCTGCTCGACGCGCTGGGCCAGCGCGCCACCGAGCGCCCCGATGCTCAGCCCGGCCAGCAGCTCACGGCGCGAGACCGGCATCGTGACCCTCCCCTCCGGCGTTCGGACCATCAGCATGTCCTGGGCGGTGTCTGTGGCGGCACCCCCGCGGTGGATTATCGGTTTCCCGCCGGGTGCGCACAGCATGCGCGCCGCCGCCGCGGGCCTCGGTGCCGCTGTTGGTTGAGGCGGCGAGCAGGGCGCTGATCGCCCCGCCGGTGCCGTAGAGGCCGTCCATCCGGTCGGCCAGCCAGGGTTGGAGCCGCCGGCGGCCGGTTTCCACGGAGGAGATCAGTGATTCGGCGCAGCCGGCTTGGTGCGCGACGGCGGCCAGCGTCAGGTTCGCCGCCTCACGCATCTGCCGCAGCATCGCCCCGAGCCGCTGGTCACCGGGCATGGCTCGCGCTCCTTGACAATTCTTCACAACGAACCGCGTTCGCTTGCTCGCATTCAGTCAAGCACAGCAGCCTGCTTGCAGAGCATCCATCAAGGGGCTGGTCGGTAGCGATCGGGAGGCCGTCATGTCGTGGGCGCAGATCGTGGTCGGCGTATCAGGGTGTTCGTCGGCACGGCGGTCGTCGTGGCCGGCACCGGCTACGGCCTGCACGCCTGGCGGTCACACCGCCGGCTGGTGCGCTGCCAGCGGGACGAGCTGCGCCGCGAGGTGGCGGCCATCCGCGTCCGTTAGCACCGAGAGCTCGACGACGAGCCGGAGCCCGGCCTCACCAGCGGCGGTGTCCCTGCCGTGGCCCCTGACCGGCGAGGACACCGCATCCCATCGGCGAACGGGGAATCGACATGGGCGGCCACAGGCCAGGCCAACAGCCAGCCCGCCCCGACGAACGGGTCGTCACCAACGAAGCCGAGTTGCGGGCCGCGCTGGCCGAGACCTTCCTGGACAACGCCGATTCCGGCCGCCACGACGACAACGACGAGCTGATCCGCCAGCTCGGCCAGTGGCAACGCACTCGGCGGCGATCGGGCTGACTGGGTACCGGCGGTGGCCGAAGCACTCGATGGATGACGCGCCCACCCAGCCGATTCGGATGCTTCCGGTCCGCCGGCCGCGACCAGCAGCTCCGCCTCCGATGGGACAACAGCCGTCTGCCCGCTACCAATTTGGACCTGCTGTGTCGCGTCCGCGACGGCCTGCGCAACCTGCGAACCGAACCGAGGTGATACAGCGGTGCGCGCCTTCGACCTCGCTGAGGACCGCGGGATGCTGAACTTTGCCCGCGAGCACAAGTCCGAGGCCGGCTACCTGGACGTGGCGGCCAACGCGCACGGCGCGGAGAAGGGCTTGCTGGTGCACCGCGCGCTCGGCCGGGTCGAGGCGGCCCGGCCGCACGTGGTGGAGATCGGTCCCGGCGGCGGGGCGGCCGTGGACCACCTTGCCGCCCAACTCGCCGCCGAGCCTCACCAGGACCGCGGGGTGCGGCTGACGTTGATCGAGGCACCGGGCGTGGTGTCCCGGTCGCTGGCCGAGGCTGTTGAGCGGTTCAACCGGGTCGGGGAGTGCGTGTTGCGTCACGGGTTCGCCCAGGACCTCGCCGACTTGCTGGTCGAGCCGGTGGAGGTCATCTCGGCCTCGGCGTTGCTGCACGAGGTCTATTCCTACGGCGGCGGCTATCCCGGCCTGCACGCGATGATGCGCACCCTGCCGGCCGTGCTGACGCCGGGTGGGTTTTTCTGCTACCGCGATGTGTTCGGGGTGGAGGCGCCGTCACTGCACGAGCGGGTTATCCAGTCCTACAACTCGCGGTCCTGGTTGGCGTTCCTGCGGATGTTCACCCCGCAGTACTTGTCCGAGGGCCGTCACCCCTACCACCATGCCGAGGATGAGCTGGTGGCCCGGCAGAACTCCCGCATCGTGCCGGTCTCCGAGCTGGACCCGGCGACCTGTGCGGTGATCACCGCGCCGGTCGGGCTGTTCCGCGAGATTCAGCGGCACTACCTCACCTTCCGCGACCAGGTATGGCGGTCGGGGGCGCTGGGGTTCACCCCGGTGCTGGACGGCGAGCTGGCAGCCGACTGGATCGACTTCCGCGCCGGCCACAAGCGGGTGCACTACCGGCTCACCGACAAGGTCAGCCGGCTCCCCGAGCAGCGCCAGATCATGCTGGCGGCGATGAGCGAGCCCTACGGCGACCATCACACCATCGACAGCGACATCTTCGACTTGCTCACCGACGTCGCGCTGATCGCGTTTCTCGGCGCCGCTGAGGCGGGCGACGCCGAGTGCGCGCGGGTGTGGGAGTCATGGCTACTGCGCGAGGGCCGCGAAACCTACGCCTACCTGACCCTGGACCACCTGCTCACCGCGTTCGCGGTGCACTCGGCCGAGGCCGGCACCGACACCCTGCTCCTGCCCGCCCAGGACGGTGATATCGCGCGGGTGGACCGGCACTACTACAACCGGTTCCTGGGCAAGCGGTTGGCCAATCCGCTGCCCGATGCCAAGCATCTGGTCCTGTTCCGCAACATTCCCCGTGAGGACACCGCGTCGCTGCGGCGGGCGTTCGACGTGGTGCGGGATCATTGCGGCAAGCCCAGCCTGGCCCGCATCTACGCCGCGATCAATCGAGGAGACAACGGGACACCATGAGCGTGATCGAGGTCGAACGCAAACGCGAACTCGCGGACCCGGCCGGGGTGACGGCCAGGCTGGTCGCCGCCGGTTACCACGAGAGCGGCACCAGCGTTGAGGTTGACACCTACTACAGTCGCCCCGACCGCGACTTCCTGGCCACGGTCGAGTGCCTGCGGGTGCGGCGGCGCGACGGGTTCGCCGAGATCACCTACAAGCCTGCGTCCACAAAGGACACCCACTCCGCCGCCGACATCATCGCCAAGCGCGAGACCAATGTCGTCCTCGCCGAACAGGCCACCGCCGCGAACACCCTGCTCGACACCCTGGGCATGGTCCGGCTGTGTCAGGTGGACAAGACCCGCACCACCTACCGGCACCCGGACAACGAGACCATCACCGTGGTCATCGACCTCATCGTCGGGGTCGGCGCGTTCGTCGAGGTCGAGGTGATGGCCGACGACCTGGCCGAGGCCACCAGCCGTCTCGCCGAGGTGGAGCGGCAGCTCGACCTGGCGGACCGCCCGGTGGTGCGCCTGCCCTACCGCGATCTCGTGCTCCAGCACGACCAGCGCAGCGCGCTACACCACGGGTGATGCCGGCCGGGCCGCGGACGCGGCCGGAAGTGAGCCGGGAGCGTGCCCGATGGAATCGGGACCCCCGACTTCGCGCTGTCTGGGACCTCTTTCCGTGTACGCCCGAACGTAGCGTCGCCGGTACCGTGTCGCATCCCCCCATCGCGATGGACCTGTTCACCCGCTGCATCCTCGGGCTGCGACTCTCGCCGGTGTCCACCGAGAGCGACACGGGTGTCCTCAGTGGACTGATACTCGACCGTGACCGTCCTTTGAGGACGGAGACGAACAGGCGAGATCGTCCTCTGAGGACAATGAGAGCGTGGCTTCCTCCGTCCGGCAGGACTCCCTACCGTGGCGACCGGTCAGGGCGGGCGGCACAGACATCCCGCAGGACGTCCAGGAACGCGTGGGATGCCGGGGACAGCGGCTCCTTGCGGTGGCTCACGCCGAAGGGGCACCGCACGCGGGGTTCGAGGGGGCGCACGACGCCGCCCAGTTCCGCGATGCGTTCGGCGTACCACCGGTCTACCAGGGCCGCGCCGGCGCCGGCGAGCACCAGCGGGATGACGGACCCGAGTTGCGGCGTGACCACCCCGGCCCACGCGCGGGGCGTGCCGGCCGTGTCCGCGCCCGTCAGGTGGCGTTCGGCCTCCGCGAGGGCCTGCCGGACGGCGCGGCGCGCCGACCCTCCGTGCATCACAGCTACCAGGGGCAGGGCGTTGACGTCGGCCAGCGGAAACGGGCCGGGGTCGAGGCGCGTGCCAGGGGCCGCCGCCAGCCAGATGTCGTGGCAGCCCAGCTCCTCGCTGACCAACGACGAGGTCTGCGGGAGCGGGAGGTAGGTCACCGCCAGTTCGTGCCGACCGTCGGTGAGGGCGTACACGAGTTCCTCGTCGTCCTGGGCGTTCTCCACCAGCACGTCCATGCCGGGGTGGGCGCGCAGGAACACACCGATCGCGAGGGCGAGCGGGTCGGCGGTCACCGACGCGTGGGCGACCAGTTCGAGGCGTCCGGTGCGCAGCGCCGCCACGTCGGCCACCGCCTCCCGCGCCGACGCGCGGGCGCGGAGCAGACGTCGGGCCGGTTCGACCAACGCCGCGCCCGCCTCCGTGGGCACCGCGCCCCGGGGCATGCGGGTGAACAGGGGTACGCCGGCCCGGCGTTCGATGACCCTGATCGCCTGCGAGAGGGACGGCTGGGCGACGCGCAGCGACTCCGCGGCCGGCGTGATGCCGCCGTTGTCCACCACCGCCAGGAAGTACTCGGCCTGCCTGAGGTCGGTGAAGGGCAGCTCCGAGTGGCGTCTCGGGGCCGTCATGCCCACTCCTCCCCCGTCTCGGTTCCCGCGTCGTCGCGCCCTGCCGGCCGGCGGGCCAGGTTGGCCAGCGCCGCACCCACGGGCGTCAGTTGGCCGGGGAGGTGGGCGAGGCCGTAGGGCTGGCGCAGCGGCGGATCCAGCCTGCGGGTCCGCGCGCCCTGCCCGGCCGCCCACTCCGCCATCTTCCCGGGGAGGAACGACATTCCCGCGCCGGCGAGCACCAGCGGCACCACCATCTCCCGGTGGGCGACCTCGGCGACGACCCGGAGCCGCACGCCGTGGGCGGCGAGATGTTCGACCACGAGCTGGCGCTGCCGGCCGCCGCCGGTGACGCTCACGGTCTCGCGGTCGGCCAGCTCCCGTACCGGCAGCGGGTCGGGCAGGTCAGGCCCGCCGGGAGGGAGAACGGCAAGCAATTCGTGCACGCCCAGCTCCTCGACAGCCAGGCCCGGCTCGTTCAGCGGCAGGTAGGTCAGGGCGACCTCGGCGCGCGCCCCGGTGAGCATGCCCGGCACCTCCGCGTCCTCGTCGGCCATGTGGACGCGCACCCGCACGTCGGGATGCAGCGTGCGGAAGCGGCCGAGCAGGCCGGCGCCCGGGTCGACGGCCAACAGCGGCGTGGTGACGAGGTCGAGGACACCCGCGAGGACGCCGCCGCACTGGTCGACGACGTCGCGGGCGCGCCGCAGTTCCCGCAGCAGTCGCCGCGCGTGCGGGACGAACACGCGTCCGGCCGGGGTCAGCACCGCGCCCCGGTTGAGCCGGTGCAGCAGGGGCGTGCCCATCTCTCGCTCCAGCGCGCCGAGAGCCTGGGACAGCGACGGCTGGGCCACGTTCATGGCCGTCGCCGCGTGCCCGAGGCTGCCGTGCTCGGCGACGGCGAGGAAGTACGCCAACTGCTGGGCGTTCATCTTCCGCACCGTACCCGCCGGGAGGCGCTGGTTCGGATCGGTCGCATGTCGGTCCCACGGTCGTTCCGGTGCTCAGGCCACAGGGTCAACGCCCTCGCCAGCGCGGCGGGCGCTTCTCCGCGAAGGCCCGCGCGCCCTCGGCGGCGTCCTCGGAGCGGAGGACTTCGGCGACCACCTCGTCCTGGAGACGGAACGCCTCGGCCTCCGGCAGGTCGGCCCCTTGGTCGAGCACCCGCTTGACGGCGGCGACGGCCAGCGGCGCGTTGGCCGCGATCGTCTTGGCGAGCGCGAGTGCCGCGGTGAGGGCTTCCCCGGGTTCGGTCACCTGGTTGACCAGGCCCAACGCGGCGGCGCGTTCCGCGCTGAGTGGACGGCCGGTCAGCAGTGCCTCGGCGGCGACCGCGCGCGGGACACGGCGGGGAAGGCGGACCAGTCCGCCCTCGGGGGCGACGATGCCCCTGGTGACTTCAGGCAGGCCGAAGGAGGCGTCGCGGGCGGCGACGACGAGGTCGCAGGCGAGGACCATCTCGGTGCCGCCACCGAGCGCCCAGCCCTCGACGGCGGCGATCAGCGGGGTGGTGCGGGTGGCCCTGGTCAGCCCGCCGAAGCCGCGCCCGGCGAGCACGGGGCTCTCCCCTCGGGCGAACGCCTTCAGGTCCATGCCCGCGCTGAAGACGCCGCCGCTGCCGGTGAGGACGCCGACGCGCAGCGCCGGGTCGGCGTCCAGCGTGTCGAGCGCGGCGGCGAGGGCCTCGGCGGTGCGGCGGTCCACCGCGTTGCGAACCTCGGGACGGTCGAGCGTGATGATCAGGACGTGGTCGCGGCGTTCGGTGCGGACCACCGACGTCTCGGGCGGGTGTTCGGTGCTGGACACGACGGATTCCTCCAGGAGGGCGGACGCGGGTGCGCGTCCGATGTGGCCTTGTAGGGAGCTGTGGTCTTCGAGGGAGAGGGCTCGGCACGAGCCAGCGGACGAGAGCGGCGGCACCCCCAAGCTCCGGGGCTCGGCACCCGCACGGCTTGGTTCGCCGCCGGCCGGCATGGTCGCCGCCGAACCCTGCGGGACGGCAACGGTCGTTGCTCGGCAGTGCGCGGGTCACCGCGAAGACGGGTGTGGCGTGACCTGCCGGAACGGCACAGGCCAGCCCTGGAAGAGGTGTCGACAACCGGTTCTGGCGCTGGTCATGCGCGGGAACCCTGACCACTCTGGTGACAGGTGTGCGGGCGCTGTGCCGAGGGTGATCAACCGACGTGACCGGGAGGTCCCGGTCGGCTCCAGCACCGTGCGCGCCCACCAGCACGCCGCCGGCGCGCCGCACCTCCGCGTCCCCCCACAGGGGGCGAGGACGAAACGTGCGGCGGGCACCGTGAGCCACGTGATCACGCCATCTGGCCATCCTGCTCATCTGGCTTTGGAGACAGGCCCCGGGCGTCAGCTCGCGGGCGTCAGCTCGCGGGCGGCGTTGACGCGTCGAGCACGGCCGCGATCCGCTCCGGGCTGTAGCCGATCTCGGACAGCACGGACTCGGTGTCCTCGCCCAGTTCGGGGCAGTGGCGGCGCACTCCCCCGGTCTCGCCGGAGAAGCGCACCGGGTTGCCGATGACGCGGTATCCGCCCTCACGCGGGTGCTGCTGGACGTCGAGCATGCCGCCCTTGGCCCAGTACGCGTGCTCGCCGGCGTGGTCGAGGTCCATGACGGGCGCGAACGGGATGCTGTGCTCGGAGCAGAACGCCTCCCACTCCGCCGTGGTGTGCTGCTCGGTGTAGAGCGCGAGGACCTCGTAGAGTTCGCCGACCTTGGACTGGAAGTTCTCCCGTGTGAAGCGGTCCATCTCCTCGGGGTGGCCGACGAACGCGAAGAACGCGTCGGCGTCGCGGTAGCTGTACGGGAGGATGCAGGCGTGGCCGTCCCTGGTGGGGAACGCCGCGTGGCCGGGCTCCAGGGAGCGGGGGAAGCCGACCGGTCCCGCCGGCGGTTCGTAGGCCAGTCCGCCGATGTGCTCGACGAGGGTGAAGGCGAACATGGTGTCGGCCATCGGCACCTCGACGTGTTGTCCCTTCCCGGTGCGCTGCCGGCCCAGCAGGGCGGCCAGGACCGAGTACGCGATGGTCAGGCCGCACACCTTGTCGGCCAGCGCCGTGGGGACGTAGTAGGGCTTGCCGGTGGTGCGCCGCATCAGGTCAACCATGCCGGTGCAGGCCTGGATGACCTCGTCGTAGGCGGCGTAGTCGGCGGCGGGCGAGTCGGAGCGGAAGCCCTGGGCGTTGCAGTAGACCAGCCCCGGGTTGGTCTCGGCGAGGTCCTCGTAGGTCAGGCCGAGCTTGCGCAGGGCGCGGGGCCGCATGTTGGTGATCAGCGCGTCGGCGGTGGCGACGAGGTCCAGCGCCGCCTGCCGGCCCTCGGGCGTCTTCAGGTCGAGGCGGACGCTGCGCTTGTTGCGGTTGAGGTTGAGGGCGAGCGCCCCGGTGCTGTCGGCGTCCCTGCGGTGCAGCCGGCGCATGACGTCGCCGGTCGGCGGCTCGATCTTGATGACGTCGGCGCCGAGGTCGCCGAGGATCTGGCAGGCGTAGGGGCCCATGATGACGCCGGCCATGTCGATGACGCGCAGGCCGTCGAGGGGGCGGGCGGGCGCGCCGGCCCCGGTGGGGGCAGACGCACTGGACACAGTGGACATGAGTGTTCGTTCCCTTGGGACGTGGAGACGGTAGGACGTGGGTCGCCCGGCGATGCGCGGTCTCGCGGGGTGGCGCGGGGACCAGCGGAGCGGGAGACCGCCGAAACGGGAGGCCAGCGGCGCGGGAGATCAGACGAAGGCGCTGAAACCGGTGGCGGCACGACCGACGATGAGCGAGTTCATGTCGCGGGTGCCCTCGTAGGAGTAGAGCGCCTCGGCGTCGGCGAAGAAGCGGGCCGCCTTGTGCTCCAGCAGGATGCCGTTGCCGCCGAAGATCTCCCGGCCCCAGGCGACGGTCTCCCGCATGCGGGTGGTGCAGAACATCTTGGCCATGGCGGCCTGGGCCTCGCTGAGCCGGTCCTCGGCCTGGAGCGCCGCCATGCGCACGGCCATGGCCTGGCAGGCGGTGATGTTGCCGAGCATGCGCGACAGCAGGTCCTGCACGAGCTGGAAGCTGGCGATGGGCCGGCCGAACTGCTCGCGCTCGACGGCGTAGGCGCGGGCGGCCTCGTAGGCGCCGATCGAGCAGCCGATGGCGAACCAGGCGACGCCGCCCCTGGTGACCTTCAGGACGCGGGCGGTGTCCCGGAAGGAGTTGGCGCGCTGGAGCCGGTTGTCCTCGGGCACGCGGACGTCGTCCAGGACGATGTGGGCGTTCTGCACGCCGCGCAGCGCGATCTTGCCCTCCAGCTTGCGCGCGGTGAACCCGGGTGTGCCCTTCTCGACGACGAAGCCCTTGACCTGGCCGTCGGCCTCGTCGTGGGCCCAGACGACCACGAGGTCGGCGAAGGTGGCGTTGCCGATCCACTTCTTCTCGCCGTTGAGCACCCACGTGTCGCCCTCGCGGCGGGCGGTGGTGAGCAGGCCGCCGGCGGTCGCCGAGCCGACCAGCGGCTCGGTGAGGGCGAAGGCGCCGATCCTGGTCCAGCGCGCCATCTCCGGCAGCCAGCGCTCCCGCTGCTCGTCGGAGCCGCACTCGCGGATCGACCCCATGCCGAGTCCACTGTGGACGCCGTAGAAGGTGGCGAACGACGGGTCGGTCCGCGCCATCTCCATGCTGATCAGTCCGTTGAGGAGCGGGCCGCGCTCGTCGACGCCGGGGGCGTCGCCGGGCAGCCCGGTGATGTTCAGCTCGCGGATGGCGTCCACCAGGTGGAGCGGGGACTCGGCGCGGGCCCACAGCTCGGTGGCGGTCGGCTCCACCTTCTCGGCCAGGAAGGCGCGGACGCGGTCGAGGGTCCGCCGTTCCTGGTCGGACAGGAGGTCCTTGACCCGGAAGAAGTCGCCTTCCACGGCGGCCGGGTCGATCTTCTTCTGCTGCCTGGACATGGGTCGTCCTTCCTCGGCGGGACCGGGCGCCGGCCGGCGGGCGGCCGGCCGGGTGCGGGAGCGGATACCCAGGAAGATCACGAGTCCCACCTGTCGGGGACGTGACGCTGGCTGGTCGGCGCGGGGGCCGTCGCTCCGTCGAGTTCCAGTGGACGCCCGGCGAGCCGATAGATCAAAGACCAATCTTCAGGGCTACCCCCAGGCGTTTCCTATGGCTCGCCCGGTAGCCGAGATGGTCTTGACGGCTCACGGAAGCCGGACGTATGGTTGCGTTATCAAACCAGTTGGCTACTGCAACACCAGTGGTCAGCGCGATGTCAGCAGGTGGAGGGCTCGCATGTCGAGGCCCGAAGAGGAGATCTCCGGCCTGATCCGCCAGTTGGTCACCCTCACCCGACGCGTCCGGATCAACGCCGGACGCCTGCGCCCCGAGCTGAGCTTCGTCGGCTACGCGCTGCTCAGCCAGATGGCCGAGCACGACGGGGTGCGCGCCGGGGACCTGGTGGAGCTGACCGGGCTCAACAAGTCCACGATCAGTCGCCAGGTCGCCGACCTCCAGCGGGCCGGCCTCATCGTCCGCGAGCTGGACCCCGCCGACAGCCGCGTGCTGCTCCTGCGGCCCAGCGCCCTCGGCCGCGAGTTGCTGGCCGAGGCCGACATCGAGATGCGCCGCGAGGTCCGACGCCGCACCCGGGACTGGACGCCCGAGGAGGTCGCGACCCTCCGCGCGCTGCTGACCCGCTACAACGCGGGACCCGCCGACGAGGCGCCCGCGCACACCACGGCCGCCAGGGAGGCGACCGAACCCCCGGACTGAGTGAGGCCAGGCACCCATGCGCGCAGACGAGGTCCTCCGGACCCTCTCCACGCCCCTCAACGCGCCCGCCTACCCGCAGGGCCCGTACCGGTTCACCGACCGCGAATACCTCAACATCACCTACCGCACCGACCCCGACGCGCTGCGCGCCGTGGTCCCCGAACCCCTCCGGGTGCCGGAACCCCTGGTGCGGTTCGAGGTCATGCGGATGCCGGACGTGACGGGACTGGGCGACTACACCGAGTCCGGCCAGGTCGTCGCCGTGGAGCACGACGGCGAGCCCGGCGAGTTCAACCTCGCCATGTACGTCGACAGCCTCCCCGCCATCGCCTCGGGCCGCGAACTCAGCGCCTACCCCAAGAAGCTGGGCGCGCCCCGGCTGTACGTCGACTCCGACACCCTGGTCGGCACCCTCGACTACGGCAGCCTGCGCGTCGCCACGGCCACCATGGGCTACAAGCACCGACCTATGGACCCCGACGCCGCGCGCGCCGAGCTGTGCGTCCCCACCTACATGCTCAAGGTCGTGCCCGGCTACGACGGCCGGCCGAGGATCTGCGAGCTGGTCCGCTCCCGGATCTCCGACATCACCGTGAAGGGCGCGTGGACCGGGCCGGCGCGGCTCCAGCTCCACGCCCACGCCCTGGCCCCGCTCGCCGACCTGCCGGTGCTGGAGATCGTCTCGGCGAGCCACGTCCTCACCGACCTCACGCTGGGCCGCGCCGAGGTCGTGCACGACTACCTCGCGGCCTGACCGCCCGCCCCCACGCGGGCCGCAACATCTCTCCTGAGAAGTAAGGAAGCACCACCATGGAACGGACAGAGGTCCACGACGCCCTGAGCGACTTCCGTCGGGCGACCGTGGTCGGGGCCGGCGTCATCGGCATCTCCTGGACCGGGCTCTTCCTGGCCAGGGGCCTGACCGTGACCGTCACCGACCCCCGGCCCGACGTCGAGGACGCGGTCCGCGCCGGGCTCGACGAGCTGCGCCCCGCCCTCGACGCCCTGGGCCTGCCCACCGAGGGCCTGACCGACCACCTCCGGTTCGAGGCCGACCTCGCCACCGCCGTGGCCGACGCGGACGTGGTCCAGGAGAACGGGCCGGAACGCGTGGAGGTCAAGCGGGAACTGTGGGCGACCATCGAGCGGGCCGCGCCCGACCACGCCCTGTTCGCCACCTCCACCTCCGGCATCCCGGCCTCGGAGATCGCCACCGCGCTGCGGCGGCCGGAACGGCTCGTCGTCGGCCACCCCTTCAACCCGCCGCACCTGGTTCCGCTGGTGGAGATCGTCCCCGGCGAGCGCACCGCCGAGGAGACGGTGGAGCGAGCCCGCGCCTTCTACACCGCGCTGGGCAAGAAGCCGCAGGTGCTGCGCAAGGAGATCCCGGGGTTCGTGGCCAACCGCCTCCAGTCCGCGCTGTTCCGCGAGTGCGTGCACCTGGTGGCGGAGGGCGTGGTCACCGAGGCCGAACTCGACGAGATCGTCACCTCCTCCATCGGGCTGCGCTGGGCGGTGGCCGGCCCGTTCCGGACGTTCCACCTCGGCGGCGGCCCCGGCGGCCTCCCCCACTTCCTCAGCCACCTCGGCAGTCGCATGGAGCACGGCTGGCGCGGTCTCGGCACCCCGTCGTTCGACGAGCCCACCCTGGCCCGGCTCACCGAGCAGGCGCGGGAGGCGTTCGGCGCGCGCGGCGTGGCCGAGCTGGCCGCCGAGCGCGACCGCGCGCAGATCGCCCTGATGCGGGCGCTGGCCGAGGCCCGCGCGAACGAGGCCCGGGCCGACGCCTGATCCCCACGGCCGGCCTGCCACGTCCCGGCCCGCCGCCACCGCCACCGCCGTCGCCGCCTCACGCCGGGCGGCGACGGCACCCCTCCCAGTAAGGCACCCGCACCATGTCCGACCTGACCCAGAAGATCATTGACGCGGTCGAGCACCCGCTCACCACCGACGAGGGCTTCGACGTCCACGCCGCACTGGACGAGGTGCTCGGCGGGGTCGGCCTGTCCGCCTCCGACGCGGGCGGCGCCGTCACCTTCCGAGGCGCCGACCCCGTCGTCCCGTCCACGCTGCGGCTGGGCGCCGTCCCCGCGATCGGGCTGACGGCCAAGTCCGTCGCGCTGGCCGCCCTGTGGCGGCAGCGCGGCGGAGCCGGCCAGGACATCACGATGGACCTGCGCAAGGCGCCGCACCGGTTGTGCCCGTTCTACGACCGCAGGTGGGAGAAGCTCAACGGCTTCAGCCCCGGAACCCCCCACGACCCCAACAGCCCGTTCTCGCTGGCCTTCTACCGGACCCGCGACGACCGCTGGGTGATGCCGCTCAACATCTACCCCGGCCTGAAGCGTGCCACCATGCGGCTGCTGCGGTGCTGGGACGACGCGGACGCCGTGGCCAGGGCGATCGCCCGGTGGGATGCGGCCGAGCTGGAGCGGGCCGGCGAGGAGGCGGGCGTGGTGATGCCGATGCTGCGCACCACGCGCGAGTTCCTGGCCGAGCCCCAGTACCGCGACGTCCTCGCGCACCTGCCGCTGATCGAGATCGAGAAGATCGGCGACAGCGACCCCGAGCCGCTGCCCGCCGGCGCGACCCAGCCGCTGGACGGCGTCCGCGCCCTCGGCATGGGCCACGTCATCGCGGGCGCGGGCATCGGCAGGGACCTCGCCCAACACGGCGCCGACGTCCTCAACCTGTGGCGGCCCACCGAGTGGGAGAACGACGTCACCTACTACTCGGCCAACGTGGGCGTCCGCTCGGCCACCGTGGACCCCTACTCGACGGAGGGCGCGGCGCTCGTCCGGTCCCTGCTGCGCGACGCGGACGTCTTCTTCGCCAACCGGCGCGGCGGGTTCCTGGAGCGGATCGGGCTGAGCGCCCACGAGGCGGCGGAGATCCGCCCCGGCCTCATCCACGCCAACGTCTCGCTGCACGGCGAGACCGGCCCGTGGGCGCGGCGGGTGGGCTTCGACCAGTCCGCGGGCTGCGTGACCGGCACGATGTTCCTGGAAGGCGACGGCACCACTCCCCAGTTGCCGCCGATCAAGGTGGTCAACGACTACGTGCTGTCCTGGCTGGCCACCACCGGCATCGTCCGGGCGCTGATGCTGCGCGCGACCGAGGGCGGCAGCTACCGCGTCCACGTCTCGCTGACCAGGGTCGCGGCCTGGATTCTCAGTCTCGGCGTCTTCGACAGGGACTACGCCCACGCGGTCGCGGGTCGGGGCGAGGAGCATGCCTACCTGGACCCGGACGTCTTCACCGCCCAGACCGCGTGCGGCGTCTACCAGGGCGTCACCGACCAGGTCGTGATGAGCGGGACCCCGGGTCGGTTCCGAACCGTGCTCGTCCCGCGCGGCTCGGGCAGCCCGGTCTGGCTCCCGCGCTGAACGGGAGGAGCGGACGGAGGAGCGCGACACACGCGGTGGCCTTGTGACCCCTGTGCGGCCGGCGGTCGACCTGGGATCGTGGCGGCCATGCGGATGAGCCATGACCCGGAGGCCGACGCGAGCTACGTGAGGTTGGTCGACCAGATCCATCCCGGTGAGGCCGTCACCCAGATCGTGGTGGAGGACGACCGACTGCCCGGCGGGGTCGTGCTCGACCTCGACGCCGACGGGCGTCTGCTGGGCATCGAGGTGCTCGGCGCGTCACGCCTGCTCCGCCCGGAGGTGCTGCGCCGGGCGAGGCGCGGAGGCTGACGGGGCCTGGTGGGACCGGCCTGGCAGGACCAGTCGGGCGAGGTCGGCCCTGGTGCCTCCCGTAGGATGGTGATCATGTGCTGCGGCGTTTCCTGAGCGGGCGGACAGCCTGACCGACCAGACCCCGACGTCCTCCGCGTCGGGTTCTTCTCCCCTGTCCGCTCTGTTCTGAGGAATGCGCACATGTACCGACTGACCTCCGCCCATGCCCTCGACCGCCGCGTCGAGTCGTTGCGGGTCCTCGCCGAGGCCGATCCCAGGCTGGAGGGCGTGCTGCTCTACGGCTCGTGGACTCTCGGCGAGGCCGACGCCCACTCCGACATCGAGGCGTACCTCTACGTCCGGGACGAGCACGTCGACGACTTCGACGGTCGCGAGTTCGTCGGGCGGCTGGCTCCGCTGAAGCTGGCCTACACCAACATGTACGGCATCCTCGCCGTGGTCTTCGACGACCTGATGCGCGGCGAGTTCCACGTGGAGGCGGCCGGAGCGGGCATCGACGCGGTCGCCTCCTGGGTCGGCATGGTGCACCTGCCCGACCCGGACGCGGCCGTCCTGCTCGACCGGAGCGGTCGGCTGACCAGGGCCGCCCACCAGCTCGCCGAGTTCCGCCCGCCGGAGCCGGTCACCACCGCCCAGAAGCTGGCCGACGAACTCGCCAACTGGACCCTCATGCTCGCGCACGTGCTGGCCAGGGGTGAGATCGCCAGGGGGCACGCCCTGCTCCACACGATCATCGCGCCGCTCCAGCTCCAGCTCTGCCGGCTCCTGCGCGGCTCGACCGCGCACTGGCTCACGCCCAGCCGGGCGTGGGAGCGGGACATCGCGCCGGCGGACCAGGAGCGTTACGTGGAGACGACCGCGTCCGCACGCGAGGACGAGGTGCGTGCGGCGGCCCAGCGGAGTTGGCGGTGGAGCCGGGACCTGATGGCCGAGGCGAGCGGGCGGTGGGGCATCCAGCTCCCGCTCGACCTGCACGAGGAGATCGCGGATCTCCTGCGCGCGGGCTGAGCGCCCGGCGGGCTCGCCCTGGGATTCGTCACCGGGACGAAACCACCCGGTGTGGAAGCCTGTGCCCGTACGCCATCGGTGAGGCGGTGGCGTACGGGCACCCACCCCGCAAGACAATCCACAGTGGACAGAGGTGGGGCGGTCGCCAGGTCAGACGGCACGTCAGACGCTGGCCAGCACGCCCTGTGCCGGCCGTTCGACCGGCGACGGAGCCGGAGGCCGGTACTACGATGGCCGCATGGTCCGTGTCCCCCTGACCGCGCTGGAACGACTCCGCGGCGAACGCCTGGGCGCCCTGTTGCGACAGGCCCGCGGCGAGCGGAGCATGGTGGAGGTCGCCGCCGCGGCGGGGATCTCGCCCGAGACCCTCCGCAAGATCGAGACCGGGCGGGCGCCCACGCCGTCCTTCTTCACCATCGCGACGATCGCCTCGACCCTGGGCATCTCGCTGGACGAGCTGTTCGCGACCTGCCACGACGAGGCGAACCTGTCAGCCTCGGCCTGATCACGGCGCGGTGGGCGCCGCACCCGAGCGTCAGGGGGCGGTGAGGACGATCCGCTCCTCCTCCGCGATCGTCATCGTGCGCTCCACGTGCGCGGCCCAGGAGCCGTCGACCGTACGCAGCGTCCAGCCATCCTCGTCGCGGCAGCACTCGCCCTTCCCACCCCGGACGAACCTGGGTGCCAGCGCCAGCGCCAGCCCGGGGCGCAGCCGCAGTCCCCGGCCGGGTCGGCCCTCGTTCGGTGCGAAGAGGGCCTCGTGCATCGCGCCGCCGACCCCGTGCCCACCGTGACCCTCGGTCAACCCGGAGCCAGGGCGGGTCCGACGCCGCCGATCGCGTGGCTGGTGTCGCCCAGCGTCACATCTGGTCGCGCAGCCGGTACCCGTCCGGCAGACCACGCACCACCGCGTCGTTCACGGACGCGCAGATGACCTCGGGATTGGGCGTGGGCGCCCAGCCGGGGTGGTAGTCCAGGGACGACGGCTCGCAACGTCGTCCCTGGTCACCGCCGCAGCGACGTCGTCCAGCTCCCGCAGCCTCACACCCCCACGGCGGCGTGCAACGTGCACGACGGCGAGGGTGTTCGCCACGACCCGCTCCGCCTCCCGCATCGCGCCCTGTTCCTGGGCGGCCTTCAGCGCGATCTTCCCCGCGCGCTCTGACCCACCGGCCTCCGGTCGCCCTCCGGCGTGGCCGAAGTCACTCGCGGGCGAGGTCGAGGTGGTGGTCGATGTCGCGGTGGACGACCCGCAGGCCCGCCCGCTCGGCCGCCGAAGCCAGGACCGGGTCGTCCTCCTCGCGGATCGCCAGTGTGGACACCGGCGTCTCCCGTGCGCGCAGGGTAGAGATCAAACTGACGATCCCAGCGGCCAGGACGTCGGGGTGCGGACGGTGGTGCGCGACGTAGCCGACGGAGGCGTAGCCGTCCGCGACGATCGCGGGGAACTGGATGAGCGGACGGCCGGACTCGTCGAGCACGTCGAGCACCACGGACTCGGCGTCGAGTTCGGGCGGCAGGTCAAGGTCGAGGTCGAGTTGCCGCCGAACGTCCTCCTCCGTCCACTGTGGACGGCCGTGGACGGAGCCCGCCCGGTACAGCGCGGCGTAGTCCGCGTACGGCGCGGGGTCCGGCATGTGCCGCGCCCGCACCACGGGCAGGTCGTGGGGCGGTGTCCAGTCGTCGAGCGGAGTTGCGCCCCAGTACCTGCTGTGCTCGACACCGGGCACGGCCCCGTGTGTCTCAGCGAGCCGGTCAGCGTGGACCTCGGAGGCGTCCCAGGCCACCCCGTCGCACCCGCTCTCCCGCGCGTGGGCCACGAGCCGGTCGACCAGTGCCCGGACGAGGGCGAACTCCTCAGTGCCCTCCGCGGAGTCCTCTGTGGAGTCCCTCTCGACGTCCTCTCCGGCCAGGCATCCTCTGATTTCGTTGATCTCCCGGGCGGCCAGGCGCCACGTCAGCGTGGGCCGGGGTTGCCGTCCGCGAGGGGCGTGCAGTTCGGCCCACCCCAGCAGCACGCCGTCCCGGCGGGCGACCGCCGTGGCGAGGACCCGCGGCCGGGAGGCGAGGTCACAGGCGGCGCCCACGGCGCCCGCGATGCCCGCGATGCCCGCGGTGCCCTCCACGAGGTCGTCCTCGTGGAGGGCGTCCTCAGTCCCCTCAGGGAACGCCGCCGCCCAGAGTTCCTCCTCCAGCGCGTCCGCGAGGTGCGGTTCCGTCGATACCTCGATCTTCACTCTGTCCTCTGTCGACGGTGGCTCCGGCTCGGCCCGTCGAGGGCCGAGCCTCGGTCGACGTCGAGGGTACGGAACCCGAACCCGTGGTCGCGGTCACGCACGGGACCCGGCGGACGGGCCGCTCAGGAGTCGGCCGACGCGAGTCGACGGGCGTAGGCGGTGAAGTCGACCGGCTCCCGGCCGAGCACCCGCTGGACCCCGTCGGACAGCGCCTCGGAGTGCCCCTCGCGGATGTGCGCGAACATCAGCCCGGTGACCGCCGCCGCCTCGGCGGGCCAGCCGCGGCCGGTGATCTCCTCGTGGTACTGCTCGTCGCTCACGGCCGTGAAGCGGAGGTCCCTCCCGGTCGCCCCGGCGATCTCGGCGACGGCCTCGCCCCAGGTCATCGCGCGTGGGCCGGACAACTCGTAGGTCATGCCCGCGTGCCCGTCGCCGGTGAGGGCGGCCACGGCCACCTCGGCGATGTCCTCGGCGTCGATGAACGGCTCCCTGCCCTCGCCGGTGGGCAGGCGCAGCTCTCCCTGGTTCAGGGCGTCGACCAGCAGCGCCTCCTCGCCGAAGTTCTGCGCGAACCAGGTCGGCCGCAGCACTGTCCATTCCACAGTGGACTCGCGGACCGCGTTCTCGGTGGCGAGCCAGGCCTCGTCGCCCAGCTCGCCCCAGACCCGCGCGGACAGCAGGACCAGGCGGCGCACGCCGCTGGCCTGTGCCCGCGCGACGAACGCCCTCATCTCCTCGGCGGCGGTGGCGGTCTGCGAGTCGACCAGGTAGACGGCGCCGACGCCGGACAGGGCCGGCCCCCAGGTGGCCTCGTCGGCCCAGTCGAAGCGCACGTCGCCGGAGGAGCGGGACGCCACCCGCGTCGCCACCCCGAGGTGACGGAGTCGGGCTGCCACGCGGCGGCCGGTCTTGCCCGTGCCGCCGGTGACCAGGATCGGTGCGGTAGTCATGTCATTCAGTCAAGCGACCGACCGCCCCGAACGGGATCGTTGATCGTCCGAAATGGATACGCGTCCGTCCCGCCCGCCCGACCGACCGCGCTCGGGCGAGGAAGCCACGCCCGGACGAGGCGAGCGAGGGACTGACGTCACCGCACGCGGTGTGGTGGGCGGCGCGGCGGTCGTGGCGGCCCCGAGATCTCGGTCCGGGCGAGCCACTCCCCTGCGCCACCCACTTCACTCATCGGGAGCTGGCGAGCGCGGGGCGGTCGTCAAGACGCGCGCACTCCCGGCACGCGCGCGCCGAGGCGCCCACGATCACGTGCGACACCGCGGTGATCGCCGCCCCCAGGACCGCCAGCGGCCAGTTGGTCGCGAGGGCGGCGGTGACGGCGAGCGTGAGCGCGACGGCCGCCATGGCCACCGAGCACGCGGTCCCCGCCCACGCGATCACCCGTGGCAGCCGGCCGGGGACCGGGAGCCGGCGGGCGAGCGGGCCGGTCACGGCCAGGGTCGACGCGGCGAGCAGCGCGGCGGCGGCCATCACGCCGGCGAGGTGCCCGACCAGTGTCCGCAGTGGCCAGTCGGTGTTCTGGTCGGCGACCCGCATCAGCAGCCAGCAGGTGACCAGGGCGGCGACCGAGACCGCGACGGTCCTGGCGGTGTGGCGGGTCTGGGCGAGCGTCAGCTCCCGCTGGAGCTCCGGGACCAGGTCGTCGGCGGTCCCGAACTCGCGCACCGCCTGGCTGGCCGCGTGGTGGTCGGGCGCCCCGTGGGGGCTGTGGGCGGCCGCGGCGTCGGTGAGGCCGTCGTGGATCTCCTGGATCATCCGGGCCTTGACCTGCGCCGGCCCGCGCAGGGCGGTGGACAGGACGCGGACGTAGTCCTCGATCGGGTCGCCCGCCTGGTCGGCGGAGTCGACCCGGGTTCCGACGGCGGTCATGAGACGGGCCGGGGCTGGGTGGCGGGGGCCAGCACGGAGCCGATGGCGTGGGTGAACGCCTGCCACGCCGAGCGCTCGGTGTCGAGGTTGCGCCGCCCGACCTCGGTCAGCTCGTAGCAGCGTCGACGTCGTTCGCCCACGGACTGCCAGCTACTGCGCAGCAGCCCGAGCCGCTCCAGCCGGTTCAGCGCCGGATAGATCGTTCCCGTGCGCAGCTCCAGCGCGCCGCCACTGCGGTCCTGGACCGCCGTGATGATCGCGTAGCCGTGCAGCGGGCCGGCTTCGAGCACGGACAGCAGCATCCCGTCCAGGTGGCCTCGTACGGCGTCAGCCCTCATAGGTAGGCAGTCTATACACCCGTATGTAGGCGTGCTATGTATTGGCAGCCAACGTATGGGTTGACGTTTTTCCACGAAGGGGTCCACGGTGACCAAGCTGATGCTGTCGGTGCACGTCCTCGCGGCGATCCTCGCGATCGGGCCGGTCGCCGTGGCGGCCTCGATGTTCCCCCGCCTCGCCAGGGAACGGGCCGCCGGCGGGGCGGGCGGACGGGGTGCCGGGCTCCCGCGGTTCCTGCACCGGATCTGCCGCGTGTACACGATCGTCGGGATCGCCGTCCCCGCCTTCGGGGCCGCCACCGCCGCCCAGCTCGGCGTGCTCGGCGACGCCTGGCTGATCGTCTCGATGATCCTGACCGCGGTCGCCGCCGCCATCCTCACGCTGGTGATCCTGCCCGGCCAGCGGCGACTGCTCACCGTGGTGAGCGCCACCGTCACCGGCGCCGAGAGCGCCGCCGCCGAGGTCCGCTCGGCCGCGGCCCGGCTCGCCGCGCTCACCGGGGTCTTCAACCTGATCTGGGCGGTCGTGGTCGTCCTGATGATCGTCCGGCCCGGCTCCACCACCGGTGTGTGACCTCCGGAAACGACGACCGACAGAGGAGAGCGACCTCGTGAACGACACGACCGGTACGACCGGCACGACCGAAACGGTCAACACGACCGGCACGACCGACACGAACTACGCCGACGCCGACGCGGCGCGCGACTACCACAGGCTGCCGATCCCCCGCACCGAGACGGCCCTCAGGACGATGCGCCACGTGCGGGACGTCGAGGCCCCCGCGATCTTCAACCACAGCATGCGCACCTACCTGTACGGCCGTTTCCTCGGCGAGCACCAGGGTCTGCGCCCCGACCACGACTACGACGACGAACTCCTGTTCCTGGGCTCGGTGCTGCACGACGTCGGCCTGACCCCCGCCGGCGACCGGGACCAGACCTTCGACATCGACGGGGCCGACCTCGCGGCCGAGATCCTCACCGCCCAGGGCCTCGCCCCTGACCGGGTCGAGGTGGTGTGGGACGCCGTCGCCCTGCACCTGCACACCGACATCGCGCAGCACAAGCGCCCCGAGATCGCGCTCGTGTCGGCGGGCGCGGGATACGACCTCACCCCGCTGGGCCCCACCCTCCCCGCCGAGTACCTCGACCGCATCCACCGCGCGTTCCCCCGTCGGCACGGCGCGGCCGCGCTCCATGACGCCATCGTCGAGCAGGCGCTCGCCAAGCCCCACAAGGCCCCGCCGTTCAGCATGCCCGGCGAGCTGGTGCGCCAGCACACCGGTCAGGCGTGGCCGACCTGGAAGGACCTGATGAACCAGGAGCCGAGCTGGCACGACTACGACGGCTACGGCTCCCTCCTCCCCACCGGCGACCCGAGCGCCAGGGGCTGACGCGGTGCCCCCTGGCCCCTCCCACCACCAGGCGGGAGGGGCCAGGGCCGGCGACGCGCCCGTCGGCTCCGGACTCAGACGTTGACCGTGTACCAGTGCTGCCAGGCGCCGTTCACGTGGTCGCGCATGTTGATCCCCGCGCCGTCCCAGGGGTCACCGTGGTTCTGGATGCTGAGCACCTGGCCGTTCACGTCGGTGTGCAGCTCCCGGTTGACGAAGTACCAGCGCTGGTTGGCGTTGCCGTGGCAGTCCCCGACCGCCTGCGCGGGGGCGTTGATCTCCCCGTGGCGCACGTCGAGGCAGTGCCGGGCCGCGAGGTTGCGCAGCTTCCGGCCGTCCCAGGTCCAGAGCTGGCGGCCGGTGCCGTCGCAGGTCCGCATCTCGACGTTGTCGCCGTTGGTGGTCAGGCACTTGTGGTGCAGGTCGCTGCGGATCTCGAAGAAGGTGGCCGCCGACGCGGGCGTCGCCCACAGCAGGGACGAGGACGCGACGGCGAGCACGGTCGCCGCGAGGACACTTCGCATGGATGGAACCCCTCTCGCGTGCCGAACGGAGGACCTCGGACGCTCCTCCCGTCGGCTCGGCACACGGCGAGCATGTCCCGGGCGATCAACCGGGGGACATCCCGAGGTTTGGGGGGTTGCCAGCGCGGGCGGCGGCCGTCCGGGCGGGTGGCGTTCCGCTGTTCGGCGACGAGGACAGCGCGCGACGAGCCGCCGCAGGGGCGTGCCTGCGGCCAAACGGGCGTCTTCCGTTGCCCGTCCGGTCACCCTCACGCCAGACTCCAGCCCGTGCGCCGTTCGGGGGAACGACTGCTGCGGGAGTTGCCGGAGGCCGCCCGCCAGCGACTCGACCTGGCCGAGGTGGGCGAGGTGGTCTCCCACGCGATCGCGGCCGAGGTGCCGCACGACGGCGTGCGGCTCCTGGCCACCTGCCCGTCGGCGGGCCTCCCGATGGGGTCGTTCAGCTTCTGGCACGGGTACGAGCCCGAGTTCGGGCGGGAGTTGCTGCGCGGCTACTACCTGGGCGACGATCCCGTGCCGCCGGAGGCGCTGGCGCGGCGGTCGACCCCGCTCGACGTGCTCGGACCGGACCACCGGCTCCTCACCGAGCACGAGATCGGCAGCGAGCTTCGGCTGTTGCTGCGCGACGACAGTGGGGTGTGGGGAGTCCTCGGCCTGACCCGGGCCGAGGGCCGAGACCCGTTCGACCGCGGCGACGCGTGCCGGGCGGCGGATCTGGCGCGGCCCCTGATGGCGGCCCTGCGCGAGTACGTCAGGGCGGGGCCGTTGGCGCCCGTGGTGCCGCCGCTGCCCGCGGGCGTCATCGTCCTCGGGCCGGACCACCGGGTCAGGGCCGTCACCCCGCAGGCGTTCCAGTGGTTGGAGCGCCTCCGGGGCGGGCGGCCGTCACCGGAGTGGATCGCCGAGTCGTTCCTCGTCGGGCTGTCCTCGGCGGCGCGGCGGGGAGCGCGCGGCCCCCTCGCCGGCGCGACCGCCTGGGGTCCGCCCATCACGCACGGCCGGTGGGTCACCTACCAGGGACAGCCGTTGGACGCGGACGGCGTTGGCGACGTCGCCGTCGTGATCCAGGCGGCGACGGGTCCTCAGCTCCTGCCCGTGTTGTGCGACTGGTACGGCATCAGCCACCGCGAGCGGCAGATCGTCGAGGACCTGTACGACGGGGCCGCGCCGAAGCAGGTCGCGCGGCGGCGCGGCCTGTCCGTGCACACGGTGAACGACCACCTCAAGTCGGTGTTCCGCAAGACCGGCGCCGGCGGCCGTGACGAGCTGATCGCCGCCGTCACGGGTTGATCCGCGCAACCCCGCCCCGGGCCGGGAACACGAGACCACCGTGCCTGCCCCACGAGTCCGTGTCTCCCAGGGCGGCCAGATCGTTTCTGGTTCCGCCGTTCCGGGAGGGCGGCCCGGTGCCCCGCCGACGACGCTGAGTGCGACGAGCGCGGCGGGAGTTGCCCTTGTTCGCGATCACCGGCTCCGGGGCGGGTGGTGAGCCGGCCCGGCCCCGGCCGCCGGAACCGACATGGTGCGCTCGTGGACAGTGCCGCCCGTCAACACCACCGACAGTGGCCGGCCATGCCCATCGCAGGCGAGAGGGATCATCGTGGTGGGTCCGCCGCCGGAGCGACCGAGGGCATGATCAGCCTGGCGCACCGTGCCCGCCGCCCAGTGTGTCCGCCCCTCTGTGTGGTACGCGGAGGTGCGGTGGGTGTCGGAGGCGTGTTGGTGGGCAGGCGCAATGCTGGAACGACCCAGACCTCCGGCCGAGACCGTCAATCGCCCCTCACCTTCGACACCAGCGTCGTCGAGGCTCCCGGCGCGCCACCCCCGCGAGAAGTGGTCGCAGACCGTCTTCCACGGTCCACGTCGCGGCCGTAGGTGATGCCAGGCCACATCCGTCTTCACCTTGACGAGCTTCCCGTTGATCACGCGATGCCTCGTCCGCCCGAGGACGTCCCTTCGTGCCCGCGCACCACGTCGCACGATCACCAGATCAGCCACACCAGCCCTGAGGGCGGACCCAGGACAGCGAGTCCGATGTGGATAGTCCAAAGAGGACGCGCTTGGCGGCGGCGGTGCCGGCGTCGCGAACCGGTCTCCCGCGAGTCGGCAGCGCTGACCGTGTCGGGTGGCGCTCAGGAGGTCGGCGAGGTCTCGGGGTCGCCCAGCGCGCGGTGCAGCAGGTGGAGGACGTCCCGCACGACCCGGTCGACGTCGATCTCGTCGCCCTGGGAGATCAGGTCGTCCAGGAGGCCGTCGGCGGCGTGGTAGACCATCCGGAACGCGACCGCGGGGTCGGGCGCGTGGAAGGCCCCGGCCTGCGCGCCCCGGACGACGAAGTCGCACACGAGGTCGATGACGCGCTGGTTCGCCTGCTTGCAGATCTCCAGCGCCTTGGCGTTGGCCGAGCCGTAGACGATCCGGTGCAGCGAGGCGTTCTCCTTCTCCACGGCGTGGTGGACGAGGGCGGTCAGGACGTTGTCGAGGGTCGGCCACCACGCGCCGCCCTCCCCGAGGATGTCCTGGGCGGTGGTGACGATCGCGTCGACGTACCGCTCCCACAGCGCTCCGAGGAGGTGGTCCTTGGAGTCGAAGTACAGGTAGAACGTGCCCTTGCCGATCTCGGCGGCGGCGGCGATCTCGGTGATCGTCGCCTCGCCGAAACCGGTGGTGGCGAAGACGCGGCGGCCCGCGCGGAGGATGTCCTCCCTGCGGTCCTCCGGGCTCTTGGTCACCCGTTTGCGACGCGTCCTCGTCGTCATCCAGCACCTCCGCCTCGCGTGGTCGGCGATCAGTCTAACACCGACTGACCGCTGGTCAGTCGAATGACCGGCAGTCGGTCAATCGGTTGACCGGCAGTCGGTCAGTCTGGTTCGCTGATCGACGCCCCCACCGGAGCCCCTCCCGGGGGCCATCCCCCGTGCGTCCTGTCCGAAGACTGCGAGGACCCATGACAATCGCGAAAGCAAACACATCGAGCACGGCGCGGGACCTCGGAGCCCGCTCCCCGGCGCCCGCCTGGCGGTTCTGGGCCAGCGCCTACAGCCTGCTGGTCCTGCTCACCGGGACCAACCTCCCCACGCCGCTCTACCGCGGCTACCAGCAGGACTTCGGCTTCTCCCCGCTGGTCGTGACGCTGGTCTTCGCGGTGTACGTGGGCGCGCTGGTCCCGTCGCTGCTCGTCGCCGGCCCCCTGTCCGACGCGGTCGGGCGTCGCCGCGTCCTGTTGCCCGCGATCGCGCTGGCCACCGTGGGCGCGGCGGCGTTCGCCCTCGCTTCCGGCGTCGCGTGGCTGTTCGTGGCCAGGGTGTTCCAGGGGCTGGCCCTGGGCGCGGCCTCCGGCACCCTCACGGCCGCCATCACCGAGTTCGAACCGAGGGGTGACCGCCGCCGCGCCGCGCTGGTGACCACCGTGGTCTCGGTGGGCGGGTTGGGCGCCGGCCCGCTGGTGGCCGGCGTGCTCGCCGAGTACGCGCCGGCGCCCCGGGTGCTCCCGTTCGCGCTGGAGATCGTCCTGCTCGTGGTGGCCGCCGTGTTGGTGGCGGCCATGCCGGAGACGCGCCCGCCCGGCCGGTGGCGCCCGCGTCGGCCGCAGGTCCCGGCCGAGGCCCGGCGGGTCTTCCTGACCAGCGGGGCCGCGAGCTTCCTCGCGTTCGCCGTGGTGGGGCTGGCCCTCAGCCTCGTCCCCACCTACGTGACGCGGCTGTCCGGCAGCGACAACCTCGTCCTGGCCGGCGGCGCGGTGGCGTTGATGCTCGCCTGCTCGTCGGTGGCCCAGGTCATGGCCTCGGGCCGGGCCTCCTCCTCCGCCCAGGTCGGCGGATTGGCCGTGCTCGCGGTCGGGCTCGTCCTGCTGGCGGTCGCCGGGTCGGTGTCCTCGCTGGTGCTGCTCCTCCTCGCGGCGATGGTCTCGGGCGCGGGCCACGGCCTGGCCTTCCTCGGTGGGCTCACCGAGGTCAACCGGGTCGCGCCACCCGACCGCAGGGCGGACGTGCTGTCCAGCTTCTACGTGATCGTCTATCTCGGCGTGGGCGTGCCCGTGATCGGCGTCGGCTTCCTGGCCACCAGGATCGGGCTGCTGCCGTCGGTGCAGTGCTTCGTGGCCGTGGTGGCCCTGCTGTGCCTGGTCGTGGCCGTCCTGCTCACCGTGTCCGCCCGCCGCGCGGCGGCCTCCACCTCCCGCTGACCAACCCGAAGGATTTCCCATGCACACCAACGCACTCGCTCACGCCTACGGCGACCTGCTGAAGGCGGCGAGCGCGCTCACCTCGGCGACCCCGCTCGACGAACGGGAACGCGCCGACACCGACTGGACCCTGGTCCACGTCGCGCTCAGCGACCGCCTCCTGGCCACCGCGGCCCGTGACGTCCTCGCCGGCACCTCGCCCCTGGTCGACAACTCCCCGGCCATGGATCCGGCGGCACTGTCGTCGTTGATCACGTCGACCACCCACGAGGGCCGCGTGGACCTGGTGCGCCGCAACGGCGCCGAGTTCCTCGGCCTTGTCCGGCGCACGCCCGAGGAGGCGGCGGCCGTCCCCGTCCGGCTCCGCGTCTTCGGCCGCGACGGGCGGCACGTCGCCGACGGCGAGACGACGTGGGGCGAGCTGGTTCGTCTTCGGGCGGAGGAACACCTGCCCGGCCACGCCGCCCGCCTGGCCGGCTACGTCGCGGCGGCCAGGAACCGGTCGACGAGGAGCTGACCCGTTCCTGGCCCGTGCCTCAACGTCACGGCTTCAGGCCGGAGGGCGTTCGGCCGCGAACGGACTGTCGGGTGGGAGCGCGTCCCGCGCGAGCGCCGAGGCGACGGCGCTGATCCCGTGGCGTAGACGACGGAAGTAGGTCGCCCGGCTGAGATGCAGGCGCCGGGCGACCTGGAGGTGGGTGCGGTTGCCGTCGAGGTAGTAGGCGCGCAGGATGCGCCCGGCCTCCACGTCGTTGGGCTCGCTGCCGTGCACGAGGGTGTCGATGGCCTCGACCAGCCGCTCCCGAAGTTGCCGCACCGTGGTGATCCCCGCCGTGCCGAGGAGGGCGCTGGCCGCCAGCGCTGACGGTTCCCGCAGCCGGGCCAGCGCCCACGCCACGTCGTCGGTCCGGTCCCTCTCCCCCGGCTGGATGGCGCGGAGCCAGTTCGGCAGCGCGGACACCGTGAAGTCGTTGCTGTAGACCTCGGGCGGGCGTCCACAGTGGAACACGTCCTCGCGCACCTCGCCGTGACGGCGGAATCGCAGGGTGTCCAGGATGAGCTGGTAGTCGGGTGTCGCGGTCGAGACGAGGAGCCGGCCGTGGCCGAGGGCGGTCCGGAGGATGTGGTGCAGCATCTGGGCGTGCGCGGCCGGCCGCGGGCAGAACGCCGCGCCCAGGAACAACCCGCCCGCCCCCTCGGTGAGGAGCGGGTCGGCGTGTTGTTGGAGCAGGGGCTCCATCCCGTCCACGGTCCGGTCCGTGACCGGAGCCAGGCGGACCAGGCCCACGACGCCGTCGTCGCCCTGTTCGGCCACCTGGAAACCCGCGAGGTCGTCGTCGAGCCAGTGGTGCACGAGGCGGTCGCACCGCCGGAGGTCGAACTCCCCCCGGACCGCCCACTGCCGCATCAGCCGTATGACGACCTCGGCGTCGGCGGGAGTCGCCGGACGGATCTTCACGGGTGGTCGTCTGGTCGGGAACAGCCGCTGCCGCAGGACCGGATCGCCGGAGAGGAACAGCGCCTGGGCGGTGAGCGCCCCGCGCGTTCGTTCGTCGGTGGCGCGGGCGAGCTGGCCGAGTCGGTACGCCGAGGCGCGGCGGCGCACGGCCTCGTGCGACTCCGGCGCGCGCCACCGGTAGGCGGTCTCGAACAGGGCCCGGTACGGCTCGGCGACCGCGAGCCCGCACGACTCCCGGCGCACGACGCTGAGGTCGGCCAGGCTGTCCCACTGGTCCGGTCTGGCTCGCAGCAACCGCTCGTCGGCGTTGCCCACGGTGGCCAGCAGGCGCAGCGCGGCGCGCCACCGGCGCCCCGGCATCTCCCGGCCGAGCCGGTCGAGGATCTCCGCGACCACCGCGTCGGCGATCGGCCCCTCCTCGCCGGGTGACATGCCTCGGTGCAGCGCCCGGCAGGCCGCCTCCGCGAGCAGGGGCACGCCCGCGGCCATCCGGACCACGACCTCCCGGGCGGCGGGGTCCGCGATCCCCGCCGCGACTGCCAGACCGTCGATCACGGTGTCCGACAGGGGCGACAGGGACAGCGGCACGGCCTGTGACCAGCCCGGCAACGACCGCAGGGGGCGCCGGGTCACCACGACCGCGCGGAGCCCCGGTGTCGCGTCCAGCGCGGTCCGGACGGCCCGGAGGCGTTCCCGGCCGTCGGCGTTGTCCACGACGACCACGCCGTCGTGCTGCGCCAGCCGCCGCCGCAGGTCCGTGTGTCCCGCCGGGGTGTCGAGGTCGACGACGACCGCCCCGTCGAGGTGGCGGACCACGTGGCTCTTGCCCACGCCGAGCGGGCCGGTGAGGTTCACCAGCGGACACGTGTCGACCATGTCCCGCAGCTCGGCGACGAGGCCGCGGACCGGATCGGTTTGTTCCGTAGCGCGCATGTGGCGTCCCCCTCGGCCGCTCGCCTGTCCTTCCTCCGGTGATGGTCGCGAAGGTATCCGGACGCTCAAGCCGTTCCGCCCCTCGCCAACCGCGATGGCCGGCGGCTTCCGACACGAGTCCCGGCCCAGAGGTGAGACTCTGTTGAGACTTCCGTCCTCCTCGCCGTCGTTACGGTCGGCCACGTCCACCTTGAGGGGCAGAGACAGGGAGGAAGGACTCACGATGACTCGACGTTTCGGCGGTGTGGCGGCCCGCGCCGTCCTGGCCGTGGTGACCGGGCTGCTGGGGTTGGCGGTCCTCGGCACCCCGGCGAGCGCCGCCACCGCCCAGTCCAATCCGAACGTGCGGTACACGACCTCGTTCCGCAACGCGGCGATCCACGAGATCCGCGCGTCGTACACGTGGAAGTGCCTCGACATCCGGGGCGAGTCGACCAACCCCGGCGCGGTGGTCCAGACCTACGACTGCAAGGGCAAGCTGCACCAGCGGTTCGCCTTCCTGCCGGTGAGCAACGACGGGCTGTTCTCCATCGTCGTGTTCGGCCGCTACTGCATCGGCGGCGCGAACGGGGCCACCCATGACGGCGCGCCCGTCGTGACGGCTCCGTGCACCGGCCCGTCCCAGTTCTTCCGCTGGGTGGACCGCGGGAGCAACCACTGGGAGATCGTCGAGGCGTCGAGCGGCCGGTGCCTCCAGGACAACGGCCCGCGCGCGCAGGTGACGTTGCGGGACTGCCCGCCGGTCCAGGAGCCGTACCCGTCGCTGTGGACGGCGATCTACGACCGCCAGTTCGACTACGGCAGCATCTGGGGCTGAGACCCTCGGGACGGCTGGGAAGCACCCTTGACCAGGTGCTTCCCGGCCGTCCCTCCGTCTCTGCCGTCGGAGGTGGTGGCGACGGCGCGGGGTCAGGGCTCCTCGCCGAACCGCACCGGGTCCATGTCGTAGCCGAAGTACCGGGGGCCGGCGAGTTCGATCCCGCCGGGCGTGTGCCACCGGGGGTCGGCGGGGGCGACGATCACCGTCAGGCGTTGGCCGTAGCGCAGCGCCTCGGTGGTCACGGCTGTTCCGGTCTCCGTGTCCAGCGTGCAGAGCAGGTCCGGCACCGAGGCCCGCACGACGCCGTCGACCTCGGCGATCAGGTGCTCGTTCTGGAACCGCAGCACCAGCTCGCCGCCGGCGTGCTCGTCCGTTCCGGACAGTCGCGCCTCTCCCCTGGCGAATCCGGTGACCGTCCGGCGCGCGACGTCCACCACCTTGCCGGAGAAGAGGCGCCCTCCCCGCAGTCGGGTCACCACCCCGTCCACCGGGTCGCGGTGCTCGGCCTTGCTGGTGCGCAGCAGCCGGCCCAACTCGCGGCACAGCGTGAGGGTCCCGGGGACGAGGCTCTCCCCGGCCTGCTGGCCGGTCATCGGGCACGTGGCGATCACGGCGGTGCAGCCCATGTCGATCGTGGCCGACCTGGCCAGGCGCTCGGCCCAGTGATTGTCCACAGTGTCCAGAACAGCCCGGTTGCCCTTCTCGTCGGCGATCACCATCGGCGTGGTGGGCACGCCGTACAGCGAGGGCAGCACCATCTGGAGTTCGGGAAAGGCGCGGCCCATCATGTCGGCGTCCACCAGGGGCACGTCCAGCCGCGCGGCGGCGACGAACGGGATCAGCGAGTTGACGCCGCCGGCCTCGGCGCACGCGATGTGCGTGACGGCGCGGCCGAGGTAGCCCGCCAGGGTGTCGACCACGAGCGCGACCTGGTCGACCGAGGGAGGTTTCTCCACCATCACGGTGGGCGCGCCCATGAGCGACACCGGCAGCACCACCGCGTCCGAGGGCAGGTCGTCCAGACCGACCAGGCGCACGGGGCCGTGGCGGCGCAGGGCGGCGGCGGCCAGGAGCCGGCCGATGTGGGGGTCCCCGCCCCCTCCGGTCCCCAGGATCGCCGCACCAGCAGCGATGTCCGGCAGGTCCTCGACGTCCACAAAGGACACTTTGGTCGTGGCCATCAGGGCTCCTCGGGGACGGCCGCGCCGGTCCCACCGGGGTAGGCCAGGTCGAGGTCACCGACCGCCCTGACGCGGATCCGGGTCGCGTTGCCCGGCAGGTACGGGAGGGGGACCTCGTCGACGTCGACGACGCGCACGGTGGCGGGGTCCGCTCCCGCGGCGACCGCCCGGTCCACGGCCTCCTGCGTCGCCTCCGCCACGGCCGCGTCCCGTCCGCCCGGCCTGATCGCGAACACGCGGTCGACCTCGCCGCCGATCTGCGCGATCGCGGCGCCGATCGCGTTGGCGACCGGGAAGTGTTCCGGGCGGCGCACGGACCCCGCGCCGGGGAGCGCGTCGGGCAGCAGGACCGAGCCGCCACCCACCACGACCACCGGGAGCGGCTCGGGTGACGTGCGCATCCGGTCGATCGCGTCGGCGACCTGAGCGACCACCTGGTCCATCGTGGCCCGCACCAGGTCCCGGTCGAGGCGGGCGACCCTGTCGGGGTCCCCGATCTCGGCTCGTCCGGCCGCCACCGCGACGTCGGTCGCGGTGAGGGTGTCCCCGCCGAACACCAGCGCGCGCGAGGTCAGCTCGTAGCCGACCGAGTCGGGGCCGACGCGCGCTCCGGTCGTGGCGTCGTCTCTGACCCGGCTGCCGCCGCCGAGCGCGAGGGAGACGACGTCGGGCATGCGGAAGTTCGTGCGGATTCCGGCGATCGTCACCTCGGTGGTGGCCTCCCGGGGGAACCCCCGGCGCAGCACGCCCACGTCGGTCGTGGTCCCGCCCACGTCCACCACGGCACAGGTGTCCACATTGGACAGCATCGCGGCCCCGCGCATCGAGTTGGTGGGGCCGGAGGCGAGCGTGGCCACCGGGTGACGGCGGGTGAAGTCGAGGTCCATCAGGGTGCCGTCGTTCTGGCTCAGGTACAGCGGCGCGGTGATCCCGAACCCCGCCACCGAGGAGGCCAGCCCGTCCACGATCCGCGCGGCCAGCTCGCGCAGCGCCGCGTTGAGGATGGTCGCGTTCTCCCGTTCCAGCAGGCCGATCCGGCCGATCTCGTGGGAGAGCGAGACCGCCACGCCCGGCAGCTCGGCGGCGACGATCTCCGCCGCCCTGACCTCGCACTCCGCGTTGACCGGCGAGAACACCGAGGTGATCGCGACGCTGCGGACCCCGTGGCGTCCCATGTCCTCGGCCGCGCGGCGCACCTCGGCCTCGTCCAGCGCGGCGATGCGCCGACCGTCGAACTCGTGGCCGCCGTGGACCAGGTAGGCGCGGCCGGAGAGGGCGTCCACCATCCTCCTCGGCCAGTCGACCAGCGGTGGCAGCGAGGCCGTGGCCGGCAGGCAGAGCCGGAGGGCCGCGGTCGGGGCCAGGCCCCTGGCCTCCAGGAGCGCGTTGACGAAGTGCGTGGTGCCGATCATCACGGCGCGCACGGCGGCCGGGGCGAACGCGCGCTGGCGGTGGAGGCCGTCGAGCGCCGCCATGATGCCGGACGTCACGTCCTCGGTGGTGGCGGTCTTCACCGTGGCGAGCACCCGGTCGCCGTCCATCAGCACGGCGTCGGTGTTGGTCCCGCCGACGTCGATGCCGATGCGCACGGCGTCCCTCCTCCCGCTCGCCTCGCGGCCGGCGACCCCGCTGGCCCGACACCAGGCAACCACGTTCCGTGCCCGTGGTCGACGGACCCCGAAACGACAACGAAAGGGCACTGGACGGACAGCGGCAGGTGCCGCCCGCTTCCGGCTCGGTGCTCGCACCTGGGCGAACAGTGCGGGCGGGTCCGCGCCGCCCGTTGTCCGGCCACGGGAGGGCACAGGGCTCCAGTCCACTCCATCGGGCTACCGCGGCCGCTCACCGAGGCGCGGGGCCACGGGTACAGCAGGGACATGACGGAGTTCGAACGGACCCAGCAGATGCCGGGGGACGCCGCACTGGTCTTCGCCCTGGCCAGCGACGTCTCCGCGCTCAACGACTGGCTGCCGGAGAACGTGCAGGTGGAGCCCTCCGACCGCGACCCGGGCGTGCTCCGCGCGCACGCGGTGACCGGGACGGAGGAACGCGACGAGATCGGCGTCGTCGACATCGACCGCGAGGAGTTCCGCATGGAGTGGGGCGGCCGGGACACCGACAGGTACACGGGCTGGTTCGAGGTGGCGCAGGGCGCGCCGGGGCACAGCACGGCCACCCTGCACCTGACCTTCCGGGGCGACCTGCCGGAGACGGCCAGCGGCGAGGCGGCCGAACAGGTCGACTCCGGCCTGCGCGCGGCGTTGGACCGGCTCGCCTCCCTGGTCGCCGAGCGCCAGCGGTAGCCGACCGAGGGGCGCGTGTCCGGCGATGACACCGGTCCGCGTCATCTCGGACCCAACCCCAGGTCAGCCCCCACCCGCCCTGGGGGGCGAGCCCCGCTCCAGCCTATCCAGGAACGACCGCCCGTCCAAGAGCATCAGCGCGCCCTGTGGATAACTCGGGCGCCTGTGGACAAACCCATCGCCCAACCGAACGACACGCTTGACACACGGAACACGAACCCTAACCAACGCCGGGGCTGGGAACGGCCTGTTGTCTCGCTCGGCACCGGCCCGTCCGATGCTCCGCTGACGCGGTCCGCCTCTCTTCCCGAGTCGGCGGACGTGCCAGTGACTCGCCGGCCATGCCAGGCGATGGCGCGTGGGCGCGTTCCCGCGACTCCTCCCGATGCGCCAGGATCTGCACGCGTGCCGACGCTCCGGGCGGCACGGGAGGAGGTGCGTGTGTCGCCGTCATCCGTCGTGGCCGGCCCGGACGTGGTCAGGGAGTTGCAGGAGAGGGCGGCCCGTGCGCTGCCCGCGCTGCACGTCGAGGAGGCGGACGGGTGGTGGCTGCGCCACAACCCGGGTTCGGTGTGGTGGGCGGGAACGGTGCTGCCGCATCGCGAGGCCGAGCCCGACGAGTTGGTACACCGGATCGCCCGGGCGGAGAGGTTCTACGCCGCCCGCGGCGCGGTCGCCCGGTTCCAGATCAGCCCAGGAGCCTGCCCCTCACGGCTCGACGCGGAGTTGGCCAGGCGTGGATACCGCCAGGAACGCCTGGTGTCGTTGCGGATGGCTGCGACCGCGCAGGTCCTGGTCCGCCTGCCGGACACGGCGATGCGGGTCGACGTGGAGGACCGCCCGACGCCCACGTGGTTTGACGGTTGGTACGCCGTGCACGGCCACGACAGCGATCCCGGCCTCGAACGGAGCATGCTGGAACGCGTGACGTCGCCGAGTGGTTACGCCCACGCAATGATCGGGAGCGAGGTCGTCGCGGTGGGACGCGCGGTCATCGACACCGGGTGGGCTGGCCTGTTCGGCATGGCCACACTCCCCCGGGCACGGGGGAAGGGCGCGGCCCGTAGCGTGCTGGCCGCCCTCGCCTGCTGGGCCGACGCGCACCGCGCCGACCACATGTATCTCCAGGTGGAACACGACAACGTCCCGGCTCTCCGGCTGTACGAGCGGGCCGGCTTCACCGAGGTCTGTCGTTACCACCACCGCAGCGCGGAATGACAGGGCCAAGCGCTGTTTGTGCCATGCAGCCTCGGTGTCAGACAGAGCCCAGCTCCTCCCGCACGTACCTCGCGGTGTCGGGCTCAAGCCCGGCGGCCACGACGTCGACGAGCCAGCTCTCCAGCGCGCGGTCCGGATCACCGAGTCGCCGCTCGCCGCCCTGGCGGTCCCGGACGACGACGACACCCCGTGACACGACCACCTCGGCGAAGGGGTGCTCGTCCGACTCGTTCACGATCCTGATCCCCCGGTAGCCGAGCCCGGTGGCCGGTGAGCCGTGCGCGGTGCTCGACAGGGCCGCCAGCCGCCGCACCAGTTCGGCGGCGGCTTCCCCGCCGAGTGGGAGCCGAGGGTTCGGCCGTCCGCTGTAGAGGTCGACCTCGATCTCCACGTTCTGCTTCCTCCTCGTCGCGGTGGTCTGCCACGGCCCCCTGTCCGTCGCAGGACGTCAGCACCCGTACCCACGGATGCGCCGCTGCTGTGTCCTACAGCTATAGAAGTACCCGCAGAAGTCCGTGTAGCGGCCGCGGTTCGCCGTCTTCGGGTCCTTGATCACCACATTGCTGTTGTCCAGGTTCGTCACGGCCGTGGCGCCCGGCTTGTGCCCCCAGAACCCGTCGGAGACATAGCGGTACCAGTGGTAGTCGTAACCGGGACCAACCACGAGCGCGATCAGCCAACGCGGCTTCTCCGGGTCGGGGAAACAGTCGATGTAACGGCGCCCCACTCCGTCACAGCGCGCCGCGCGGGTGACCTCGTCGCACCGGAGCGCCTGGTAGACGCTTCCGCAGCCGAGGCCGGGCTGGGCGAAGTTGTCGGTCCGCCAGTTGCTCGCGTAGTTGTAGCAGTTGTTGCACCAACGGACGGTCGAGTCGTTGTTCCAGAATCCCGGGTTGTACGGGGCGTGCTCGTAAAAACAGGTGGCCTGCGGGGCGGCCTCCTCGGGTTGTTCACCGGCGATGTCGGGGACGGACGCGGCGGCCGTGAAGCTCTGACTGGCACTGTAGTCCAGTTCCGTTGTCAGGAACTGCTGGAGGGGCGCCTCCAGCGGCGGAAGCTCGTCCTGCATCCGCACACTGGTGCCCTCCTGGCCCAGCAGACCGATGAGGCGCTCGCCGAGTTCGTCGGATCGAGGTCCCCGTGACTCCCGACCGACCGGCAGATAGACGCTCGACCCCAGCTCGAAGCCCTGGGCGAGTTCGTCGCTGAACAACTGGATTCTGAAACCGCGGAAGCCCAGCCCGCTGTTGGGCGGGACGTCCTCGGTGAGCAGGCTCTCCTCCTGGCTCAACGCGCGCAGGGTCTCCCGGACCCGCGCCTCGTCGTCCACCGTCCACACCGGATTCGGCCTTCCGGAGAACAGATCCGCGGCGATGCGTAGCATGATCGCTCCTCACGGTGGGTGAACCAGTTTTCTCGCACGGGACGAAACCGACGGTGAGCCGCACGCGATCAACGCGAACAAGCACACGGCTCGCCGCACAGCGAATGGCGTCAGGCTTGTCTGGTCCGTGTTCCTCGTCCCGGCGACGCCTACACGCCCGGCCCCGAGCACCATCCCTGTGAGTGAGGGTGGCCCTACGCACTGAACAGTCCCGCTGTTCCCGTCATCCGACGACCGACCCACATTCCTTGCCCCGCGACAATCACCGGCAGTCCTGACAGTCCTGCTGTCGCGCCCGGGAGGCGTGCCGAGCGCAGGTCGCTTCCGCGTCTGCCAGCCATTCGAGATACCGACGATCGAAGGTCACGCGGCCCTGGGAATCCGTTTTCGGGTAGATGCCGTATTCCGCCGCGCGGTCGTCGATCCACACAGCACCGTGATCAGGGCCGTTGACCACGAGCAGGTCGAACGTACCGCAGCCTAGGTGGCACAGGGGAAGCGTGCCATGACACAACGTGAGGTCAGCCCTCGCAGACCGTGTCCATGTCCCGCAGGAGGGCGTCGAGCCGCGCCCGGTCCGTCTCCAGTTGCCGCTCCATCTCCCGCAGTCGCCTCCCCAGCTTGGGGACGATGGAGAGGTCCGTTCCGGGCTCGATCACGAGCCGGGTGAGTTCCCGTCGGAGGTCGAGCACGGTCCGGCGGAGACGGACGAGCCTCTCCGCCTCGTCCTCGGCCACCCTGCGCATCGTCTTCCGGGGGGACTCACCGAATCCGGGGCTGTTCATCGCCTCTCCCTGGAGTTGGTTCGTCGTCGCCGGCGCGCTGCCTGGCCACGCTGGCGGCGCCGGGATGGACGGCGACGTCAGTCCTGGGGCGGGTTGGGCAGGAACGCGATCTCGTTCTGAGGCGCGGTGGGGTCGGAGGCGAACCTCTCCAGTTCGGCCTCCAGCTCGGTGATGTGGTCTCTCAGCCTCGGGACGACGGGCGGGTCCGTCCCTGGTGTGTTCTGGAGGGTCGCGAGCGTCTCCTGTTGCCCGGCGATGTTCTCCCGCGTCCTGAGGAAACGCTGTTCGTGCGCGGCCGCCTCTCGTTCCAGCACCTCGCACAGTTGCTCAGGATCCTTCTGGTTCCCCATGTCCCGCCCCCCTTCGGTCCGTCCTTCTCGAAGATCGCGAGATCGCGCGAGCGTCCTGGAGGGAGAACCCGAACTCCGTGGCGCCTCAGACAGGTGTCACTTCGGCGGCGTCCCCGTGCCGGTGCGCGGTGACCACGAACGGCGTCGCCCGGGGACGGAACACGCGACGTCCCACCTCGAAAGGCGCGACGACGCGGTAGTAGAGCGGGGTCACGCCTGGGCGTGACGCCCCGGTGGCAGTCGCGCTGGGCTCGAACGGGACGAGCGGCAGCGGCTCGTTGCCCACCACGAGACGCGGCACGCTCCCGAACTCGGAGAGGATCCATTCGAGGATCTGGCCCCTCTGGCCCCACTCCCCCGCGCGCACGTCGATGCGGTAGTCCAACCTGACCTGCTGCGGGCGCGGCCGGACGTACACCCCGGCCTCGGTGTCGTTGTCGCACTCCTCGCCACCGTCGGCCGCCAACGGCAGGACGGCCCACGGACTGACGAGGATGTGCGGGAGCCCGTCCACGGCAGGGCTCCCCGGAACGTTCATGATCGCTGGAACGGCCGTCGTGGTTCCGTTGTCCTCAACGAAGATCCGCCCGTGGAGTCGCGCCACGAGGGCGGCTTCGACATCCCGGACGACCTGCGAGCGCCAGGCGCACAGGTCGTCCACGCACGCCTCGAAGGCGTTTGTCCGGCTCGTCCCGCGCAGGCGCAGCACACCGACCGCACCGCGCAGCGCCGCGGGCATGTCCTCCAGGAAGAACCGCTGCAACTCCCACCGGTTCGCCTGGGCCAACCTGATGTAGCGGGACCACCGCGAGGAGCGGTCGTCCACGTCAGCGGCTGCTTCGAGGACGAGGTAATAGGGGCGGTCAGGGCAACCGGTCGCGGCGCGGTCGCCCCGCGTCCACAGGCGCAGCTCCGCGACCTCGCGCAGGTCCAGCGCCGGCTGGAACACCCGGTGCACGGACGGGACGGGTCCCGCCGGGGAGCCCGCGCACGCGATGATCCTCATGCCCGTGCCGTCCTGGCCGAGATGGCTCGCGCTCGCCTCGGCCGTGGCCGTCCACAGTCCCGTGGGGTCCGGAGCCCAGGGCACCGTGAAGTCGTCGACGAACCCGCTGTTCATCTCACGACCTAGGGGAGGGAAGCCTCATGGGGGATCGACGCCATGCCCCGAGAGTTCCCCACCCGTCCGGGGGGTGCGAGTTGGGCAGCCGGTTCCCACCGGAACGAGCGACAGCGGCTCTCCCCGACCGGGCAACGCCGCCCCGCCACCGACACACTCCGTCGCCACAGGCAACGGATCAGACGAGGCCGCACACCACCGGGTGTGGTTGTTCACCCCTGTCGGGCAGCGTTCAGGAAATCCGGCGGTCAGGACGCACGGCGGCCGGGAATTGTCACCCCTTGCCAGCACCATGGGGGCCGAGCGGGTGCGCGGGCGACGGTCCCGCCGCCGGGGGCGGCACCGCGACGAGCGAGCAAGGGAGATCTCTCATGGCTGGAGACACCGTCATCACGGTGATCGGGAACCTGACCGCCGACCCCGAGTTGCGGTTCACCCCCTCCGGGGCGGCGGTCGCCAACTTCACCATCGCCTCCACCCCCCGCGCCTTCGACCGGCAGTCGGGCGAGTGGCGCGACGGCGAGACCCTGTTCCTCCGGTGCAGCCTCTGGCAGCAGGCCGCCGAGAACGTCACCGAGAGCCTCACCAGGGGCACGCGCGTCATCGCCCAGGGACGCCTGGTCCAACGCTCCTACGAGACCAAGGAGGGCGAGAAGCGGACCGTGGTGGAGCTGATGGTGGACGAGATCGGCCCGTCCCTGCGCCACGCCACCGCCAAGGTCAACAAGATCGCCAGGGGTGGTGGCGGGGGCGGCGGTGGGGCGCACGCCCCGGCCAGCGATCCGTGGGCCTCGGCACCGGCCGCCGCGGGGGCTGGCCTGCCCGACGAGCCCCCGTTCTGATCCTTGGTGGTCGTCGTCGGGCGGCATCGAGACACGCCGCCGGGTGGTCGCTTCCGGCGCGGGTCCGGAAGCGACCACCCGAGCGGGAGAGAGGGCCGGCGAGGCCCTCAGCGCGTGCCGGGGTCGTGCCTGGCCGGGACGGCGTCCCGTCAGGAGCAACTGAGTTTGCCGAAACGCGCGTCGTCGGCCCATCCGGTGTTCGCCCACGCGGAGGCCGGAGCGGGGGTGAGACCGGGAGTGATCCGCGTCAGCTCGTTCATCAGCCAGGAGGCGAAGGACGCCGCTCCCATCGGGCAGACGTGGATGCCGTCCTTGCTCCGCTCCGGCTTGCCGTCGCCGTTGCCGTCGAGTTGGAAGCGCGTGCCCCACACGGCCGAGGCGTCCAGGAAGTGCGCCCTGCCGCCCGAGGACGCGGCGACCTGGCGGGCGACCGCGGGCGCCCGGTTCAGCTCGGCCAGGTGCGGGGCGTAGAACGACTCGCCCTCCCTGATCGGCGGGTGGGTGACGAAGACGAGGGTGGCCCCCACGTCGCTCACGGCCCTGACCAGCCGCTCGTAGCCGGCGCGTTGCTCGGCCTCGGCGCCCCAGTCATAGGTGGTGATCTGATAGACGACGAGGTCGGGCCGTGACGAGGAGAGCTGGCCGGGCAGGGTCTCCCAGGTCATCCCGGCGATCGGCCCCACGACGCCACCGCCGCCGGCCGCGGCGGCCGACTCCAGGGTCACGCCGCTGGCCCGCATCGCCGCCGTGAGCGCGGGTTCCTCGGCCTCGGCGATCGAGTCGCCGAGCAGGAGCGCCTTGGACGGGCCGGAGCCGGGCCGGCCGCGGGTCGCCGTCGAACCGAGCGCGGACGTGTCGATCGCGGACGCGGACGGCCGGGGCACGGCGACCCACAGGGCGGCGAGCGCCACCATCACGGCCGTGAGGGCGGCCAGGCCGGAGCGCCCCCTGGCCCAGGCCGCGCGGAACCGGATCGGGTCCTCCACGACCCGCTTCGACACGGCGGCGGCCACCAGGGACACCGCCAGCAGGACCGCCGTCCTCGGCCAGCCGCCGAACCCGAGCCGGTCCTCGGTCAACAACACGAAGATCGGCCAGTGCCAGAGGTAGAGGCTGTAGGAGATCTCGCCGATCCAGCGCACCGGCGACACGCCGAGGAGACGGGACACGGGGGCGTCCGGGGCCTGCGCGCAGAGGGCGACCACCAACGCGGACACCAGCGAGTGCAGGAACAGGCCGCCCTGGAACAACGAGGCCGATCCGGTCCCGTCGACGACGAACCACGAGAGGAGCAGGCCGACGAGCAGCGGCACCAGCACCAGGTTCGCCCGTCCGCGCAGGAAGGAGATCCACTGTCGGACGGGCGGGCTCGCCGCCAACGCGCCCAGCAACAGGGAGAAGGCGCGGGTGTCCGTGCCCGTGTAGACCCGCGTGGGATCGGCCGGGTTCACGAGCAGCGCCATGAGCGCCAGCGAGACCACCGAGGCCAACCCGGCCACGAGCGCGAGGCGCGTGCCGAGCGCCCGTCGGCCGCGGGCGAGGAGCACCAGCACCACGGGCCAGACGAGGTAGAACTGCTCCTCGATCGCGATGCTCCACAGGTGTCCGAAGACGCGCGCCGGGCCGAAGCGGTCCCAGTAGCCGGCGGACTCGGCGATCAGGTGCCAGTTCACCAGGTTCGCCTGCACCCAGGGGCCGTCCGACAGCGCCAGGCTCCGTTCAGCCGGCGTGCCCAGCGCCCACACGAGCAGCGTCGTGCCCACGAGCACCACCGCGAGCGCGGGGAGCAGGCGCCGGAGGCGGCGGGCCCAGAACGAGGGCAGGGAGACGGTTCCGGTCGCGGCGACCTCGCGCAGGAGCAGGTCGGTGATCAGGTATCCGGACAGGGCGAAGAAGAGGTCCACGCCGAGGAACCCGCCCCGCAGATGTCCCGCGTGGAACAGCAGCACGCCGATGATCGCGACACCGCGCAGCCCGTCCAGTGCCGCGATGTGCTTCCGTCGCGTGCCAGCGGAGCTGGCTGACGATCCCTTGTGGACGGTCGCGTCCCCGGGTTGTTGTGGTTGGCTCGCTGTTTTCACGTTATCCCACCCTGCGGTGTGGACGTACCGCTCTCGTCCGAGGAATGTCCCGGGTCTGTCGCGGTCCGGTCCACTGAGATCAACACCGGCAACACCGGCAACACTGGCAACGCCGACAACATGGCAACACCGTCAGCGCCGTCAGCAGCCGGGAACGGCGCGGAACGCGTAGCCCTGCGCGGCGAGGGCGGGCAGGGCCGTGCGCAGCGCCTGGACCGTCTGGGAGCGGTCGCCCCCGCCGTCGTGCAGGAGCACCACCATGCCGGGCCGCACCCGGGAGACCAACCGGTCGGCGATCACGTCGGCTCCTGGCCGCTTCCAGTCCTCGGTGTCGACGTTCCACAGCACCGGGCGCAGTCCTTTGGCCCGCAGCCGGGCCTTCACGGCGTCGTTGGTCGCGCCCTCCGGCGGTCGCAGGCAGCGACTCGTCGAGCCGACCCGCCGCAGCGCCTCGCCGGCGCGGTCGATCTCGGCGTCACCCTGCCCGGCGTCGACCCTGGTCAGGTTCTGGTGGCTCCAGGTGTGGCTGGCGACGACGTGGCCCTCGTTGATCACGCGGCGGGCGAGGTCGTGGTGGGCGTCCAGGTTCTGGCCGATGGCGAAGAAGACGGCCTTGGCGTTGTTCTCCCTGAGGATGTCGAGGATCTGGCCCGTCTCCGTGCCGGGGCCGTCGTCGAAGGTCAGGTAGATCTCCTTGGCGTGCCCCGCGCCCTGGGCGGGGTGGTCGTCCCACGGGGACGGCGAGCCGGCCCACGACGCCGCCGCGTGGCAGCCGGACGTGGCTGCGACCACGGCCGCGATCAGTGGCAGGAGCCGGTTTCGGACGGTGCGAGCGACGCGGGGAGCAGACATGTCCCCGACGCTCCCCGTGATGTGTCCCGATAGGACCCGCGCAATGTCCGAGTTGTGTCGCAAAGCCGCGTGATCGACGGGGAGGCGGGGTGTGCCGCACCTACGATGGGCCCCGTGGCCCGGGTGTTGTTGGTGGAGGATGACGAGTCCGTGCGCCGTGCCCTCTCCCTGGCGCTGGGCCGGCACGGGCACGACATCGTCGAAGCCGCGTCCGGAGAGGACGGACTCGCGGTGCTGCGCGCCGAGCGCCCGGACATCGTGGTGCTGGACCTCATGCTGCCCGGGATGGACGGGTTCGAGGTCTGCCGTCGCATCCGGGCCGAGGGGGACGTGCCCGTCGTCATGCTCACCGCGCGCGGTGACGACCTCGACGTGGTGGGCGGACTGGAGGCCGGCGCCGACGACTACGTCACCAAGCCGGTGCGCCCGCGCGTGCTGGACGCCCGGATCAGGGCGGTGCTGCGTCGGGGCACTCCCCAGCAGCGGCCCGTGGAGACCTACCGGGACCTGGTCATCGACCGCGCCGCGCTCACCGTCGCCAGGAACGGCCGGCCGGTCTCGCTCACCCCGACGGAGCTGCGCCTCCTGCTGGAGCTGTCCCAGAGCCCCGGCCAGGTGCTCAGCCGGCAGCAACTCCTGCGCGCGGTGTGGGAACACGACTACCTCGGGGACTCGCGGCTGGTGGACAACTGCGTGCAGCGGCTGCGCGCCAAGATCGAGAGCGATCCGGCGCGGCCGGTGTTCGTGCAGACCGTGCGGGGCTTCGGCTACCGCTTCGGGCCGGTATGACCGCCCGACGGCGCCAGCTCGTGCCACCGGGGCTGCGGGGGCTGCGGCCCCGCCTGGTCCTCGCCTTCGTCACGGTGACGGTTCTCGGGGCTGGGATCGCGGCGTGGGCGAGCTACGTCTCGGCCAGCGAGTCGCTGGTCGCCGAGACCCAGACCAGGGTCACCGAGAGCACGCGGCGTCAGCTCGCCGCCGTGGCCCCCGACACGGCGTACCCGCCGGACCAGGCGGCCCTGGACCGGCTGCGGGCGGTCGTGGGCGGACAGGCCCTGGTGACCTACGGCGGGTCGCGGTCCTCGTCCGAGCCCGAGGTCCACCCCCTCACGCCCGAGATCCGCGCCGCCGTGCGGGAGCGGAACCGCCTCGTCGTGCAACGCGTCGCCTCGGACACCGGGCCGAAGCTGCTCGTCGGCGCCCCGGTGTTGATGATCGGCATGGACGGCGCCCGACGGCCGTCCGGCATCGAGGTCTACCTCGTGCACGACCTGGCCCCGACCCAGCGGCAGATCGACGCGCTGGCGCGGTCGGCCGCGCTGACCAGCGCGGCGGCGCTGCCCCTCGCGGTCCTGATCGCCCTCCTGGCCGCGCGCGGCGTCCTCCGCCCGGTGCGCGAGCTGCGCGACACCGCGCGCCGGCTGGCCGAGGGCGACCTCGGCGCGCGCCAGCGACCACGCGGTGTCGACGAGCTGGCGGAGCTGACCGCCACGTTCAACCAGACCGCCGAGGCGCTGGAGCGGCTCGTGGCCCGCCACCAGCGGATGGAGGCCGACGCCCGCCGGTTCGTCGCCGACGTCTCCCACGAGCTGCGCACGCCGCTCACCACGCTCACCGCCGTGGTCGAGGTGCTGGAGTCCGAGGTCGACCGGATGCCGCCGGACGCGCGCGCGTCCACGGCGCTGGCGGTGGAGGAGACCCGCAAGCTGACCCGGCTGGTGGAGGACCTCATCGAGGTCTCCCGGTTCGACGCGGGCGTGGTCCGGCTCCGGGTGGAGGAGACGGACCTGCGCCGGGCCGTGCTGGACTGCCTGGAGGCCAGGGGGTGGCGGGACGAGGTCGACCTGGACGCTCCCGAGGGTGTCACCGCGCCAGTGGACCGGCGACGCCTCGACGTCGTCGTCGCCAACCTCGTCGGCAACGCCCTCCGGCACGGCGCGCCGCCGGTCGTCGTGCGGGTGCGGGCGGAGGAGCCGTGGGTCGTGGTCGAGGTGACCGACCACGGCCCTGGGCTGCCCGGGGACCTCGCCGAGCGGGTCTTCGAGCGTTTCACCAAGGCCGACCAGGCGCGGGCGCGCTCGGAGGGCAGCGGGCTGGGCCTGGCGATCGCCAGGGAGAACGCCAGGCTGCACGGCGGGGACATCGAGGCGGGGAACGCGCCGGGCGGCGGCGCGCGGTTCGTGGTGCGCCTGCCTCGGCGACGCGCGGAGGAGGACCAGTGACCCGGTGGCCGCGGCACGCGGTGCTGGTCCTGTTGTCCCTGCTCGTGGCGGGGTGCGGCGCGCTCGGCCCGACCGGGGTCGCCGACGGTGGCGACGCGCCGGCCGGTGTCGCCACCGGTGCGCCGCTCTACTTCCTCGACAGCGCCGGCGCGCTTCGCGCCTCCCCGAGGGCGACCGGCCGGCTCGGTGACATCCGGGGCGCGGTGGAGCTGCTCATGACCGGGCCCTCCCCCATCGAACGCGACGCCGGTCTGCGCACCGAGATTCCCCGCCAGGAGGTGTTGCGGTCGGTCGTGTACCGCAGGGAGCGGGACATCGTGGTCATTCTCCCGTTCGCCAGTCGCGAGCTGCCCGCCAAGGGGGCGGACCAGGTCGTCTGCACGGCGCTCGCCGTCCATCTCCTCAGCGGGGGCGGTGTCAGGGACACGCACGTGATCCTCGGTTTCACCGATGGGGAGTCGGAACCGCGGAGCTGCCCCGTCCTCCCCGGCTGACCGCGCATGCGCCACGTCAGCGGCGGCACCGCACCTCCACTGTCCTCTGTGGACTGTCTTTCCGCCCTTCAGGGACTGCTCTCCGACACCTCCTCGTGGGACCCGATCGTCGTCCGGCCGGTCGACGACGGCGTGAGAGGAAGGTGCAGAAGGTCGGCCGTGCAGTGGCAGGGCCTGCCGCACCGCAGGCATCGGGAGCCGGCATCCATCGGATCCGACGACCAGTAACCGGGTAGGGAGCGGACAACGGTGAAGCCCGCCGAGAGGAGCAGCGGTTTGCTGCTGGCGCCGGGGAAGGACGGCCAGTGCAGGACGTAGACGTCACGGCACCCCTGGCCTCGTAGCCAGCCCAGCAGGCTGTCCAGCAGGCGTTTTCCGACGCGATGACCGCGGTGCGCGGGGTCGACGGCGATGAGGTCCAGCAGACCGGGGCGACCACTGTCGTCCCACGCGGGCAGCGTGTCAGGGGGCAGGGTCGCGGCCAACCGCCGGTATCCCTCGGCGGTCAGGAGGCGGACGGAGGCGGCGCCCAGCACCGTGCCCGGTGGCACCGAGTGGGCGGCGAACGCGGCGAACGCGGGGTCCGCCAGATCCTGGAGCATCTGGGCGCGGGTGCCGGGGCCGGTTCCCAGACCCAACTGCTGGTCGAACAGGCGCATGATCTGGTCGAGGGTTCGCCTGTCGGACCCGTCCACCCGGCGGATCGTGTACTGGCTCACCTGGCCCTCCGTCCACTCAGGCCGGTCGTGGGCCCCCGCTCCTGAGTCGGGAGCCGGCAGCGTTCACTCGGTTCTCGTGTCGGCACCTCCGGAGGTGATCTCGTGGTAGAGCATCACCGGTCGTCCGTCGGGATCGGCCACGTAGGCGAGACGTTCCCCCGAGGGGTGGTCGGCGGGTCCATAGAGGACGGGCAGGCCGTCGGCGCGAAGCCGATCGACCGTGCGGTCGACGTCGTCGGTCTCCAGGCACAGCACGAACGAGGCCTCGTGCTCGCCGGAGGTGACGGGCTGTCGGCCGTGCAGGGGATCGTTCGGCAGGGACAGCCAGACCTGGTCCTCGCCGTGGACCAGTTGGATCAGCTCCGCCGGTTCCGGCTCCTGGGGCCACCGCCACTTCTGGTGAAATCCGAAGACCTCCGTGTAGAAGTCCGCGAGGCGGTGGAGATCGTCGGTGTAGATCATGATCATGGGTCGGGCGAAGGTCATGACGACACCCCCGGAACGGGTTCGTGGTGTGCGAGAAGTGTTTCCGCCGCCGCCACTCCGGACGTGAAGGCGGCCTCGTGCAGCCCGAGGCTGTCAGGTCCGAGGGGCGGCGTCTGGACGTAGGCGCCGGCGACGCTGACGCGCCCCTCGGTGTTCAGCGCCATGATCCCGTGCTGGAGGTGGATCGCCTCCGCGACGAACACGGGATGCCGGAAGTGTGTCTCGGCCACGACCAGGTCGTCCCGGATGGGCAGGGGGCTGTCCGGGGTGCGGAAGTAGTCCCGCGTGCTCCGAAGGCCCTGGGTCTGGTTGACGTAGGTCGTGTGCCAGGTCCGGAGGTCGCCGAAACGCCTGGTGCGACCGAAGTTGGAGGTGCCCCAGCGATGCCGGTCGGGGGCCATGACCACCGGGTCCCGGTGCAGGAGCAACGTGCACGCGTGATACGGGACGGCCGCGAGCCCGCGTTGGAGGGGGCTGGGCCGTTCGAGGAGGGACAGCGCCTCGTCGGCGTGGGTCGCGATGATCACGTGGTCGAAGGATTCTGATTTGTCGTGCGTGCGCAGCCGGACGCCGTCCGCCCGCTCCGCCACGCCCGTGACCCTGGTCGTGCGGATATGGCATCCCTGGCCCAAGAGCACGGCGCGGACCCGGCGCAGGTAAGTCGCCGTCCCACCTTCGATGGTGCGCCAGGGCACGGCGGCGGCGCCGGGGCCGTCCTCGGTCATCAGGCACAGGACGCTGCGCGCGGGCAGGCCCAACACCGTGGCGGAGGGCAGGTTCCACTGCGCGGAGGCGAGCTGGACGACGAAACTGTGGCGAAAGTCGGGGCCGAGACCGGTGTGCTCGGCGTACTCGCCCAGTGACAGATCGGGCTCGGTCAGCGCGGGGTGGGAGGCGCCCTCGACCCGGAACCGACGCGCCTGGTGGTGCAGGGCCGTGAACTCCGCGCTCGTCCCGCTCGGCGGTTCGCCGTCGAGGAAGTCGTAACCCGCCGGGGTGTAGGTGTCCCCCGTGTCGGCGTCGAAGAAGCACGGCCGTTCCCGGTAGGGCCTGCTGGCGACGCCCAGCTCGGTGAGAAAGGCCGCGAACCTCGGGAAGAGGGTCTCCTGGAACGCGAAGACCCCGATGTCGACCGCGAGCGCGCCGTCGCCGTCCTCCACGGAGATCGTGCGGGCGTCGCCCCCGAGATCGGCGGCCCGCTCGAACAGCGTGACGTCCACGCCGGTGTTCGGGGTGCGGCACAGCCGGTACGCGGCCGCGATCCCGGCGACACCAGCCCCCACGACCGCCACCCGTCGCACGTCTCGCACCGTCACCGGTTCTCGTGCGGGAAACGTCGAGCGTTCACTCATCGGCCGCCGGCCCTCCCGGGAGCTGGAGTGGTTCGGCCCTGGGAATCGGCCGGCGGAGGCTCTCCAGGCTCAGCCGCTCCCTGAGCGAGACCAGGACGCCCGCCGCCTCCAGGTAGTTGCCGACCACGTGGATCTCCGGCCGCACGCCGTCGCCCGGCGGAACGAGGTCCTCGGGCCGCAGTTCGCTGATCGTCTCGTTCTCCGTCACCAGGACCAGCGGAATGCCCTGCGCGAGCGCGGCGAACGCGGGGACGCCGCCGACGGCGGAGGCGGGGAGGACCACCGCGCCGACGTCCTCGGCGGTGAGGCGGGTGTCGCCGGGGACGACCGGCGCGTCCGCCGCGACGGGCTGGGGCGCGGCGGCGAGGCCGCGCAGGACCGAGACGAGGAAGGTCATGGAGATGACCTCGGCGGCGTCGCGCGGGTCCACCGGACCCTCGACCCTGAGTTCCTCCCAGAGCGTGAGCATGGGCGCGTGCGCGGCGGGAAGGCCGACGACGGTGGTCACGGCGTGGGTGAGCAGCGCCTCCACACCGCCCCACGGGTTGGGGACCTCCTTGCCCGCGTAGTAGTCGGCGCGCAGGCCAGGGTCGACCGCGATCTCACTGGTGATCGCGAGGGCGTCCACCGAGCGGGCCGCCTGCGAGGCGAGGTCGAGGATCTCCCCGAGGTTGGTGACGTCGCCGAGGGCGCGCCCGGAGTCGCTGTAGAACACGCTCGCGCGGAGCGGTTTCCCGCACACCCACACCGGCCCCAGCTCCAGTCCGCCCACCGCCCTGGCGGCGTTGACGGCGTTGAGGACGTTGTTGAGCAGGTCCTCGCCCCTCGGGGAGTCGACCAGGAGGCCGAGGCGGCGCGTCTGCCGGGGAAGCAGGTGGATCATGCCCGTGAGGAACCGGCTGAGCAGGTTGCCCTCCAGGTACAGGACGTTGTCGCGCGCCCAGTACAGGTCGGAGGCGGTGACGCAGTTGGGGTGGGTCAGGACGTAGTCGCACACGGCGGCGAGGAGGTTCGTCGCCGGGGTGGCGTCGCCGGAGAACCCGCCGATCTCCGCGCGAACCCCCGTCGGGACGACCTGGACGGCGACGAACCGCCCCGTCCGCTGGGGGCGGCGGGGGCGGAACTCCCACAGCGAGCCCCAGCGCTGCCCTCGCCCGCCGACTCCCTTCAGGACCGACATCTCGAACCGCAGCCGCGCGTCGTCGGCGGCGACGAGGGCCAGGCGCAGCGGGAACTCGTCCTCGGTGGAATGCGGAGCCAGCAGCCCGGCCACCGTCGGCCAGGTCAGGGGCTGTGCCGGGCGCGCGACGTCGACCAGGCGGTGTTCAACGCTGCCCATGGCTCCTCCAGAGACTGCGGTAGGCGAGGTCGCTGGAGCCCTGGGCGGTCAGCAGCTCGCCGGTGCGGGTCAGGCGGTGGACCGAGGGCCAGGGCAGTCCGGTGAAGGACGACCACCGGGCCTGGGCGTAGGCGCCGAGCTGGAGGAAGAACAGCGGCTGCCCCACGCGCAGCGGGTCGCGGAACCGGTACCGGCCGAACACGTCGCCGGCCAGGGGCGAGCATCCCGCGATCTCGTACTCCCGGCCGGACTCGGGGCTCGGCTCGTTGCCGGGCGCGTGGACCTCGGGCGCCCACGCGTACTCGAACACCTCCGGCGCGTGCCCCACCGTCGTGTCGACGACCGCGACCGTGACGTCGTCCGTGTCGATCACGTCGAGCACCCGGGTCGCCAGGACGCCGGCGTCCCGGACCACGCCGGTCCCCGGTTCGGTGAGGATCGTCGGCACCCCCAGCGCGCGGACCCCGCGCGTCATCTCCGCGAAGTCCTCGCGTCCGTCCACGACACCGGGGCGCAGCCAGCCTCCCCCGACGTTGAGGTACTCCAGCCGGGGCAGCAGCGGCGCGGCCACGGTGGTCAACCAGTCCAGACTGGACACGACCGCGCCGAGGCTGGAGGACTCGCAGGCGATGTGGAAGTGCAGGCCGGAGACTCCCCGCCCTCCGTCCTCGACGACCCATCGCTCGAAGAGGCCTGGGGGCACACCGAGCTTCGACCCGGGTCGAGCCGGGTCGTACCGGAGGTCCTTGGCGGTGGAGAACTTGGGGTTGACCCGCAGGCCGACCCGGGGCTTCAGTCCTTTGTGGACGGATCGGACACGGTCGAGAGTGGACAGTGAGTTGACGTTGACGTAGTCCGCCACGGCCGCCACCTCGGGCCAGGTCTGCTGGGAGACGCCGAGCCCGGTGAGATGAACGGGCTTCGCGCCGGGACCGAGGATCTCGCGCACGAGGCGGGCCTCGGCTGTCGTGCACGCGTCGAACCCTGCCGTGCGGCCGGCGAGCTGGGTGACGACGAAGTCGAGCGTGCAGGGTTTCACCGAGTACAGCAGGTCGACCTGGAGCGGAGCGAGGAAGTCGAGGTACTCGTCCACGTTCGCGTGCAGCACGGCGTCGAGGTAGAGGAGCGCGGGTGTGCGGATCTCGCCGAGCCTCGGCACGACGTCCCGCTCCAGGCACAGTCGGATGTCCTGGAAGCGCTGCTGCTCGCTGCTACCGATCGAGAACATGTGGGAGTTCCTTGGTCGAGCAGCGGGGTGGCCTCGGCCCGGACCACTGCTCGTTCGCGGTGCGGTGCTGCGGCCACCGCCTCCGCCTGACCTCCCGTGGGATCCACGGTTCTCGGGGCGGAGAGTGCGCGGCCCGGCACACCCTGTCCTGGCGCAATCTTCTGACACTGGCATCGCGCGGCCACGCACGACGGACTACGCCCGCGTTCGGTGACCTCTTGCGCCATCTCACTATGCGACAGGCCACGCGAAGGCGGTACAGCACCCGGGAAAGACCCCGAGAAACCCCCGCTTCTGGTGACAACCTTCCCGCGCTTTTCACCCTTTCGGGGGCCCACGAGGGTGGACGACCACGACGACCGTCGCTGTCACCCGAGCAGGGGTCTCCGAGGCCGAGGCCGGTGGGTAGACCAAGGACACGGAGAGGCCGACTCCTCACTCACGGCCCACCCGGAATCGGTCCCAGCTCAGGAGCCCCCATGCTGTCCCACGAGGGGAAGAAGGCCGTCATCACGGGCGGAACCGGCACCATCGGCCTGGCCATGGCCGAGCTGCTGCTCGCCAGGGGCGCCGACGTCATCCTCACGGGGCGTGACGAGGGGAGGATGCGGGACGCCAGGACCAGGCTGGGATCACCGGCGGCGCACGTGGTGCGGTTCGACGCGACGAGCATGGACGACATCGACACGCTCGGGGCGCTCGTCCAGCGCGTGTTCGGGCAGCTCGACGCCGTCTTCGTCAACCACGGCGTCTTCGAGCCGGAACAGCTCCTGGAGCGGGTGACCGAGGCGAGCTACGACCGGCACTTCGCCATCAACACCAAGGGCGCCTACTTCACGGTGCGACGCCTGGCCCCGCTCGTCCGGGACGGCGGCGCGATCATCCTCATGACCGCGGCCCACGACCTCGGCTACCCCGGCACCAGTGTCTACTCCGGAAGCAAGGAGGCCCTCCGGGGATTCGCCAAGGTGTTCGCCGCCGAGTTCCTCCCCAGGAGGATCAGGGTCAACTGCGTGGCGCCGGGCTATGTCGAGTCGACCACCGCGAACCCGGACCTGCCCGAGGAGTACCGGGCGGAGTTCGAGCGCCGGGGCGCCGAGACGACCCCGCTCGGCCGTGCGGGCACCGCGGAGGAGGTCGCCGCCGCCGCGCTGTTTCTCGCCTTCGACGCGACCTTCACCACCGGCGCGGAACTGCTCGTCGACGGCGGAATCTCCCGATGCGCCCTGGACGCCCCGACGCCGAGATCCGGGCCGAAGGGTGAAGGGCGGGCCGAGTGTCCGCCCGGGCGCGAACCCTTCTCACGAGACGGACCGGCGCGCCGGACCTGACACCCCCAGAGGGGCGTCAGGCCCTTCGGCCCGCCGGACTTCGTTCGGTTGCGGGATCGCGGCGTGACCTGCGCTCAGGTCAGATGGTCGAACTCGCCGCTGGCCCAGCGGATGTGTCTCTCGGCCGCGCGGCGCACGACCTGCTTCGCGTTCTCGTTGATGGTGTCGCCGCCGAGCGTGTAGAGCCGGTCGTACTCGAAGGCGTCCAGCCGGTCGACGATGCGGCGCACCACCGAGGGCGAGAGCGGCACGAACTTGGGGAAGTTGCGGGTGAACGACACCCACGCGGGGTGGGCGGGCACGCCGGTGACGGTGTCCCCGACCAGCAGGGTGCCGTCGCTCGTGCGGGCGACCGAGCTGCCCCGCATGTGCCCTCCGACCTCGACGAGCTGGATGCCGGGGAGCGGCTCCACCTGGTCCCGCCAGTACCGGATCACGGGATCGGGGCGCGGCACCCACTCCTCGTCGTTGGCGTTGACCAGCACCGGGACGCCGCCGAACGCGTGGCTCCACGAAACCTGCGCGGCGAACATGTGCGGGTGGCTGGTGGCGACCACCGCGACCCCGCCCAGCTCGCGCACCTTGCCGAGGATCTCGTCGTCCAGGTAGGCGGGCGGGTCCCACAGCAGGTTGCCGTGCGGGGTGCGCGCGAGGAACGACCAGTGGCCGATGGCGAATCTCGGCTCCCTGCGCAGGCTGTGCACGTCGCGGCCGTGGTCGCGGTGCAGCACCTCGTGCGGCCGCGCGGCCAGTTCCTCGTGGGTGGTCCACCCGGTGCCGTGCGGCCCGAGGTCGCCGCGCTCCTCGATGCCGACCTCGCCCCGGTTGAGGACGCAGGCCTCGGGCGGCGCGGGCGACTCGGGGTGCTCCAGTCCGCAGCCGTCGCAGATCCATGTCTTCATCCGAGCATCGTCAGACCTCAAGCGCACTGGAGATCAACGGACCTCGCACCGGACCGACCGCCCGGAGCGCGTGGGACGGGGCCGGCCTCGGCCGAACCGGTGACACCCCCCTTGCTGCTTAGGTAAGGCTTTCATAACATGACTGACCATCGGTCAGGTTCTCCTCCGATCAACGGTCGCACGGCCCCGACGGTCCGTGGTCCGACAGCACGCGAGGAAGGCGCATGACGACGAACACGGCCAGGGCCGACGTCTCCCCCACCGTCGACGACCAGCGGAAACAGTCCCCCGACGAGGAAGTACCCCAGTTGATCGGCATCGGCGCCACAGCGCGCCTGCTGCGCCCCGTCTGGCCGCACCTGATCGCCTGCGCGACGTTCTCCGCGGTGGCGGCGGCCGCGGGTGCCGTGCCGTTCGTGGCGATCGCGGAGATCAGCCGGGTGCTGGTCACCGAGGGGACCGAGGCCGCCTCGGCGACGGTGTGGGCATGGGCGGGCGCCGGGGCCGCCTGCGCCTGGCTGCGCCTGCTGCTGCTGGGACTGTCCACCCACGTGGGCCACAAGGCCGACACCCAACTGGTGCGCCACCTCAGACTGCGGATCGTGCGGCACCTGGGCGTGGTGCCGCTCGGGTGGTTCCGCGCCGTGGGGTCCGGCCGCGTGAAGAAGGCGGTGAACGAGGACCTGGAGGCGATGCACGAGCTGGTCGCGCACGCCGTCGGCGGGCTCGTCGGGGCCGTCACCTCGATCCTGGTCGGGGTGGGCTACCTGGTGTCCGTGGACTGGCGGATGGCGCTGGTCACGCTGGCGGTGCCGGCGCTGGGGGTCCTCAGCTACCGGTGGGGGATGCGGTCACTGTCCGCCCAGATCCCCCGGCTGCTCGCCGCCGAGAGCCAGATCAGCGCCGCGAGCGTCGAGTACGTCGACGGCATCAGCGTGGTCAAGACGTTCGGCGGTGGCGGCGGTGGACGAGTTCTCGACCGCTTCGCCGACGCCGTGCGCGAGCACGTCGCGGCGCACAACGCCTGGCTGGCGGGAGTGCGGGCGAGTTCGATGCTGAACCGGGCCCTCGGCTCGGAGCTGACGGTGCTCGCCGTGGTGCTCGCCGCCGGACTGGGCTTCGTCGGCGCTGGATGGCTCCGCTTTCCCGACGTGCTGCCGTTCCTCGTCGTCGGCATCGGCCTGCCGACCTCGTTCGGTCCGGTTCTGCACGGGGCGCACGGCGTGCGCATGGCACGGGTCGCGGCGGGAAGCATCGAGCGCCTGCTGGCGCAGGAGCCGCTGCCCGAGCCGGCCAACCCGCGGCGCCCCACCGGCCACCGGGTGGAGCTGGACCGGGTGACGTTCTCCTACGACGGGGTGAGCAACGCGGTCGAGGAGATCAGCGCGGTCTGCGAGCCCGGCACGGTGACCGCCATCGTGGGTCCCTCGGGTGCGGGCAAGTCGACGTTGGCGAGCCTGGTGCCGCGGTTCTACGACGTGACCGGCGGCGCGATCCGCATCGGCGGCGTCGACGTGCGCCAGATGTCCTCGGCGACGTTGCTCTCCTCGATGTCGTTGGTGTTCCAGGACGTGGTGTTGCTACGCGACACCGTCAGGGAAAACATCCGGATCGGCCGGCCCGACGCCACCCACGAGGAAGTCCTTCAGGCCGCCAAGGCCGCGCAGGTCCACGACGTCATCGAACGCCTCCCCCACGGCTACGACACGATGTTGGGCACCGGCGAGAGCGGGCTGTCCGGCGGCGAACAACAGCGGCTGACGATCGCCAGGGCGATCCTGTCGGGCGCCCCCATCGTCATCCTCGACGAGGCCACCGCCTCGCTGGACCCCGACAGCGAAGCGGCCGTCCAGCAGGCGCTCACCGAACTCGTGGCGGGCAGGACCGTGCTGGTGATCGCGCACCGCCTGCACACCATCACCGCCGCCGACCAGATCCTCGTCCTCGACCGGGGCCGGCTGGTGGAGACGGGCACCCACCAGGAACTCCTCGCCAGGAACGGGCTCTACGCCCGCATGTGGCGCGCCCAGCGGAACGGAGACAACGCGTGATCCGCAAGATCTACCGTCTGTGGCCGCAGCGCGGGCTCCTGCTCCGCATCTGGTCGCTCACGGCGGCCCTGGCCGTCCTCCAGGGACTGCTGCTCGGTCTGCTGGTGCCGATCCTGCGCGCGCTGCTGCGCCCCGAGCCCGACTTCGCCGCCGCGACCCCGTGGCTGGTCGCCGGCGCGGTCGGTCTCGTGCTGCACCAGGTGCTCTTCGTGCTCTCGACGCCGGTCGAGTTCGGGGCGGGCACGAAGCTGGCCGCGCAACTGCGCCACCACCTGATGCGCCAGGTGACCACGCTGCCGCTGGGCTGGTTCACCACCGAGCGCAAGGCCGAGTTCGCCCGCACCGTCACCAGCGTGGTGGGCACGCTCGCCCCGCTCACGGTCCTGGTCGGCGGGCCGGCGATCACCGGCGTCGTCCTGCCCCTGACCGTCACGGCGGTCACGTTCGCCGTGGACTGGCGCCTCGCGCTGGTCCTCCTGGGGACCCTGCCGCTCGCGGTGCTCGCGCTCCGCCGCTCGCGGCGGATCGTCGCGGAGGTCTCCGTCGACATGGAGGTGGCCGGGAACGAGGTCGCCGGCCGGACGATCGAGTTCGGCCAGGCCCAGCCGGTGTTGCGCGCGGCGGGCCACGGGTCCACGGGCGGGGCGCGCATGCGGGCGGCGCTCGACGACCACTGTGGACGGAGCCTTCGCGCGCTGGACCGGATGCTGTTCCCCGACCTGTCCTACAGCGGCATCGTCATGGCGGGGTACGTGCTCGTGCTCGTCCTCGCGCTCCAGTTCCTGTTCACGGGGACGCTCTCGGCGCCGGACACGGTGGCCCTGCTCGTCCTGGTCGTGCGGTTCCTCGAATCGCTCGGCGGCATGATCGACCACGCCTCCGGGATCGGGGCCATGGACTACCTCGCCGACCGGGTCGAGGAGGTCCGGCACGTCCCGGCGCTGCCGAGAGCCGCGCGGCCGGTGCGCCGCGTCGACCGGGCCGACATCGAGTTCTCGGACGTGACCTTCCGCTACGAGCGGGGCAGGCCCGCCCTGTCCGGGGTTTCGTTCCGCTGCCGACCCGGAACGACCACCGCCCTCGTCGGGCCGTCTGGTTCGGGCAAGACCACCGTGATCCGCCTCATCGCCCGGTTCTTCGACGTCGACTCGGGCAGCGTCAGGGTCGGTGGCGTCGACGTGCGCGACCTCGACCACGACGTGCTGCTCGGCGAGATCGCCATCGTCTTCCAGGACGTGTACCTGTTCGACACCACCATCGAGGAGAACCTGCGCGTCGCCCGGCCCGACGCGACCGACGCGGACCTCGCGGCGGCGGCGCGGGCCGCCCGCCTCGACGAGGTCCTCGACCGCCTGCCGGACGGCTGGCGCACGCGCGTCGGCGAGGGCGGCCACCAGCTCTCCGGCGGGGAGCGGCAACGCGTGTCGATCGCCAGGGCCTTCCTCAAGCGGGCCCGCGTCGTGCTCGTCGACGAGGCCGCCTCGGCCCTCGACCCCGAGAACGAGAGCGCGGTGAACGACGCGATCGCCGCCCTCGCCGAGGACCCGGAGCGAACCGTCATCGTGATCGCGCACCGGCCCACCACGCTCACCTCGGCCGACCAGGTGATCGCCCTCGACGCGGGGCGCGTCGTGGAGACCGGGACCCCGGCCGAACTCCGGGACACCGGCGGGACCTTCGCCCGCATCTACCACCAGTACGAGAACGCACGAAGCTGGCGCATCAGCTCGTGAGGAAGGACCGCCATGACGACACACGCGGCGCCGGCCACCGCACGACGGGCCGGCCTGCGGGAGTGGTTCGGGCTCGCCGTGCTCGGCCTGCCGCTCGTGGTTCTGGCGATGGACACCAGCGTGCTGTACCTGGCCGTCCCCCACCTCGGAAACGACCTCCACCCGAGCGGCACCGAAACCTTGTGGATCATGGACGTCTACGGTTTCGTGATCGCCGGCTTCCTGGTCCCCATGGGTGCGCTCGGCGACCGGTTCGGCCGGCGCCGGCTGCTGATGGTCGGTGTCGCGCTGTTCGCCGCGGCGTCGCTGCTCTGCGCCTACTCCTCCTCCGCGTCGATGCTCATCGGCGCGCGTGCCGCGCTCGGCGTGGCCGGGGCGATGGTGATGCCGTCCACCCTGGCGTTGGTCAGGACCATGTTCTCCGATCCCAGGCAGCGCACGTTGGCCATCGCGATCTGGTCGGTCGCGTTCACCTGCGGCATGGTCGCCGGTCCCGTGGTCGGCGGCCTGCTGCTGGAGCGGTTCTGGTGGGGCTCGGTGTTCCTCGTCGGGGTGGTGGTGGCGGCGGTCCTGGTGGTCGCGCCGGTGCTGGTGCCCGAGTACCGCGACGCCGAGGCCGGCCGACTCGACCTGATCAGTGTCGTGCTGTCGCTCTGCGCCATCCTGCCGGTGGTCTACGGCGTCAAGGAGATCGCGGTCGGCCACGGCTCCCCGGCGTCCTGGCTCGCCGTCCTGGCCGGCGTCGGCATCGGGGTGCTGTTCGTCCGCCGACAGCGGCGGATCCCCCACCCGGTGATCGACGTGCGGCTGTTCGCCAACCGGTCCCTGTCGACCGCGCTGATCCTGATCGTCGTCGGGATGACGACCTTCAACGGGGTGAACTTCCTCTACCCGCAGCTTCTCCAGATGGTCAGGGGAGCCTCCCCGTTCCACGCCGGCCTGTGGATGCTCCTGGTCACGGCGGCCACGGCGGTCGGCAACATCGCGGTGCCCTTCCTCGCGCGCCGGGCGCGCCCCACCCACGTCCTCGTCGGCGGCCTGGTGGTGTCGTTGCTGGGTTTCCTCCTGATGACCCGGGTCCAGCCGGACACGGGCATGGCGGTGGTGATGGCCGCCGCCGTGGCGGTCATGCTCGGCAGCACGCCGATCGGCGTGCTCGGCACGGACATCGTGGTGAGCGCGGCCCCGCCGGAGAAGGCCGGGGCGGCCGCGGCACTGACCCAGACCTGCGCCAAGCTCGGTGTCGGGCTCGGGATCGCGGTCATGGGCACCGTCCTCACCGCCACCTACCGCCACGACCTGGCCGCGTCCGCGCCGAGCACGCTGCCGCGCGGGACGGTCGAGTCCGCCCGGGAGAGCCTCAACGACGCGATCACCGTCTCCTCGCGCCTGCCAGGCGGGCAGGGTGACCAGCTCCTCCACGCGGCCAAGGAGGCGTTCACCAGTGGCCTCAACGTCGTCGCCATCGTCTGCGCCGCATTGGTGGCCGCGCTGGTGATCCTCGTCCTCGTGCTCCTCCGAGGCTCGTCCTCCCGCGACAGGAACACCGGCCCAGGAGCCGAGAAGACCACAGCCTCCTGACCCTGGGCACTTGTGGAAGGTGGACAGTGAGTTCGCAACACATCGAGGTCGCCGAAGCACTCATCGGCGTCGGCAACGGAAACGAGGCGGAGATCTCGGCCACCGCGCGGCGGCTTGGGTTCGACAGTGTCGCCTCCTACCTGCTCGCGGAGCTGGCACAGCGGTGCACTCCGATCACACTGCCCCGGAGGGTGGCCACGCACGTCCGCCTCGGCTGGGGCGAGCGAATGTGGGACCACGGGTTCGTGTTCGGTCCGAACGGAATGACCAACGCACCCGGTGTCCCCTCCGACGCGCACGCCCGTATCAGCGTCTCCCTGGTCGACCTGGTCCACATGCTGCTGGGGACCGGGCGCGTCCGCGAGTCCGCGCGGTGGACCCATCGCCTGCTGCCGGAGTCACCGGCACCGGAGCGCGGCGCGAACGCGGACGCGGCGCAGACGGACTACGAGTTGGTTCTCCTGGTGGGAAAGGCGTCCCAAGCCATCCTGGGTGGCGCTCGCCAAGCGCCCACCCTGACCGACCTGGCGGTGCGCTTCGACTCCGACAAGTGGGGCAGCACGCACTGGTACGCGCAGCACTACCAACGTCACTTCGAGTCCCGGAGGGACGAACCCGTACGCGTCCTGGAAATCGGCATCGGTGGTTACGACCAGGCCGAGCTGTCAAAATGTTCCCTACACATGTGGCAGCACTACTTCCACCGAGGGCTGGTGTTCGGCGTCGACATCGGGAAGAAGAGGGTGCCGGGAACGCGGGTCCGCACGTTCACCGGCGACCAGGGCGACCCGGGGTTCCTGTCCTCGCTGGCGTCCGAGATCGGGCCGCTGGACGTCGTCATCGATGACGGCAGCCATCGCAACGATCATGTGCTCACCTCCTTCCGCACCCTCTTCCCCCTGTTGCGGGACGACGGGATCTACGTCATCGAGGACCTTCACACCTCCTACTGGCGCACCAGCGGCGGGGACCCGGACGACCTCAACTCCACCCGGACGTCCACCGGTTTCCTGAAGACGCTGGTGGACGGCCTGCACCACCAGGAGTATGAGAACGGCCGCGCGACCGGCGACCCCGGCGTGGTGGAGCTGCACTTCTACCACAACATCGCCTTCATCCAGAAGGGCGTGAACGACGAGTGCGGCCCGGAGTGGATGCGCAGGTTCGGCTACGAACCACAGTGAGCAGCAAAGGGGCTTGTACCGTGAGAGTCCTGTTCTCCAGTCTCGATTCCTACGGGCACTTATGTCCTCTGGTCCCCTTGGCCTTGGCCGCGAGTGAGGCGGGGCACGAGGTCGTCTTCGCGACAGCCGAGACCCGACACGCGGCACTGCGCTCGGTCGGGCTCCGGCCGGTCGCGGCCGGCCCCTCCGTCGAGGAGACCTTCCACTTCTTCGCCCGACAGTCCTACGGCGTCACCGAGGGCCTGAGGAGCGGAGAACTGTCCGAGCATCAACGCAACGACCTCATCGCCTTCGTGACCGGGTCATTCCTCCCACGGCGTCTCACCGAGCAACTCCTACCGGTCATCGCGGACTTCGCCCCGGACCTGGTCGTCTGGGAGTGTTACAACTTCGGCGCGGCCTTCGCCGCCAAGCTCAGCGGAACACCGTCCCTGTGCCACGGGATCTGCCGTATCACGAGCTTCGACCTGCACGACCACATCGTCAGCGCCGCTCGGAACACCGGTGTGGAGTTGCTCGGACCCGACTGGGCCCCGGACTGGGGACACAGTCTCGGCGACCGGCTTCTGGACATCTTTCCCCCGTCGCTCCAGGGCCTCGACTTCCTGGCGGCGGAGTACCGGCTGGAGCTGCGACCCGAGTCGGCCGAGGCGGCGAACCCCGGGGACCCCGTGGCCGCCTGGGCGGGCACCCGGCCCCGTCCGCTCGTGTACCTGACGATGGGCACGGTCTTCGGTTCGGAACAGGTGCTGCGGCAGGCCGTTCGGGGGCTGGGCGAGCTGGAGGTCGACGTGCTGGTGGCGACGGGGCCGAAGGTGCGACTGGACACGTTCGGCTCCGTCCCGGAGAACGTCCGTCTGACGTCCTGGATTCCCCAGTCGGCGGTGCTTCCCCACGCGGATCTCGTGGTGCACCACGGTGGCAGCGGAACGACCCTGGGCAGCGTGGCGGCCGGTGTGCCGCAACTGTTCCTGCCCCAGGGCGCCGACCATTTCGTCAACGCCGACGCCGTGTCGGGGGTGGGCGCGGGGCGACGTCTGTCGGTCGAGGACCTGACAGCCGAAACGATCGCGGGCGCGGCACGGGCGCTGCTGGACGACGAGGCTGCCCACCACGCGGCGGGCCGCGTGGCCGCGGAGATCGCGAAGATGCCGTCGGCCAAGGAGACCGCCGCGCGGCTCGTCGACCTCGCGCCGTGATGAGCCCACACCCCGCTGGTTGAGCCCTCCCGCCTCCGTCCGGGAATCGGCGTGGACATCAGGAAAGCGCGACGAAGGCGCTCCTGGTCCCGGCCTGCGGTCTGTCGCGGTCATGGACCGGGAGCGCCTCGCGGGTGCCTGCCAGGACCACCGTGTTGTGCCGACGAAAAGTCGACGCGACGGTTCGTACAAGCCGGGGGACAACTTCGTCTTCGCCGGCCAGTGCCTGGACGACCGCGCGCACCAGGGCACCTGGACGGCGCCGGACGACGGTCGCCCGGTGCTGCTGGTCTCCCTCGGCACGTTCTACAACAAGAAGCCGGACTTCTTCCGGCAGTGCGTGGCCGCGTTCGGCTCGCTGGACTGGACGGTGGTCATGTCGGTGGGCAACCACGTCGACGTGACCGACCTCGGTTCGCTGCCACCGAACATCAAGGTCCACCCCTCGGTGCCGCAGATGTCTGTGTTGTCCCAGGCCACCGTGTTCGTCACGCACGCGGGAATGGGCAGCACGATCGAGGGCCTGTACTGGGGCGTGCCGATGGTGGCCGTGCTACAGGCGATGGACCAGTACGTCAACGCGGCGCGCATCGCCGACCTCGGGGTGGGCCGGCACGTCCCGCAGGAGGAGGCGACCGCCGAGGTGCTGCGGGACCTGGTCGTGGCGCTCGCGAACGACGAAGACGTCACGCGACGCTGCGCCGAGATCCGGCAGGAGGTGCGCCGCTCGGGCAGCACGGCGAAGGCCGCCGACTTCGTCGAGAGCTGTCTGACCAGGCCGAAGGCTGACTGAGCGCCTCCTCGTGTGCCCGCGTCGCCCCGGCGCGGGCACACGAGCGGCGCGGGGCGACCGGGCCCGGCTGGTGGATGCGCTGGGTAGTGACCGAACGCGCACTGTCATCACCCGTCCGAGGTGGTCGGGCGAGCCGGACGGGTCGGGAGCACCCTGACTACCGTGGACGCACGGGACCTCACGGCGGCCGAGGTCGCGTTGGCGCGCCGGGTGATCACGGACGCCCTGACCGAGGCCAGGGACCGGGCCGAACGGCTCGGCGCCGGCCGGCGCCGCAACCAGGTGCACCAGTGGCTGACGGCCTGGTCGACACGCGGTGACCTCGACGAACAGGCACTCCCCGTCGTGCTGCGCTTCGCCGTGCGGGAACAGGGCGCGCTGGTCGACCGGATCATGCGGGGCCGGCCGGTGGACCAGGCCGACCTGGACGCGGCCCGGCACAAGGTCGACGTCGTGCGCGCCTACCTGCGACGGGTCGAGCCCCCGGCGCCCCGGCGCGGCGAGTGAGCGGCCCACCGGAAATGCCCGCGTGAACGCCCACCCGGATGAGGCATGCTGGGGGACGTGGACGGTGACCTGCGCGTCAGCTCCGCGGTGGTCATCCCCCGCGCGGAACTCAAGGAACGCTTCTCCCGCTCGTCGGGCCCCGGCGGCCAGTCGGTGAACACGACCGACAGCCGGGTCGAGCTGTCGTTCGACATCGGACGGTCGGCGGCGCTGACCGAGCACGCCCGCGAGCAACTCCTGCGCCGGCTGCGGCACCGGCTCGTCGACGGGGTGCTGACCGTGGCGGCGATGGAGCACCGCAGCCAGCTCATGAACCGGCAGGCCGCGCGGGAACGGTTGACGGACCTCCTCCGCGCCGCGCTGGCCCCTCCGCCCCCTCCCCGGCGGCCGAGCAGGCCGAGCCGGGCCGCCAAGGAACGCCGGTTGGCCGCGAAGCGGCAGCGAGCCACCATCAAACGCGCCCGCCGTGGCCGACACGACGACGACTGACGCCAGGACAGCAAGACGATCAAGGCATCCGCGCACCACCACGCGACGGCACACCCGACACAACGGCACGACCAAGGGCATATCACCGCGAGGCGGGGCTTCTCGGGTGTCCGATCCGCTGCGCCGGCCTGGCGTCCTTCCCGTCTCCGCAGCCAGGATTGACATCAACGCGCGATGACAACGCCGGCGAACAGACGATCGTCGAAGGGGTCAGCCTCAGCGAGCGAATGCTGGGAACACCCGCACCAGGGACCGGGTGGCTACGGGGCATGAGTCCGGCAACGTTCGATGCGTGGGGTCGCTCATCCAAGCATCCATCCCCGTCCGCGACAAAGTGGTGCGGAATCGTCCGCTCCGACACGGGAAAAGCGACCCAAGCAGGCCCTTCATTTCCGCCGCCCGGCGGTTCCTCGGGCACTAGCACCGCCGCTGACCTGGGACGGCCCATGTCATTTGTCATGTGTGGAACGCGCGGAGTTCGCGCGGTTCGGGTTAGGGTGTCGCCATTCGGGATGGAGCACGCCCACCACGGAGGCCACCATTCGAGGGTCGGCCGGCGCGGCTTGTGCGGTACAGACCGGACCCCTCTTCCCCGTTCGACAACCGGTGGACGCCGTGGTCGTGCTGGCGTGCGTGGTCCGCCCGCGCGGCCCTGGCTCCGCCCATCCCAGACGAGGTGAGTTTCCGCATGACGACGAGCGTCTCCGTCCACGAAGGACACATCGACTTCCGGGGCCACCGCACGTGGTACCGGGTCACGGGCGACCTGCGCGGCGACCGCGCGCCGGTCGTGGTGGTGCACGGCGGCCCGGGATCCACGCACGACAGCGTGTTGTCCTTCACCGACCTGGCCGCCGACGACCGCGCGGTCATCCACTACGACCAGATCGGCAACGGCCGGTCGAGCCGGGTCCCCGACGCGCCGGAGGAGTTCTGGCGGGTGGAGCGGTTCCGGGACGAGCTCGTCGCCCTGCTCGCGGAGCTGGGCGTCGAGGACCGGTACCACCTGCTCGGCCACTCGTGGGGCGGAATGCTCTCCGCCGAGCACGCCGTTCACGGCCCGAGCGGGATGCGCTCGCTGGTCCTGGTCAGCGCGCCGGCCTCGGTGGACCTCGGCGTCGCCGAGCAGCGCCGGCTGTACGAGCGCCAGCCGGAGGCGATCCAGAAGGCACTGGGCAGCCACGCCGCCACCCGCTCCGACTCCCCGGAGTACGAGTTGCTCCAGCGGGAGTACTTCGGCAAGCACCTGTGCCGCGTCACGCCGTGGCCGGACGAGCTGGTGCGCTCGCTCGACGCGGGGACGCAGGACCCGACGGTCCTCAGGGCGACGTACGGGCCGCGAATGGGCGAGGTGACCGGGACGCTGCGGGGGTGGAGCGTCGTCGACCGGCTGGAGGGGATCACCGCGCCGACGCTGCTGCTGTCCGGCAGCTACGACCACGTCGCCCCGGCCGCGATGCTGCCCTTCCACCAGCGGGTCCGTGACGTGCGGTGGGCCGTCCTGCCCGACTCCGGCCACTTCCCGCACATCGACGAACGCGAGTTGTGCATGCGGTTCGTGGCCGAGTTCCTGGCCTCCCACGACTGATCCGGTCGGGACACCGGTCCCGTCCCGGGGACCTCGCGGGGACCGCCCGGGGACCAGCGGCTGATTGGCGGCGGGGGCCACCAAGCCTGGCCCCGCCGCCGGCTTCTGTAACAAGGTCAGCTCAGGTCGAGCCGACCGGCCTTCACGGTATTGACGAACGCGGCGAACGCGGCCGGCGCGAAGACGAGCGCCGGCCCGACCGGGTTCTTCGAATCCCGCACCGCAACGACCTTTGCTACCGACGCCACCTCGACGCACTCTCCGTTACCTGTTGCCCTGTTGCCACTGGTCGGGTTCGGTGACGCCAGCGGCCAGGCAGAGTTGGGCGCGGAGTTCCCCGGCGTTCGGGCTGGTGCCCGCCGCTGGGGCGATTTCGTGGGCGAGGTCGAGGAAGCGTCGTTTGACGCGGGTGGAGTCCAGGCCGGTGGCGACGTTGATGGCGTGTTGGGCGTAGGTGTGGGCGGCGTCGACGTCGCCGACGAGGTCGAAGGCGCGGGCGGCGGGCCTCAGAAGTCCGCAACCATCACTTCGAGATGATCGTGACCCAACATCGCGACCGGTGCGTCGATCTCGCTGACCTTCCTGACGGCCAGAGCATTGATCCCCTCGACCACCCGGCGACGTTCCATGAAGTCGTTGCCCTCCATGCCGCAGGGAACACAGGGGGTCACTGTCGAGCGCATCCGCCATGGCGCGATCATGGAGTGACGTACAGTCCCCGCCCGTCCCATGGATGGCAAGAGCAAATGGTCAAAACCCGTGCCTTGGTCGGATAGAACACCAGGTCAGGAAGTGTCGGCCCCGCCCATGCGGGGATGGTTCGTTCTTCAAGGCCGTGCGACTGGCCGGCGCGAAGTCGGCCCCGCCCATGCGGGGATGGTTCCCTCGGTTGCCCCGGCCGCGCGCAGCTCCTCCAGTCGGCCCCGCCCATGCGGGGATGGTTCCCCTTCGCTACTGCTTCAGCGCGTCGCGGATCTGTCGGCCCCGCCCATGCGGGGATGGTTCGAGCTGCATCACCAGCGTCAGCCCCAGGAAGCCGTCGGCCCCGCCCATGCGGGGATGGTTCCCTCGGTTGCCCCGGCCGCGCGCAGCTCCTCCAGTCGGCCCCGCCCATGCGGGGATGGTTCCCCTTCGCTACTGCTTCAGCGCGTCGCGGATCTGTCGGCCCCGCCCATGCGGGGATGGTTCGAGCTGCATCACCAGCGTCAGCCCCAGGAAGCCGTCGGCCCCGCCCATGCGGGGATGGTTCCAGTTTGGTTCGGTGCTGTGCCACGGCGTCAAGGTCGGCCCCGCCCATGCGGGGATGGTTCAGCATGCCGCCGGGTGGGCTGGTCGACTTCCAAGTCGGCCCCGCCCACGCGGGGATGGTTCCGTTTGCCGTGATCGGGGTGGTCTCGACTCACCCTCGGCCCCGCCCACGCGGGGATGGTTCGGCATGTTCGCCGTGGGCACCGGTCTGTTCACCGTCGGCCCCGCCCACGCGGGGATGGTTCGCTCAGCACGGTGAACGGTCCCACGAGCCCGTCGTCGGCCCCGCCCATGCGGGGATGGTTCGCCGGCGTGGAAACTCGTGCCGGTGCGCATCAAGTCGGCCCCGCCCATGCGGGGATGGTTCCTTGCTCAGCCTGGTGCTGGTCCAGCTCATTGCGTCGGCCCCGCGCACGCGGGGGTGAGTCTGCGTACGCGGGGGTGGGTTTGCGGCTTTGCCTGGCACTGCCGCTGCTTCTGGGGCTGTCACGTTCGACGAAGAGGCCTCGGCACCCTCTGGTGTCGAGGCCTCTTCGTCGAGTTGCTCAGGTAGCCGTGCTGCCCACGCCAGTGCACGCCTCGCGGCTGCCGGGTTTCTGATGACGGCCCAGCGTGTGACCGGGGCTTCCGCCGCCACCACGTCGACGTCGCCGTGTACGTCGACGCCTTGTGGGGACTCGGACGCCTCGCCCCAGCTTGCGACGGAGTGCGCACGGTGCTGGCGATGCACGTCGTCGGCCACGACCAGGACCTCGCACCGGCCTTGGAACGCACCGACCTGGTGGTCGCGCCGTCGACCACGGTCCTCGGCCAAGCCCACAACCGGGGCTACGACAGCACCTGCTGGCGGATCGTGCCCAACGCCCTGCTTGACGACCACAGAGCACCCGACGCCAGCCAGCGCGAGGCGCTACGGCGGAGCGGGCCGGTGCGGGTGCTGGCCCGGCTCGGGCCGGAGAAGAACGTCCGCGCCCTGCTCGACGCCGGGCGCCTCGTCGACCGCGGCGTCGAGGTCGTCCTCGCCGAGGCCGGGTTCGAGCACGCTGCCGGCGCCCAGGCCGCCGAGTACCGCCGCTGCGCCCACTCCGCCGCCCACCTGCTCATGGGCGGCATCCGCGACGGCGCCTGCCCTGGGCCCAGGTCCAGCCGTGGCTCGCTGAAGCAGCTGTCGTGATCGTGCCCTCGACGGAGGAGACCTTCGGCCTCGTCGCCCTGGAGGCCATGAGCGTCGGCACCCCGGTCGTCGCCTTCGACGTGGACAACCTTCCCGCGCTCATCGGCACCGGAGAAGGAGCGGGCGGGATCGTGGTGCCCCGCGCCCACGGCGAGTTCGGCCTGTGGGGTGCCGCTGAAGTCCTCCTCGACGATCCGGTACGCGACGCAGCGCTATCACGGGCTGCGTACTACCGCTCGCGGGACTATCTGCCCACCACAGTCGCCCATGACTTCCTCAAGGCGGTGCGGTGATGACCGATGTCCCACTTCTGCTGGTCGACGGCCACAACTTGCTCTGGCGCGGAGCCTTCGGCTTCCCCGCCGCGATCTATTCCCGCGACAAGACCCGTGATCTGACCGCCGAGTTCGCCTTCTTCGCGCTACTGCGCGTGGCCGTCCGGGAGGAGTTCGCAGCACCGCCGGAGGTGATCGTGGTGTTCGACGGCCAGCACGGAGCGGCCGAACGCCAAGCCACAGACAGCGACTACAAGGCCAACCGTGTCCTCGACGAAGCCGCGTTCAAGCCCATCCGCGCCATCCCGCACGTCCAGGAAGCGCTGACCGCCCACGGGCTGGCGTGGATCGAGATCGACACAGCCGAAGCCGATGACGTGATCGCCACCCTCGTCACTCACGTCCGCTGTGAGGACCCCGATCGCCCGGTGTGGATCATGTCCGGCGACCGTGACTTCTACCAGCTCATCGACGACCGCGTCCGGGTGCTCAACACCGCCATGAGGCGAGGCCGCCGCCACATCGAGCCCGACACCGTGTTCGACCGCTACCAGGTCCAGCCAACCCAGTGGGCGGACTTCCGGGCCCTCACCGGCGACCCGGCCGACAACATCCCCGGCGTACGCGGCATAGGCGCGGGCACCGCCGCCAAGCTCCTGGCCGGCGGCCTCACCCTCGACCAGCTCGCCGACGCCGGACGGCTCACCGGCACCAAGGGCAAGGCCGCCCTCGAAGCCTGGGACCAGGTCCTCGGCTGGCGCGACCTGATCAGAATGCGCACCGACCTCACCCTGCCCCTGCTACCCATCGGCCGCAGCAGCCGGCCCCTGCCCAAGCCTGCCGACGTCATCGACAAGCTCGGGCTGTGGTGATTCCAGTGGTCGCGTTCATCCCACCCGCCTCGGTGTTGACCGTGATGGCCCACCCCGATGACGCCGAACTCTGGGCCGGCGGAACGCTCGCCCTCTGCGTCGCCGCCGGAACCGACGTCACCATCGCCGTCCCACGTCACCCCGAGCCCCGCGCCAGCGAGGCCGCCGCCGGCGCCGCCGCACTCGGCGCCGGGCTCCATCAGTTCAACGAGCCGACCGCGGTGGCCGTGCGCGAGCTGCTGCTGGACACCCGCCCCGAGGTGGTTCTCACCCACCCCCTCCGCGATGTGCACCCGGACCACTGGCGGATCGCCGAAGCCGTGCTGGAGGCACTTCCCGAGGTCGTCATCGCCAGCGGACACCCTCGCCGGGTCTACACCACCGACACCTACAACAGCCTCACCCTCGCCGGCCCCGTTCCCGCCCACACCACCGTCGACATCACCACCACCTGGGCCACCAAGCAGCGCGCCCTGGCCGCGCACGCCTCCCAGCCCATCACCGGACACTTCGGCCCGATGGCCGAGAACCTCGCCCGGCTGTGGGGCGCGCGCATCGGCGTCGACCACGCCGAGAACTTCGTCCCGCTTCCTGTCCTCGGACGCCTTCCCGCCGCTACAGCCCTGTGACCTCGACCAGCCCCTCGATCATGTGACGGACGAATTAACGTGTACCACCTCAGATGTTCGATGTACGAGTAAGCCAGAGGCCGCCGACTCAAAACGCCGACCACCACCAAGGCGGCTCGATCTCGCCACGCAGGCACGCCACCCGGTGTTGTACTTGTTGGGCTGCTTCCGTGCTGGTCTTCGCTTTGCCGAGAACGAAGGCTGTCCAACGTAGTTCTTTGATCGTCGCCAGGGTGCGGTAGCCATGCCACGCTGTCATGTCATAACCGCCGTAGGCGTCCACGAAGGCCTGGTAATCCGAGTCCGTGATCCGGGCGAAGTCGGTGTAATCGACCGCCAACGAGACCAGGTCCCACTCCCGAAGCCCGATCCCGATGTGGTCGAGATCCAGCAACACAGGGGTTCCACCCGCCCTGGGGACAACAACGTTGCCCTGCCACGCATCGCCGTGGATGACGCACCGAGGCAGTCCCGGAACCAACGCCGAGTACTCACGGTGCAGCCGACTTGCGAGATCTCGAAGCCAGGCCCGGTCATCCTCGGGCAGGACGGTTCCGCCGTCGATTGACTCGCGCAGCCCTTCGAAGGGGTCGACAACGGGGAACGAAGGCGACTCCGGTACCTCCAGGGCGTGAAGGTGTCCCAGTACCGCGCCGAGCTCCGCCGGCGAGGCGTGACGATGGACAGGAAGCTGTACCCACCATGTGACGGGTCGATTCCCAACAACCGTGGGCTGGTCGATGTCGTCGACGGCACGCACGACGGGGATCCCGACGTCAGCCAGCCAACGCGACGCCTGGATTTGACGGGCGGCGACAAGCTGCGAGCCTGGAGGGCCCACACGAGCCACAACACCACCAGCCAGCTGGTAGATGACGTTCGTGCCGTCACGGATCAAGGCCGCTTCCGCGGTAGGCACACCAGCTTTCCTGCCCGCTGACGTCAGCACGTCACCCGGATCTCCCGACATGACCAGCCCGGTATCCACATCAGACATTGGTCATAGCCGATGCCGCGAAGTCGGCGAGCTCAGCCACTTCTGGTATTGACAGGTGCCCTTCACACGAACGGACCAGTTTGGACAGTTCCTCGTTCATCCGCTGAGAGTGCAACATTGCGGCATCGGCGACGGCTCGATGTCCAATGTGGACTGCCTCACGCGGGTCGCCGATCGTCATGTGCAAAGTCGCCAACCGCGTTCTGGAGAATGCTCGTGAACGCGGGTAGGCGTCGCTGTGCAAGCGGATTGCCGTTTCGAGACGTTCGGCGGCATCATCCGGCCGCTTCTCGGCCACAGCGAGTGGAGTGAGTGCTCGCGCACTGCTGCCTGCGTGTTCAGCCTCGTCGTAGTAGACCAACCATGGCGGGTCGGCCGCCGCTTGACGCCCGACGAAGTGCATGTCAGCGCGGTCGACCTCGGCTCGCGCTTCGTCGTGGCGTCCCAACATCGCGAGCAACCGAGCGCGGACGACGCCGATCATGGCTCGCGCGGTGGCGCTCAACCGGTCGGCTCGGACCTGAGCGAACTCGATCAACGACAGAGCGTCGTCCAGTTTGCCCAGGTAGATGGCTTGGCGCGCCATGTCGGCGAGAGTCGCAGCACGTAGCTCCCACGACCCACCCTGCTCTGCACACCAGAGGCCGAAACGGAAGCATCGTGCTGCGGCGTCATGGTTACCGACGTCGAAGGCTGAGAACGCCACAACCCCTGCCAAGTTCCCGACCGCCTCGAACATCCCTGCTTCGACGCCGTTGTTGGCCTGGGAGTCCAGCAGGCGGCTGGCCCACCGCAGGTGCGCGAGCCCTGCCTCACCGGCCATGGCTCCGCCGTAGAGGTTCTCGCTGGCAGCCAGCGTGCGCGTCATCAGCTTTACCTGCTCGACCTCGGCCCACCCGACACGCCGGGGAGGCTCCACGTTCAAGGTCAACGACTTGAGGAACTCTGCCGGGTCAGCGCCTACGGCAACATGCTCGGTCGGGTCGTGGCCGTTCACGCCAATGGAAGCGGAGCCTTGCAGCGCCAGCGAGATCTCGGATTGCCCAGGCACTTCTTGTCCGGCGTTCAACTGTGACGGACTTGTCAAGGCGTCAGCTGAGCCCTGTCCGAGCAAGGCATCCAACTCGTCGAGGGAAACATCGAGCGCGGTCGCGATCCGGGGCCTACGCCACGGTTGAGGGGTCAGGGCACCGCGCTCCCAACGGCCAACGGTAGAGAACTCCACACCGACAGCAGCAGCGAGGCTCTCCTGGGTGAAGCCCATCGCCTCGCGTCGAGCTGCGAATGCTTCACGCCTGTTTCCCACGCGCTTACCTCACTCCACCCGTTCACACGTCCGCCACGCCGAGGGCATGAAGGCGGTGCCGCCCCTACCGCCGTATGGGCTTAGACGTCCTGTTCGATGCGCTCGAAGATGTCGATGTCCGTGGCCTTCTGCCAGTCCGGCAAGTCGTTCCAGTCCGCGACGTAAGACGGCTTCGGGTCAGGGAAGTGCTTGTAGATCTGGCCGATCCAGCACAGCGCCACGAAACGGCCTTTCTGGTCCTGGGTGAGCTTGGCGGTGGCGCCGTTGGTGGCCTTGATGAAGGCGAGGACCTGGTCGTACACGGCGGTCGCGGCGTCGCGTTCCCAGTCCGGGGTTTGCTCCCACGGGGTGATGTATCCGGGCTTGGGCTCGCCGGGGTAGTGCTTGGTGACTCCGGCGATCCACGCCTCGCGGAACACGCGGCCACGGTCGTTCTGCATCCTGTCGTCCTCCATCATGCGGCGCGGTTGCCGACGAGTTCGGTGATCTCGGCGTCGAGTCGTTGGATCTGTTGATCGGTGAGCAAAGGGGCCAGGTTCGGCTGTAGGCCGCGCAGCTTGCGTGCGATGACTCCGGAGCCGGTCTGGCGGGCGGTTGCCAGGGCGGCGTCGACGTAGCTCGCGACCTGGTCAGGATCGCGCCGATGTACTCCGATCATCCCCAGGTCGGTGAGCACACCGGCTTTCCGGCGGGCGGTCAGGTCGCCGGCCAGCGCATTGGTCAGGGCGGCTTCAGCGAGGTCGTAGCGGCCCAGGTTGACGTAGCAGGTGCCGCGTTCCTCGGCCAGGCGGGAGCCGTCGAACCGGAGCCAACCGCCGTTGTGGACCGGGCCCGGCAGGTGCTGAACCTCGGCGGCCGTGTCGAGTGCGCGCTGGCAGGCATCCAGGTCACCGAGACCGGCGAAGGACTCCGCCTGCACTGCGGCGATCCATTGTCGGGTCGACAGGCTGGGGTCGCCTCGGCGGGCCAGGTTGGCGGCCAGGTCGAGCAGCGGTACGGCCTCGGCGAACCGACGCTCGTACACGGCGATGAAGGCATGTCTGGTCAACGCGCAGGCCCACAGGTCGGAAGCGGCGGCCTCCCGGCCCGCTGTCGCCACCAGGGCGTAGCAGTGAGCGGCATCGGTGTACTGGTCGCCGTCGAAGAAGATCTCGCCAGCCAGCTGATACAGGTCGGCAGTCAGTTCGCACAGCCGCCGCCGAATGGCTGATGTCTGCGGCTGGCGTAGAGAGTCGGTGAGCACGTGGAGCTGGGCCCGCACCAGTGGTAGCACCTGCGCCTTGGTCGGTGACAGGGCGAACACGCGCCACAGGTGGGAGTTGAGTTGGGCGAACTCCGCTGCCGCGGCCGTGTCCACCATGCCGGTGGGAGCCGCCGCAGCGAGCCGGTCGACATCGCCGAGAGCTAGCTCGTCAGCCGGCAGCGCGAGCAACGCGCCCGTCATGCTGAACAAGCGCAGCAGGTCTCGACGGTTCATGTCGTCGGCCTCCGCAGGGTCGGGTGGTACAACGGCAACGGTAGAAGGTTGCCGGGTTGGTGTGAGCAACGCACCCAACTCGTCGAGGCTCACACCGAGCGCCTTCGCGATACGACGGCGACGGTACGGCTGCGGGGTCAGCTCGCCCCGTTCCCAGCGTCCAACGGTGGAGAACTCCACCCCACTGCCGCCCCGAAGCTCTCCTGGGTGTAGCCCATCTGCTCACGCCGCGCGGCGAAGGCTTCTCGCCGGTCGCCCATGAACACCACCTCGCCTGTTGGTCACCTGCCACGATAACCAGCTACTGGTCAAGACTGATCACCCGCTCGGCGAGCAGCACCCGTTCGGACTACCGCCACAAAATCGGCGTTTCCGCAGGTCAGGTCGGGTGACGCCTCATTGCCGCCTCATTGCCGCCGCGCCGTCGCTCTGGTTGCCGTTGATCACCGAGAGTTGACTGAGGTCGCTGCGGTCTGGGCGAGCTTCCGCTTCCGGCGCAGTCCGAGTACCCGGAAGCGTCTTTCACCGGGACGCGCCGCTGAGGGGTGTGTGGTGGTGTGGCCGCCCTCCACTTCGAGGGGTTCCCGCTTGCGGGTGTGTTGGTGGGAGCAGTTGGTACACCGTGTCGAACTCCAGGCTGGTCCGCCTGCTGGCGGCGAGTCATGGCCGACGCACGGGGACTCGGGGCGTGAAACCCACGAAGGAGGATCTGTGACGGTTCAAATGGAGTGGTCGCCGACCACGGTGACCACGCCCGCTGCGGAGGTCGCGACGGGCGCGGAGTTCGACCTCGACATCACGCTGGTCGAGGTGGTGGACCCGGCGCATCTGATCAACATGACGGATGACGGCTGCGGGAGTACGTGCGAGAAGTCGACCTGCATCACCTCCGCCTGATTGTCACGAGCGACTGGACACCCGCCCGCGGCCTCGCGGGCGGGCGTCCAGACTCCATCTGTCGCTTTCTGAAAGGTGCCCGGTGTCCACGGCCTTGCCCGATCGCGTCGGTTTCCGAGCCGCGGATTGCGTGTTGGTCCGAGCCGTTGCCCAGAGCGATCTCAAACTTCCGCCGTGGCCAGCGCTGACGGCTACCGGGGCTGACACTGTCACGGAGTGGGTGGATTGGCTGCGCCGAGTGTGGGAGGTCGAAGCTGCCCGCGATGCCATCGGCCTCGCCAGTCCCATCCTTGCTGACCGCATCCGCAACCTGTTTGGCGCAACGGTTGCCGGCGAGCGTGACGTACGACGCGCGGTGTTGTCCGTGGTGCGCTACCTGGCGCGGCTGACTGGCCGTCCGACTCCCAACGGCCTGTTCGCAGGGGTCGCCGCCGGGCGGTTCGCCTCGGTTCCGTCCCGGCGTTCGGGCGATGATCACCAGGCGGTTGCCGTGGCTGACGCCGGATGGCTGGCCGAGGTCATCAGTCATCTGGAAGATCACCCCGCGGTCCTGGAGCGATTGCTCGTCGTCGCCAACACCACGTTGACGGTGCGAGGTGAGCGTCTTGTCGTGCCGTACCAGCCGACCATCAGCAACCGGGGCACCGGTGCTGTCGAAGTCGAGCTTCGATACACGGGCCCAGTACGCACGGCCGTGTGCGCTGCGCGCGAACCGATCCGCTTCGATGACTTGCGCGCGAAAGTCCAGACCGAGTTCCCACATGGAGCTGCGGGCACGGTGACTGGCTTGCTCACCACGCTGGTCGCACACCGTGTTCTCGTCACCAACCTGCACGCACCGAGCACCGAGCCCGATGCACTGGGCCACCTGGCGCGCGAGCTGGTGGAGGTCGGCGAGGCTGCCGCCGAGCAGTGCGCGGCGCTGAACGACATCCACGACCTGTTGCGGCAGCATCAACACGGCTCTGCCGAAACGCGGCACACGCTACGGGCCGACGCCGCCGCCTCCATGAGCCGCCTGGCTCCGTCGCGGCGGAACCCCGTCACAGTCGGCCTACGGCTGGACCTAGACGTCGTGCTCCCCGAGCCGGTCGCCCGAGAAGCCGAACGCGCTGCGCTGCTGCTGGCGCGCCTGACCTCCCGCCCCAGGGGCACCACAACCTGGGCGGACTACCACCGGCGCTTTTACCAGCGGTTCGGCACCGGCACACAGGTGCCGCTGCTGGAAGTCGTCGCGGACAGCGGGATCGGCTGGCCTGACGGCTACCCCGGCACCACCAGGACCGCTCCTCGCCCACAGCGGACGCCTCGGGACGACCGGCTCCTGGCCGTCGCCCAAGCCGCCGCGTTGGACGGGCACCGCGAAGTCGTTCTCGACGAGAAGTTGATCTCCGAACTGGAGCAGGCGCCTGTGCGCTCGGTGCGGCTGCCCTCGCACCTCGAGCTGTGCGCACGCGTCGATTCCTCGAGCCTGCGGGCCTTGAAGGAGGGCAGGTTTCAGCTCGCGGTCACCTCGGTCTCACGGTCGGCCGGCGTCGTCATCGGCCGCTTCCTGCACCTGCTCGATCAGCAGGATCGCCGGACGTTGACAACGCCGCTGCTGACCTCGCCGGAACCGGAGGAGGTCCTTGCGGCCCAGTTGTCATTCCCACCGCTGGACCCCGCCACCGCTCACGTCAGCCGCAGCGTCCAGGTCCTGCCGACTGTCATCAGCCTCGCCGAACACCGCGGCACTGCCTCGGCTGCGGTGCTCACGGCGGCGGACTTGGCGGTCAGTTGCGATAGCGACCGGCTGTATCTGACCGCACCCGGCCTCGGTGCGAGAGTCGAGGCATGGGGGATGCACGCGCTCAACCTGCGCAAGCATACGCCGCCGCTGGCCCGCTTCCTGATCGAGCTCACCCGCGCCCACCGCGCGGAGGTCACCGACCTCGACTGGGGCGCGGCGGCCACCCTGCCGTTCCTTCCCCGAGTGCGCTCCGGCCGCGTCGTACTGTCCCCGGCCCGCTGGCGGCTGGCCGCTGCCGACCTCCCCGATCGGACCGCCGACTGGGCGACCTGGGACGCCGCGGTGACCGACTGGCGCACCCGTCGTCGGCTCCCGGAGGCAGTGCTTCTGGTCGACGGTGACTGGCGGTTGCCGCTGGACCTCGCCGAGGAGGCGCACCGGGTGCTGCTACACGAGCACCTGACCACTAATCCGTATGCGGTGCTGGAGGAAGGCCCCGCCGAGGATGCCGCCGGGTGGCTCGACGGCCGGGCCCACGAGGTCGTCGTGCCCCTAGGCGCCCGCCAGCCGCAGGCCACGGCACGACCGCCGCGCCCGACACCTCGGCGGATTGTCCGGCCTGGTGAGCACGGCCTGCCGCCCGGTGCGTCGCCGCTGCTGTTCGCCAAGCTCTACGGCGACCGGCAACGCCAGAACGCCGTGCTCGGCGCGCATCTGCCCGCGCTGCTGGCGGAGTGGGGCGAGGACCAGCCGCAGTGGTGGTTCCTGCGGTTCTGCGAGGGCGACGAGCACTACCTGCGCCTGCGTATCGCGCTGCCCAGCTCCGACCCCGCGGTGTTCGGCGAGGCCGCCGGCCGGGTCAGCGCCTGGACCGACCGGCTGCGCCGTCTGGGCTTGCTGCGCGAGGTGGCCTTTGCGACCTCCTACCCGGAGACCGGCCGCTGGGGCTCGGGAGCGGCGTTGACCGCCGCCGAGGCCGTCTTCACCGCCGACTCCCGCGCCGTGGTCACCCAACTCGCCCAGCCCATGCGTCCTCACCATCACGCCCTGGCCGCGGCGAACTTCGCCGCCATCGCGATCGCTTTCACCGGAGGGACCGAGGCCGGGATGCGGTGGCTGATCGACCATGTCCCGGCCAAGCCGCCGGCCGTCGTGCCTCGGCCGGTGTTCACCGAGGCACGGCGCCTGGCCGACCCCAGCGAGAACTTCCGCGCCCTGCGCGGCGAACCAGGCGGGGAAGCGATCGTCGTGACGTGGGCCGAACGAGCCGAGGCCCTGGCCGCCTACCACGCGCACCTGTCCGGGGCCGACGCCGAGGGCGTTGACCCGGACGCAGTCTTGGGGTCGTTGCTGCACACCCATTTCCTGCGGGCGTGTGGCATCGAGCCCGAGGACAAGGCGGTGTGCCTTTACTTGGCCCGGACCGCGGCCCTGACCTTCGCTGCCCGCGCGGGAGGACCTCGATGAACGCCGACCTCGCCTCAGACACTGCGGTCGAGTTCGCGGTGGAGATCGCCGACCGTCTCGCCCGGCCCGACGCCGCCGACTTGCCCACTGATCAGCCGTGGTGGCACCAGTCGCTGGCCCACGGGGCTCCTGGTGTCGCGTTGCTGCACATCGAGCTGGCGGCGGCCGGGATCCGGCCGTTCGACCGCGCCCACGAGTGGCTGACCGTCGTCGTCGGCAAGCCGGTCACCGCCGGGGCGAGCACCGGCGGGTTCTACGGCGCGCCGGCCGTGGCCCGCGCCCTCGCGGGCGCCGCCACGGTCCGCCCCGGCACGTATCGATCCGCGCTCGCGCCTCTGGCCCAGCAGATCGCCGCCGATGCCCATGCCCGCGTCGACACCGCGCACACGCGCATGGACGCCGGGATGTTGCCGCTGATGGCCGAGTTCGACACGATCCGCGGCCTCGCCGGTCTCGGCGCGTACCTGCTGCACCACGATGCCGGTGGCACCGCCCTACGGGCTGTGCTGGGTGCCCTGGTGCGCCTCACCCAACCGGTGATGATCGAGGGAGAGGAGCTGCCGGGGTGGTGGACCCTGACCGGTCCCACCGGTCGCGTGGAGGACGAGTTCCCCGGCGGCCACGGCAACTTCGGCCTCGCGCACGGCATCAGCGGCCCGTTGGCGCTGCTGGCCCAGGCCCTGCGCCGGGGCGTCATTGTGGACGGGCAGCGCGAGGCGCTCGAGGCGATCTGCGCGTGCCTGGATTCCTGGCGCATCGACACCCCCGGCGGGCATCGCTGGCCCTACATGATCACCAGGGACGAGGCGCGATCGAGACCCGCGCCCGTGCGGCACAGCGGAGCCGACCGCCGCCCGAGCTGGTGCTACGGAACAGCCGGTATCGCCCGCGCCCTGCACCTCGCCGCCCTGGCCCTCGGCGACGCTCCTCACGGCCAGATCGCCGAAGACGCCCTGATCAGCGCGGTGACCGACCCGGCCCAGGATGCGTTGGTCAGTGACACCTCGCTGTGCCACGGCTACGCCGGACTCGCCCGCATCACCGCCCGCGCCGCCACCGACACGACCGGACCCGCCGCGACCCGGCTCCACGCGCTAGCCACCGACCTGTTCCACCGCGCCCGCACCCAGCCCGTCCCCGACGGCCCCGGCGTGCTGGAGGGCGCCGCCGGAGTCGGCTTGGCCGCCCTCGCCGCCGCGACCGAGCCCGCCACGGGCTGGGACACCTGCCTGCTGATCACCTGACCCACCCCGGAAGGAGACCCCGCGCCGATGCCGCCGGACAGCCGCTGGCACCACTACCTGGTCGAGTTCGCCGACCCGCCCACCGCCAAGCACACCGCCGCGACCCTGCTCGCGCCCGCCCTCGACCAGGCCCAGCAGGACGGTGAACTGGACACCTGGTGGCACCTGCGCAAGACGCCCGCCTGGCGGCTGCGCTACCAGCCGGTCAACCCCGACACGACCGTGGTCGACACGCTGCTGGCCGAGTTGGAAGCTGACGGGCAGGTCGCCCGCTGGACCCGCGGCATCTACGAACCGGAGACCGTCGCCTTCGGCGGCCCGGCCGGGATGGACATCGCGCACACGCTGTTCCACCACGACAGCCGCCACTGCCTGGCCCGCACCACGGCACCTGCGGCCTTGGGTCAGCGGGAGACCACCGTGCTGTTGTTCAGCGCGATGCTGCGTGCCGCCGGGCTGGACTGGTTCGAGCAGGGCGACGTCTGGGCCAAGGTGGCGGCGCTCCGGCCCGCCGCCCACACCAACCACATCGACTCCGAGCGCACCGAGCGGTTGCGTCAAGCCGTGCGACGGCTGATGACCACCAACACGCACAGGATCACCGACGTGGCGCCCGACGCGGTGCCGGAGACATGGTGGGCGGCGTTCGACACCGCTGGCCGCCGACTCGCCGACCTCGCCCGCGACGGACACCTCGAGCGGGGCCTGCGCGCGACCTTGGCGCACCACTTCATCTTCCACGCCAACCGCGCTGGTCTCTCCGGACCCGATCAGGCCACGCTCGCCGCGCTGGCCGTCGACACCGTCTTCCACGCCAACTCCCAGGGCACGCCTACCCGGCAGGCACCAGCCGGGACCACCACCGCCGACACCGTGAGGGTTCCCGCAATGACGACTACTGTGAGTGACGCCTCCACCGACTCGGCCGACGAGCTGCGCGCCCAGCTCGCCGACCGTCTCGTCAAGGACGGCACCGTCCGCACTGACGCGGTCGAGGCCGCGTTCCGGCAGGTGCCGCGCCACCTGTTCCTCCCCGGCCTTCCCCTGGCCGAGGCGTACGCCGACGACCCCGTCTACACCAAGCACGAGGGCGACGGCACCCGCATCAGCGCCGCATCGCAGCCCAAGATCGTCGCCATGATGCTCGAACAGCTCGGCATCCAGCCCGGCGAGCGGCTGCTGGAAATCGGCGCGGCCACCGGCTACAACGCCGCCCTGATGGCCACCCTCACCGGCCCGACCGGACGCGTCACCACGATCGACATCGACGAGGACCTCGTCACCGGTGCCCGCGAGCACCTCGCCGCCGCCGGCATCAGCAACGTGAAGGCGGTCGCCGCCGACGGCGCGCTCGGCCACCCGGAGACCGCGCCCTTCGACCGCGTCATCGCCACCGTCGGCGCCCACGAAGTCCCGGCTGCCTGGCTCGACCAGCTCGCCCCCGGCGGACGTCTGGTGGCCCCGGTGCGCCTGCGCGGGTGCGCCTCACGCAGCATCGTCTTCGAACGCGACCAGGACGGCTGGAGCAGCCTCGGCAGCGAGATGGCGATCTTCATGCCCCTGCGGGGCCTCGGCGACGACGCCCGTCGCGTCCTCGACCTCACCAGCACCGGACTCAACCCAGGCGACGTGACGTTGCAGACCCACAAGGACAACAACCACGCCACCAACCCGGACACCCTCGCCGGAGTCTTCGACACCCCCGCCCGCGAGGTGTGGACCGGCGTGCACTTCGTCCCGAGGGAGTCCTTCGAGTGGCTGGACCTGTGGCTGGCCTGCCACCTGCCCAACCCCCTCATGCGCATGGAGGTCGCCCCGGCGGCGAAGGACAGCGGCCTGGTCCGGCCGATGTTCCCCACCGTGGCGATGGCCACCACCGCCGCCGACGGCAGCCTGGCCTACCTCACCATCCGCCCCGCCGAGTCCGGCCAGGACGGCGGCCGGCGCTACGAGGTCGGCGTCATCGGCCACGGCGCCAGCGGTCAGGAACTCGCCGAGCAGGTCGCAAGCGAGGTCACGACCTGGGACCAGGGCTTCCGCTCGTCCACGGTCCGCTTCGCCATCCCGGACGCCGCGCCCCAGCCGGACACCAACCCCGGCCGCGTGGTCCTGGACCGCCCCACCAAGCCCATGACCGTCACCTGGGAGTAATGGTCATGGACCCCACCGGCCGGTTCGCCCGCCGCTTCCCTCTCGTCGCCCGCACCCGCCCAGCTTGCGTCCCGCTGGCCCGGCGGGTGGCCGAGCTGTGCGACCGAGCCCGGGAGGCCGCACGCACCGGCGACATCACCGAGGCAGCCGCGGTGCACAACCAAGCAGCGCTCGTCGCCTCCGACTGCGGCCTGCCCGACCTCGCCCGGCAGTGGTGCCACCAGCAGGTGAACATCTACCTGCGCGCCCGCCCCTTGGGCGCGCAGGTAGCCCGCCTCGCCCTCGAACCGATCACCAACCTCGCCCGCCTCTACATCCGCGAGGGCCAAGGCGAGCGCGCCTTCGCGCTGATGGACACCCTGTTCACCGCGGTCTCCTCCCGCACCGATGCCGACGTCGACGGCATCGAGATCCCCGCCGACCTCACCGACTCCGCCGAGACGCACCAGCACATCCGCAGCTGGCTGTGGGCCGTTCTGCTGGCCACCGGTGGCCGGGCTCTCGCTGCGGCCGGACGCTGGGCGGATGCACGGGCTCGGCTGGGCGAGTACAAGGGCATCGGCCGCCGGATGCTCGACGGCCGCCAGGTCGCGATCATCTCTCACGCCGTCGACGGAGACACCGACAGCGCCCTCGCCCTCCTGGCCGACACAACGCCAGGAGAGCCCTGGGAGAACGCCGTGACCGCATGCCTGACCATCCAATGCCACGGCGCATCGGGGTGCGTTGACCTGACGCCACTTTTGGACCAGTACCACGGCCTCGACACCTCTACGCCCGGTTTGGCGGTCTTCCGAACGCGGCTCGGTTTGTCCTTCGTCGACGCCCTCGGCACCGTCGACGACCCGCTCGCGCGCCGGATCGCCGTCGAAGTGATCGACTACGCAACCGCGACACGAGACGGATACGCCGCCCGTGACCTACTCGCCCACAGCGGCTGCCGCGAATTGCTCACCCACAACCAAACCCGTGAACTGACCGAGCTGGTCGACGCCTGTGCGCTCGGCTGCGGCACGCTCCCCGCCACACTGCTGGAAGATCTCACCCAGGCGCTGACTAGCGCCGAAGAGATCATGCCGCGCAGCATGACCGCGACCGCAATGTCCTGCAACGCCCACGCCCCGGCAAGCTCGTAGTGGCTTATTCACGACCGGAACCGTTGCGCTGCAAGGGCTTCGCTCTCCAACGGTGGGGAACCAGACGCGCGTTGACCACTGACGACGACTGACCAACCCGAAGATCGGCGAACACGAAGGGAAACGATGCAGACCACGACGTCGCCTGACGCGCTGCGTGCGGAGATGGTCGACAGGATTCGCAAGTCGGGCCACGCGCAACGAAGCGAGGTCGAGCGGGTTCTGCGTGACACAGCGCGGCACGAGTTCGTGCCGGACGCCGACTTGGCGGTCGTCTACGACCCGTGGCAGGCGGTGGTCACTCACCGGTTCGAGGACGGCCGGTCGTTGTCGTGTGCGTCGGCGACGTTGTCGTCGCGGCGCGGGGAACCCTGGCCGTGGTTCGCTCCACAGTGGAACAGCGGTCAAGCCGCTACATCGGCCACCATGGCTCGCTCACAACCGAGGAGCAACTCGTCCCGCTCCTGACAGCCTCCAATACGAACTAGCCGGGAACCGGGCTCTGTGCGGACCGCTGTTCCGTTGTGTGGCAGAGAAGAATGCCGCCTCGGCAACTGATGCGGAAGGCACCGTCCCGATCGATCATGTCGTCCAGTAGCTGTCGGGCACGCTCCAGGGTGGCGTCGAACGGGACACCGGCAGCGTTGGCCCACGCGCGATAGGAAGCCAGATGAGCGATCACGGGCTCGGGTTCGCGCACGGTGATGGTGCCAGGCAGTTCCAGTACCCGAACGTCAACGAAGTAGGGCCGAAGCACGTCCGGAGCGTCGTCGAGGGCGAATCGACTGCTCAATGACAGGCGTCGTGGTCCGCGCTCGACACCGAGGACGTCGGCCGCCGCGGCGGCCCATAGGTCGTCGAGTTCCTTCTTGTCGTCACGGGCGTTGGTCGACGCGATGAACGTGCCACCCGGTGCGAGGACGCGCGCCGCGTGCTCGAGAGCGGCGTGCACGTCCTCGACGTGGTAGAGCATGTGCATGGCCAGTACGGCAACGGCGCAGTGATCGGCGATCGGCAGCCTGGCGGCGTCCGCCACGACGACCGGCGGCCCGACGTTGGCGACGATGCCGGCCGAGATGTCCAGTCCGATGACGGTGAGGTCCGGGCGTTGCGAGCGCAGCCGCGTCAGGTACTTGCCGTTCCCACAGCCCACATCGAGCACGACGCCGTGCGTGGCCGGAAGGTGTTCGAGCACGAGGCCCGGCATGTCGTAGCTGGGCTGCTGCCAGCGGTACAGCGACTGGCGCGCCGCGAGGTGGCGGTCGTCGCGGTAGGCGCTCTCGGCCAGGATGGTGTGGCTGGTGGTGTCCGGACGGCTCACGCTGGCTCCATCGTCGGTGCGGGCGGCAGCGCCGGGGGCGGTGCGCAGAACGATGCGATCTCGGTGCGGATTTGCTTGCCTTGCGGCGAGTGCGCGTAGCGAGACTGCGTGAGGTCCTCGCCAATGCTGGCGGCGCGTTTGACGATGCTGGCAGTGCGCCGAACCTGGGGAACGGCGAGCACGACGTTCAACTGGTCGGCGAGACCGTCGAGATCGTCATGCATGAGGTAGGCGCGGGCCAGGTCGAGCCGAGCCGCGAGCATGTCGCCGGTCGACCGGTCCGCTGGCGCGGCGGCTTCATAGAGCTGCAATGCGTACGACGACTCCTGCGCGGCCCGCGTGGTGGTGTCACGGTCGCCCAACGTCAGCAGGGTGGTCCCGGCGTACACGGCTTGCTTGGCCGCCGGGAAGGTGAACACGCCCGCGTCATCGTCACGGTCGCCAACAACGACGCGGGCGTGCTCGGCGCGTTCGAGGGCGGCGAGCGCGCCGCGCTTGTCGCCACGTCCCGCCGATGCTCGCGCTTCCAAGCTCGGAAGACGGGCCGCGATCGAGCCGTGCGAGCAATGGCGCGCACCGTCTCGAGCGAACTCCACGGCGTCGGCCAGTTGGCCGTCCCAGTAGGCGATGAGGCTCTGGAGACCGCGAACCCACGCGCGCATTCCGTTGTGACCAGCCAATTCCGCGCACAGGAAGGCGGTGTGCGCGTGGGTATGAGCCGCGCTGTAGTGGCCGAGATCGAGGCAAACGTGCGCTTGCAGCCCACCCAGTCGGCTCGCTGCCAGGTAGAGCTCGCGCATCTGGTTGGGGAACCTGTTGCACTCCACCAGGTTGACAACCTCGCCGCGTAGCTCACGAATGTCGACGAAGAGTTCCGACAGCGGCTTGGAGACGTAGTCCGTGGCGAAGCGACGAATCTCCACGCTGATCTGTTCCAGGGCCGAGCTGCTGACGCTGGCCGCGCTGATCTGGCGGGCGAACCACGCTGCGTCACGGGCGTCATCCACGACTACAGCGCGGTCAAGTCGCCTTTCTGCCTCCAGCCTGACGGGCACGTTCGTCGCTAGCGCGCCGCCTGGATCGGCCGTGACAGGGGTGAGCAACTCGTCCAAGCGCTCGAGGGAGACATCGAGCGCTTCGGCGATACGTCGGCGGCGCCACGGCTGTGGTGTCAACGTGCCGCGTTCCCACCGGCCGACGTGGACAGCTCCACACCCAGCCGAATCGCAAAGCTCTCCTGGGTGAAGCCCAGAGCTTCGCGCCGTGCCGCGAGGGCATCCCGTCGGTTCGCCATCAGCACCCCCGGTCATGGACACCCCACCTTAGCCAGTCGCTATAAGTGCTGGTCACTGGCGTGTAGAGGCCACCCATTCGGGTCAACCAGGTGTTCCGATGGTGAACCGTCTGGTCATTGTTGGCAATGGTGCCAACCGCCCTCGATGGTCTGGCCGTCGCGGGCGGTTGGCATCGGTGGTCAGTGCTCGCGCCCCAGGAGCATGTGCGGGTAGCCGCGGTTGACCGGTTCGCCGAGCTTGATCCCGAGGGAGGCGATGAAGGAGTCCAGCCGGGCAGTGGCGTCCTCGACGTTCTCCGCGTCGCCCTTGAACTCGAACTCCACGAAGTCGCCGGCATCCACCACGTGATCGAAGACGACCTCGACCTCGGGGAGTTGCCACTCCTCGCGGGTCTTGTCCACGGTGACCATCGGCTTGAAGTCCAATGCTTCGAGCAGCTTGCGGACGGCCTCGATGTCGTCGACCTTGGACTCGTACTCGTCGGCGTGGGTCTTGATGAGGGCCTCGACGGGATGCCAGCGCTTGAAGTTGATCGAGCTGCCGCGGTCCTCGGTGCGCAGGCGCAGCCAGTCCGAGATCACGGTCGGGGCGAGGAAGTCGCGGTGCGGGGCGTTGTAGTAGGCGTCGACCTGCCGGGTTGGCTCGCTCGGCTTCGCGCCGAGCTCGTCGAGCTTGGCCTTGAGCGCGGCGGGGTCGGGCAGGGCGAACTTCTTCTCGACCTCGGTGTACTGCACCTGTTATTCCCTTTCGTCAGTTGGTTGATGGATGAAGGAGCGCCCGGATCTCGGTGATCTCCTCATCGCTGAGTGGGTCACCCAGACAGGTCAGCGTGGTGTTGATCTGGTCAGCATCGCGGAAGCCAACCAGGACAGCGGCATCGGGGGCGTGCTGTAGGACGTACCTCAACGCCACACGGGCCAGGTCTGCCGGTCGGGCGCCGTACCGGTCGCGTAGTGGCGCCAGTCGAGCATGCACAAGTCGCCGATTCTCTTCAGTGAACATCGGATCGGCGTGGCGGTGATCGCTGCCGCTGAATGTCGCCAGGAGCCGCTGGTCGTTGCGGAGGAACAGTCCTTGGCCGAGGGCCTGCTTGATCAAGACACCGACGCCCTGGCTGAGGGCGAAGGCGAAGATGTCGGTCTCGCCGTCGGCATACAGCGGACTCAGGAGGTTGTAGCGAGTAGTGACCACGTCGGGCTGGATCTCGTGGAACAGGGACAGCCAGCGAGCGATCTTGTGCTCCTCGGGGTGATCGCTGGCGGCCCACTGTTCGGCGAAGGTGTGCGGTGCCCGCATCCCGATCGCCCGGATGAGGCCCTGCTCACGCAAGTCTTGCATCACGTTGATGGCGCCGGCCAGAGACTGGTCGTCGTCTCCGAAGTCGCCGCTGTGCAGGAAGTAAACGTCGAGGTGATCGGTTGCGAGGTTGTCCAGAGTCGTGGCGAACTGGCGGCGCATCTGTCCTGGGTCGTACGGGTGGCGGGCGGTGCCGGCGAAGTAGCCAACCTTGCTCGAGATCACCAGCTCGTTGCGGCGCACCTCGCGAAGCAGGCGACCGAGCAACCGCTCTGACCGGCCAAGCCCGTAGACATCGGCCGTGTCGTACAGGGTGACGCCCAGTTCGTGTGCGCGGACGAGTCCTGCGTACGCGCGACCGGGGTCAACGTCGTCCCAGCCGATCGGCACGCCTCGGTTGGTCGCCGGGCCGCCGATGGTCCAGCAGCCTGCGCCGATCACGGACACCTCGGCGTGGAGGCCGGGGAGGACTCGCCGCTCCAGAGTGGGCAAGGCCGTACTCCTTCCGACTCAGGTGCCGCAGGGATCGGCGACGTTGATCAACTTCCATGTGGACGTAGTCCTCCACCCGTCGTGCTCGTGTTCGAGCAACGTGCTGTGCCGGGGTGGTAGATCGTCGAGCAAGGCGGTGATGGCAGGTTCCAACTCGGCGTGCAGGTCACGGATCATCGCTTCCGCGATCGCCTGACAGCCCGCCTCCAGTGCGGTGTGATCCTCGGCGAGGGCATCGGCGCGTCCCAGTGCCTCAATCATCCTGCCGAGCAGCAGGTAGGCGGCGTTCTTCAGAAGTTGGCGCACGCGACGCGCCACCTGGTACAGATGGCCGTCAAGGATCTTTTCCAGGCTCTTCAGCGTGTAGTCGAGCGCGAAGTTCCGGTCGATCCACAGCTGCGACCAGCGGGACAGCACCCCGATGCGCCAGTCCTGGAACCGGGCCTCCACACGCCCCATCGACGGGTCGGCCTGCCCGGTCAGACCGGCAGCTTCAGCCCTTCGCGTGTACGCAGCCCCGATCAGGCATTCCATCGACACGAGCATGTAGGAGATGCCGGTGTAGAACGGACGGCCCGTGGTGTGCTCGGCCACCCACTGCTCGTCCCGAACGCCGTCGATGATCTCCTCGACACTGAGGTCTGGTTGGTGTCGCAGGAGCAGGTCGGTGCGTCCTTGGAAGGCGTGGGTCTCTCGCAGTTCGGCTTCGGACATGAGCTGGTCGAAGGTGATGTAGGTGAACCGGGGTGGCACGCCCAGCGCGGTCAACGTGCGAATGGCGAGGGTGTTCTGTTCGCCCGTCGTCTCCTTGTTGAACCGGTCCAGGATCGAGGTCACTCCGGACTCGACACCGAACAAGCAACGGCGCAGCTTCCGCTCAACCAAGCCGCGCCACAAGTGACCCCGCTCGATGTGCCAGTTCCGATCCCGGTCGAGGCGCACGACCTGGTCAACCCGGCAGCTCGTCTCCCAAGCGAACCCAGCCTCGGCGAGCGTGTCCGCGACGGTCAGGGCACGGCCGACGGCGTCATCGCCACGCCCGATGAACTCTTCGTCCACCAGGTACAGCGTTCGACTCAGCTCCGGATGACGAGCGAAGACCGCACCCATCTCGTTCAAGATCCACGGCAGCGCCTCGGGTGCCGCTCCTGCCCACTGCCCCTTGTGACCGCGCGGACAGAAGCTGCAGAAGTTCGTGCATCCCCTGCTGGACTCGAGCTGGGCGACGCCGTTGTGTCGAAACGTGCGATCCAGCAGGTCCAGCTCGGGCCACATGTCGGTCTGGATGCGGTTCGCGACGGTAGCTGTGTGCCGGACCCGGCCGATCGACATTGTGCCCGGTCCGCGGGCGGCGCCGCGATATCCCGCTCCACGGACCTGGTCGAGCGTCAGGTCCCCGTGCCAGTGTGCGAGCACGTCGGCGATGGTCGGTTCGCCCGCGCCTCGGCCGATGAGCAGATCTGGGTAGCGCTCCAGCAGCATCCGTTCGTTGCGCACGGTCAGGCTGCCGCCGGCTACCACGAGCGGCGGGTGGTCGAGGCGGCTCACCTCGTCCAGGAGCTTGGTCATGAGGTCGTGCTGTCCGAAGGTCGCGGACACCCCGAGCACGTCGACCTCGCCCGAGGTGATGCGGTCGAGAATGTCGTCCAGGCTTATGCCGAGTTGCATGTCCATGAGCTCGATCCGACCCAGCAGCGTCGCCCGCGCCGCGCGGGCGAGGTCGCTGATGGCCAGTGGGAACCGCGGGAGCGGGAAGTACTCGCGGTGATAGAGCGAGGTCAGAAGCAAGCGGGGACGCAGCAGCCTGTGGCGCCCTTCAGCGGTGATGATCACGGGGGAAAGCCACTCGTCAGGATCAGCGACTCTTATGTTGGCCTGCGCCCAACCAGGCCAGGCTCGGGTTGAGTGCGGCTGGCCGGAGAGGTCGGCAGCGGTCCAGGATTCGCCGTCCTGGTGTTCGATCAACACCAGCCGCCGATCCAAGGTGCCGGTCACAACGATGGTCCGTTGATCACCTAACGTGTCCGCGAGCGCGTCGTGGACAGCGGCTGGCTCGGTCAACGGGACTGAACGCAGCGGGGCGTTCGGTGAGGGCGTCGTCCCGGTGACATGGCCAACGGCGTGAAGCAACCGTTCGTGGGCGGATAAGGCCAACGTGCGCATCGCATCCTCCAGCAACAGGGCTGTGGGCAGGAGTGATCGCCGGATGCGGGTCAGGCATCCGGTCGAGGGCGTGAAGCGAGAGCCGGGAAGGCGGCAGGATGGGGCCGTCTTCCCGGCTTGTTAGGGAGCCGCCAGCGTCGCCACGCTGGTCTGATCGGCGGTTAGGGCGTGCGGACTCCTTGACGAGCGAACGTTCTCGCCGACCAGGTGCTCATGCGCGGTCGTCCAAACCGAGCAAGGACGCGTCCTTCTGCGCAACCACCACCTGCTCAGGCATCGAGGACACCGTCCGCCCGCGTCGGGCTCGTGCTGTTCCAACAGAGCCCGCCACGCCGTCGTCATCCGCGTGATCTCCGTCGTGGCGAGCGACGTGCGGGAGCGCTCGTCGCCTTCGGTAGCCAGCAGGTCGAGATGGTCCAGGCGCTCCAGCACGGCCTCGCGCAGCGAGGAGCGGGGAGCCGAATCAGCTTTCCCGCTGGTCATCACAGGTATCTCCGTCGCTCTGGGGTCGTCACGCACCGATACCTGTAGACAACCGTCAGCAGCGACGGATGACCAGAGCGGACATACGGCTGGCGGGCGGCGCCCATGAGGCGTCGACCATCCTGATCAGCGAGGACGCGATCTCGGCGACTGCGAGAGCAGCTCCGGTTAGGGTCCAAACGTCCGAGTCTCGGCTACACCCAGGAACGCTGGTTGATCGGCCTCGGCCTGAGCGTCATCGCGGAAGGTGGCGACATGGTCAACCGGGAAGTGAAAGTCCCGCCATCCGCCAGGGGCCGCTCAACAGCGCGCTGGTGTCGGAGTCGAGTCGTCCGGCGAACGCCTGTGAGACAGCCGCGCCCCACAGCGCGTTGACGACCGACGGGTCGGTAGGCGACTCGCCAACGGCGTCCTCGGCGGCTGGCACGGTTTCCCAGTAAAGAGAGCGGGCACGGAGCGGGAAGCCCCACGTGATCGATGCCTCGGTGACGGCATGACATGCCGCTTCCCAGCTTTGCCCGTCGATCTCCGCGCACACCCGGCCCATGCGGCGCACGACCTGTTCCGGTGTGGCTTCCGCATGGCGCAGGACTCGCTGCGCGGCCTGGCCGGTCACGGCGTCGACCACGAGCGGCTGCGCTACCAACCCGGGATCCGGCTCACCAAGTACGTCGAGACGCTGCTGGCGGGGCCGGACCCCGACCTACCCACCCCTCCGCCGTTGTC
>NZ_JAMTCP010000019.1 GCF_024171885.1 Streptoalloteichus tenebrarius | reverse complement strand
TCCGGCGTCGGTGCCGTGGTTGGAGCCGGACATCGTGGATCACCTGGAGTCGGTGAAGGGGTTGGGGGCTTCGGGGGTGGTGGTGTGTCCGATCGGGTTTGTGTCGGATCACCTGGAGGTGATCTGGGATCTGGACACTGAGGCGCGGGAGCGTGCGGGGGAGTTGGGGTTGGGTTTCGCGCGGGCGGTGTCGGTGGGGGCGGATGCGCGGTTCGCGGAGTTGGTGGTGGAGTTGGTGCGGGAGCAGATCGAGGGTGTGTCGGTGCGGGGGTTGTCGGGGTTGCCGGTGGTGGGGTGTTCGGTGAATGGCCGGGCGTGTGTGCCGGGTTGTGACAGCACGGGACACGTCCCCACCGCCCAGGCCAGCAACACCAACTGACACCCGATCGGAGGCGTGACGAGCGCGGCCGACGCCGCTGAGCTGTCGTGCTTCCGTCAGCTTCCTCTCCGAGGAGCACGGGGTCTTCGAACGGCGGGGGAAACCCTGACCTGCTCCGAACCCCCGCCTCGCACACTCCTCGAACTCCACACGGAGGGGAGTGGACCGCCGAGCGGCCGACGCCGCTGTCGTGGAGTGAGGAGCTGAACACCAGGTGTATACATGCCGTGGGCCCGGTCCCGGTCGGGACCGGGCCGCACGACAACGGACGTCGGGTGGGCGAACCCCCAAGAACCGCCCACCTCGCCGGCGCCGCCCGCGCCACCGTCCTCCTGTGCCCGCCTCGCAACTGGTATGAAGACGGGCAGGGGGACCTCGCGGTCGCCGCTTCACACCAGTTGATGCGGGTGAGCGCGATGTAACCAGTCAAAGCCCCAGCGTGTCAACCTGTGTGAGCGCTAGGGTGGTACAACCTTCACCTCAGTTGAGGCAGTTGGTGCTGTGTCGGTTCTCGGAGGTGTCACCATGGCCGGGAGCGAGCGTGCCCCGCGCACGTTGGCCGAGAAGCTGAACCACCTGTTCGAGACCGTGCACCCCGCGGGACGCGGACCCTACAGCAACGAGGAGGTGGCCGCCGCCATCCGCGACCAGGGCGGCGCCACCATCTCGGCCACCTACATCTGGCTGCTCCGCAAGGGCCAGCGGGACAACCCCACGATGAAGCACCTGGAGGCGCTGGCCGCCTTCTTCGGGGTGCCACCCGCCTACTTCTTCGACGACGCCACCGCCGCCGACGTCGCGGCCGAGATCGCACTGCTCAACGCGCTACGCGACACCGGGGTGCAGAAGGTCGCCCTGCGCGCCGCCGGCCTGTCCTCCCGCAGCCTCGACTCCATCGTGGAAATGATCAAACGAGTGCGCGAGTTGGAGGGCTTGTCCCAGGACTCGGACGGGGGAGACTGAGAGGCACCACGGCGCGGGAAGCCCCTCGGTCATGAGGACGGTCGTCGCGGTGTGGCAGCGACACGACCGGGACCTGGGCGGTGACCGCATGGATCGCAAGCGCTTGCGGCGACGCTGCGAGCAGCAGGTGCGCGCGCTCGACATGCCGGAGCCGTTCGACGTCCGCGCGTTGTGCGAGCGCATCGGCCGCGTCAGGGGCCGCGTCATCCACCTGCTGCCGCTGGCGATGCCCACCGGAGGGCCCTGCGGCCTGTGGATCTCCACCAGGACGGCCGAGTACGTCCTCTACGAGGAGCGCACCAGCCCACTGCACCAGGAACACATCGTGCTGCACGAACTCGGCCACCTGCTGTGCGAGCACGAGGCCGCCCCCGTGCTGGGCGAGGACGCCTCCCGCCTCCTGCTGCCGCACCTGGACCCGCGCATGGTCGCGCGCGTCCTCGGACGGACGCACTACACCGCCGAGGAGGAGCAGGAGGCTGAGATGATCGCCTCCATGATCCTGCAACGGGCGCGGCGCGGCGGGCCCGCCCCGGCCCCACCGGCCGGAGCCGTTCCCCCCGAGGAGGCCGGCGTCGTCGCCAGGATCGAGAGCTCGCTGGAACACACCACGGCGGAGTGACGGGGTGCACCACGTCCTCTACCCGCTGTGCGCGGCCGCCGCGTGGACGGCCTTCCTCTACAAGCTCCGGGACCGGCGACGCCAGGCCGGCAACCCCGCGCTGACCGCCGTGTGCGTCGCCTTCCTCCTGCTCGCGGTGGTCTTCACGGTCTCGTCCCCCTCGGTGTGGGAAGGACTGGACCGCCTGGTCGGCGTGCCCAACCTGTCCACCCTCGTCTCCCAGGGCTGCGTCGTCGCGTTCAGCGCGACCGTCCAGGTGATGCTGCTGTTCTGGGTGCACCCCCGCGAGCGGGCGGTGGTGAAGGTCCGCCGCCGTCTCCTCGGCGTGGCCGTGGCGTTGGCCGTGATGACGGTGCTCTTCGGCACGACCGCGCCGCGCGAGGAACGCAGCACCGACTTCGTCGTGCACTACTCGGCGAACCCGAACTACGCCCTGTACCTCGTCTTCTATGTGTCCGCCTTCGCCGTCGGACTCGTCGACACGACGCGCATCGGCTGGCGTTACGCGCGGGACGCGCCCCGACCCTGGCTGCGGCGGGGCCTGCGCGCCACCGCCGTCGGCGCCGCGGTCGGCCTCGGCTACTGCGCGGTCCGCATCGCCAACGTCGTCGCGCCGCTGGTGGGCCTCGACATGCGCCCCTGGGAGGTGCTGGCCCCGCTGTGCGCCAGCGTCGGCGCCCTCCTGGTCGTCATCGGCCTGACGGTGCCCGCCTGGGGACCCCACCTGTCCGGGCTCCCCGCCCTGGCCCGCCGCTACCTCGACTACCAGCGGCTCACCCCGTTGTGGCGGGCCGTCGCCCTGCGCTCCAGCCCCGAGGTCGTGCTGGACCCCCCGGTCTTCCGGGCGCTGGAGTGGCTGCGCCTGCGCGACCTCGACTTCCACCTCTACCGGCGGGTCATCGAGATCCGCGACGGCCGCCTCGCGCTGCGGCCCCACCTCGACCGCCGGGTGGCGGCCGTGGCCGACCGGCTCGGCAGGGCGGCGGGGCTGCCCGCCGACGACCTGCTCGCCGTCGTCGAGGCCGCCCGGCTGGCGGCGGCCGTGCGCGACAAGGCGCGGGGCAGCCCGCCCACCGGCGACCCGCCCGCCGACGGCCACGAGCAGCCCGGCGGCGCCGACCTGAGCACGGAGATCGCCTGGCTGGTGCGCGTCTCCCGCGCCTACCGCCGCTCGCCCGTCGTCCGCGCCGCCCTGGCCGAGGCGCGCTGACCCGTCGCCCCCGCCCGTCATCCCGCACCCGAGGAACCCGAGGTGGCCCCGCCATGACCGACGCCCCGCCCATGCCCTTCGACGCGGAGTTCATCGCCGATCCACACACCGGCTACGCCCGACTGCGGGAACAGGCCCCGGTGCACCGGATCACGACGCCCGACGGCGCCCCCGCCTGGCTCGTCACCCGCTACGCCGACGTCAGAGCCGCGCTCGCCGACCCCCGGCTCTCGCTGGACAAGGCCAACGCCGAGGGTCGGGGTTTCACCGGGTTCGGGCTGCCGCCGGCCCTCGACGCGAACCTGCTCAACATGGACCCGCCGCAGCACACCCGGATCCGCCGCCTGGTCTCCCGGGCGTTCACCCCCCGCTACGTGGAGCGGATGCGGGACCGGATCCAGGCGATCGCGGACGAGCTGCTCGACGCCGTCGCCCCGCGCGGCAGGGCCGACCTGGTCAACGACTTCGCCGTGCCGCTCGCGGCGATGACGATCTGCGAGACGCTCGGCGTCGACCAGGCCGACCGCGCCGACTTCCGGGGCTGGACCAGCGCGATGCTCGCCCCCAACCGGGACGATCCGGCGCGGGCGAAGGAGGAGATGCGCGCCGCCATCGGCCAGATCGCCCGCCACCTCGCCGACCTGGTCGCGCGGAAGCGGCGGAACCCGGGCGACGACCTGCTCTCGTCCTGGATCGCCGCGCGCGACGCCGAGGACCGGCTGACCGAGGACGAGCTGACCTCGCTGGCCTTCCTCACCCTGATGGCCGGCTACGAGAACCCGGCCAACCTGATCGGCAACGCCGTGCTCGCCGTCCTCCGACGGCCCGCGCTGGCCGACCGGCTCAGGACCCGCCCCGACCTGATCCCGTCCACAGTGGACGAGCTGATGCGCTTCGACGGGCCGACGTTGCTCGCGATCCGGCGGTTCCCGCTGGAGGACGTGGAGATCGGCGGCGTCCACATCCCCCGGGGCGACACCGTGCTGTTGGCGCTGGCCTCCGCCAACCGCGACCCCGACCGGTTCGACCGGGCCGACGAGCTGGACATCCACCGGACGGACAACCAGCACGTGAGCCTCGGCCACGGCGTCCACTTCTGCCTCGGCGCCACCCTGGCCAGGGTGCAGGCCCAGGTCGCGCTCGGCGCCGTGCTGACACGACTGCCCGACCTCGCCCCCGACCTGCCCGAGACCGGGCCGCGGTGGCGCCCGTCCTACCGCGCGCACGGCCTGCTGGAGCTGCCGGTGGTGTTCACCCCGGTCGGCTAGCTCCAGTCGTCGCCCTCACGCCGGTCGATCTCCCGGTGCAGCACGTTCCCGTTCTGCGCGTCGATCTCGTACTCGACCTTCTGGTCCTCGCTGAGCACCGTGACCTTCCACATCGGACGGTCCGGCTGGTCGGCCACGTTGTCCAGCCGCACTCTGGCGAGCGTGCCCTGGGTCTGCTCGGTCGCGATGGCCACCGCGTCGGTCCAGTCGACGCTGGCGATCTCGCGCAACCGCGTCCACGGCTGGTCGGCCGGCGGCTGGTTGCGCTGGCGCGCGTTGAACGTGCGCGGGTCGACGTCGTAGGCGGCGACGGCGGGCTCGTTGGTCAGCACGGCGACCCGCCACACCTTCCTGCCCTCCGCGGTCTCCGGCTCCGCCGCCAGCAGCCGGGCGTCGGAGGAGCGGCCCTGCGCCGCCTCCACCGCCCGCCGCAGGTCGTTCTCGCCGATCTTGTTCGGCCCGGCGGCCGCGCTCGTGGCCGCGGAGGCGCTCGCGCGTCGGCTGGCCAGCGGCGGCGGCGAGCTGTTGCTCGGCGGCATGCTGGCGTGGGTGGTCATCGGGGCCTGCGGTGCGCCGCCCTCCTCGGACCGGCTGGCGCAGCCGGCCGTGAGCAGGGAAGTGGCGGCGAACCCGACCACCATGGCACGCACGACGTTCCGGGTTGGCATGGTCGCTCCCTCCGGGCAGTTCTCGCCGTCAGGGAAACCCGGGGTGACCAGGCGGGCAACCGGAGATCGGGCGCCGCCCGCTCCTTTCCCCTCGAACCGGTGACGGCCGTTCACCTGCCGGCTCGTCCCCCGTCCGCGACGGCGGACCCGGCTCAGGCCCGCTCGCCCCAGCCCCCGTAGACCTGCTCGGACAGCGGCTGGAACGGGGTGCGGCTGAACACCGCCTCGACCGGCAGCCCGAACACGGCGCAGATCCGGAAGGCGAGGTCGAGGCTGGGGTAGTGGTCGCCCCGCTCCAGCGCGCCGATCGTCTGCGGGTTCACCTCGACCGCCTCGGCGAGCTGCGCCCTGGTGAGTCCCCGTTCGGCGCGCAGGACCTGCAACCGGTTGTAGATCGGCAGGTCTTTGCCCCTCCGGACTGGACTCATGCGGCGAAGTCTTGCAAAAACCCAACCATTGCGACAAGTTGTCCCACGGCGTTTCGGGCCGGTTCCGAGCCGCCGGCCACCGGATCGGGCACCGGGGAAAGCCATGATCACCCGCCGTCGGGGACCTCGCCACCTGACCCCGCCGGGCTGGCCGAGTCATGCGTAGGTCGAGGCGGTAGCCGGAGACGGACGAAGGCTGCCCAAGATCTGTATGCGACGACAGACCTGAACACCCTTCACGCCGCGCTCTCCATCAAGATCGACGACCGCCTCGCGGGTAGGTCACGCATCGGCAGACCACCCCAGACCGGCCGATGCCGAGCTGGTCACCCTCGCGGTGACCTCGGCATTGCTCGGATCACCTGGCGAGGCTCGGCGGCTGCGGCTCCCGCCCCTCCCGGATGCCTGGCGCTTTCCCGTATCCGCCCGGCCAGTCCGGCTGCAACCGTCGCTCGTGCGCGGCGTTACCGCTGGTCAAACAGGCCATATCAATGAGTGGCAGGTGCTCACGGCGATCTGCGACCACGACCCGGGTCCACTCGCCGACCGCCCGGTCTGCTGATGATCGCCGGCAAGGGCCACGTCTCCCGCGATCGGGCACAACCGGGCCACCCGGCAACCCGTCCCCCGATCACTGACCGCCAACGACCCCTGACCGAACCAGGAATTACTTGGCTAGACCCGGCAGCAGCGCCTCGGCGACGGCGACCTGCACCGGAGCCAGCGCGGTCCGGCCGTCCTCGACGTCCCAGAGGCAGTTCTGGAGCACCCGTCCCAACGTCCACCCCACCGCCCGGCGTCGGTCCAGCCCCAGCACCTCGGTCATCAGGTCGAACCTCCAGCGGACCGCGCGCGGCACGTCTCCCGCGGCGACCACGTCGTCCCACCGGTTGTGCAGCGCGGGCAGCAGTTCGAACGCCGGATCGCCGGCCAGCGGCTGAGGATCGATCGCCAGCCACGGATCACGCCCTGATCCCGGCAGCGGCGCGAGCACGTTGTCGTAGTGCAGATCCCAGTGCAGGAGTCGATCGCCTGGCTCACCGACCAGCTCGCGCGCCGCCCCCGCGCAGATCCCCAGCAGACGACGATGGTCGAGATCACCGAGGACCGACAGCGCCCGCGGCGCGTTCTCCAGCATCGCCGTGGCGATCTCGCCCAGGGCGCGCAGACCCGCCGGCGCGGGAACGGCCACCAGCCGGGCCAGCACCTCGGAGAGCGTCCGCAGGGCCACCATGTCGTCCGGCACGTGAGCCAGGGACCGGTTCGCGTCCAACCGCTCCAACAACATCGTGCCCGTCTCCGGATCATGGTCCAGCAGGCGCACCGCGCCCCGCCCATCCCACGTCCGCAACGCCACCGGCTCGCCGACGTGGTCCTCGGTCACCGGCTGGAGCTTGAGGACCGCTGGCGTGCCGTCCTGCCTCGTCACGGGCAGGACCAGCGCGGCGAGCCCATGGGCGACCGGCCCGTCGCGACGGAGGCCCCACCGCTCCAGGAATCCGGCCGCCAGCTCCGGCAACCGCTCGATCCACACGCGCCCCGACTCACCGTTGTACTTCCGATGAGCCGCCGCCAACTCGTCGGGAACCTCCAACGGAACGCCCACCACGCCGCATGCCTCCCCCGAGCGGCCCAACTCCAGCGACACCCATCCTTCCCGCGCTCCGCAACCACTTTCCCCACGCGCGTTCCGCGAGCGGCAGATCGACCGCCCCCCTCGCGTCCCGCCGCCCGTGCCACCTCGCACACCGCGCCGCCGGGCCGGAAGCCGCCGGAAGAGCGACCAGCAAACGATCATCCTTCGCCTGGCGGAACGACAGGGCCAGGTGACGCCGGCACGCTGGGCAACAGGAGTTCCACCTCGCGGCCGCACGGGGAGGCGGAATGACGCAGGGAACGTTGTTCGGGCTGGACCACGCGGACGACCGGAAACCCGAGAATGACCAGTGGCGGCCTCTGCGGCTCGTGGTCACGGTGAAGGCGGCGCCGAACCCGCACGCGACGTACGGGGAAACCGTGTGCGTCGCCGGACTCCGACTGGACCTCGAACACCCCGGTTGGGTCCGGCTGTATCCGGTGGTCTGGCATCTTCTCCGACCGGACCAGCGGTTCGCCAAGTACGACGTCGTCGCGTTACGCGCGAAACCCTCCCGGCGTGATCCGAGAATCGAGAGCTGGCTGCCGGACCTGCCCAGCATCACCGTCGAGGGGAGCATCCAGGGGTGGAGAAACCGGCTGTCGCACGTGATCCCGTTCGTGGGCGACTCGATGTGCGAGGTCCTCGAAAAGTTCCGGACGAATCCACCCGCGAGGTCGCTGGCGGCTGTTCGTTCCAGCAGCATCCTCGACGTGAACGTCGAACACCACCCCGGCTGGTCCGAGGACGAACAGTCGAAGATCGCGCACTATCTGCGGCATCCGGACCTGGACGACACGCCGCGAGTCGCACCGAAAGCGCCGCGAATGCGCGGTTGGTACCGATACCGCTGCCAGGAACGGACGTGCGGCACGCACCGTCAACAGATCCTCGACGAGGACTGGGTCATCGCGCAGCGCAAATGGGGAGACATCGACGACGCGGAACTCGCCGCCCGGCTGCGACAGCGGTTTCGAAACGAGATGTGCGGCGATGACAGGGACGTCATCTTCTTCGTGGGGAACCAGGCCAAGCGACAACAGGCCTACAGCGTTCTCGGCGTGTTCTGCCCGCCGCGTCACCCGTGGAGGCCGACGGGCCGAAGACGCTGGTGAAGCTCGCCCAGCACCACGTCCCGATGACAGCGCCGCTCATCAGCCTCGAAACACATCACCGCGACCAGGCCGTTTCGCGCCAGCCGCGCGAGTTCGTCCAGAGCGGCCCCGGCCTCGGGAGTGCGGATGAGTTGACCGTAACGCTCGCGCGCCTCGAACAGTTCTCGCTCCGTGCCAGCGAATCCCGGCCTGTTCGCCTTCGGATTGCCGAGCGAGCGGAGGTGGCGGTACTCGATTCCCGCGTCCGCGAGCACCGCTCCGAGAGCGCGCTTGCTGAAGCCCCGCTTGCGCGAGATCGGCGTGAGACGCACGTCGACGAGCGTGCCGACACCGGTCGTGGTCAGGGCCCGGACGAAGGACTCCACGTCCTGGCCCTCATAACCCACTCCGATCACGCCTCGTGGCGTTCTGGTCACCGGCACGGGCCCAACCATGGCACACACGGGGAACGCCGGCGCCACCGCACCCGTTGACGCTCGAACGCGCGAGAACGGAGATCCGGGCGATTCGCGTCACGTTCGACGACACCGCTGACATCGCTGACACCGACGCCGCTCATGCGATGCCCACTGTTGCCCGCGGCCCCGTTACCGCGCGGCCGTTCGATCGTTGACCTGGTGCCCCCGGCAGGACTCGAACCTGCGACCCAGAGATTAGAAGTCTCTTGCTCTGTCCAGCTGAGCTACGAGGGCAGCGGGTGACATGCCGAGCGGCGCTCGCCGTCACCCGAGGTGGTAATCGCCGCTCCGGTCGCCGGCGTTAGTCGGGTGTGAGTGGTTGTTAGCCACTCGCGACCATTGAGCGACCAGCTCGTGTCCCCACGGATCACACTACCGTGGTGACCAGCGGTTATGCCGTGGGGAGCCGGTGCAGGGCGGCCACCGTCACCGCGTTCAGGGCATCACGGACCGTGTCGGCCGAGGTGTCCCGTTTGGACAACACGGTCAACAACGTGCGATCCGGTCGCACCCCGACAGCGGCCGTGCACGTCTGGTAGCCGTTGTCCACCCGGCACCGGAACCACGTGGGATAACCCTCGGTGTCGAACTCCCGCCCACCGGGCTGCTCCGCCTTCACCTGGTCCAGCGGCTTGAAGAAGCCGACGGCGACCGAGTCGTGTGCGGCGCCCCCGCCCAGCGAGTAGAAGCAGCCGTCCGGCACGGGCTCACCCCGGCGGGGCTCACCCTTCGCGCCGCCGAGCGCGCCCAGGTCCGCGGGCTGGAGCAGACCGCACGGGTCCACACCGTCCACGCCCCTCGGCGCCGAGGCTCTGCTGACCTGGGGCGCCCCGGAGACCGCCGTCGTCGGCCTCGGCCCGCCACTCGCCTCACCCGGACGGAAGCCCGCCGCCGCCGTCGGGTCGCCGGACACCTCCCGACCGCACCCGGCGAGCGCCACCGCCGCGAACACGAGCGGAGCGACGAGTCGGAGGACACGGCGACGCGACATCACGAGGCGCAACGTTAGCGGCGTGACACGGGTGGCCGGCGGCCGAACCGGTGACAGGGGCCACGGTTGCTCAGGCCGGCGGTGTCCTCCCGTTCCGCCGCTGCCTACCCTCGTCGCGTGTCCACCGACGCCCCAGCAGCCGTCCCCACCGACGGCCCGGCAGGGCCCCGACCCCGCCGCCCCCTCCTGAGCGTCGTCGCACTGCTGCTGCCCGGCGTCGCGCTGGCCGCCGTGCTGGCCGCCGCGATCACCTCGGTCACGGCCGGCGACGTGTTCGAGACCCTCGGGCTGCCCGACCCCGGCACCTTCACCCGCCTGGGCCTGCCCGTCGCGAAGGTCATCGCCGAGGTCGGCGCCGTCGTGTGCGTCGGCTCCCTGCTGTTCGCGGCCTTCCTGGTGCCGCCCCAGAAGTCCGGCACGCTCTCCGTCGACGGCTACGCCGCGCTGCGGACCGCCGGCTGGTCGGCGTTCGTGTGGTTCCTGGGCTCCGCGCTGCTCGTCCCGTTCATCGCCGCCGACGTCGCCGGCCGACCCGTCACCGAGATGCTGCGCCCGCGCGTCCTGGTCGACCTGGTCGACGCCGTCGAACAGGCCAAGGCCTGGACCATCACCACGGTGATCGCGCTCGTCGTCGCGATCGGCTGCCGGCTCGTGCTGTCCTGGGGCTGGACCGCCGTGTTGTTCGGCCTGTCCCTCGGCGGGCTGCTGCCCGTCGTGGTCTCCGGCCACTCCGCCTCCGGCGGCGCCCACGACCTGGCCACCAACAGCCTCCTCTACCACCTGTTCGGCGCGTCGCTGTGGATCGGCGGCCTGGTCGCGCTGGTCGCCCACGCCGCCCGCCGCGGCGACCACCTCGCCCTGGCCACCCGCCGGTTCTCCCTGGTCGCCCTGGTCTGCTGGATCGCCATGGCGCTGTCCGGCGTCATCAACGCGCTCGTCCGGCTCCCGATCGGCGAACTGCTCACCTCCGACTACGGCCGGCTCGTCCTCGCCAAGATCGGCGCGCTGCTCGCCCTGTTCTGGTTCGGCTACACCCAGCGCCGCCGCGCCGTCCGGGCCGTCGTGGACAGGGGCAGCCCGACCACGCTGCTCCAGCTCGGCGCGGTCGAGGTCCTGGTCATGCTGGCCACCGTCGGCCTGTCCGTCGCCCTGGGCCGCACACCGCCCCCCGGCTCGCTCGGCTTCGTCCCCGACCGCATGGAACGGCTCATCGGCTACGAGCTGCACGGGCCGCCCACCCTCACCCGCCTGCTCTTCGACTGGCGCTTCGACCTCGTCTACGGCACCGCCGCGCTCGTGCTCGCCGGCCTCTACGTCGCCGGCGTGATCCGACTGCGCCGCCGCGGCGACCGGTGGCCGGTCGGCCGCACCATCGCGTGGATCGCGGGGACCCTCAGCCTGCTGATGGCCACCTCCTCCGGGATCGGCCGCTACTCCCCGGGCATGTTCAGCGTCCACATGGGCGGGCACATGATCCTGTCCATGCTCGTGCCGATCCTGCTGGTCCTCGGCGCGCCCGTCACGCTCGCGCTGCGCGCGATCAAGCCCGCCGGCCGCGACGCGCCCCCTGGCCCCCGCGAGTGGCTGCTGGCGTTCGTCCACTCGCCGATCTCCCGCGTGCTCACCCACCCGCTGGTCGCGCTGGTGCTGTTCGTCGGCTCGTTCTACGGCCTCTACTTCTCCGGCCTGTTCGACGTCGCCCTCAGCGAGCACTGGGCGCACCTGGCCATGAACGCCCACTTCCTGATCGCCGGCTACGTGTTCTTCTGGCCGGTGATCGGCGTCGACCCCTCGCCGAGGCCACTGCCGCCCCTGGCCCGCATCGGGCTCATGTTCGCCGCGATGGTGTTCCACGCCTTCTTCGGCATCGCGCTCATGATGTCCCGCTCGGTCATCGGCGAGATCTTCTACCGCGACCTGAACCTGCCCTGGGTGACCGACCTGCTCGGCGACCAACGCCTCGGCGGCGGCCTGAGCTGGGCCACCGGCGAGTTCCCCGTCATCGTCGTGGTGATCGCCCTCGTCGTGCAGTGGGCCAGGGCCGACGAACGCGCCGCCCGCCGCACCGACCGCCGCGCCGACGCCGACGGGGACGCCGACCTCACCGCCTACAACGCCATGCTCGCCAAGCTCGCCGAGACCGACCGCGGTCCCCGCGCCTGACCGCGGACACGCCGGACGCGGCGCCCCGCCCCGAGCGCCGCGTCCGGCGTCGACCTCACGGCCGACGGATCCCCCTGGCGGCCAGCACGCCACCGACGAGCGCCAGCACCGCGCTCGTCACCACCGCCCCCGCCACCGACGACAGGGACGCGTGGCCGAAGGCCAGTCCCCGCGAGGCGTCCACCGCGTAGGTCAACGGGTTCACCCTGGCGACCGCCTGCAACCAGCCCGGCATGCCGTCGATCGGCACGAACGCGCTGGAGGCGAACATCAGCGGGAACATCGCGACGAACCCGACCATCTGCATGACCTCGACGTTGCGCAGCCACGTCGCCAGGGCGATCAGCACCCACGACACGCCCCAGCCGACGAACAACGCCAACGCCAGCGCGGACACCGTGCCCACCACGCCGCCGGCGGGCGCGAACCCGAACAGCGCCGCGGCGGCCACGAGCAGGATGCCGAGCTGCAACGTGTTGCGCACCAGGTCGTAGAGGCTGCGACCCACCAGCACGCTCACCATCCGCACCGGCAGCGCACGGAACCGGGCCAGCACCCCGTTGCGCAGGTCGTTCGCCAGGCCAGCCCCCGCCCCCATCGCCGCCTGCGTCGACGTGGTCACCAGGATCGCCGGCATCAGGTAGTCGATGTAGTTCGCGCCCGCCGGGAAGCCGGGGCCGTTCGCGATCCCCCGGAACACCTGGCTGAACAACACCAGCATGATGAACGGCTGGATCAGGCTCATGATCAGCAGCCGTGGCTCGCGCAGGGCGCGCAGCGAACGCCCCGCGAACACCATCACCTGGGTGAACACGCTGCTCCCGTGCCAGCGAGGGCCGCCGGAGGCGGCGCGGCGCACGTCGGAACGCTCCGCGGTCATCGTCGACATCCGCGTTCTCTCCTCCGGTCAGGCGGCCTGGCGGCCGGTCAGGGTCAGGTACACGTCGTCGAGCGTGGGCTCGTGCAGGGTCAGCTCGACGAAGTCGATCGCGACCTCGTCCAGCGCGCGCACGACCACCGCGAGCTGACGGGACGACTCCACCGGCGTGGTGAGGGCGCGCCGCTCGGCGTCGTGCAACGGGCTCAGACCCGCCTCGCGCAGCGCGCGCAGCGCCGTCGGAGCGTCCCCCGGCTCCTGCAACACCACCGTCACGCTCCGCTGCCCGACGTCGGCCTTGAGCTGCGCCGCCGTGCCGGAGGCCACGACCTTCCCCTCCGACAGCACCGTGATCGCGTCAGCGAGACGGTCGGCCTCCTCCAGGTACTGCGTGGTCAGCAGAACCGTCGTCCCGTCGTCGACCAGCCGCTCGACGACCTCCCACAGCGCGACCCGGCTCGCCGGGTCCAGCCCGGTCGTCGGCTCGTCCAGGAACACGACCTCCGGGTGGCCGATGAGGCTGCTGGCCAGGTCGAGCCGACGCCGCATCCCCCCGGAGTAGGTGCTGGCCCTGCGCCTGGCCGCCGCGGTGAGGTCGAAGGTCTCCAACAACTCGGCGGTGCGCTGACGCGCCTCCGCGCGGCTCGCGCCGAGCAGCCTGGCGATCATCACCAGGTTCTCCTCGCCGGTGAGCTGCTCGTCGACGCTGGCGAACTGGCCGGTCAGCCCGATCCGGCGTCGCACCTCGTGACCCTGGCGGACGACGTCGTGCCCGGCGACGCGGGCGCTGCCGCTGCTCGGCGGCAACACCGTGCTGAGGATGTTGACCAGCGTGGTCTTGCCGGCGCCGTTGTGGCCGAGCAGCCCCAGCACCGTGCCTCTCGGCACCTGGAGGCTGATGCCGTCCAGCGCGGCCACGTCGCCGAACTTCCTGCCGACGTCGTCGGCCTCGATCATCAGGTCGGTCACTGTCTGCTTCCCCCTCGGAAGTGGTGGCTCAGCGGGCGAGCACGCCGTGCAGGAACACGTCGATCAGCTCGTCCGTGCTGGCGGGGGCGGTCTCGCCGAACGCGCGCCGCCCCATCTCGTCGGTGAACACCAGGCCCAGGAACATCCCCGCCACCGTCTTCGGCGGCACGCGCAGCCGGTCGGCCTCGGCCGACAGGATCTCGGCGACGCTCTCGGTGATCCGCCGCGTCTGGTCCAGCCGCTTCCGGTGCCACTCCTGCTCCTCGCCGGGGGAGGGCCGCTCGGGGCGCCATCCCGACGAGGCGAGCGCGTGGAGCAGGGCCCCCGTCCGGCGGAAGTGGCCGCTGAGCGTGTCGGCGACGGCCTTCAGCAGCGCCCGAAGATCGGAGGTGCGGGGGATCTCCTGGAGCTTCTCCAGCAACGGCTCCACGCGGAGCGCCGCCTGCACGCAGTACCCGAGCAGTTCCTGTTTGTCCTTGAAGACGCGAAAGACCGTGCCTTCGGCGATGCCGGCGGCCTCGGCGATCTGGCTCGTGGTGACGGCGACGCCGTGCTCGGCGAGCAGCGGTAGGACGGCCTCCGCGATCGCTTCCCTGCGGTCCTCCGGGGACATGGCCGGGGCGCGACGGCGGCGTGCTTGCTGGGCGTTCACGATTCCCGACCGTACTGAGTGAGCGCTCACTCAGTCAAGGAGTGAGTGCTCACTCACTTCGCGGCGCGCACTACCAGAGACCCCCGACAGGAACGACGCGCACCACCTGTCCGAGGCCCGAGTTATCCACAGCCGCCCCACCTGTCCACAGCTCGCGAGACGGTCCTGGCGCGGCGTCCGTCCATGGCCCAACCTGCTCTTGTCGGACCGGCGAAGACCAGAGAACCGAACGGCTGACAGGGCTGACCAGGGCTGATCAGGGAGGACGCCATGTACGAGACGCACGTGACCGTGGTGGGCAAGGTGGTGAGCGAGCCGCGCCAGTGGCGAACCCGCGACGGTGTCGCGGTCGTCCGGTTCCGGCTCGGCACCACGGAACGCAGGTTCTCCCGGACCGCCGGCGACTGGTCCAACGGAGACCATCTCTACCTGGACGTGAGCTGCTGGCGGCGACTCGCCGAAGGCGCGGCGGCCACCCTGGAGAAGGGAGACCCCGTCGTCGTGACCGGTCGACTGTTCACGAGCCAGTACGAGATCGAGGGACAGACGCGCTACCGCACGGAACTCGAAGCCACGGCGATGGGCATCGATCTCGGGCGCTGCGCGGTGATCCCCGTGCGCCGCCGCGCCGGCCCCGCCCTCGTGGCCAACGGCAGCCCCGAGCACGCCCCACCGGCGGAACCGCGCGACGCGGTCCCACCCGAGGAGGAGAAGGCCGCGCAGCTCGCGATGATCCCCTGACCTGACGCGTCCGCCGCTCCCCGCGCCCGGGAGAGGGGAGCGGCGAACGCCAGGCCCACCCGATGCGACTCGTCCCGAAGCCCACGAAGCTCTCGCCGCACGGCTGCGCGAGCGGACGGTCTTCCCCAGAACCCGTGCAGGGCACTGCCACCTCCTGCGCCCGAGCACCCCGATTCGCATCACGCCAACCCCGCGGCCGCCACACCAGCCACCGCTGTCCGCTGCCGCGCCGAACCACACCCACAAAACACCGACCACAACCATCAGGGGCGAAGACCAATCACCAGGGGCGGGGACGGGGGAGGGAGGGGTGGGGGGAGGGGCCCTCCCCCCTGTCGGTCTGGTCCGCTCGGGGAGGGGGTGGGCGGGTGGTGGGGCGGGTCGGGAGGGCGACACGCGGTGGGGTTGTGCGGGGGAGCGGTGGTGGGGCGGTTGGTGACGGTGCGGTGTGGGAGACGGCTGGATTGGTGAGGTTTGTCCCCCGATCGCACGAGACGGGCCACCGCGGTGCTTCGCCGGGGCCGACCGCTCTACGATCGCGGCCATGGCCGAGTTCATCTACAGCATGAGGAAGGTGCGCAAGGCGCACGGGGACAAGGTCATCCTCGATGACGTGTCCCTCGACTTCCTCCCCGGCGCGAAGATCGGCGTTGTCGGCCCGAACGGGGCCGGCAAGTCGAGCGTGCTGAAGATCATGGCGGGGCTCGACCAGCCGAACAACGGCGACGCGTACCTGGCGCCCGGCGCCAGCGTGGGCATCCTGCTCCAGGAGCCGCCGTTGAACGAGGACAAGACCGTCCTGGGCAACGTCCAGGAGGGTGTGGGCGAGATCAAGCAGAAGCTCGACCGGTTCAACGAGATCGCCGAGAAGATGGCGACCGAGTACTCGGACGAGCTGATGGAGGAGATGGGCCGGCTCCAGGAGGAGCTCGACCACGCCGACGCGTGGGACCTGGACTCCCAGCTCGAGCAGGCGATGGACGCGCTGCGCTGCCCGCCGCCGGACGCCGAGGTCCGGCACCTGTCGGGTGGCGAGCGGCGCAGGGTCGCGCTGTGCAAGCTGCTGCTGAGCAAGCCGGACCTGTTGCTGCTGGACGAGCCGACCAACCACCTGGACGCGGAGAGCGTGCTGTGGCTGGAGCAGCACCTCGCCCAGTACCCGGGCACCGTGCTGGCCGTCACCCACGACCGGTACTTCCTGGACAACGTGGCCGGCTGGATCCTGGAGCTGGACCGGGGCCGCGCCCACGGCTACGAGGGCAACTACTCCGTCTACCTGGAGAAGAAGGCGGAGCGGCTGGCCGTCCAGGGCAAGAAGGACGTCAAGCTCCAGAAGCGCCTCAAGGACGAGCTGGCGTGGGTGCGCTCCAACGCCAAGGCCCGGCAGGCGAAGTCCAAGGCCCGACTCCAGCGGTACGAGGAGATGGCCGCCGAGGCGGAGCGGACCCGCAAGCTCGACTTCGAGGAGATCCAGATCCCGCCGGGCCCGCGCCTGGGCAACGTCGTGGTCGAGGTCCAGGACCTGCGCAAGGGCTTCGGGGACCGGGTCCTGATCGACGGGCTGTCGTTCAGCCTGCCGCGCAACGGCATCGTCGGCGTGATCGGCCCGAACGGCGTCGGCAAGACCACCTTGTTCAAGACGATCGTGGGCCTGGAGCAGCCGGACTCCGGCGAGGTGCGGGTCGGCGAGACGGTGAAGCTGTCCTACGTGGACCAGAACCGGGCCGGCATCGACCCCGACCAGACGGTGTGGCAGGTGGTCTCCGACGGGCTGGACTACATCCACGTCGGCCAGGTCGAGATGCCGTCGCGCGCCTACGTGAGCGCGTTCGGCTTCAAGGGCCCCGACCAGCAGAAGCCGGCCGGGGTGCTCTCCGGCGGTGAGCGCAACCGACTCAACCTGGCGCTGACCCTCAAGCAGGGCGGCAACCTGATCCTGCTGGACGAGCCGACCAACGACCTGGACGTGGAGACGCTGGGCTCGCTGGAGAACGCGCTGGAGCAGTTCCCCGGCTGCGCCGTGGTCATTTCCCACGACCGGTGGTTCCTCGACCGCGTCGCGACCCACATCCTGGCCTGGGAGGGGACCGAGGAGGACCCCGCCCGCTGGTTCTGGTTCGAGGGCAACTTCGAGGGCTACGAGAAGAACAAGATCGAGCGGCTCGGCCAGGAGGCGGCCCGGCCGCACCGGGTGACCTACCGGAAGCTCACCAGGGACTGACCAGGAAGCGGAGCGAACCTGAGTGGCGGCCAGGGGCGGAGCGCCGACGGAGGACGGGGCGGGCGAGCTGTTCGAGCCCGCCTGGCGTTTGCGGTGGCGCGCGCCCGAACTGGCGCTCGTGCTCGGCGAACGGGCCGCGCGGACCGCGGCGGTGCGCCGCGACGAGTCGACGCGGCTCCGGTCGGAGCTGCTCGTCGTGTTCGTCCTCAACCGCCTCGGCCGGGGCGTGGCGGCCGCGGAACGCGCGGTCGCCGCGTTGCGCCCGGCCGAGGTGGGGGACGACCCGGAGCTGGCCTGGTCGCTGCGGGTGGAGCTGGCGCAGGCCGCGCGGGCGGCCGGCGCGCCCCTGACCGGGTTCGCCGTGCTGCGGCCGGTGTTGGAGGCCTCCGGCGTCCCCGACGCGGTGCGGGCCTCCGCGCTGGTGCAGTTCGCCGCCTGCCTGGCCCACCTCGGCAGGGGCCAGGAGCTGGCCGAGTCGTTGGCCGAGGCGGACCGGCTGTACGAGTCCGACACCCGGCTCGACGGTGACGTCCGGTTGCTGTCGAGGGGGATGGTGCGGGCGGTCACGGCGGCCCACCACCGGCGCTGGGGAGACCTGACGGCGGCGGTGGCGGCGGCCCGCGAGGGCCTGTCCCTGCTCGGCGACCTGCGTGACCCGGCCAACGACGGCGGGCACGTCAGCGCCCGGCTCACGCTGGAGCTGGTGTGCGCGTCGCTGGACGCCGACCGGCCGGAGGAGGCCGTCGAGGCGGCCCGCCCGGTCCTGGAGCGCCCGGTCCGCGCGCCGGGCGCGGAGTCCTCGGGCTGGCTGCGGGTGGCCCTGGCGACCCGGTCGTTCCTGCCCGCCGGCGAACTCGACGCGGCCAGGGACCTGCTGCACGACGCGGCGGACCTCGCGGCCCGGCACCAGCTCGACCAGCTCAGGGCGGAGGCGCTGGTCGCCCTGTCCTCCGTGCACGAGCAGGGGGAGGAGCTCGCCGAGGCCCTGTCCTGCCTGCGTGACGCCTACACGGCGGAGCGCCGGCGCCAGCGCGCCGTGCACGGCGTGCGGGTGCGGTTGGCCGAGGAGTTCGCCGCGGCGCGGCGCGAGGTCAAGGCGATGCGCCGTCGTCCGGTGTCGCCGGCCGACCACGCCTCCACGCCGGCGCGGCCGGCGGCGGTGTCGTTGGCCGAGCTGGCGGCGGCCGAGACCGACGAGCTGACTGGCCTGTGGAACCGGGAGGGGTTCCTGCGGCGGCTCGACGCCGTGGTCACCGGCCCCCGCCCGGCGGAGGCGGTCACCCTCGTGCTGTTCGACCTGCGTCGACCCAGCGGCGTGGTCGAGACCGGCGACGAGGCCGTGCGCGGGATGTCCGCCAGCCTGCGCGGGTCCGCGCCCGCCCTGGCCGAGCTGGCCAGGCTCGGCGGCGGGGAGTTCGCGGTCCTGCTGGCGGCCGACCGGGCGGAGGCGGAGCGCTGGGCGGAGCGGTTCCGGGTGGGCGTGGCCGACGCCGACTGGGCCGCGGCCGCGAACGGCGCCAGGGTGGGGGTGCGGGTCGGGATCGCCGAACACCGGCCGGGCCTGGACGGCGCGGAGCTGCTGCGGGTGGCGGGCCAGGCGCTGAGGGAGGCCAGGACGGCCTCAGCCGTCCCGGAGCAGGACCCGGCCGCGGCGCTGACCGTGGTCCTTCCGGTGATCCCCGCCGAACCGGCCGCCGACGTCCCGCCACCCAAGAAGGCCGCCGTCCCCGCGCGCAAGCGGAGGAGCGCCGACGACGACGGCCCGGGGTGGAAGGTGATCCCCCGACGGCAGGGGGGCCGGCGCCGCAGGCGCGCCGCGGAGCTGGAGCACGCCGACCAGGCCGACGCCGACACCCCGGTGGCCCCCGCCGCCGTGGTGGACACTGTGGTCGAGGGGGAGAACCCAGCGCAGGAGGGCACGTCGCCGCTCGGGTTGTCCGCTCCGCCGGCGCAGCGGGGAACGACACGCGCCGAGCCCGCGGAGGTCGGTGACACCACCACCGGGCGGGCGGCCGGCGCGGCGGGCCCGGAGAGGGCGGCCGCCGTGCCGAGAAGCCGTCGCGGCAGACACCGCAGTGATGACGACCTGAACGACGACCTGAACGACGACCCGAACGCCGAGCGCGCCGCCGGGTCGTCGCCGGAGCCCGCGCCGCCGGCGCGTCCCGACGACGAGCCCGAGGCGATGACGGTGCTCCTGCCGGTGATCGGCGCGGAGGACCGGGCGGACCGGTGGGCGAGTTCGACCGCCGAGCACTCGGGGAGGCTGGCCGCCGCCGGCGGCGCGTGGCCGTTGTCCTCGTCCCCGTCCGGAGGCGTCGCCGGCGAGGGGCGCCAGGGACGGCCGGCCGCGCCCCCGCGCGCGACCGGCGAGGACGAGCAGCGGAAGCCGGAGCCGTTCCCCGAGCCGTCGCCGGTGCCGCCGATGCCGGAGCCATCGCCGATCCCCCCGACCCCGGAGCCCTCGCCCATCCCGCCGACGCCCGAGCCGCAGCCCGTTCCGCCGGGTCCGGGGCCCTCGCCGCTGCCCCGTCCCCCGGAGCCGGACCCGCTCCCCGGCCCCGAGCCGGAGTCGCGGGTGTCCCCGGCCCTGGTGGACCTGGTCGGCAGGTCGGGAGCGCCCGAGGAGCTGGCCAAGGCGTTGCTGGCGGCGTTGGCTCGTGCCGACCAGCCCGCGCCGGACGCGGGGAACCGCGAGAACCCGCCCGCCGGGCAGGCTCCCGGAGAGGAGCGGGGGAGCCGGGAAACCGACACGCTGACCCACCGCGAGCCGGACCACGCACCACAGCAGACCCCCTCGCACGGGGATCTTCTCGCCTCGTCGGCCGCCCACACGCCGTCGACGGGTGGACCCGAGCTGGCCGAGGACGCGGCGGCGGACGATGCGGACGCCTCCGGGCGCGGCCGTCGGCGTCACCTCGAAGCGGTGCCCTCCGGAGCCGGAGACGAGCGCGCGCACCAGGAGATCCCCGAGTTGCCGGCCGCCGACGTGGACGAGAACAGCCTCGCCGACCTCCTCGCCGAGGCGCTGGTCGCCTACGAGGTCGGCCGGCGGGAGCAGCCGGAGCGGTTCGCCGACCCCGACGGGCAGGACGTCGGGGGAACGGCCGATGTCGCGCCGGCCGTGGCCTCGACCCCGCCGCTGGAGCCGCGCCCCGGCGCGCTCTCCGCGTCCCTCGGCGGAGCCAGGGCCGAGCACGCGGTGGAGGCGGAGGCCGAGCAGACCCTGCCGAGTCTTCCCCGGCTCACCGTCGACGGCGCGGAGGACCCGGGGGGCCGCGCCCGTTCCGGGACGGGTCGCCACGCGACGGCCGGCGACCCGTCGGCGGGCGGGGACGGCCAGGACTCCGCGTTGGCCGCGCTCGCGGACCCGGTCCCCTGGCGGGTCGAGCCCCCGAGCACCACACCGTCGACACCGTCGGCGCCCACGGCCCCTCCGCCGAGCCACCAGGCGACCTCCGGCGCGCCCGCCGGCCTGCCGGGCATCGGCTCGTTGGACGAACTCGCCCGCTTCAGCGCCGACCTGCCGGCGGCACCCACCTCGCGTCCGTCGGTCGACCCCGGGGCCCGCCACCGCGCGAGCGACGTGGGTCACGGCCCGGTGTGGATCCCACCCGACTCCCGCTACTGAGGCGTCTCCCCCCGCGCGTCCCCCGCCGACAGCGACGGTGTCGACGGCGGTCACGACAGGGAGGCGACACGCCGAGGAAAGGCTCGCGACGGCGTGTCGCGTCAAGATCCCGCACGGCGCCCGACGGGTGTTTCGTCCCCCGCGTACGGGGTACTGGTGAGTAGACCAGTCGCGTGATCGATCACGAGACCGATTCGCCCCGCGTCGACGTGGCGCAGACCACTCCAGCCGGCTGGGACGCCGCCACCGCCCGTTGCCCCCCGTCCGATCGCGGCTGGTTAGGGTTGAGGTGGTCCTGGCACAGCGGAGTGCCGGAGAGCGCGTGGAGCCACAAGCAACGATGTCCTCGACTTCGGCGAGTTCAGCCCCGTCCCCATCCGACAGCAGAACCGACGGCCCCGAGCGGACGGCGAGTCCGGAGCAGGGCCGCGAGCAACTCCTCCGACGAGCCGCCGACACGGCTCCCGAGCTCGCGGACCTGATCGAGCTGTACTACCGGCACGTGCCGGCCGAGGAGGTCGTCGACGACCGCCCGGCCGACCTCGTCGGCGCGGTGCGCTCGCACCACGAGATCGCCGTCTCCCGGGTGCCCGGCCGGCCCGTGGTCCGGGTGTTCAACCCCGACCCGACCGCCGACGGCTGGTCCTGCCCGGCCACCGTGATCCAGGTCGTCACCGACGACATGCCCTACCTGGTCGACTCGGTCGCCGCCGAGCTGGCCCGGCGGGGCGTGCAGGTCCAGCGCGTCGTGCACCCCATCGTCGTGGTGCGCAGGGACGTCGCCGGCGGCCTGCGCGAGGTGCTGCCGGCCGCTGACCCCGAGCGCCCGCCGAACGACGCGCTGGCCGAGTCGTGGATGCTGATCGAGGTCGACCGGATCACCGACCCGGACCGGGCCCGCGAGCTGGAGCAGCGGTTGCAGTCGGTCCTCAACGACGTCCGCGAGGTCGTCGAGGACACCGACAAGATGACCGGCACCGCGCGCGCCCTGGCCGACGAGCTGGAGCGCACCCCGCCGCCGCTGCCGGCCGCCGAGACCCAGGAGGGCGCCGAGCTGCTGCGCTGGCTGGTCGACGGCCACTTCACCTTCCTCGGCTACCGGCACTACGAGCTGGTCGAGGACCCGGAGAGCGGCGACAAGGCGCTGCGCGCCGTGCTGGCCTCCGGCCTGGGGGTGCTGCGCCGCGACAGCCTCGCCGCCCGTAGCTTCACGACCGGCCCGGACGGCGCCGCGCAGGCGTTGGCGCCTGAGCTGCTCGTGCTGACCCAGGCGAGCGCGCCGTCCACGGTGCACCGCCCGGTCTACCCGTACTACGTGGGCGTCAAGACGTTCGACGCCGACCGCAACGTCACCGGCGAGCACCGGTTCCTGGGCGTGTTCACCACCTCGGCCCTGCACGAGGACGTGCTGGACATCCCGGTCATCGAGCGCCGGGTGCGCGAGGTCATCCACCGCGCCGGCTTCCCGCTGGAGTCCTACTCCGGTCAGCGGATGCTGGAGGTGATCCAGAACTACCCGCGCACGGAGCTGTTCTCCACCGACCCGGACTCGCTGTACGACACGACGACCGGGGTGCTGGCGCTGGCCGAGCGGCGCAAGCTGCGGCTGTTCCTGCGGCGCGACCCCTACGGCCGTTTCTACTCGTGCCTGGTCTACCTGCCGCGCGACCGCTACACCACGACCACCCGGCTGGCCATGCAGGACGTGCTGCTGGCCGAGCTCCAGGGCAGCTCGTTGGAGTACAGCGCGCGGGTGGGCGAGTCCGCGCTGGCGCGGGTGCACTTCACGGTGCACACCGACCCCGGCCGGCAGTTCGAGCCGGACACCACCCGCATCCAGGACAAGCTGGCCGCCTCCGTGCGGAGCTGGGACGACCTGATGATCGACGCCGTCCTGGCGGAGCAGCACGGGCCGGACGGCACGCAGGGCGTGGTCAGCGGGGAGTCCGCCACCGAGCTGGGGCAGCGGTACGCCACGCTCTTCCCCGAGGCGTACAAGGAGGACTTCACCGCCGGTGAGGGCCTGGCCGACCTGCGTCGCCTCCAGGCGCTGACCGGCGAGCCCGGCGACCTGGGCATGCACTTCTACGTGCCGGGCGAGGCCGAGCCGGGGGAGCGGCGGTTCAAGCTGTACCTGGCCGGGCAGCGGGTCACGTTGTCGGCGGTGCTGCCGGTGCTCCAGCGGATGGGCGTCGAGGTCGTCGACGAGCGGCCGTACGAGGTCGTCCGCGAGGACGGCGTCCAGTGCTGGATCTACGACTTCGGGCTGCGCCTGGAGCCGGCGGCGCTGGAGCGCATCGCCGCCGAGGACCCCGCCGAGCTCCAGGCCCGGTTCCAGGAGGCCTTCGCCGCCGCGTGGCGCGGCGACGCCGAGGTGGACCGGTTCAACGCGCTGGTGCTGCGGGCCGGGCTGGGCTGGCGGCAGGCGGCGCTGCTGCGCGCCTACGCCAAGTACCTGCGGCAGGCCCGCACGCCCTACAGCCAGGACTACATCGAGGACGCGGTGCTCGGCCACACCCAGGTGGCCACCGCGCTGGTGCAGCTCTTCGAGACCCGGTTCGACCCGGCGCTGTCCGACGAGACCAGGGCCAGCCAGGGCGAGGCGCTGGCCGCCGAGATCACCCGGATGATCGACGAGGTCACCAGCCTCGACGCCGACCGGATCCTGCGCAGCTACCTGACGCTGGTCAGGGCGACGCTGCGGACGAACTACTTCGTCACGGACAGCGCGGGCCAGGCCCGGCCGTTCCTGTCGTTCAAGCTGGACCCGCAGGCCGTGCCGGACCTGCCGGAGCCCCGGCCCCGGTTCGAGATCTTCGTGTACTCGCCGAGGGTGGAGGGCGTGCACCTGCGGTTCGGCCCGGTCGCCAGGGGCGGCCTGCGCTGGTCCGACCGCAGGGAGGACTTCCGCACCGAGATCCTGGGCCTGGTCAAGGCGCAGGCCGTGAAGAACGCGGTGATCGTCCCGGTCGGCGCCAAGGGTGGCTTCGTCGTCAAGCGCCCGCCGACGGCGACCGGCGACCCCGGGTTGGACAGGGAGGCGTTCCTCAAGGAGGGGATCGCCTGCTACCGGATGTTCATCTCCGGCCTGCTGGACCTGACCGACAACATGGTCGGCAACCACGTGGTGCCGGCGCGGCAGGTCGTGCGGCACGACGGGGACGACGCCTACCTGGTGGTCGCCGCCGACAAGGGCACCGCGACCTTCTCCGACATCGCCAACGAGGTCGCCGCCTCCTACGGCTTCTGGCTCGGCGACGCCTTCGCCTCCGGCGGCTCGGTCGGCTACGACCACAAGGCGATGGGCATCACCGCGCGGGGCGCGTGGGAGAGCGTCAAGCGGCACTTCCGTGAGCTGGGCGTGGACACGCAGTCGCAGGACTTCACGGTCGTGGGCGTCGGCGACATGTCCGGCGACGTCTTCGGCAACGGGATGCTGTTGTCCGAGCACATCCGGCTCGTCGCGGCGTTCGACCACCGGCACGTGTTCCTCGACCCCGACCCGAACCCGTCGGTGTCGTTCCGGGAGCGCAAGCGCCTGTTCGAGCTGCCGCGCTCCTCGTGGGACGACTACGACCGGAGCAAGATCAGCAAGGGTGGCGGGGTCTTCCCCCGCACCCTGAAGTCGATCCCGGTCAGCCCGCAGGTCAGGGAGGCGCTGGGCCTGCCGGACGGCGTGAGCCGGCTGTCCCCGCCCGAGCTGATCAAGGCGATCCTGCTGGCCCCGGTCGACCTGCTGTGGAACGGCGGCATCGGCACCTACGTCAAGGCCTCCACCGAGACGCACGCCGAGGTCGGCGACAAGGCCAACGACGCGGTCCGCGTCGACGGGGCCGACCTGCGGGTGAAGGTCGTCGGCGAGGGCGGCAACCTCGGCCTGACCCAGCGCGGCCGGATCGAGTTCGCCAGGGCCGGCGGCAAGGTCAACACCGACGCCCTGGACAACTCGGCCGGCGTGGACTGCTCCGACCACGAGGTCAACATCAAGATCCTGCTGGACCGCATGGTCGACGCGGAGCGGCTGGAGCCGGGCGAGCGCAACGAGCTGCTCGCCGCGATGACCGACGAGGTCGCGCACCTGGTGCTCGCCGACAACTACCGGCAGAACGCGGTGCTCGGCGTCAGCAGGGCGCACGCCGCGTCGATGCTGACCGTGCACGCCCGGCTGATCAGCGACCTCGAACAGCGGCGCGGCCTGGACAGGGCGCTGGAGGCCCTGCCGACGCCGGCCCAGTTCAAGGCGATGGACCAGGCGGGGCAGGGGTTGACCTCGCCGGAGCTGGCCACCCTGCTGGCCCACGTCAAGCTGGCGCTCAAGGAGGAGGTGCTGGCCAGCGACCTGCCGGACGCCGAGGCGTTCGCGCGGCGGCTGCCCGAGTACTTCCCCGCGCCGCTGCGGGAGCGGTTCGGCGACGCGGTCGCCGGGCACCCGCTGCGTCGGGAGATCACCACCACGCTGCTGGTCAACGAGGTGGTCGACGGGGGCGGCATCTCCTACGCCTTCCGGCTGGCCGAGGAGATGACGGCCAGCGCCACCGACGCCGTGCGGGCGTTCTCCGTGGTGACCAGGGTCTTCGACCTGAACTCGCTGTGGCGGGAGATCGACGCCCTCGACAACGTCGTGCCCACCGACGTCACCGACGCCATGGTGCTGGAGACGCGGCGGCTGCTCGACCGGGCCTCCCGCTGGCTGCTGTCGAACCGGCCGCAGCCGTTGGCCGTGGGCGCCGAGATCAGCCGGTTCGCCCCCGTGGTCGGGGAGCTGGCCCCGCACGTGACCGACCTGCTGCGGGGCCGGGAGCGCGACGCCGTGGTCGAGCACGTCCAGCGGCTGACCGACCAGGGCGTGCCGGAGCCCCTGGCGCGTCGGGTGGCGACCCTGCTCTACACCTACGGGTTGCTCGACGTCACCGAGGTGGCCGAGCTGGCCGAGCGGGAGAAGCTGGGCGTGGAGCGCAGCCCGCAGGAGACCGCGGAGCTGTACTACGCGTTGTCCGCCCACCTGGACATCGACCAGATGCTCAGCTCGGTGAGCGCGCTCCAGCGCGGCAACCGCTGGCACGCGCTGGCGCGGCTGGCGCTGCGCGACGACCTGTACGGGTCGCTGCGGGCGATCACCCTGGACGCGCTGCGCAGCAGCGACCCCGGGGACGACGCCGAGGAGAAGATCGCCCGGTGGGAGGAGGCGAACGCCTCCCGGCTGGCCAGGGCCAGGGCCGCGCTGCGCGCGATCAGGGACTCCGGCCGGCTGGACCTGCCGACGCTGTCGGTGGCGGCCCGCCAGGTCCGCAGCATGGTCCGCTGAGGACGGGCCGCCGGGGTCGACGCGCCCGCGTCGACCGCCACCGGTCCGGTCGACGCCGGGCTGACGGACACCGCCGACCCGCGCCGGGTACCCCCCCGGCGCGGGTCGGCGTCCGACGATCGTGAGTACGTTAGGGGCTGCAATCCCCTGATGGGCTCATGATCGCCGCGAGGAGGCGTTGTTTCTTGGGCGCGTTCGTCACCGAGGTCCAACCGCGCTGGTCGGACATGGACGCCTTCGGGCACGTCAACCACGCGAACACCGTGACGCTGCTGGAGGACGCCAGGGTCGCGATGTTGTTCGTCGAGGCGGCGCGGCACGGGGTGGACGGGCTGGCGCGGGGCATGGTGGTGGCCAGGCTCGCGGTCGACTACCACGCGCCGCTGGTGTTCACCGGGGAGCCGGTGTGCGTGCGGATCGCGGTCCGCGACCTCAGGGTGGCCTCCTTCACCCTCGACTACACCGTCCATAGTGGACGGTCGCACGAGGACCAGGTGGTCGCCAGCGCCCAGACCCTGATGGCCCCCTACGACGTCGCCAACACCCGGCCGCGCCGGCTCACCGAGACCGAGCGGGACTTCCTGGCCGGCTTCCACGCGGGGGGCGGCGTTGCCTGAGCTGCTGGTGCCCGACGCCGCCGACCGCGAGGCGCTCGGCGCGTTCGTGGCCCGCGCCGTCCGGCTGGACGCGCAGGCGGTGGTCCGGCTGCGGGCCCGCCCCGGCCGGCCCGAGCTGCTGGACGCCTGGGCGTCGACGCCGTTCGACGCCCTGGTCACCCGCTCGGTGACCGGCGAGGTGGAGCCGGCCGACGTGACCGTCTCCGGCAACGAGCTGCTCGCCGCGCTGGCGGTGGTGGGCGGGCCGCGCCTGGACCCCGGGCCGCCCAGGGACCTGCTGTGGCGGTCGGCGCTGCCGCCGGGCGAGGGCTGGCGACGGGTCGACGACCTGCCGGCCTCGGTCGTCAGCGAGCTGACCGACAGGGGAGCCGCCGTGGCCAGGGAGAACCAGGGCCCGCACGGCACCCCGCCCGCGTCCCTGCTCGACCAGCCGGTGCTGGTGGTCAGCGGCGGCGGGTTCGAGGTGAAGGTCCCGCTGCGGTGCCTGTTCGCGCTGTCCGGGATGGGGTTCCTCGGCCCGGCCGGCGCCGATGACCTGGTCAGGGTCAGCGCCACGGACTCGTGGCTGCGGCTGGACGCCCGCTACGGGGCGGTCGTGCGGCGGCGGCACGCCCTGCTTCCGCTGCTCGTCTGAGGACCCAGCCCGTCCGCCCTGCCCGCCACCCGCGGTCGGGGGGCGGGCCTCGGAACACGTTCGGGGCCGGGCGAACGCCCCAACGGGCGGCCCGGCCCCGCCTCACATGAGTTCGAACCGGTAGGAGTACCGGTTGAGGTGCAGGACGAGGCTGGACAGCGCCACTCCCGCCCCCGCGAACTCGCTGAGGTTGACGTGGTTGACCTCCAACGCCAGCGGCGCGGCGGCGTCCTCCAGCGCCCGGTTCTTGGCCAGCTCGGCGGCGTGCTCCGCGCTGCCCGGTCGGAGCTGGTGCAGGTGCGAGGCGTTGAGGATCGTGTTGTCGACCCGGACCGAGGCGCACAGGCCGGCGCGGCAGGCCGAGGCGGAAACGGGGACCACCTCGGTGTGCCGTTCGAGCCGGCGGATCTCGTCCCGGTCGTGCGCCTCGACGCACACCAGGGTCCGTTCCCTGGTGAGGGGCAGCACGGTCCGGTCGAGGTGCGGCAGCGTCGGGTCGGCCACGCGCAGCCGCACGACCCTCAGGTCGAAGGCGCGCTCCAGCCAGTCGTGGACCTCGGGGCCGGTCCCCGCGCCGTACCCGCCGACGTACACGTCGTCCCTGAGGTGCTTCAGGTCGGCCTCGCCCTCGAAGCGCCCCACGGGCTCGACCACCCGGTAGCCGAGGGACTCGAAGAAGGAGCGGCCGACCTCGACCGCGGCCCGGCGCTCCCGCGTGGCGCCGCGCGCCAGCACCACGACGTCGCCGCTCGGCAGATGCTCCAGCACGACTCCCAGGTGCGCGGCGCGGGCGAGGTCGCGCAGGCCGCTCAGCCGGGGCGTGGGCAGCAGGTAGACCAGGGCGTCGGCGGTGAGGTCGCGGTAGAGCTCCAGGAACTGGCTCATCGCGCGGTGCCGGTCGAGCGGCGGCCTGGCCCCGGGGGCGGCGTCGGCGGGTTCCTCCTCGTCCCCCCGGGAAACCTCCTCGGCGACCAGCGAGAGCGGGACGTTGAGCAGGAACGCCGGTTGCGGCAACCGGGTCGGGTTGTGCCAGTCCGCCTCGGCCGTCCGCCACCCCCCGTCCAGTTCGATGGTCATCGCGCCCGTCCCCCCTCCGGCCCGTCCAGCGGGTCCGGCCGGTCCCGGGGGTCCGGCTGGTCCAGCGGGCGGACGCGGACCAGCGGGTCGACACCGGCCTCGACGTGCCGCCCGGTGCGCTGCACCGGTTCGAACGCGAACCGGTCGGACAGCGGGATGACCAGGTCGCACTGCGAGCCGTACCGGATCTGGGAGAAGCGCTGCCCCTGCCGGCAGCGCCGGTTCTGCCTCGGGTCGAACGGGGTGATCCGGTTGACCGCCTGGTCGGCGATCTGGAGCACGTAGTAGTCCTGGCCCAGGCGCGGCGAGTGCACCCGGTTGACCACGCGTTGGTTGCGGTGCAGGTAGTCGGCGGCGGCGAGGTCGACGCGCAGGTCGTCGAGGATGTTCTTCTCCATGTCCAGCATCGGGAGGTTGTGCGTGCTCACCGGCTCGACGAACCGGTGGGACAACCGGCCGGAGTAGGGCACGCGGTTGACGTGGACGTCGAAGAACGTCATGAAGATGCCGATCACCAGCGCGGGGCGGTCGAACGCGGGGTCGCACAGGGCGTCGCGCGGGGTGTAGGGGCGGCCCTTGATGTCGACCACCGGCTCGTCCGGCTTGGCCAGGTGTTGGTAGAGCAGGACGCCGTCGGCGGGGGAGAAGAAGAAGTCGGGGTCGCTGTACGCCGGGCGGGTGGGATCACGGAAGAAGTGGTACTGCGAGAGCCAGGAGAGTGGTTTCTCTCGGTAGGGGGATATATCCGATCTCACCCATTCCTCCAGGGTTTTCACCATGCCGGGTGTGCTCCTTGCTCGGTGAGTGGTCGGAGTGGCGAGCGGCGACGCTACCCACGGGGTGATGGCCCGGCCACCGCAGTAGCCGGTTCGAGTGGGGTGACACCAGGTCGAGTGAAGACGGGAGGCGGTGTCGCGCCGCGCGAGGTGACCCCGACCTGGCAGTTCGCTGAGACGAGCGGTCGACCCGCTGCGCCGAGCGGTGGACGACCCTCGCACGCTCGGTCGTCGGCTGCCGTCGGACCGGGGGACGGTGCCCCCATCTCACCGGGGGTTCCCCGCTCGGTGGCCGAGTGAACCTCACCCGGAAGAGTTGATTTGCGTGGCGAGCGTGTGACTCCCGCCGTCGCTCTCCCCACCACCCGCGCCCGGTGTGCTGGGGCGGGGACCTCCGGATCAGCCGGCGCTGACCGGCTCCTTCTCGGCCCGTCGGCCCGGAGCCGGCAGGGCGAGCACCCCGAGCCCGGCCAACACCAGCAGCGCGCCGACGACGCCACCGGCGGTGACGGGCTCCCCGAGCACGGCGACACCCAGCGCGGCGGCGATCACCGGCTCGGCGAGGTTGAGGGTGGCGACCGTCGGAGCCGGCAACACGCGCAGGCCCGCCCCGAAGAGCAGGTAGGCCAGCACCGTGGGCACCAGCGCCAGGTAGCCGACCGTGAGCCAGCCCGCCCCGCTCTCCAGCCCGCCCGGCCAGCGCAGGACCAGCACCGGGACCAGCAACACCGCGCCGGCGCCGAACATCAGGCCCATCGCGCCGTCCGAGCGCTGGCCCGCGGCGATCATCCGCGAGCCCGCCACCGTGTACATCCCGTAGCCCAAACCGGCGGCCAGCGCCGGGGCGCACCCCAGCAACACGCCGTCCCCGCCGCCGGCCGGCGCTCCGGCGAGCACCAGCGTGACCACGCCGGCGACGGCCAGCGCGGTGGCGACGGCCCACATCCGGCCCGGCGCGCGACGCGTCACCACCCACGCCACCAGCCCCGCCCAGATCGGGCAGGACCCCAGCGCCACGACCGTGCCGACCGCGACCCCGGCCAGCCGCACCCCGGTGAAGAACCCCACCTGGTACAGCCCCACGCCGACCGCGCCGGCCACCAGCGTGCGCCAGTCGACCCGGGGCGCGGCGCGGAACGCTCCGCGTGCCCACGCCAGGGCCACGAGCACCGCGCCGGCGAGCACCACCCGCGTGGCTCCGACCACCAGCGGGTCGAGGCCGCCGGGCCCGAGGGCCTGGGCGGTGCCGGTGGTGCCGAAGAGCACCGAGGCGACGAGCACGAGCAGGGCGGCGCGAGCCGCGGTGGGCGTCCCGGACATCCGGGCCATCCTGCGTGGCGCTCCCTCGCTCGGGCGAGCGGTTTTCCCACCCTTCGGACGCGTCCGCGCGCCTGCTCACGCCGTGTCAGCGCGCGGCACGCGCCAGCTCACGCTGTGCCACCCGACGAGATCGCGCCCGACGGATCGCGCCCGACGAGATCGCGTCAGGCGCGGCGCGCACCGACCGAGGGCGACAAGCGCCGAGCGTTGAGCGGCGAGCCGCAGGCGGTCGGGCGGCCCCGAACCCCGTCAGACGAGCCACACGGCGGTATCCGGCGGGAGCTGCCCGTCCTCCAGCGGACCGCTGCCCAGCACCACATCGCCGGGGGGAAGCGGCACCAGGCCACCCGAGGTGTTCAACGCGCAGATCAGCCCGCCGCCCTTGCGGCGGAAGGCGAAACAACCGGGCGGAGCGCCGTACCACTCGATCTCGTCGCCCTCGAACGCCGGGTGCGTCCGCCGCAGCTCGATCGCCTGCCGGTACAACGACAGCATCGAGTCGGGGTCCTCCAACTGGGCCTCGGCCGTGAGCCGGCCCCAGTCCTCGGGCATGGGCAGCCAGGTGCTCGCGCCCGTGGTGAACCCGTAGGGCGCGACCTCGCCCTCCCACGGCAGCGGCACGCGCGCGCCGTCCCTGCCCCGCCGCGCGCCCCCGGTGCCGTGGAAGATCGGGTCCTGCCGGGCCCACCCGGCCAGGTCCACGTCCGGCAGGCCCAGCTCCTCGCCGTTGTAGAGGTAGACGACCCCGGGCAGCGCCAGCTCCACCAACGCCATCGCCCTGGCCCGCCGGGTGCCCGCGTCGCCCCCGCCGTAGCGGGACACGTGCCGGCCCACGTCGTGGTTGGACAGCGTCCACGTGGGCGGGCGGCCGGTGGCCGAGGCCGCGGCGAGCGAGCGCTCGATCGCCTCCCGCGCCGCGTCGGCGTCGAACGGCGTCGCCAGCAGGCGGAAGTCGAAGCCCAGGTGCAGCCCGTCCGGCAGGGGGAGCGCGCCGCCCCCGTCGGCCCGGACCTCCCCGGTGGCGACGCGCCCCGGGTACTCGTCGAGCACCGCGCGGACCCGGCGATGGATCTCGTGGACGCCGTCGACGTCGAACCGCGGCGCGTCGTCCTCCGGCGAACCGGTCGGGGTCTCGGCGGCCACCAACAGGCCCCCCGCGCCCTCGGGCGCGTCCACCGCGCCGGCCATGCCGTGCGCGACGTCGACGCGGAACCCGTCGATCCCGAGGTCGAGCCAGAACCGCAGGGTGCGTTCCAGGTCCGTCCACACGTCCGGGTGCGCCCAGTTGAGGTCGGGCTGGCGCGGGGTGAACAGGTGCAGGAACCACTGCCCGTCCGGCAGCCGGGTCCACGCCGGCCCGCCCACCATGCTGGTCCAGTCGTTCGGGGGCAGCTCGCCGCCGGCGCCGCGCCCGTCCCGGAAGACGTAGCGGCCGCGCTCGGGCGAGCCGGGGGCGGACCGCAGCGCCGCCTGGAACCACGCGTGCTGGTCGCTGGTGCGGTTGGGCACCAGGTCGAGTGTCACCCGCATGCCGTGGGCGTGGGCGTCGGCCACCAGCCGGTCGAGGGCGGCCAGGTCGCCGAAGAGCGGGTCCACGTCCCTCGGGTCGGTGACGTCGTAGCCGTGGTCGACCATCGGCGACCGGAAGAACGGGCTGAGCCACAGGGCGTCCACCCCGAGCAGTTCGAGGTAGCCGAGCCGGCCGCGGATGCCCTCCAGGTCACCGACGCCGTCGGCGTCGGAGTCGGCGAACGAGCGGACGTACACCTGGTAGAAGATCGCGTTCCGCCACCAGGTCGGGTCGTCGGCGATCTCGTTGCGTAGGTCGGCCGATCGTCGCACGGTGAGTCATCCTGCCATCAGAACCCGATCTCGCTCGCCCCGTCCGGGTGATCAACCTTGCGTCCGTTCCGTGACCAGCGCCACTCTTCTCGGGGCGTGCGAGACCGCTCCGCGACGTCAGATCCAGGAGTTCATGAGGCTGTTCGCCGCGGTCTCCAGGTACGTCCAGAGCTGGGCGCGGTGCTCCTCGTCGAGGCCGGCCTCGTCCACGGCGATCCGCATGCAGCGCAGCCAGGCGTCGCGCTCGAGCGGGCCGATCTTGAACGGCACGTGGCGCATCCGCAGCCGGGGGTGGCCGCGACGCTCCGAGTAGGTGTGCGGGCCGCCCCAGTACTGCATGAGGAACAGCAGCAGGCGCTCCTCGGCGGGGCCGAGGTCCTCCTCGGGGTACATCGGCCGCAGCAGCTCGTCCCGGGCCACCTCGGCGTAGAAGCGGGAGACGATGCGGCGGAAGGTCGGCTCGCCACCCACGGCCAGGTAGAAGTTCTCCGGAGCGCCCACGATTCCCCATCCTTGCCTACGACGTCGTCGAGAGGTCAACGTGGGCGGCCACAAGAACATTTCCCTCCTGCCCCGCGATGCGACCGGCCCCACGTTCACCCTTCCGGCGACGGCCCGGTGCCCCGGAAACGTCAGCCCCACCTGCCATCGTGAAATCAGGGGGTCCCCCTAGGTAACGGTGTTTTGGGCGAATCCGCGGGCAGTGTGTGCCGTTCGGCGGCCAGCGCGGGCCTTCTCGTGGGGTTGTTGGCAGAACGTGCGGGGACGTGCGGCGTGGGTGGCCGTCCCGCCGGGTGCGGCGTGACCTTGTGCTCGATCAGGGCGGGAGCCGCACGGACGGAGCCGGAGGGCGGGAGCCGAGAGCGGGAGCCGCACGGACGGAAGCCGCAGGGCGGGAGCCGAGAGCGGGAGCCGCACGCACGGAAGCCGCACGGAGGGAGGCCCGAGGGCGGAAGCCGAGAGCGGGACCCCTACGGGAGGAAGCCCGAGAGCGGGAGCCCTACGGGAGGAAGTCCGAGGACGGGAGTCCCACGGGAGGAGGTCCGAGGACGGGAGCCGCACGGAGGGGCCCGCGGGCGGAAGCCCCAGGGAGGGAAGCCCAGAGACGAGAGTCCGATGGACGGGGCCGCCGCCGATCATGGGATCGACGACGGCCCCCTCGGGATCTGGCGGGCCTCAGCCTCCCCGCGTGACCGCGATCGGCGGCTCGAACCCGGCCTCGTCGAACGCGGCCTTGATGCGGGCGCGCAACGCCCGCTGCACGGCCCACTGCCGGCCCGGCCGCACCTTCACCGTCAGCCGGAGGGTGATGCTCTCCGCGGTCACCTTCTCCACGCCGAGCACCTCGACCGGCTCCAGGACGTCCTCCGACAGCGGGGCCTGCCCGGTCGCCTCGGCGGCCGCCGCCCCCGCCAGCTCGGTGGCCCGGCCCACGTTGGTGCTGTGCGAGACCGGCAGGTCCACCACGGCCACGGCGTAGCCCTGGCTGGAGTTGCCGACCCGCAGGATCTCGCCGTTGCGTACGTACCAGACGGTGCCGTTGACGTCCCTGACCGTGGTGACCCGCAGGCCCACCGCCTCCACGGTGCCGGTGGCCGGGCCGAGGTCGACGACGTCGCCCACGCCGTACTGGTCCTCCATCATCATGAACATCCCGGACAGGAAGTCCTTGATGAGGTTCTGCGCGCCGAAACCGAGCGCGATGCCGGCGACGCTGACCGAGGCGAGGATCGGCGCGAGCGGGATGCCCAGCTTGTCCAGCACCATCAGCGCGGCCATGCCGAGGACCAGGAACGACGTCAGCGACTTCAGGACGGAGCCGATGGTTCTCACGCGCTGCGCCCGCCGCTCGGACAGCAGCGGGCCGAGGCCCTCGGTCGCCCGCTCCTTCAGCGGGGCCAGCAGCAGCGGGGCCTTGCCGTCGGACCGGCCGCTGGTCAGCCGGTTGATCAGGCGGTGGATCAGGTACCGCACCAGGAACGCGATGACGATGATCAGCACGATCTGGCCGGCGTTCATGATCAGGCCGGGGAGGTTGGCAGCCAGGTAGCTGACGACCTTCTCCGGGTCCTGCGCGGCCTTGGTCACGCCGTTGAGGTCCACGTTCGGGACGTCGATCTGGTCGGTCGGCACGGTCAGGGTCTCTCCAGGTCAAGGCCGGTGGCGTCGGCGAGGAAGACGAGCTGGTCCACCGCGAGCGCGACGGTCCGGCTCACCGAGCGTGAGGAGTGGCCCACGTCGGTCTCCCTCCGCAGCAGCACCGGGTGCTCGTCGGGGTGCGCCGCGGTCGCGTGTTGCAGCGCAGCGCACATTTTGCGCGCATGCGCCGGGTCCACCCGCGAGTCGGAGTCGAAAACCGTGAACAGCACCGACGGGTACTTCACCCCGGGCCGCACATTGTGGTACGGCGAGTACGCCAGCAGCCAGGCCAACGCCTCGGGGTCGTCGGCGCTGCCGTACTCCTCGTGCCAGATCCGGCCGATGAGGAACTTCTCATACCGCGCCATGTCGAGCAGCGGCGCCGAGCAGACCACCGCCCGGTACAGCTCCGGCCGCTGGGTGAGCGCCGCGCCGACCAGCAGGCCGCCGTTCGAGCCGCCCACGATCGCCAGCCGCTCCGGGGTGGTCCACCCGGTCGCGACGAGGTGCTCGGCCGCGGCGTGGAAGTCGTCGAAGACGTTCTGCTTGCGCTCCCGCATGCCCGCCTGGTGCCACTCCTCGCCCTCCTCGCCGCCGCCGCGCAGCGAGGCCAGCGCCCACACGCCCCCGGCGGCGACCCAGGCCAGCGCGGTGGGGCGGTAGGCGGGCTCCTGGCTGAGCGAGAAGCCGCCGTAGCCGGTGAGCATCGCCGGGCGCGGCTGGTCGGGGCGCTCGGTCGGGGTGATCAGGAACATCCGCACGACCGTGCCGTCGGCCGAGGCGTACTCGACCTGGCGGGTGCGCAGCGGGGGCGCGGGCACGGCGCCCGGCGCGGCCTCCACCAGCTCGGTGCCCTCGTCGCCGAGCCGGTGCCGGTGCACGCAGGGCGGGGTGAGGAAGTCCGTCCAGCCCAGCCACAGTACGTCGGCGCTGTGGTCCGTGGCGTCGTCCACCGTGGTCAGCCCGGTCAGCGACCCGGTGCCGGGCAGCGCCACGGTCTCCGTGCGCTCCCCGCTCACCGGGTCGTGCAGGTGCACCTCGGCGACCGCGTGCCGGGTGCGCAGCACCGCCAGGCGGGGGCCGGTGTCCGGCGTCCCCGGCAGCCAGCGGACCGCGTCGAGCACCGAGTCGGGCTCCTCGGCGACCAGCTCGGTCCAGTGCTCGGGCCCCGGGGTCGCCGGGTCGGCCACGCACAGCCGCCACCGGGGCGCGTCGAGCGTGGTCATCAGGTACAGCCGGCCGTCCCGCTCCACCCACGCGCCGCACCGCACGTCGCGCTCGTCACTGATCACCTCGCGCATCGCGGGCGCGGGGCCGTCGGCGGCGGCCAGGTCGGCGATCCAGACGGCGTCGCGGCGCGCCGTGCCCTTGCTGCCGCTGACCACGAGCCAGCGGCCGTCACGCGAGACGCGCACGCCGTAGTAGTAGGTGTGGTGCAGGCCCTCGCCGTGCACCATCACGTCCTCGGCGTCCGGGTCGGAGCCCACCCGGTGCCGCCACACGCGGCGGTGGAACTGCTCCTCGTCCGGCGGGACCAGGCTCGGGGCCAGCCGGCGCACGTAGAAGTACTCCTCGCCGCCGGGCAGCCAGGCGACGTCGGAGTAGCGGCACCGGTCGATCGGGCCCTCGACCAGCTCGCCGGTGTCGATGTCGAGCACGGACAGCCGGGACTCCTCGTCGCCGCCCACCGACACCTGGTAGGCGAGCAGCCTGCCCTCCAGGCTCGGCGCCCAACTGTCGAGGGTGGTCAGCCCGGACGGGTCCATCGCCATCGGGTCGAGCAGCGCCCGTTCGACGCCGTCCGGCTCCCGCACGTACAGCACCGCGTGCTCCTGGCCGGGCTCGCGGCGCAGGAAGAAGGCGCGGCCGGCGCGCCACAGCGGCACGGTCACGGAGCCGGCGCTGACCAGCTCGGTCAGCCGCGCCGCGGCCCGCTCCCTGCCGGGCAGCGCGTCGAGCCGGGCCCTGGTCAGCTCGTCCTGCGCGGCGGACCACGCCGCGGTGCGCTGGTCGCTCGGGTCCTCCAACCAGCGGTACGGGTCGGCGACCGGGTGGCCGTGCAGGTCCTCGACGAGGTCGAGCCGCTCGGCGGGCGGGTAGGTCACGTCGGAGGCGGGCGCGTCGGTCACGCGACCGACCCTAGCCAGGGGGAGGGGCCGAGGGGGACGCCAACGCGGCATTCTCCCCGCGTTCGGTGTGGCCTGCTCGACACGTCCCGGATCGCGCGTGCGTTTCGGGGCTGGTTTGTGGTCGACTAGGCGGCAGCACCGGTGGGCCTGTCCCACGCGGGATGGGTCCTCCGGCACGGGGTGCTGGCTCGGGTGCGGATCGTTCCGCGCCCTCCAGCCCCGGGACCGGTGGAGGTGGTCGCGTGCCCGACCGACAACCGACCCGAATCGGCGCCCCCGGAGGGCCGGCGCCGCGGACCCTGGCGTGCCCGCAGCCCCGTCCCCCGACGCTGACCACGGGGCCGGTGGCCGGGATCGTCGCGGACAAGGCCACGGCCAGTGGGGCCCCCGCGTGGGGCCGGCGGCGCGTCCTCCTGTTGAACACAACCTTCGAGCCGCTCACGGCGCTGCCGCTGCGCCGCGCGATCGTCCTCGTGGTGTGCGGCAAGGCCGAGGTGGTGCACGGCGACCCCGCCGGCCTGGTGCTGCACTCGGCCACCGACAGCATCCTGGTGCCCTCGGTCATCCGGCTGAGCACGTTCGTCCGGGTGCCCTACCGGGCCAGGGTGCCGTTGACCAGGGCGGGGCTGATGCACCGCGACCGGTACCGGTGCGCCTACTGCGGGGGCCGGGCCGAGACCATCGACCACGTGGTGCCGCGCAGCCGGGGTGGCGCGCACTCGTGGGAGAACTGCGTGGCCAGTTGCGCCCGGTGCAACCACAGGAAGGCGGACAAGCTGTTGTCGGAGCTGGGCTGGCGGCTGCGGGTGACCCCGACCGCGCCCAGGGGGCCGCACTGGCGGCTGCTCGCCGGAGTGCCCGACGCCGATCCGCTCTGGCTGCCCTACCTCGGCGAGCCCGCCGCCTGACCGGCCTCACCCCAGAATCGGCCGGGCCGGCGGCGGCACGCCGCCGGCGTCATGCGGCGAGCGCGAAGTCCCCGCGCGCGCCGTGGATGCGCACGCCGCGCGCGGCGGCGTGGATGCGGACACCCCGCCGGGTGTCGGCGGCGTGGGCGTGGATCCGGACGCCCCGGGTGAGGTCCGCGTGGATGCGGACCCCGCGCTCCTCCGCGCGGTGGATGCGGACACCCGAGTGGATGCGAACTCCACGCGACCGGTGGATGCGCACACCGGCGTGGATCCTCACCCCCGCGTGAATCCTCACTCCGGCGTGAATCCTCACTCCGGAGTGGATGCGTACGCCGCTCTCCGCGGTGATGTCGGTGTTGTCGGTGGTGGCGTGGATGCGTACGCCGCGCTCAACGGCGGCGGTGTCGGCGGTGTCGGCGAGGGCGTGGATCCGGACGCCCCGGCTGGCGTGGGCGACGGCGGTCGCGGCCGAACGGTCCAGGGAGGGCCTGCTTCCGCCGGGGCGCGACGCGTCGTCGCCGGCGGGAAGGGCAAACCCCGAACGGGTGAAAAGGTTGCTCTGAACGGTGGACGTCACGATCCGCATAGCCGGTCCTCCTGGGGGCAGCAGTCGTACTGAGGATCTCTCGCGTCATTCCGCAAGACCCGGACAGGTGAAAAGCTAGGAGCCGGGAAGTCGGGGGACAAGCCGCCAACCTGCCCGCCGTTCGCCGCCGTCCGGCCCGGGGCCGTTCGGCTCGGCGAGTGGGCTGGTCGAGTGAAGGCCGGTAACTCTGCGCAAGCGCGCTGTCGCCCCCAGGTACGGTCGACAGGCGCTGGACAGACATCGGGTCGGTCCGGCGGGCGCGGGCCCGCCGGGCGGCGCGCGAGTGGCGGACGACGGCGGGGTGGGTGCGGAATGGGCGAGCGGGGCACGGACGCCGGGGTCCGGGCGGACAGCGCAGGACCGCCACCAGACGCCGCCCCCGAGACCGCGCCCGGTGCCGCGCCCGCCAGCGCGTCGGGCACCCAGTCGGGCACCGAGTCGGGCGCGGTGTCCGGCACGCCGGACGCCGGAGCGCCGGGCTCGGCAGCTGCTTCCGGCGACTCCTCCTCCGCCGGCTCCCTCGACGCCGCGCCGGCCGCGCGCGGCGTGCGCACGCCGGCCTTCCGCCGCCTGCTCGCGGCGTGGACGGTGTCGCTCGTCGGCGACGGCGTCCGCGTCGTCGCGCTGCCGTTGTTCGCGGCGGTGACCACCAGGGATCCCCTGGCCGTGTCGGCGGTGGCCGTCGCCGAGGTGCTGCCCTGGCTGCTCGTCGCCCTGCCGGCCGGGGCGCTGGTCGACCGCTGGCGGCCCCGGCGCGTCGTGCTCATCGCCCACGCGGTGCGGGCCGTGGTCACCCTCGGCCTGGCCGCGGCGGCGTTCACCGGCCACGCCGGGGTGTGGGCGCTCGTGTGCGTCGCGTTCGTGCTGACCTCCGCGGAGACCTTCGCCGACTCGGCGTCCCAGCTCCTGCTGGTCGAGATCGCCGGGCCGGCCGATCTTGACGCGGCCAACGGGCGCTTCATCGGCGCGGAGACCGTCGGCGTCGACCTGGCGGGGCCGCTGGCGGCGACCCTGTTGTTCGCCTGGGAGCCCGCGACCTGCTTCGCCGTGGACGGGCTGTCCTTCGTCGTGGCCGCGGCACTGGTGGCCAGCCTGCCCGATGTGGTGCCCGACCGCGAGCCGACAGGCGGCGGCGCGCGGCTGCGTGCCCAGATCGTGGAGGGCGGGCGCTACCTGCTGGGGCACCGGGGCCTGCGGGCGCTGGTGGGCGTCGTCGTCGCGGCGGCGATCGCCGCGAGCGCGGTGAACGCGGTCACCGCCCTGTACGCCATCGAGGTGCTGGCGATCCCGGAGGCGCTGGTGCCGACGCTGATGGTGGCGATGGCCGTGGGCACGATCGGCGCGGCGCGGGCGGTGCCGGGGCTGGTCGCCCGGCTCGGCGAGTCCCGGGTGATGATCTCCGCGTTGGTGGTGCTCGCCGCCGGGTTCGTCGTCCTGGGGCTGGCGCCGCACCCGGTGACGGCCTGGGCCGGCTACCTCGTCGTCGGCGCGGGCGTCGGCGTGTGGAACGTGCTGTCCGCGACCCGGCGGCAGCGGCTGACCCCCGGCCACATGATGGGCAGGGTCTCCAGCACCTACCGGGTGTTGACCTGGGGTCTGATGCCGCTCGGCGCGGGGCTGGCCGGGCCGTTGGCCAAGGCGACGTCGCTCGGCACGGTGTTCGTGCTGGCCGGAGGGCTGGTCGCCGTGACGGCCCTGGTGGCGGGCGTGCCCCTGGCCAGGACGGGGGCGGACGCGCCGGAGCGGGCCTAGGGCGTGGCCTCACAGCGTGATGAGCAGCGTGGCCAGATCGATCACGCCCTGGTAGGAGGTCGCGGTCTTGTCGAACCGGGTCGCGATCGCGCGGAACCGCGTGAGACGGGTTGACGCACCGCTCAACCACAGTGCGGCGGTGGTAGGCAGTGCGGTCGAAGGCCGGTGGGCGCGTGGGCGCCCCCCTGTCCGGCCGCGGCGCAGTCGGTGGGCCTGCTGGTCACGGCGTTCGGGAATCGTCGCCTGAGAGATGTCGTCGGCGCAGGGAGGAGCGGATCGGCTGGGGTAGCCGTTGACCGCGACCACCGGCTCGGCGGGTGGCGGGTCGGCCCAGAGTGGTCAGGGTTCCGGTGCGTGACCACCGCCAGAACCGGTGGTCGACACCTCTTCCCCGGCCCATGCCGTTCCGGGGTCACGTCACGCCACCCGTCGTCGCCCTGAAAAGCAATCCCGTTGATCACCCGGCGGCCGTCCCCCCGTGGACGCCCCTTCGTCCCGGAGGCGGGCAACAGCGGTTCGATCGCCTGCCACTGCTCGTCGGTCAACTCGTGCCCACGCACCACCGTGCGGGATCACACCAGAGCAGCCACACCAGCGTTGAGGACACAACCTAGGTCCGCTCCGCTCCCGGGGCCGGTCGCGGTCCCGACGAGCGTCAGGCGGAGCTGGACGCGCGGGGTCGGATCGCGCCCCTGTCCTTGCGCCGGACGTAGACCTGCTTGCGCACCTTCGTCACGACCGTCCCGTCGGCGGCGACCACGTCCGTGTCGAACCAGAACAGGCCCTTGCCGTCGGCGTCGGTCCGCTCCCGGATCTCGGCCAGGTGCTCGTCGGTGAGCCGGAACTCGGCGAAGACGTCGCCGCGCCCCGGGCGCACGAAGGTGACCTCCCCGGCCTTGTCCCACACGACGTAGTCGCGGCCGAGGTTGCGCAGCACCAGCAGCATCCAGAACGGGTCGGTCATCGCGAACAGCGAGCCGCCGAAGTGGGTGCCGACGTAGTTGCTGTTCCACCGGTGCTGGCGCAGCCGGACCCGCGCGTGGCGGAAGTCGTCGGACAGCTCCAGGACCCGGACGCCGGCGAACAGGAACGGCGGCCAGAGGTTCATCATCCGGCGGAGGCGGCGGGCTCGCATGGCGGTGATTGTCGCAGCAACGGCTACTGACGGGTAACTTGTTGCCGAGGGGGTGTGTCCGGGATCACGACCGCGTCATCCTTCTCCCGTTCGAGCCCCTGTTCGACTCCCGTCGACGGAGGTGGCATGGCCGACCCGCACGAGCTGACCGCGCTGGAGCAGGCCGACGCGGTCCGCCGTCGCCAACTCGACCCCGTCGAGCTGGTGGAGCACCACCTGCGCCGCGCCGAGGCCCACGCCGGGCTCGGCGCGTTCGCCCTCCTCACCCCCGACCGGGCGATCGAGCGGGCCAGGGAGGCGCGCCGCGCGGTGATGGCGGCCGGCGACCCCGCCGAGCTGCCCCCGCTGGTCGGCGTGCCAACCGGCGTCAAGGACCTCAACCTCACCGCCGGCGTCCGCACCGCCTTCGGCTCGGCCGTCTACCGCGACTTCGTGCCGACCGTGGACGACGACGTCGTCGTGGCGCTCCACCGCGCCGGCACCGTCAGCCTCGGCAAGACCAGCACACCCGAGTTCGGGCTCACCTGCTACACCGAGCCCGCCGGTCAGCCGCCGGCCGTCACCCCGCACGACCCGACCCGCACCGCAGGGGGCTCCTCCGGCGGCGCCGCGACGGCCGTGGCGGCCGGCCTGCTCCCGGTCGCCCAGGGCAGCGACGGCGCGGGCTCCATCCGCGTCCCCGCGGCCTGCTGCGGCGTCGTCGGGCTCAAACCGACCAGGGGGCGCGTGCCGAGGGGGCCGCTCGCCGGCGACGTCACCGGGATGGCGGTCATCGGCCCGCTCGCCCGCACGGTCGCTGACGCCGCCGCGATGCTCGACGCCATGGCCGTCGACCGTCCGGGGGAGCCGTGGACGGCGCCGCTGCCCTCGGGCGGGTCCTTCCTCGACCACGCGCGTCGCCCACCCGGCCGGCTCCGCGTGGGCCGGTACGCCCGGCCGCCCGTGCCAGGGGCGGAGGTGGCCCCGGAGTGCCTGCGGGTGTGGGCGGAGGCCACGGACCTGCTGGTCGACCTCGGCCACGAGGTCGTGGACGTCGAGCCGCCGTTCCCGGAGCACGCCGTCGCCGCGGTCGAGACGGTGTGGGCGGTGCTCGCCCACGCGGTGCCCGTCGACCCCGCGAGGGAGGACGAGCTTCTGCCCTTCACCCGGTGGCTGCGCGCGCGGGGGAGCGCGACCAGCGCGCCCGACTTCCTGCGCGCCCTCCAGGTCACGCAGACCGTGGCCAGGGCGGCCGTGACCGCACACCAGGCCCACGACGTCGTGCTCACGCCGGCGCTGGCCCACCTCCCGCCCGCCGTCGGCTGGTTCTCCGGCTCCGGCGACCCCGCCGAGGACTTCGCCAGGCAGGAGCGGTTCACCCCGTTCACGACCGGTTACAACCTCACCGGGCAACCCGCCGTGGTGCTGCCGCTGGGCAGGACCGGGGGGAGCGGGGCCGGCCTGCCCGTCGCCGTGCAGCTCGTCGGACGACCGGCGGGGGAGGCCGTCCTGCTCGCGTTGGCGGCCGAGCTGGAACGGGCGCGGCCGTGGCCCGTCGGCCCGCCGACCCCCGTCGGCGGGGCCGCGACCTGACCGGGTCGCGGGAACGTCGGCGTCGCCTCCGGCGGGTCCGAGCGGCCGAGGGTGTGGTGGATCAGCTACGGTACGGGCCGTGAGCGTCGTGGAGACCGTCGTCGTCTTCGCGCTGATCCCGCTGGGCATCTACGGCGTGATCACGCTGTTGACGTTGTGGCCGAAGTTCACTCGTGGGCCGCGTTACCGTCCTGGCCAGGAGTGGGAGTACGAGCCGGTGTGGTGGACCGCCAACCCGGCCGGTCTCGGCGCGTCCGCCGGGGGGCACGGCGCCGCGGCGGGATCGTCGGCGCCCGGCGCGGAGCCGGCCGAGGAGACCCTGACGGCCGGGGAGCCGGCCGGAACCGCTCGGGGAGGTGCCCGTGGGAGCTGGTGAGATCCGCGAGCGTCAGCCGGTCGACGAGGCCGAGCTGGGCCCTGGCGAGGCCGTGATGGCCACCGGGCGCGTCTCGGTCGCCCGCCGGATCGTGCCCGGCCGCCCCCGGCTGCCGTTCACCCCGCAGCAGCTCTCGCAGATCGACGAGGCGCTGACGGTGACCAGCAGGGTCACCGGGCTCGACTTCAGCATCTACCTCGGCGACCTCGGCGAGGACAGCAGGGCCAGGGCGGAGGCGCTGCACGCCAGCATCGGCCACGGCGCCTCGCGGGCCGTGCTCATCGCGGTGTCGCCCGGCCAGCGCGTGGTCGAGGTGGTGACCGGCGAGGAGGCGCACCGGCGGCTGCCCGACCGGGGCTGCACCCTGGCCGTGATGGGCATGGTCGCGTTCTTCAAGGAGGGCGACCTGGCCGGCGGTCTGCTGAGCGGCGTGCGCATGCTCGGCGACCAGGCCGGGCGCGCGCCCGAGCGGCGGCGCTGACCACCCTCGCGTTCTTTCGGCGCCGTGTCCGTTGTCGACGGGCACGGCGCTTCTCGTTCGTGGGAACGGCCGGCGGGCCACCAGCCGTCCCGGCCGTTGAGCCACTGAGGGGGCGGTGTCGCCGGGGGCCTGAGAGCTGGCCGAGCCTCAGAGCAGGCCGAAGCGCTGGAAGTAGTCGAACAGCTCCACCGCCGAGGACGTGACGCCCACGGCGCCCAGCCCGTGCGCCTGGACCCCGTACTGGGTGCCGTTGTGCGGCATGCAGTAGACGACGACCGGGGTGTCCACGCCGGTGTCCCTGGCCTCCCTGAGCAGCTCCAGCCCGGCGTCCGGCTGGAAGGAGCCGTTCTCCTCCCTGCCCATGTCCGTCACGATCAGGCGATAACGCCGGCGGGACAACAGGTTCATCGCGTCGCTGGTGCTGTTGGTGACGTCGACCCTGACCCCGTTGCCCCGGAGCTGCTCGACCAGCAGCGCCTTGGTCTCGGGCTTGTCGTCCACCCACAACACGGCGAACGGCTCCCCCTCGGGTCGGGGCGCGGGAAGCTCGACCGGCTCACCGCACGCGGGCGCCGGGGGAGCGGTTTCGGGAGCGGCGGGCGCCGTGCCCGCCCCGTCCAGCGCCTTGCGTAGCGTCGAGACCTGCCGCTGGAGGTCCTGGATCAGCTCGTTCTGCTGGTGGTTCAGCTCCCGCATGGTCAGCCGCTGGCCGCCGATCTCGATCTCCACCTCCCGGTGGGCCGCGGCGCGCACGATCCTGGCCAGTGGGCCACGGAACAGCAACAGCGCCGTGAGCACGAGCACCGGCCACAGGAGGCTGGCGAACGCCGACACCAGCGACGCGACCTCGGCCATGCCGCCAGCTTACGCTCTGTAGTAGGGCCGTTACCGGAAATTGGTGTGGTGGGTCCCCCGTTCGCGGGAGAACCCACCACACCACGCGTCAGTGCCGGCCCGGGGAACCGGGGCCGCGCCCCGGCATCAGGACGTCAGGACGTCAGGACCGGTCGAAGGCCCGGGCGGCCAGCGCCCGCTCGATCCCCGAGCTGCCCTCGGTGACCAGGCGCCGCAGCGCCGGAGGGTGCTCGTCGGCCAGCCACTCGTGCGCCGCGACCAACGTGGCCCTGTCCACGGCCCACGCCGGGAACAGCCCGACCACCGTCGGCTGCGCCCGCTCGCTGGACCGCCGCCGCCACACGCCGGCGACGTCGGCGAAGTACCGCTCCACGTACGGGGCGAGCAGCTCCTTCTGCGCCGGGTGGGAGAACCCGCTGATGATCGCCTCGTTCACGGCGTTGGGCAGCTCGTCGTCATGCACCGCGCGACGCCACGCCTCCGCCTTGGCCTCGGCGGTCGGCACCAGCGCCCTGGCCCGCTCCGCCTGCCGGCGGCCGGTGGCGGTGCGGTCCCGCTCCTCCTCGGCCGCGATCTCGGCCTCGTCCGCGGCGCCGTGCGCGACCAGCGCCTGGAGCAGCCGCCACCGCAGGTCGGTGTCGACCACCAGGCCGGGCAGCGCCGCGGAGCCGTCCAGCCACCCGCGCAGCGCCGCGACCTGCTCGTCGCCGAGCACCGAGCCGGCCAGCGCGTTGACGAACGCGAGCTGGTGGTCCGAGCCGGGCTCCGCGCCCACGGCCAGCTCCAGCACCCTCGCGGAGAACCGGCGCCAGCCCTCGGCCGTCCACGACGGGTCGGTGTAGGAGTTCAACGCGGTCTGGGCCTGGAGCAGCAGGCGCTGGACCACGCCCACCTCGCTCTCGGCGCCCACCCCGCCGAGCACCAGGGTCACGAAGTCCCTGGCCTTCAGCTCGGCCTCGCGGGTCATCTCCCACGCCGCCGACCAGCACAGCGTGCGCGGCAGCGGGTCCGCGATGTCGCCGATCCGGTCCACCAGCGTCGCCAGCGACCCCGGGTCCAGCCGCATGGTGCAGTAGGTCAGGTCGTCGTCGTTGACCAGGACGAGCTTGCCGCGCGGCTTCCCGACCAGCTCGGGCACGTCGGTGCGGTCACCGCTGACGTCCAGCTCCACCCGGTGGGTGCGCACCAGCTTGCCGGTCGCGGGGTCCTCGTCGTAGACGCCGACCGCCAGCCGGTGCGTGCGCAGCTCGCCCCTCCCGGGGCGCGCCGGGCCCTGGAGCACCGCGAACTCGGTGAACCGGCCCTCCTCGTCGACGGCGAACCTCGGGCGCAGCAGGTTCAGGCCGGTGGTCTCCAGCCACTGCGCGCTCCACCACGACAGGTCGCGGCCGGAGGCGGCCTCCAACGCCGACAGCAGGTCGGCCAGGGTCGCGTTGCCCCACGCGTGCTTGTCGAAGTACACGCGCAGGCCGGCGAGGAAGTTCTCCAGCCCCACGTAGGCCACGAGCTGCTTGAGGACGCTGGCGCCCTTGGCGTAGGTGATGCCGTCGAAGTTGACCTCCACGGCCTGGAGGTCGGGGATGTCGCAGGCGATGGGGTGGGTGGACGGCATCTGGTCCTGCCGGTAGGCCCACGCCTTCTCGATGCTGGCGAACGTGGTCCAGGCGTGGCGGTACTCGGTGGCCTCGGCCTGGGCCAGCACGCTGGCCCACGTGGCGAACGACTCGTTGAGCCACAGGTCGTCCCACCACCGCATGGTGACCAGGTCGCCGAACCACATGTGCGCCATCTCGTGCAGGACGGTCTCGGCGCGCCGCTCGTACATGTAGGAGGTGACCCGGCTGCGGAAGACGAAGTCCTCCAGGAAGGTCACGCAGCCGGCGTTCTCCATGGCGCCGGCGTTGAACTCCGGCACGAAGCACTGGTCGTACTTGCCGAAGGGGTAGCGCACGCCGAAGGCGCGGTGGAAGAACGCGAAGCCCTGCTTGGTCTCGGTGAACAGCCGCTCGGCGTCCATGTGCTCGGCCAGCGAGGCCCGGCAGTACAGGCCCAGCGGGATCGTGCCCTCGCCGTCGCTGAACTCGTCCCGCCACTCCGCGTACGGACCGGCGACCAGGGCCACCAGGTAGGTCGACATCGGCTGGGTGGTTGCGAACACGTGCCGGACCGCGCCGCCGGCGGCGGGCTCGGTGCGCGCCACCGGCGCGTTCGAGATCACCTTCCAGTCGGCGGGGGCGATCACCGCGATGTCGTGGACCGCCTTGAGGTCGGGCTGGTCGAAACAGGCGAACATCCGTTTGGCGTCGGCGGTCTCGAACTGGGTGTACAGGTACACCCCGCCGTCGACCGGGTCGACGAACCGGTGCAGGCCCTCGCCGGTGTTCATGTACCGGCAGTCCGCCTGGACCAGCAGCTCGTTGTGCTCGGCGAGGTCGTGCAGGGCGATGCCGTCGTCCTCGCGGTAGTCGGCGACGTCCAGCTCGACGCCGTTGAGCACCGCCCGGTCCACCCCGGCGGCGACCAGGTCGATCCAGCTCGACGCGCCGGGCCGCCGGCCGCGGAACCGCACGGTGGTGGTCGAGCGGAAGGTGCCCTCGCCGGGGCGTCCCGCGCCGTCGGTGAGGTCCAGCTCGATGGCGTAGGACTCCACCTCGAGCAGCTCGGCGCGTTGCCGCGCCTGCTCGCGGGTCAGGTTCGGGGCCGCCACGTTCCACCTCGTTCGTCCAGGTCGACTCGCTTCCGCGCGCATCCAATCACGATCCGTCCCCCTGGCGCGCTCGGGTTCCGGCGGGAACACGGCGCGGCGGCCGGTGGTTGGACACGCACGGAGCACCCCTCGGGCGGGTGCCGACGCCCGACGTGACCGTCGTGCCTGGTGAAACGGAGAGACCGGCCCATGACCGCTACGACCCCTGACCACCGCTTCCGGGTTGACCTGTGGTTCGACCCGCTGTGCCCGTGGGCGTGGATCACCTCCCGCTGGCTGCTGGAGGTCGAGAAGGTCCGGGACATCGACCTGAACTTCCACGTGATGAGCCTGTCGGTGCTCAACGAGGGCCGGGACCTGCCCGAGGAGTACCGGGAGATCATGGAGAGGGCGTGGGGGCCCGTGCGGGTGGCGATCGCGGCCGCCAAGCACCACGGGGAGCAGGTGCTGCGCCCGCTCTACACCGCGATGGGCACCCGGATCCACAACGAGGGCGTCAAGGACTTCGACGCGGTGATCCGCGACGCGCTGGCCGAGGTCGGGCTGCCGGCCGAGCTGGCGGAGGCCGCCGCCGGCACCGACCACGACGAGGAGCTGCGGGCCAGCCACGAGCGGGGCATGGCCCCGGTCGGGATGGACGTGGGCACCCCGGTCGTGCACGTCGACGACGTGGCCTTCTTCGGACCGGTGCTGTCCAGGATCCCGCGCGGCGAGGACGCCGGCCGGGTGTTCGACGGCGCCCGGCTGCTGGCCGGCTACCCGCACTTCTTCGAGCTGAAGCGCACCCGGACCGAGGACCCGGTCTTCGACTGAGGACGCCCCCGGCCCCGGCCGGGGTCGCTGACCGCCGACGGGGCGGGGTCGCGGGGCTCACCGCCCGCGGCCCCGCCCTTCGCGTCGTCGTGTCCCCGCTGGTCGTGCCGGCGCGCTGCCCGGGGTCGTCATGTCGACATCTGTCCCGCCGTGGTGCCGCCACGGGTGCGCGCGTGCGGTCCCGTCGTCCCCCGGGAGGGTGGATGCGCACCCCCCTCGGATGTGACACTCTCGTCGCTGTCTCCGCGTCATGTGTTACAAGCCCACGGGAGGATCCATGGCGGCTCCGGTCACTGCGCGCACCGACCACCTGATCGGCGGTGAGCGGATCACCGGCTCCGGGGAACGGATCGACGTCGTCAATCCGGCGACCGAGGAGGTCATCGCCTCGGTGCCGGCCGGGACCGCCGAGGAGGCCGACGCCGCCGTGCGCGCCGCGGCCGAGGCGTTCCCCGCCTGGGCGGCCACCCCGGTCGCCGAGCGCGCCGCGATCCTCGCCCGCGTCCGCGAGGGCATGAAGGAGCGGTTCGACGAGCTGGCCGCCACCATCACCGCCGAGGTCGGCACGCCCATCACCTTCGCCAGCAAGGCGCAGGTGCCCAACCCGCTGGGCATCGCCAAGGGCGTCCTCGCCGAGCTGGCCGCCGGCTTCCCCGCCGAGGAGGAGATCGGCAACTCGCTGGTCGTCCGCGAGCCGGTCGGCGTGGTCGCGGCGATCACGCCGTGGAACTTCCCGTTGCAGCAGATCGTCGCCAAGATCGTTCCCGCGCTCGCCGTGGGCTGCACCGTCGTGCTCAAGCCCAGCGAGGTGGCGCCGCTGACCGCCGGCCTGCTCGCCGAGATCGTCGAGGCGGCCGGCGTGCCGGCCGGGGTGTTCAACGTCGTGCACGGCACCGGCCCGGTCGTCGGCGAGGCGCTGGTCAGCCACCCGCTGGTCGACATGGTCTCGTTCACCGGGTCGACCGGGGCCGGCCGCAGGGTCTCCGCCCTGGCCGCCGAGAGCGTCAAGCGCGTGGCGCTGGAGCTGGGCGGCAAGTCCGCCAACGTGATCCTCGACGACGCCGACCTGGCCAGGTCCGTCAAGCTGGGCGTCGCCTACTGCTACCTCAACAACGGCCAGGCGTGCACCGCGTGGAGCCGGATGCTCGTGCCGGCCGACCGGCACGACGAGGCGGTCGAGATCGCGGCCGCCGCGGCGGCCAAGTACGCGCCCGGCGACCCGGCCAGCCCGGAGACCCGGCTCGGCCCGGTCGTCTCCGCCGCGCAGCGCGAGCGGGTCGTCGGCTACATCCGCAAGGGCGTCGAGGAGGGCGCCACGCTGGCCCTCGGCGGGCCGGAGGCCCCGGAGGGCGTGGAGCGCGGCTACTTCGTGCGGCCCACCGTCTTCGGCGACGTCTCGCCCGAGATGACCATCGCCCAGGAGGAGATCTTCGGGCCGGTGCTGTCGGTGATCCCCTACCGGGACGAGGACGAGGCGGTGCGCATCGCCAACTCCACGATCTACGGCCTGGCGGCCGGCGTGTTCTCCGCCGACACCGAGCGGGCCATGGCGGTGGCCCGGCGGCTGCGCGCCGGCTCGATCGACATCAACGGCGGCGCGTTCAACACCCAGGCGCCCTTCGGCGGCTACAAGCAGTCCGGGAACGGCCGGGAGTTCGGCCGGCACGGCATGGAGGAGTTCACCGAGGTCAAGGCGATCCAGCGCTGAGCGGTCGACCGAGGGGTCGGTGGGAGGCGCCGCCGTCGACGTCCGCCGGACGTCGACGGCGGCGCCGTGCCGCGTGATGCCGGTGTCATGCCGGTGTCATGCCGGGGTCGCCTGCTCCAACACCGGACGCGTGACGTCGTCGGGGTAGGGGGAGCGGCGCAGCGCCGCGTCGAGTGACAGCTCACCGGCCCGGACCGCGCGGAGCAGGTCGGCGAGCGCCGCGAGTTCGTCGCGTTGGGCCTCGGTGAACGCCCGGTCGACCGGCTCGCCATGCCCCGGCAGCACCACGACGGGGTCCATCGCGAGCACGGCGTCCAGCGCCGAGGGCCACTCCAGCGGATACGCGTCCTCGCCGATCGAGGGCGGAGCGCCCTGTTCCACCAGGTCGCCGGCGAAGACCGCCGCCACGTCAGGGACGTGCACGACGACGTCGTTGTCGGTGTGCCCGCGTCCCGGGTGGAGCAACGTCACCGTCCGGCCGCCGAGGTCCAGGTCGACCCTCGACGTGACCTCCCGGTCCGGCAGGACCAGCGTGGCGCTCAGCAGCGCGTCGGCCAACTCCGACCTGCCCTCGTCCTGGTAGCGCCGCGCCCAGTCGGCGCGCTGCGCCTCGGCGGAGTTCGCCATCGCCTCCTGACAGCGGGGATGCGCCCACACGTCGCAGGGGCCGAACGCGGCCGTGCCGAAGAAGTGGTCCCAGTGCGCGTGGGTGACCACCACCGACCACGGCAGCGGCGTCACCTCCCGCACCGCCGCCGCCAGCTCCTCGCCCTGCGGGTCGTTGCCGCCGGTGTCGACCACCAGGCACCGCTCCCCGCCGACGACCAGGCCGAGCGTCTGGTCCAGCTCGACGTACCGGCGCGCGAACACACCGTCCGCGACCTCCACCCAGCGTCCTCGCTCCATCCGCGTCCTCTCCTGGCTCGCGCCTACACCACGATCCGCATCCGCAGGCCGCGCCCGTCCACCTCGTCGGGCTCGCCGAGGGCTTCCGCGCGTCCCTGTCGCCAGCGGCGCGCGGACCAGGCCGCCGCGAGCGCGTCGAGGGCGTCGTCCAGAGCCACGCCGCCCGGGAGATCCTGGAGCACCACGCCGCTGTCCACGAACGGGCGCAGCGCGGCCAACCGCTGCCCCACGCCGCGCGCCGTGCGTTTGGCCGCGAACGCCGTCGACGGCGCCATGGCCCTGAACGACAGCTCGGGGTGCACCTCCACGATCCGGTCCTGGTCAGTCGGCAGGAGGCGGCGGTCCCACTCCCTGATCCTCGGGATGATGTTCCACGTCTGGAGGCTGATCGCCTTACCGGTCACGACACGGGACGCCCGGCACGCCGCCTCGTGGTCGCGTTGGTCGAGCACGCTCCTGACCGGCGCGGGGAACACCGACGACCGGGCGGACCCGAGCCGGCGGGCCGCCTCCACGTCGCAGGAGCGGCGTCCGCGCTCGGGCAGGCCCATCGGGATGTCGACACCCAACACCGCACAGGACCTCGCGTGGGCGAGGACCTCCCCGGCGTCACCGGCCAGATGCCACAGCACGCGTTCCGGGCCGAGCACCACGGCCAGGACCCAACCGCCGCGCGCGCCGTCGACGCCACCGACCACGTCGTCCGGCCCGTGCCCGCCCTCCGGGTCTCCGTCCCGTTGGCTCATGGCACACCGGCGTCTCTGCGGTCCGTTCCCGCCGCCACCACCCGATCCTCGCCCACCAGGTGCGACGGCGTCACCCGGAAAACCGGGGACGCCAGGGAGCCGGTTGGGGGCGGAACGCGGACGGCCCGCGCGTCACGAGGACGCGCGGGCCGTCAGGTCATGGCCTTCTGGCCGGGATCAGGCCACGCCCGGGTCGGACGTCTGCGGGCCGGCGGCCTGCACGTCGTCGATCCGGTAGCGCTGCGCGGCCTCGACCACCCTGGCCCTGTCGACCTCGCCGCGCCGGGCGAGGGCCGCCAGCGTGGCCACCGTGATCGACTCGGCGTCCACCAGGAAGTGACGCCGGGCCGCCGGCCGGGTGTCGGAGAAGCCGAACCCGTCGGTGCCCAGGGTGACCATGTCGGTCGGCACGTACGGCCGGATCAGGTCCGGAACGGCCCGCATCCAGTCCGAGACCGCCACGACCGGGCCGTGCGACTCGGCCAGCACACGGGTCACGTACGGCACGCGCTGCTCGGCCTGCGGGTGCAGCAGGTTGTGCCGGTCGCACTCGACCGCCTCGCGGCGCAGCTCGCCCCACGAGGTCGCCGACCACACGTCGGCGTGCACACCCCACTCCTCGGCCAGCATCTGCTGCGCCTTGAGCGCCCACGGCATCGCCACACCGGAGGCCAGGAGCTGGGCGCGCGGCCCGGAGCCCTCGGCCGGCCGGAACCGGTAGAGACCGCGCAGCAGGCCCTCGACGTCGAGGTCCGCCGGCTCCGCCGGCTGCTGGTACGGCTCGTTGTAGACGGTGAGGTAGTAGAAGATGTCCTCGGCGTTCTCGCCGTACATCCGGCGCAGACCGTCCTTGACGATGTGCGCCACCTCGAACGCCCACGCGGGGTCGTAGGCGACCACGGCCGGGTTGGTGTGCGCCAGCAGCAGCGAGTGGCCGTCGTTGTGCTGGAGGCCCTCACCGGTCAGCGTGGTGCGGCCGGCGGTGGCGCCCAGCACGAACCCGCGCGCCATCTGGTCGGCCGCGGCCCACAGGCCGTCACCGGTCCGCTGGAACCCGAACATCGAGTAGAAGATGTAGATCGGGATCATCGGCTCGCCGTGCGTGGCGTAGGCCGTGCCGGCGGCGGTGAACGACGCGGTCGAGCCCGCCTCGTTGATGCCCTCGTGCAGGATCTGCCCGCCCTCGCTCTCCTTGTAGGCGAGCATGAGCTTGGCGTCCACCGACGTGTAGAGCTGCCCGTGCGGGTTGTAGATCTTCTGCGTCGGGAACATCGAGTCCATGCCGAAGGTCCTGGCCTCGTCCGGGATGATCGGCACGAACCTCGGGCCGATCTCCGGGTCCTTGGCCAGGTCCTTGAGCAGCCGGACGAACGCCATCGTCGTGGCGACCTCCTGCTTGCCCGACCCCCGGCGGATCACGTCGTAGACCTTGTCGCCCGGCAGCACCAGCGGCTTGGCCTTGGCGCGGCGCTCCGGCAGGTAGCCGCCGAGCTGGCGCCGCCGCTCCTGGAGGTACTGGATCTCCGGAGCGTCCGGTCCCGGGTTGTAGTACGGCGGCCGGTAGGGGTCGCGCTCCAGCTCGGCGTCCGAGATCGGGATGCGCAGCGTGTCCCTGAACTTCTTGAGGTCGTCCAGGGTGAACTTCTTCATCTGGTGCGTGGCGTTGCGCGCCTCGAAGGTCGGCCCGAGGCCGTAGCCCTTGATGGTCTTGGCCAGGATGACCGTCGGCTGGCCCACGTGCTCGCTGGCCGCCTTGTACGCCGCGTAGACCTTGCGGTAGTCGTGGCCGCCCCGCTTGAGGTTCCAGATGTCCTGGTCGCTCATGTGCGCCACGAGCTCCTTGGTCCGCGGGTCGCGGCCGAAGAAGTGCTCGCGGACGTAGGCGCCGTCGTTGGCCTTGTAGGTCTGGTAGTCGCCGTCAGGGGTGACGTTCATCAGGTTGACCAGGGCGCCGTCGCGGTCGGCGTGCAGCAGCGCGTCCCACTCCCGGCCCCAGATGACCTTGATGACGTTCCAGCCGGCGCCGCGGAAGAACGCCTCCAGCTCCTGGATGATCTTGCTGTTGCCCCGGACCGGGCCGTCCAGCCGCTGGAGGTTGCAGTTCACCACGAAGGTCAGGTTGTCCAGGCCCTCGTTGGCCGCGACGTGCACCAGGCCGCGCGACTCCGGCTCGTCCATCTCGCCGTCGCCGAGGAAGGCCCACACCCGCTGCTGCGAGGTGTCCTTGATGCCGCGGTCGTGCAGGTACCGGTTGAACCGGGCCTGGTAGATCGCGTTCATCGGGCCGAGGCCCATCGAGACGGTCGGGAACTCCCAGAAGTCCGGCATCAGCCGGGGGTGCGGGTAGGACGGCAGACCGCCGCCGGGACCGGCGTGCGAGTACTCCTGGCGGAAGCCGTCGAGCTGGTCGGCGGTGAGCCGGCCCTCCAGGAACGCCCTGGCGTAGATGCCCGGCGAGGCGTGGCCCTGGACGAAGATCTGGTCACCCCCGCCGGGGTGGTTCTTGCCGCGGAAGAACCAGTTGAAACCGACCTCGTACAACGACGCCGAGGAGGCGTAGGTCGAGATGTGACCGCCGACACCCACCCCGGGGCGCTGCGCCCGGTGGACCGTGATGGCGGCGTTCCACCGGATCCACGCCCGGTAGCGGCGCTCGGTCTCCTCGTCGCCGGGGAACCAGGGCTCCTGCTCGGTGGGGATCGTGTTGACGTAGTCGGTGCTGGTCAGCGACGGGACACCGACCCGGTTCTCCCTGGCGCGCTCCAGCAACCGGAGCATCAGGTAACGGGCGCGCTGCTGGCCGGAACCCTCCAGCATCGCGTCGAAGGACTCCAGCCACTCGGCCGTCTCCTCCGGGTCGATGTCCGGGAGGTGGGCGGCCAGTCCGTCGCGGATGACGCGCACCCGCTCCGGGGTGCCCGCGCTACCGGCGCCGTTGTTCTGCGGGGCCAAGGGTTCTCCTCGCCTGCGTCGTCGACTTGTGCACGGATAGGCAGGTGCCCATCCGGTCCATCATCCCTCTTATCGCGCGCGCGTAGCGAGCGGGTGCGACATTACTCGTGGGTAACTGTCAATCGGCCGATCGAGGGGTGGTCCTCCCGCCCGTGGGGCGCCCGGGGAGAACCCGTCCGGCGTGTCCCTGGCTGAGCGGTTGCGCAGGTGGCCACTGCCAGTGTTCGCTAACCGCGACCGATTTCGACCGACAGGTGCGGCGGCCACCTGCCCCAGGGGTGCAGTGCCGCCGCACTGGCGCACTAGGAGGAGTGAGAAGGCGTGGTCGCCGCGGGAGACGCCGGCAAGATCGGTGTCGCCGAGAAGCTCGGCATCGAGCCTGACATGGTGGTCCAGGAACTCGGCTGGGACGAGGACGTCGACGACGAGGTTCGAGCCGCCATCGAGGAGCGGTGCGGGAGCGAGCTCCTCGACGAGGACGCCCAGGACGTGATGGACGTCGTCCTGCTGTGGTGGCGGGAGGGTGACGGCGACCTCGCCGACGACCTGGTCGACGCGATCGGCCCGCTCGCGGACGACGGCGTGGTCTGGGTGCTCACCCCGAAGACCGGTCGATCGGGCTACGTGGAGCCCAGCGACATCGCCGACGCGGCCAAGACCGCCGGCCTGTCGCCCACCTCCACCGTCTCGGTCTCCGAGGACTGGTCGGGGACCCGGCTGGTCGGCGCGAAGGCGAAGCCGAAGACCAGGCGCTGAGCCGCCAGCGCAACCGCCAGGACGTGACGGGACGACCCAGCCTCTAGGCTGGCGCTGGCAGCCAGCCGTGAGACCAAGAGGAGAGTGCTTCCATGCCGATCGAGGTCGGTGCCGAGGCTCCGGACTTCACGCTCCCGGACTACAACAGGGAGCAGGTGACCCTGTCCTCGTTCCGGGGCGGGAAGAACGTGCTGCTTGTCTTCTACCCGTTCGCGTTCAGCGGGATCTGCCAGGGTGAGCTCTGCCAGGTCCGGGACGAGATCGCCGAGTTCCAGAACGACGACGTGCAGGTGATCGGTGTGTCCGTGGACACCCCGTTCAGCCTCAAGGCGTGGGCCGAGCAGCAGGGCTACACCTTCCCGCTGCTGTCGGACTTCTGGCCGCACGGCGAGGTCGCCAAGATCTACGGCGTGTTCAACGACAAGGCCGGCATGGCCAACCGGGGCACCTTCCTGGTGGACAAGCAGGGCGTCGTCCGGTTCGCCGAGGTGAACCAGCCGGGCGAGGCCCGCGACCAGAACGCCTGGAAGAAGGCGATCGCGTCGCTGTCGGCCTGAGGTTTTCCGCGTCGGGGGTCGGTGCCCGCCACCGCCCCCGACGTCCGGGCGCATAGCTCAGCGGAAGAGCACTTGCCTTACAAGCAAGGGGTCGCAGGTTCGAACCCTGCTGCGCCCACGTCCTCGGGGGATGTGTGTCCGCGGAGAGCGCGGACCTGCTCGTCCGTCATGTTGTTGGGGGGCCGAGCCCCCCCATACCCCCCACGGTGCGAGCTCCTCCCGACCCAGCGTGGTCCCCCCCTCGCCTTACCAGCGACTGTTGGTCCTTCGTTTCTGGTGTAACCAAGAAGGGTTGTGCCAGCTTCGGAACGCCCAGTGCTGCACAACATGCCGGGAGGTTCCGAAGTCCGTCGCCGGCGTGTTGGTGGCGCGAGTACGCTGAGTTCCGGTTTTTCTCCTGTGGAGAAACCCGTCCCTGCTGCTCGGGCAGGGCAGCACCGGCCCTTCGGGGTCGATGAGGATCGCAACAGCGCGCGGCTGATCTCGGCCACCTCCCGCTCGCGGCAGCACCAGCCCTTGGGGGTCGGTGAGGATCGCAACCTTCCAGGTCGCGGGCAGGCCGGAGGGGTCCCCTGGCAGCACCGGCCCTTCGGGGTCGATGAGGATCGCAACTATCCACCCTGGACGGGTGGGACGGCTACAACACGCAGCACCCGGTGAGGATCGCAACGCCAAGTAGGAGTTGGTGAGACGTGCGCATCCGCAGGCAGCACCGGTCCTTTGCGGCCGGTGAGGATCGCAGCGGTGTGGATTTCGATGAAGGGGGGCTCGCCGCCGCACAAGAGCCCATGGGCGCCAAGCCTCCGCAGGACACGGTCAAGGCGGTGCCGCGCATGGTCTCCGGCTGTGATTCCGAGGGGCGCGACCTCGACACGGCAATGGACGTCCTCGCCACGTTCTCGTTTGTCGATCGCGCCAACGCATGGCGCTGATCGGAAGCAACAACTGGTAGCCGCGAAAGGCCGGTTGTGATTCTCCGATGAGGTGCCGTTGCGGCGATTCCTCCTTGGTCGCGCCCTCGGCCGCCGGCCGGGTGCCGTGAGATGTGGCTTCTCTGTTAGTGCGGGTCGGTGACGCCACAGTGGGACCAGAGGTGGCGGCGGTCGGTGGTGGACTGGGGGTTGGGCACGCCGTGCGCGAGGGCGGCGGCGCGCAGGACTTCGCGGTGAAGGGCCTGGCGGGCCTCGTCGTCGAGGGCGGCCACCTCGGGGAGGGCCACCAGTTCGGCGCGGTCGATCCGGCGGGGTGGCGGGGTCGACGGGTCGAGGTGGAGGACGGCGAGTACCGCCGCGAGGGGGCCGGCGAGGATCGCGAGGTCCTGGGGCAGGAGCTTGCCGTACCGGTAGACGCCGTCGATCCACTGGTCGACCCAGGGTTCGTCGGCGAGGCCGTGGTCGGCCAGGGCGGTGCGGAGCAGGGCCTCCGTGCGGTGCCAGCGTTCGTCGCCGGGGCGGCCGAACGAGGCGGCGGCGACCGGTGCGCCGTGCACGGCCGCCAGGACCTGGTCGAGGTCGAGACCGTGGGTGGCGAGCCGGTCGCGCAGCACCTTCAGGGAGAGCGAGATGCGGCCGGGGTGGCGCAGTGGGCGCCCGAGGAGGGCGCCCACCGCGTCCGCCGTGGCCTGGTCCGGGATCTCCAGCCGCAGCGCCGTGCGGTTCGTGGCGAGGGCGTCGCGCGCCAGCGCCCACAGGCCCGCCAGCTCCGGCCGGTCCACCTCCGGCGCGCTCACAGGTCCTCGCGGTCCAGGCCGGCGCCGTCCCACGTGGTGTGGGTGCAGGCGATGCCCCGGCCGCTCTTGGGCCGCAGGACGTCGTAGATGTGCATGCGGGGGATCTTGGGCGACACGCCCCACCCGCTGGGCCAGGTGATGATCCAGTCCATGTCGAGGTCGACGAGCAGGCCGAGCAGCCGGGCGATGGTCGGGTCGTCGAGCCGCTCGAACGCCTCGTCCAGCAGCACGAGCCGCAGCGGGCCCGCCATCCCCTCTCCCGGCGACGGGGTCGCGCCCTCCGCGGCCGGGGTGGCGCCCACGGCGTCGTAGAAGGACGCGGCGGCGGCGAAGAGGGTCACGTAGGACACCAGTCGGGTCTCGCCGGACGAGAGTTGGCGCAGCCGCCGGTCTCGCGGCCGCCCGTCGGGGCCGGTGTCCCGCACCCGCACGGTGAACGAGTACCAGGTGCGGTAGTCCAGCGCACGGGCCAGGATCTCGGCGTAGCCGGCGGAGTGGGCGTCCCGCTCGGCCTCGATCCGCTCGGTGAACACCCGGCGCAGGGCGTCGTCCTGTTCGGCCGTCCGCTGGGCGAACGGCATCCGCACCAGGTCCAGCGCCTGCCGCGTGCCCTCGTCCAGGGCCGCCGACGGCCGCCACTCCAGCCGCACGTGCACGCCCTGGCTGGAACGGGCCCGCTCCAGCACCTCGTTCATCCGCCGGCACAGGTCCTCGGCCACCGCGATCTGCCCGCGCAGTCGCTCCGCGAGGTCGCGGATCAGGTAGGTCGCGAAGATCTCCTGGTAGCGCTCGCCCAGGAAGCCGCGCTGCTCGGCGAGCCGGGTCGCCACCTGGTGCGCGGCCTCGGCCACCGGGCGCGGCCCCTCCTCGCCGGTCACGGTCACCGTGAGCACCCCGGCGTGCGTCTCGGCGGCGATGTCGTGCGTGCCGGCGAGCGCGGTCTGGAGCGACTGGAGCTTGGTGATCACCGTGCCCTCGGAGGCGACCCGCTGGTCCGGCGCGGCGGCCAGGGCGGCCACCGCGGCGTCGAGGTCGTCGAGCGGCGGACCGGCCAGCTCGGCGGCCTGGCCGCCGTCCCCGTCCGGCTCCTCGGTGCTCGCCGGGCCGACGGCCGCGGTCCACACGCCCGGCGCCGCGAGCGTGGCGAGGAAGTCCTCCTCGGCGCGCCGGGCGTCCTCCTCGCGTCCGCCGAGCTGTCCCCTGCGGGTCTCCAGCAGCGTCTCCGCCTTGGTGACCTGCTCCCGCAGGCTCGCCACCCGCTCCCGCGCCGCCGGGAGGTCGCGGCGGAGCTGCCGCCGCTGGTCCTCCAGCGCGGCGAGCTGGTCGGCGACCTGCTGCGCCTCGCCGCCCACCGCCCCGGCCAGCTCGGTCAGGGCGGCGGCCTGCTCGGCGTACTCGGCGCAGGCGCGGTCGGCGGCGGCCTCGGCCTCGACGCGGTCACCCACGGCCGCGTGGTGGTGGTTGAGGGTCTCGGTCAGGTCGCCCACGGTCCCGGCGCACCGCTCGACGAGCGTGTCGCGGAGCTGCTCGACGCTCTGCCGCGCCTGGTCGGCGGCCCGGTGGGCGCGCTCCAGCTCGGCGGTGTCCGGCGTGAGCCCGGCCTCGGCCGTGTCCCTGGCCAGCTCGCCCGACGCCGCGACCCACCGCTGCTCGGCGTCCCGGTGCTGCTCGCGCAACGTGACCGCGCGTCGTTCGGCCTCCACGGCCGCCTCCTGCGCGCTGGCCAGGGTGGCGTGCGCGGCGATCAGGTCGCCGTCGTCGGGGAAGGCGTCGAGGTGGCGCTGCCACGCGGTGACGGCGGCCCTGGCCTGCTCCATCTCGTGCTGGGCCTCGGCCAGTTCGCCCCGCAGGACGTCCAGCTCGTCCTCCAGCGCGGCGATCCGGCGCTGCCGGGCGGCCTCCCGCGCCCCGGCGCCGACGTACTCCGCCGTGTCCTTGTGCCAGGCGCCGGTGAGCACGCCGGCGCTCCACTGCCCGTGCGTGGAGACGGTGAGGCCCGTCGGCCGGTCCGAGCCGGGGCCGGGGTTGTCGGGGGAGGACAGGGCGACGGCCGCGAGCACGCGCCGTACCACGTCGGCGGGGACGGGGCAGCCGGGCTCGGGCGCGGGGACGAGCACGTCGGCCAGGCTCGGCCCGTCGACGGCCGGCGCGGTGACCGCGACCAGGTCGGCCAGTCCGGGGTCGGTGATCCGCCCCTCCTCGGTGACCCAGGCGGTGAGCAGGCCGCTGGCCTGCAACGACGCCTCCAGACCGGCGCGGCGCTCCTCGCCGAGCGAGTCGGCGAAGTCGACCAGGCGGTAGAACGGCGCGCCGGTCGCGGGGTCGCGTTCGGCGGTGGCGAAGGCGGGGCGGCCCGGCTCGGCCTGCACGCCGCCCCGCAGAGCCCGCAGCTCGGCGTCCCGCTCGGCGATGGCCGACCTGGCCGAGGCCACGATCTGCTCGGCCGCCACCAGCCGCTGGGCGACCGACCGCTGGTGCGGTCCCGCCCACTGCCGCACGGCCTCCCGCGCGGAGCGGGAGGCGGAGCGCGTGGTCACCAGGTCGTCGGCCGAGGGGAGGACCGGCCGGTCGTCGTCGGGCAGGTCGGTCAGGGGCCCGGCGGCCAACCAGCCGGCGCACTGCTCCAGCCACACCGCGGCGGCGTCGGCCAGCCGCTGGTCGGCCTGGTTGCGGCGCCCGGCCGCCTCGGTGGCGGCGATCTGCGCCTCGCGCGCGCCCCGGTGCAACTCCTCGACGCGGCCCCGCTGCCGGTCCAGCTCGACGGCGCGGTGCCGCAGCGCGTCGGCGAGGGCGGCCCGCTGGCGCGCCGCGGCCACCGCCGCGTCCGCCTGCTCCGCCGCCGCGCGCAGGGCGGTCAGCAGCGACTCCGCGTCGAGGGCGGGCGGCAGCCGCCGCTCGATCGGCAGCGGCGCGGCGTCCGCGTCCGGCTTGGCCCTGACCTCGTCGGCGAGCACCGTGGCGTCCGCCGCGGGCGCGACCGGCGGACGGGGACAGGCGGCGGCGTCCAGACCGGCGGCGGCGAGCTGTTCCCGCCCGCGTTCGGCCAACGCCTCCGCCGCGCTCGTGTCCTGCGCGAACCGGCGCACCACGGCCAGCACCGAGTCGACGGCGCGGTCCTCCTGCGCCCGCTGCCTCGCCGCCGCGTCCAGCGCGGCCTCGGCCGCCGTCCGCGCCCGCGCCACGAGCCGCTCCCTGTCCTGGAGGTCGCGCAGGTCCCGGTAGACCGGGGACGACTTCAACGCGTCGATCCGGGTCTCCAACTGGCCCTCGGTGGCCTCCATCGCCGCGACCTCGGCGTCGGCCTCGGCCCGCTCGCGGCGCGCGGTCTCCAGCCGTCGGGTCTGCCGGTCGACGTCGCCCCGCAGCGAGGCGAGCGCGTCGCGGGCGCCGGTCAGCCGGTCGCCGGCGGCGCGGAGCTGGGCGAGGGCGTAGCCGCGGTAGCTGGACAGGAACGCGCCGAGCGCGGTGTCGGCCCTGGTCAGCCGGGTGATGTTGGTGCGGATCGACTCCAGGTCCTCGAACGAGGTGGCGAGCTGCTCGACCAGGCCGGCGTCCAGCGGCGGCAGCGCGTCGGTGAGGATCTGTTCGAGCTGGCCCTCCAGCACCTTCAGGCCGACGTCCGGGTTGCGGAGGGTGCGCTGGAGGTGGAGCAGGTCGGAGTACCGGGCGGCGGGCACGCCGTAGACGGTCTCGGCGACCTTGGCGCGGAACGGGGCGTCCTCCAGCACGCGGTCCGCGCCGAGGGCGTCGCGGAGCTGGGCGGGGCCCAGCGGCACGCCGTCCGGCCCGACCAGCCGCAGGTCGATCCCGACCCGCTCCGCCGTGATGAACCGCCACGAGTCGGTGATCTGCTGCGAGGTCTTCGACGCCTTCACGCCGATGCCGCAGGTCAGGTACTCGGCGTCGCCCGTGTCGCCCGCGTCGCCCGTGTGGTCCGCCCCGGCCCTGACGCGGCGCAGCTCGATCCACGCGTAGCCGATGCGGTTGGGCCCGCCGTCGTAGTCGTCGAGCATCAGCCGACGGATGCTGACCGTGTCGAAGCCCTTGGAGCCGAGCTGCCGCAGGTCGCCGTCCAGGCACAGCGGCAGCAGCAGCTCCAGCGTCCGCGACTTGCCCGAGCCGTTGGTGCCCTGGAAGATCGCCCGGCCGCCGGAGAAGTCGAAGGTCTGCTCGGCGTACTGCCAGACGTTGACGATGCCGCCCCGGTGTAGCTGCCAGCGGGGGCTCACGCTCGTCGTCACTGTGGATCTCCTCGTGGGGGCCGGGCTGGACGCGCGGGGCGCCGGCCGGCGGGGCCGTCAGATGCTGAACAGGGACCAGTTGGCGGGTTCGGGGTCCGGCGCCGGCGCGGGGTCGGCCGCGCCGTGGCGGGTCGGGGTGTCGTCCGGCTCCGGCTCCCAGCGGTGCACGGCCGGGCTGAGCAGCCAGGTGTCCGGCTCGTCGGACGGGACGGCCAGGCCCACCCTGGCGAGCAGGGTCAGGACCTCGCCGGTCAGGGCGTCGAGGTCCTCGGTCGCCTGCCGCGACCACGCGGCCGGGTAGTCCTCGATTAGCCGGGCGCACTGCTCCCGCACCTGCTCGACGCGCACCGGGTGCCGCCCGTCGGGGCGCGCGTCGCCGTCGCGCAGCTCGCGCAGCGCCAGCAGCGCGATCCGGGCGACGGTGCCCGGCCCCGGGAAGGCGAGGTCGGTCAGGTACTCCTCGGGGTCGGCGGTGAGCACGCCCTCGACCCGGGTCTCGGTGACCAGCCCGAAGCAGCGCTCCAGCACCACGGACTCCCGCCGGTGGTGCTTGCGCAGCCACGCGGACTGCTCCTCGGTCAGGTCGGAGTGCAGCACGACCGGGTTCTCCACCAGGCGGCGGCGCACGGCGTGCTCGACGCCCCGGGGGCCGGGGCGCGCGGCCAGCTCCACCAGCGCCTCGGGGCTGGTGGCCTCGGCGAGCGGCCCGGCGAGCAGCAGGCCGAGCACGTCGGTGTCGATCGTGATCAGCGCCTCCACCGGGGCCTCCCCGGTCCACGGCGCGACCGTGCCCTCGGTCTCGCTGATCACGCCGAGGGCGAGCAGGTGGCGCAGGGCCGCGGTGAGCGCGCGCCGGTCGGCCTGGTCGTCGACGACCGCGATGCCCGCCTCGCCGGCGGCGGCCCTGACGTCGGCCACGAGCCGGGAGAGCAGCACCTGCCGGCCGACGCCGGTCAGCGCGGCCAACGTCAGCGCGAGGTAGGCGTAGCCCCGGGGCGACAACGTCGGCTCCCCACGCGTCGGGTCCTCGCCGGGGCCGGTCTTGTAGAGCCGGGCGAACCGCCGCTCCACCACCAGCCGGTAGCCCAGGGTGACCGCGAACAGCTCCTGCAACGGCTCCCGGTGCCGGTAGACCAGCGGCAGCAGGTCGCCGTCCTGCCCGCCGGCGCGCAGCAGCGGGCGGCGCAGCAACACGCGGGCGCAGCGGACCACGTTGGCCGCGTCGATCTCGGACAGCTTGTCCAGCACGTCCAGGGCGGGGTGGGCGCTCACCGGGCGACTCCCTCGGTGTCCAGCTCCACGGCGGTGTCGTGCAGGGTGAGCACGCCGCCGGCCGTCCTGATCCGGGTGGTGCGGCCGGGCTCGGGGACGACGGTCAGCCGCAGCCCGCGCACCGGGTCGGCCGCCGAGCCCGGCTCGTCGGTCCGCTCCCGCTGGGCCATGGCCAGGGTCAGCAGCTCGCACAGCACCCCGAGCGCCCCCGACGACAGCCGCGCGGTGTCCAGGCGGTTCGCCGCGCCCGTCAGCTCCGCCACCGCCGCCGCGCGCCGCGCGTCGACCTCGCGGGCCTCCGCGAGCAGCGCCTGCTCGGTCATGGGGTCGTAGACGATCCGCGACGTGCGGCCGCGCGCTCCCCGGTCACCCCGGCTGCGCACGCTCACCGACACGTCCAGCACCGGTCCGTCACGCCACGGCGTGTGCTCGTCGTCGCCGTCGTGGTCGGGGGCCGGCAACAAATGCCGCGCGGAGTGCAGGCCGAACGCGGCCGCGTAGAGGGCGTGCGCCTGGTCGGCGTCGGCCGCGTCGAACCAGCCCGCGAGCCGCAGCAGCTCGGCCCGCCGGCCCGGCAGCAGCCCGCCGCCCGCCGTCGCCCGCTTCACGCTGGCCAGCAGCGAGCCGATCGCGCGGCTGGTGGCCTCCCGCAGCGCGGTGACCTGGCTGGGCCGGCCGGGGCGGTCGACGAACCAGTCCGTCAGCTCCCGCCAGTCGGCGGGCGAGCGGCCCCGCGAGCGCTCCACCGCGTCGCCCAGCGGCTCGGCCGGGCGCTGCGCCCCGAGCAGCCGCAGCAGCTCGGAGCGCGCGCCGGCCAGCGGCCCGGTCAGCGACTGGGCGATGGCGGGGGTGTGCCGCAGCACGTCCTCCACCACCATCTGGATGTACTCCACCAGCAGGTTCCGGAAGCCGGAGATCTCCTCCGGCGCGAGGTGGTGCCGGGTCAGGACCTGGCCGAGGTAGGCGTAGAAGTCCCGCACGGTGGCGGCCAGCTCGGCGTGTTGCAGGAACAGGGTGGTCACCTGCTCGGCCAGCCGCTCGGCGAGCTTGCGCGTGGCCCTGGCGTGGGGCGCCTCCCGCTCGGCGCGCAGCGCCTCGGACAGCGTCGCCCCCAGCTCGGCCAGGCCCCGCTCGATCGCCGGCAGCAGCTCGCGGGAGACCTCGCGGGCGCCCTCGGGCACCCGCAGCAGCTCGTCGACGTCCCGCTGCACCCGCACGGCGAGCTTGCTCACCTGGTACCGGGCGCTGCCGTGCTGGAACTCGGCGATGCTGGCGGCCACCGTCTCGCGCCGGCCGAGCACGAGGTTGCCCCACTCCACGAGCTGGCGCAGCCGGGGGATCACCGACTCGATTCGGGACTCGCCCGGGTCGATCCGCCCGGCGCGCTCGGCCGCCGCCAGGGCGCTGGCCACCTCGCCGGCCGACAGGTCGGCCAGCAGCGTCGAGGTGAACAGCCGCATGATCTCCAGGTAGGTGCGCCGGTAGTCCCGCGCGTCCAGGTACGCGTAGAGCCGCAGCCGCCGGTCCGTCCCCGGGTCGGCCTCCGCGGCGCCGGCGCCGGTGGCGATGACCGCGCCGTCCCCGGCGACGAGCTCCCCCTGCTGCTCCCTCACGACGGGTCACCCTAACTGCCGGCCACTGTCAAGACGTCCCGCCGGCCACCACGGGCGGGTGGGGCGCTACGGTCCCTTCTTCGCACGGGCGCACGCGTGTGCGCCGGGGTCGGGGGACGCGTCGGCGGAACGAGAGGGGAGGGCCGGGTGAGCGCGGCACGCGCCATCGGTCTGCTGTTGGGGGTGGCCGCGGACGCGGCCCTGGGAGATCCGCGCCGGGGGCACCCGGTCGCCGCCTTCGGGCGCGCCGCGACCGCCGCGGAGAAGGTGTTGTACCGGGACCACAAGGCTCCCGGTGTGGCGTACACGGCGTTGCTCGGGGGAGCTGCCGTGCTGCTGGGGGCGGTCGCCGAGCGCGTGACCCGGCGCAGCCCCGTCGCGCAGGCCGCGACGACCGCCGTCGCCACCTGGGCGGTGCTCGGCGGGGCGTCGCTGGCCAGGGAGGGCACGCTGATGGGCAGGGCGCTGGACGCCGGCCGGATCGACGAGGCCCGCGCGCGCCTGCCGCACCTGTGCGGCCGCGAGCCCGGCACGCTGGACGGGCCGGGGCTGGCCCGCGCCACGGTCGAGTCCGTCGCCGAGAACACCTCCGACGCCGTGGTCGCGCCGCTGTTCTGGGGCGCGGTCGCCGGGGTGCCCGGCCTGCTCGGCTACCGCGCGGTCAACACCCTGGACGCGATGGTGGGGCACCGCTCGGCGCGGTACCGGAACTTCGGCTGGGCCTCGGCCCGGCTCGACGACCTGGCGAACCTGGCGCCCGCGCGGGCGGCGGCCGCGCTGACGGCGCTGTGCGCCCCGGTCGTGGGCGGGTCGGCCGGCGGGGCGTGGCGCACCTGGCGGCGGGACGCCTCCGCGCACCCGAGCCCCAACGCCGGGCAGGTGGAGGCGGCCTTCGCCGGGGCGTTGGAGGTCCGGCTGGGTGGCCGCACGGTCTACGGCCGGGGCCCGGACCGCCGGGTCGAGGAGCGGCCCGTGCTCGGCGACGGGCGGACCCCGGACGCCGGGCACGTCACGCGCGCGGTGGAGCTGTCGCGGGTCGTCGGCGCTGTCGCCGGCGCGGCGTCGGCGGCCACGGCCCTGGTGCTCGGCGCGCGCCGCTCGCGTCGACGCTGACACCCCCGTTCCACCCGTCCCCGGGCGGCGCTCCCCGACGGGCGTCGCCCGGGGGCGCGGGTCTGTGGGTCTTCGGGGAGTTTTCGGGGGCCTTCCGGCCTGGCCAGGTCAGCGGGGGTAGCGGCTCCGGTCGACCGCCCGGCGGCCCTGAGCGGCGCTCCCGGTCCGCGCGGGCTCGACCGGCTCGTCGTCGACGCCCCTGTCGTGCGCGCCGTCCGCGCCTTCCGAGTCGTCCTCGTTCTCGTCGTCGTCGTCCTCGTCGGCGAGCGCGTCGCGCACCGAGACGCGCCTGGGCCGATCCGGCCGCGCCTCCCGGACGACGAAGTACCCGAGGCCGAGGATCGCCATGATCGCGAAGCCCGCCCACTGCAACGAGTACGCCAGGTGCGGGCCGGTGGTCAGGTCGGGCAGCGGCATCGCGCCGAGCACGCCCGGCTGGCCCTCGACCAGGGTGAAGAAGCCGGGCCGCAGGTCAAGGCCGGTGGCCCTGCCCACGGTCGCCGCGTTGGCGACATAGACCTGGAGGTGCCCGAACTCGGTGAGCGCGTCCCGGTTGGCCCCGTCGACCTCGTCGACGCGCACGTGCGCGACGACGTCGACCTGCCCGGTGGGCGGCGCGGCGTAGGAGGGCACCTTGTTGCCCTCCACCGGGTGCACGTACCCCCGGTTCACCAGCACCGTGCCGGCGCCGCTGGCGAGCCGGAACGGGGTCAGCACCTCGTAGGCCGCCTTGCCCTGCACGCTGCGCAGTCGCAGCAGCGCCTCGCCCTGGGGCACGTAGCTGCCGGTGAGGACGACGCGCCGCCACTCCGTGCGGTTGTCGGGGGCCTGGCCCGCCGGCAGCACCTCCTCCAGCGGCGCCGGGGGCAGGCGCTCGGCGTTCTGCACGTTGTCGATGAGCGCCTTCTTCTCCTCGTGGCGGTGGTACTGCCACGGCGCGAGCACCGTGAAGGCCAGGGCCGCGAACACGCCGACCAGCACGATGGCGGCCAGCCAGCCGGGGCGGAGCAGGAACCTCAGGCGCACCCCTCAACAGTAGGACGCCTACACGTGGTCGACACGAGGTGGTGCCCGCCCCGCCCCGCCCGCCGGGCGCGCCCGGGGGCGTTCCCCGCCCCGGTGACCGGGTGGGCACCCGCACGGGCGAAGCACGCCGTCCGGCCGCCGTGGTTGATTGCCCGGCTCCCCGCGCCCGGTGATGCTGGGGTGTCGTCAGGGATCGCGCGCCCCCGCGGCGACCTCCGCCGACGAGGGGAAGCGGAAGGAGCGGCATGGACCACCGCATCGAGAGCCCGACCCGTTCCCGGCTGCTGCCTCTCACCCACGTCGTCCGCCACGGCGCCCGGCGGCTCGTGGAGCGCACGATCGTCAAACGGGTGGGCTACCCCAGCGTCGGGCACCTGCTCAGGGACGACGCCCCGCTGCACCTCACCGCCTCCTCGTTCGTGGAGGGCGTCGCCGGCAGGGACGGGCTCTCGCGGTACCGCAAGGAACTCGACGCGCTCGACGCGCAGTGGCGCGAGCGGGTCGAGGCCGTCGACGGCGACCTGCCCTACCCCCGGCACTACGACGTCGAGGACGAGTCCGCGCGCACGCTCTACCTGCTCGTCAGGGCGACCCGCCCCGAGCACGTGCTGGAGACCGGCGTGGCCAACGGCCGGTCGACCTGGTGGCTGCTGCGCGCGCTGCGCCGCAACGGCCGCGGCCGGCTCCACAGCTTCGACCTGCGCGACGACGTCGGCGTGTACCTGAGCACCGAGGAGCGGGCAAGCTGGGACCTGCGGCTGCTGCGGTCCCGCAGCCGGCGGAGCTGGGCGACGGCCCTGTCCAGCCTGCCCCCGCTCGACCTGTTCGTCCACGACAGCCACCACACCTACGGCTGGCAGTGGCTGGAGTACTCGGGCGCGTTCGGTCGGCTGCGGCCCGGCGCGGTGCTCGCCAGCGACGACGCGGACGCCTCGTACGCCTTCAGCGCGTTCTGCGAGCAGCACGCGCTCCACCCGCACTACCTCTTCGACCGGCGCAAGATCTTCGCGGCGGCCAGGGTGCCGGACGACACCGCCTGACCGGCCGAGAGGCGCCGCTCGCCGCACGAGGGCGATCGGGCGAGCCGATCACCTCCGCCGATCACCCCACTTCACGTGCCCAGACACTCTCTCGCGGCCACGACAGCGACCGGGATGGCCCGAGGCGGACCTCGGACGACCTCAGCGAGCCACGGAGAGCGCGGGGGCGCCGAGGGAGCTTCCCGTCGGGGCGTCCCGGTGCGCTGGCGTCGTCCTCCGGGGCCGGTTCGGCCCTGTTTCGGCGCGTTAGTGCGCCAGCCGGGCCCGCACCCAGCCGAGCAGGCCGGGGACGGCCGCCTCGACCATCGCCAGGACGTCGGCGAACCCCTGGCGGCCGCCGTAGTACGGGTCCGGCACGTCCAGGTCCGCGGCGGCGGGGTCGAACGAGCGCAGCAGCCGCACCCGGTCGTGGTCGTCGACCAGGCGGCGCAGCGCCCTGTCGTGACCGGCGTCCATGGCGACCAGCAGGTCCGCGTCCAGGTGGTCCGCGCCGACCTGCGCGGCCACGTGCTCGGTGGGGTACCCGTGGTCGGCCAGCACCTTCGCGGTCCGGGGGTCCGCCGGCTCGCCAACGTGCCAGGACCCGGTGCCCGCGCTGGTCACCCGCACCCGGTCGGCCAGCCCGGCCCGCTCCAGGTGCGCGCCGAACACCAGGGCGGCCATGGGGGACCGGCAGATGTTGCCGGTGCAGACGAAGCAGATGTGCACGACGCCCCACCTTAGGCGGGCGCCGACGCCGGTCGTGCCGGCGCGGGATGCCGGGTCGGGTGGCGTCGCCCCCGTGGTGCCCGAGGTCCGCGAGGTCAGCGAGGTCCGCGAGGTCAGCGAGGTCCGCGAGGTCAGCGAGGTCCGCGAGGTCACTGTCGCGGGACCGGTCGCGGGCCGGTCGCGGTCGGAGCAGACGCGGACACGCGCTGGTGGCGTCGGACGCCGCCTCGGAGCGCCCCTAGACTCACGGGCGATGACCAGCGACGACAACCAGCGCACCGCCGAGCGGGCGAGGCTGCGCCACCACGGCGACGTGGACGCGGCCCCCGGGCTGGTGGACTTCGCGGTCAACGTCCGTGCGGAGCGCCCGCCGGCCTGGCTGCGGGACCGGCTGCGCGCGGCGGTCGACCGGCTCGGCACGTACCCGAGCCCCGACGACGACGCCGCGGCCCGCGCCGCCGTCGCCGCCCGGCACGGCCGACGGCCGGACGAGGTGCTGGTGCTCAACGGCGGCGCGGAGGGCTTCGCGTTGCTGCCCGCGCTCCGCCCCCGCCACGCCGCGCTGGTCCACCCGTCGTTCACCGAGCCCGAGGTCGCGCTGGCCGACGCGGGTGTGCCGATCACCAGGGTCGTGCTCGACCCGGCCGACGGCCACACCCTGCGCCCCGAGCTGGTCCCGGCCGACGCCGACCTGGTCGTGCTGGGCAACCCCACGAACCCGACCTCCGTGCTGCACCCGGCCGAGGTCGTCCGGTCACTGGCCCGGCCGGGCCGGGTCCTCGTGGTCGACGAGGCGTTCGCCGACGCCGTGCCCGGCGAACGGGAGTCCCTGGCCGGCGACGCCGACACCCCGGGCCTGCTGGTGCTGCGCAGCCTGACCAAGACGTGGGCGCTGCCCGGCCTCCGCGCGGGCTACGCGCTCGGCGCGCCCGACCTGCTCGCGCGGCTCGCGGCACCCCGTCCGCACTGGCCGGTCGGCACGCTGGTGCTGGAGGCGGTCGCGGCGTGCTGTTCCCCGGCGGCCGTGGCCGAGGCCGACGCCGCGGCCCGCGAGCTGGCCGTTCACCGGGCCGCCCTCGCGGATGCCCTGGCCGCGCTGCCCGGCGTCGAGGTCCACCACCCGGCGGAAGGCCCGTTCCTGCTGCTCCGGGTGCCGGACGGCGAGCGGGTGCGGGAGGGACTGCGGGCCAGGGGCGTCGCCGTGCGCAGGGCCGACACGTTCCCCGGTCTGGGCGCCGACCACCTCCGGGTGGCCGTGCGCGACCCGGAGCGGAACGCCCTCCTGCTCGCCGCGCTGCGGGCCGAGCTGAGTGTGTCCGAGTTCGCGTTGGAGGTCTCCGCGTGAGTGAGCGAACCGTCGAGTCCGGTGGCGGGCGAACGGCAGAAGCCGGCGGTGAGCACGTTCTCGGCGATGGCGACCCGCGCGGGGGCGCCCGCGTCGCCGACGTCGTCGCCGCCCTGGAGGCCGCCTACCCGCCGGCGCTCGCCGAGTCCTGGGACGCGGTCGGCCTGGTCTGCGGCGACCCGGACGAGCCGGTGCGGAGGGTGCTGTTCTGCGTCGACCCTGTCGAGTCCACAGTGGACGAGGCAGTCGAATGGGGCGCGCAGCTCCTGGTCTCCCACCACCCCCTGATGCTGCGGGGCGTCACCGCGGTCCCCGCCAACACCGCCAAGGGGCGGGTGGTCCACCGGCTCGTGCGGGCGGGTGTCGCCCTGTTCACCGCGCACACCAACGCCGACTCCGCCGACCCCGGCGTCTCCGACGCGCTCGCCGAGGCGCTCGGCCTCACCGTGACCGGCCCGCTCGACCCGCGCCCGGCCGACCCGCTCGACGCGTTGAGCACGACCGTGCCCCTCGCCCACGCCGAGCGCGTGCTCGCCGCGCTGGCCGAGGCCGGGGCCGGCCACGTCGGGGACTACAGCGACGCCGCCTGGCTCGTCGACGGCACCGGCCAGTACCGCCCGCTGCGCGGCTCGGAGCCCGCGCTCGGTCGGGTCGGCGAGGTGCACCGCGAGCCGGAGACGCGCATCGAGACCGTGCTGCCCCGGCGCCTCCGTCGCGCGGTGATCGAGGCCCTGCGCGCGGCCCACCCGTACGAGGAGCCCGCCTTCGACCTGCACGAGATGGCCGACCTGCCGTCGAGCAGGGGCCTCGGCCGCGTCGGCGAGCTGCCGGAGGCCGAGCCGCTGTCGGCGTTCGTGCGGCGGGTCGCCGACGCGCTGCCGCCGACCGCGTGGGGCGTGCGGGCGGCCGGCGACCCGGACCGTCCGATTCGGACGGTCGCGGTGTGCGGAGGGGCCGGCGACTCCTACCTGGACCGCGCCACCGCGCTCGGCGTCGACGCCTACGTCACCGCCGACCTCCGCCATCACCCGGCGGGGGAACACCTCGCCCGCGCCGACGTGCCCGGCGCGCGCGTGCCCGCCCTCGTCGACGTCGCGCACTGGGCCAGCGAGTGGCCCTGGTGCGCGCAGGCGGCCGACGTCGTGCGCGCCGCGCTCGGCGGTACGGTCGAGGTCCTCGTTTCCACCCGCCGCACCGACCCGTGGACGATCGGTGCGACGACCACCCCGACCGGGAGGACGCCCGCGTGAAAGCCCAGCCCGCCGCCCAGCGTCGGCTGCTCGACCTGGCCAAGGTCGACGCCGAGCTGAACCGCGTCGCGCACCGTCGCCGCACCATGCCGGAGCTCGCCGAGATCGCCGAGCTGGAGCGTGACGTGCGCGCGCGGCGGGACGCCGTGGTCGCGGTCGAGACCACCCACGGCGACCTGGACCGGGACGCCCGCCGGCTGGAGACCGAGATCGAGCAGCTCCGGGCGCGCGAGGAGCGTGACCGCAAGCTGATCGACGGCGGCTCCGTCGGCGCCAAGCAGGTCGTCGACCTCCAGCACGAGCTGGAGAGCCTGGCCCGCCGGCGCGGCGTGCTGGAGGACGAGCTGCTGGAGGTCATGGAGCGCCGCGAGGCGGTCGAGCGGGAGGTCGCGCACCGCCGCGAGGAGCTGGCCGCCGCCGAGGAGAAGCTCGGCGAGGCCCAGGGCCGCAGGGACGAGGCCGTCGCCGACCTCGACGTGATCGAGACGCGGCGCGCCGCCGAGCGCAAGGGCCTGGTCGCCGAGCTGCCCGAGGACCTGGTCGCCCTCTACGAGCGCATCCGCGCGCAGAAGGGCACGGGCGCGGGGCTGCTGCGGTCGCGTCGCTGCGGCGCGTGCCAGCTCGAACTGGACCGCACCGTGCTGGGCGAGGTGCGCACGGCGGCCGCCGACGAGGTCGTCCGGTGCTCGGAGTGCGGCGCGATCCTCGTGCGCACCGGGGAGTCCGGCCTGTGAAGGTGGTCGTCGAGGCCGACGGCGGCTCGCGGGGCAACCCGGGGCCCGCCGGCTACGGCGCCGTGGTCAGGGACGCGCTGACCGGCGAGGTGCTGGCGGAACGCTCCGGCGGGCTCGGCGTCACCACCAACAACGTGGCCGAGTACGAGGGCCTGCTCGCCGGGCTGCGGGCGGCCGTCGAGCTGGGCGCCGACGAGGTCGAGGTCCGGATGGACTCCAAGCTCGTCGTCGAGCAGATGTGTGGCCGGTGGAAGGTGCGCCAGGAGCACCTCCAGCCGCTGGTCAGCGAGGGCACGCGCCTGGTGGGCTCGCTGTCGGCCGTGCGGTTCACCTGGGTGCCGCGCTCCCGCAACGCCCACGCCGACCGGCTCGCCAACGAGGCGATGGACGCGCAGGCGGGCGTCGGCGACCGCCTCGCCACGCCCGAGCCCGCCGCCTCGGCGGACGCCCCCGTCGAGCCGGTCGTGGCGCGCGCCGCGGTGACGGCCCCGCCGGGCGCGTGGTCCGGGGCCCTGGGCGAGCCCACCCGGTTCCTCCTGCTGCGGCACGGGCAGACCGAGGTGTCCGCCCAGCGCCGCTACTCCGGGCGCGGGGACATCCCGCTGACCGCGCTGGGGGAGCAGCAGGCGGCGGCCGCGGCCAAGCGGCTGGCCGCCTTCGGCGACGTGGCGGCCGTGGTGTCCTCGCCGCTGCTCAGGACCAGGCAGACCGCGCAGGCCGTCGCCGAGGCGCTCGGCGTCGAGCCGGTGACGCACGACGGCCTGGTCGAGACGGACTTCGGCGCGTGGGAGGGGCTGACCTTCGCCGAGGCCGCCGAGCGCGACCCTGAGCTGCACCGCCGGTGGCTGTCCGACCCTGGCGTGCCCACGCCGGGCGGCGAGAGCTTCGACCAGGTGCACCGCAGGGTGCGGCGGGCCAGGGACGAGCTGATCGCCGCGCACGGCGCGGCGACCGTGGTCGTGGTGAGCCACGTCACGCCGATCAAGTCGGTGCTGCGGATGGCCCTCGACGTGGGCCCGTCGCTGCTCTACCGGCTGCACCTGGACCTGGCGTCCCTGTCGGTCGCCGAGTTCTACCCCGACGGCAACGCCTCGGTCCGCCTGGTCAACGACACCTCCCACCTGCGCTGAGCCGGGCGGGGGACGCCGGGGAAGGACCGGGGGCGCCGCGGCGTTAGGATCTGTCGAGCGGACGAGCTGGCCGGGCGACCGCGTCGGCGTCCCGTCCTCCACGAGGCACGGGGCGTCGCCGAGGAAAGTCCGGACTCCACAGGGCAGGGTGGTTGCTAACGGCAACCCGGGGTGACCCGCGGGACAGTGCCACAGAAAGCAGACCGCCCGGCAGCCGCCGGGTAAGGGTGAAAGGGTGGTGTAAGAGACCACCAGCACCCCGGGTGACCGGGGTGGCTCGGTAAACCCCACCCGGAGCAAGGCCAAGAGGGCGCCACACGTGGTGCCTGCGCAGGCGTTCGAGGGTTGCCCGCCCGATGCCTGCGGGTAGGCCGCACGAGCCTGCCGGCGACGGCAGGCCTAGATGGATGGTCGCCGAACGGGAGCGCCGCAAGGCCCCCGGGAACAGAATCCGGCTTACAGGCCAGCTCGTCCGCCCCCTTCCACGCCCTCTCCGGGCTCCGCCACGCCCTCTCCGTGCTCCATTTGGCTCTGTCGTGCTCCGTCGGGCTTGTCGGACGCCGCCCCGCCAGGCGTCACGAAGGTCGGAACCGGGTACTCCCGTCCCGGACCACCCCGACGTGATGGAGGCGGAGCCGGTGAACACCGAACCCGAGGGCAGGCCGGCGGAGGACGAGCGGTCGCCGCTGGAGAAGCTGAAGGAGAAGGCGAAGAAGGTCGTGGACCCGGGCGTGCCCACCCCGGGGCGCGACAACGCCGAGACCTTCGCGCCCGCGCCGCCGACCGAGGAGCGACCCCGACCCGACGAGGGCCGCGACCAGCGGTGACCGCCGCGCGCGCTCAGCCGGGCTCGCCGGGCGCGGGCAGCGGCAGCACGCCCGGCGCGAGCCGGTGCAGGTCTGCCGACCGCGTCACGTACGACAGCAGCGTCGCGCGGAGGGCGCGCGCGGCGTGGGGCAGGCTCACGTCCGTCCGGTGGGCGAGCGCGATGGTCCGGCTGATCCCGGGCGGGGCCAGCGGCGTGCCCCGCAACTGGGGGCGTCCCCGCAGCACCATGCTCGGCACGATCGCCACCCCCAGTCCCGCCTCCACGAACCGGAGGACGGCGTTCAGCTCCCCGCCCTCCACCGCGAACCGGGGGCTCACCCCGGCCGCCCCGCACGCCGACAGCGTCGCCTCCCGCAGGTCGTAGCCGGGGCGGAACATCACCAGCGGGCGGTGGGCCAGCTCGGCGATCCGCAGGTGGTGCCGGTGGGTGGGCGGCGGGTCGTCCGCCGAGGAGGCGACCACCAGGTCCTCGTGCAGGATCGGCAGCGCGGTCAGCGCCGGGTCGGCCCCCTCCGGCGGCACGATGATCAGCGCCAGGTCGAGCTGGCCCCTGGTCAGCTCGCGCACCAGGTCCTGCGAGCCGCTCTCCTCGACCAGCAGGTGGATGCCGGGGTAGGTGTCGTGGAACCGGCGCAGCACGTCCGGCAGCAGGCTCAGGCACAGGCTCGGCGTCGCCCCCACCCGCACCCGGCCGCGCCGCAGCCCCACCAGCTCCTGCACCTCCAGCCGCGCGGTCTCCACGTCGGCGAGGATCCGCTTGGCCAACGGCAGCAGCGCCTCACCCGCCGGAGTGAGCCCGATGTTGCCCCTCGCGCGGGTGAACAGCGCCGTGCCCAGCTCCGCCTCCAGGCTCCGGATCTGCTTGCTCAGTGAGGGCTGCGCCACGTGCGCCAGCTCGGCGGCCCGCGTGAAGTGCCGCGTCTCGGCGACCGCCAGGAAGTACACGAGCTGCTGCAACGTCACGTCGATAGCGTAGGGCTATCGCCACGAGTCGAACGATGTATTGGACGACTCGTCAGACCCGCTCCTACCGTCGCCGGCGTGGTAACTGCCAGCACACGGCTCACCCGGTCGGGCCAGGACGCCCCGCCGGTGGTCCCTCGGCCGCCGAGGGCGCCGAGGACGACGAGGGCGCCGAGGACGACGATCGGCCGGCTCTGGGCCTCCACCGTCGGCAAGAAGGCCGTCATGGCCGTGACCGGCGGGGCCATGTTCCTGTTCGTCGTCGGGCACATGGCCGGCAACCTCAAGGTCCTCTTCGGACCGGAGGCGTTCAACGAGCACCCCAGGTGGCTGCGGGGCATCGGTGAGGGCCTGCTGGGCTACGGCGGGTTCGTGTGGATCGCCCGCGTCGGCCTGCTCCTGTGCCTGGTCCTGCACATGACCGCCGCGATCCAGCTCGCCAGGAGGGCGGCGGCCGCGCGCCCCGCGCGTTACCAGCGCCGCGGGCCGGTGCGGGGCAGCTACGCCGCCCGCACCATGCGCTGGGGCGGCGTGATCATCGCGTTGTTCCTCGTCTACCACCTCATGGACCTCACGGCGGGCTGGCTCAACCCGGTCGGCGACCTGGAGCACCCCTACCGCAACGTCACGGCCGACTTCCGGCACTGGTACGTGACCCTGGCCTACACCGTGGCCATCGTGACCCTCGGCTTCCACATCCGGCACGGCCTGTGGAGCGCGTTGCAGAGCCTCGGCGCCTCCAACGCCCGACGGCAGCGCGTCCTCAAGGGGATCGCGCTCGGCGTCGCCGTCCTGATCTGCGCCGGGTTCCTGGCCGTGCCGTTCTCCGTCCTGACGGGATTGGTGAAGTGATGCGTTACGTCGAGGGATCGCCGATCGCGGACGCCAAGGCGCCCGACGGTCCGATCGAGACCCGCTGGGACCGCCGCCGCTTCGGCGCGAAGCTGGTCAACCCGGCCAACAAGCGGAAGCTGACGGTCATCGTGGTCGGCACCGGCCTCGCCGGCGGCTCGGCCGCCGCGACCCTGGCCGAGCTGGGCTACAACGTCCTGTCGTTCTGCTACCAGGACAGCCCGCGCCGGGCGCACAGCATCGCCGCGCAGGGCGGCATCAATGCCGCCAAGAACTACCGCAACGACGGCGACAGCATCCACCGCCTGTTCTACGACACGGTCAAGGGCGGCGACTTCCGCGCGCGCGAGTCCAACGTGTACCGACTCGCGCAGATCAGCGTCGAGATCATCGACCAGTGCGTGGCCCAGGGCGTGCCGTTCGCCCGCGAGTACGGCGGGCTGCTCGACACCCGGTCCTTCGGCGGCGCCCAGGTCTCCCGCACCTTCTACGCGCGGGGCCAGACCGGGCAGCAGCTCCTGCTCGGCGCGTACCAGGCGCTGGCCCGGCAGATCAGCGCCGGCCGCGTCCGGATGCACCCCCGCACGGAGATGCTGGACCTGGTCGTCGCGGACGGCCGCGCCCGCGGCATCGTCGCCCGCGACCTGGTGACCGGCGAGGTCACCACCCACCTCGCCGACGCGGTCGTGCTCGCCACCGGCGGCTACGGCAACGTCTTCTACCTGTCCACCAACGCCAAGGGCTGCAACGCCACCGCCGTGTGGCGGGCCCACCGGCGCGGCGCCCTGTTCGCCAACCCCTGCTACACCCAGATCCACCCCACGTGCATCCCGGTCAGCGGCGACCACCAGTCGAAGCTGACCCTGATGAGCGAGTCGCTGCGCAACGACGGCCGGGTCTGGGTTCCGGCGCGGAAGGGCGACACCCGTCCGGCCAACGAGATCCCCGAGAGCGAGCGCGACTACTACCTGGAGCGCATCTACCCCAGCTTCGGCAACCTCGTCCCCCGCGACATCGCCTCCCGCGCCGCCAAGAACGTCTGCGACTCCGGCCACGGCGTCGGCCCCGGCGGCCTCGGCGTCTACCTCGACTTCGCCGACGCGATCCGCCGCCTCGGCAAGCCGGCCGTGGAGGCCAGGTACGGCAACCTCTTCGAGATGTACCAGCGCATCACCGGCGAGGACCCGTACGAGGTGCCGATGCGCATCTACCCGGCCGTCCACTACACGATGGGCGGGCTGTGGGTGGACTACGACCTCCAGAGCACCATCCCCGGCCTGTTCGTCATCGGCGAGGCCAACTTCTCCGACCACGGGGCCAACCGGCTCGGCGCGAGCGCGCTCATGCAGGGCCTCGCCGACGGCTACTTCGTGCTGCCGAACACCATCGGCGACTACCTCGCCGCCGGGCCGTTCGACCCCGTGCCCGCCGACCACCCCGCCGTCGTGGAGGCCGAGAACGGCGTGCGCGAGCGGGTCTCGGCGCTGCTCGCCGTCAACGGCGACCGGACCGTCGACTCGTTCCACCGGGAACTGGGCCAGCTCATGTGGGACCACTGCGGCATGGAGCGCACCGAGGAGGGCCTGCGCAAGGCCCTGGAGCGCATTCCCGAGCTGCGGCGGGAGTTCTGGGAGCGGGTCCGCGTCCCCGGCGACGGCGAGGGCCTCAACCAGGCGTTGGAGAAGGCCGGCCGCGTCGCCGACTTCTTCGAGCTGGCCGAGCTGATGTGCCTCGACGCCCTGCACCGCACCGAGTCCTGCGGCGGCCACTTCCGCGCGGAGAGCCAGACCCCGGACGGCGAGGCCCTGCGCGACGACGAGCGCTTCAGCTACGTCGCCGCCTGGGAGCACGGCGGACCCGACGGGCCGCCCGTGCTGCACCGCGAGGCCCTGGACTTCGAGTACGTCACGCCCACCCAACGGAGCTACAAGTGAGACTGACCCTGCGGGTCTGGCGGCAGGCCGGGCCGGACGAGGACGGGCGCCTGGTCGACTACGCGGTCGACGACGTCAGCCCGGACATGTCGTTCCTGGAGATGCTCGACGTCCTCAACGAACGACTGATCATGGAGGGCGAGGAGCCGATCGCCTTCGACCACGACTGCCGCGAGGGCATCTGCGGCATGTGCGGCATGATGATCAACGGGGTGGCGCACGGCCCCGAGCGGGCCACCACCACCTGCCAGCTCCACATGCGGCACTTCGCCGACGGCGACGTCGTCGTCATCGAGCCGTGGCGGGCGCGGGCGTTCCCGGTCATCAAGGACCTGGTCGTCGACCGCGGCGCGTTCGACCGCATCATCGAGGCCGGCGGCTACATCACCGCGCCCACCGGCAGCGCACCGGACGCCCACGCCATCCCGGTGCCCAAGCCCGACGCGGACAAGGCGTTCGAGGCCGCGGCCTGCATCGGCTGCGGCGCGTGCGTCGCCGCCTGCCCCAACGGCTCCGGGATGCTGTTCACGGCGGCCAAGGCCACCCACCTCGGTCTGCTCCCCCAGGGCCAGCCCGAGCGCTACAGCCGGGCCGTCGAGATGGTCGCCGCCCACGACGCCCTCGACTTCGGCGGCTGCACGAACACGGGTGAGTGCGCCGTGGCCTGCCCGAAGGGCATCCCCCTCGAATCGATCGCCCGACTCAACCGGGACGTGCTCCGCGCGACCGTGACCGGGGCGCACGAACCCCGGTAGCCGAGGAGAGCGTTGGCGCGATGTCCCGCCGGGGGAGCGGGGCATCGCGCCGACCCGTCTCAGCGCCCGTTCGCCGTCGCCTCCAAAAAGAACGCGGCGTACATCTTCACGACGAGCTGCGACCACCGGGGGCGGCGACCGTTCGCGGATGGTTCTTCGGGTGCCCGAAGGGCACGGCCTCCAGGACGACGACCTGGTTGGGCGCGTCGGGGACGTCGGTGATCACCTGGGCGTCGGCGCGGACCTCCTTCTCGTGGAGGCACGTCGTCCGAGTGATGCCGCCACCGAGGGCGTTCTTCAGCACCGCGGCCCGGGATCACCGGCGCGCAGGTGGAGCGCGCCCCGGTGGCCGGCCCGCCCCCCGGCGCTGCCTGGCCAAGGCCGCGTTCTCGGGGATCTCGCGGCTCGGGGGAGGAACCACCGCCGTGGTGGTGGGAGAGGGCGATGGGGGAGCCACCTTCTCGCCGTCATGCTGCCCGCGCGACGTCATGGTCAGGGTGACCGGAACCGTGGTCACGGCGACGAGCCATGCCCGCGTTCTCGCGCCGATTTCCCCTCAACAGAGCCGAAAGCGCCGGCCGGCCACCCTCGGAGGCGGTGGCCGGCCGGCGCGAGCGAAGGTCAGAGCACGTCGCGGGTGCTGGCCAACAGTTCGCGGACGTGCCCGAGGAGCTGCTGCGTGCTCAGCGGCGTCACGGTCACCCACCCGTTGCGCCGCAACTGGAGGAACCGGCCCTCCGCGTTGTCGTGGAAGCCGACCACCCAGGGACCGGGCCGCTTCCGGCCCGTCCCGTCCGAGGCGACGACGCTGAACTGTCCACGGTGGACGACACCGTCGAGCATGCGCGCCAGCCTGCGGGCGTCCTCGGGGCGCTCCCCCTCCTCGACCAGGCGGCGGGCCAGGGACTCCGGGTCCCTGCCGTCCACCGCGGCCGCGTCGAGCGCCGCCGCGCGCACGCTCACCGACGCGGCCCTGTTGACCGGGGCCTGCCCCGCCAGCCCGACCATCTCGGTCACCACGGCGTGGTCGGGCATCGACCGCAGGACCACCGTCTCGCCGTCGATGACCGCGACGACCCCCCGGTTCCCGGCCGCCGCGCCCCTGGCCCGCACCACGCGGTCGGAGATCAGCCGCGAGTCCACCGCCCACGAGCAGTGGGCGAGCAGGTCGAGCTGGTCCCTCAGGTCCGGGTGCGGCCCCAGGTCGTCGGCGAGGTCCCTGGCCCGCAGGCTGGCCAGGACCCCCTCGACGATCTCGCGGCGCTCCTCGTGGGTGCGGCCGGGGCTGGGCAGGTCGAGCACGTACGGCAGGTCGCCGAGCCCCAGCCGCTCCCAGCACACCTCGAACTCCACAGTGGACAGCTCAACCGGCGTCCACTGCCCGATCCGCGTGGTCACGGCTGGCCCGGCGGGTTGCCGCCGATGACCGGCGGGGCCACCAACGGGATGTTGTCGAGGAAGTGCTCGTCGGTCTGCTCCGCGTACTTGTCGGTGTGCTCGCCGTCCTCCTCGCCCCGCGCGCCCGCGCCGTGCGCACCACCCACGGCCGGCTGCATGATCGAGCCACCTCGGCCCGCACCACCCGCCGCACCACCGGCCACGCCGCCGCGAGCCCCGGGGCCAGCCTCGCCGATCACCCCGCCCGACAGCGGGCCACGCCCGAACGGGGACCCGCGATGGGCCTCACCCGCGCCACCGGCCCCCAGGACACCGCCGCCCGGCATGCCGCCACGCGGACCGCCGCCGACCCCGCCGGACCGACCGCCGCCGCCGGCACGATCCCCTCCTGGGACACCAGGCCCGACGGGGACCCGGCCCGGACCGCCGCCCTGTCGGCCCGGCGCCTCGCCCGGCCGCCACCCGCCGCCGGGCGGCCGGAACCCCGGCGGGGGAACCGGGACCGGAGTGGGGGACGGGCCGCCTCCCGGCGGCGGTGGCGTGGGCGTCGGCAGGGGACGCGGCTCGGGGAGCGGGTCGACCCGCACCGGGGGCGGGAAGTTCGTGGGCGGGGTGATCGCCGGCGGCCGGTTCCCGTCCGGTGGGGCGACCGGCGGCGGGCTCACCCGGTTCGGCGGCGTGACCACGTCGCCCTGCGGGCTCACCGTCGTGTTGCGCCCGGTGGTCCGGTCGCTCTGCCACGAGTCGACCGAGCTGGGCGGCGGCGGCGTGCTGGAGTCCGCCGTCTCCACCGTGATCTTCGGCGGCTCCAGGATCGGTTCTATCCCCGCCAGCACAGCACGTGATGAGGACTCGTATTCCCGAAGAACCGAGTTCGCCTTCTTGTCGGCCTCACGACGAGCTGCGACCTGCTTGTCGAAGTTGGTCTGAACGTCGATGTTGGCGCCGAAAACCTTCGCCCCGGCCTGGAGCGTGTCTCCTGCGAGGTCGCCCATCCCGTACTCGGGCTTCGCCACGACCTCCGGCATGTCATGGCGTGCGAAGGAGGCCGCCTGCATCTGGTTGTTCACCTGGTAGACGCTGATGGCTCCGGTGTCACCTGACTCGGTTGCCCACTTCGCTGCCCGCGTCATCGCCGTCGTGGCGGCATCCGCTGCGGAGCCCTCCCACGCGACGTTGATCTGTCCCAAAACACGACGCAGGTTGTTCTCGGACTGGTACAGAGCCTCCGTCAGTCCGCGCACCGCGTCCGCGTTGTCCTGGAGGACGCTCAGGCCGGCGCCCTCCTGCTTGACCCATCTGACCTTGGTCTCCAGGTCGAAGCCCTCGTATCGGTAGTACCCGACCCCGAAGTACATTTCCGTTCCCCCTCGAACTTCAGCGCTGGAGCAGGGTCTGCATGGCGAGTTCGGCGCCCTGCCTGGCCTTCTCGCACATCTGGTCTGGGGTGAAACCCGTGGAGTCCGGGCGGAACTGGATGTCAAGGCTCTGCCGCTCCGCGACATCGATCACGATGTTGCAGGAGATGGCTCCGTTCCTGGTTTCCACAGCCCGGAATCCCGCGACCGTCAGCTCGCTGACCTGAACCCGGCGCTTCCCGTCCAGCCACGCCTCGATTCCTTCTTGTGGGCGCGGTACGACCAGATAACTCACCCAAGGCTCTGACCGCGTCCTGCGGAAGGCGCAGCCCTTGTTGCCATACGTGTCCGCGGAACCCTCGGCGATCAGCCGTGGTGGGCTGTCCAGCCCGAGCTGCTGCTGTTGCTCATTGGTGAGGACCTTGCACTGGTCAAGGCTCTCCACGGAGATCGACTTCGGGCGAGTTGCAGTACTCGTGGCAGCGGATGAGTTGCCAGTTGTCGTCGCCGAGCTCGCTGTTGGCTGTCCCGGCGTGCTGCTGCACGCCGTCAACGCGGAAGCCGCGATGAGCGATGCGAGCAGAGCGGCCCGAGAAGGACGGTTAGACACTCTCGGCTCCCTTGGAAAGGGCTTCGGCGATCTGCTCGTCGGTGTAGCCGTAGTCTTTGGCGACCTTCTGGAGCTGGGAGGCCGCGCTCCTCAGCTCAGCGACGTACTGCCTTGCCCGCGAGACGTGGGAGTCCTGGTCGTTCTGGAGACGCGCCGCCAGCGCGGACGACATGTCCGCGCTCGCGGGGTCGCCGAACACGGCGTCGAACCGCATCTTGCCCGCATGGAGGTCGACGACATCAGCCATGCGGTCTGCTTCAGCCTGGAAGGCCGCGGCGGCCTGGAGGACGTTCTCCTTGTTGACGACGAGCTTGCTGCCTTCAGACACCTCGATCTCTCCCCCTGCCAGCAGACCTTGTTGCGCACCGAAGGTACCGCAGTGATGTACGCGCCGTGATCGGTATCGCCAAGATTGGGCGTCTCCGTGGGCGGATCACGAGGGGCGCGCCCGACTGGCCGAGGGGCACTACGACAAGTGCCGTCTCCGGACGTCCGCGTCATCCCTGCGTCAGGGTTCGCATGGCCAGCTCAGCCCCCTGCCTGGCCCGATCGCAGAGCTGCTCCTGATCGAACGACTTCGGCGTCCCGGCGGTGAACTGCACGTTCAGGCTCTGGCCGTCCGCGATGTCGACCACCACGCTGCACGCCAAACCACTGGTTCCGTTCGGATGCGCCCGCACCGCACCGAAACCGCTCACGGTCACCTGCTTGATGTCGGAGTCGCGGTCGCCCTTCAGCCAGGCGTCCACGCCCTCCTGCGGCACGGGGATGACCAAGTAGTTGAAATACGGATCCCCGCCCACCTTGGACACGATGCAGCCCTGGTTGCCGAACCTGTCCGCACCGTTGGTGGCCTTGCGTGGCTCACTGTCCAGACCGAGAGTCTTGAGCTGGTCCTTACCGAACACCTTGCACGCGTCGATGCTGGTGGCGGGAATGTCCTTGGGACGCGGTGGAAGCTTCGCGGCGGACGAGCCAGGCGCGGGGTTGTTGTCGCGGCCTGCGCTCGGGGACGGGCTGCCCTGAGCGGTGCATGCCGAGGCCGCGATCGTCGTGAGCAGCACCAGGGTGCACAGGGCCGTTCGGCGCCTAGACACTCTTCACTCCCTTGCACAGCGCTTCCGCGATCTATTCGTCTGTGTAGCCGTAGCTCTTCGCGGTCTACCTGAGCTGGTTCGCGACGGTTCGAAGCTGCCGGACGTATTCCTGGGCCCGATTGATGTAGGACGTGCCATCCTCGCGAAGCTTCTTCTTGAGAACATTGGAGACGTCACGGCTCCCCGGGTCGCGCAGCACCGGCTTGGCCGCGGCGGTCATCTCGCCCGGGTAGTAGGCGACCCGCTCCTCCAGGCGGTTGGCCTCGCTGTCGAAATCCGCGGCGGCTTGGAGGACGTCGTCCTTGTTGACTCTGACCGTCGCGCCTGGCCCCATCGTCGTCTCCCCTATGCAGATGTCGGCCGCTCTGGGCACACACGGTACCGCGGTGGGGTACGGGCTGTGATCGTTTCCGTGAGGGTCGTGGACGTGGTGACGGAGCGGGCGTTCCCCGTCAGTTCACCGCGTTTTCGTTCGCTGTACAGCGGATCGAGGCAGTGTCTGCCTTCGCGCCCGGGCTGGGCGGACGGGGAGGAGGAGCGCCGGGGTTGGACGTGAGGTGGAGGGTCAGTTCCGGGAGGGGCGGCCAGGGGGCATGCGGTAGACGGGGCGGAAGGGCTTCCCGTCGTTGTACCGCTCCTCCAACTCGGCGACCCGTTGCGCCACAGCGAGGTTGACGATGTCGGCGAGACTGCGGACGCCGGCGCCGGGTTCGCGGGTGGCGAGGTAGGTGGCGGCGGCACGGGCGCGTTCCAGGACGCCCCGATCGAAGTTGATCGTTCGCTGCACCCGACGGGGGACACCGCCCGCCGCCCCGGTAACCTCACCGCGGCCCGCGTCCGGGCCGACACCGACGGAGCCGGACGGGGGTGGGGTCGGCTCTGCCATCGACGGATCTCCTCGGGACGGCTCGACGGTGCGGACCGGCCCGCCGACGGTACCCGCGGAGCGGCGCACGGATCGTGTTACCCCTGAACGGGGTACGAGGTTCGGTGACGCCGCCACCCTCCCCAGGACCCGGTGGGATGTGCTGGTGATCGTGCCGCCCCGGTTGTCATGCACGCTGAGTGATCAGGAGCTCCGCAGGTGGGTGAATTGTCCCGGCAACTGGGAGAAGGCCGCGTCGGTGGTTCACCCGACGACACCGCGTCGCGATGATGAGGGTTGGCCGGATTAGACGTATTCAGCGTCGGAGAGTGGTCCTATGGTTCCCACGTCGAACATCGACCACCGCCGCCGGCGGGGATCGCACCAGGAGTAAGACATGCTCGCGACGGCCATGAACACGGCGGCCACGCTGGCCCAGTCCGGCCTGGGGACCGGCGGGATCCGCGCCTGGATCCTGGACAACCTCGTCCCGCTGCTGCTGCTCACGGTGGCCCTGCTGCTGCTGTGGCTGGGCGGCGGCAAGGGCGACAACGCGGGCGTGATGAAGCGCGTGGGCGGCGTGTTCGTCGCCCTGGCCATCATCGGCCTGGCGGTCACCGGCTCCGGCGTCGACATCGGCCGCTGGATCGCCGGCCTCTTCAGCGGCGGGTGAGCCGCCGTGCGGATCCGCACCGACGACGAGGTCTACCGCGTCGACGCCGTCTGGCTCGGGCCGCCGAGGGCCACGTTCCCCTGGCGGGTCCGGTACGTCGCCTGGGGCGTGGGCATCGCCGTCTTCCTGCTGGTGCTGACGGTCGAACGCCGGATGGGCATCGGGTTCAGCTTCTTCTCCACCGCGTGGGCCCTCGTCATCACGATCGTCCTCACGAAGATCATCTGTGCCCGGATCAGCCACGAGCGGCCGCTGTCCGCGGTCGGTCTGATGTGGCTGCGCGAGCTGACCGCCCCGAGGGAGAACTCCTCCGCCCGGGGCGGCGCGGTGAGCGCGGCCAGGATCCGGGTCAGCCCGACGCGGCCCAGGCCGAGGCGGGCGCGGTCCGGACGGACCAGGGCGCGGCGCGACCGGACGCGCGCAACCCGCGCCCGCACGAAGGAGGTTCGCGGTGTTCGGTAAGCGGCGCGGTCGGCGCGGTGGGGGCAGGTCGGAGGGCTCCGTCCCGCGTCAGTCCGGGGCCCGTGGCGACAAGCGGGTCTACAGCCGCCGCGGCCGTCGGCTGCCCGGCGAGCAGTCGATCCCCAGCTACACGCCGTCCATCGCGGCCCGCAGCATCGACGGCCACCTGCTGCGCACCTCACAGGACGTCTTCGCCTGGTACCGGTTGGCCCCCCAGCGCTGGTCGTTCCGCTCGGACTCCCAACGCCAGGACCTGATCTACGCGATCGCGGGCCAGTACGCCGAGTTGCAGGGTCGGTGGCTGCACCTGCGGGTCACCACCCGGCCCTATCCCATCCGCATGTGGGCCGAGGCGCACGTGCACAACGCGGTCAACCGGCTGCCCGACGTCCCGGGCGCGTTGACCTTCGACGACTACATGATCGGCGAGCAGCAGCAGCTCATGGGTCGGTCCATGGCGGAGAAGGAGGTCTACCTCGGTGTCCAGGTGCAGACCCGCAACGTGGTGGACCGCGCGGTGGAGCGCGCCGCGCCCGTGCTGCGCCGCATCTTCCCCGAGGCGGTCGACGCCGAGCTGGTGGCCCTGGACTCCGAGGTGGAGCACCTGGACCAGGTGATCGGCTCCTCCGGGCTGGAGGGCCGGCCGGTGACCGCCGAGGAGATGTCCTGGCTGATGCACCGGTCCTGCTCGCTGGGGCTGCCCGCGCCCCGCAACATGCCCGCGGTGCCCGGAGCCGACTGGGAGCCGGAGGACCTGGCCAGCTTCACCGACGCCGCCGACTTCCACCAGGAGCCGTACGCGCCGACCGTCGTGGTGCGGGGCAGGACCGGCTCCAACGCCGGCGTCCGCCGGCACCTCTGCGTGCTCACGGTCGGCCAGATGCACGGCCTCCAGATCCCGGAGATCGACGACCCGTGGGTGCAGCGCTCCGACCGGCTGCCCGCCTCGGTGGAGTGGTCGGCCCGGATCTACGTGCGGCGGCCCGAGGAGGTGGCCGGCGAGCTCCAGCGCCAGATGAACAAGGTGCGTTCGCAGGTCCGCCACTACACCGACGAGCACGAGCTGGAGCCGCCGCAGTCGCTGGCCCGCCAGGCCGGGCGGGTGCTGGAGATCGACGACGAGATGACCTCCGGCTTCACCGCGCTGGCCACCCGGGTGCGGTCCTGGTGGCGGCTGGCGGTCTCCGGGCCGAGCGAGCGCGACGCGCTGCGGCTGGCCCAGCAGCTCCTCGACCTGTACAAGCCGAAGATCGCGATCGAGCACCCCGAGGCGCAGTACGCGATGGCCAGGGAGTTCATCCCCGGCGAGCCACTGGCCTCCGGCGCGTACATGCGCCGAGGGTCCGTGGTGTGGGCGGCCTCGGCCGTGCCCACGGCCACCGCGGAGGTCGGCGACCGGCGCGGCATCCTGCTCGGCGAGACCTGCACGGCCACCCGCCGGCCGGTGGCGTGGGACCCGTGGATGGCGCAGGAGGTGCGGGACGCCTCCGGCCTGACGGCCATGGTCGCCGGGCTGGGCGGCGGCAAGTCGTTCCTCGGCGGCGGCATCGTCTACAAGACGTTGCGCTCCGGCGCCTACTGGACGGTGCTCGACCCGTCGGGGCCGTTGGCCAAGCTCTGCGAGCTGCCCGAGCTGCGGCCCTACGCCCGGCCGATCAACCTGCTCAACGCGCAGCCCGGCATCCTCAACCCCTACCGCGTGGTCGCCGAGCCGCAACTGGAGCACTTCCTCGACGAGGACGACCCGGAACGGGCCTGGCGCAGGGAACGCGCGCTGGCGGCGGCCACCCGGCGTCGGCTGGTGCTCGACGTGCTCACCGGCCTGCTGCCCTACGAGGTCGCGCGCCTGGCCCAGACCCGGATCGTGCTGCTGCGGGCGGTGCGCACCGTGGGCGGGCGGCAGGACGCCCACCCCGGCATGGTGTTCGACGCGTTGCGGCGCGACGCCAGCGACCACCACGAGCACGCGGTCGTCGTCGCCGACTTCCTGGACGAGATGCGGGAACGGATGTCCCTGCTGATCCCGGAGGTCGACGCCGACCCCTACTCCGAGGCCAGGGACGACCGGTTCACCGTGCTGACGATGGCTGGGCTGACCCTGCCCAAGGACGGCGTCGGCCGCGAACACTGGACCGACGCCGAGGCGCTCGGCGTCGAGCTGCTGAACCTGGCCGCCTGGCTCACCCAGCGCTCGATCTACGAGCGGCCCAAGGACCTGCGCAAGGGTGTCTGGATCGACGAGGCGTTCTTCCTGTCCGAGGTGCCGACCGGCCGGGTGCTGATGAACCGGTTCGCCCGCGACTCGCGGAAGTGGAACGTCCGGGTGCTGCTGTCCAGCCAGATCCCGGCCGACTTCCTGCGCATCCAGGGTTTCGTCTCGCTGCTGGACTCGGTCTTCGTCGGCCGGTTGGACGACGAGCACGCGCAGGCGGACGCGTTGCGGCTGCTGAAGGTGCCGGTCGGGGCCGGGTACGAGCAGGTGGTGGCCAGCCTCGGCCGTCGCCCCGGCGGCGCGGCCCGCAACGCCACCGAACGCGACCGCTCGCCCCGCCAGTTCATCTTCGGCGACGGCGCGGGGGGCGTGGAGCGCATCCGCATCGACTTCGGCGGTGACCACCTGGCCCACCTGCGGACGGCGATGGACACCACGCCCGACGCCCTGCGCGGGGAGCCGGCCGGCGGTGTGGCGCCCGAGGTGCCCGACGCCCCGGAGCCGGCCCCGCCCCGCGGACGCGGGGCCGCGGGGAACGGGGTGGTGGGGCTCGGCGGCGACGGGCTGGTCGAGCCGGCGCCCGGCGAGGACGAGGTGGACGAGTTCACCGGCCTGGGCCTGGACCCTGAGCCGGACACCGAGCTCCAGACCGCCGGCGTGGGCCGGGGGGACTGGGGCGCGGCCACGGACGGGCCCGGGGGAGGCGGGGCCGGCGGGAGGTCCACTGTGGACCGTCCCGGCCGGGACGACAGGGCATGACCTCCCTCGTGGTGGCGGGCCTGCTCGCCTGCCTCGCGCTCGGGGGACGGGCCGTGGCCCGCCGCGGCCGTCGGCCGTCCGGCCCGCCGCGCCGGCGGGCCGCGCTGCTCGCGGTGATCGCGTTGCTGCTCGGCCAGGCGGTGCTGGGCGCCCCGGTGGCGCACGCCCAGGTCTGCGAGAAGGAGGCGCCCAACCCGGAGCGCCCCGGCGCGGGCATGGTCGGCGCGCTCGACCCGGCCCCGCTGGGCGCCGGCCAGCCGGGCAGCGCCTACGACGAGGTCGGCTACGCCGGGCTGGTCTGGCACACCTACGACCTCGGCTGCGTGGCGGGCGCGGCGAGCAACCCGAACGCGGTCATCGACACGTGGGCCGGCAACGAGCTGTTCAACGTCGGCAAGAACCTCGTCGGCGCCACCAACGGCCTGCACTACATGCTGCTGTCGGGCGACCTGATGAAACCGCTCGACGACCTGGTGATGACCGGCACGATCGCGCTGTACAACAGCGTGTACGCGCCCTGGTTCGGTCTGGTCGCGCTGTTGCTGGCCGTCGTGCTGTTCCGGCACATCTGGCGCGGCGACCTCGCCACGATCAGCAAGCGCGGGATGTGGGCGCTGGGCGGCATCTGGCTCGCCTCGGCGACCTACCTGACCCCGCTGATCTACACGCACGCCCTGGACGAGGTGCTGATCACCGGCACCTCCCAGGCCCAGGCCGGCTTCCTCAAGGAGGTCGGCATCGACGAGCGCAACGCCCTGCCGACCGTGCTGCACGACCAGGTCGTCTACCGGAACTGGCTGCGGGGCGAGTTCGGCTCGCCCGACGCCCCGCAGGCCCAGCAGCACGGCCGCGACCTGCTGCGCGCGCAGGCGTGGACCAAGCAGGAGGTCGCGGAGGGCAAGGACGCCGGGTCGGCCGACCCCAAGAAGAACGCGTTCAAGTCCATCGCCAACCAGGCCACGCTGGGCAGCACCTACGGCTACCTGAAGGGCACCGACGGGAGCCGGCTCGGCGCGGGGGTCCTCGGCGCGTTGCAGGGCGTCGCCTACGCGCTGTTCCAGTTGCTGGCCAAGGCGGCCATCCTGTTGGCGCAGGTGTTGCTGCGGGTGCTGATCCTGGCCGGACCGGTGATCGGCCTGGTCGCCATGCTCTACCACGACGTGCTGCGCGCGGTGGGCCGCGCGATCGGCGCCGCGCTGCTCAACGTGATCGTCCTCGCCGCGCTGGCCGGCATGCACACCCTCATGCTCACCTGGATCTTCAACCCGGGCCGCGGCTTCTCGCTGCTCACCCAGATGCTGCTGGCCGGCCTGATCACCGTGGTGTTCTTCATCATCGGCAAGCCGGTACGGCGGCTGTGGCAGATGGTCGAGCTGGGCGTGGGCGCCGTCGGCAGCGCGGTGCCCTCCGCCGGCCCCGGACTGCTGGGCCGGCTGCGCCGCAGGCGCGCGACCGGGCCCACCCCCCAGGACGAGTTCTGGGAGCAGGTCAGGGAGATGGACCTGGACGAGGAGATCCGGCCGGCCAAGGCGCGCCGCCGGGCCCGCCCCGAGGCCGCCGGCCCGGTCGTGGCGCACGCCGAGCGGGTGGGCGCGGCCACGGCCATCGGCGGCGCCGCCGGGGTGGCGGGCGCGGTCGCGGGAGCGATCGCCGGCGCGGCGCGGCGGCCGGACGGCCAGCCCGCGTTGACCGCCGGCCCCTCCGCCACGGTCGCCTCCGTCGCCGGGCGGGGCCCCGGAAGGGCGGCAGGAGAGCTGCCCGCCGCCCGCAGCCGGCTGGTGGACACCTCGCCCGTGGTGGACCGGAGCTGGGACCACCACGGCGAGGACGCCGTCGTGATCCCGTCCCGGATCAACGGCTCCCACCGCCAGAGCGCCGGGGTGGGGCCGGCGGTGCCCGAGCCCCGCCGCGCCGACGTCGAGGTCGTCGCCGGGCGACCGGTGTGGGTGGTGTACCGGCCCTCGCGGGGCATGGAGTTCCGCGACGGGTGGGTGCGCTGAGGCAGAGAGGGGGCAGACGGATGCCGATCCGCACGCACCGCGGGCGCGCCGCGGTCTACCGCAGGCTGTGGGGCTGGCCGCTGCGCTCACCGAGGCACCTCGTCCTCGCGGTCGTCGGGTTCGTCGCGCTGGCGACCGCGGTCGGACTGGTCCTGCCCGAGTACGGCATGTCGTCCCGGCAGGAGCCGCCGCGGCCCTCGCGGACCGCGGCCGCGCCGCCCCCGGCGTTCGCGCCGGGCGCCACGGGGCCGTCCCCCTCCGAGGAACGGCGCGCGCCCCGGGTGCACTCGTCGATCCCGCAGGCCGCGCCACCGCCGGCCGCGCCGGCGCCCGAGGCGTTGGAGGCGGCCAGGAACTGGGGCAGGGCGTGGGTGAACCACCCGCAGGGCATGACGAGCGCGCAGTGGCTGGAGGGCCTGCGGCCCTACACCACGGAGGAGTACCTGACCGTGATGAGCACGGTCGACCCGGCCAACGTGCCGGCGTCCAGGCTCACCGGGGATCCCGCCGCGCTCAGCTCCACCGCCGGCTCGGTCCAGGTCAAACTGCCGACCGACGCGGGCGACCTCCAGGTGTTGGTGATCTCCACCCAGAACGGTTGGCGGGTGGCCGGCTACACCAGGGCGGGCTGACATGCGGAGCGCGCTCATCGGCGTCGTCCTGCTCGCCGTGGTGGCCACGGTCGTCACCGCGACGACGGGCGTGGTGTCCACGGTGATCGGCGGGGACGGCAACACCGCGCAGGCGGCCCGCACCTACGGCGTGTGCAACGCGATGATGGGGGTGTGGCCCAAGGGCGGCACCGACCAGTCCCAGCGGGACGTGCGGACGCTGGGGGAGGAGTCCCTCCAGATCGCCGCGATGATCATCACGATCGGCAGGGAGCGGAACCTGCCGCCGGCGGCGTGGCAGGTCGCGTTGCAGGCCGGCCGGCAGGAGTCGGGGCTGCGCAACCTCACCTACGGCGACCTCGACTCGCTGGGCATCTTCCAGATCCGGGGCATGCACGGCAGCGTCGAACAGCGGCTGGACGTGCGGTGGCAGATCAACTGGTTCTACGACACGCTCACGCGGATCAAGGACTGGGAGCGGATGCGGCCGGGTGACGCGGCCCAGGCGGTGGAGCGCTCGGCGTTCCCCGACCGCTACCACCGCTGGGAGGGCATGGCCGTCCAGCTCCTGGCGGACCTGGGCAAGGTCGAGGACCCCACCGGCTGCGCGAGCGCCCCGCCGCCGTCGGAGGCCGCGGCCAAGGCGATCTCGTTCGCGATGGACCAGATCGGCGACCCGTACGTGTGGGGCGGCAACGGCCCGGACGCCTGGGACTGCTCGTCGCTGGTGCAGGCCGCCTACCGCGCGGCCGGCGTCACCATCCCCCGGGTGACCTACGACCAGTGGCTGGCCGGCGCGTACATCCCGCTTGAGCAGGCGCAGCCGGGCGACCTGGTGTTCTACGGGAACTCCTCGAACCGGTGGTTGATCCACCACGTCGGCCTGTACGTCGGCAACGGCGAGATGGTCGAGGCGCCCTACACGGGGGCCGCGGTGCGCAAGACCACGGTCCGCGTCTGGAACGACCTCATTCCCTACGTGGTGCGCCCCGGCGTGTAGCGCCCGGTCGCTGACCTGACATCACACGGGAGGCAGACAGCATGTACACCAACGCCCCGATCCCACGCCCCGCGGGACCGCCGGCGTCCAGCACGCCCCTGCGCGACGCCCTGCACAACGCCCGGCACGGCGTGGACGCCGGGTACGTGGTGCTGCCGCGCTCCCTGGCCGAGTCGATGCCGTTGCCGTGGCAGCAGCAGATGGCGCACCTGCTCGCCGAGTTCCACCAGGCGTTCGGCCACCTGCCGTGGCCGGTCTACCGGGTGGTGCCCTCGCGCTACGAGCGGCTGGTCGACCTGGACGAGGACCAGCTCGCCGAGGTCGGGTGCCTGGTGGAGATCGACGGCGACGGGGAGCTGGTGTACCGCGAGCGCAGCGGGCAGCGGATCGACAACCCGGAGGACAAGCAGGTCCTGGTGTCCTGTCTGGACCCGATTCCGCGCCAGCAGGACGCCGGTTACGTGCCGCCGGCGTCTCCTCCGCCGCGTTGGTGAGCTGCTTCCTGTTCGTCAGGCGTGCTCGCCGGGTTGTGCTCGATCGTGTCTTCCCGTTCCGCCCCGTCGCCTCGGGTGACGGGGCGGTGCGGTTCTCTCGGGCCGGCTCATCACTTCGGGTGTTCCTCCACGAGGTGTCCCCGTTGCCTGATCCGGTTCTTCTGTTGCCGCCCAGACCGAGGCTTTCCCTGGCTTGGGCTTGGGCTTGGGCTTGGGCTTGGGCTTGGGCTTGGGCTTGGGCTTGGGCCTGGGCCTGAGCCTGGGGTTGGGCCGTGGCCTTGGGCGTAGCCGTGGCGGTGGGCTTGGGGCTGGGGTTGGAAGTTGGGGCGCTGGGGCGACGGAGGAGCGAGGTGTTGCCTTTAGCGCTGCGCCGGGGATTTCGCAACCGCATGGGCCTTGTTCTGGCCGAGTTGTCCACAGGCGCCTGAGTTATCCACAGGGCGCGGTGCGGCTCTTGGCCCGGTCGGGTGGCGGCGATAGGCTGGTGCAGGGGTCGCCCCCCAGGGCGGGTGGGGGCTGTCCGGAGTGGATGGTCGGTCGCGGGGCCAGGCGGTGGCGGAGCTGGGGCCGGCCGCGCCAGCAGGTGACACGCCAGCCCGCGCGTGTCACGCTCGGGACATGGTGGACCCCGAAGCAGGCTGGTACTTCTGCCTCAAGCATCACAAGGTCGAGCGCGGCCTGGAGTGCCGCGCCATGGACCGCATGGGCCCCTACCCGGACGCCGCGACCGCCGAGCAGGCCCTGGCCATCGCCAGGCAACGCACCGAGCGGGCCGACGCCGCCGACCGCGACTGGTCCGACGAGAACTGACACGGCCTGACGAGGGCGGACGACGACCGACGAGGACCGACGAGCGCTGGCGAGGCGGCGAGGACCGGTGCGGTCCCGACGAGCCGTTCCGCGTTCGACCAGGACCCCAACCATGGTCGAGATCGAGTGACCATCGTCGCCTTGCCGAGCCCCGCTCGGGTCACGAGAGTGGACCGGTGCGCGAGCACGGGGGCATCGCCGGGCGACGTCTCGTCCCTGTCACCCCGGTGATGCCAGCCAGCCGCGGGTGTCGGCGCGGGAAGAGCGGGCTGTCGGGAAGGGAAGACGGTTGAGCGTGCAGGAGATGACCATCGGCGTCCTCGGCGGGACCGGCGCGCAGGGGCGCGGCCTGGCCTACCGGTGGGCGAAGGCGGGTCTGTCGGTGCTGATCGGCTCCCGGGACGCCGCCAGGGCCGAGGCCTCGGCCGCCGAACTGCGGGAGGCCACCGGCTCGGACGCCGTCGCCGGCGCGGACAACGCGGGTGTGGCCGCCCGCTCCGACGTCGTCGTCGTGGCCGTGCCGTGGGACGCCCACGCCGCCACGCTGGAGCCGTTGCGCGAGGCCCTGGCCGGCAAGATCGTCGTGGACTGCGTGAACCCGCTCGGCTTCGACAAGCAGGGCCCGTTCCGCCTGGACGTGCCCGAGGGCAGCGCCGCCCAGCAGGCGGCCGCCCTGTTGCCGGAGTCCCGGGTCACCGCGTCGTTCCACCACGTCTCGGCGGTGCTGCTGGCCGACGCCGACGTCGCCAAGGTCGACACCGACGTGCTGGTGCTCGGCGACGACCGGGAGGCCACCGACATCGTGCGGGAGCTGGCGGAGCGGATCCCCGGCGTGCGGGGGATCTACGGCGGGCGGCTGCGCAACGCCGGCCAGGTGGAGGCGTTGACCGCCAACCTCATCGCGATCAACCGCCGGTACAGGGCGCACGCGGGAATCCGGATCACCGACGTGTGAGAGGTGAGGTCGTGCCCAAGCCGCGCAGGCCGTCCGAGCCGCCCGGGCCGTCCGAGCTGCCCGACACGTTCACCGGGGACGAGCGGCGGCTCGCCGAGCGGGTGCTGGCCGGCCACGCGGTCGTCGTGAACGTGCGCCGGTCCGGCCCGCACGGCCGGCTGGTGCCCTGGCTGGTGGAGCACGACCTCATCACCTACGTGGGGCATGCCGGACCACGGCACTCCTGGCCCGACTCCGACTTCGCGAGCCCCTTCGTGAAGGAGGCGAAGACGGACCGGGAGGCCATGGTCCGGCACTACCGCGAGTGGCTCGCGGAGCACCGGGAGCTGGAGCGCCGCGCGCGGACCGAGCTGAAGGGGCGGGCGCTGGGGTGCTGGTGCGCTCCCCAGCCCTGCCACGCCGACGTCCTCGCCGAGCTGGTGGAGCGGGCGCGTTGACGCCGGTGGACGACCTCGGCGCCGAGGTCCCGCTGCGGGGCACGCCCTCGCGGGTCGTGTCGCTGGTGCCCTCGCTCACCGAGGCGGTCGAGCGCACCGTGCCCGGCGTGGTCGTCGGCGCCACCGAGTACTGCGCCCACCCCGCCGACCTCGACGTCCCGCGCGTGGGCGGGTCGAAGTACCCGAAGGTCGACCAGGTGCTCGCGCTGTCCCCGGACCTGGTGCTCGCCAACGTCGACGAGAACCTGCCCCGGGACGTCGCCGCGCTGCGCGCCGAGGGCGTTCCGGTGTGGGTCACCGCCGAGCCGCGCGACGTCCCGGGCTCGCTGGCCTCCCTGCGCCGCCTGTTCCAGGGCGCGTTCGGGGCCGGCGCGCCGGACTGGCTGGTCGAGGCCGAGCGGGTGTGGGCGCCGGTCGACCCGGTCAGGGCGGTCGCGGTGGTCCCGGTCTGGCGGCGGCCGTGGGTGGTGGTCGGCGGCGACACCTTCGCCACCGACGTGCTGCGCCGTCTCGGCGTGGCCAACGCCTACGCCGACCACCCGGACCGCTACCCCCGGCCCAGCCTGGAGGAGCTGCGCGCGGTGCTCGACCAGGGCCGCGCCGACCTCGTGGTCCTGCCCGACGAGCCGTACCTGTTCACCGCCGACGACGGCCCCGAGGCGTTCCCCGGCGCGCGGTCGGCGCTCGTCTCCGGCCGGCACCTCACCTGGCAGGGGCCGTCCCTGGTCGAGGCCCGCGACGTGCTGGGGCGCGCGCTCGCCGGCTGACCGCCCCGTGGTCGCGCCGCGACGAGGTCGCCGCCGTCTCAGGGGCGGAACCGGTCGGACGCCTCGATGAGGTGGTGCAGGATGCCCGGCTCGTCGAACGCGTGCCCGGCGCCCTCCACCATCACCAGCTCCGACCCCGGCCACGCCTGGTGCAGTTCCCACGCGGTGGTGGCCGGGGTCGCCAGGTCGTAGCGGCCCTGCACGATCACCCCCGGCACGTCCGCCAGTCGCGCCGCGTTCCGCAGGAGCTGCCCCTCGGCCAGCCAGCCGCGGTGCCGGAAGTAGTGGTTCTCGATCCGCGCGAACGCCGTCGCGAACTCGGGTCGGCCGAACTGCTCGACCAGCGCCGGGTGGGGCAGCAGGGTGACGGTGGCCGCCTCCCACGTGCTCCACGCGACCGCCGCCGGTTCGCGCACGGCGGGGTCGGGGTGGGTGAGCAGCCGGTGGTAGGCCTCGATCAGGTCGTCGCGCTCGTCCTCCGGCACCGGGGCGACGAACTCCGCCCACCGCTCGGGGACGAGCTGGCCGGCCCCGCCGCCGTAGTACCAGTCCAGTTCGCCGCGCCGCAGGGTGAAGATCCCGCGCAGCACCATCTCGCTGACGCGGTCGGGATGGGTCTGCGCGTAGGCCAACGCGAGGGTGCTGCCCCACGAGCCGCCCGAGAGCTGCCACCGCTCGACGCCGAGGTGCTCCCGCAGCCGCTCGATGTCGGCGACCAGGTGCCAGGTGGTGTTGGTGCCCAGGTCGGCGTCGGGGGAGCTGGCGTGCGGGCGGCTGCGGCCGCAGCCCCGCTGGTCGAACAACACGATGCGGTAGGCCGCCGGGTCGAACAGCCTGCGGTGCCTCGGGGTGCACCCGCCGCCCGGCCCGCCGTGCAGGAACAACACGGGCTTGCCCAGGGGATCGCCGCAGCTCTCCCAGTAGATCCGGTGGCCGTCGCCGACGTCGAGCATGCCGTGCTCGTGCGGCTCGATCGGTGGGTAGAGCGTCCGCAACGTCCACCTCCCGGGAAGCGATGCGAGATCGTCTCGCGAAGCCTACGGTGCGGGCATGAGCCGACCCCAGTTCGCGCGCGAGACGTCCACCAGGGGGGAGTTCGTCCGCCAGCCCAACCGGTTCACCGACCGGGTCACGGCGGACGGCTCGTCCGGGTGGCCGGTGGAACCCGGCCGCTACCGGCTGGTGGTGTCGCTGGCCTGTCCGTGGGCCCACCGGTCGGTCATCGTGCGCCGGCTCCTCGGGCTGGAGGACGCGCTGTCGCTGGCCGTCGTGGACCCGGTCCGCGACGAGCGCGGCTGGCGGTTCACCCTGGACCGGGACGGCAGGGACCCGGTCCTGGGCATCGGGTTCCTCGCCGAGGCCTACCGCGCCACCGACCCGGACTACACCGGGCGGGTCACCGTGCCCTCGCTGATCGACACCCGCAGCGGCCGGGTGGTCAGCAACGACTACCCGCGCATCACCCTCGACCTGGCCACGGAGTGGCGGGCGCTGCACCGCCCCGGCGCTCCGGACCTGTATCCGGAGCACCTGCGCGCGGAGATCGACGCCGTCAACGCCGACGTGTTCCGCGACGTCAACAACGGGGTGTACCGCTGCGGCTTCGCCACCTCGCAGGAGGCGTACGAACGGGCGTACCACGCGTTGTTCGACCGGCTGGACGCGTTGTCGGAGCGCCTGGCGCACCAGCGCTACCTGGTCGGCGACACGATCACCGAGGCCGACGTGCGGCTGTTCACCACGCTCGTCCGCTTCGACGCCGTCTACCACGGCCACTTCAAGTGCAACCGGCAGAAGCTGACCGAGATGCCGGTGCTGTGGGCCTACGCGCGCGACCTGTTCCAGACCCCGGGGTTCGGCGACACGGTCGACTTCGACCACATCAAGCGGCACTACTACGGCACGCACGAGCAGCTCAACCCGAACCGCGTCGTGCCGCTGGGGCCGGACCCGAGCGGCTGGCACACCCCGCACGGACGGGAGGCGCTCGGCGGCCGGCCCTTCGGTGAGGAGACCCCGCCGGTGTGACGACCGCCGGTGTGGCGACCGCCGGTGTGGCGACCGTTGGAATGACCGCTGGCACGACACCAACGGGTGGTTGGGAGACGGGGAGACGGCGGTGTGGGTGCGGAGAAGCTCCGCACCCACACCGTGAGGTCACCCGTGCGCCGGTCGGACCGGACAGGACCTGACCAGGCCGGGGAGCCGCCGGCGACACCGGACCAGGGGAATCCGCGGAATCAGCGGCACCCGTGGGACCAGTGGAACCGGGACCAGCGAAACCAGGATCAGTGGAACCAGGATCAGCGAAACCAGGATCAGGGGAACCGGGCTCAGTGGAAGACGTGCTCCGGGCCGGGGAACACGCCCGAGCGCACCTCGGCCCCGAACTGGGCCGCCGCCGCGCCGAGCACGCCGGCCAGGTCGGCGTACCGCTTGACGAAGCGCGGCGCCCTGCCCGGGTTCAGCCCGGCCATGTCCTGCCAGACCAGCACCTGGGCGTCGCAGTCGGGGCCCGCGCCGATGCCGACGGTGGGGACCCGCAGCTCGGCCGTGATCCGCTTCGCCGTCTCCGCCGGCACCATCTCCAGCACGACCGCGAACGCGCCCGCCGCCTCCAGCGCCAACGCGTCCTCGACCAGCTCGTCCGCTGCCGCGCCCCGGCCCTGGACGCGGTACCCGCCGAGCACGTGCTCGCTCTGCGGCGTGAAACCGAGGTGGCCCATCACCGGTGTGCCGGCGGCGACCAGGGCCTCCACCAGCGGCGCGTACCGCCGGCCGCCCTCCAGCTTCACGGCGTGGGCCCCGCCCTCCTTCATCAGGCGGATGGCGCTGAGCATGCCCTGCTCGGTGGAGACCTCGTACGAGCCGAACGGCAGGTCGGCGACGACCAGCGCCCGCCGCGCGGACCGGCTGACCGCCCGCACCAGCGGCACCAGCTCGTCGACGGTCACCGGCACCGTGCTGTCGTAGCCGTAGACGGTGTTCGCGGCGGAGTCGCCGACGAGCAGCACCGGGATGCCGGCGTCGTCGAAGATCTTCGCGGAGAAGGTGTCGTAGGCGGTGAGCATGGGCCACGGCTCGCCGCGCTCCTTGAGCTCCCGCAGGTGGTGGACGCGGACCCGCTTCCTCGGCGCGGCGGAGGGGGCGGAGGCGCCGCCCGCGTAGGGCGCGGTCTCCTCGGCCTGGGGCGCGTTGGGCACAGCAGTCATCGTTGACCGTCCTTCCCTCGAGGCCCGCTCGGCGGGTCCCCGGGTCGTGCGGATGGTGTCCACCGAAAAGCCTGACACGCGTGCCACCAGGCGACACCGCGGGTGCGATCAGCTTCACAGGCGCCCGCGCCCGCGGTCGCTTCCCGGCTCCGGCGCGGGATCGGCCCAGCTCCCGGACGCGCGGCTCAGGCGCGGTCCTCGCGCTCCCGCAGCTCGCGCTCGATCCGGTCCAGCAGCGCGTCGACCTCGTCCTCCGCGAAGCCGCCCCGGCCGAGGGTGCTGCGGAACTCGACGTTCCGCACCTCCGTCGCGGTCACGTCGCCGTGCCCGTCGAGGGTGTCGGCGACGCGGGAGAGGAAGGCGACGACCTCGCGCTCCCGGTAGCCCCGAGTGCCGAAGCCGGTCGTGGTGAAGGTCGCGTGGCGGACCTCGTCGCCGGTGACGCCCATCGCGTGACCCTTCCGTGCCTCTGCCGTGCCCCTTCGGCGGGGATTGGGGCCGAACCCCGGTGACCGTATCCGCCGACGCGGCGCCAGTTCGACACCGTCGAGTGGGAAACCACCCGGCCGAGTGGTCCGCGTCGTGCGGCTCACCCGGTGCCCGTGTCGTGCGGCCGGCCGCCCTGTCGGTGACCTGTCACGACGGGCGGTCCGGTCGCCGTCGCCGGCTAGCGTCGGCGCGCGGGCTGCCCCCCGACCCCGAGGGACACGATGACCAGCAGACGACCCCGGCCGGCCGGGTCCAGGGCTGCGTTCGGCGCCCTGCTCGCGGTCCTGGCCCTGCTCACCCTGGCCCCGTCCGCGACGGCCACCCCGCCCGCTCCGCGCACTCCACCCGTGGAGGGCGTGGTGACTCTCCGTTCGGAGGCCAACGGGAAGTACGTGGTCCCGGAACTGGACTGGCCGTTCAACACCAACGGGACCCTGCGCGCCCGCAACGACGGCGTCGACGACCGGACCGGCTTCGACATGGTCGCGCTCGGCGGCGACACCTACGCCTTCCGGTCGACGGCGAACGGCAGGTACGTCAGCGCCGAGCTGGACTGGCCGTTCAACACCAACGGCACGCTGCGGGCCCGCGCCGACGGCGTCGGGCCATGGGAGAGGTACCAACGGGTCCCACTCGCCAACGGCCGCTTCGCCCTCAGGGCCGCCAACGGCAAGTACGTGACCGTGGAGTTGAGCTGGCCGTTCAACACCGTCGCGACCCTCAGGGCGCGTGCGGACTCGATCGGTCCGGCGGAGACGTTCCTCTGACCCCGGCGCCGCCTGCGGTGGGTCCGCGACGAGCCTGACGACCCGCCTGATGAGGTTGACGACGCGTCCGAGCCCGCGACGGGCTGGGACGCGTCGCCTCGGCCCGGTCGGATCGGCGGACCACGGGGCTCCCGTGGCGCCCGTGATCCGCGTCTGGATCACGGGCTTGGCGGGGAGCACGCGGTTCACGTCCCGTCGAGCACCCGCCGCACCGCCAACGCGACCGCGTCCGGTCGGTCCGCCGCCATCAGGTGACCGCTGCCCGGCACCAGGACCCGTTCGCCCCGGGGCGACATCCGGGCGAGCGCGTCGTGCGCGCCGAGGATCATCCGCGCCTGGCGCGGCCCGCCCAACGCCTCCCGCGCGGTCAGCACCACCAGGGGGACCTCGGGCAGGGGGTGCTCGTCCCGGAGCCGCTCGACCTCGGTGACCAGCTCGTCGTAGGCGGCGTTCTCGGCCACCAGCGCGCGCAGCACGTCCGGACGCGAGTACACCTCGGCGACCTCGTCCCGTGTCGCCGTCTCGCGCCCGGTCCACGAGCCGAGCCGCACCATCACCCGACGACAGGCCGGCCCGAGCCACCGGGCCAGCGCCGGGGGCGGCGAGGGCGTCCGCAGCAGGAGTCGGGCGACCGGGGCGAACCGGTCCCGTGGCCGCTCCGCGCCCGGCGGTTCCGTGCTGGGGTCCACCAACACCAGCCCCCGGACCCGGTGCGGATGGACCCGCGCGTACGCCTCGACGTGCAACGCCGCGACGGAATGCCCGACCAGCACGGCCGGGGCCGAATCGACGGACGAGCCGACGGACGAATCGACGGACGAGCCGACCGCCGCGTCCAGCACGGCGTCGAGCACGTCGATCTCCCTGCGCAGCCCGGGAGGCGTCGACGTGGGCGCGCTGTGCCCGGTCCCCGGCCGGTCGAAGGCGACCGTCACGGCGGCCGGGCCGGCGAGCAGCCGCGTCACCAGCGACCAGTCGAAGCAGGCGCCGCCCATCCCGCAGGCCAACAGCACCGGCGGCGCGCCCGGCCGCCCGTGGCGCACCGTGTGCACCTCTCCTGAGCCCGATGAAATCATCGATTCTGTCCGCACAGCGGTGTCGACGTTACGCGTGACGGACGATCCGGGCCGGTGGACACGGCGGGAGAGAGCGTGCAGCACAGTGTCGGGGGAACACGACCGAAGACGGAGGGGGAGACGGGGGGACGGCTCCATCCCGAGCCGGCGTCGGGAACACCGGTTCCCCGCTGGAAGTCCGCCACGGCCGGTGTCGTGGCCACGGTCGTCCAGCTCGCCGCGTTCCTCTCCCTTCTGCTGATCTTCGTGGAGGACGACGCCCCGGAGATCGCCGACGTCGTCCTCCAGGTGTTCGGCGCCCTCGCCCTGCCGGTGGACGCCAACGTGTTCATCGCGTTGGTGCTGGCCGTGCTCGGGGCCGCCCTGCGCCGGCGCAAGCGCGCCGCCCTGCGCACCCTGCTGTTGTTCCAGCTCCTCTACTTCGCCGCCGGCGTGCTGGTCGCGGTGCTGCTGTGGGTCGCCCCCGACCAGGTGGTCGACGACCCCGCCGAGCGGAGCGCCGTGCTCTGGGGGGAGCTGGTCCCGTACCAGGCGCTCACCGTGGTGTTCGTCGTGCTGCTCCTCCTGTTGCGGCCGGCGTTCCCCGCCCAACTGGCCCGCGGCGCCGCCTGGCGCGCCCTGGCGCACCTGGTCGTCGGGCTCGCGCTGGTCTGCCTCGTCGGATGGGGGCTGGCCGAGCTCTTCCCCGGCACGCTGGTCTCGGCCCGCGACAAGCTGGTGTGGGTGGCCAACCAGGTCACCGGCGAGGTGCTGCCCCTGCCGCGGCTGGGCGTGGACGCGCGCGGGCCGGACTCGCTGAGCCTGACGCTGAGCCTTCTCGGCGCGGCCGTCGGCGCGTGGGCGCTCGCGGTGTTCTTCCGGTCGGCGCGCACCCGCCGGCTGCTGTCGCGCGACGAGGAGCTGCGGGTCAGGGAGCTGCTCGCCGAGCACGGCGAACCGGACTCGCTGGGCTACTTCGCCACGCGCAGGGACAAGAGCGTGATCTTCTCCCCGTGCGGCAGGGCCGCCGTGACCTACCGGGTGCTCGGGGGCACGAGCCTGGCCAGCGCCGACCCGGTGGGGGAGGAGGAGCACTGGCCGGCGGCGATCGCGGCGTGGCTGGCCGAGGCCCGCCAGTACGGCTGGGCCTGCGCCGCGCTCGGCGCGAGCGAACGCGGCGCGCACGCCTACCGCCGCGCCGGGCTCAAGGCGTTGGAGATCGGGGACGAGGCGATCCTCGACGTCCGCGACTTCAGCCTCACCGGGCGGGACCGGCGTGCCGTGCGGCAGGCGATCAACCGGGTGGAGCGCGCCGGCTACCAGGTGCGCGTGCGCCGGCACGGCGAGATCCCGCCCGAGGAGATGGCCCAGCTCCTCGACGCCGCCCAGCGGTGGCGGGGCGCCGAGACCGAGCGCGGCTTCTCGATGGCGTTGGGCCGGCTGGGCGACCCCACCGACGAGCGCAACGTGATGGTGGAGGCCTACGACGCGCGGGGGCGGCTGCGCGGCCTGCTGTCGTTCGTGCCCTGGGGCCGGCGGGGCCTGTCGCTGGACCTGATGCGCAGGGACCGCGCCGCCGAGAACGGCCTCAACGAGTTCATGGTGTGCGGGCTCGTCGCGGCGGCGGGCACGCTGGGCGTGCAGCGGGTCTCGCTGAACTTCGCGATGTTCCGCGCCGTGTTCGAGGAGGGCGCGCGGATCGGGGCGGGGCCCGTGCTCAGGACGTGGCGGGCCCTGCTCGGCCTGGCCTCGCGGTTCTTCCAGCTCGAGTCGCTGTACCGCTCCAACGCCAAGTACGGGCCGGCGTGGCAGCCGCGCTTCCTCTGCTTCGCCCGCACCCGGCAGCTCGTCCGGGTCAGCCTGGTCGCCGGCGCGGCCGAGGGGTTCGTGCCCAGCCTGCGCTCCCTGCTGCGCAGGGGAGGGGAACGCGCGCTGGGCACCGGCGTCGTGGACGAGGACTTCGTCCGCCAGGTCCGCGAGATCGACGCCAGGGCGCTGGAGGTGCCCCGGCCCCGCCGCCGGCCGCCGGAACAGGTCAGGGTTCGACTGTCCAAAGTGGAGCGTCTCCGTCGGTCCGGTGTGGACCCCTACCCGGCGGGCGCGGAACGGGGTCCGCTGCTGGCCGAGGTCAGGGAGCGTTTCGCCGGGCTCGCCCCGGACACCAGGACCGGGGAGACGGTCACCGTGGCCGGCCGCGTCGTCGCCCACCGCGAACTGGGCCGGCTGGCGTTCGCGGTGCTGCGGGACTTCGACGGCGAGTTGCAGGTGATGTTGTCCGCCGACGTGCTCGGCGCCGACGCCCTGGCCGACTGGCGGGCCGCGGTGGACCTCGGCGACCTGGTGAGCGTGCGCGGCGAGGTGATCACCACCCGCAGGGGCGAGCTGTCGGTGGCCGCGACCGACTGGACGATGACGGCCAAGTGCCTGCACCCGCTGCCGGACAAGCGCAAGGGCCTCGGTGACCCCGAGGCCCGCGTGCGCCAGCGGTACCTGGACCTGGTGGTCAACCCGGAGTCCCGGCAGATGCTGCGGGCGCGGTCGTCGGTGGTCAGGGCGCTGCGGGACGCCCTGCACTCCCGCGGCTACCTCGAGGTGGAGACCCCGATGCTGCAACGGGTGCACGGCGGGGCGAACGCGCGCCCCTTCGTCACCCACATCAACGCCTACGACATGCGGATGTACCTGCGGATCGCGCCCGAGCTGTACCTGAAGCGGCTGTGCGTGGCCGGCGTGGACCGGGTCTTCGAGCTGAACCGCAACTTCCGCAACGAGGGCGTGGACGCCACCCACAACCCCGAGTTCACGATGCTGGAGGCCTACCAGGCGTACGCCGACTACACGACCATGCTGCACATGGCCCGTGAGCTGATCCAGGAGGCGGCGGTCGCCGCGCACGGCGCGCCGGTCGCCCGACGGCCGGACGCGAACGGGGTGGTCGTCGACCACGACCTGGGCGGGGAGTGGCCGGTCGTCGGCGTCCACGAGGCCGTGTCGGCCGCGCTGGGCGAGGAGATCACGCCCGACACCGAGCTGCCGGAGCTGCGCCGCCGCCTGGCCCCCGCCGGCGTCGCCCACCAGGAGGGGTGGAGCCGGGGGCAACTCCTGGTGGCGGCCTACGAACACCTCGTCGAGCCGCACACCACGCGGCCCACCTTCTACCGGGACTTCCCCACCGAGGTCTCCCCGCTGACCCGCCAGCACCGGGACGACCCGCGCCTGGCCGAACGGTGGGACCTCGTCGCGTTCGGGGCCGAGATCGCCACCGCCTACACCGAGCTGACCGACCCGCTGGAGCAGCGGGACCGGCTGTTCGCCCAGTCGCTGCGGGCCGCGAGCGGCGACGTCGAGGCCATGGAGCTGGACGAGGACTTCCTCACCGCCCTGGAACACGGCATGCCCCCGACCGGCGGGATGGGCATGGGCGTGGACCGGCTGGTGATGATGCTGACCGGGGCCTCGATCCGGCAGACGGTGCTGTTCCCCTTCGTCCGCCCCGCCGCGCGCGGCAACGGAGTCGGCGACGCTGGGCGCGGGGCCGGTGACGTGGGGGAGCCGCGGTGACCAGCCGGCCGCGCCTGCTTCCCGGTCTGTTGTTGGTGTCGGCGGTCCCGCTCTACTCGAACTGGCTCGCGGAGTTCGCCCTGCCGGTCGAGCTGTCGCCCACGGCCAGTTACGTCAGCGAGCACAGCGCCGAGGACCAGCCCCACCGCTGGTTCTTCCGGCTCCCGGACGTGCTGTCCGGGGTGCTGCTGTGCTGCGCCGCGGCGGCGTTGTCGGGTATCGGCCCTGACCGCTTCGGACGGCTTCTCGTGGGCGGCCTCGCCGCGCTCGGCGCGTCCACAGTGGGCGTCGCCCTGGCTCCCCTCGACTGCGCCGTCTCCCGGGACGAGGCCTGCCGAGCCGCCGAGCGGGCAGGGGAACTGTCCACAGTGCACTCCGCGCACGGGTGGCTCAGCGTGCTGGCCTTCCTCGCCTCGGTGGCCGCCGCGTTCGCCGCCGAACGGAGAACGCGGGGACCGCGCCGTCTCGCGTTCCGTCTCGTCCTGGCGACGCTGCTCGCCACCGGCGTGCTCTCCGTGGCGCTCCAGGAGACCGCGTGGGTCGGCCTGGTGCAACGCGTGCAGCTCGCGGCGGTCGCGGTCGGCCTCGCCGTCGGCGCGAGCGCCTGCCTCACGCGGCGCGGCCCGCAGCCGGAACGACTCCAGGAGCGGAAGGGCGACTCCATGCCCACACCAGGCCGCTGAGCGCCGTCGCCGGAACGGACCAGAGTGGATCTGCGTGGACGTGCCCTGGCCAGACCGAATGTGAGCGTGGTTCGCGCAGCCGGACCCGTACCGCTTCCTGCCCCCTGCCGCAGGTGCGGCGAAGCCCGGAGGCAGCAGGAAACGACGCGGCGCCGACCCAGTGGACGGGTCGGCGCCGTGTCACGCGCTCGTCGAGGCGGCCGACCCGGTCAGCGCACCTCGTGCTCGCGCCACGCGTTGGTGATCGGCAGCCGCCGGTCCCTGCCGAACGCCTTGAACGTGATCTTCGGGCCCGGCGGGTACTGCCGCCGCTTGTACTCGGCCAGGTCCACCATGCGCAGCACGCGTTCCACCAGCTCCGGCGCGAACCCGGCCTCCAGCAGGTCCGCGTAGCCCCGGTCGCCCTCGACGTAGTCGTCCAGCACGTCGTCGAGCAACGCGTAGTCCGGCAGCGAGTCGGTGTCGAGCTGACCGGGCCGCAGCTCCGCCGACGGCGGCTTGGTGATCGAGTTCTCCGGGATCGGCGGCGCCTCGCCGTGCTTCTCCGCCTCGGCGTTGCGCCACCGGGCCAACTGCCAGACCAGCGTCTTGGGCACGTCCTTGATCGGGGCGTACCCGCCGACCGCGTCGCCGTAGATCGTCGAGTAGCCCACGGCCAACTCGGTCTTGTTGCCGGTCGCCAACACCAGGTGCCCGTGCTGGTTGGACAGCGCCATCAACGTCATGCCCCGGCACCGCGCCTGGATGTTCTCCTCGGCCAGCCCGGTCAGGCCGAGCTGCTCGACGAACGCCCTGACCTGGTCGGCGATCGGCTGCACCTGGAAGTGCAGGCCGGTCCGCCTGGCCAGCTCGGCGGCGTCGCCCCGCGAGTGCTCCGAGGAGTACTGGGAGGGCATGGAGACGCCGTGCACCGCGTCCGCGCCCACCGCGTCGACCGCCAGCGCCGCGACCACGGCGGAGTCGATGCCACCGGACAACCCGAGGACCACCGACTTGAAGCCGTTCTTCTGCACGTAGTCCCGCAGGCCGGTGACCAGCGCGGACCACACCTCGGCCTCGTCGGACAGCGGCTCGGCGACCGGCGGCGCCGGCAGCGGCTCGTAGGCCGGCAGCGGCTCCTCCGACACCACCACCCGACGCACGTCGAACCCGCCGACCCGGCCGTCGCGGCCGTGCCCGCCGGCCGGGAGGTCCACGTCCAGCACGAGCAGGTGCTCGACGAACTGCGGGGCGCGCGCCAGCAGCTCGCCGCCGGCGGTCATCACCAGCGAGTCGCCGTCGAAGACCAGCTCGTCCTGCCCGCCCACCAGGTTCACGTACGCGATCGGCGCCCCCGCCTCGGCGGCGCGCCGCGCCACCAGCTCGCGCCGCACGTCGTCCTTGCTGCGCTCGTACGGCGACCCGTTGACGCACAGCACCAGGTCCACCCCGGCCTCGCCGAGCGCGGCGATCGGCCCGCCGTCCTGCCAGATGTCCTCGCAGATCACCACGCCCACGTCCACGCCGTGCGCCCGCACGATCGGCAGCTCGTCGCCCGGCACGAAGTACCGGAACTCGTCGAACACGCCGTAGTTGGGCAGGTGGTGCTTGTGGTAGCGGGCCACCACCCGGCCGCCGTGCAGCACGGCGGCGGTGTTGCGCGGCCCCGCCGCGTCCCGGTCCAGGTAGCCGACCACCACCACGGCGTCGGCGCAGCCCGCGTCGACCAGCCGGCCGGCCAGCCCGTCGAGCGTGCGCCGGGACGCGGCCGCGAACGACTCCCGCAGCGCCAGGTCCTCCACCGGGTAGCCGGTGAGCACCATCTCGGGGAACGCGACCAGGTGCGCGCCGGACTGGACCGCCTTCCTGGTCCACTCGACGACGAGGTCGGCGTTGCCGGCGAGGTCGCCGACGCACGCGTCGACCTGCGCAAGGGCGAGGCGAAGCTGGGGCATGTCCTCATCATCGCGCACAACCCGACACTCCGGTGCCCCCGTGTGCGCCAGATCCGCCCCGTCCCTGCTGGCACGATGCCTGGCGTGCCCCGACTGACCCGACCGGCCGCCGCCGTCGTCGCGGCGGCCCTGGTGGCGGCCACCGCGGCCTGCACCTCGGAAAACCCCGACCAGAGCCCGACACCCGCGCGCACCGAGACCAGGGGACCCAGCGGTCCGGTGCCCTCCGGTCTGGAGCGGTTCTACGGACAGCCGCTGACCTGGGGCGCGTGTGAGAGCTTCGCCACCACCGCCGAGGACCGCGACGCCTTCCGCAAGCCCGGCCTGGAGTGCGCCCGGCTCACCGTGCCACTCGACTACGGCGACCCGGGAGGCCGGACCATCACCCTCGGCCTGCTCCGCCGCCCCGCCGAGGACCAGGGCGCGCGCGTCGGCTCCCTCGTGCTCAACCCCGGCGGCCCCGGCGCCTCCGGGATGAGCACCGCGGCGAACCTCGCGCGGACCGTGTCCGGCACCGAGCTGGGACGGCGGATGGACCTGGTGGGCTTCGACCCGAGGGGCGTCGGGGCGAGCGAGCCGCAGGTGCGGTGCCTGACCGACCAGGAGCGGGACGCCGAGCGGCTGGACAACGACGTCGACACCTCGCCGCGGGGCGTGGAGCAGACCGAGAACGAGGAACGCGACTACGTGGGCAAGTGCGCCGAACGGGCGGGCAGGGACCTACTCGCCACCATGGGCACCAGGGACGTGGCCAAGGACCTCGACGTCCTGCGCTCCGCGCTCGGCGACCCGAAGCTCACCTACCTCGGCTACTCGTACGGCACGCGGATCGGCACGGCCTACGCGGAGGCGTTCCCGACGAACGTGCGGGCGATGGTGCTCGACGGCGCGGTCGCGCCCGCCCAGGACCCGGTCGCCGAACTGGTCGCGCAGGGCGCCGGCTTCCAACGGGCCTTCACCGCGTTCGCGACGTGGTGCGCGCAGCAGCCGCAGTGCGCGCTGGGCAACGACCCCGCGCGGGCGGTGCCCGCCTTCCGCCGGCTCGTCGACCCCCTCGTCGACCACCCCGCGCCGGTCGACGGGGGCCGGAAGCTGTCCTACGGCGACGCCACCACCGCGGTGATCCAGGCCCTGTACGCCGAGTCGTACTGGAAGACGCTCGACCACGCGCTGCGTCAGCTCGCGGAGGGGAGGGGCACCGAGCTGATGGCCTTCGCCGACGTCTACTACGGGCGGGGCTCCGACGGCCGGTACTCCACCACCATGGACGCGTTCACGGCGGTGCGCTGCGTGGACGACCCCCGCCTGGTCGACAGGAACGTGCGGAAGGAAGCCGACCGGCGCTACCGCGAGGCCGCGCCCTTCCTCGACGACGGACGCGGGGCGTCCGGCGCCCTCGACGCGTGCGCGTTCTGGCCGGTCCCGCCGACGAGCCAGCCGCACCAGCCGAAGGTCGACGGCCTGCCCGACACCGTGGTGATCTCCACCACCGGCGACCCGGCCACCCCGTACCAGGCGGGGGTCGACCTGGCGAAGGCGCTGCACGCCCGGCTCCTCACGCACGAGGGCGAGGGCCACACGGTCTTCCTCCAGGGCGTGCGCTGCGTGGACGACGCGGTGACCCGCTACCTCGTCGACCTCCAGCTCCCCGCGGACGGCGCCACCTGCCGCCGCTGATGCCCGCCTCACCCGACCGGGTGACAATGGCCGGGTGTCCCGTCTCTCCCGCCTCGTCGTCGCCCTCGGTGCCGCCGCCCTCCTGACCGCGTGCTCCAGCGCGGTCGACGGCACCCCCACCCCGCCGAAGCTGGAGCAGCGCGGGCCCGTGAACCCGGTGCCGGCGGGGCTGGAGCGCTTCTACGGGCAGCCGGTGGGGTGGACCTCGTGCCAGGGCTTCGCCTCCACACCGGAGCAGCGCTCGCTGTACCGCAAGCGGGGGATCGAGTGCGCGCGGGTGACGGTGCCCCTGGACTACGCCAAGCCGGACGGCGAGACGGTCTCGCTCGCCCTGCTGCGTCGCCCCGCCTCCAACCCCGACCGGCGCGTCGGCTCCCTGCTGATCAACCCGGGAGGCCCCGGCGGCTCCGGTGTCGAGGCCGCCGCCTCGCTGGCCAGCCGCGTCGACGACGGCGAGCTGGGCCAGCGGTTCGACCTGGTGGGCTTCGACCCGAGGGGCGTCGGGGCGAGCGAGCCGCAGGTGCGGTGCCTGACCGACCAGGAGCGGGACGCCGAGCGGCTCGACCTCGACCTGGACACCTCGCCGCAGGGCGTGGAGCAGACCGAGAACGAGGAGAAGGAGTACGCGCAGAAGTGCGCGGAGCGGGTCGGCAAGGACCTGCTCGCCCACGTCGGCACCAGGGACGTCGTGCGGGACATGGACGTCCTGCGGTCGGTGCTGGGCGACGCGAAGCTCACCTACGTTGGCTTCTCCTACGGGACGCGGATCGGCACGGCCTACGCGGAGGCGTTCCCGACGAACGTGCGGGCGATGGTGCTCGACGGGGCGGTGGCCCCGACCGAGGACCGGATCGCCCAGTCGATCGGCCAGGCGAAGGGCTTCGCCGACGCGTTCGCGGCGTTCGCGTCCTGGTGCGCCCGCCGCCCGGACTGCGCTCTGGGCGGCGACGCCGAGGCCGCCGAGAAGAAGCTCGACGAGATGGTCGCGCCGATGAAGAAGGAGCCGCTGGCGGTCGAGGACCGCAAGCTCTCCTACACCGACGTCGGCACCGCGGTCGCCCAGGCCATGTACAGCAAGGAGCTGTGGCCGGTGCTCAACACCGGCCTGACCGAGCTGGCCCACGGCAAGGGCCGCGCGTTGCTGATGCTCGCCGACGCCTACCTCGGCCGGGGCTCCGACGGCCGGTACTCGACGCAGACCGACGCCTTCCGCGCGATCCGCTGCGTCGACGATCCTCCGGTCACCGACCGCGCCGTGCTGTTGGAGACCGCGCGCAAGGTCCGCGAGGCCGTGGGCGAGCACGGCGTCCTCGACGACGGCGCCGAGCCGGTGGGCGTGCTCGACGCGTGCGCGTTCTGGCCGGTCCCGCCGACGAGCCAGCCGCACCAGCCGAAGGTCGACGGCCTGCCCCAGACCCTGGTGATCTCGACGACGGGCGACCCGGCCACGCCGTACCAGGCGGGCGTGGACCTGGCGAAGGCGCTCAACGCCCGCCTGCTCACCTTCACCGGCAACCAGCACACGGCGTTCCTCCAGAACAACCGCTGCGTGGACACGGCGACCACCCGCTACCTGGTGGACCTCACCCCGCCCGCCGAGGGCGCCCGCTGCTGAACCCCACCCGCTGAGCCCCCACCGGGCACCCGCTGCCGCCCACTCCGGTCACCCGCGCCGGACCCAACACCTCTGGGCAGCCCCCACCCGCCCTGGGGGGCGAGCCCTGCACCAGCCTATCCGCGCCCACCCCGCGCCGCCCCCACCAAACCGTCCCCTGTGGATAGATACCCGTCCGAGGGACTCGTCGTTCACCCCGCAGTCAGGTCACGGAGGGTCCACCACCGTCCCCTGTGGATAACTCGGCGAATTCAGTTGACAAACCACACCGAACAACACTCACCCGACCACCCGAATCGCCCCGTCCGGACACCGACCGCCGACCGAGGCCGGCAAGCATGAGCGCCAGGTGCGCGGGGCCGCCGGACCACCGCCGCGAGCGCAGGAGAACCGGCCCGGGAACCACCCGAACCACCCGGAACACACACGACGGCGCCAACCGACACGGAAGCGGCGCCCCGGCGCGTCGACCGCCTACGCTGCGGGCATGGATCGCCAGCAGGAGTTCGTGCTGCGCACCCTCGAGGAGCGCGACATCCGGTTCGTTCGGTTGTGGTTCACCGACGTGCTCGGATTCCTCAAGTCGGTCGCGGTCGCCCCTGCCGAGCTGGAGGGCGCCTTCGCCGAGGGCATCGGCTTCGACGGCTCCGCGATCCAGGGCTTCGCCAGGGTCTACGAGTCCGACATGGTCGCCAAGCCGGACCCGGGCACCTTCCAGGTGCTGCCGTGGGAGACCCCGGACGGCGAGCACTACTCGGCCCGCATGTTCTGCGACATCGCCATGCCCGACGGCTCGCCCTGCTGGGCCGACCCCCGACACGTGCTGCGCCGCACCCTCGCCAGGGCCAGCGAGGCCGGCTTCACCTGCTACGTCCACCCCGAGATCGAGTTCTTCCTCCTGCGCGACCTGCCCAAGGACGGCACACCGCCGGAGCCGGCCGACGAGGGCGGCTACTTCGACCAGGCCAGCCACAACGCCGCGCCCCACTTCCGCCGCCACGCCATCGAGGCGTTGGAGGCGATGGGCATCTCGGTGGAGTTCAGCCACCACGAGGGCGCGCCGGGCCAGCAGGAGATCGACCTGCGCTACGCCGACGCGCTGACCATGGCCGACAACGTCATGACGTTCCGGTACGTGGTCAAGGAGGTGGCCATCAAGCAGGGCGTGCGCGCCTCGTTCATGCCCAAGCCGTTCTCCGACCAGCCGGGCTCCGGCATGCATACCCACGTCAGCCTGTTCGAGGGGGACCGCAACGCCTTCTACGACAGCGAGGACCCGTTCGAGCTGTCCAGCACGGGCAAGGCGTTCGTCGCCGGTCTCCTGCACCACGCCCGTGAGATCACCGCCGTGACCAACCAGTGGGTCAACTCCTACAAGCGGCTGATCGTCGGCGGCGAGGCGCCGACCGCCGTGTGCTGGGGGCACGCCAACCGCTCCGCCCTCGTCCGGGTGCCCATGTACTCACCTGGCAAGGCGTCCTCCCGCCGGGTGGAGATCCGCAGCCTCGACACCGCCTGCAACCCGTACCTGGCGTACTCCGTGGTCATCGCCGCCGGGCTGAAGGGCGTGCAGGAGGGCTACGAGCTGCCGCCGGCGGCCGAGGACGACGTGTGGTCGCTGACCGAGTCCGAGCGGCGGGCCGCCGGCTACAGCAGCCTGCCGCAGAACCTCGCCGAGGCGTTGGCCGTGATGGAGAACTCGGAGCTGGTCGCCGAAACCCTCGGCGAGCACGTCTTCGACTTCTTCCTGCGGAACAAGCGGGCGGAGTGGGACGCCTACCGCCGCCAGGTCACCCCGTACGAGCTGCGCACCTACCTGCCGATGCTCTGAACGCCGCCCGTCCTCCCGCGACACGAGCCGTCGTGTCGCGGGAGAGGACCGGCACGGCCGAGAGCCGGCCAACCAGGGACGCGCCCGCTTCGCTCCTCCATGGGAGGACCCCCAGGAGAGACCGGAACACCAACCCGGGACGCTGCGTAACGCTGATCGTGACTGTCGGACACCAGCGGACGAGACGAGGTCCTCCCCACGGCGACCACGCGTGTCGCCACGCCACGACCGGCCAGCGGAGGGCATAGGTTCTGTCCCTGTGCAGGACGGCAAGCACGAAGCGAAGGACCCGGCCGAGCGCGCCGAGGGAACCCCCGACGACCGGGCCGACGCGGTCGAACCCCCCGCCGCCACCCCGGCGGACCAGGCGCGACCCACCCCGGCGGAGCCGCGGGAACCGGCGACACCCGACGCCGACGCCAATGCCGACGCCCCGACGGTGCGGCAACCGGCGCCCCCCGCGCCGCCCCAGGACGCGCCCGGGGCCGACGTCGAGGCCACCACCCGCCTGCCCGTCACCGCGACGGCCAAGGCCGGAGCCGTCCGACCCGCCCAGACGCGCGCCGTCCCCCCGCTGACCGCCTGCACCACCGCCACCACCGGCGAGCTGGCCGCGGTCCGCGTCCTCGGCGAGACCTTCCTGACCCACCACCCCGGAGCCCGGTTCGTCGCCCTGCTCGTCGACGTGCCCGGCGCCAGCGCGCCGCGCGGCGGAGCCGTCGAGCTGCTGCGCCCCGCCGACATCGGCGTCCCCGCCGAGACACTGGCCCGGCTGGGCACCGCGTGCACCGCCGACGAGCTCCGCGCGGTCCTCCAACCCCGGCTGCTGACGCACCTCATCGCCTCCGGCGGCCCGGTCCTGCACCTCGACCCCCGCGTCCTGGTGCTCAACCGGATCGACGACCTCGTCCTGCCCGCCCTGGCCCAGTGGCCCCTGCTGCTCTCCCCGCGCCTGCTCGAACCCCTCGCCAGGGACGGCCTGCGCCCCTCTCCCGAGGAACTGGTCGCCGCCGGCGTGTTCGACCCCGGCTTCCTCGGCGTCGCCCCCGGCGCCGAACCCTTCCTGCGCTCGTGGACCGACCTCGTCGACGAGGCCCCGCACGCCGCCGGCGCCTTCCTCGACGGCGCTCCCGCCCTGGTCGACCACCACGTCCTGCGCGACCCCGGGATCGGCCTGTCCGTCTGGAACGCCACCCAGCGCGAGCTCACCCGCGACGCCGGAGGCGCCCTCCGAGCCAGCGGCGCCCCCCTGCGCACCGTGCACCTCACGGGCTTCGACCCCCAACGCCCCTGGCTGCTGTCCGCCGACATCGCCGACCGGCCCCGCGTCCTGCTCTCCGAGCACCCCCTCCTCGCGGAGCTGTGCGCCCGGTACCGCAACGACCTGGTGCGGGCCGGCGAGAGCCGCGGCGTCGAGGGCTACCGCTTCGCCCAGCTCCCCGACGGCTCGCCCCTGCCCGCGGCCCTGCGCCGCCAGTACCACGAGGCGTGGCGCGCGGCCGAACGCGCCGGCGACCCACCGCCACCAGCGGCGTTCCGCGCCGACGGACGGGACGGGCAGCCCGAGGACGCCGACGGCTTCGTCCGCTGGGCCTGCGAGCCGGCCGACGACCGGCAACGCGCGGCCGGCGGCTCCCGGTGGTCCGCCGCGCTCTGGGCGGACGACCCCGAGCTCCGACGCGTCTTCCCCGACCCGTTCGGCACCGACGCCGGCGCCTACCGGGCCTGGTGCGCCCAACACGGCGTCCCAGGCGGCCGGCTCCACCCCAACGCCGTGCGCACCCCCAGCCTCGACCTGCCCGAGCTGATCGACCAGCTCGGCGTGGCCGTCGTGGGAACCGGACCGCTCGCCGACGCGCTCCGCTCCGCCGCGCACTCCTCCGGCCTGCCCACCGCCGAGGAGCCGCTCTACCCGGTGCTCGTCCGCTGCCCCGGCGCCCCGCCCGCCCCGACCGACCGCTACGTCATCGAGGTGCGGCCCGACGCCTCCGCCGACACCGACCTGCGGGGCGTCAACGAGCTGTGGGTGCTCTCCGAGGCCGCCCGCAGGGACCTCGACGCGCTCGGCGTCCCCGTGCGCGCCTTCCCCCCGCCCGTGCCCGACCCCGGGGAACCCGACCCCGCCGCACGGGCCGCGGCCAGGGCGAGCCTCGGCCTCGCCGAGGAGCACGTGGTGTTCGTCGGCGCCGCCGACCACGGCGAGGAGCGCCGCGGCAACGTCCTCGGCCTGGTCTCGGCGTTCCTCACCGCCTTCCCCGACCGGGACGACGTGCGCCTGGTGCTCGCCATGACCTCCGCCCGGGAGCACCCCGAGGCCGCCGAGCGCCTGCGGCTCGCCACCGTCACCGACCCCCGCGTCCGTCTCGTCGAACCGTCCGACGCGGAGGTCGAGGACACCCTCACCCGCCTGCTCGCCGCCGCGGACTGCGTGGCCGCGCTGCACCGGGCGCACGACCCCGGCGGCAGCGAGGGCGGTGGCGCTGGCGAGCGCATCGCGCTGCTGCTGGCCGCCGCGGCCGCCAGGGGTGTCCCGGTGCTGGCCAGCGACCACGGCGCGGTCAGCGAGTTCTTCGACCGGGGCGTGGCCGTCCTCGTGCCCTGCCACGACGGCGGGGCCGAGCCCGACCTCCAGTCGGCGGCCCGCCTGCTGCGGGGGCTCGCCGAGGACCGCGAGACCGCCGCGCGCGTCGGCGCCCTCGGCCGGGAGCACGTGCTCCGCACCAGGACCCTCGCCCAGGCCGCCGACAACCTGCGGGAACGCGTCGAGCACGCCTACCGCACGTGGCGCGCGCGGCGCGCGCAGGCGCGGCTGAGCCAGGCCGACGACCCGCTCCGGCCACTGCTGGTCGCCAAGCACGCCCTCCACCGGGAACCGGACGTCGACGCGCAGAGCAGGATCCCGCTGGCCCCGGCCCTGCGGAAGGCGGTCCTGCGCGTCCTGCACCACTACGACGCGCACCTGCGCGACATGATGGGCGCCCTCGTCGACGGGGTGGAACGCACGGCGGGCGAGCTGCTCCGCCGGCAGGACGAGATCGGGCAGAGCGCCGGCCTCGCCGAGCTGGACGGCGTGCGCGCCGACCTCGCCCGCCTGGTCGAACGGCAGCAACAGCTCGCCGACCAGCTCGTCGGCACCGACGACGGCGTCCTGCGGGCGCGCGCCGACCTCGCCGGCCAGGGTCGGCGACTCGGGGCCGTGGAGCAGGTGATCGCCGACGAGTCCGCCCGGCGCGACAAGCAGCTCGACGCGATCGCGGCCCGCCTCGACCAGCTCGCCGGCGCGCTCAACCGCACGCTCGACCGGATCGACGTCCTGGAGGGGCGTGTCGCGGAGTCGTTGCGGGAGCGGGACAACCGCCTCGAGTCGACCCTGCGGGCCGCCACGCAGGCGGTGCGCACGACGGACGCGCTCCGCAGGGTGGTCGTGCGCGAGCACGAGCGGCATTACGACGCCGTCACGTCGAGGGACGGGGCGAACGGGAACGGGACCGAGAACCTCGAAGGCCACACGTCCCTGGTCCTCTGCGACGCCGGACTGCTCCGGCTGCCCGCCGAGGACGGGCTCATGTTGCCGTGGCTGTCCAGCCACGGGGTGTGGGAGCCGGAGGTCGGCGCCCTCATCGACTCGTTGCTGGAACCGGACGGGGTGTTCGTCGACGTGGGCGCCCACGTCGGCTACCACACCGTGCGGGTGTTGAGCAGGATCGGAACGTCCGGCGCGGTGGTGGCGGTCGAGCCCTGCGCCAGGACCAGGGCGCTGTTGCGGCGCAACGTCGAGGTCAACGTGGCGCCGGCGGTCGCCCAGCGCTTCGCGGTCATCGGGGCCGCCGCGTGGGACGCGCCCGGCGAACTCGCCGTGGAGCCCGCCTTGACCGGAGGCGTGTCGGTTCGGCCGACCCAGTTCGCCGTGGCAGGAAATGGCGGCGTCGCGCCCAACGGCACCGGGGCGACCAGCCAGAACGGCCAGCGCGACGGCGACGGCCCAGAGGCCGCGCCGCAGCCCGGCGCGAGCACGGGCGAGCACGCCGACGGCGTGCCCAGGGTCGCCGCGGTGCGGCTGGACAAGGAGTTGGAGGGGCTCGCGGGCCTGGCGGGAATGCGCCTGTCGGTGGTGAAGGTCGACGCGCCGGGCGCGAGCCACCGCGCCCTCGGCGGCCTGGTCCGGCTGCTCCGCCGGGACCGCCCGCACGTGGTCTGCGCCTTCTCTCCGTCCGCGACCGCCGCGCTCGGCGACGACCCGGCGGCGGCACTGCGCGAGTTCCACACGTGGGGCTACGACCTCGTGCCCCTCGGTGGCAACGCGCCCATCACGCCCCAGGACGTGCTCGACGCGGCGGAGGCCGCCGGGCCGGGCGCGACCGCGTCCCTGTGGTTGCGGCCGAAGGCGCGTTCCCACGGCTCGGCGTGACGCGACGGCGGCGCGGGAGTGGTCCCCGCGCCGCCGTCAAGCCTCTGACCAGGCGATTTGACTTCGTCGTCAGACGTGCGTAACTTTCTCTTCGCCGCACGGGAGGCCGGACGGACCGGGACGACGATCCAGGGACGGACGGCGAGAGTAACACTCCTCAGCGACACCACGGGTGTTCACCGAGGAGTGCGGCTCACTCCGGGCCGAGCGGGTTGACACCGCGAGTCGGACCGGGTAGTGTAGTGCGGTCACCGGGACGGAGCCCAGCAGACCTCCACGAGGTTGATTTGACTGGACGGAAACGGACCGGTTAGGCTTGAAACACCGAGAGCAAAACGCCCCGGATCGGGACATGCGGTTGTGTGTCTGGTGAGGGTGTGCGTGTGTTCTTTGAGAACTCAACAGCGTGCCGAATGTATGCCAGTGATGGATACCCCCGATGATGGGGTTCCTTTGAGATGCAACAACACTGCGCGCCGGCACTGGTGTTGACTGGCCCTTGTGGGTTGGTCGCGTTGGTGGGTGTGTGCGCGTGATCAAACGGTCCTTGATGGAGAGTTTGATCCTGGCTCAGGACGAACGCTGGCGGCGTGCTTAACACATGCAAGTCGAGCGGTAAGGCCCTTCGGGGTACACGAGCGGCGAACGGGTGAGTAACACGTGGGCAACCTGCCCT
>NZ_JAMTCP010000018.1 GCF_024171885.1 Streptoalloteichus tenebrarius | reverse complement strand
GTGGGGTCGAGGAAGAAGTCCGATGCCCCTGATGACGAGGCAAGGGGTGGTCCTCATGCCTGTCGCGGCAACCAGGCCCGACACGTGAAGGCGGCGGACGTCGCACGGAGGCCGAGGGCAGAGCCAAAAGACCCGTGGCGAAGAGCCAGGGCCAGGTGCCATCTGTCATCCCAACCAGCGCCCGCGAGGAGGCCGGCTGAGGCGGTCCGGGGGTCAAGGGCGAAGCCCGAAGGCGCCCACGATCTACAGCCAGGAGCGAGGTACCACCCCTGTCGCGGCAACCAGGGCACAACAGGTAAGTGGCGGGCATAGCCCAGGGCAAGGGCAAAGCCAGACCCACGGCAAAGAAGCCAAGGTGAGGTACCAGACCGGTCATGGCAACCAACGCCCACCAGGTCAGCGGCCCGCGCGGCCCAGCTCGAAGGCCCCCCCGAAGATCTCCGGCCAAGAGGCAGAAGGCCGTCTCCCTGCCTGCGGTGTCGACCAGGACCGGCTGTCGTGGGCGTCGTGAGGTCGAGGGCGAAGCCCGAAGACCCCACTGAAGAGCAGGGGCAACGTGCCCAAGCCGAGGTACGGCAACCAGCGCCCGCCAGGCGAGCGGCTGAGGCGGCCCAGGGTTGAGGGACGAAACCGAAAGGCCCCCGATGAAGAGCCCAGCAGGTGAGCAGCCGGGCTGGGAGGCGAGGTCGAGGACGAAGCCCGAAGACCTCCCAATGAACAGGCAGAGGCGAAGTGCCACGCCTGTCGCGGCAACCAACGCCCACCAGGTCAGCGGCCCGCGCGGCCCAGCTCAAGGCACCCCCGAAGATCTCCGGCCAAGAGACCGAAGGCCGTCTCCCTGCCTGCGGTGTCGACCAAGGCCCGTGTCGTGGAGGTCGTGGGGTCGAGGGCAAAACCCGAGATCCCGATGGAGAGCACCGCAGGTGAGCCGGCGTGACGCGCGGTCGAGGGACGAAGCCCAAAGACCCGACTCGTGAGCAGGGACAAGGCGGCAAGCCGGGGACCGCAACCAGCACCAGCAGGTGACCAGCCGGGGTAGGGGTCGAGGGCGAAGCCCGAAGACACCCCTGCGTGCAACAGAGGCAGAAGGCGTTCTCCCGGCCTGCGGTATTAACCAGGGCCCGGCCGTCATCAGGGTCGTGGGGTCGAGGACGAAGCCCGAAGACCAGGCTCGTGAGCAAGGACAAGACGCCAAGCCGGGGACCGCAACCAGCACCAGCAGGTGACCAGCCGGGTAAGGGTCGAGGGCGAAGCCCGAAGACACCCCTGCGTGTAACAGAGGCAGAAGGCGGTGTCCCTGCCTGCGGTGTCGACCAGGGCCCGTGTCGTGGGGGTCGTGAGGTCGAGGGCGAAGCCCGAAGACCCAGTCATGTGACAGAGGTGACGTGACAGAGGTGCGGGGCGAAGCCCAACGCGAGGGGAGAAGGGGCGCTGGTGAGGTGGTAGGTGAGGAGGCTGGGTCGTGAGGAGCTCGCACCGTGGGGGGTCTGGGGGGGCTCGGCCCCCCCCCAAAATGCGACGGGCGACCCAGGTCCACGCTTTCCGTGGACAGGGTCGCCCGTCGCCCGTGGAGGTGGCGGGAATCGAACCCGCGTCCTCCGTCGCCTCATCAGGGCTTCTCCGTGCGCAGTCCGCTGTGCCTCTACTCGGCCCCACCGGTCTCGCGGACAAGCCGGTGTGACGGGCCCAGTCGCTGTGAGTGTCCCGCCAGGTCCCGCGACCGAACCTGGCGGTGGAGCCTCCTCAATGATGCCGGACACCGGGTCGGAGGCTTTCCCGGGCCGACAACTTCGCTACCTAACCTCAGGCGGCGAGGGCGAAGTCAGCGCGACTCTTGTTGGCGCTTATTGGTTGTGCAGCGACGCTTGCGGTGGTCTCCTGCCTGCACCGGCACGCTTCCCCTGACTCAACGTCCGGAGTCGAAACCGTTCACCCCCCTGTCGTGGATCGGACACCAGCATAACGTCTGCCCCCGCCCAGATCATTCCCTTTCCGGGGTGACTCCGGGTCGGGCGACGTCCGCCCGTGCCGCCGGCGGGCACAACGCCGACGCCCCGGCGAACCTTCCCGGCCGGGAGCCCAGCCAACCGGCACCCGAGGTGGGGTTCGTCACCTCGGTCGCCTCCGGTCCCGCACGTGGTGGGGACAACCCCACCCCGAGGTCGGCAGCGTGCACGATGGTCCGGGCCGCGCCCCGCCGGGGATGCTGAGCCGGTCAGCACACGAGCGGGGAGGACCACGGGGGTCATGACCGACGACACGACGGCGCGAACGGAGCGCCGGCCGGGCGCGCTCACGGCGATCGCCCACCTGTTGATCAACTTCCCTGTCGGGTTGTTCTGGTTCGTGCTGCTCCTGCCGCTGATCGTGCTGGGCCTGGGGACGACGATCATCTGGGTCGGGGTGCCGCTGCTCTTCGTGACCATGGGCATCTGGCGGGGCGCCGCGCGGTTGGAGCGGGCCCGGCTGCGGCGGCTGGGGGTGAGCGTCCCGTCGCCCTACCGACCGGCGCCGGAGGGTGGCCTGCTGACGAAGTTGCGCGGCCTCGGCGCCGATCCGGCCACCTGGCGGGACCTGGGCTACCTGTTCCTGCTGTTCCCGCTGGGAATGATCGAGTTCGTCGCCTTCTTCACCCTGTCGGCGCTGTCGCTGGCCTTCCTGACCCTGCCGGTGTGGTTCCGGTTCCTGCCCGGCGGGTCCGCCCAGCTCTTCTACTTCGGACAGGACTTCGGGGCCGTCTACGTGGACTCGACGGCCGAGGCCCTGCCGTGGTCCCTGCTCGGCGTGGCGCTGCTGCTGCTCACCGGCTACCTGGCCCGCAAGGCGCTGTCCGCGCACGTGGGCGTGGCCACGGCGTTGCTGCGGCCGACCAGGGCGGCCGAGCTGGCGGCCAGGGCGGAGCACCTCCAGGCCAGCCGGGCCAGGGGCGTGGACGCCGCCGAGGCGGAGCGGCGACGGATCGAGCGCGACCTGCACGACGGCGCGCAGCAGCGGCTGGTGGCGCTGGCGATGGACCTGGGCAGGGCCAAGGCGAAGCTGGACAAGGACCCGGAGGGGGCGCGCGAGCTGATCGAGGAGGCGCACGTCGAGGCGAAGCAGGCCATCGCGGAGCTGCGCGACCTCGCCAGGGGCATCTACCCCGCGATCCTGACCGACCGGGGCCTGGACGCGGCGTTGTCCCCGTTGGCCGCGCGCTGCCCCGTGCCGGTGCACGTCACGGTCGAGCTGCCGCAACGCCCGCCCGCGGCGGTGGAGAGCATCGCGTACTTCACCGTGGCCGAGGCGCTGACCAACGTGGCGAAGTACGCGGAGGCCACCGCGGCGGCGGTCACCGTGCTCGGCACCGGGACCAGGGTCTACGTGGAGATCTTCGACGACGGGCGGGGCGGGGCCTCGGTGCGGCCGGGAGGGGGGCTTGCCGGGCTGGCCGACCGGGCTGCGACGATTGACGGCGTCGTGACCGTGGACAGCCCGCCGGGCGGGCCGACCAAGATCCGCGCGGAGCTGCCTTGCGTGTGGTGATCGCGGAGGACTCCGTCCTCCTGCGGGCCGGCGTCGAGAGACTGCTGGCCGACGAGGGGATCGAGACCGTCGCCGCCGTCGGCGACGGTCCCGGCCTGTTGGAGGCCGTGGACGAGCACCGACCCGACCTGGCGATCGTCGACGTGCGGATGCCGCCGACGTTCCGGGACGAGGGGCTGAGGGCGGCGCTGGAGGCCCGGCAGCGGTTCCCCGAGACCGCCGTGCTGGTGCTGTCGCAGTACGTGGAGGAGCGCTACGCCGTCGAGCTGATCGGCTCCGGCGCGTCCGGGGTGGGCTACCTGCTCAAGGAGCGGGTGGCCGACGTGGCGGACTTCGTCGACGCGGTGCAGCGGGTGGCGGACGGCGGCACGTCGATCGACCCCGAGGTGATCTCGCAGCTCCTGGGCCGGCGTCGCAACCCGCTGGACGCGTTGACCCCGCGCGAGTTGGAGGTGCTGGGGCTGATGGCCGAGGGGCGCTCCAACGCGGCGATCGCCAGGGGGCTGGTCGTCTCGGACGGCGCGGTGGAGAAGCACATCGGCAACATCTTCGCCAAGCTGGGCCTGGAGCCGACCTCCGACGAGCACCGCAGGGTGCGGGCGGTCCTCACCTACCTCAGCCACAGCTAGGACGCCCCGCGTCCCCTCTTCTCTCCCCCACACCCTCAGGTCAGCCCCCACCCGCCCTGGGGGGCGAGCCCTGCTCCAGCCTATCCGCCAACCACGGAGCGTCCAACAGCATCACGCTCCGCTGTGGATAACTCAGGCACCTGTGGATAACTCGCCCGCGCACCCCCTCGCGCGGCTCGCGATTCACCCGGCGAGGCTCACCATTCACCTCACAGGGCTCGCCACTTCACGTTGCGCCGACCCGTGTTTCGCTCGTTCGTGCAGCCAGACACCAGACCAGCACCCCCATAGGCGCTCCCGCCCCAGCACCCCACCGCTCCCGCACGCATCCAGCTTGACCTCGGCATCACACCCCGGGGTGTCACCCCCGCCGTGTCACAAGTGCGGCACCGGCCCTCTCCTCCTCACGCCCCCGGCTCCCGTCCCTGAGGCCGTCCCCTAGCCCGTTCGCGCGTCTCGGGGTGGGGCTGGCTCCACCCCGAGACCGGGGTTCGCTCCACCCTCCGAGGAGAGGCAGGCTCACCAGCGAAAACGGGCGCCAGCGGGCGTGTTTCGAGATCACTTCCTCGACAGGGTTGTGGGTGTCGAGACCCCGCCCCGAGGAGTGCGCACCGTGCTCGCCACGATCCCGAGACCCCAGCCCACCGCCGCCCGGACAACAGCCCTCCGGACGACCGCGCGCGATCCCCTGATCGACGTCCTGCGCACCGGCGCGCTGGCTCTCGTGGTGATCCAGCACTGGCTGCTGCCCGTCCTCGCCTTCGACGGCCGCGAACTCACGGCCGGCAACGCGCTGACCAGCCCGGGGTGGTGGGCGCTGACCTGGATCACCCAGGTCATGCCCCTCGTCTTCCTCGCGGGTGGCGCGGCCAACGCCCTGTCCTACCGCCGTCACCTTGCCAAGGGCGGCAACCCCGCGGAGTGGCTGTCCCGACGGGTGCGCCGGCTCGCCCTGCCGGTGCTCCCCCTGGCCGCGGTGTGGGTCCCGCTCCCCCACCTGCTGCTGGCGCTGGGCGCGCCGGAGCAGCCGGTCCGGTTGGCCGCCGGCATCGTCCCGCAGTTGCTGTGGTTCCTGGCCGCCTACCTGGGCGCGGTGGCGTTGACCCCGTGGGCCGTCCGCTGGCACGACCGGTCGGGGCTCTCGGTGCTGCTCGCCCTCTGCGGTGGCGCGCTGGTCGTCGACAGCCTCCAGTTCGGCGGCTTCCCGCCCGAGATCGGGTTCGCCAACGTCCTGCTGGTGTGGGGCGCCGTCCACCAGGTCGGTATCGCCTACGGCTCCCGGCGGGAGCCGGTCGTCCCGACGGCCCGGCAGGGCCTGCTGCTCGCCGGCGCCGGTTACGGGCTCCTGGCGCTGATGGTGGCGTTCGGCCCCTACCCGACGAGCATGATCGGACTGCCCGGGGCCGCGACGTCCAACATGAGCCCGCCCACCGCCTGCCTGCTCGCGCTGACCGTCGGCCAGCTCGGCCTCGTCGCGCTGGCGCGTCCCGCCCTGCTCGCGCTCGTTGCCCGTCGGCCCGTCGCCACCGCGCTCCGCTGGGCCGCTCCCCGCATGATGACGGTCTACCTGTGGCACATGACGGCGTTGACGCTGGTCGCCGGCGTGCTCGTGCTGGGCTTCGGTGTCGCGACGCCCACCCCGGGCAGCCTCGGCTGGGTGGTGGGGCTGGTGCCGTGGCTGGTGCTGCTGGCAATCACGCTGCGCCCGCTGTTGTCGCTGTTCGCCCGGTTCGAGCAGGAGCGCCCGTTCACGCCGGAGACCCGGACGTGGCCGGTCGCCGCCGGCGCCGGTCTGGTCGCCGCCGGCCTGCTCGGCCTGACCGTCGGGGGCTTCGCGCCGGCGACCGCGCCGGGCCTCACGGCCGAACTCGTCGAGGGTCCCCTGGTCTGGGTGGCCGCCGTGGCCGCCGGGGTGGCCCTGGTGAGCCGGCGGGCGGCCGAGCGCCGGCGCTGATCAGCGCCGGCCCTTGGCCGCCCTGCCGACCGCCCTGGCCATGTACCGCTGCGCGTCCCGCCTGGCCAGGTCCTGGCGCTTGTCGTAGGACTTCTTGCCCTTGGCCAGCGCCAGCTCGACCTTGACCTTGCCGTCCTTGAAGTACATCGACAGCGGGACCAGGCTGAGCCCGGACTCCTTGGTCTTGCCGATCAGCCGCAGGATCTCGTTGCGGTGCAGCAGCAGCTTGCGGTTGCGCCGGGGCTCGTGGTTGGTCCACGTGCCCTGGTCGTACTCGGGGATGTGCACGCCGCGCAGCCACACCTCGCCGTCGTCGACGGTGGCGAACGCGTCGACCAGGGAGGCACGCCCGGCGCGCAGGCTCTTCACCTCGGTGCCGACCAGCACGACGCCGGCCTCGTAGGTGTCCAGCACCGCGTAGTCGTGACGCGCCTTGCGGTTCGTCACGATCACCTTGTGCCCGCGTTCCCTGACCATGCCACCGACTCTACGTGCTTCGACCAGCGGTTTTCATCCCGACGCGCGACTCAGAGCCGCACGTAGAGGCGCAGCGTGACGTACCCGGTGATGGCCGAGACGACCATGGCGACCAGGATCAGGATCGGGGACACGTAGGCCACGTCCGCCATGCCCAGCTTGGGCACGATGCCCGCCTGGATGGGCGCCTCCAGCACCTTGTCGAGGAAGGTGGCCTTGCCGAGGAAGAGCCCGCCCACGGCGAGCACGGCGCCGATGAGGCCCGCGACCACCGCCTCGATGAGGAACGGGAGCTGGGTGTACCACCGTGTCGCGCCGACCAGCCGCATGATGCCGACCTCGGTCCGTCGGGTGAACGCGGAGAGCTGGATCGTGTTGGAGATCAGCAGCAGCGCGGCGAGCGCCTGGACCAGGGCGATCACGAACGTGGCGTTGCGGACGCCGGTCAGCACGCTGAACAGGCGCTTGAGGAACTCGCCCTGGTCGACGACGCGCTGCACGCCCGGCTTGCCGGAGAACTCCTGGCTGAGGGCGTCGAAGCGCTGGGTGTCCTTCAGCTTGACCCGGAACGAGGCGGGCAGCGCCTCCGGACGGGCCAGCTCGACCAGCTCGGGGTTGCCCTCGAAGATCCGCTTGAACCGGTCGTAGGCGGCGTCGCGGCTCTCGAACTCGACCGCCTCGACGTTGGAGTTGCCCTGGAGCGCCCTGCGCAGGCCCGAGCACGGGTCCTTCGCGCAGGTCTTGTCGTTCGCGCTGACGTCGTTGTTGAGGTAGACCGACACCTCGACCTTGTCCCGGTAGCGGTCGTCCATCTTGTCGATCAGCCGGACGACGAGCAGGCCACCGCCGAGCAGGCCCAGCGAGATCGCGGTCGTCAGGATCATCGCGATGGTCATCGTCACGTTCCGGCGCAGGCCGGTGATGACCTCGCTGAACACGAAACTGGCGCGCATCGGGGGAGGGTTCCTCAGGGGGTCGGGGGCGGGGGACGCTCTCGGGGGCCTCGACGTCAGCGACCGACGCCGTACACGCCGCGGCTGTCGTCGCGGATGACCTTGCCGAGCTGGAGCTCGACCACGCGGCGACGCATCGAGTCGACGATGGAGTGGTCGTGGGTGGCCATCAGCACGGTCGTGCCGGTGCGGTTGATCCGCTCCAGCAGCAGCATGATGTCCTGGCTGGTGTCGGGGTCCAGGTTTCCGGTCGGCTCGTCGGCCAGCAGCACCAGGGGCCGGTTCACGAACGCGCGGGCGATGGCCACCCGCTGCTGCTCGCCGCCGGACAGCTCGTGCGGCATCCGGTCCGCCTTGCCCTCCAGCCCGACCAGCTCCAGCACCTCGGGCACCACCTTCCTGATGGTGGGCCGGGGCTTGCCGATCACCTCGAGGGCGAAGGCGACGTTCTCGGCGACCGTCTTGTTCTGGAGGAGCCGGAAGTCCTGGAACACGCAGCCGATGCGTTGACGCAGCTTCGGCACGCGACGGCGCGGCAGCTTGGCCACGTCCCAGTCGGCGACCTCGACGACGCCCTTGGTGGGCACCTCCTCGCGCAGCAGCAGGCGCAGGAACGTGGACTTGCCGGACCCGGACGGACCGATCAAGAACACGAACTCGCCCTTGTCGACCCGCACGGAGACGTCCTGCAACGCGGGCCTCGTCGAGGTCTTGTAGACCTTGGTGACGTGTTCGAGCCGGATCACGAGGCGCGAGTCTACCTGCGACCGAACGGAGGACCCCGCCTCGCCCGTCCGAGTCAAGTTGACAGGACAGACGTCATCGCCCTGTGACCACTTCGCCGCACGCGTCCGGTCACCAGCCCGTTTCCCTCCGTCACCAAACTCACGATTGAGTGAACGGAGCGTGATCGGCGGCGCGCGGGAGGGCCGGGTCGGTCAGGCCTGGGTCTGGAGCTGGCGGCGCCAGCGGATGCCGGCCTCCAGGAAGCCGTCGATGTCCCCGTCGAGCACCGCGGTCGGGTTGCCCACCTCGTGCTCGGTGCGCAGGTCCTTGACCATCTGATAGGGGTGCAGCACGTAGGAGCGCATCTGGTTGCCCCAGCTCGACCCGCCGTCGCCCTTCAGGGCGTCGATCTTGGCCTGCTCCTCCTGGCGCTGCCGCTCCAGCAGCTTCGCCTGGAGGACGGCCATGGCGGTCGCCTTGTTCTGGAGCTGCGAGCGCTCGTTCTGGCAGGACACGACGATGCCGGTCGGGATGTGCGTGATGCGCACCGCCGAGTCGGTGGTGTTCACGCCCTGGCCGCCGGGGCCGGAGGAGCGGTAGACGTCGACGCGCAGGTCCTTCTCGTCGATGTCGACGTGGTCGGACTGCTCGACGACCGGGATCACCTCGACGCCGGCGAACGAGGTCTGGCGACGGCCCTGGTTGTCGAAGGGCGAGATGCGGACGAGCCGGTGCGTGCCCTGCTCCACGGACAGGGTGCCGTAGGCGTAGGGCGCCTTGACCCGGAACGTGGCGGACTTGATGCCGGCCTCCTCCGCGTAGGAGGTGTCGTAGACCTCCACGGGGTGGCCGTGCCGCTCGGCCCAGCGCAGGTACATGCGCATGAGCATCTCGGCGAAGTCGGCGGCGTCCACGCCACCGGCTTCGGCGCGGACCGTGACGAGCGCCTCGCGCTCGTCGTACTCGCCGGAGAGCAGCGTGCGGACCTCCAGCGAGGAGATCTCCTCGCGGAGCCGGGCCTGCTCGGCGTCGGCCTCGGCGACCATGTCGGCGTCGTCCTCGGCCTCGGCGAGCTCGTACATGACCTCGAGGTCGTCGAGGCGCTGCCGCAGCTCGGTCACCCTGCGCAGCTCGCCCTGCTTGTGGGAGAGCCGGCTGGTGACCTTCTGCGCGTTCTCCTGGTCGTCCCACAGGTCGGGGCGGGCGGCCTCGGCCTCCAGCGCCTCGACGTCAGCGCGCAGCTTCGCGAGGTCCATCACCGCCTCGACGCTGGCCAGCGTGGCGGAGAGGTCCTTGATGTCGGCGGCGACGTCCGGGTTCACAACACCCAAGGGTACGTGAGGCACGCCAGTCCTGACCGGGGGATGGCACCAACGACCGCGGGCGCGCCCCGCGCCCGTCTCCGCCGGCGCCCGGCGACCCGGTCCACCGGGCCCGCGCCCCTCACCCAGGTCAGCCCCCACCCGCCCTGGGGGGCGAGCCCCGCTCCACCCTACCGCCGATCAAGGCCGGAGCCGGCCCACCGCCCGTCGCCTGTGGAGGAATTCGGGTGACTGTGGATAGTCGTGGAAAGTCACGGAGCGTTGCCCACAGTCACCGGGAGACAGTGCGAGCGAGCAGAGACAACGCCACGAACAACCACGCACAACGCAGACAGACAGATGCGAGACACAGGACAGATTCAGACGGACAGGGATGGACACGGCCCGTCGCCCCAGGACAGTCGGGCCCGGCCTAACCAGCCCGCGAGGTCGAACACCGAGGCCCCTCCCCCAGACCAACGCGACTGACCACACCGCACCGGTCGACGTGGACTCCGAGCCCCAACCGCGCCAGGAACACTGACAGAAGGACAAAGAAAAGCTGTCAGGGCGTCACGGAGGCGAAGGCCCAGGACGGCACAGGCGACAACAAGACGCGATCGGCTCGCGTGAGCTCCTCACCAACGGTCCAATCTGGCATGTCCGCCCCAGCGGAGCGGACGCCGAGGCGCAACGGACACGAACCACGACGCGCCGGACACAACCACGAACGAAGAGCCACGCAGCCCGCGCACAGCGGAGGCCGGGCCGACCCGCGACAACGGATCGACCCGGCCTCCCGAGACCAGAACGGCCGACGACTGTCCGAAGGCGACAGTGCCGCTGCCCCTCGCGCCGGGAACCCCGGCGGAGCCGGACCCCCAGGAGAGCGGACCAGCCCCGACGGGGACCGCGTGACGCTCCCCCGCCGGGTCCGACCGGCTCACCGACGTCCGGCGCGGGCCCGCCGACTCACTTGCTGACGGCGTCCAGCAGCTTCAGCACGGCCCGGATGTGCGCCACGGTGAAGTCCGCCGCGGCCTTGGCGTACGGGTCCTCCAGCGCCTTCGCGGCGGCCTTCGCCTCGTCCAGCTTGGCGGTGTAGGCGGCCCGCGCGGAGTCCACCAGGGCCACGCGCTGCTTCGGGCTCAGGCTCCCGGCGTGCACCAGCCGCAGGATGAGCGGGCTGCGGAGCTGGTCGGGGCCCGGCTCGGCGGCCAGCCAGTTCTTGAAGGCGCGCTTGCCGGCCGCCGTGATCACGTACTGCTGGCTCGACCGCGGGCCCTGCTTGCCCAGGCGCAGCAGACCGGCGTCGGCCAGCGCGGGCAGCTCGCGGTACACCTGGCTCCTGGTGACGCTGAAGAAGCCGCCGAACCGCTCGGTGGCCGCGGCCACGAGCTGGCCGCCCGTCATCGGACCCTCGTGCAGCAGGCCCAGCAGGGCCGCAGCGGTGGCGTTCAGCGTGTTCAGCTCGGTCACCTTTCCCACGGTGCCACGGCTTTCCCCGGCTGTCCACAGTGGTCGGCCGGTGTGTCCACTGTGGTTCGACGAGGTTGCGCCAACCGGCGGACGACACGCCCACGTTCGTCGGCCACCACTTGTCGCATACGGTGTGTGCCCAGCCGACCGCGCTCCGCGTCCAACAGCTCCGGTCCCCCGCTGGTCACCGACGACCCGAGAGGGGCGGGGACCCCGGAGGGGAACGCCGCCGCGACCTCCACGGGCCGCGCCGCGTTTCCCCCCGATCGGCCCTACCGTCGGATGCGGAGTGTGACATTAACCTCACCGGGTGATTCTGCGGGCCGGGCCGCGGTGCGGGTGCTTCCGGCTGGTAGACGACCTGCCGAGACGGACCGTGGAGGTGGCGGAACGTGGCCGGTTTCCTGCTGCGCCGACTGGCCAACTACGTCGTGCTGTGCCTGGTCGCGACGTTCCTCGCCTTCACCCTGGCCTCGCTGACCTTCGACCCGCTGGCCAAGCTCAACGAGCGCAACCCGCCCCCGCCGGCGAGCGTGATCGAGGCCAAGCGCAGGGACCTGCGCCTCGACGAGCCCGTCCCCCAGCGCTTCGTCGCGTGGATGAGCGGGGTGGCGCGCGGGGACTTCGGCAACACGGCCACCGACCAGCCGATCACCGCCGAGCTGGGCCGGCGCGTGGGCGTGAGCCTGCGGCTGTTCCTGATCGGCACCCTCCTCGGCGTCACGCTCGGCGTGCTGGTGGGCGTGGTGAGCGCGGTGCGGCAGTACCGCTTCGGCGACTACTTCGCGACGCTGTTCTCGTTCCTGGTCCTGTCCACACCGGTCTTCCTGATCGGAACGTTGCTCAAGTTCGGCGCGTTGCGGCTCAACCAGGGGTTCGGCTTCACGGTCCTCTACTTCACCGGTGAGGCGGACCCGAGCTTCCAGGGCGGTTGGGCCGCCGCGCTGCTGGACCGGTTGCGGCACCTCGTGCTGCCGACGCTGGCGATCGCGCTGCACCAGATCGCCTTCTACAGCCGCTACCAACGCAGCGCGATGCTCGACGTGCTGGGCAGCGACTTCCTCCGCACCGCGCAGGCGAAGGGCCTCACGCGGCGCAGGGCGCTGTTCCGGCACGGCCTGCGCACCGCGCTGATCCCGATGGCCACCCTGTTCGCGTTCAGCTTCGGGCTCCTGATCACCGGTGGCGTGTTCACCGAGCGGATCTTCGGCTGGTTCGGCATGGGCGACTGGCTCGTCTACGGGGTGGAGCAGCAGGACACCAACATCGTCGCCACCGTCACCCTGTTCGTCGCGGTGCTGGTCCTGGTCTCCGGGTGGCTGTCCGACGTGCTCTACGCGGCGCTGGACCCCCGGGTCCGTGTCTGAGGGGCCCGAGGGAGGGGGAGGAACCTTGTCCGTGACACTCGACGACACCGACTCCGCGGGGACGTCCGGCGCGGCCGGCGGCGGACCGGTGGACGCGTCGGTGGAGCCGACCCGCGCGCTCACCAGGAGCCGCCTGGTCGTCCGCCGCTTCCTGCGCAACCGGCTGGCCCTGGTGGGGCTGGTCGTGATCGCGCTGCTCTACGTGCTGGCGTTCGCCTCCCCGATGTTCGCGCCGTGGACCCACGCGCAGCAGGACTACACGGCCTTCCTGCGGCCACCGGGCGGCAGCCACTGGTTCGGCACCACGCAGATCGGCGAGGACGTCTTCGCGCAGACCATGCGCGGCCTCCAGAAGTCGCTGACCATCGGCCTGCTCGTCGGGGTGATCTCCACGGCCATGGCCGCGCTGGTCGGCGCGACCGCCGGGTACTTCGGCGGGTGGGTGGACCGCGTTCTCATGTGGCTGGTCGACCTGCTGCTCGTGCTGCCGTCCTTCCTGATCATCTCGATCGCCAGCCCGGCCTTCCGGGGGCGGTCGTGGTTGTTGTTCGTCGTGCTGCTGGCCCTGTTCGGCTGGATGATGACCGCGCGCATCGTGCGCGGCATGACGATGACGTTGCGGGAGCGGGAGTTCGTCAAGGCCGCGCGGTTCATGGGCCAGTCGCCGCTGCGCATCATCGTGCGGCACATCGTGCCCAACATGGCCTCCCTGCTCATCATCGACGCGACGATCAACGTGGGCGCGGCGGTGCTGGCCGAGACGGGGCTGAGCTACTTCGGCTTCGGCGTGCAGCCGCCGGACGTCTCGCTGGGCACGCTCATCGCGGCCGGGACGCGGTCCGCGCTCACGTTCCCGTGGCTGTTCCTGTTCGCCGGCGGGTTCCTGGTCGTGACGGTGCTCTCGGTGAACTGGGTGGGCGACGGGCTGCGGGACGCCCTCGACCCGACCTCGACCAGGGCACGGCGGCGGGAACGGCGGCGGCGCCGGGTGGACGCCGGGCCGACCACGCCGACCACGCAGTCCGCGCCGACCACGCAGTCCGCGTCGACCGCGCCGTCCGCGTCGACCCCGTCGATCGGATCGAGCCACCGTCCACAGAGCACCGACGACGGGAGCGCCGGATGACCGCCGCCGACACCCTCCTCGACCCCGACGGGCCGGGGACGACCGGCCCCGTGCTGGAGGTCAGCGACCTCACGGTCTCCTTCCCGAGCGAGGCCGGCCGGGTGCGGGCCGTGCGCGGCCTGAGCTACCACGTGAACGCCGGCGAGGTGCTGGGCGTCGTCGGCGAGTCCGGCTCCGGCAAGTCGGTGTCGTCGATGGCGGTGATGGGCCTGTTGCCGGACACCGCCCGCGTCTCCGGCTCGATCCGGTTCCGGGGCAGGGAGCTGCTCGGCCTGTCCGACGTGGAGCTGTCCCGCGTCCGCGGCCACCAGGTCGCGATGGTGTTCCAGGACCCGCTGTCCGCGCTCACCCCGGTGTACACGGTGGGCGAGCAGGTCGCCGAGGCCGTGCTGGTGCACGGGCGTGGCCGGGTGTCGCGGGCCGAGGCGGCCCGCCGCGCGGTCGAGCTGCTCGACCTGGTCGGCATCCCCCGCGCCGCGGAGCGGGCCAGGGCGTTCCCGCACGAGTTCTCCGGCGGCATGCGGCAGCGGGTGGTGATCGCGATGGCGATCGCCAACGACCCCGACCTGATCATCGCCGACGAGCCGACCACGGCGTTGGACGTCACGGTGCAGGCGCAGGTGCTGGAGGTCCTCAAGACCGCGCAGGAGGTGACGGGCGCGGCGATCGTGCTCATCACCCACGACCTGGGCGTGGTCGCGGGCTTCGCGGACCGGCTGATGGTCATGTACGCGGGCAGGGCGGTGGAGACCGGTTCGGTCGACGAGATCTACCGGCACCCCCGCATGCCCTACACCCTGGGCCTGCTCGGGGCGCTGCCCCGGCTCGACGCGACGGGCCGGCAGCCGCTGGTGCCGATCGAGGGGCAGCCGCCCTCCCTGGTGGACCTGCCGCCGGGCTGCCCGTTCGCCCCGCGCTGCCCCATGGCGGCCCCGGAGTGCACGGCGGAGGAGCCGGCGCTGGTCCCGGTGCCCGACGCCGAGGCTGCCGCCCCGACCCCGCACCGCGCGGCGTGCGTCCGGATGGGCGAGATCGCCCGCGTCGACGCGACACCGGAGGAGGTCTACGAGGTCGAGGCCGAGGTGCCCGAGCCGGAGATCGCCCGGGTTCCCCGCGCCGAGCGCACGACCGTGCTCGACGTGCGCGACCTCGTCAAGCACTTCCCGCTCACCAGGGGGACGCTGTTCCGGCGTCGGGTGGGCACGGTGCGGGCGGTGGACGGCGTCAGCTTCGACATCCGGGAGGGCGAGACGCTGGGCCTGGTCGGCGAGTCCGGCTGCGGCAAGACCACGACGCTGCTGGAGATCCTCGGCCTTGAGCCGCCCATGGGCGGCAGCGTCACCGTCCTCGGCAAGGACGTGTCCACTTTGGACAGGAAGGCGCGCAAGGCCGTCCGGGCGGACCTCCAGGTGGTGTTCCAGGACCCGATGGCCTCGCTGGACCCCCGGATGCCGGTCGGCGACATCCTCGCCGAGCCGCTGCGGGTCCACGGCCACGACCGGCGGAGCATCGCCCGGCGGGTGCCGGAGCTGCTGCGGCTGGTGGGCCTGCGCCCCGAGCACGCCGAGCGCTACCCCGCCGAGTTCTCGGGCGGCCAGCGCCAACGGATCGGGATCGCGCGGGCGCTGGCGCTGGAACCCCGGCTGGTCGTGTTGGACGAGCCGGTGTCCGCGCTGGACGTCTCCATCCAGGCCGGCGTCATCAACCTGCTCGACGAGCTGAGGGCCGAGCTGGGCCTGGCCTACCTGTTCGTCGCCCACGACCTGTCGGTGGTGCGGCACATCGCCGACCGCGTCGCCGTGATGTACCTGGGCAGGATCGTCGAGATCGGCGCGGTGGACGCGGTCTTCGACACCCCGGGCCACCCCTACACCCAGGCCCTGTTGTCCGCGATCCCGATCCCGGACCCGGAGCGGGAGCGCCGCAGGGAACGGATCATCCTCGCCGGCGACCTGCCCAGTCCGGCCGACCCGCCGTCGGGCTGTCGCTTCCGGACCCGGTGCTTCCTGCACGCCGGGTTGTCCGAGAAGGACCGGAGGCGGTGTGTGGAGGTCGACCCGGTGCTGGAGCGGCACACCGACGCCACGGGGCCCGTCGACCACGAGGTCGCCTGTCACTTCACGACCGTCCGCCGGGTGGTCTGAACCTCACGGTGGTCTGAACGGGTAAATGATCGCCGAACCTCCTGCCGCGCCACCCGTGCCGCGCCTAGGTTGGCGCCGGCCGACCCCCCGGGGCGGGGACACCCGCGGGGCGGCGTCTGGAGAGGGAGGTTCGACAGGTGAGACGGGCACGACGTGGCCTCGTCCTGGCACTCGCCCCGCTGACGGCCGTCGTGATGGCGGTGTCCGGGTGCTCCGGGGACTCCGGCGGCGGCGAGATCAAGGGCGCCCAGGAACAACCCAAGGGCGTCAACGACATCAACCCCCGGGACCCGGGGTCCCTCAAGGACGGAGGAGACCTGCGGTGGCCGCTGGACCGGCTGCCGGACAACTTCAACCGCAACCAGGTCGACGGCACCGACGGCTACGCCAAGCGCGTCATGGACGCTCTGATGCCCCATGCGTTCCGGGCCAAGGCTGACGGCGGCGTCGCGGTGGACACCAACTACTTCGAGTCCATCGAGCTGACGTCGAAGCAGCCGCAGGTGGTCACCTACCGGATCAACCCGAAGGCGAGCTGGGACGACGGCACGCCGATCACGTGGGAGGACCTCGCCGCCCAGGCGCGGGCGCTCAGCGGCACGGACCCCGCGTTCCGGGTGGGCAGCAGCTCGGGGTACCGGGAGGTCGAGCGGGTCGAGAAGGGGCGGGACGACCGGGAGGCCAAGGTCACCTTCCGCGCTCCCTACGGCGAGTGGCGCGCGTTGTTCGCCGACCTGTACCCGAAGTCGACCAACACCGATCCCGCCGTGTTCAACCAGGGCTGGGTGGAGCGACCGGTGCTGACCGCGGGGCCGTTCCGGGTGGAGTCGGTGGACCGCACGGGGAAGACGATCATCCTGGCGCGCAACGACCGGTGGTGGGGCCCCCGGCCCCGCCTGGACCGCATCGTGTTCCGGGTGCTGGAGCGCGGCGCGCTGCCCGACGCGCTGGCCAACAAGGAGATCGACTTCTACGAGATCGGCTCCAACGTCGACCTGTTCCAGCGGGCGAAGGGCATCGCGGACGTCCAGATCCGGCAGGCGCTGCAACCGAAGTACAACCTGACGTTGTTCAACGGCGCCCCCGGTTCGGTGTTCGCCGACCCGAAACTGCGCGTGGCGGTGCAGCGCGGGATCAACCGCGAGGTGCTCACCAGGGCTCTGGTCGGGCAGATCCTGCCGGACGCCAAACCGCTGGGGAACCACGTCTTCGCCGAGGGGACGAAGGACTACCGGGACCACTCGGGCGAGGTCGGCTTCGACCCCGACCGGGCGCGGCGGGAACTCGACGAGCTGGGTTGGAAGGCGGAGGGCGACGTCCGCCGCAAGGACGGCCGCGAGCTGGCCGTGCGATTCGTGATGTCGGCCAACAACCCGTTCAACGAGCAGGTGTCCAAGCTCTACCAGGACCAGCTCCGGCAGATCGGGGTGAAGCTGGTGATCCAGCCGGTGCCCAGCTCGGAGTTCAGCAAGAACCACCTCGTCGTGGGCAACTTCGACATCGCGCCGATCGCGTGGGAGCTCTCCCCGTTCCCGATCGACGGCAACACCTCGGTCTACCGCCTCGCGAACGACGTGCAGCAGAACTACGGCAGGGTTGGCAACGACTCGATCAACCGCCTGTTCGAGGAGGCCGGCAGGGAGCTGGACGACGCCCGCCGCGCCGAGCTGGCCAACCGGATCGACGAGGAGGTCTGGCGGGCGGGGCACAGCGTCCCGCTGTACCAGGTCCCCGACGCGGTGGCGGTCAGGAGCACGCTCGCCAACACCGGGGCGTTCGGCTTCGCCGACCGTGACTACACGGCGATCGGCTTCACCGGCTGACACCGTCGGTCTCCCCCGTTCGGGTCCGGGTGCTCAGCCACCCGGACCCGATTCTTTCGGTGGTCGCCGAAAACTCCGCGGAGTGCTTGACCAGAAAAGCGGACGCCGAAACGTCGGCGCGCGAACTGTTATGTCGCCGTGCCCCGACTCCACCCCCGCTCTCCTAGAGTGACGCGGACCACTCGACCCGCCGATTTCCGTGCGGGGAAACGAGGAAAGGGGACGACGCGTGAGCCGAGCACGACACCGCTGGTCCGTCATGGTCGTCCCGCTCGTCGCGGCCGCCTTGCTGGCGAGCGCCTGCGGCGGCGGGACGGGAGAGGGCGCCACCCAGCCCCAGCAGGCCGGCCGCAACGACATCAACCCCCGGCCGGTGGCGGAGCTGAAGGACGGCGGGGAGCTGAAGCTGGCCGTCAACGGCTACCCGGTGACGTTCAACTATCTCCACGTCAACGGCAACGAGGCCGACATCTTCGACGTCGTCACGTCGCTCATGCCGACGCCGGTCCGGTTCGAGGCGGACGGCACCGCGGTGGCGGACGGGAACTACCTGGAGTCCATGGAGCTGACCTCCAGGGACCCGCAGGTGGTGACCTTCCGGCTCAACCAGAAGGCCCACTGGTCCGACGGCACGCCGATCACCTGGGAGGACTACCGCTCCCAGTGGCGGGCGATGAACAGGTCCAACCCGGAGTACCAGATCTCGGCGGCCAACGGGTACGAGGCGATCGGCTCGGTCGAGCGCGGCCGGGACGACTTCGAGGCGGTCATCACCTTCTCCCGGAAGTTCGCCGACTGGAAGTCGATCTACGAGATCCTCTACCCGAAGTCGATGACGGGCGACCCCGCCTCGTTCAACACCGGGTGGAAGGACCGCCCCCTGCTGACCGGCGGGGCCTTCCGGGTCGCCGAGGTGAATCCCGGCGCGAAGACCGTCAGCGTGGTGCGCGACGAGTCCTGGTGGGGAGACAAGCCCAAACTCGACCGCATCGTCTTCCGCACGGTGCCCAACGACGGCCAGATCGACGCGCTGGCCAACGGTGAGCTGGACGTCGTCGACATCGCCGACGACCTGAACGCCTACCAGCGGGCGACGGCGCTGTCCACGATCGACCTCCGCAGGGCGCTCGCGCCCAACTACCGGCACATCACCTTCAACGGCGCCAAGGGCGCGATCCTGGAGGACGTCGAACTCCGGCTGGCCCTCCAGAAGGCCATCGACCGCACGGTGATGACGAACGCGATGGTCGGGCAGATCAGCCCCGGCATCAAACCGCTCAACAACCACATCTACGTGGAGGGTCTGAAGCACTACAAGGACAACTCCGGTCTGGTCGCCCACGACCCCGAGGCGGCGAAACGCAAACTCGACGAGCTGGGCTGGAAACTGGAGGGCGAGGTCAGGAAGAAGGACGGCAGGGAACTGCGGATCCGCGACCTGATCCCGGCGAACAAGACCAGCAGCGAGCAGGAGGCCAAGCTGGTGCAGCAGCAGCTCGGCCAGATCGGGGTGAAGGTCGAGATCGTCTCGGTCCCGATCGGCGACTTCTTCGAGAAGCACGTGAAGAAGGGCAACTTCGACCTCACCCACTTCGCGTGGATCGGCACGCCGTTCCCCATCACCTCCTCCGGCGGGATCTACAAGCTCCAGGACCAGATGCAGCAGAACTACGGGAGGATCGGGAACGAGAAGATCAACGAGCTGTACGAGCGGGCCACCGAGGAACTCGACGAGCAGAAGGCCGCGGACCTGGCCAACCAGCTCGACGAGGAGATCTGGAAGTCGGGCCACTCGCTGGTCACCTACCAGCGCCCCGACGTCGTCGCGGTCCGCAAGGGCCTGGCGAACGTCGGCGCCCACGGCTTCCAGCGCCCCACGCCCTACTCGAAGATCGGCTATGTGAACGGCTGAGCCGCCGGCGGGTCGGGTCCGTCCTCGGATGGACCCGACCCGCCAACGCGGCCCACGTCAGCCGCCCCTTGAGGAGGAGACAGCGTGTCGACGGCACGGCCGGGAGTGGGCCAGGTGTGGCGGGTGCGGGCGGTGCGCCACGACGTCCTCGCCACGGCGCTCGTCCTCGGGGTGTGCCTGGTCGTGGGCCTGTTCTCCTGGTTGACCTTCGACGAGGCGCGCGGCGGTGTGCGACCGCTGACCGCCAGGGCGACCGGCGAGGTCCTCCGCGTCGCAGACGGCGCGGTGGACGTCACGTGGTCGCTTCCCGACGGCGGGGTCGGCGCCGCCTCGGTCCCCCTCGCGGTCGCGCCACCGCCCGCGGGCGCCCGGGTCGAGGTCGCCTACGCCCCGGACGACCCCCGCCTGGCGATCGTGCCCGGCGCGGCGGTGCTGGCCAGCATGGACCGCGGCGCGAGCGGGATCGCCTTCAGTGCCCTGGTGGCGGCCGGCGTGGTCGCCGTCGGGGCGTGGCGTCTCGTCACCCGCGCCCGGCTCCGGCGCCGACCCGCCCTGCCCGCCGTCGTGCGCCGCGTCCGGCTGCGCCGGGGCCTGATGGCGCGGTCGTGGCTGGAGACCGAGTCCGACCCCCCGCGCTGGATCCCGGTGTGCTTCGACCCCGCGCTGGTCACGATGCCCTCCCCCGCCGAGGTGCTGCTGCTCGGTGACCCGGCGCGGGACCGGCTCGTCGGGGCCAGGGTCGACGGCGTCCTCCTGCTCCCGTCCGGCCGGGTCACGTCCCGTGAGCCCCGGGGCGGTCGCACCGACTTCCCGACCCGCCCCGACGACGAGGCCCCGGCCAGGGCGGCGGTGGCGGGCCGGCTGCGCCGGCAGCTCCGGGTGGACGCCGCGCTCCTGGTGCCCGCGCCCCTCGTCGGCCTGTTCTGGGCCTATCTCGACGGCGGCGGCCTCGGGGTCTGGGTGGCGGCCACGGCCGTGGCCGCCACCGTGGCCCTGTGGTGGGCGAGCGTGCGCGGCTCCGACCCCACCTGACGGGCGCACGCGGGTGACCCCTGGAGGAGTGAGCGGCTCAGCCACCCGTCCCGCATCCGTGCGTCCCCCACACGTCAGGGCTAGTCGCGGCCACGTGGGTGACCCCCTCCTCGGGGCAATTGCCACTGCCCGTGGTGCCCGCCCCGGCTCCCCCTAGCGCCACCAGGTGCAACTCACCCGCCCAGCCCGGTGATCTCCCCGGCCCTCGCTGGCTCCGCTGCTCCGATCGCGTCAACCTCGTGGCGTCGGCGGTTTCCCTCACACGACGGCAGGCGCGAGTCGGGAGGTTGACATGCAGGTCAGGTGGTTGCAGGACAAGGTGCAGACCAAGCTCCACGACAAGATGCAGAAGAAGTGGGTGGCGCGGACCAGGGCCTGGGTCTCCGGGATGCCCCAGGGCGACGTGGGCTCCCCCGACCGGTGCATGGTGTGCGGGAAGCAGCTCAAGCGGCACCGCACCGTCGCGGGCGAGGGCAGGGTGTGCTCGCCGGAGTGCGCGCTCACGTGGGCGGAGACGCTGGAGAGCTGACCGGGGTGGATTTCGACCACGCGACGATATTCGGGACCCGCTGAGGAAAAACCACGACAAAAGCGGAGAGACCCCCACCGGAAATCGGTGGGGGTCTCTCCGTACCTGGTAGCGGGGGCAGGATTCGAACCTGCGACCTCTGGGTTATGAGCCCAGCGAGCTACCGAGCTGCTCCACCCCGCGTTGACAGGTCATACTTTACGTGGCGGTGGCGGGGAAGTGCAAATCAGATGGCCGCCAGGTGGTGTGACGCCGCACTCACCTCGTCGGGGTGGGCGTCGGCGGAGCCGCCGAGGGCGACGGCGAGGAACCGCCCCCACCCTGCGGCCGCGCCTGCTCGAACCGCTTCGTGGCCTCGTCCAACTCCTTGTACGCCTGGCCCAGGGCCGCGAAGTCCCCGGCCTGCTGCGCCTTGCGCACCTTCTCCAACGCGGCGGAGATGTCCTGCACCGCCTTGCCCAGCTCCGGGCTCACCTGCTGCCCACCCGGCGGCGGCGGCGTGCTCGTGTTCGGCGGCTGCGTCGTCGTCGTGGGCTGCTGGCCCTGCTGGCCCTGTTGGCCCGGGTTGGTCGTGGACGACCCGGCGCCCGCACCGAACACCTGCTCCAGCGCCTCGGCGAGGGTGGCCGCGTAGCCGACCTTGCCGCCGAAACTCACCAACACCCGAGCGAGCTGCGGGAAGGACGACGCCTGCTGGCTGCGTTCGATGTAGACCGGCTCGACGTAGAGCAGGCCGCCGCCGACCGGCAGCGTGAGCAGGTTGCCGTACTGCACCCTGGTCTGCTGCTGCCGGAGCAGGTTCAGCTCACTGGACACGTTGGACGAGGAGACGAACTGGGTCTGCACCTGCTGCGGACCCTTCGTCTGGGTGTCGGATGGGAGTTGCAGCACCGTGATCCGCCCGTAGTTCTCCGGGTCAGAGCTGACGGTCACATAGGCCGACATGAACTCCCGGCGCAGGCTGACCAGGGCGCTGGTGAGCTGGAACTCGACCTTGCCGGTGCGCGGGTTGCCGGCCAGCACGTAGTACGGCGGCTGCTGCGCCGGCTGCTGGCCCTGCCCGTCCACGGTCGGGTCCGACGGCACGTCCCAGAAGGACACCGTCGAGTAGAACTCCTTGGGGTTCGACACGTGGTACTTGGACAGCAGCTCGCGCTGGACCTTGAACAGGTCCTCCGGGTAGCGGAAGTGCGAGCGCAGCGAGGGGGAGATCTCGCTCGCGGGCTTCACCACGCCGGGGAAGACGCCCATCCACGCCTTCAGCACCGGGTCCCGCTCGTCGACCGCGTACATCGACACCGAGCCGTCGTAGGCGTCGACGACCGCCTTGACCGAGTTGCGGATGTAGCTGATCTGCCGGTTGGGCTGCTTGCGCACGCCGGCGAGGGTGTCGGTGGTCGCCTCGCCCAGCGGGGTCCGCTGTGCGTAGGGGTAGTTGTCCAGGGTCGTGTAGCCGTCGACGATCCAGACGATCCGGCCGTCGACGACCGCCGGGTACGGGTCGCCGTCCACGGTCAGCCACGGCGCGACCTTGCTGACCCTGTCCCTGGGGTCCCGCTCGAAGATGATCTTCGAGTTGTCCCCGATCGCGTCGGAGAACAGCAGGTTCCGCTCGCCGTAGGAGGCGGCGAAGGCCAGCCGGTTGAACCAGCCGCCGATCGGCACGCCGCCCTTGCCGGTGTAGGTGTAGCTGGTCTTCTCCGTGTCGTACTCGCGGGGGGCCTCGCCGGCCTGGGCGCCCACGATCGCGTAGTCGGTGACCAGCTCGCCGTAGTACACCCGGGGCTGGTCGACCTTGATGTCGCCCTGGCTGACCGGGTTGTCCTTGTTCTCGGTCAGCTCGCTGACGGTGAAGACCGGGTAGCCGCCCTCACCGCCCGCGTCCTTGAGCGCCGAGTTCACCGTGTTCGCCGGGGCGGCCACGAACCCGTTGCCGTGCGTGTACACCAGGTGCCGGTTGATCCAGTCCCGCTGGTTCTCGGCCAGGCCGCCGGTGTTGATCTCCCGCGCGGCGACGATGTAGTCCTGCGTCCTGCCGTTGACCGTGTACCGGTCGATGTCCAGCTTCGCGGGGAAGCCGTAGAAGTTCTTGCGCTGCTGGAGCTGCGTGAACGTCTGCGACAACGCGTTCGGGTCGAGCAGGCGCACGTTGGGGACGGTGACCTTGTCTTCCTTGATCTCCGCGAGCGAGACGTCGGACTTCCCCGCGTAGGGCTCGTAGGTCACCTTGTCCTCGGTGAGCCCGAACGCCTGACGGGTGGCGGCGATGTTGCGCTCGATCGACGCCGCCTCCTTCTCGTTGGCGTTCGGCTTGACCGAGAACTGCTCCAGCACCGCCGGCCACGCCGCGCCGACGAGGATGCTCGACAGCAGGAGCAGCACCGCCGCGATGGCGGGGAGCTGAAGGTTGCGCAGGAACGCGCCGACGAAGAAGGCGATCGCGCAGAACACGGCGATGCACAGCAGGATCAGCTTCGCCGGGAGCACCGCGTGCAGGTCGGTGTAGCTGGCTCCGGTGAACCGCTCGCTGCCGCCCGAGCTGAGCAGCTCGTAGCGGTCCAGGAAGTACGCGACGGCCTTGAGCAGCACGAACACGCCGGCGAGCACGGCGAGCTGGACTCTGGCCGGCACGGCGAGCTGCCCGCCGCCCCTGCTGCCGAACCGGATGCCGCCGAACAGGTAGTGCGCGACCAGCGCGCCGAAGAACGACACCGCGACGGCGACGAACGCCCACGACAGCAGCCAGCGGTAGAACGGGAGCTGGAAGGCGTAGAAGCCGATGTCGTGGCCGAACTCGGGGTCGGTGACGTTGAAGTCCGTCGCGTTGAGGAAGAGCTGGGTGACCTGCCACTCGCCCTGCCCCGCCACGGCGGCGACCAGACCCACCAGCAGCGGGATCCCGACGCCGAGCAGCCGCAGCCGGGAGACGACGAACGAGCGGTACCGCGACACCGGGTCGTCCGGCCCCGACACCGGCACGAAGACCGGCCGGGTGCGGTAGGCGATCACCAGGTTCAGCGCCACCAGCCCGCCGACCAGCACGCCGACCGCGGCGAACACCGCCAGCCTGGTGAAGATGATCGTGCCGAACACCGAGCGGTAGCCGACCTCGCCGAACCACAGCCAGTCGATGTAGGTGTCGAGCAGCCGCGAGCCGCTCACCAGCCCGAGCAACAGCAGGACGCCGATCACGAGCAGGATCCGGCTGCGCTTGGACAACCTCGGCAGTCCGACCGGGGGCCGCATGGCCACGGGGCACGCTCCTGGGTCGCGTTTCGGGGCTGGATGCGAACGAGGGCGCGACGAAGCGCCCCACCCGTCCGCGATGTCCAACTCTAGAGAGGCGTTCCCGGTTCCCCGACCGCCCCGTCACCTGACCATCGGTGCAACGATGGGGCATGGCCTCGCTCCCGTCGCCCGACGACCTGTCCGCCGCCCTGCCCAGCGCCGTCCGTGAGGTGGAGGACTTCGTCTCCACCTCGGGCTGGGACCAGGCTCCGCAACTGTTCGCCCTGGTCGCGACCGCCGACCTCCTGGCGCGCCAACCCGGGCTGGCCGGCCAGCTCGACCCCGACGCCCCGCTGACCCCGATCGCCCAGGACCCGCTGCCCGCCGGCGACCTGGGCGAGGCGCTGGCCGCGATCGAGTGGCCGGACATCGTGGCCGGCTGCGCGCTGTCCCAGGAGATCGTGGTGCTCCCGCCGGAGGCGGAGGCCGAGATCGCCGAGGCCGACTCGGACCTGGGCCGCATCCAGCGCCTGGCCGCCGAGCACCCGCAGCGGCAGGAGGCGCGCCTGGTGGCCGCGGTCCTGCGCAACGGCGCGGGCGCGTGCGTGCTGCGCGTGCGGGGCGGCGGCGACGAGCCCGACCAGCTCATCGAGCGGCCGGACCTCGCGCCGAACCTGGTCTCCGCCCTCTACGACACCCTGTCCTGACAGTGCTCTGAGGACCCCTGGGGCGTCCTGACGGCCGCCCGCCCGTTCCCGAGCGTTCCCGAGCGGGCGGCCAGTCCCGGCCGGCGGTCCCCCGCCGGCTCAGCAGCCGGGGACGTCGCGGCCGTTCTGGAGGTCCTGGAGGGCCTTCACGGCCTCGGCCAGCGAGGAGACCTTGACCAACCGCAGGCCGTCCGGCGTGCGGCTCTTGGCCTCCGTGCAGTTGGCGGCGGGCGTCAGGAACACCTCGGCACCCGCCTCCTTCGCGGCGGCCATCTTGAACGGGATGCCGCCGATCGCGCTGACCCTGCCCTCCGGGTCGATCTCCCCGGTGCCGGCGATCGACCGGCCGCCGGTCAGCTCGCCCGGCGTCAGCTTGTCCACGATGGCCAGCGCGAGCATCAGGCCGGCGGACGGGCCGCCCACCGCGTGCAGGCCGATCTTGATCTGGAAGGGCACGTCGGGCCGGTCCACGGGCACCAGCCCGAGCAGGCCCTCCTCGCGGTCGTCGGCCCGGCCCAGGGTCACCTGCGCGGTGTGCCTCGGCTGGTCGCCGCGCTGGAACACCACCTGCGCCCGCTGGCCGGGGCGCGTGCCCTTCAGCGCCGCCTTCACCTCGTCGGCCTTGGCCACCTTCTGGCCGTTGACCTCGAACAGCCGGTCGCCTGGCTCGATGGTCCCGTCGACGGCCCCGCCCTTGACGATCTCGCCGGCGAGCACCTTCGTCGGGTAGTTGAGGTACCGCAGCGCGGCCACCTCGGCGCTGCTCTGCGAGTCGCGGAACGCCTTGGTGTTCTCCTGGTCGATGTCCTTCTCGGACTTGTCCGGCGGGTAGAACTCCTCCCTCGGCGCCAGCGCGTACCGCCCGCTGGCCCACAGCCCGAGGGCGCCGAACATCGAGACGTCGTCGGTCACCGAGACCGTGGTCATGGTGAGCCGGCCGCCGGTCTGCTGCTCCCGCTCGCCCTCCAGTCGCACCACCTCGGTCCCGCCGTACTCCCCCAGCGTGTCGTAGGTGGGACCGGGTCCGAGGGCGACGTAGGGCACCCTGACGAACCCACCGAGCAGGCCCAGCGCCGCGACGAGCGCGAAGCTGACCACCAGCGTCCAGGTACGGCGACTCACGGTCCGAAAGCCTACGGGCCGAACGCTCCGCTCACCGCGAACCGGCGGGCGCGACCCCCGGACGCCCCGCGTACGGTGGACATATGAGCGATGTGCCGTTCGGGTTCCAGCCGCCGGACCCCGACGACCGCGAGCGCCGGGGGGACGCGGAGAAGCAGCCCGGTGGCGAGCGACCCGGCGGGTCCGGCCCCCAGGGTCTGCCGCCGGGCGGCGGGTTCCCCCCGGGATTCGGGTCGTTCCCCGGCGGCGCCGGCGCGTTCGACTTCGGCCAGTTGGGCCAGATGTTGACGCAGCTCGGGCAGATGCTGAGCCACGCGACCACCTCCGGCGGGCCGGTCAACTACGACCTGGCCAAGCAGTTGGCCGTGCAGCGGCTGGCCACAGAAGGCGCCGCGGGCGCCGGCTCGTCGGCCTCCGACCAGGCCGGCGCGGTGGCCGACTCCGTGCGCCTGGCCGAGCTGTGGCTGGACGCGGCGACGGCGTTGCCGGCCGGCGCGCGGGTCACGCAGGCGTGGACCGGCGAGGAGTGGATCAACCGGACGCTGCCGACCTGGCAACGCCTGTGCGACCCGGTCGCGCAGCGGGTCGCCGGGGCGTGGGTCGACGCGATGCCGGCCGAGGCCAAGCAGGCCGCCGGCCCGCTGCTGTCGATGCTCGGCCAGATGGGCGGTCTCGCGTTCGGCTCGCAGCTCGGCAACGCGCTGGGGCAGCTCGCCGCCGAGGTGCTGACGTCGACCGACGTGGGCCTGCCGCTGGGCGAGGAGGGCGTGGCGGCGCTGCTGCCGGGCAACATCGAGCGGTTCACCGCCGGCCTGGAGCGCCCGGCCAGCGAGGTCATGGTCTTCCTCGCCGCGCGGGAGGCCGCGCACCAGCGGCTGTTCACCCACGTGCCGTGGCTGCGGCAGCGGCTGCTGGCCACCGTCGAGGAGTACGCGCGGGGCATCCGGGTCGACACGTCGGCGCTGGAGCAGCTCGCCGGCCAGGTCGACCCGTCCAACCCGGCCTCGATCGAGGAGGCCATGCGGTCCGGGCTGCTGGAGCCGCAGACCACGCCGGAGCAGAAGGCCGCGCTGGCCCGACTGGAAACGTTGCTGGCCCTGGTCGAGGGCTGGGTGGACGTCGTCGTGGGCGACGCGGTCGGCGAGCGGCTGCCCGGCGCGGACGCGCTGCGGGAGACCCTGCGCCGCCGGCGGGCCAGCGGCGGCCCCGCCGAGCAGACCTTCGCCACGTTGGTGGGCCTTGAGCTGCGGCCGCGCCGGCTGCGGGCGGCCGCGGCGCTGTGGCGGCTGGTCGGCGACCAGCACGGCCTGGAGGCCAGGGACGGCGTCTGGGCCCACCCCGACCTGGTGCCCACCGCCGAGGACCTGGACGACCCGTTCGCCTTCTCCGAGCGGCTCGGCGCGGGCGCGAACGAGCTGGAGGACCCGCTCGCCGCACTGGAACGGGAGAAGCAGCGGCGCGAGGCCGAGGGCCGACCCGAGCCGGGCGCGTCCGACGAGCGGCCCGACGAGGGCCCGGGCGCGGACGGCCGCTGACGCCCGAACCGTCCGAACCAGAAGCCGACGACGGCCCGCCTCCTCCTGGAGGCGGGCCGTCGCGAAATCAGGAGCGGCTTCCCGAGGAGGCGCCACGGTGGACCACCGGCCCCACCGAACCCAAAGTCACGTTTTGGTCACGCCCTCCTGTTAGCCCAGGTCGCGAAGGGTCCTCCCCGCGCACGCGGGGGTGAGTCGGAACTCCGCGACCTCGGGCAGCTCGGTGGCGGGTCCTCCCCGCGCACGCGGGGGTGAGTCGGGTGCGCACGTGACGTACCGGGACCTGGATATGTCCTCCCCGCGCACGCGGGGGTGAGTCGCCCGCAAGGGAACCCGATGGTGGGAGCTGAAGGTCCTCCCCGCGCACGCGGGGGTGAGTCCGTCGCCACCTGGTCCACCTTGAAGTTCGTGATGTCCTCCCCGCGCATGCGGGGATGATTCGACAACCTTGCTTCGGGCGCTGGCCTCGGAGATTTACTCCCCCGCGCGCGGGGGTGAGTCCTGGATCCGGCCGCGGCACGTATCGCAGCTCGGGCGCTCCCGCGCATGCGGGGGGTGAGTCTCTAGGGGCTCCTACGACGTTTTCCCTGGTCGTGTCCTCCCCGCGCACGCGCGGGGTGCGTCACGAGGTGGTCAGCGATGGCGTCCTCCCCGCGCACGCGGGGTGAGTCCGTGGTCGTCGCGGTGTCCACGGGCAGGGTGAGGTGCTCCCCACGCACATGGGTGCATGATCCCCTGACCCAATTCACCGTGTATGGCCCCGCTGACTGCTCCCCACACATGTGGGGAGTGAGTCCTGTCCCCGGCTCGGCTCCTACCCCGGCCGGGGGTGCTCCGCGAGCACGCCGGGGGCGAGTCAATCACCTCGTCGATGGCCCGCCAGGAGATCTGGTGTTCCCCGCGCCCGGGGGTGAGTCGAAGATCCGCACGCGGGTACGAGGCGCACGAGTGCTCCGCGTACGCGGGAGTGAGTCCACACGCCGGGTGCGCAGCACCAGCACATGGCGGCGCTCCCCGCATAAGCGGGAGTGAGTCCCTGCCCTCGCACGGTGTATTGCCCCCTGAGTACTTTCCGCGCACGCGGGAGGTGAGTGCCCCCGCCTGATCGACCCGACCACCGGGTCCGGGTTCTCCCCGCACACGCGGGGATGAGTCTGACGGGGTAGCCAAGGTAAGGAACGCTCGCGGGTGCTTCCCGCGCGCGGGAGTGAGTCCGTGTTGGCGGATGCCGGCCCAGGCGGCATGGTGTTCCCCGCGCGGGCCGGGGGTGAATCCACACGCCGGGTTGCACGGCACCAGCACACGGCCGCGCTCCCCTGCATACACCGGGTGCCCCTCACCCTATGCACGGTGTATGGCCCGCTGAGTTCTCCCTGCGCACACGGAGCGAGTCGGACAGCTATCTCACCGCCAAGTTTCTCGGTCGGTGTTCCCCGCACCCGGGGGTGAGTCCCGCATGAGGAACTGGCTGGTGTTGATGGCTTCGTCCTCCCCGCGCAGGCGGGGGTGAGACGTGACCCTGCGGGTCGAGGTCGACGAGCAACACGTGCTCCCCGCGCAGGCGGGGTAAGTCACTGCCGGTGCCCAGCGACGGGGCGCCCCCGCGCAGGCGGGGTGTGCCCCTGACCCCTATGCACGGTGTATAGCGCCGCTGAGTGCTCCCTGCGGGCGCGGGGGTGATTCGTCATCCAGCTCCGACCTCAGTTCGGCAGCGCCGTGCTCCCCGTGGACGCGGGGGTGAGTGCCGCCATTGCAGCGCGCGGCACGCGTAGGAGCCGCTCGGGTCCTGGTGCCGCGTGGCCGTCAGCGGCCAGCGTTCCCTGGGCCGTCTTCGCAGGGCTGGGCACGGCTACGACGTGTCTCCCGGACGGCCCGGCGGTCGGTCCTCGGCGGCCGGTTTGCGGAGTCGGTCGCCGCCGACCAGTCCGGTCGGGTCTGTCAGGCCGATCAGGCTGATCAGTCTTCGGCCGTGCCGTCCGCGCACGCCGCGACGCCCGGCGCGTCTTCGGCCGGGTCGGCGTCGTCGGGGCCGTTCTCGACGTCGCCGCCGATCCCCCAGCCCGCCGCCGCCGACAGCCCCTCCAGGTAGCCGATGGCCCGTTCCGTGCGGGGGTAGTCGTGCACCAGGGCCCAGAAGTCGGGGCCGTGGCCCGGCACGAGCAGGTGGGCCAGCTCGTGCACCAGCACGTAGTCGAGGACCCAGGCCGGGACGTTCCGCAGGCGCTCGCTGACCCGGATGGTGCGGTCGGCGGGGGTGCAGGAGGCCCACCGGGTGCGCATCGGGGGCACCCAGCGGACGCTGCGCGGCACCGCACGCCCCCGGAAGTGGCGTTGGGACAGCTCCCGGCACCGCGCGAGCAACGCGGCGTCGGAGGCGCGGGCGGGCGAGCGGCGCCGGGTCTCGCTGCGCTGGAGACGCCGCAGCATCTCCGCCACCCAGTGTTCCTCCTCGGCCCTGGTCATCCGGGCCGGGATGAGCACCACCACCGTGTCGCCCTCCCGGTAGGCGCTCACGGTCCGACTCCGCCGGCGACTCCGGCGGACCTCCACCCTCGGCTCTGCCGCCGGGGTCCCGCAGCTTTCGGCCACGGCGACCACCGTAGGCGGCGACCCTGACGCGAGGGGGCCGTTCCCCACCGGTCCGGGTGAACAAGACCGCCCCGATCCCCGCCTGCCTGCGCGCATGCGGGAACGACCATGAGTGCGGAGGTAGCGTGGCCGGCAGGTGGCCCTCCGCGGAACTTCACCGGTGGGGAGAGGGGCGGCCGCGGCGGCGGCCGGAGGGATGCGCCGAGGGCGCCTGGAGGTCCCCGAGCGCGGCACGCGGTCCGTGCTCAGCCCGGCCGCACCGGCCGGGGCCCGTCTCGGAAGGGAGGCAGCCGTGGCTCAGACGTCGACATCCACCTACAACGGCTACTGCGTGAAGTGCCGCGAGAAGCGTGACTTCGAGGGAAAGGTCGAGGAGAAGAACGGCCGGCGCATGGCCAAGGGAGTGTGCCCGGTCTGCGGCACCAAGATGACACGCATCCTGGGCAAGGAGTCCTGACGCCTCGTCCACGACGCGGGGGCGGTCCGCCACGCGCGGGCCGCCCCCGCGTGCCTGTGGATAACTCGGCACTGCCTGTGGACAACCGTTTCACGATCCGTGCCGACCGGTGGGACCCTCCCCGCCATGAGCGCGAACGAGACTCGTGTCACACCGCCCCGGCGGCCCCGACTGCTGCCCGGCCTCTGCCTTCTCTGGCGTGCACCGGACACCGCCCAGGTCGGGCTGGACCCCGTTCGGGCGGCGGTCGTCAGCGGGCTCACGCCCGGCCAGGCGGACGTCCTGCGGGAGTTGGACGGCCGGCACAGCCTGGCGGAGCTGCTCCGTCGCGGCGAGGCGGGCGGCGCGTCCGCCCGCGAGGTGGTCGAGCTGCTCGCCCTGCTCGACCGGGGCGGGCTGGTCGAGGACATGGCGCCGCCGGCGCGTCCGACCCCGCCCGCGTCGCCGACCGTGCGGGCGGCCGAACCGGCGGTGCTGCCGCCCCGGCTGGCTCCGGACGCCCTCGCCTGGACCCTCCGGACAGGTCGCCCCGGGCAGCCGGCCCTGGCCGACCGGGCCAGGGCGACGGTGGTGGTGCGGGGCGACGGCCGGTTGGCGATCGCGACGGCGACACTGCTGGCGGCCGCCGGCGTCGGCCGGGTCCACGTGCTGGCCGAGGGCGACGTCCGCCCCGAGGACACCGGCTGCGGTTACCTGCCCTGCGACGTCGGGCGGGAGCGCGGCCTGGCGGCGGTCGACGCCGTGGCCAGGGCCGCGCCCGGAGTGCGGGCCGGCCGCACCCCGCCGTCCCGGCCCGCCGAGCTGGTGGTGCTGGCGGACGCGGCGGTGCCCGACCCCCGGCTCGTGCGGCGGCTCACCCTCGCCGGCGTCCCCCACCTGCTGGTCCGGGTCCGGGACGGGGCCGGGGTGGTGGGGCCGCTGGTGCTCCCTGGCAGGTCGAGCTGCCTGACCTGCCACGACCTGATCCGGACCGAGCGGGACCCCCGGTGGCCGGCGCTGGCGGCGCAGCTCGCCGGGCGCGTCCAGCCCGTCGACGTCGGCTGCGCGATGGCCACGGCCGGCCTGGCCGTGAGCCAGGCCCTGGTCGCGCTGGGCTGGCGACACGCGGGAGCCGTCCCACCCGCGACCGTCGACGGGACGCTGGAACTCGACCCGCTGCGCGGAACGGTGTTGCGGCGCTCCTGGCACCGGCACGCCGACTGCCCCTGCTGGCGGATCGGGCCGCGATGACCCCGCCCCCAGGGGAGACCCGCCAGCCCCGCCCCGACACGACGAAGCCGGGCCCGGCGTTGGGCCAGTTGGGGGAAGCAGCACGGCGCACTCATGGGTAGCGTGACGAGACAACGCCGGCGCGGCCCGGACTGTGGTGCGTCGACGTGACCGCTCAAGGGAGAATCGCCGCGTGACCGACATCCCGCGCCGGACCGTGCAGCGCACCGCCAAGCTCGCCAGCCTGCCGATCGGAGTCGCGGGACGGGTCGCGGCCGGCTGGGGCAAACGCCTGGTCGGCCGCAGCGCCGAGGAGGTGTCCGCCGAGGTCTCCGCCAAGACCGCCGAGCAGGTCTTCGCGGTCCTGGGGCAGCTCAAGGGCGGCGCGATGAAGTTCGGGCAGGCGCTGAGCGTCTTCGAGGCCGCGGTGCCCGACGAGCTGGCGGCCCCCTACCGCGAGGCGCTGACCAAGCTCCAGTCCGCCGCCCCGCCGATGCCCACCCGGGCCGTGCACCGCGTGCTCGCCGAGCAGCTCGGCCGGAGCTGGGCCCGTCGGTTCGCGGAGTTCGACGACACGCCCTCGGCGGCGGCGAGCATCGGGCAGGTGCACCGCGCGGTCTGGCACGACGGCAGGGAGGTCGCGGTCAAGGTCCAGTACCCGGGCGCCGACGAGGCGCTGCTGGCCGACCTGCGGCAGCTCCAGCGGTTCAGCCGGCTGTTCCAGGCCCTGGTGCCGGGCACCGAGGTCAAGCCGCTGCTGGAGGAGCTGCGGGAGCGGATGGTGGAGGAGCTGGACTACCGGGGCGAGGCCGACAGCCAGCGGGCCTTCGCCGCGGCCTTCGCCGACGACCCGAACGTGCGGGTGCCCCGGGTGGTGGCCAGCGCGCCCAAGGTGATGGTCACCGAGTGGGTCAGCGGCCGCCCGCTGTCGCGGATCATCCAGGACGGCGGGCGCGCCGAGCGGGACGAGGCGGGGCGGCTGCTCGCGGAGTTCCACTTCTCCTCGCCGGCCAGGGCGGGCCTGCTGCACGCCGACCCGCACCCCGGCAACTTCATGATGCTCGACGACGGCCGGCTGTGCGTGATCGACTATGGCGCGGTCGCGCGGCTGCCCGAGGGCCTGCCGCGCACGCTGGGCCTGATGGTGAAGCTCGCGTTGCGGGGCGAGTCCGCCGAGCTGCTCCAGTTGCTGCGCGACGAGCGGTTCGTCCGCCCGGGGACCGAGCTGGACCCCGAGGAGGTCCTGGCCTACCTGTCCCCGTTCGTCGACCCGATGCGGTGCGAGCGGTTCCGCTTCACGCGGCGGTGGCTCCAGTCGCAGGCCGAACGGATCGGCGACCTCCAGGGCCGGGACTTCCACACCGGGCGGTCGCTGAACCTGCCGCCCAACTACCTGATGATCCACCGGGTGACGTTCGGCGCGATCGGGATCCTGTGCCAGCTCGACGCGGAGGTGCCCGCGCGGGAGATCGTCGCCCGGTGGCAGCCCGGCTTCGCCGACGACGAGCCGGAGATCGCCGGCTGAGGCGGGCCGCTCACCACCACTCGGCGGGGAGCTTGCCCTCGATGTCGCGGACGTGCCGTCGGGCGCAGTCGGGGCAGAGCCACCAGGTTCCGGTGGGCGTGCGCTCCGCCACCCAGGTGAGCGCGGCCAGCGCGTCGTCAGGGTCGCGCCGCGCTCCGCACCGGCCGCACACCACCGCCTGATCGGTCACGCTCGCGGACGATACGCCGTTTTCCGTCCGGCACGGGGAAAGGGCCCACAACGGCGCCGGCCGGCGTCACCCGCGGTAGGTGACGCCGGCCGGTGTGGAACGGGTCAGGCCCCGACCGGGATGGCGACGGCCCGCCCGGTCCACCGGGTGGTGGACCGGGCCAGCCGCGCTCCGTCATCGGCCGGGGTCATCGGCCGGGGTCGTCGATCGGGACCGGGCGGCGGGCCAGCGGTTACTGGCCCGCCCAACGTTGCGCCTCGCGCATCCGGGTTCTGGCCATGGCTTCGTGCATCAGCATCGGGTTCGTGGCCCAGAGCACGTGGACGGTCGGTATCGCCTGGTTGCTCATGCCGCTGCCTCCTGCTCGCGCGTCTGCTCGGCCCGCACCTCACGGGCGCGGTCCTCCTTGCGCGGCCGACCCCGCGGCCGCTTGCGGGCGATGACCGCGCCGCGTTCGAAGATCTCGCCGCCCCAGACCCCCCAGGGCTCCCGGCGCGCGAGGGCGCCGGCCAGGCACTGGGCCTTGACCGGGCAGTCGGCGCAGAGCTGCTTGGCGCGCTCCAGCTCGGTCGGGGCCTCGGCGAACCAGAGGTCGGGGTTGTTCACCCGGCAGGGCAAGGCGAGCTCGTCCTCCGGCACGGCGGTCGCCAGCTCGGCCACGCCGACGGTGGACCCTCCCACGGTCGGGGCGACGGGCAGCGTTCCGCCGGTCAGCGGAACGTTGGCGGTGAACATGAAGGAGTCCTCCATTCGATCACGCGGTGGCGCGTCTCGGTATGGGTGGTGCGTTTCGGAGTGGTGCATCTCGGGTTGGTGGTGCTGTCCCCCGGCGAACCGGAGAAACACGAAGGCCGCGGATCCGGTGATCGGGTCCGCGGCCTTCGTGAGCCTGGTCGTCCTGACTAGGTCAGGGGCTTGTCTCCAGGGCGCGCGAAGGGCGACGGACAGTGACGGACGGCAGATCTGCGCCGGCGGTGGTCGGCAGCAGAACGGTGGGAACGATCGCGACGAAGCGCTGGCGGGCGGCGTACTGCTCGCTCCGCTGCGCCCAGAGCTGACCCTGTTCGATCACCTGGGGGACGTCGTTCACACCGGAAGCCCCGGGCAGCAGGTGGCCGGGGGTCAACCGCATCAGCGTGTTCACCATCGGGGCCACCTCCCTTCCCAGGGTCTCGATCTCGTCCGCGCGGGCCTTCGCGCCCGGGCCCCTGCAGGCTATTGGCAGGAGCGCGTTCGGGGCAACAGTTTTTTTCGCACTACTCACGATCCGGTGGGAAAGTACCGTTGACCAGGGCGATCACGTCCGCCCCGTAGCGGTCGAGCTTCGCCGCGCCAATCCCGGGGATGGCGACCAGGCCGGCCTCGTCGGCCGGTCGCTGCTCCGCGATCGCGGTCAGTGTCGCGTCGGTGAACACGACGTAGGCGGGCACCTTGAGCTGGCGGGCGCGCTCGGTGCGCCAGGCGCGGAGCCGCGCCAGCAGCTCCTCGTCCACGTCGGACGGGCAGTCCGCGCACCGACCCAGCTTCACCGCCATCGTGCCGACGAGCGGTCCGCCGCAGTTGCGGCACCGGCGCCGCGCCTCGTCGCGCAGACTGGCGCGGGACGCCGCCCCGTCGCGGCCCCGCCCCCGCGCGGGCAGCGCCGCCGGATGGTTGTCCGGCACGAGGCCGTAGAGGAACCGGCTGCGCCTCCGGTGCCGCCGGCCGCCCGGCGAGCGCGACAGCGCCCAGGTCAACGACAGGAACTCCCTGGCCCGGGTGACGCCGACGTACAACAGCCGGCGCTCCTCCTCCACGGCCTCGTCGTCGCCGTCGGCGTGCTGGATCGGCAGCGTCCCCTCGACCAGGCCGACGAGGAACACCGCGTCCCACTCCAGGCCCTTGGCGGCGTGCAGCGAGGCCAGGGTGACACCCTCCACGGTCGGCGGGTGCTGGGCCTCCGCCCGCATGTCCAGCTCCTGGGCGAACCGCGCCAGGTCGGCCTCGGGCAGCGCGGTCGCCAGCTCCTCGGCCAGCTCCACCAGCGCCCGCAACGACTCCCAGCGCTCCCTGGTCGCGCCGCCGGCCGGGGGACGCTCGGTCAGACCCAGCGGCTCCAACACGGCCCGCACCCGGGCGTCCAACGCCCCCTCCCCCGGAGCGCCCGCGGCCACCCGCAACGCCTGCATGGCCTGCCGCACCTCGGGCCGGGCGAAGAACCGCTCCCCGCCCCGGACCTGGTACGGGATGTCCTGCTCGGCCAACGCCTGCTCGTAGACCTCGGACTGCGCGTTGACCCGGAACAGGACGGCGATCTCGCTGGCCGGCACGCCCTCGTCGAGCAGCTTCCTGATCCGCAGCGCGACGGCCGCCGCCTCGGCCGGCTCGTCGTCGTACTCGGCGAACTCCGGTTCCGGGCCGGGCGGGCGCTGGCCGACCAGCCGCAGGCGGGCACCGGCCGGGCGGCCCCGCGCCGCGCCGATCACGCGGTTGGCCAGGGACACCACCTGCGGCGTGGACCGGTAGTCGCGTTCCAACCGCACCGTCGTCGCCTCGGGGAACCGGCGGGAGAAGTCCAGCAGCCAGCGCGGCGTCGCGCCGGCGAAGGAGTAGATGGTCTGGTTGGCGTCGCCGACGACGGTCAGGTCGTCCCGGTTGCCCAGCCACGCGTCCAGCACCCGCTGCTGGAGCGGTGTCACGTCCTGGTATTCGTCGACGACGAAACACCGGTACCGGTCGCGGAACTCGCCGGCGACGTCGGGGTGCTCCTCCAGCGCGGCGGCGGTGTGGAGCAGCAGGTCGTCGAAGTCAAGCACGCGGGAACGCATCTTGAGCTGCTCGTACGTCGCGTAGACCTGGGCGACCTGCTCGGGCGGGCCGGGGGTGTCGCGGTGCGCGCGCGCGGCGACGGCCGGGTAGTCCTCCGGCGTCACCAGCGACGCCTTCGACCACTCGATCTCGCTGGCGAGGTCGCGCAGCGACTCCGCCTCGGTCGACGCGCCCACGCGGTGCGCGGCCTGGCCGACCAGCCGCAGCTTGTGCTCCACGAGCTGCCACGGCTCGTCGTCGACCACGCGGGGCCAGAAGTAGCGGAGCTGCCGCAACGCGGCCGCGTGGAAGGTCCTGGCCTGGACGCCGTGCGCGCCGAGCGCCCGCAACCGGGTGCGCATCTCCCCCGCCGCCCGCGCGGTGAACGTGACCGCGAGCACCTGGCCGGGCGCGACGTGGCCCCGGTGCACGAGGTGGGCGATGCGGCGGGTGATGGTGCGGGTCTTGCCGGTGCCGGCGCCGGCGAGCACGCACACCGGCCCGCGCGGCGCGACCACCGCGGCCCGCTGCTCCGGATCGAGACCCTCCAGCAGCTTGTTCCCGGCGTCCATGGGGCCATCCTCGCACCAGCCCCCGACCGCCCCGGCCGACCCCCGAGATCACCGCTTCGGCAGGGGACCGCCACCTCGGGAGGCGACGCGACGCGCCCCGTGACCCGTTCTCGCTGGTCAGCCCTGTTGTCCTGGAACGGAGGGTCCCGGCAGAACTCATTCGGCCGTTGTTTTCCCCGCTTTTCCGCCCGGTCGGGCGAATCGCGGAGCCCGTTTTTGTCAGACCCCTGTGAGACGTTGGAAAAGGGGGTTCCCCCTATAACTCAGGTCTGAGGATATGCGCAGAGCAGGCGCGGACGACGTGTGCGCGATGACTGGACGTCAGGCGCAGGTCGTCCGGTCCTCGCGCATTGGCGACAACCCGCGCATGGGTGATACGGGGACTGCGTGTCGCGGACGAACGGGGCGGGACAGCGCACGGCCCGGCCTCCCTCTGGTGAGCGGGGTGAGGCCGGGCCGTGTGTGAACCTGTGACCGTGTCGACCACCGGGGCTACCCGGAGGCGTTGGCCCATCCCTCCAGCATCTGGCGGGCGATGGACGCCCGGCCCGGGAGGATGAGCCCGGGGACGGAGCCGCCCGCCGCCAGGGCGGCGCGCACCTCGTCGCGGTGCACCCAGTGGGCCTCCTCGATCTCGCCGTCCCTCGGCTGGAGCGGCGTCTCGCGCGAGGCCACCGCCGCGAAGCCCACCATGAGCGAGCGCGGGAGCGGCCACGGCTGGCTGCCGAGGTACCGCACGCCGCGCACGGCGACGCCGACCTCCTCGGCGATCTCCCGGGCGACGCACGCCTCCAGCGACTCCCCCGCCTCCACGAAACCGGCCAGCACCGAGTAGCGCTCCGCCGGCCACACCGCCTGCCGCGCCAGCAACACGTGCTCGCCGTTGACGCCCTCCTCGTCGTGGACGAGGCAGATCACGGCGGGGTCCGTCCTCGGGTACTCCTCGCGCCCACAGGCGGGGCAGTCACGGGCCCAGCCCGCCTTCACACGCCGGGTCGGCGATCCGCAGGCGGAGCAGAAACCCGCGGCGTCGTGCCAGTTGAGCAGGGCGACGGCGGCCGTGAGCAGACCGGCGTCGGTGTCGCCGAGCAGGGCCCCGACCGCCCGCAGGTCCGCCCAGGACGGGTCGTCCCGATCCGCTCGCTCGTCGACCCGCAGGGCCCAGTACACGTCGTCGCCGCTCTCCCCGAGCAGCACGGCCCTCTCGGGCGGGGTCGGGCCGAACCCCGCGGTGTCCTGGAAGGACAGGGCGTAGTCACCGCCGCCGCCCGACGACGCGCCGGGGTCGCCCCAGCCGGAGAGCGGAGCCCGCCCCTCGACGCCGCCCAGCGTGCGCACCGGCGTCCGGCCGCGCGGGTCCACCAGCACCAGCTTCGCGCCGGGCCACCGCTCGGCCAACCGCCGCGCGTCGGTCCGCACCGCCTCGTCTCTGTCCACTGTGGATCGAGAGAGCATCGGGGGACCGGCGAGCCGGAAGGGCTCGCCCCGACCCGCGCCCTCCCGTGTCGAACAGCCCCCAGGAAGGACGCTCACGGCAGCCGGACACCTCCCAGCGCGGTCAGCGGGGCGGACAACCGGTCCGCGTCGCCCACGAGGACCCCGGTCCACCGGCTCGGCGTGAACAGCCGGAGCGCGGCCTCGGCGACCTCGTCCACCGTCACCCGCTGGAGCCGGCCAGGGTGCTCCCGCAGCCACTCGGGGCCGAGCCCCATGCCGGCCAACGACATCAACATCGACGCCAGTCCCGCCTGCGAGGCCGTGGACGTGAGCAGCCCGCCGACGGCGTACCGGCGCGCGGAGTCCACTTCGGACTCCGACGGCGGGACGACGGCCATGCGGGCGATCTCGTAGCGGGTCTCCAGGAGCGCGGGCGCGGTGGCCTCGCTCGCCGTGTCCGCGTCGACCAGCACGGTCGCGCCGCCCGGCGTGAACTCCGGGTACGAGTGGGCGCTGTAGGTGTAGCCCTTGTCCTCGCGGATGTTCTCCACCAGGCGCGAGGAGAAGTAGCCGCCGAACACCAGGTTCGCGAGCTGGAGCGCCGGGTAGGCCGGGTCGGTGCGGGACACGAACGGCGCCGACAGCCGGATCTGCGACTGGACGGCGCCGGGGCGGTGCACCAGGAGCAGGTCGCCGCCGGGCACCTCGGGCAGCGGCGGCAACTCGACCGCAGAGCGGTCGGAGTTCCAGCCGTGGAACGCGGCGGCCACGGCGTCGACCGCGCGCTGCGGGTCGATGTCGCCCACGAGCACCATCGCGGACCCCCGCGGCAGGACGGCGCGCGCGTGCAGCTCGCGGACGTCCTCGGCGGTCACCCGCGCCACGTCCTCGGCCGACGGCATCTCCCTGGTGAACGGGTGGTCGCCGTACCGGTGGCGCTGCAACGCCTCCCTGGCGATGACCCTGGGCTGCGACCGCGCGACCGTGATCCGCTCGACCAGCCGCTCCCGCTCCCGCCGCACCTCGTCGTCGGGGTAGGTCGCGCCGGTCAGGACGTCCGCGAGCACGTCGAACAACACGTCCATGCCGTCGACCAGCGCGCTGCCGCCGATGCTCAGCCGCTCCGGGTCGACCACGGCGTCCAGCTCGCCGCCGACGCGCGCCAGGTCGGTGTCCACCCGCACGCGGTCACGCCGCTGGGTCCCGGTCAGCATCGTGGTGGACAACAGCTCGGCGCGGGCGGAGTGCGTGCTCTCCTCCCCGGCGAACGGGATGCGCAGCCGCAGCTCGACCATGGGCACGGCGGGGCGGTGGACCGCGAGGACCCGCAACCCGTTGGGCAGCACGGTGTCCACGGTCAGCGGCTCGGACGCGGCGCGCTGCTCGCCCAGCGGCGGCAGCGGGCGCGGCCCCTGCGTCGTGCGGCCGATCTCCTCGGCGCTGCGGTGGGTGGCGGGCGCGGTCACTCGGTACCTCCCTGGGGGACGACGGTCAGCACCGCGCGGGAGTCGGGGCGCATGGCCTTGGCGGCGGCGGCCACGTCGGCGGCGGTCACGGCGGCGATGCGCCTCGGCAGCTCGCCGATCAGCTCGGCCCTGCCGTGCAGCAGCTCCATCGCGCCGAACGCGAGGGTCCTGGACACCAGGCGGTCGTGCTCCCGGTGCAGCCCGGCCACCCAGCGCGCGGTGACCCTGGCCAGCTCGTCGGCGTCCGGGCCGTCCCCGGCCAGCCGCTCCAGCTCCTCGTCGAGGGCGGTCAGCACGCGGTCGGGCGCCACGGCCGGCGGGAAGATCGCGGTGACGGTGAAGGTGTCCGGGTCGCGGGCGTCCAGCGGGCTGAACAGGCCGCAGCCCGCCGAGACCTCGGTGACCAGGGCGTCCCGGTGCACCAGGCGCTGCTGGAGCCGGGCGGAGTCGCCGTCGCTGAGCACGGCGGCCAGCACGACGTGCGTCAGGTAGGCGTCCAGCTCGGTGACCGGGTCGGGCAGCCGGTAGCCGACGGCCAGCGCGGGCAGCGGGGCGTGCGGGTCGACGTGCTCGGCGCGCCGCTCGCCGACCGGCGGCGGTTCGGCGAAGGACGGCCGGGTCGGCACCTCGCGCGCGGGCACGTCGCCGAAGTGCCGGTGCACCAGCTCGGTCGTCGCGGCCACGTCCAGGTCGCCGGCGACGGTCAGCACGGCGTTGCCGGGGGCGTAGTAGGTGTCGAAGAAGGCCGCGCAGTCCTCGACCGTGGCCTGCTCCAGGTCGGTGAAGTCGCCGTAGCCGTTGTGGGCGTTGGCGAAGGTCCGGTAGAGCACCGGCGGGAGCAGGATCCACGGGAACCCGCCGTAGGGCCGGTTCAGCACGTTGAGCCGGATCTCCTCCTTGACCACGTCGACCTGGTTGCGGAGGTTCTCCTCGGTGATGCGCGGCGCGCGCATCCGGTCGGCCTCCAGGAACAACGCGCGTTCCAGGGCCGCCGACGGCAGCACCTCGAAGTAGTCGGTGTAGTCGGGGTGGGTGGACCCGTTGAAGCTGCCGCCGGAGCCCTGGACGTGCCGGAAGTGGGCCAGCTTCTCCAGGCTCTCGCTGCCCTGGAACATCAGGTGCTCGAACAGGTGCGCGAAGCCGGTGCGGCCCTCCGGCTCGGAGCGGAACCCGACGTCGTAGTGCACGCTGACGGCGATCACCGGCGCCGAGCGGTCCGGCGCGAGCAGGACGCGCAGCCCGTTGGGCAGGGTGAACCGGTGAAGCTGGGGTGCGGCCATGCCAGCAGCCTACGTGCGTCACCCTCGGTCAGCTCAGCAGATCGGGAACACCCTGCCGAGTGACGCGGGTGGTCAGGACCGCAGGGATCGCAGGTGGCCCGCCTGGGCCAGCGCCCCGTCGAGCGCGGCGAGGAACGCGGGGAAGTGGCCGGCGAAGCGTCGCAGGTCGTCGGCGGCGTTGGTGCCGTCGGTGTCGGTCGTTCCGGCCCCGTACCAGTAGAGGCCCGGCGTGCCGTCGGCCCCGGCGTCGAGCGAGGCGAAGGCCTCCAGCCACCGGTCGGCCTCCCCCAGCACCACCGCGTAGGGCAGCGAGCGGGAGAAGACCATCTCCCGGTCGGCGGGCGGGATCTGCTCCGGCGTGGCCGTGCGCAGGTACTCCCGCAGCCCCCTGACCTGCTCGATCAGGGCGCTGCCCCGACCGGTGCGGGCCGGCATCCAGCGGGAGCCCACGGCCAGCGCGACCCCGCCGACGATCACCGCGAGGCCGAGCAGCGCGACCTGGGTGGTCAGCGCGAGGACGACCGTGAGCGCCACGCCGGCGACGCCGATCCCCGTGCCCACCCACCACCAGCGGCTGCGCTCGGCGTCGGGGCGGCGCTGGAACCAGTGCGCGTCCACCACGTCGGCGTACAGCGCCTCGCGCACGGCGGTGAGGTCGAGGCCGGCGGCGCGGAGCTCGGACAGCAGAACGTGGTCGCGGGCGTGCTCGCCGGAGGAGGGCAGCAGCGCCTCGTACACCGCGCGCTCGTAGCGCCGGAGGTGCTCGTCGGCCGGGTTCCGGCGCACGACGCGCCAGTCCGGGGCGGAGCCGGGGATCTCCTCGATCCACACGTAGTTGCGGACGGCGAGGTCGACGACCGTGGCCGCGACGTCCACGACGTCGACGTGCTCGTCCACCACCGTGCCCACCTGGCCGGGCAGCACGCCGTCGGGCGAGGCGAACCCCACCCGGCCGGCGTCGTCGGCGACCAGCACGTCCACCGGCCCGATGTCGGTCGCCAACGCGCGCGCGTCGCGGCCCCGGGCCCACCACAGCAGGGCGACCCCGCCGAGCAGCAGCAGCGTCAACCCACCGAGGGCGGCCCCGCTGACCGGGGTGAGCGCGAAGGCCCGCGCCAGGGTGAAGGTCTCGTCGAACCGGGCGTTGGCCGGAACCGTGCCCGCCTCCATCCCCACCGCAAGGTCCATCCGGTGGCCCGCCTTGAGCCCGATCTCCTGGGCACGGGCGACCTGGCGCGATTCGATCTGCGAAAGGTCACACGCACCCGTCGAACCCGGCGGACCGGCGAGACAGGTGATCGACTTAGGCGGGTTGGGGGAGACGGCGGAGACAGTGATCTTGTCGAGATCCACGCTCCAGCCGCCCGAGACCTGCCAGCGCATCTCCTGCTTGTCGTCGACGTCGGCGACGACACCGTCCACCTTGTACCGCACCGTCGAGGTGCCTGCGTCGAGCTGGACGGTGAGCCGCTCCTCGGTGACCTCGACGCGACCCTTGCCCTCCACTGTGGCGTCGCTCACCGAGAAGACCCGGTCGAGGTCGTCGCGGACGGCTTGGCGCAACGGGACCGTACGGGTGACCGACCGCCCCACCGGGACGGTGACCTGCTCCGTCACGGTGAGCTTGCCGTCGCGTTCCAGCCGCAGTTTCACGTCGACGGCGACGGCATCGGGCAACGCCGCCGAGGTGCTGGGACCAGCATCTCCCGTCGGGGACGGTGGCGGTGGCGACAGGACGAACCCGGCCGCCGTGACAAGGACCGCCGCCGCGGCCGCACCCCAGTTTCGCAACACGGCTGCGGAGGATAACGAAGTGTTCCTATGCTCTGGGGCCGATCGCCGATCTCCGGTCCAGCCCGTCCCGTCCGGACGATCAGCGTCGTCGCGTTTCGAGGGGGAACACGCTTCATGACGCCGCCGCGCCCTTTCGGGCCACCGCACAACTCCTGGCCTCCGCCGGCGCCGGTGGCGCCGCCGCCGGTCGCCCGGCCCCTGGGGTCGCCTCCACCACCGGCCCGACGAACACCACCGCCGCGACCGCCGCTTCCACCGGCACCAGCCACGCGTCCCCCGATGCCACCACCCAACGCCGGCCCGTTGCCGCCGTCCGGCCGGCGCCCGTTCGGAGCCCCGCCAGCGGCTCCGCCCGGCCCGGTCATGCCTCCACCACGTGCGGTCATGCCACCGCCACGCCCCACCGCCGGACCCCGGCCCGGCATGCCACCGCCGCCGTTCTCCGGGCAAGGCCGCCCGGCCGGGCCCCCATGGGCGCCTGCCGGCCCCCGACCCTACGGCACCGTCATGCACAGCCCCCGGAAGTCCAACACCGGGCCGCTGGTCGCCGTCGCGCTGGTCCTCGTTGCCGTGGTCGGGGTCGGCTTCGTCGGTGTCGCCGCCTCGTTCAACAGCTCCACGCGGTTGGCGGAACCGGGCTATGACCGCTACCCCACCTCGTCGTTCACGCTGTCATTGACGCCGTCGCCCACGACGACCCCGGCATGGCCGACGACCTCGGAGGCGTCGGCGATCTCCACGCCCACGACCACCACGACGCTCTCGCCCACGCAGCGCGCCGAGCGCACCGGGGGCGGCTCCACACCCCGCACGGGCACCCAGCAGACCCAGACGAGCAAGGAACCGTCCAAGCCGAGACCCGTTCTCAAGCTCGCCGACAACCCGCTGCACAACCCCAACCTCGGAGTACCCAAGACGAACTGCTCGCTGCCCCGGTGGAACGCTGACCCTGGAGCCCAGCACACCTACTACATGGCCGTGGTGGAGTGCCTGGCCAGGGCGTGGGACCCGGTGCTCGCCGCCGCCGGCCTGCCGACCGGCGCGCCCCGCGTGTTCACGCCGACCAGCCCGTTCAACAGCCCCTGCGGCAACAACATGCCGCCAACCACGAACGCGTTTTACTGCCAGGGCAACATCTACATGACACCGCTGTACTTCGCCCAGGTCGAGCAGCGGGCCACCGACAAGCCGGACTCGTACCTCGGCACCCTCTCCCACGAGTACGGGCACCACATCCAGGAGCTCAGTGGCGTGTTGGCCGCGGAGTCGCGGCTGGCGTACGACCACGGTGTGGGCAGCCCGGCCGCTCTGGAGCTCTCGCGCCGGCGGGAGTTGCAGGCGAACTGCCTCGGCGGCATGTTCTTCGCCGGCGTCGTCGGGAACGGCTCGGTCAGCCGGGCGACCTACGAAGGGACGCTGCGCGACAGGTCCCACCGGGGCGACTCACCGCGCAACGGTCCCCGGGACCATGGCAACTCCCAAAACAACGGCGCGTGGTTCCAGCAGGGCGCCGAGAAGAACCGCACCTCCCAGTGCAACACCTGGGCGGCTCCCGCCGACGCGGTGAGCTGAGGGGAGGCGACGCGGCCGGGACGGTGGGCAACCGCTCTATGCTCGGCGGCCAGCCACAAAGGATCATCGAGGAGAGCCAGCTCCATGACGCCGCCGTCGGGACCGCACGGCTCGTCGCCACGGCCGACGCCGGTCCCGCCGCCCCCGGCCGCGTTGCCGCTCCCGCCGACCACGACGCCTCCACCGGACCAGCCGGCGCGTGGCGGCCCACCGAACCCGCCCGCACCCCGCCCCGGCGATCCCCGAGCGCGCTGCCGCACCGACACCGCCCGGCTCCCCGCCCAGCCACAACCACCGAGACCGCCGGCCGCCCGGCCAGGACCGCCACGACCGGGCACGGCTCCCCAGGGCGCGGGGACCCAGCCCCGCCCCGCAGCACCGACACCCGCCGGCAACGGACAGTCCCGTGGCCCGTTCCCCGGCGAAGCCGGCACGCGGGACCACCGCCGCCCCGGGCCGCCGGCGTCGGGACACCACCGCCCACCGGCCCCGGGCCGCGCCCCCACGCCCGGAGCCACGACGCGATTCGTGCCCGGCCTGAGAGCGCACGGCGCGCCACGGCCTCCGCTGCCCGCGCCTCCTCTCCCCCCACCGAGACCGGTCATGCCGCCGCCGGCCGGGGCCCGCCCCGTGCCCACCCACCCCGGGTTCGCCACCGCGCCCACTGTCCGTATCCCCCGCACGGCACCACCCGCAGGGTCACCGCCGGGGCTCGTCCCCGCTGCTCCTCCCGGCCTGGGTCAGGCCGCCGCCCGCCAGTCCCCGGCAACGCCGCTGCTGGCCCTGGCGCTGATCGTCGTGTCGGTCCTCGGCATCGGTGTGATCGGCCTGCTCGCGGTGAGCACGTCCACCCGCACGGCCGAACCCGGCTACGACCGGTACCCCACCCACACCCCGACGCCCGGCCCCAGCGCGACCACCACGGGCGCGTCGCCCACCACCACGCACACCGGCCGGACATCCACCGGCACGACAGCCACGTCCACCACCCCCGCCGAGCCCAAACCGGTCCACCGCACCGGGGACAACCCGTTGAGCGCCCAGGGGATCAGCACCGGGCAGGTCACCTGTCAGCTCCCCCGGTTCAGCCCCGACCCAGCGGGCCAGGACGCGTTCTACCGCGCGGCCCTGCCCTGCCTGGAGGCCGCGTGGGCACCGGCATTCCGGGCGGCCGGGCTGCCGCTGAAGCCGGTGGAGCTGCGCACGATCACCGGTTCCGTGAAGACGCCGTGCGGCAACCTCACGCAGGAGGACACCGCCTACTACTGCGACGGCGTCATCTACATGACCGCGCTCTACTACTCGCAGCGGGAGAAGCTCGGCAACCGGGCCGGCAAGTACCTGGCGGTGCTGGCCCACGAGTACGGCCACCACGTGCAGGAGTCCAGTGGAATCCTGAAGGCCGGCTGGGACCGGATGTACGAGGTCGGACCGGAGACCCCGGCGGGGTTGGAGCTGTCCCGCCGCAAGGAGCTCCAGGCCACCTGCTTCGGCGCGATGTTCATCGCCGCGGTGGGCGGGAAGGGGTCGGTGGACCGGACGATGGTCAACGACGCCGTCCAGGACTTCGGCGACCGCGGCGACTGGCCCAACAACGGCAAACCCCGCGACCACGGCAGACCCGAGGTCAACAAGGCCTGGGCGAACCAGGGACTGCGGACCAACAGCACCGCCCAGTGCAACACCTGGGTGGCCACCCCGGACTCCGTGTCCTGACCCGGTTCCCGCCCCTGGTTTCCCGGCCTCGGTTTCCTGGCCGGGGGACCCTGCCCCGGGTTTCTGGCTCTGGGCACCCAGCTCGAGGTGCCCTGGCACGGACCGGAGGCTGGTCGCGCGGTCCTCACCGAGCCCGGCAGTCCGCCCGGCCTCACATGAGCCGCCCCCGCAGCACATGAACCGCCCCGCAGCCAGGCTGGGCAGCAACGAACACGCCGCCCCCTGCTCCTCGGCCCCTCTCTTCCTTCCACCCTGTAGTTCAGTTCCTTAAAGGGGGGGGACCCCCTCCCCCCACCCCTCCCCTCCCCCCGTCCCCCTTGGTTGTTATTTGGTTCGGTTGCCGACGGGCTGGGGCCAGGCCGGGTTCGGTGCGGGGCCGACCATCGTCGGCTCCGCTGTCGTTGGCCGGGCCGGTGGGGTGGCCGTCGGTGGGGCTGCGGACGCTGGCATCGGCTGTGGCTTCGGTTCCGGCCTCGTCGGCGTGCGCCGACGGACCAGGAAGGCGAAGAGCGCACCCGACACGGCGGCCAACGCGAGCAGCACCGACCGGAGCCGGGACTCCAGGTCGGGCCCCGCGCCCGCGGCGCCGGTCCCCGCCAACCACACCCGCAGGTCGCCGGTGGGTGGGACCGACGAGGGGAGCTCCACGTCGAACGTCTCACCCTGGCGATGGCCGCAGCCGTCGAGCGTGGCCCGGCGGGTCTTCCCGTCGACCTGCACCTCGACCACGTCGCTCGCCGCGGCCGTGCCACACGGGGCCGAGGTGACCACCGTCGCCCCGACCCGCCGCCCCGCGTACCCGCCGCCGGTCCACGTACCCGACAGCGGCCACCACACGGCAACCGCCGCACCGATCCCGACCAGCCCGATGACCATCAGGACCAGCAGCCATCGAACCGGCCTATGCCGCACCGCCACGACCCCGATCGTGGCAGATGCCCCATCCCACCCCGTTCCCCGGCCTGAGGTCCGGCGTCTCCGTCCGGGCCCGCGCCCCGCCGCACCACCCAGCACCGACCCCGCTCCTCGCCGCGCCCTGGGCGCGGCGACGTCGCGCCCCAGCGGGACCGGTGTCCTCAGAGGACGGACGCGAAGTCCGGCCTCGCGAGGTCGGGGCGGACCCCGAACGGCTCTCGCACCCTGGCCCCCTCCCTCCTGCGGTCCTCCGCCGCCGGCCGCGCCGTCGTCAGCCGCCGGTGCGGGGCAGCATGCGCACCTCCGTCACCTTCAGGGTGCCGCCGCCCTCGGTGGGCGTTCCCCGCACCGCGACGAGATCACCGACCTTGGGCGCGTCCCGCACGCCCGACAGGTCCAGGGCGAGGGTGAGGCCGTCGCCTCTGAGGAGGGTCCCCCGGCCACCGTTGATCGCGGTCACCGTCCCCACCGCGTGGGCCGCCGGCACCCGGACCGAGAGCGCCCTGTTCTCCCGGTCGACTCGGACCACCACCCGTTGCCCCTGGCGCAGCGCGGCCAGCGAGTCCACACCGGACCCCCGCACCTTCGTGCCTCCGTTCGTGGTCACGGTCACCTGGCCGCCGCCGTCCCGGTTGACCACGAGCCGGTCGTCCTTCGCCTCCTGAACCGTGCCCGCCAGGATCGTCTGCCCTTCCCGCACCTGGCCGCGACGTGGCTTGCCGTGGTCGCCCTCTCCGCCGGCTCGTTCGGCGGCCGGGGCGAGGCGTCCCTCGGCCGTGTCCCCGGCGAGGGGGAGATCCACCAGTCGCGAGCCGCTCGCGGCGGCCGGTGTCCCGGTGAGGGCCCCGGCTCCGAGCACCACGGCGGCGGTCACTCCGGCGAGGCTGACGCCGGTCGCCACTGGCCACAGCCATCCGCGTCGCCTCGGTCGCGCCGTCCCGATCGCCGGCTGATGCCCCGGTTCGTGCCCGGCCTCCGGCCGGTCCGTCATGTCCTCCATTGGTCCTCTCCTGTTGTGTCGCTCGTGTCGCTCCGGCCTCGTCCCCGGCCTCATCCCGTCTGTGCGCTGGGTTCCGCCGTGGCGGTTCCGGATTCGACGATGGCCGGCGAACCTGAAGGCGGGCTGAAGGAGTGGGGAGCGCCGTCGTCTTCAGCCGTCCTTCAGGTCGAGGACCGCAGAATGGGCAGGTGAGCGCGGCGAGGGTGCTGGTGGTGGAGGACGCGGAGGCGATCCGCGTCGCCGTGGAGTCCGCGCTGCGCGACGCCGGGCTCGTGGTGTCGGGCCAGCGGGATGGGCGCGGGCTGGAGGCCGTGCTTGACGGGTTCCGGCCCGACCTGGTGGTGCTGGACGTGATGCTGCCGGGCCGGGACGGGTTCGCCCTGCTGGAGGTGGTGCGGCGGCGGACCGACGCCGGCGTGGTGCTGCTGACCGCCAGGGACGGCGTCCACGACCGGGTGCGCGGCCTGCGCGGCGGGGCCGACGACTACGTCGTCAAGCCGTTCGAGCTGGCCGAGCTGGTCGCCAGGGTGGGGGCGGTCCTGCGCCGCCTGCGCCGGGTTCCCGCCACGGTGCAGGTCGGCGACCTGGTGATCGACGCCGACGCCGGGGTGGTGCTGCGGGCGGGGAACCGGATCGAGCTGACGGGCACGGAGTGGCGGCTGCTGGGTTACCTGGCGGGGCAACGGGGACGGGTGGTGAACAAGGTGCAGATCCTGACGGCGGTGTGGGGCTACGACGAGTACGACCCGAACCTGGTCGAGGTCCACGTCAGCGCCCTGCGCCGGAAGCTGGAGGCCCATGGTTCCCGGCTGCTGCACACCGTGCGCGGTCTCGGCTACGTGCTCAGGGCGGAGTCACCGTGAGCGCCGGACGGGCCGACCGGCCGCTGCGCACCTCGTCCCTGCGCCGTCGGGTGGCGTTGTACTCGGTCGCCGTGGTGTCGGTGGCCATGTTCCTGGTCATGGTGCTGGTGGACGCGTTGTTCGACCTCCAGACCCGGCGGGACGTCACCGCGCGGATGCGGGACAGGGCGCAGTTCGCGGAGCAGTTGGCCCGGCAGCGCGTGCGGCCCGCCGAGCTGGCGCGGCGGCTCGACGGCGGGGGCATCCGGGCCAGGCTGACCACGGCCGACGGCCGGGAGTTCGGCGGAGAGGCCCCAGAGGCGGAGAGCGGCCCCGGCCGACGGCTGGAGCCGGTGCGGCGCCGGCTCGCCGACGGCTCGCACCTGGTCCTGACCGCCGACCAGGACCAGGTGAGCGCGGCGCAGCGCCGGTTGCGCCGGGTGGTGGGGCTGGTCGGGCTCGGCGCGATCGTGGTGACCGGGGTGGCCCTGGTGGGGACGGTCCGGGTCTCCCTGCGGCCGTTGGAGACGATGGCCGAGGTCGCGCGCTCGATCGCCCGGGGTGACCGGGGACGCCGGCTGGCTCCGGACGAGCCGGACACCGAGCTGGGGCGCACGGCCGTGGCGTTCGACCAGATGGTGGACGCGTTGGAGGGGGCGGAGCGCCAGGCGCGGGAGTCCGAGGCCAGGACCCGCCGGTTCCTGGCGGACGCGGCGCACGAGCTGCGCACGCCGATCGCCGGCGTGCAGGCGGCGGCCGAGGTGCTGGTGCAGGCCGGGCCGGAGGCCGACCCGGCCGAACGGGAGCGGATGCAGGTCCTGTTGGCGCGCGAGGCGCGCCGGGCCGGCCGGCTCGTGACGGACCTGTTGGCGCTGGCCAGGATCGACGCCGGGCTGGAGCTGCGCGGTGAGCGCGTCGACCTGCTGGCGCTGGCCGAGCACGAGGCGGAGCGGGTTCGCCTGCTGTCGCCCGGCCTCACGGTGACGGTGGTGGGCGAGCCGACCCCGGTGGTGGCCGATCCGGACCATCTCGCCCAGGTCCTGGCCAACCTGCTGGACAACGCCCGACGTCACGCGCCGGGCGACGGCGAGGTCACCGTGCGGGTGTCCCGGCGGGACGGGAACGCGGTGGTCGAGGTCGTCGACGACGGCCCCGGCGTGCCGCCCGAGTCCCGTGAGCGGATCTTCGAACGGTTGGTCCGGCTGGACGCCGCCCGGGATCGGAGCGTGGGTGGCGCCGGCCTGGGCCTGTCCATCGCCCGGGGCCTGGCCCGGGCGCACGGCGGTGAGCTGGTCTGCGCCGAGCCCGTGGGAGGGCGCGGCGCGGTGTTCCGGCTCACCCTGCCCGTCGAGTCGCCGGCGGTGTCGTCGGCGGTGTTGTCGGCGTCTCCCGCGGTCCGCCCGCCGCCGACCGCCTCGCCCCGTGCCAGCCCGCCCGAACTGCTCACGCCGTCGGGGTGAGGCCGGCGGCGTGGTCAGCTCTCGCCGGCCGGTGTCACCTTGCGGACGTAGAGCAGCTTGTCCCCCGGGTCGAGCGCGTCGACCTCGGGCGCGTCCACCCGGTAGAGGCGGCCCTGCCGCACCACGCCCAGCACGATGTCGGACAGGTGGCGCGGCGAGCCTCCGACCTCGCCCGGCTCGATCTCCCGCTCGGCGATGGCCAGGCCGGCGTCCGGGGTGAGCAGGTCCTCGAACATCTCCACCAGCGACGGGGTCGAGGTGGCCATGCCGAGCAGGCGGCCCGCCGTCTCACTGGACACCACGACGGAGTCGGCGCCCGACTGGCGCAGCAGGTGGACGTTCTCGGCCTCGCGGACGGCCACCACGATCTGCGCCCGGGGGGCCAGCTCCCGCGCGGTCAGCGTGACCAGCACGGCGGTGTCGTCGCGGTTGGCGGCGACGACGATCGACCGGGCGTCCGGCACCCCGGCCACCCGTAGGACGTCGGACCGGGTGCCGGAGCCGCTGACCGTCACCAGCCCCAGGGAGGACGCGGCGTCCAACGCGGTCTTGTCCGTGTCCACCACGACGATCCGCGCGGGGTCGGCCCCGTCGCCGAGCAGGGCGCTGACGGCCGACCGCCCCTTGGTGCCGAAGCCGATGACCACCACGTGGTCGCGCACCTTGCGCCTCCACTTCTGGATCCGGAGAGCCTGCCGGGACCGCTCGGTGAGCACCTCGAGTGTGGTTCCGACCAGGACGATGAGGAACAGCACCCGCAGGGGGGTGATGACGAGGACGTTCACCAGCCGGGCCGAGGACGACACCGGGGTGATGTCGCCGTAGCCCGTCGTGGACAGCGACACCGTCGCGTAGTACACGCAGTCGAGCAGGGACAGCCCGTCCTCGTTGACGTCGCGGTAGCCGTCCCGGTCCCAGTAGACGATCAGGATCGCCGCGGTGAGCGCGAGCAGCGCGCCGACCACCCGGCGGATGATCGACCGCAACGGCCCGACGCCGCTCTCCGGCATCCGGATCACGCCCACCAGGGCGTGGTCGGGGCGGTCCGTCAGCCGGTCGGACGTGTTCCACCGTCGCCTCATGCCGCTCGCTCCTCGGTGACGCCGTCCCGCGTCCGGAGCCGGACCGGTTCCGGACGACCGGCGCGGCTCACGGCGGTCTGTCGTGACACCACGGTGCTCACCCCGGAGCCCGTGTACCCGCTGGGGGACGCGTTCAGCTCGGCTCCGCCTCGCGGCCAGTGACAGGAACCGGCGAGGACAACCGGGGACGGGTCGCCCACGGCACCGCCAGCCGCTCCCGGAAGGGAGGCGGAACGGAGGTCCTCGGCGTTCCCCGCGCCGGGATGGTGGTCGTCGCTCACGGCGCAGCAGGGTAGCCGCCAACAGGCCCAGTCGGCACGCGATCTGTTGGCGCCACACCCAACCCCCTCGTCCGGTTCGTCCCGATCCGCACCCCTCCGCACGTCACCCGTTGAGCCCAGAGGAGGTGCGCGAGGGAAGGTTCGGGATCGCGGCGCGTTCTCGGAATCGTCCGCGTGGCCGCCAGGGGCGCCGGCCGCGCCGGCGCCACGGCCACGCCACCTTCGTCCACTGTGGAGGGAGCAGGACGTCGGGAACGCCGTCGGGGCGGTGATGTCCGACACCGACCGGAGCCACCGATCGACGCCCTTGCCACGAGACCACCCACCTCGGAGGCCGGCGATCAGGTGGTTTGTCGGCGGACGTCACCGCGGCCACGCCGGGACGAGTCCACCTGGCTGACTCCGCAGCGCGCACTGCCGCTCACGCTTGGCAACTGTTGTGGATCAGGCCCTAGGATGCCCGAGTGCTGGCTCTTCAGCACGCCGCGTTCGCACTGGGTTGGCGCGGCGTCGTCATCGCCGATGTGGCGGTCCTCGGCCAACGGGTGTCCGCGGTGGTGCGCGTGCGCAAGGACGTGCACCGCTGGCGCGTGCGCAACGGCTGGCCCCCGGAGACCGACCCGAACTGGTTCCGGTCGTGGTTCGACCCCACCTTCCACGACCGCCTGCCCGTGCCCGCGGTCGACCTGGTCGGGGTGCTGGTCGAGGAGACGGCGCTGTCCAGGGCGCTGGAGTCGTGCGGCACGCTCATGACGCTCGCGCCGTGCGCCGTCGTGTTGCCCACGCCGCAGGACGACGAGTGGCCGCTGATCGAACTCGACTACTACGGCGTGGGAGTGGTCACCACCCTCGCCGACGGCAACTCGGCCGTGTCGGTGCTCCCGGAGGACCGCTCCCGGGAGTTCGGCCCCTCGCTGTTCGGCCGGTGGCTGCTGGAGGTCCTCTACGACCGGGTGCTCAAGGCCGAGGTGGCGCGGGCCCAGGCCCGCCGCTGACCACGTCCCCCCAGCGCCGGCCCAGGCGGTCGACGTGGGCCCCGATCCTGCCGAGCAGGTCGTGCAGCGTCGCCAGCTCCTCGTCGTCCAGGGGCGCCGCGAGTTCGGCGTCCCCGGCCGCGACCGCCCGTTCGACCTCGCCCAGCAGTCGACCGCCGCGCTCGGACAGCGACAGCCGCACGGCCCGCCGGTCGCCGTCGGGCACCGAGCGCTCCACGAGCCCGGCCCGCACGAGCCGGTTGACCTGCCGGGTGAGCGTGGGCGCCTCGATGTCGAGCCGGGCGGCCAGCTCGCCGTTGCCGACCGGGCCGGCGGCCAGGCCGCGCAACACGAGGAACCCGGCGAACGTCACCCCGTACCGGGCCAGCACCCGGTCGAGGTGGGCCCGCGCGCCCCGCGCCACGACGCCGAGCTCCTGGCCGAGGCACCGCCAACCGGGGTCCGCGCTGGCTCCCATCCGCCCAGGGTATCCGTGATCGGCGGCCACCTCACGGCAACCGGAGCACGAGGGGGAACGGTCCGCCGACCCGCACCGCACCGGTGGCGGGTCGGCGGACCGGAGACGATCGGGGTCAGCCGCGGGTGAAGCGGTAGCTCTCCCACTGCTGGGCGTCGTGGTGCCACTCCACGCCCTCGCCGGGCTCCAGCGCGAGCACCACGGGCAGGGAGTGCGGCCACCGGCGCACCGCGTCGGCGAGGGGCACCAGCAGGTAGTCCTCGGGGTTGGGCTCGGCGGTCTGCTCCGGCCCGACGTAGGAGAAGCCCTCCTCGTCGCGTTGGATGTCGGTCAACGGGCGCTCGCCGGTGACGACGGCGCGCTCGACGACGGCGTGCGAGTCCGGGCCGAGTAGCGGCCACCGGTCCTCGTCCAGATCGACGGCCTTGGGCGGGGCGGTCGAGACGGGGAATCCGATCTGCCATCCGTTGCCCGCCCAGTCCCAGAGGGCGACCGCGCCGGGGCGCAGTTCGTCCAGGGACGCCACGTGGGGCCAGGCGTTGACGACGTCGGCCAGGGTCATGGCGGTGACCTGGTCGTCGCCCGCGCCGGGGCCGCGGAACGTCCAGTCGCCCTCGTCGTCCCGGCTCACGTTGACCAGCGGAGCACGGAGTTCCACGAGTTCCTGGGCCACCGCGACCTTGATTCCCGGCGGGCTGTCCAGGGGCCAGTTCTGAGCTAGCGGCATTGCGCCATGCTTCTCGCCTCCGGGGCGCGGCGGCAAACCGGCTGCTCAGCGGGTCGCGATCGGCTGGTCCGTCGGGTTCCGCCCCCCTCCGTCGCCGCGCCGGGAGGCGGCGGGGAGCGGGGTGCGCCCCCGTTTCCCTTCCCAGAAGGGAAATCCACGGCGCCGCGGCGGGCCGGCTGCCCGCCGGTCGTCAGTTCCGGGGAACGGAACGCAGGAGCGCGCGCAGCCCGTCGGCGTCGAGCAGGTCGGCGGGGCGCAGGGTGCGGTCGTGCCGCACGTAGTGGAACGCGGCCCTCACCCGGTCCAGCGGCGCCCCGGACAACGCCGACCAGGCGAGGCGGTAGGCCGCGAGCTGCACGGAGACGGCGGGCAACCGCGTCTCGTCGGGGAGCGCGCCGGTCTTCCAGTCCACCACGGTCCACCCGCCGTCCGGGTCGGCGAAGACCGCGTCCATCCGGCCGCGCACGGCGATGCCGTCGATCTCGGTCTCGAACGCCACCTCCACGTCGTGCGGGGTGCGCTCGGCCCACTGGCTGGCGAGGAACGCCTCCTGCAACGCCGCCAGGTGCTCGTCGGGCGCGGTGTCCGCGTCGGCCGCTCCTGGCAGTTCGTCGAGGTCGAGCAGCCGGCTGGCCGAGAAGCGTTGTTCGAGCCAGGTGTGGAAGGCGGTGCCCCGGCGGGCGAAGGGGTTCGGCGGGAACGGCAGGGGTCGCCGCAGTCGGCGGGCGAGGGCGTCGGGGTCGGCCGCCAGCTCCACGAGCTGGCTGACCGAGAGCTGCGCGGGCAGCGTGACCTGCTCGCGCCGGTCGGCGGCGGCGCGGCGCTCCTCCAGCAGCACGGTGACGTCCCGCGCCCAGCCCTCGGGGTCGTCCTCGCCCGGGTCGCCGGCGCCGGCTCCGTCCAGCTCGTCCACGGTGAACAACGCCTCGTCGTCCACTGTGGACTGAGCAAGGGCGGCGCGGACCAGTTCCGCGCCCTCGGCGACGGCGGCGCGGCGCGGACCGAGCGGGTCGACGGGCCACCGCACGGAGCGGACCTGTTCGGTGAGCGGGTTCTGCTCGTCGTCGGCGGGCTCGTCCGCCCAGTGCTCGACCACGCCCACGCCGGGCGTCGTCGTGAGCACCTCGTGGATCTCCTTGAGGAAACCGGAGGGACCGCGCCGACCCTTCGGCCCCCACCAGTGCCCGGAGACCAGCAGCGCCCGTTCGGCGCGGGTGAGCGCCACGTAGAGCAGGCGGCGCTCCTCGAGCAGCCGCCGCTCGTCGAACGCCTTCTCGTGCCGGACGAACGCCTCCTCGATCTCCTTGCGGTTGGCGCACTCCTCCAGTCGCAGGGTGGGCAGGTCGCTGGCGTCGCCCCGCAACTCGGCGGGGAGCTGCGCGACGGTGCGCAGCCAGCTCGACTCCTTCTTCGTGCCGGGGAAGACCCCGGCGACCAGGTTCGGGACCGCGACCACCTCCCACTCCAGCCCCTTGGCGGCGTGGACGGTGAGGACCTGGACGCGGTCCTCGGCGACCTCGACCTCGCCGGGCTCCAGGCCGTCCTCGGCCTGTTCGGCCGTGGCGAGGTAGTCCAGGAACGCGGGGAGGGTCGCGGCCGGGCTGGCGGCGGTGTACTCGGCGACGACGTCGGCGAACGCGTCGAGCTGGGCGCGGCCGACGCCACCGGGGCGGGACAGGGCCTCGATGTCGAGCAGCAGGCTGCGTTCGACGTCGGCGACCAGCTCGGGCAACGGCTGGTCCAGCCGGCGCCGCAGCGCGGCCAGCTCGCGCCCCAGCCGGCGGATCCGGCGGTGGCCCTCCGCCGAGTACCGCTCGGCCGGCCCGGGGTCGTCCAGCGCGTCCACCAGGCCGGCGCGCTCGGCGTGCTCCCCGGGGACCGCCTCGGTCAGCGCCACCAGTGGATCGTCCACATCGGACTGTCCAGGGCGGGAGCCGCCGGCCAGCTCGCCGGCCCGCGCCCACAGCGCCGCGAGGTCGGCGGCGCCCAGCCGCCAGCGGGAGCCGGTGAGGAGCCGGACCGCCGCGCTGCCGGCGAGCGGGTCGACCAGCATGCGCAGGGCGCTCACCAGGTCCCGGACCTCCGGCTCGTCGAGCAGGCCGCCCAGGCCGACGACCTCGACCGGCAGCCCGTGCTCGCGCAGGGCGGCGGCCACGTCCGCCATGTCCTGGCGTCGCCGCACCAGCACGGCCGCGGTCGGCGGACGCCCTGTCTCGTCCACAGTGGACTTCCACCTGGCGGCGACCGCCGAGGCCATCCACTCCAGCTCGGTCCGGCGGTCGGACAGCAGGGCGCACCGGACGTCGCCGGGGCCGGCGTCGTCCCTCGGGCGCAGCTCGTCGACCTCGACCCCGTCGGAGCGCAACGGCGCGGAGACCGCGTTCGCCAGCACCAGGACCTCGGGCGGGTTCCGGAAGCTGGTCAGCAGGCCGTAGCGGGTCGCGGGCACGCGCTCGCCGCCGCGTCGGCCGGGGAAGTCCGTGGCGAAGCGGGGCAGGTTCGCCGCGCTCGCCCCCCGCCAGCCGTAGATCGCCTGGGCCGGGTCGCCCACGGCCGTGACCGGCATCGGCCGGCCCCGGCCGAACAAGCCGCGCAGCAACACCCGCTGCGCGTGCCCGGTGTCCTGGTACTCGTCGAGCAGCACCGCCCCGTAGCGCTCGCGTTCGCTGGCCACCACCTCCGGGTGCTCGTCGGCGAGCTGGGCGGCCAGCGCCATCTGGTCTGCGAAGTCCATCGCGCCCTCGCGGCGCTTCCGCTGCGCGTAGGACTCCAGCAGCGGCAACAGGGCGAGCCGCAGGCGCTGGGTGGCCAGCACCTTCCGCAGGTCCTGCTTCAGCTCGCCGCGCTGACCCTTCGCCCGGGGCGCCTCCTCCACGGCCGCGCAGAACGCCACCGCGTGCTCGCGGAGCCGGTCCGGGGTGACCAGGTGCTCGGCCATCTCCCCGGCGAGCGCGAGCACGTACCCGGTGACCGTGGCTGGGACGAGGTCGGTGTCCAGGTCCTCCGTCCACGTGCTGACCACGCGGTGGGCGAGCTGCCAGGTGGCGGTCTCGCTGAGCAGCCGGGCGCCCGGCTCCACGGGCAGGCGCAGGCCGTGCTCGGCGACCAGCCGGCCGGCGTAGGCGTGGTAGGTCAACACGGTGGGCTCGCCGGCCAGGACCTGGGCGCGCAGCTCCCCGCTCGGGTCGACCCGGTCCAGCAACGGCGAGCCGGCCAGCCGGCGCAGCCGGGCGCGCACCCGGTCGGCGAGCTGCCGGGCCGCCTTCCTGGTGAAGGTCAGGCCCAGCACGCGTTCCGGCGTGACGTAGCGGTTGGCGACCAACCACACCACCCTGGCGGCCATGGTCTCGGTCTTGCCGGCGCCCGCCCCGGCGACGACCAGCGCCGGCTCGGCGGGCGCGGCGATCACGGCCGCCTGCTCGGCCGTGGGCGGGTGCAGGCCGAGGGCGGCGGCCAGCTCGCGCGGGCTGACCACCGGCTCGGGCACGCCGGCGCGGGCGGGGCCGGCCCAGCCGCCCTCCAGCGGCAGGACGTCGCCCCCGGAGGACCCCGGGTGCTCGACGATCTCGGTCACGAGCCCACCTGCCGGCCGGACGGCTGGAGGGGGCAGCAGGTGCGGGCGATGCACCGGGGGCAGTCGGTGCTCTCGTTCGCGTCGAACTCGGGGCCGGTGCTCGCGACGGCGGCGGCGCGGACGGCGTCCTCCCAGGCCGCCAGCCGCCCGGCGTCCAGCGGGGACTGCACCCGTTCCTTGGCCATCCCGGCCCGGTCGGCGTTGGCGACGTAGAGCAGCCGCGCGCCGCCGGGCTCGCCGTCGACGCCGAGCGCGCGGTAGGCGCCCAGCGCGGCGGCGAGCTGGTAGACCGCGAGCTGCGGGTGCTCCTCGGCCTCCGCCGGGCCCAGCGCGGTCTTGCCGGTCTTGATGTCCACCACGACGGGCCGGCCCTGCCGGTCGACCTCCAGCCGGTCGACGCGGCCGCGCACCCGCACGCGGGGTCCGCCGTCCCTGGCCGGAAGGTCGACGCTGAGGTCGTGTTCCACGGCGAGCTGCGTCAGGTCGCCCCTGGTGCGGGACAGCCAGCCGCGGAAGGTGTCGAGCATGGCCTCGACCCGCTGCCGCTCCCTGCGGGAGAACCACGGCGCGCCGGCGTCGACCACGGCCCAGGCCTCGTCCAGCGCGCGCCGCACCTCGGCCTCGTCCGCGCCGCTGGCCACCGCCTGGGTGAGGGCGTGCACGAGGGAGCCGGTCACGCTGGCCAGTGCGGCGCCGTCCTCGCCCCCGTGCTTCTCGACCAGCCACCGCAGCGGGCACTTGAGGAGCTTCTCCACGGCGGAGGGCGACACGCGCACCACATCCTCCGTCCACAGTGGAGCGTCAGTGGACACGTCCGGCAGGCCGTACCAGGTGTCCGGGTGCGCCCCGGGCACGCCGGCCGCGGCGAGCCGGGCGAGCTGGCGGGCCGCGCGCCGGCGCCGCGCCGGGTCGGCCTCCTGGTCGCACACCGCGCGCCGCAGCTCGCCGACCAGCTCCGCCAGCACCAGGCCCCGCTCCGGCCGGAACACCGGCCGGACGGCGGCGTCCGGGTCGGTCGCGGTGTCGTCGAGCTCGTCGAGGAACCGGGACGGCTGCTCCTCCTCGCCCCGCACCGCGCTGACCAGCAGCGTGCGGCGGGCGCGGCTGGCGGCGACGAGGAGCAGCCGGCGCTCCTCGGCCAGCAGCGGCGCGGTGGTCGAGACGGTCTCGTCGACCGCGACGCCCGCGAGCAGGTCGACCAGGCGTTCCACACCGAGCAGGGATCCCCGGGACCGCAGGTCGGGCCAGATCCCCTCCTGCACCCCCGGCACGGCGACGACCGTCCACTCGCGACCCGCGGCGGCGTGCGCGGTGAGCACCGCGACGGCCTCGCCCTGCGGCGCGGCGGGCGCGAGGGAGTCACCGCTGATCCGCTGCACCGACAGGTGCTCGGCGAAACCGGTGACGCTCGCGCCGGGCAGGGCGTCGGCGTAGCGGGCCGCGGCGTCGAACAGGGCGACCACGGCGTCCAGGTCGCGGTCGGCCTGCGCGCCGGCCGTGCCGCCCCGCGCCGACTGGGCGACCCACCGCCGTTCGAGGCCGCTGGCCTGCCACACCGCCCAGAGCACCTGCTCGACGCCGGCGCCCTCGGCGAGCGCCTCGCGCGCCGTCCGCAGCAACGTCGCGAGCTGACGCGCCGGCTCCGCCTCGGCGTCGTCGAGCGCCGTCAGCCGCTCGTCGCTGGTGAGCGCCTCGACCAGCAGCTCGCCGCTGGGCCGGTCGCCACCGGCGGCCAGTTCGAGGCGACGCAGCCCCCGGCGCAGCCGCCGCAGGGCCAGGGCGTCCGCCCCACCCAGCGGCGACACCAGCAACGCGGCCGCGGTGTCGGGGTCCAGCTCCTCGGGCCGGGCCGCGACCCGCAGGAGGGTGAGCAACGGCCACACCGCGCCCTGCTGGGCCAGCGGCACGTGGTCGGCGGGCACCGTCACCGGCACCCCGGCCGCGAGCAGGGCGCGGCGCAGCACCGGCAGGCTCCTGGTCGCCGAGCGGGCCAGCACGGCCATCTCCGACCATGGCACGCCGTCGAGGAGGTGGGCGCGGCGGAGCTGGTCGGCCACCCAGCTCGCCTCCTGCGCCTCGGACGCGAGCAGCCGGACCTGGACCTGGCCGGCGAGCGCGGCCAGCTCGCCCGACTCGCCCTCGGGGCCGACGAGGTCGCGTTGCGGCCCGGCGCCGGGCAGGCGCGCGGCGAGCCGCCGCACCGCCGCGCGGACGGCCGGCGCCATCCGGTGGTCGACGGTGAGCACGACGGTGCGCTCGCCGGTCGGGTCGGCGTCGACGAGACGGCCGGGGTCGGCTCCCCGGAAGCCGAACACCGACTGGTCGGGGTCGCCGGCCATCACGAACTCGGTGGCGGCCTCGCCGAGTCGCCGCACCAGCTCGTGGGCCTGCGGGTCCAGGTGCTGGGCGTCGTCGACCAGCAGGTACCGGACCCGGGCGCGCTCGGCGGCCAACAGCTCCGGGTCAACGTCCAGCGCCAGCAACGCGGACGCGATCAGCTCGGCCGCGTCGAGGGCGGGGGCGGTCACCTGCGGGCCTCCCGCGCCCCGCAGCAGGGTGACCTGCTCGTAGGTCTGGAAGAACTGGCCGGCGGCCACCCACTCGTCCCGGTCGTGCCGTCGGCCGAGCTCGATCAGGTCCTCGGGGCCGAGGCCCCGTTCGGCGGCGCGCAGCAGCAGGTCCCGCAGCTCCTCGGCGAAGCCGGGCAGGGTCAGGGCGGGACGCAGCCGCTCCGGCCAGTAGTCCGCGCCGGACTCCACGTCACCGAGCAGCAGTTCCCGCACGACGGCGTCCTGCTCCGGGCCGGAGAGCAGCTTGGGCGGTGGTTCGCCGTGCGAGGCGGCCTGGAGGCGCAGCACCCCGAAGGCGTAGGAGTGGACCGTGCGGACCAGCGGTTGACGGACCGTGCGCACCTGGCCGCCGTCGGGCTGGTCGGCCGTGAGCAACGCGGTGATCCGCTCCCGCATGGCGTTGGCCGCCCTGCGGTTGGCGGTGAGGACCAGCACGTTCTCCGGGTCCACCGCCCTGTGGGCGATGCGGTCGGCCGCGACCTGCGCGAGCAGGGTGGTCTTGCCGGTGCCCGGCCCGCCGAGGACGCGCAGGAAGCCCCGCGCGTGCGCCAGGACCCGGCGTCCGGCGTCGTCCCACTCCGGCTCGTGACCGGGGGCGGCTGGCCGGCGCACCAGGAGGGGGGCTGGCGTCGCGGGGGGCACGCCGCCGATGGAACCACGTCGCTCCGACATTCGGGTGCACCACCCGCCCCGCGCGTCTCCCCTGGTCAATTACCTGACCGGGTGACGGTAGCGGCCGGCGCGCACCGGTCCGAGCCGGGGGGGGTGGCGAGCCGACGGGCGTGTCGGCGACGGGTGATAGAACCCGCGCGTGACCGAAGGTTCGCTGTACGTCCACGAACTGGGTGACCCCGCCGGCCCACCGCTGATCGCCCTGCACGGCATCACCGGCCACGGGGCGCGGTGGCGGAGACTGGTCGCCGAGCACCTCGCCGACCTCAGGGTGATCGCCCCCGACCTGCGGGGACACGGCCGCTCGCCCCACGTGCCGCCGTGGACGCTGGAGCGGCACGCCCAGGACGTGCTCGCCGTGCTCGACGCGCTGGACCTGGGACGCGTGCCGGTGCTCGCCCACTCCTTCGGGGGCGCGGTGGCGCTCCACCTCGCCCGGTTGGCGCCCGAGCGGGTGGCGGGCCTGGTGCTGCTCGACCCCGCGATCGGCATGGACCCGCAGGTGGCGCTGGAGCAGGCCGAGTGCTGGGTGCGGCCGGACGCGTACGAGGACCGGGCGGAGGCCCGCCGGGAGCAGGCCGGGCTGTGGCCCACGGCGGCCGAGGAGGTCGTGGAGCAGGAGCTGGACGACAACCTCGTCCTCGGCGAGGACGGGCGCTGGCGCTGGCGGTTCTGCTCGGCGTCGATCACGACCGCGTGGTCGGAGATCGCCCGCCCCCACGTGGTTCCCCCCGCCGGAACCCGGACGCTGCTGGTGCCCGCCGAGGGGACGGACTTCGTCCGGCCCGGGTTCGTCGCCGACTGCCGGGACGCGCTGGGGGACGCGTTGGCCGTGGAGCCGCTGGACTGCGGGCACATGATCTACCTGGAGCGGCCGGCCGAGGTCGCGAAGCTGGTCCGCGACTTCGTGGGAGGCTGAGGTTCCGTGGGAAGCTGGGGCATGGACGAGGCGTTGGTGGAACGGGTGCGCGCCGTGGTGTTGGACATCCCCTCGGGGCGGGTGTTGGCCTACGGCGACGTCGCCGAACTGGCGGGCGCGCCCTCCCCCCGGCTGGTCGGCCGGATCCTCGCGGAGGACGGACACGACCTGCCGTGGCACCGGGTGCTGCGTTCCGACGGCTCCGTGGCCACCCACCTGGCGCACGAGCAGCTCGAACGGCTGCGCGCCGAGGGCGTGCTCGCCGACGGGGAGCGGGTCGACATGCGGCGGTACCGGTGGGCCGAGGCGCTGCCCCAGCGGGAGGAGCCGCAGCTCGGGCTCTGGGACTGACACCCTCGACCACGCTGGGGGCGCGGACTTCCCCCACCGGTCGTTTTCCTGCCCTCAGGACAGCCCCCCACCCACCCGGGGGGCGAGCCCCGCGTCCAGCCTATCGGCCCACGAGGCGAAGTCCCAGCGCAAAACCGGGGCCTGTGGATAGATCGGGGGCTTGTGGATAGATCGCGATCAAGTAGGTCGACATCACCCGACAGTCAGGTCGACATGACCCGATAATCAGGTCATCGCCGGAGAACCGCGGTTCCCTGTGGACAACGACTTGACAAGAACCGGCTCGCCGCTCAACGGCCGATCGCCGGATGCCGGCCAGGAGACAGCACGGACCCCTTGAGCGGACGGGCCGCGAGATCACCAGATCGGTGGGCTCGCGGCCCGTCTTTCGTATGACATCCCATCCGGCGAGCCTGGCCGTCACCATCACCATCACCGTCACCGACCAGGGGATCTCGAATGCGATAAGCGATCCCGCCTGGGGCCGGCTGCCGCCCGGTAGCCAGGCTCGTATGCGATAGGCGATCTCGCCGTCAGCGGTTGCCGCCCATTCCAGCCAGCCGTTCCAGCCACCCGCGTCTTTCGTATACGAAAAACAAAAGCATGGCCACGGCCCCCTCCACTCCAGACCGCCCGCGCTTCGTATACGAGAGTCGACCCCCGCGACCGTCGCGCGACCGTCCCGCCCCGCTCCGTCAGGCGGCGCGGTCGCCGGAGAAGCGCGCGTCGACGTAGCGCCGCACCACGAGATCCACCACCCGAGGATGGGCGCCCAGCGGGTCGGCCACGGCGTCGGCGCCCGATCCGACGAGCGCGCGGTGGAACACTCCGGGCGCGAGCAGCCAGGAGGAGATCACCACCCGCTGGTGCTCCGCGCGCAGCTCGGCCACGACGTCCTCCACCCGGGGCCGGGACGTGGTGATGAACGCGGTGCGCACGCGCTCCCCGGTCCACGCCTCCAGCAGGAGAGCCGCCCGACGCACGTCGCCCAGCGCCCGGGGGTCGGAGGAGCCGGCCGCCGCCAACACGATCGCGTCTCCGGGGCGGCGGCCGGCCACCCGCAGCCGCTCGGCCGCCGCGGCCACGAGGGCGGGATGCGGCCCCAGCGCCGGGGTCACCACGGCGTCGGGGCGCTCACTGGCCGCGATCTGCCCGGGCAGGTCCACCCGCACGTGATAGCCCGCCGCGAGGAAGGCCGGAACGACCACCGCCGGGCCACGCACCCGCCGGAGCACCTCACCCAGCGTCGGGCGCGCCACGTCGGCGAAGGCCACCCGGACCGACACCCCCGCGAGGCGCTCCCGCAGGCTCGCGGCGATCCGCCGCACCACCGTGCCGCCCACCGGGTCCCGGGAGCCGTGTGCCACCAGTACGAGCGTCATCCGACCACCATCCGTCCCTTCGAGGTCTTCTCCGGTCGCCACGCGCCGAGTTCGCGGGCGCCACGCGTCTAGTCCGCGCGCGCCCGCACCGAGGCAGAACGTGGTCGCCCACACGAAGCGTCCGCTTCGACGGCCAACCGGTAGCCGCGCTTGACCACGGTGCGCACCAGGCGGGGTTCGCCGAGCGCGCCGCGCAGCCGGCCCACCGCCGTCTCGACCGCATGCTCGTCGGCCACCGCGTCCCGCCCCGAGTTGCCGCGCAGGGCGGCGAGCAGTTCCGCGCGCGGCACCACGTGTCCGGCGTGGGCGGCCAGCACCCGCAGGACCGCCATCGGCGCGGGAGCGACGGGCCGGAGTTCTCCGTCCAGCACCACCGCGTGCCCCCGCAGCTCGAAGTCGCGCCCCGCCACCCGCAGCCGCACCGCCCGGGACACCAACACCTCGACCACCGTGCGCGCGAGCGCGCCGATGCGGGCTCGTTCCGGGCACACCGTGGGCACACCAGCGCGCTCCAGGGGCGCCGCCGTGACCGAGCCGACGCAGGCGGCGACCACGTTGGCGCGCAACGCGTCTCTCAGGCCCTCTCCTCGCCCGGTCATCTCGGCGCGCCGCAACAGGTTCGCCGCGGCGGGCGCGCTGGTGAAGGTGAGGGCGTCGACCTGGCCGACGAGTGCGGCGTCGATGAGCCGATCCAGCGGCGCGCTGTCCTCCGGGGTCGTCCACCGGTAGACGGGGACCTCCACGACCGTCGCCCCGGCCGCCCGCAACGGCTCGACCAGAGCCGGCACGGGTTCGCCGTGCTGCTGCACGACGATCCGTCGGCCGGCGACGCCCCGCGCCAGCAGGTGGGACAGCACCTCGGCGGAGCACTCCGACTCCGGCGACCACGACTCCACCAGGCCGGCCGCCCGCACCGCGCCACGCGCCTTGGGTCCCCGCGCGAGCACCGGTGTCGAGGCCAGACGGCGCGACAACGCGGGCCCCATGCCCCATCCCTCGGCCGCCTCCAGCCAGCCGCGGAACCCGATGCCGGTGGTGACCACGACGGCGTCCACCGGTTCGGCCAACACCTGCTGGGTGGCGGCCAGCAGTTCGGCGTCGTCGGCCAACGGCACGATCCGGATGGCGGGCGCGTGCAGCACCGTCGCCCCGCGCCGCTCCAGCAGCGCGCCCAGCTCGTCAGCGCGTCGCGAGGCGGTCACGCCGACGGTGTAACCGGACAGGGGTGTCCTGTCCGTGGCCGTCCCGCCTGTCGTGTGCGAGGCGGCGGTCACCCGACCGCCACCTCCACCACGCCGTCGACGACCCGGACCGGGTAGGTGGGCACCCCCGTCCGGTCGTCGTCGAGGCACCGTCCCGTCCGCAGGTCGAACGCCTGCTTGTGCATGGGCGAGGCCACCATCGGCACGCCGTGGCGGTCGCCGACGATGCCTCGTGCGAGCACCATCGCGCCACTGAACGGGTCCAGGTTGGACAACGCGTGCACCGTGTCGTCGCTGGTTCGGAAGAGCGCGACCTGGGTGCCGTCGGGCAGCAACACCGCGACGCCGTTCTCCGGTTCGAGTGCCGCGTAGCCGCAGACCCGGACCCACACCCGCTCGTCGACCGCCGCCGTCATCGCCTCACCTCCGCAGGCTCCGTCCTCGCTGACACGTCCGGGACGGGCAGCAGCACGGGGACGCGCTGGCCCCGCTCGGCCCGGAACGAGATGCTCGGGTCCGGCACGCCGGGGGCGTTGACGAAGGACGTGAACCGGGCCAGCTTCTCCGGGTCCTCCAGCACGCCGCGCCACTCGTCGGTGTAGCCGGCCACGTGCGCGGCCATGGCCTCCTCCAGCTCGGCGCAGATGCCGAGGCGGTCCTCGACGACGACCTCCCGCAGGTGGTCCAGGCCGCCCTCCATCGCCTCGATCCACGCCGAGGTGCGCTGGAGCCGGTCGGCGGTGCGCACGTAGAACATGAGGAACCGGTCGATGATCCGGACCAGGGTGTCCTTGTCCACCCCGGACACCAGCAGGTCGGCGTGCCGGGGCCGGAAACCGCCGTTGCCGCCGACGTAGAGGTTCCAGCCCTCCTCCGTGGCGATCACGCCGAAGTCCTTGCTCCTGGCCTCCGCGCACTCCCGCGCGCAGCCGGACACCGCCGCCTTGATCTTGTGCGGCGAGCGCAGCCCCCGGTAGCGCAGCTCCAGCTCGATCGCCAGCCCCACGGAGTCCTGGACGCCGTAGCGGCACCACGTGCTGCCGACGCAGGACTTCACTGTGCGCAGGGCCTTGCCGTACGCGTGCCCCGACTCGAAGCCGGCGTCGACCAGGCGGCGCCAGATCCGGGGGAGCTGGTCGACGGTGGCGCCGAACAGGTCGATGCGCTGCCCGCCGGTGATCTTCGTGTAGAGCCCGAAGTCGCGGGCGACCTCGGCGATGGCGATCAGCCCGTCCGGGGTGATCTCCCCACCCGGGACGCGCGGCACCACGGAGTACGTCCCGTTGCGCTGCATGTTCGCCAGGAACCGGTCGTTGGTGTCCTGCAACGACGCCTGTTCGCCCTCCAGCACGTGTCCGGCTCCCAGCGACGCCAGGATCGACGCCACGACCGGCTTGCAGATGTCGCAACCGCGCCCCCTGCCGTGCCGGGCCACCAGTTCGCTGAACGTGCGCACCCTCGTCGCCCTGACGATCTCGAACAACTCGGCGCGGGACTGCTCGAAGTGCTCGCACAGCGCCTTCGACTGCTCGACGCCGCACGAGGCGAGCAACTGCTTGAGCATGGGCACGCAGGAACCGCACGCGGTGCCCGCCCTGGTGCACGCCTTGATGGCCGGCACGTCCGCGCAGCCGTCGACCACGATCGCGTCCTGGATGCGGCCCTTGGTCACCCCGTTGCAGGAGCAGACCTGCGCGTCGGCGGGCAGGGCGTCCACACCGACACCGGAGCCGGCCGCGCCCGCCGGCGCGATGAGCGAACCGGGGTCGGCGGGGAGGGGGCGGCCGACCAGGGGGCGCAACGTCGCGTAGGACGAGGCGTCGCCGACCAACACGCCGCCGAGCAGCGTTCCCGCGTCGTCGGAGACGACGAGCTTCTTGTAGCAGCCGGAGACCGGGTCGTTGTGGACGACCTCCAGCGCTCCCTCGCTGGTGGCGTGCGCGTCGCCGAAGCTGGCCACGTCCACGCCGAGGAGCTTGAGCTTGGTGGCGGTGTCCGCCCCGGGAAAGGTGGCCGTGCCGCCCACCAGGCGGTCCGCGACCACCTCGGCCATCGCGTATCCCGGTCCCACCAGGCCGTAGCAGCGGCCCTCCACGGCCGCGACCTCGCCGACCGCGTAGATGTCGGGGTCGCTGGTGCGGCAGGCGAGGTCGACGAGGACGCCGCCGCGTTCCGCCACCGCGAGGCCGCTCGCCCTGGCCAACTCGTCCCTGGGGCGGACGCCGGCGGAGAACACGACCACCCCGGCCGGCAGCTCGGTGTCGTCGGACAAGGCGACCCGCAACCCGTCGCCCTTCGCCGTGACCTCCCGCGTGGACACTCCACAATGGACAGTGATGTCGAGCTGCTCCACCAACCGGCGCAGCACGGCGCCGCCGCCCTCGTCCACCTGCAACGGCATCAACCGGGGCGCCAGCTCGACCACGTGCGTGCGCAGGCCGAGGCGTCGCAACAGGTTCGCCGCCTCCAGGCCGAGCAGGCCGCCGCCGACCACCACCCCGACGCCTCCCCCGGCGCCGGCGGCGGCCCGGATCGCGTCCAGGTCCTCGATCGTGCGGTAGGTGAAACACCCCGGGAGATCGTGGCCGGGCACCGGCGGCACGAACGGCCGCGAGCCGGTCGCCAGCACGAGCGCGTCGTAGGGCTGCCGGACGCCGCCGGCCGTGGTCACCACGCGGTTCTCCCGGTCGACCTCGACCACCGGGTCACCCAGACGGAGGTCGACCCCCTCGTCCCCCGAGTACTCACACCCGTCCAGGGCGAGCTGGGCGGCGTCCCACGAGTCGGCGTAGGAGGACAGCCCGACCCGGTCGTAAGCCGCCCTGGGCTCCTCCGCGAGCACCACGATCCGCCAGGCGCCCGCGCGGTCGCGGTCCCGCAGCGCCCGCACCAGGCGGTGGCCCACCATGCCGTGGCCCACGACGACAAGAGTGCGTGTCATCCGCTCCTCCTTCGTTGCCGCCACTATCCGAGGGCGTCGTGTCGCCGCCTTCTCCTCGCTGTGACAGCGGTGTTACGAGTTCCGCACCCACCCCGAAGATCACTTGTGCGCTCAGACCCCGGCGTGCGCGAGGCTCGGCGCCCTGGCCACCCACAGCCGTCGCCGCAGGTAGAACCACCAGGTGACGCCCGCGCCCAGCAGGTAGACGGCGAAGAACACCCACACGGCGGGTACGACCGACCCCAGGTTCACGTGCGCGACCCTGAACACCTGGTTGACGAGGAACCCACCGAGCGCGCCGACCGCGCCGGCGACGCCGATCACGGCGGCCGACTGGCGCTTGGCCGCCCGCAGCTCCTCGTCGACCGGTGTGCCCCGCTCGGTCGCGCGCCGGCGTGCGCGTGCGCCGAAGATGGCCGGGATCATGCGATAGGTCGCGCCGTTGCCGGCCCCGGACATGACGAACAACCACACGAACGACCCGAGGAACAGCGGGAAGTGGTGCGCGCCCAGGCTCACCACGACGCCCACGGCGCCGACGGCCATGCCCACGAAGGTGAGCAGGGTGACGCGACCACCGCCGAACCGGTCGGCCAGCCACCCGCCGAGCGGACGGGCCACCGACCCGACCAACGCGCCGGCGAAGGCGAGGTAACCGAGGCGGACCAGCGCCGGCACCGAGTCCAGTTCGGGGAACGTGCTCCTGACGAGCAGCGGCAGCACGAACGAGTAGCCGATGAACGAGCCGAACGTGCCGACGTAGAGGAACGACACGACCCAGGTGTGCCGGTCGCGCAGGGCGACGCCGTACGACCGGGTGTCCGCCCTGGCCTCGGTGAGGCTGTCCATCCGGAACCACGCGCACACGGCGGCCGCGACGACGAATGGGAGCCACAGCAGTCCGGCCAGGGCGAGGTGGGTCCCGCCGCCGAGGGAGATCACGACCGGCACGGCGAGCTGGGTGACGGCCACCCCGATGTTGCCGCCCGCCGCGTTGAGGCCGAGCGCGAACCCCTTCCTCCGCTCGGGGAAGAAGAAGGAGATGTTGGCCATCGACGACGAGAAGGTGCCGCCGCCCACGCCGGCGGTCGCCGCGGCGAGCAGGAAGAACCAGTACGGGGTGCTCTGGTCCCGCACGGCGACGACCAGCAGCAGGCAGGGCACCACCAGCAGCGAGGCGCTGATGACTGTCCACAGTCGACCGCCGAACCGGGGGACCGCGAACGTGTAGGGGACGCGGAGGACGGCGCCCACCAGGTTGGGCGCCGCGATCAGCCAGAAGAGTTGGTCGGCGGTGAAGTCGAACCCGGCGGGCCGCAGGCTCACCACCACGACGCTCCAGAGAATCCACACGTTGAAGCCCAGGTGTTCGGTCAGCACCGACAGCGCGAGGTTGCGGTGGGCGACGCGGCGGCCCGTGCGCCGCCAGAACTCCGGGTCCTCCGGTTCCCAGTGCTCGATCCAGCGCCCGCGTCGAGGCGGGTGGGGCGCAACGGGCGGCGGGGCGTCGATCTCGACCGTGCTGCTCATCGCTGACCTCCCGGTGTCGCGTTGCGGCGACGGTAGGAAGCGCGCGTTACCCGGACGTGCCAGCGCGTGACGGCGAAGGGAACTCCTGCTCACCCGGTGGCCGCGCCCCGGTGAGGTGGAGGAGCAGGAGCGAGCCGACGGGGACGAGGCGCGCGAGGCCGGATCGCCTTCCCGAAGCGACCTGCCTGTCCCGCGCGAACCATCCTTGGGTGCGAGCCGCCATTCAGTGCGCGCCACCTTGTCAATGCGGGCCGCCTTGTCAATGCGGGCCGCCTTTCTGGTGTGGGCCGCCGTTCCGGAGCGACGGACCCGCCCTCCCGACGCGCGCCGCCGTCCCCGGTGATGTGCGAGCACAGGCGCGACACCACCGGGGACGCCGGGAAAGCGAGGTCAGGAGACGGCCGGACGCGGCACCGCGGGCTCCTCGTCCGGGTCGACGCGCGCGAGCCAGTCCGCGATGCCCTGGAGGGACTCCGCGCAGCCGCCGCACCCGGTGCTCGCCCTGGTCGCCGCGGCCAACCCGGACGCGCCCCGCGCCCCCGCGCGCCACGCGGTCATCAACTGGCCCTTGCTGACCGTGTTGCACCGACAGACCACCGCCGAGGCGGGCAGGTCCGCCGGCGACGTGGGCGCTCCGGACGGCAGCGCCCTGCCGAGCAGCAACGCCAACCGGTCGGACGGCGCCGGCGTCCCGGCGTCGTAGAGCTGGGTGATCGTGGCCGCCGCGTCCGGGGCGCCCAGCACGATCGCGCCGGCGACCCGCTCGTCCCGCAGCACGAGCTTGGCGTACCGGCCCCGGGCCGGGTCCTGGAGGCACAGCACCTCGGCGTCCGGCTCGTCGACGTCGACGTGCACCTCGCCGAGCGCCGCCAGGTCGACGTCCCTGGCCTTGAGCCGGGTCACGACCGGTGTGCCCCGGTAGCGCGCGGCGGGGTCGGCCCCGGTGAGCAGGTCGGCCAGCACGGCGGCCTGGTCCCACGCTGGCTGCACGAGCCCGCCGACGGTGCCCGCGTGCTGGGCGCAGTCGCCGATCGCGCGCACCTGCGGGTCCGAGGTGCGCAGCTCGTCGTCCACGAGCACGCCGCGGTCCACCGCCAGCCCCGCCGCGGTGGCCAGTCCGGTCTCGGCCCGCACTCCCGCCGACACCACGACCAGCTCCGCGGGCAGCTCGCCGCCGTCCGAGAGCACCAGCCCGCGGCCCGGCGCGTACCGCTGGGCCGTGACGTTGAGCCGCACCGCGATCCCGAGCCGCGCGAGGGTGCGCGCGAGGACCCGCCCGCAGCCCGCGTCGAGCTGGCGTTCCATGAGGTGGCCCACGGGGTGGATGACCGTCACCGGGTGGCCGCGCCCGGCCAGCCCCCTGGCCGCCTCCAGCCCGAGCAGGCCGCCACCGAGCACCGCCACGGGCGCGCCCGCCCTGGCGCGCGTCAGGATGCGCCGGCAGTCGTCGAGCGTGCGGAACACGGCGACGCCGTCAGCCGGAGTCCCGGTTCCGTCGAGCAGGCCGTCTGTGGGCGGCACCCACGCGCGGCTCCCGGTCGCCAACACGAGCACGTCGTAGCCCAGCACGGCGCCGTCGGCGAGTTCGAGTTTGCGGGAGCCCACATCGATCCTCCGCACGGCCGTCCCGGTGCGCAGATCCACGCGCTGTCGGTCCGCCCACCCGTCGTCGTGCAGCCGCACCGCCTCCGGGGAGAGCGAGCCGGCCAGGACGCTGGAGAGCAGGACCCGGTTGTAGGCGGGGTGGTCCTCCGCGCCGATCACGGTGAGCGCCACGCGCGCGCCCTCGGGGTCCCGGCGCCGCACCTCCTCTGCGAGGCGCGCCCCGGCCATGCCGTAGCCCACCACGACGACCTGGCTGGCGCTCATGCGGTCTCCTCGGACGGGTCGCTCGGACGGCGGCGCCGGGGTTCCCCGGCGAGGGGCTCCAGGCGGACGGCGCACACCTTGAACTCGGGCATCCGGCTGGTCGGGTCGAGCGCGGGGTTGGTGACCAGGTTCGCCCGCTGGTCGTCCCCGAAGTGGAACGGCAGGAACACGGTGTCCTGACGGATCGTGGGCGTGTGCCGGACCCTGGCGACCGCGCTGCCGCGCCGCGAGACCACGCGAGCCAGCTCGCCGTCGCCGAGCCCGGCGCGCGCGGCGGTGTCCGGGTGGACCTCGACGAACGACTCCGGCGCCGCCGAGACCAGCTCCGCGACCCGACGCGTCTGCGCCCCGGACTGGTAGTGCTGGAGCACGCGCCCGGTGGTGGCGTGCAGCGGGTACTCGGCGTCCGGCGGCTCCGCCGGCCCCCGGTGGTCCACGGCGGCGAACCGGGCCCGTCCGTCGGGGTGGGCGAAGCGGTCCAGGAAGAGACGGGGCGTGCCGGGATGGCCGGGCGAGGGCACCGGCCAGTGGAGCTGTTCCCCGGCGCGCAGCCGCTCCCACGTCACGCCGGAGTAGTCGGCGGGGCCGCCGGCCGAGGCGCGGCGCAGCTCCTCGAACACCGTCTCCGCGTCGGTCGGGAAGCGGTCGGCGGGTTGGCCGAGGCGCACGGCCAACCCGTGCAGGACGTCCAGGTCGGTGCGGACGCCGGGCGGAGGGTCGAGCGCGCGGCGGCGCAGCAGCACCCTGCCCTCCAGGTTCGTCAGGGTGCCGTCCTCCTCCGCCCACTGCGTCACGGGCAGCACCACGTCGGCTGCCCGCGCGGTCTCCGACAGCACGACGTCGGCCACGACGAGGAGGTCCAGCGCCGCCAACCGCTCGGCGACGTGACCGGCGCGGGGCGCGGAGACCACGGGGTTGCTGCCGAACACCAGCAACGCCCTGGGGCCACCGTCAGTGCCGAGGGAGTCGAGCAGCTCGTACGCGGAGCGCCCCGGCCCCGGCAGGTTTTCGGGGTCGACGCCCCACACCGCCGCGACGTGGGCGCGGGCCTCGGGGTCGTCGATCCGGCGGTAGCCGGGAAGCTGGTCGGCCTTCTGCCCGTGCTCCCGGCCGCCCTGGCCGTTGCCCTGGCCGGTCAGGCAGCCGAAGCCCGAGCCGACTCTGCCGGGCAGGCCGAGCGCGAGCGCGAGGTTGATCCACGCGGACGCCGTGTCGACACCGCTGGCGTGCTGTTCCGCGCCACGGGCGGTGAGCACGTACGCGTTGGCGGCCTGCGCCAGGATGCGCACGGCGGCGCGCTGGTCGGCCGCGGCGACGCCGGTGACGCGCTCCGCCCTTTCCGGCCACCACCTCGCGGCGACGCGCCACGCCGCGTCGAAGCCGGTGGTGCGTTCGGTGATGTAGGCGTGGTCGAGGTGGCCGTCGGCGACGGCGGCGTGCAGCATGCCCAGGGCGAGCGCGAGGTCCGTGCCGGGAGCGGGGCGCAGGTGCAGCGCCGCCTGCTCGGCGGTGGCGGTGCGCCGGGGGTCCACGACGACGAGTCCCCCGTTGTCGACGGCTCGCCGCAGGTGCTGCGTGAACGGGGGCATGGTCTCGGCGACGTTCGCTCCGACCAACACGACGGCGTCGGCCCCGTCGAGGTCGGTGACCGGGAACGGCAGCCCCCGGTCGAGGCCGAAGGCCCGGATCCCGGCCGCCGCTGCCGAGGACATGCAGAACCTGCCGTTGTAGTCCACCTGCGACGTGCCCAGCGCGACCCTGGCGAACTTGCCCAGCGCGTAGGCCTTCTCGTTCGTGAGCCCGCCGCCGCCGAACACCGCGATGGCGTCCCGCCCGTGGGCGGCCTGGATCTGGCGGAGGCGGTGGGCGACGTGTCCCAGGGCGACGTCCCAGGACACCGGGCGCAACGGCGCGGCCCTGTGCGGGCGGAGCAGCGGTCGGGTCAGGCGGCCCGGCGCGGTGAGGACGCTGGCCGAGGTCCACCCCTTCTGGCACAGGCCGCCCCGGTTGGTGGGAAAGTCACGGGGCGCCACGGTGACCAATCCGGCACCGGTCGACGATTCGACCGTATTTGTCCCGTTGGCGGCCGTGAGCGCCATTCCGCATTGGAGCGCGCAGTAGGGGCAGTGCGTTTCGGTGGGCGCGGACGCGGCAAGCGCAGGCATCCGTTGGGCCATTTCGACGACCTCCGCTTCCCCAGCGTGGCCGCGTGCCGGGCCTTCCCCCACCCCTTGCGGGATGTCATCACGCGAACGGCCGAGCACGCTGAGAGATGAACCCGACAAGGCAGGAGCACCTGTCATCCCGACGAATGCCGACGCTAACCAGGGTCTGTTACCCCGAGGTGGCGTCGGGTTTCGGCCATGCGAACTCGTCCGCGCACGACGGGGTCGCGACGGTGAGGGTAACGGAGGTTCTCGTCCGGCCTAGAGCAGCGGGTGCACCACGTGGTAGGTCCGTTGGAGGCCTTCCAGCGACTCCGGCGTGGCCCTCGGGTGCAGGGCGTTGACCGCCAGGCGGAACAACAAGGCGCGCAGCAGCACCTGCGGCCAGTCGGCCAGGTGGGCCCAGCGCTCGACCAGACCGGGGTCCGCGCCGCCCCAGGCCAGCGAGTCCACGACGACGACCGCGGCGGCCCACTCCGCCGGACGCCAGTACGGCGTGAAGTCGATGACCGCCGGCGGGCCGTCCCCGTGGAACAGCACGTTGCCGAACAGGTCGCCGTGCACGACCTGCGGGTCGAGGCCGAGCGGGCGGCGCAGCGCCGCCAGCATCTCGAACAGCCGGCCGCCCCGGTCCATCGCCAGGGGGTGGTCCTCCTCGCCCCAGGCCATCCGGTCGGCCAGGGAGAACACGTCCCGCCTCGCGTCGACGAACCGGGGGCGGGGCAGGCCGGCGGTGGCGGCGTGCAACCGCAGCGACACCGCGACGACCTCGTCGTGCCGGGGCTCCGGGCGGCCCTCCAGGTACCGGGTGGCCGACCAGCCCGCCACCACCCACCGGCCGTCGGTGGACCGCAGGGGTCGGGCCAGGCGCAGGTCGGGCAGGCGCATCGTGTCGAGCGTCTGGGCGATCCACGCGGCCTCGGCGGGGTTGGTGACGGGCTTGAGGACCACGTCACCGCAAACCCACGCCGGGCCGCCGTCGATCAGCTCGGGCTGGACGCCACGTGCGCCGAACGCGGCGCACACGTGCTGCGGGGGCGGCTCCGGTCTAGGGCTCACGGCTCGGGACCGTACCTTGTGCCGACGACGGGACGGGGGATGGCGCGCCAGGGCCGGGGCACGCGTCGCCCCGCACGGTCCGGCGTTGCCGCACCTCACGGGCCTGGTCGCGCCCTGGCTCCCCTCACTCGGGCGTGCCGGCCGGAGGGGTCGCCGGGGGCGTCTGCCGCCGCGTGTTCTGGAAGTGCGCGAACCGCCAGCCCTCCGGCCGGCGCACCGCGACGAGCGACACCGTGGAGAGCCGGTCCGGCGTCAGCTCCTGCCCGGGGAGGGCGACCCCGCCCTCGGTGGACACGAGCAGCGCGACGTCCGGGGTCAGGAACCGCACCCCCGCCTCGGCGCCGAAGCCGGTCATCCGCGAGCCGCGCAGCACGGTCGCGAACAACCACCGGTGGCTCTCGACGATCTCCCGGCGGCCCCGCGCCAGGTCCCCCATGAAGGTGACGTACTCCGCGTCCTCGGTGAACGCCGCGCCGTAGGCGTCGGCGTCCCCCTGGTCCCACGCCCGCGCCAGCGAGGCGGCGAGCGCCCGGACGGCGGCCTCGTCGGTGCCGTGCTGTCCCATCCGTCTCCCCCTAGGATCATCACAAGATGTCATCTTCTGCACGGACACAATATCTGCACGCGTGCAGATATTGAGGCTAGGAGAGGTGGTTGGAGGTGTCAACGTCCGCGCACCTGCCCGAGGACGCGGAGCGCGTCTACCGGGAGTACCTGAGCGCGGTGGTGCTGCACGGCCAGGCGGTCGCGGAGGCCGTGGGCATGCACACGACCGACGCCTACGCCCTGAACGTCCTCGGGGTGCACGGAGCGCTGACGGCCGGGGAGCTGGCGGAGCGCACGGGGCTCACGACGGGCGCGGTCACCCGGCTGATCGACCGACTGGAGCGGGCCGGCGCCGTGCGCCGCGTCAGGGACCCCGGGGACCGGCGCCGGGTGATCATCGAGGCCGTCCCCCGGGAGGACGACCCCACCGAGAAGCTCGTCGCGCCGGCGCGACGCCGCGTCGCGGAGGTGTTCGAGGGCTACGACGAGGAGCAGGTCCGCGTCCTGTTTGACTACTTCGCCAAGGCCGCCGCCGCCCTGCGCGAGGCGACCGAGGAGATGCGCGGGACCACCCGACGCCGCCGCACCTCCTGACACGGGCACGCCAGGGCGGCGGCGCACCCACGCGATGGCGCGCGCATGCGATTGCGCGCCCACATGATGGCGCCCACGCGATGGCGCGCCCACGTGATGGCGTGCCTATGACGAGGGCCGCCCCCGGACCAGGTCCGGAAGCGGCCCCGCTCGGCCCGTCGGCGTCCCCTCAGTACGTCGGCAGGCTCGGGTCGATCTGGCGCGCCCAGCCCAGCACGCCGCCACCCACGTGGACGGCGTCGGCGAACCCGGCGCGGTGGAGGGCGGCCAGCGCCTCCGCCGACCGCTGCCCCGACTTGCAGTGCAGCACGATCGGCCGGTCCTGCGGCAGCTCGGCCAGCGCGTCGCCGTTGAGGATGCGGTCCTTGGGGATCAGGACCGACCCCGGGATGCTCACGATCTCGTACTCGTGCGGCTCCCTGACGTCGACCAGCAGGAAGTCGTCGCCCCGGTCGAACTTCTGCTTCAGCTCCAGCGGGGTGATCGTGTGGTTGGCCGCGGCCTCCTGCGCGGCGTCCGAGACCACGCCGCAGAACGCCTCGTAGTCGATCAGCTCGGTGACCGGCGTCGCCTGCGGGTCCTTCCGGATGCGGATCGTCCGGTAGGTCATCTCCAGCGCGTCGTACACCATGAGCCGGCCGAGCAGCGTCTCCCCGATGCCGGTGATCAGCTTGATCGCCTCGGTGACCATGATCGAGCCGATCGACGCGCACAGCACGCCGAGCACGCCGCCCTCGGCGCAGGAGGGGACCATGCCGGGGGGCGGCGGCTCCGGGTACAGGTCGCGGTACTGCGGGCCGTGCTCGGCCCAGAACACGCTGACCTGGCCCTCGAACCGGAAGATCGAGCCCCACACGTACGGCTTGCCCAGCAGCACGCAGGCGTCGTTGACCAGGTAGCGGGTGGCGAAGTTGTCGGTGCCGTCCAGGATCAGGTCGTAGTCCCGGAAGACGTCCAGCACGTTGGTGGAGTCCAGCCGGAGCTGGTGCAGGTTGACCTTGACGAACGGGTTGATGTCGGCGATCGAGTCCCTGGCCGACTCCGCCTTGGGCCGTCCGATGTCGGACTGCCCGTGAATGACCTGGCGCTGGAGGTTGGACTCGTCGACCACGTCGAACTCGACGATGCCGAGCGTGCCCACCCCCGCCGCGGCCAGGTACAGCAGCGCCGGGCTGCCCAGTCCCCCTGCCCCGACCACCAGCACCTTGGCGTTCTTCAGCCGCTTCTGCCCGTCCACCCCGACGTCCGGGATGATCAGGTGACGGCTGTACCGCGCGACCTCCTCCTTGCTGAGCTCCGCGGCGGGCTCCACGAGCGGCGGTAGCGGCATGCGCTCCTCCTCGTCGTCTACTGGAGGTGCCGGTGGGCGGCCGCCGCGCGCTGTCGTGCGCCGCCGCCCTCCGACACCGACCGGGTGCGGGCGTCCCGCACCGGGTGGTGGCAGGGACTCCCAGTGTCCCGGAACGGACAACGCGGGGGAGCCCGCCGCCCTTCCCCGCTCCCAGACCCTGGAACGGCGCAGGTCGGCGGTTGCGGCGTCGCCGCAGGTGAGGGGCTCAGTTCACGGTCGGGTACGGCCAGGGGTTGGGCCGACAGGTCTTTCCGTCAGCCTTCACGTTGTCCGTCCCCAGCGTCGCGAGGTAGTCGTTGGAGACGCCCCAGCTCTGCTGCATCATGATCGGCGCGAGCTGGCCGTCGGTCTGGCAGGGCTTGTGCCCGTAGCCCAGCCCGTGCCCCACCTCGTGGTTGATCACGTAGGTCTTGTAGTCCACCAGCGAGCCCTGGTAGACGACCGCGCCCCTGGTCCACCGGGCGATGTTGATCGTCACGCGCTTGGACGGCGGGTCGTAGCAGGAGCCCTCGAACGGGATGTCCCACCCGCAGATCTCCCTGGTCGTCATCTGCGAGGTGAGGCTGATCCGCAGGTCGGCCCTGCCCGAGTCCTCGATCCGCTGGAAGCCGTGCTGCTTGTCGCCGATCCAGCTCCGGGTGTCGTGCAGGATCTGCTCGACGTGGTGGGCGAAGTCCGTCCCCGCCTCCGGCAGGTCGATGCCGTTCTCGACCTCGACCGTGTACTTGAACATCCGGGGGCCGCCGTACGGGTCGCCCTTGCCGGGCACGACGGACCAGCTCTTCTGGCCGCGCTCGGTGAACGGGCCGCCGCCGGGCAGCTCCGCCGACGCCTTGGCCGCGTCGTACAGCTTGGGGTCGGGGTTGGGCACGGGCGGGACCCTGCTGGTCGGGGTCTCGCTGTCGGCCTTCGCCTGGTTCTGCACCCCAGCGGCCTGCGCGCCGCCCTCCTGGCCCGAGTTCACCGTGTTCATCAGGGCGAGCGCGGTCACGACCACCAGCACCGGCAGCGCGTAGACCCGCCACCCGTAGGTGGACAGCAGGCCGGCCAGGCCGGTCCTGCGCTCACCGCGCGCGCGCCGCGACGCCGTGGCGGCGTTCGCCGCCGACTCCTCGACGTCGGCGGCCTCGGGCGCGTCCTCGTCGCGCGCGGCGCGGGCGGCCAGGGGGTCCCAGGAGGCGGCCAGCGGTTCGGCGCTGGTCCTCCGGCTCCCCCTGCGGAACCGCTCCTCGCCCTGGCGCGGACGGGACGCGGGGCGACGAGGCGCGGACGCTTCGTGGTCACGCTTGGCAACGCCCTCACGAGGTCCCTGCGGCGTCCGGGTCACGGGCCCAGACTGCCACACCACTCGATCAGAGCCGTGCAGCGGCACGTCACCACTCCGTGCGGTCGGCGGCCTCCCACATGCCCAGGACGGCGCGGGCCACCGAGCGCGGGCGCTCCATCTGCGCGACATGCCCCGTGCGGGGCAGGACGAGCAGCCGCCCGCGCGGCAGCAACATCGCCGTCCGGGGCGCCTTGCGCACGCTGACCAGGCGGTCCTGCGTGCCCCACACCACCAGCGCCGGCGCGTGGACCTGTGGGAGCACCCGCCACAGCGAGCGCGCCCTCGGCGCCAGCCACGCCTTGATCAGTCCGATGGTGGTGCGGCCCAGGGCGTCACCCGCCCATGGCATCCCGTTGCGTTCCGTGTACTCCTCGACGGCCTGCGCCAGCCGGTGCTCGGGCACGTCGTCGGGGTTGGCGAAGCACAGCCGCAGCATCTGCTCGACGCGTTGGCTGGGGGTGACCGCGGCCAGCATCTCCCGGTAGCGCCGCCCGACGGCTCCCGGCAGCAACGCCAGCGGCAGCCGCCGGTCGGACAGCCGCCCGAGGGAGGGGCGGCGGTCGGGCACGGCCGGGGAGACCAGCGTGAGGGTGCGCACGAGGTCGGGCCGGGTGGCGGCGGTGAGGATCGCCACCGTGCCGCCGAAGGAGTTGCCGAGCAGGTGCACGGGGCCGGCGCCCAGGCCGGACAGGAAGCGCACCAGCACGTCGGTGTGGGCGAGCACGGAGAAGTCGTGCCCCTCCGGCGGTGGGGTGCGCCCGAAGCCGGGCAGGTCCACCGCCAAGCCCTGGCAGCGGACGGCGAGCTGGCCGGCCAGGTCCGTCCAGTTCGTGGACGAACCGGCCAGTCCGTGCACGTAGACCGCGGTCTCGCTGGTCGGCCCCCTGGTGTGCCGGACGTGCAGCCGCACCCCGCCGGAGGTGACGAACTGGCCGGGCCAGGGCGCCTGCTGCGGGTCGATCGGCGGCAGCGCGGCCGTGGACAGCGGCACCCTGGTGAGGGGTGCCCGCGTCCCCGGACCGGGGGGACCGGTCGGCCGGATGAGCGTCACCCTTCCAGGATGCTCCGGAGCCGCCGAGACCGCTCGGGAGCGGCCAGGGCGCCCGCCGGCACCCCGCCGGACAGCGCGACACTACTACTGCCGAGTAAGGTCGGTGCCCCGGTTGGAGTCCTTCCGTCGTGGCTCCGGCCAGGGACGACGTGGCTGGAGGCAGGACATGACCGAGACGGCGCAGCAGGGCACCGGACAGGTGGGGCGTGGCGTGCGGTTGCCGCGTTCGGCGCGACGCGCCCAGCTCCTCGCCGCCGCCCAGGACGTGTTCGTGGCCAACGGCTACCACGCCGCGGCCATGGACGAGATCGCCGAGCGGGCCGGGGTCAGCAAGCCCGTGCTCTACCAGCACTTCCCCGGGAAGCTGGAGCTGTACCTGGCGTTGCTGGAGACCCATGTCGACCAGCTCGTGAAGCGGGTGCGGGACGCGATCGAGTCGACGCACGACAACAAGCTGCGGGTGCGGGCGGCGGTGGCCGCCTACTTCGACTTCGTCGACAACGGCCAGGCGTTCCGCCTGGTGTTCGAGTCGGACCTGCGCAGCGAGCCGGCGGTGCAGGACGCGGTGGAGCGGGCGACCTCGGCGTGCGTGGACGCCATCACCGAGACCATCACCGCCGACGCAGGCCTGGACGAGGAACGCGCCCGCCTGCTCGCGGTCGGGCTGGTGGGCCTGAGCCAGGTGACCGCCCGGTTCTGGCTGGACGCGGGCAGCGCGGTGCCCAAGGACGAGGCGATCGCCCTGATCTCCACCCTGGCGTGGAAGGGCATCGGCGGTGGGTTCCCGCTCCAGCACCCCTGAGCCCCGGGCCTCCCACAGGGCCCGCGTTTCCTCAGGTGACGGAATGTCCGCTGTCCGGCGCACCGCCAGGCGGCGGTCCCGTTATGCCGCGGCAATGACCCGGACGCCCGCCTACCATCATCCTTCAGAGTGAAATCGTCGCGCCCCTCCCCCACCAGAGGGAACAAGGGAACCAGAAATGTCAGTGCCCCATGCGACGTTTGTAATGGGGGGTTCCCCCTACGAAACTCTGAACATGATGCCAAGAAATAGGCGGCATCTCAGGACGACGTGAACACCCGCACGGCACACGAGCCGAAACTCGTGTGCCGTGCGGGTGTTCGTCGTCCAGGGAATATCCGAATGCGCCTCGCTTGCGCGAACGCACCCCGCCAGATGTCACCCCGCGGACTTCTGCTCGTCCTCCACCACTCCGGTCGACGCCGGCGCCGAGGCGGCGGCGTGCCGCACGAGGCCGGCGATCCGCTCGGTCACCTCGATCGCCCGCTCGAACGGCAGCATGTGCCCCGCGCCGCCGTAGACCACCAGTTCCGCGCCGGGCAGCGCGTCCGCGATCACGCGGGAGTGCGAGGGCGGGGTCAGCCGGTCCATCCCGCCGGCCAGCACCACCACCGGCCGCCCGCGCAGCACCTTCAGCGCGTGCCACCGCTCGTGCTCGTCCAACGCCACCCGGAACCCGGCCAACGCGACCGGGTGACAGCAGGCCACCTGCCGCGCGGCGTCCACGAGGTCGCCGCGCTCCACCCGGTCGCCGAACAGCAGCCACCGCAGCGCCGGACGCAGCGGCTTCGACCGGGGCGCGAGCACCGGCCGTCGGCTCCGCCCGATCCGACGCGTCACCCGGCGCTCCACGGCGAGCACCGCCCTTCCGAGCACGCCCGGTAGGCCGAGCGTGATCCCCCGCAGTCCGCCGCTGGACGTGTTCACCAGGGCCACGCCGGCCACGCGCGTGAACAGCTCGGGGTGCCGGTCGGCCAACGCCATGATCGTCATGCCGCCCATGGAGTGCCCCGCGAGCACCAGCGGCCCCTCGGGGGCCAACGCGGCGATCAGCTCGGCCGCGTCGTCGGCGATCCGGTCGAGCGTCGCGCCCTCCGCACCCGTCGGCGTCGACCGGCCGTGCCCCCGGATGTCGTACCGCAGCACGCGCGCCCCGGCGCCGTCCCGGCTCGCCAGCTCGCCGGCGACCCACCGCCAGGTGTCGCTGGTGAGGGTCCAGCCGTGCAGGAGCACCACGGTGACCTCGGCGTCGGCCGGCCCCTGGCTGACGACGTGCAGCTCGGTCCCGTCGGAGACGCGGAACACCTCCGCCCGCCCGCTCACGCGAGGAAGAACGACTTCCGCCACAGCGCCATCCCCGGCTTCCCGACCAACCCGATCTCGTCGAAGTACTTCATCATCCGTTCGGCCGCCCACCGCACGGTCCGCTGCCAGTGCGGGTTCGCCAGCGCGACCCTGGTCGTCGACGCCGGGTCGAGCCCGACCGACCGGTAGACCTCGGGCCGGACCAGGCCGCGCGAGAAGATCAACGCGACCGTGGCGGTGACCAGCCGGTGGAACGCCAGCGCCGGCGCCGGCAGGTCGACCATGGAGCGCGCCAGCTCCTCCCTGGCGAACCGGACGTGCCGGGCCTCCTCGACCACGTGGATCCGGTTGACCATGCGCACCAGGGGCTGGAGCCGCTCGTCGTTCATCATCTCCCGCTGCATCCGGTCGAGCAGCTCCTCGCCGATCAGCGTCGCCGCGAACATCGACGGCCCCCAGGCCACGCCCTTGAACAGCCGGCCCAGCTCGTGGGTCATCCGCCACTGCGGGTACCTCGGGCAGCCGAGGCGCTCGATCATGCGGCCGAACATGACCGTGTGCCGGCACTCGTCGCCGATCTCGGTCAGCGCGTACTGCACGTGCCTGGTGCGCGGGTCCTTGCTGTAGACGAGCCGGAGCAGCATCTGCATGAGGATCTCCTCCAGCCAGATGCCGGCGCTGGCGATGCTGGCCGCGACGTGCCGGCTCAGCTCGACGCGCTGCTCGTGGCCCAACCGGTCCCACAGCACCGTGCCGTAGATCGGCACGTACTCGGGGCTGACGAAGAACATCCCGTCGACCAGCGGGGCGTCCCAGTCCAGGTCGAGTTCGGGGTCGTAGGAGTTCTTCGCCGACGAGCCGAGCAGCCGCTCCGCGGTCCGCTCCCGGTCGGTGATCCGTAGTGCTCGTGTCATGACCTCGCCACCCTCTCCGCGCCGTCGCGGACCATGCGCACCATCCGTTCGGCGATCGGCACGCCGTCGTAGGCCCCTCTGGCCACGTCCCTGCGGTGCCGCGCCAGCACCACCCGGTCGACCAGGGCCGGCAGGACGCGGCCGAGCCGGATCGCCCCGCCGCCCCAGCGGGTGGTCCCGGTGTCCCTCGGCGGCCGGGCCGCCGCGATCACCCGCAGCAGGGTGCCGACGACGTCCTCGACCCGTTCGGCCGGCACCTTGCCCTCCAACGTGACCCCGGCCCTGCGGCTCGCCTCGTGGATGGGCGTGCGCACGTAGCCGGGGTAGACGGTGGTCACCCGGAGCCGGCCGCCGTACTCGACGCGCAGGCAGTCGGCGTAGGCGGACAGACCCCGCTTGGCGACGGTGTAGGCCGAGGCGAAGGGCACGGTGACGAAGGCCAGCCCCGAGGCGACGAACACCGCCCTGGGGTCGGGTGAGCGCAGCAGGTCGGGCAGCGCCGCCGCGGTGACCCGCCACGCGCCGAGCAGGTTCACCTCGACGGTGCGGCGCACCGCCTCGTCCACGGGTCCGCCCGCGTCGGCGGGCAGGCCGACGCCGGCGTTGTTGACCACGACGTCCAGGCCGCCGAGCCGCTCGACGGCCTCGGCAACGCCCCGCCGCACCGACTCGTCGTCGGTGAGGTCGCACCGGACGACCTCCGGGGTGTCGTCGTCGGCCGCGACGTCGAGCCCGACCACCCTGGCGCCGCGGGCGCGCAGCGCCGCGGCCGTCGCGGACCCGAACGCGCCGGCGGCGCCGGTGATCAGCACGCGGCGCCCGGCCAGCGGTTGCCCGCCCATCGCCCACCTCCTTCCGCGCGCCCTGGGGACGGGGGCACCCGCGGCGGCGCCGCGCACCAGGACGTCACTTAGGTGTTACTCGAAGTAACGGATACTCGTGGTAGCGTGCGTCACATGGAGGGCTCTGTCAAGCGGCAATCGGGGGACCAGCCGGAGCGGCGGCCCGACGCCCGCCGGGAACGGTGGCGGGCGCACCGGGCGGCGCGGCGCGCCGAGTTCGTCGAGGCCGCGATCCGGGCGATCACCCGGCACGGCGCCGGCGTCGGCATGGACGAGATCGCGGCCGAGGCCGGGGTCAGCAAGCCGGTGCTCTACCGGCACTTCGCCGACAAGGCCGACGTGTACCTGGCCGTGGGCCAGCGCGGCACCGAGATGCTCATGGACCGGCTGGGGCCGGCGCTGGCCAGGATCGAGCGGGGGGACCACACGCCGAGGGACTGGATCAGGGGCGCGGTCGGCGCCTACATCGGGTTCGTCGCCGACCACCCCGAGCTGTACCACTTCGTGGTGCGGCGCCGGTTCGTCGAGGCGCCGGAGGACGACAGGGCGGCCCCGGCGACCCCGGACGTCGTCGCCGAGGACAAGGCGCTGATCGCGGCCGTGCTGTCCCGCGTGATCGGCGACTACCTGCGGCTGTTCGAGATGGACTCCGGCGGCGCCGAGGTGTGGGGCTACGGCCTCGTCGGCATGGTGCAGGCGGCCGGGGACTGGTGGCTGGAGCGCCGGTCGATGAGCCGCGAGGCGGTCACGGACTACCTGACCCAGATCATCTGGCACGCCGTCGACGGCGTGCTGCGCTCGGGCGGCATCCACCTCGAACCCGACGTCCCGTTCGCGGAGGCCTTCGGCGCGGCGGCGGCCCGCTCGCCCCGCCTGCGCCTGCTCAGCGGCGGGACCGACGGGGACGCGGAGGAGGCCCGCACCGACCCTGACGACCCGGCCAGCACCGGGTGAGGTCGACGACGAGGGGAGCGACAGCCATGGACGCGCACGACCACGACGCCCACGACCACGACGACGAGGAGTTCCGCGGCGACGGCACGTTGGTGGCCGGCGGCAGGGAGGTCCCAGCCCGGCTCCGGCTCCGCGGCTACTTCCAGCCGATCGACGGCCGGTTCCACTGGTACGGCCGGGTCGAGGCGAGCCAGGACGTGACGGAACTCGCCGGGAAGGGGAACCAGCGGGTGCTGGTGCGCACCGCCGACGGCGAGGCCGAGGGCGTGCTGAGCGACCCGGACACCTGGAACCGCTACCGGATCAGCGGCACGGGTCGTCCCCCGTTCGCGGTCGAGGCGGACCTGCCCACCCTCGACTGACCCCGCCCCCGACCAGCGCTGATCCTCCGACCATGCCCAGCCGTCGCCACCGGCGACGGTCGGCGAGCCGTCGCGGGCCTCGGCCGAGGCCCGCGACGCGGACCCCCGGCGGGCGTGCCCCACCCGTCGGTCCCATGAGGGAGCCGCGGGGCGACGTCGAGACGTCGCCCCGCGGCTCCCCTGCTTCCGGAGGCGCTGGTCGCGCCCTACTTGCCCACGGCGAAACCGATCGGCCGCCGGTCGGCGGGCGCGATCTCGATGTAGGCGACCTTCGACGACGGGACCATGTACCGGCGGCCCTTGTCGTCGACCAGCACCAGCAGCCCGTTCGTCTCCCGCAGCGCGTCGTTGACCAGCGCCTCGACCTCGTCCGGCGACTGCCCGCTCGACACCACGAGCTCGCGCGGGCTGTCCGCGACGCCGATCTTGACCTCCACGCCGACCTCCGGTCAGGGTTTGGCTCCTCGCCGGTCCGGACGGACCGGCCCAGTTCAGCAGTCAGGCTAGTCGAGCCGACCGCGCCGGCACGCGCGAAGCCCGTGCGCCGTCGGCGAACAGCCCGGTGAACAGGGCGGCGAGCAGGCTGACGACCGGGCGCGGCGCGACGCCGGCGCTCAGCCGAGGCCCAGCGCCTGCATCCGCTTGGTGTGGCTGTTCTGCAACCGCTTGAACAGCGCGGCGATGCCGGCGAGGTCCCCGGAGCCGCGCACGATCAGCTCGGCGAGCCCGTCCCGCTCGGCCACCACGTACTGCGCCTGGGTCACGGCCTCGCCCAGCAGCCGCCGACCCCACAGCACCAGCCGGTCCCGCACCTTCCGGTCCTCGCACGCCGCGCGCACCTCGCGCTCGGCGAACGCCGAGTGGCCGGTGTCGGCCAACACGGTGAGCACCAGCTCCCGGGTCTCCGGGTCCAGCCACTCCGCGACCTCGCGGTAGAAGTCGGCGGCCAGCCCGTCGCCCACGTACGCCTTGACCAGGGACTCCAGCCACGTCTTGGGCGCGGTGGACGCGTGGAAGGCGTCGATGGCGCGCACGAACGGGCGCATCGCCTCCTCGACGGCCACGCCCCTGTCCGCGAGGTGGCGCTCCAGCAGCGCGTAGTGGCCGATCTCGGCCGCCGCCATGCTGGCCAGGGCGGCGCGCCCGGTCAGCGTGGGCGCGGTCCTGGCGTCCTCGGCCAGCCGGTCGAACGCCGAGAGCTCGCCGTAGGCCAGCACGCCCAGCAGGTCGATGACGCCCTCGGGGACGCCCACCGGCGTCCGCTCCGCCTCGCTCATGAACGCGAGCGTATCCGCCGACCGGGGCCGCGCCCGGCGCAGCACCGGCCACGCCGGCGTCGGGGCAGGTAGACTGCGCGTGATGCCCGGTGCGGCCGCCCACGCGGCACCACCCGGCCGTGCCCGCGGTTCCCGCTGGCCGGCAACCGCCGGCCGGCACGTCCGGCGCCCCTCGGCGGTGGTCACGCGGGCCGGCCGAGGCGTGGTCGCCTCCCCAGGTGGCCGTCCCCGGTTGTGTCGGCGCCCACCTGTCGCGGCGCCGACGGACGAGGGTGCGCGCACCGCTACGCCGGCCCTCCCACGCATCGCGCAGGCGGGACCGCCCGGTCCGGCCGCGGCGGCGTGGTCGAGCGCCCGTGAAGGGGCCCGTGCGCGCTGGTACGAGAGAGGCGATCACCCTGACGCTCAGCAACACCCACCAGGACACCGTCGACCCCCGGTCGCTGGACCACAGCGACTCCGGCCTGGCCGACGACACCGACACCTCCGAGCCGTTGCACGCCGGCGCCCCGGTCCCGCCGGCCGCGCCGACCTTCGCCGAGCTGGGCGTGCGCGAGGAGATCGTGCGCGCGCTGGCCGAGGCCGGCATCGAGCGGACCTTCGCCATCCAGGAGCTGACCCTGCCGCTGGCGCTGCGCGGCGAGGACGTCATCGGCCAGGCGCGCACCGGCACCGGCAAGACCCTCGGCTTCGGCGTCCCGATCCTGCACCGGCTCACCACGCCGGGCGACGGCGTGCCGCAGGCCCTGGTCGTCGTCCCCACGCGGGAGCTGTGCCTCCAGGTCTCGCACGACCTGATCGACGCCGGCAAGCACCTCGGCGTGCGCGTGCTCGCCGTCTACGGCGGCCGGCCCTACGAGCCGCAGATCGAGGCCCTGCGGGGTGGGGTCGACGTGGTCGTCGGCACCCCCGGCCGGCTGCTGGACCTCGCCGAGCAGCGGCACCTGGTGCTGGGCAAGGTCAGCGCGCTGGTGCTGGACGAGGCCGACGAGATGCTCGACCTGGGCTTCCTGCCCGACGTCGAGCGCATCCTGCGCATGGTGCCCGAGAAGCGGCAGACGATGCTGTTCTCGGCGACCATGCCGGGCCCGATCATCACGCTGGCCAGGACCTTCCTCACCCAGCCGACGCACATCAGGGCCGAGGAGCCGCACAGCGGCGCGGTGCACGAGCGCACCCAGCAGTTCGTCTACCGCGCGCACGCCCTCGACAAGATCGAGCTGATCGCGCGGGTGCTCCAGGCCGAGGGCCGCGGCCTGAGCATGATCTTCACCAGGACCAAGCGCACGGCCCAGAAGATCGCCGACGAGCTGACCGAGCGCGGGTTCGCCGCCGGCGCGGTGCACGGCGACCTGGGCCAGGGCGCCAGGGAGCAGGCGCTGCGCGCGTTCCGCTCCGGCAAGGTGGACGTGCTGGTCTGCACCGACGTCGCGGCCAGGGGCATCGACGTCGAGGGCGTCACGCACGTCATCAACTACCAGTGCCCCGAGGACGAGAAGACCTACGTCCACCGGATCGGCCGGACCGGAAGGGCCGGCAGGGAGGGCGTCGCGGTGACCCTCGTCGACTGGGACGAGGAGCCGCGCTGGAAGCTGATCAACGACGCGCTCGGCCTCGACCGGCCGGAGCCGGTGGAGACCTACTCCACCTCGGACCACCTGTTCCACGACCTGGGCATCCCCAGGGAGACCACCGGCCGGTTGCCGCTGGCCAAGCGGACCAGGGCCGGGCTGGACGCCGAGCCGGTCGAGGAGGACGAGCGGAAGCGGCGGCGCAAGCGCACGCGCTCGACCGCGACCGGAGCGTCCGGCTCCTCTCCCGCCAAGGCGGGGGCCGAGGCGGCCGAGGGCGAGGAGCGGGCCGAGGGCCGGCAGCCCCGCCGCCGGCGGCGCACCCGGGGAGGCGCGGCGTCCGGCGAGGCCGCGCCGAAGGCCGCCAAGCCGGCGAAGGCGAAGGCGGGCGGCGAGGACCGCCAGGACGACGCTGGAGACGCGGCCGGCGGTGAGCGCCCGGCCCGGCGTCGCCGGCGCACGCGACGCGGCGAGTCCGCCGAGTCCTCGGCCGCGAACGGGGCGGACGGCGGCCAGTCCGGCGAGTCGGCCTGACCGACACGACCTCTGGTGACGACGACGGCGGCGGGCCTGGCCCGCCGCCGTCGCTGTTTCTCCCCTTCTCCCGCCGACGTCGGCGTTCCTCCCCACTCCCCTCCTGCCCCCTTGACGACGGCGCGCGCCGGTGCGGCGACTTCGACCGAGACCTGACATGCGGGCTGCGATGATGGCGGCGTGGTTCGACCCGAGCGCCGGAAGAAGAGCGACCTGGTCGCCGTCGTGTTGCTGGTCGTCGGCGTGCTGGTGGCCGGGACGGTGATCTGGTGGCGCGGCGACGCCAGGGCGACGACCTCGCAGACCGCGCCCGCCGGCGTGGTCGCGCCGGCCCCGCCCACCTCGGTGCCGCCGTCGTTGGCCGAGGTGTGGCGCGCGCCCAGCGGGGCGACGACCAGCCCGGTCGTCGTCGGGCCCACCGTGGTGACCGCGCACGGCGGCGAGGTGGTCGGCCACGACCCGGTGACCGGCGACGTGCGCTGGCGCTACGCCAGGGACCTGGAGCTGTGCACCGTGGGCTCCGCGTGGGAGCGGGCGCTGGCGGTCTACCGCAAGTCCCGGAACTGTAGCGAGGTCACCGCGCTGGACGGGGTGACCGGCGAGCGCGCGGCGCAGCGCAACGGTGACAGCGAGCTGGGCACCCGGCTGCTGACCGACGGCGTGCACGTCACGACCACCGGCGGCGAGCTGGTGGAGGTGTGGCGCTCGGACCTGGTGCGCACGATGCAGTACGGCGAGGTCCCGGCGATCGTCAACCCGAACAAGCAGCCCCGCCCCCAGTGCTCGTACGGCTCGTTCGCGGTGGCCAGCAACCGGATCGGCGTGCTGGAGCGCTGCCCGGAGGACCCGACCGACCGGCTCACCGTGCTCCGGCCGAACCCCAAGGAGTCGGACCAGCCCGAGCAGATCTGGACGACGTTGACCGCGGGGCGGAACGCGCGGATCGTGGCGATGAGCGGCGAGCTGGTCGCCGTCGCGCTGCCCGACCCCGCGCGGCTGACGGTCCTGGACAACGGTGGCCGCCAGATCGCGGAGTACCCGCTCTCGCTGCCGGCGGGGGAGCTGGCCGGGGACCCGCCAGGCCGGGTGGTGGCGACGACCGCCGGGACGAGCGCGATCTACTGGTTCACCGGCTCGCGCACGATCGCGCTGTCCCCGACCGATCTCCGTCCTCTGTGGACAGTGGAGAACACGCTCGGCCCCGGCACGATCCTCGCCGGCCGGCTCATGCTGCCGGTGTCCGGCGGCCTGGCCGTGCACGACGCGGCGAGCGGCGCCCGGCTCGGCGTGCTGCCCGTGGACCGGGCGGGCTACACCGGCCCGGTCTCGGTGGCCTCACTGGGGCCGGTGCTGCTCGAACAACGCGGGGACACCCTGGTCGCCCTCCGCTAGGGCCTGCTCTCAAAGCCAGATGAGCAGGGCGGCCAGATCGATCATCTCTCGGTACGGGATGGCGGTCTTGTCGAACCGGGTCGCGAGGGCACGGAACCGCTGAAGCCGGTCGAAGCAGGACCCAACCACGACGCGGCTTGGACAGGCGGTGGGTCGAACGCGGATGACGGCCGGGACACCCCGTCTACGCAGGCAGGTCCGGATCACGGGACTGGAGAAACCCCCCCTGCCCGCGCTCACCCGACTCAGCCGGATGACAGGCCCTCCCCAGGCCAGGGCAACAGAACGAGACGCCCTGCCATGACCAGGGTGAACACAGCGCGGTCGTCGACGTTGCCGCCAACCACCACCAAGTAGCGACCTGCCATCCCCCATCACAGGCCAGGTGGATCCTCGTGGCCGGTCCACCACGGGGACGACCGATAACGTGATCACCTGATTCGGGGCCGACGGTGTGCTGGTGGACGCGCACAGGTGCTGACGCCGACCCAGACCTCCCGGCCGCATTCGCTGATCACCTCGGCGATCATCCCCGCCTCGGTCGCCACAGTCAGGGTGCCGGCACGACCACCGCCAAAACCGGTGGCCGACACCACTTCCACGGCCTACGCCCTACCGGCAGGCCACACCCGTCTTCGCCCCGACCAACCATCCCATTGATCACCCGACGCCTCACCCCCCTTGGGCGCCCCATCACAGCCGGAGACAGGCAACAGCGGCTCGGCCGGCTGCCTCCACTCGTCGGCCACCTCGCGCCCGCGCAACACGCCCCAGGATCGAACAGATCAACCACCCGCCTTGAGAACGGACCCTAGATCTGCCCTCAAAGCCAGATGATCAAGACGGCCAGATCGAACACCCCTGGGGTGGGAGATAGCGGCCTTGTCAACGCGGGCGGCGATGGGTTCAACCACGACGCGGCGCGGGCAGGCAACGGAATCCGAACGCCGGAGGACGACCGAGGGCGTGAACACCTGACCTCCCGGTGCCCACCGCACGATCTGCCCCCTGTGGGGGACGCGGAGCGGCGGGGGCTACCGCGCCGGGCCTGCGCAGCGTGCTGGTAGGCACAAGCATCCCGCTGATCACACGACACCTCATCCACGCCCCGGGATCACCAGATCAACCACACCCGCCTGGAGAACGGACCCTAGGCCTACCCTCAAAGCCAAATGATCAGGCCGGCCAGATCGAACATCCTCGGGTGGGGAGATAGCGGCCTTGTCATCGCGAGTGGCGATGGGTTCAACCACGACGCGGCGCGGGCAGGCAACGGAGTCCCAACGCCGGGCAACAGCCGAGGGCGTGAAGACCTGACTCCCGATGCCCACCGCACGACCTGCCCCCTTGTGGGGGTCACGGAGCGGCGAGCCCTACCGCGCCGGGCCTGCGCAGCGCGCTGGCGGGCGCAAGCATCCCGCTGCTCACACGACACCTCACCCACCCGTGGGCGCCCCATCACAGCCGGGGACGGGCAACAGCGGCTTGATCGGCTGCCAACCCCTGGCACCAGGGCCGATTCGGCACCGACGACACCGACGGAGCGACCACCCGGCCCCGACGGGTTGACCCGGACCACAGTCCGATCTTCGTCGACACCCTCCCGGTTTGGGGCAGACTCGATGGCGTGAGCACCACGCCGTCGCAGATCACCCCGCACCGCGCGACCCGTGTCGACGTGCCGGCGCGGTGGGGTCCGCTGGCCGCGCTGCACGCGCCGGCCGTGGGCGGCGGCACGGGCAGCGGAGGCAAGGGCGCCGACGGCGCCGACCACGACGCGCTGGTGGTGTTCCTCCCCGGCTACACCGGTTCCAAGGAGGACTTCGCGCCGCTGCTCGACCCGGTCGCCGAGAGCGGCTTCTCGGTGCTGGCCCTCGACCTGCCGGGACAGCACGAGTCGGCCGGCCCGTCGGACGAGGCGGACTACCTCCCCGACCCGCTCGGCCGGGCACTGGCCGAGGTGCTGACCGCGCTGGCCAACGGGCAGGGCGTGGCGGGGTCGCGCCAGCCGCGCCCGGTGCTGCTCGTCGGCCACTCCTACGGGGGACTTGTCGCGCGCTCCGCCGTCCTGGCCGGCGCTCCCGTCCACGGCCTGGTGCTGCTCGACTCCGGCCCCGCCGCACTGCCCGACGGCGACCGCCGGCGGCTGCTGGACCTCGGGGAGCCGTTGCTGCGGGCGCACGGCGTCGAGGCGGTCCAACGCATCCGCGAGGCCCAGGACGCCAACGACCCCCGCTGGGCGGAGCGGCCCGCCGAGCTGAAGGAGCTGCTGCGGCGACGCTTCGTCGAGTCGGTGCCCGCCGGCCTGCTCGGCATGGCGACCGGGCTGCGCTCCGAACCCGACCGGGTCTCCGCGCTGGCCGACGCGCTCCGGGAGCGGGCCATCCCCTGCGCGGTCGTCTGCGGCGAGCACGACGACGCCTGGGCGGTGGAGACCCAACGCGCCATGGCCGAACGGTTGGGCGCGGACTTCACCGTGCTCCCTGGCGCCGCGCACTCCCCGAACATCGAGGCGCCCGAGGCCCTGCTCGCCACGCTGCTCCCGACCTGGCGCGCCTGGCTCACCCGCTGACGCGCGCCGCCAGCGCCGTCAGCGGTACCAGCCGTACCAGAGCACGAGGGCCACGACGACGAGCACGCCGAGTCCGGCGGCCCACGCGCGGGCGCCCCGGCCCCTGTCGACCTGGCGTTGCAGGGCGACCGCGGCGGCGGCGCCGAGGACGTGGCCGGTCACGACGAGCCAGCCCGGCCCGGCCTCGCCGTCGCCCAGCGCCATGGCCTGGGCGCCGACGAGGACCAGGGCGAGCAGCACGAGGCCGACGGCCAACGAGCCGACGAGCCCGCGCAGCAACCGGCCGACCCTGGCCAGGACGCCGGGTCGGGTGGTCGGGGAGCTGAGGTCCGGGGAAGTGTTCACGGTGGGTCTGGGCGTGGGGGTCGATCCGGGCAAGGCGTCACCGCTCCAACTCAGGGTGCCAGCAGGGCCCAGGGGTCCAGGTCGGGCGCCGCGCGCTGTCCCTCGGCGCAGTGCCGCCGGAAGTCGCACCACGAGCACTGCCGCCCAGGGCGGGGAGGGAACAGGACGTCGGGGTCGCCGCCGGCGGCCAGCGTGTCCGCCGCGAGCTGGAGGTCGTCCGCGGCCTCCTCGGCCCGCCGCACGTGCCTGGCCAGGGACTCCTCGGTGTGTTCCCAGGTCAGCACCTGGCCGCTGGGCAGGTGGTGCAGCTCGACCCGGCGGCACGGCCGGCGCAGCGTGCGGCGCGCCGCCACGGCGTACAGGGCCAGCGCCTGCGACCCCCTGGCGTCGTCGGCGGTCAGCACGTGCCGCCCGGTCTTGTAATCGACGATGACCAGCTCGCCGTCCCTGGCGTCGATGCGGTCCACCCGTCCCTCGGCGACGATCCGCGAGGTGGGCGTCGACACCCAGCGCTCCAGGCCGACCGGGTCGACCGTCGGGTCCAGCCCGTCGACGTAGGCCGCCACCCAGCCCCGCGCCCGCTCCCGGTGCTCGGCGGCCTGGTCGGCGTCGCGGAAACCGTCGCTCTTCCAGTACCGGCGGACCAGGTCGCTGGCCACCTCGACCGTCCGGCGCGTCGGGGGCAGCTCGAAGAACGCCCGCAGGGCGTTGTGCACGACCGCGCCCAGGGTGTTGTGCGCCCAGGCGCCGCCCCGCGCCGGCGTCGGGCGGTCCAGGTACGCCATGCGGTAGCGACGAGGACAGTCCGACCAGGTGGCCAGCTTCGCCGGCGTGACGCGGACCAGCTTCCTCGGCATACCCTCCAGCCCGAGCTGACCTTCCACGTCCACCACCGTACGCAGTGTTGTGCGGGACACCCGCACCCGGTCAGCGCCCGCGGGCGGAGAAGAACCAGGACCACCCACGACCGCCTGCGGTGCCGTGCGCGACACCCGCACCCGGTCAGCGCCCGCGGGCGGAGAAAGACCAGGATCGCCCACGACCGCCTGCGGTGCCATGCGGGACACCCGCACCCGGTCGGCGCCCGCAGGCGAAGAAAGACCAGGATCGCCCACGACCGCCTCCAGGTGTTCTTGCGGGACAACCCGCACCCGGTCAGCGGCCATGGGCGGGAGAACCACATCCTGGACCAGGGCCAGGCTGGAGTCGCCCCGCGACACCCCACCCGATCCGGCGGCGTCGCCGACGCCCGGGGCAGCGGGCCGGTGCGGGCACAATCGGCGGCGTGGAGATCTGGCACAACCCGCGCTGCTCGAAGTCCCGCGCCGCCAAGCAGGCCCTCGACGGTGCCGGCCGCGAGTACACCGAGCGCAGTTACCTCGACCAGCCGCCGCCCGCCGTCGAGCTGGACGCGGTGCTGGACCGGCTCGGGAAGCAGCCCTGGGAGATCACCCGGATGAACGAGCCCGTCGCCAGGGAGCTGGGCATGGCGACGTGGGAGCACGACCGGGAGCGGTGGATCGCGGCGCTCGTCGCCCACCCGGTGCTGATCCAACGCCCGATCGTGCTCACCGACGACGGCCGCGCGGTGCTGGCCCGCACGCCCGAGGAGGTCGAGGAGGCGTTGGGCTAGGCGGCGGTCAGGAAGCCGCGCACGGCGTTGGCGACGAGCTGGACCGCGATCGCCGCGACCAGCAGGCCGGCGATCTTGGCGAGCAGCAGGATGCCGCTCTGCCGCAACACGCGGATCACCAGGCCGGAGTAGCGGAGGAACAGCCACAGCGCCAGGTGCACGACCACGATGGCGGCGGCCAGCGCCAGGTACGCGCCGAGCCGGTGGTCGGTCTGCCGCACGAAGACGATGGTCGCGGCGATGGCGCCGGGCCCGGCCAGCAACGGCGTGCCCAGCGGCACCAACGCCACGTTGACGTCCTCGACCTCCTCCGGCCGGGTGCTCTCCCTCCCGGTGAGCAGGTCCAGCGCGACCAGGAGCAGCAGCAGGCCCCCCGCGCCCTGGAGGGCGGGGATGCCGATGCCGAGGTACCGCAGGATGGCCTCGCCGGTGAGGGCGAACAACGCGATGACGCCCAGTGAGACCAGCACCGCCTGTCGGGCCGCCCTGCGGCGCGACTCCGCGCTCCGTCTGCCCACCAGCCCGAGGAAGATCGGAATGGTCCCCGGAGGGTCCATGATCACGAACAGCGTGATCGCGGCCTCGACGAAGAGCGGGACGTCGAACATGGCTCACCCCGTCACGACACGGTCAGCCCCCGCCCGGTCCAGCAGCCGCTCGAACGCCTCCGGCGCGGTGGTCTCCTGACCGAGCCGCACGGTCTTGTTCGTGCCGTGGTAGTCACTGGATCCGGTGATGATCAGGTCCAGGTCGGTCGCCAGCGCCCGCAGTTCGGCCCTGGTGGGGGCGTCCTGGTCGGGGTGGTCGACCTCCAGCCCGGCCAGTCCCCTGCCGGCCAGCTCCACCACCACCTCGGGCGTCACCACCGGCCCCCGCGTCCTGGCGAACGGGTGGGCCAGCACGGTCACCCCGCCGGCCTCGGCGATCATGTCGATCGCCGTGTGGACCGGGGTGTCGGTGCGGCCGAGGTAGTACGGGCCTCCGGTGCCCAGGTACCGGGCGAACGCCTCGTCCACGCTGGACACGACCCCGGCGGCGACCAGCGCCCGCGCCAGGTGCGGCCGGCCCGCGGTCGCCCCGGTCGGCAGCGCGGCCATCAGCTCGTCCGCGTCGACCGGGAACCCGTCCGCGGCCATCCGCTCCGCCATCCGCCGCAGCCGCTCCCTCCGCTCCAACCGCAACCGGGTCTGCTCGGCCACGACGGCCGGCGAGTCGGGGTCGAACAGGTAGGCCAGCAGGTGCACGGTGGCCTGCCCGCCCCGTCCGTCGGGTGAGACGCAGGACAGCTCCGCGCCGGGGACCAGGCGCAGCCCGGGGGGCAGCGCGGCCGACGCGAGGTCCCAGCCGGCGGTGGTGTCGTGGTCGGTCAACGCGACGACGTCGAGCCCGGCCGCCGCGGCGGCGGCCACGAGCGCGTCCGGCGTGTCGGTGCCGTCGGACGCGGTGGAGTGGACGTGCAGGTCGATGCGCACGCCCACCAGTGTGAGGGATCTCCGGTCATCCGGCCGGGCCGCCTCGGTGACGCGCCGGCCGCCCGCGCCCCGGTCGTCCGGGGCGGGTCGAGACGCGCGAGGACCCCGGCGGCCACGCCGCCGGGGTCCTCGACACGCCGCTCACATGGTGACCTTGCCGGGCATCGCCCGTTTCGCCTTGGTCATGGTGAACCGCTCGGCCTGCTTCTTCTTGTCGCCGAACACCAGCTCGGAGATCGCGTCGTAGACCTCCTCCGGGTTCGGCAGGTACTCGATGCGGTTCAGCGCCTGGATCTGTCCCGCCGACTCCACGACCAGCGTGCCGAACCCGCACATCCGGCCGATGAAGCTGCGTTCGTAGGTGAGGTCGGTGACCTTGGTGACCGGCATCATCGCGACCTTCGTGGTGAACACCCCTGAGGTGATCATGAAGCGCTTGTCGGTGACGACGATGCGCTCCACCCACCACTCGATCACGAAGTACGCGAACCGCAGCACCACGAACAGCGCGGCGTACCAGATCAGGTTCTGGAGGATCCAGGCCCCCTGGGGCAGCAGGTAGGAGATCATCACGGCGCCGGCCAGCAGGGCCACCGCCTCGAAGATGTCCCACAGCAGGCACGCCCAGTGGCGCCGCACCCGGATCACCCGCCGCTCGGTGTCGAGCAGGTACTCGTCCGGATCCCGGGGCGCGAACACGGCTATGCCCTTCGCCCGCGGCTCAGAACAGCGACCGCACGAACGTGATCAACGCCTCCGCCGCCTCCTTGAGCGTCCGGAGGATGCCGTTGACCAGGTCCGCGGACTGCGTCGGCTGGGTGATCAGGAAGAAGAGCAGAAGGGCGATCCCGGCCCACGTGAGGATCTTCTTCAGGTTCACGATGACCCACCCCGTCCCTTACCTGCGCCCACGACTGGGCACCTGCGTGATCCGTTGTACCGCACTCGACCGCCGGACGGCAGGGTTGTACCGCACTTGGGTCAGCGCGTGGCCCGGCCCCGTCACCCGAATTACGCTCCGTGGTCATGACGGGGAGTGAGCATTGGATCATACGGTGCGTCGGCGCGATCGTCCATGACGCCGATGGGCGGTTACTGCTCGTACAGCGCGGCAACGACCCTGGTCGGGGCCGGTGGTCGGTGCCGGGCGGCCGGGTCGAGCCCGGCGAGTCGGACGCGGCGGCGGTGGCCAGGGAGGTCGAGGAGGAGACCGGGCTGTCCGTGCGGGTCGGGCCCTCCGTCGGCGTCGTGCGCCGGCCCGCTCCGACCGGCACGTACCTGATCGTCGACTACGCCGCCGAGGTGAGCGGCGGGACCCTCCGCGCGGGTGATGACGCGCTCGCCGTCCGGTGGGTGGACGATGTGATCTTCGACGCACTCGATCGGTCCGGGATGCTTACGGAGGGTCTCGCCGCCGCCCTGCGCGAGTGGGGCCAGCTCCCCCGCCCCTCCCGTCGGTGACCCGCGCGACACGGGGCCGGCCCTCCACCGTCACTCCCGGCATCGCCGCGCCCGTGGATGCGCCCCGCGACGACGCCCGCCCTTCGCCCCTCTGACGGGTCAGAAATCCCTTCACCGGAACGGTGAACAAGCACAGCGGGCGACAAGATTCGTGGACAGCACCGCCGAAAGCTCCGCCAGGCGGCGAACCTCCCCTGCCACGACCCACCACAGTGGACAGTCACGGCCCTGGTTCCCGTTCGTCGGACCCGTTTCGGAATCAGGTGACTGGAGGGCTTCAGAGAAACGACCAGAAGGGGGACAACTGGTGAAGGTCTCGTGCGCGAGCGCCGGGGCGGGAGGCAGGACCGACGCGGCGGCCCCGTGCGCCGGGCAGACGAGAGAACCGGACAGACGAGAACCACAGACGAGAACCGGGGTGCGCGACGCCCTCACCCCGGTTCTCCGACAACACCTCGTTCGATCAGGACTTGGGCTCGGGGCGCCCCGGCTGCTCCCCGCCGCGGCTCTCGCCGTAGCTGCGGCGCGGGACCATCACCTTGCGCCGGAACACGCACACGACCGTGCCGTCCTGCTTGTACCCACGGGTCTCCACGTAGACCACGCCGCGGTCGTCCTTGGACTTTGACGGCGTCTTGTCCAGGACCTCGGTCTCGCCGTAGATGGTGTCGCCGTGGAAGGTCGGCGCGACGTGCCGGAGCGACTCGACCTCCAGGTTGGCGATGGCCTTGCCGGAGACGTCGGGCACGGACATCCCGAGGAGCAGCGAGTAGACGTAGTTGCCCACCACGACGTTCCTGCCGAAGTCCGTGGTCTTCTCGGCGTAGTTGGCGTCCATGTGGAGCGGGTGGTGGTTCATCGTGAGCAGGCAGAACAGGTGGTCGTCGTACTCGGTGACCGTCTTGCCCGGCCAGTGCTTGTAGACCGCCCCGACCTCGAACTCCTCGAAGTAACGCCCGAACTGCACCGCTGCCTCCCGCGAATGTGATGGGCACCCCGTCGACCGGGGACGACAGTCTGAACCCGACGGGAGTACCCTCGACAACTGGTCTGTGAGCGACTCCACCCCTTCAGGGGTCCGGCAAGAGGAGGTGAGGAACGCGATGAGTAGTGCTGATACCGCGCTTCCGTGCAGTACCACCCGCGTCCTCGCCGGAGGGACCTGGCTCGCCAGCTAGGCCCCGTCGATCCCGGCCGGGACGCCTCCGCCAGCGCTGGGGCAGTCGGCTCCGGCGCGTCGTTCGCCCCGACGTGAGCGCTTGGAGGCCGTGATGCCGTCGCTGTCCAACCTCGGTCTGCGTGGTCGCACCCCACGCAACAATGGACGCCCCATCCCCCCGATCCGGGTCCCGCTGTCGGCCTACGTGGTCGACTGCGGGGTCTACGTGGACGGGCGCCGACTCCCGGGGCGGTTCACCCACACGGAGGCCGTGCGCACGGTCAGGGAGAAGGGTGAGGGCTTCGTCTGGATCGGGCTGCACGAACCGGACGAGGAGCAGATCAAGGGCGTCGCCGACACCTTCGGCCTGCACGAGCTGGCCGTCGAGGACGCGGTGCACGCGCACCAGCGGCCCAAGCTGGAGCGCTACGACGACGTTCTGTTCATGGTGCTCAAGACGGTCAGCTACGCCGGCCACGAGGACCCCACGACCGCCAGCGAGCTGGTCGAGACCGGCGAGATCATGGTGTTCGTCGGCAAGGACTTCGTGGTGACCGTGCGGCACGGCCGGCACTCCGGCCTGCGCCGGCTGCGCCAGCAGCTCGAGGAGGACCCCGAGCAGCTCGCCCTCGGCCCGGCCGCGGTGCTGCACGCCATCGCCGACCAGGTCGTCGACACCTACCTGGAGGTCACCCACCAGGTGGACGACGACGTGGAGCGGGCCGAGACCGACGTGTTCGCCCAGCGCAGCCACATGTCGATGGACCAGCTCTACATGCTCAAGCGCGAGGTGCTGGAGTTCCGGCGCGCCGTGCAGCCGCTGGCGCAGCCGCTGCGCCGGCTCGCCGAGGGCTACACCCCGCTGGTGCCCGCCGAGGTGCGGTCGTACTTCCGCAACGTCGAGGACCACCTCACGACCGTCGCCGAGAAGGTGAACGGGTTCAACGAGTTGCTGGACGCGTTGCTGGACGCCGCGGCCGCGAAGATCAACCTCCGCGCGAACACCGACATGCGCAAGATCACCGCGTGGGCCGCCATCATCTCGGTGCCCACGATGATCGCCGGCATCTACGGCATGAACTTCGAGTACATGCCGGAGACGAAGATGAAGTACGGCTATCCGGCCGTCGTGATCATCATCGTCATCGCGTGCGTAACGCTCTACCGGATTTTCCGACGGAACAAGTGGTTGTAGCCCCGCTCAGCCCGGCCGTCGCCTTCACCACCCCGCACTCACGCCCAGCACGACGGGAGGTCGTCCGACGTGGCTCGCCTGCTCACCAACCTGCGTTTCTGGATCATGACCGCGATCATCGGATGGGTGTCCATGGTCATCTACCTGATCCACTCCCAGCCCTGACCGCCGCACGTCCTGTTCGGACTGTCCCGGCCGCGCCGGGACAGTCCGAAGAGGACGGTCATCCGTCACCTCCCGCCGGGACCGCCCCGTCGGGTCGCCGCGCGCGCCACGGCGTGGACCGCGCCCGCCACGAGCGGGAACAACGCCATGCCCACCGCGGCGCCGCGCCCACCCTCGCGCACGACCCCGGCGCGGCGGAGCGTCCGCCACGCCCACCACGAGAACGGCGCGACCACGGTCGGCGCGGTGAGCACGCCCGGCGTGTACCGGCGTAGCGCCGCGGCCTGCGCGACGTGGGTGAGCGCGTGCCACCCGAAGGCCGCGAGCACCGTCTGGTACCACCCGGACCGCCCACCGGTCCTCGCCCCGGCCGCGGCGGCGCTCGCGAACACCACGCCCATCAGTCCGATCGCCACGGCGGCCTGAGCCCGGCTCATCTCCAGCGCCGACCACACGCGCCCTGGCACCCACGGGTGGCGCCGCCGCAGCTCCGGCAGGTGGCGGCGGGACCACTCCGCCATCGTCAGCAGCTCCTCGGCGTCGTGGGCCGCCCACGCGGCGAACAGTCCCCAGGTGGCCGCCTTCGGCACGGTCGAGTCGGACATGCCCACCTCGCCTAACGTTACATTCTGGAATGTAATTGTGGGCGTACCCTACCCCGCATGACCGGCAGGCGGGGACGACCGCGCAGCGCGGCGGTGGACTGGGCCGTGGAACAGGCGACCCTGGACCTGCTCGCCCGCGTCGGCTACCACGGGCTGACCATCGAGGCGGTGGCGGCCAGGGCCGGGGTGGGCCGGCCGACCGTCTACCGGCGCTGGCCCACCAAGGACGACCTGGTGGTGGACGTCCTGAGCCGCGCGGTGCCCGTCCTGGCCGACCCCGACACCGGCGACGCCCTCCGCGACCTGGAGCTGCTCGCCTCGGAGGTGCTGGAACGGCTGGTCGCGGCGGGCGTCGGGCCGGTCGTGCTCGCGGTGCTCGGTGCCGCCGTCGACCGGCCCGAGCTGGCGAGCCGGCTGGAGGAGCGCTACCTGTCGCCCCGCCTCGGCGTGCTCGGCGAGGTGATCGCCCGAGGGGTGCGGACCGGACGGGTCCGCGACGACCTCGACGTCACGGTGATCAGGGACCTCGTGCTCGGGCCGCTGGTCTACCGGGTGCTGCTCAGCGGGCGGGTGTGGGACAGGGCGGAGCGGGCCGCGGCGACGGCCGCCGTCCGGCGCGCCATCGCCGCCCCCGGCGTCGCCGAGGACGCGCCGCCCTCCCCCGCCGGGAAACCGGTCACGGCTCCTCCTCGTCGTCGCCGACGCGCCAGCTCACCGAGCTGATGCCCGGCTCCAGCGACAACCGGCTCACCGCCTGTTCGAGCTGGCCCGAGTCCTGCCCCACGAGCCGGGCGGTGACCGCCACCCGACCCGTGCCGCCGATGTCCTCGCTGTCGAGGGCGCACAGGGCGAACCCGCCGGCGGCCACCGACTGCACCACCAGGGCGCGGATGTGCGCCTCCTCCGCGTCCCGGCAGACCGCGCGGAGCCGGAAGCTCCTCGGCCGGGCGTCCCGCTGGACCTCGCGGCGGTCCACCCGCTGCGCCACCGGCCGCAGCACCACGTTGGCGAGCACGATCGTGACGGCCCCCAGCGCGGCCACCGGGTAGTGCCCGCCGCCGGCCATCACGCCGACCCCCGCCGTGCCCCACACCGTCGCCGCGGTGTTGATGCCCCGCAGGTTCCCCCGGTCCCGGATGATCACACCGGCTCCGAGGAAGCCGACGCCGGACACCACGTAGGACGCGATCCTGGTCGGGCTGTTGTCCCCGGGGGTGAGCGCGCTGAACAACACGAACAACGCCGCGCCCGTGGAGACCAGGGCGTTGGTGCGCAGGCCGGCCATCCGCGACCGCCACTGCCGTTCCAACCCGATTCCCGCGCCGAGCGCCAACGCGAGCCCCAACCGGGCCGGCACCTCCCACCACGCGAGTGTCCCCATCTCACCCCTCCGTTCACGCGTCGGAAGACGGCTCCGCACGGGAGCCGCCCCATGGCCGGTCGCGTCGTGGACGACCGCTCGCCGTGGCGACCGAAATGTCCGTTCAGTCTGGGCCGCGCGGGTTGGTTCCTGGCCTACACGGCGGGAGCGCGTGGAACCAGACTCCACTTCCCTGACGGAATGCGCTCACCCAGCGGCGCCGGAGGCGCCGGGGGTGTTCCACGACGCCGAGAACACCCACTGTGGACAGTGCGGGCAACAGGGAAACCCGCGGTGCGGAACGCTGTCACCCGCGTTTTGACGTGCCTGACTCCGGATTCACCACGGAAAGGAAGGCCAAACGCGACCGCGTGCTCCCCTGACGGGAAGTCCGGTCGTCGCGAGCGGCCGTTGCCGGCGCTTTCACCGTGACAATGCCCGCGTCGCGGAGAACGACCGCGACGCGACACGAGGGCCGCGCGTCGGGTCGGCGTCGGCCAGGGTCCGAGTCCGAGTCCGGATCTGGGTCTGGGTCCGGGTCAGCGCGGAGAACTGGGGGGATCGGCGAGACTCATCGCGATCACCTCCCGAGTCCGCGTGCGGCACGATTCGGGACCAGGGTAGGCCCGGTGGCGTGGCCCGCGTGTGAAGAACCGGCGAGCGCCTCGGCCCGGCCGGTCAGCCCGGGTCCGCTCGCTCGGTCAGTCCCAGGTCCGCTCGTTCCAGGTGAACGGGATGCCGTGTCCCCCACCGCTCCCCAGGTGCAGCGACAGCCCGGCCGGCCACAACCGCAACAACAGGTCGAACCGGTACGGCCCGCCCTCGCTGGCCGGCACGCGGCGCGGCTCGTAGACCAGCAGCGCCAACGGCGCGTCCGGCGTGGCGTGGGCGGCGGCCTCGGCCAGCGCCGAGCGGCCCCGCGCCCGGTCGCCGGGCCGGACGTACTGCCAGACCACGGAGTGCCACACCACGGTGAGGACCCCGGGGCGGCGCTGCGCGAGCCGCCGGCCCAGCCAGTCGGGTCCGGTCATCGGCTCCACCGCGACCGGCTCGGCGACGGCCAGGCGGATGGCCTCCCGCAACCGGGCCCAGCGGTCGAGCTGGTCCGGCCACACGAAGCTCGACAGGTGCAACCGGCCGTCCTCGGTCGTCACGTCCACCGGGTGGGTGTCGCAGCCGGCCCGCTCGACCACGCGCGCCGGTCGGGACAGGTCGGCGGGCGGCAGCCCGGTCCAGCACGGGTCCAACCGCAGCGGGCTGTCCGGGTCGCCGAGCACGTCCCCGTTCGCCAGGGGCACGGCGACCCGGTCGGGGCGCAGGTTCAGCCCGCCGCTCGCGCCGATCTCCAGCAGGCGGACCGGGAACGGCTCGTCCCTGCCGACCTCGCGCGCGGCCCGTTCGGCGGCGACGAGCAGGCCGCCGAGCATCGGAGCCATGCGACCCGGCTCGTTGGTCTGCACCACGGTCGCCCGCACCCGCCGGCGCAGTTCGTCGACGTGCTCGCGCAGGACCGGCTCGACGTCGCCCCACAGCTCGTCGAGGCGGGGCCGGCCGCCGACGTTCGGGTAGTGCCGCGCCAGTTCCGGCGCCCGCCCCTCCAGCACCAGGCGGTGCACGGCGCCGGCGAAACGCAGGCCGGGGACGGTGCCACCGCGGTCCCGCTCCGCGCCCGCCATCACCTCCGCGGTGACCCCGCCGGCGTCCAGGTCGTCGGCGGCGGCGGACAACAACGCGTGGGTGAGCGGGCTCCCGGGAAGGCAGGTTCTGGCCTGGCTGCGGAACAGCGCCGGAAGCTCGCTGAGCGCGGTGAGCACGTCCCGACGCTAACTCCGAACGGACGAGTCCGGACACCCCCTGAGCGACGGAACTACGCGCTGACACCGGTGACCCTCGCCACCGACCACGGACGGCGTCTTCTCTTTCTTCCAGGAACACCACAGGTCACACGAGCGTGCCCACTTCCCGTGGGCCACTCTCCTTCGTGGCTCCCGGAAGAGGCGCGGGGGCCGGAACCGGCGCCGTCGGGCTCGTGCCCTCGCACCCGACGGCGCCGACCGCCGGCCCGCGGTCCGTGTCGGTGTCCGTGCCGGTGTCCGTGCCGGTGTCCGTGTCGGTGTCGGTGTTCGCCTCCCCTTGCTAGTGCTGGACGACCCAGTCCCTTGCTAGTGCTGGACGACCCAGTGGTCGTTGGCGTGACGCACGTGGAAGCGCAGCGACGGGCACTGGTAGTCGGCCGGGTCGGGCTTCTCCGGCACGAACGGGGACTCCACCGGGCTGGCCGCGACCCAGCTCCCGCCCTTCCTGAGCTTGATGTCGTTGCTCTCGAAGGGTTTGCCGACCGAGGCGGCGCAGTAGTAGCCGCGCCCGGTCGACGGGTCGACGGCCGAATAGATCTCGAAGACGTCCCACCCGTACGTCGTGTCGCTCCGGTCGCGCCCGGAGCTGGTGAACAGGACGTCCCATTTCCGCGTCGCGTGGTTGTAGAGGTACGCGGTCCACGTGTTGTTCGCCGCGTTCGTCCGGATGTTCTGGACCGTGTAGGCCCGGTGCCCGTTCACCGTCGTCGTGTAGGTGTCGAGGAACCTGTCGTCGACCGGCACCTGTTTGGCCAGGTTCCCGGTCCGGCACCAGTCCCACGCCCAGATCTGGGGGCCGTAGTACTTCGAGTACGACGTCACGACCTCCACGCAGGAGTCGTTGCCTGGCTTGGACGTGGGCGCGTAGACGAAGTCCTCGTTGTTGGGGATGCGCAGGTCCGGGTGGACGGAGTGGGTGGCCATCATGCCGTCGCCGGCTCCGGTGTCGGGCGGCATGACGCCCCAGAAGTGGTGGATCTGGGCCGCTCCGGCCGCCTCGCCGCGCGGCCCGCCGGAGCGGCGTGACTCCCGGAACCGCGCCGCCGCCGTCCCCGCCGCGCGTTCCGCCGGCGCTCCCTCCACCCCCGGCACCTCGCCGCCCACCGGGGCGTGCGGGTCAGGAGGACCGGCGGCGGGCTCCCCCACCGCCGTCAGGCCGGCCGCCAGGCCGGACAACACCACCGCCGCGGCCAGGACGGCCACGCGTCGCGTTGTGCGCCGCATCGACAACTCCCTCGTCGTTCGTGCTGCTTGGCGCGGCGGCGGGGCGCGCGGGCGGGAACCGGCGGCCCTCCAAGAACATGACCACCGGTGCGGCCCCGGGTCAATGCGGCAAACGTGGTCAGCGCGACGGCCGGGCGGCCCCGCCCGCCCGTACCCTCGGCGGTGTGCCCAGGGTGCTGGCGGTGGCCGACGAGGTCGTCGAGGGTCTCTGGACCGAGCGGGTCCGGCGGCTCGGCGTCGACCTGGTGCTGGCCGCCGGCGACCTGCCGTTCGAGTACCTGGAGTACCTGGCCACCACCGTGGACCGGCCGTGCGTGTTCGTGCCGGGCAACCACGACCCCGACCTGTCCGGTTACCGCGAGGCGCGCGGGTTGTGGACCAGGGCCGGGATGCCGGCGCGCTGGCCGGGGCCGGCGGGCGCGGTCAACGCCGACGGCCGCGTGGTCGACGTCGCCGGGCTGCGGATCGCCGGGCTCGGCGGGTCCCTCCGCTACGGCGGCGGCCCCAACCAGTGGACCGAGCGGCAGCAGGCCCGACGGGTGCGCCGGCTGGTCGGCCTGGCCGCGTGGCGGCGGATGCGGGACGGCAGGGACGTCGACGTGTTGCTCACCCACTCCCCGCCCCGGGGCTGCGGCGACGGCGAGGACGCGCCGCACCGCGGCTTCGAGTGCCTGCACGAGGCGGTGCGCCGGCTGCGCCCCCGGGTGCTCGTGCACGGCCACGTCCACCCGCACGGGCACCCCGCGCCCGACCGCGCGGCGCGGGGCACGCTGGTGCTCAACGTCGTCGGCCACCGAGTCCTGGAGATCGCCCCGGCGGAGGAGGTGAGGGATGCGCCGTGACACGGGGTTCCCCGTGGCGGACGCGGAGAGCGACTTCCTGCGGGCCCGACGGCGCCAGGTGTTGTCCCGGCTCGCGGCCTGGCTGCGCAGGGAGCCGGACGACGTCAACATCATGCTGCCGTTCGACGAGGTGGTCGGCGCGCTGGGCCGCGCGGGCGAGCGGCGGCTCGGGCTCCAGGTGATCCGGCTGGACACGATCGTCGGCAGCGTGGACCGCACGCGCGACTTCGACCGGCGGTTCCGGCCCACCTCCGCGCGGGTGCGGGAGCGGTGGCAGCGGCTGGCCCTGGCCACGCGGCGGGGCGAGTCCGTCCCGCCGATCGACGTGTACCGCGTCGGCGAGCTGCACTTCGTGCAGGACGGCCACCACCGGGTCTCGGTGGCGCACGCGTTGGGGCTGCGCACGATCGACGCCTACGTGACCGAGGTGTTGACCCGGATCGACCCGCACGGCATCCGCTTCAGGGGCGATCTGATCGTCAAGGACTACCGGCGGATCTTCCTGGAGCGGGTGCCCCTGCCCGGCGAGGCCCGCGCGGCGGTCGTGGTCACCGACCCGTGGGACTACGCCGAACTGGGCGAGGCCGTGGAGGCGTGGGGGTTCCGGCTGATGCAGGACGAGGGCGTCCTGCTGGACCGCGCGACGGTGGCCCGCCGCTGGTACGCCGAGGAGTACCTGCCGGTGGTGCGGATGCTGGAGCAGGCCGACCTCGTCGGGCAGCGCACCGAGGCCGAGGCGTACCTGTGGGTCATCGGTGAGCGTTACCGGCTCATCCGCACGCACCGCTGGGACGAGGAGGTCATCGACGCGCTCCGCGTGCACACCCGGCGACGCCCCAGCGGCCCGTGAGGGCTGACCACGGACAGACGAACGCCCTCCGGCGCGGTGGCACTGGCCCGCGCCGTCCCTGGCCCGCGCTGTGACTGATCGGCTGTGTCTGGTCGGCTGTATCTGGTCGGCGCTGTCAGGACATCCGGTGACACTGGCGTCGGTCCCCACGACGTTCGGTCCCCACGGTGTCCGGTCCCACTGGCGTTCGGTGTCCCTGGCTTCAGTGCCGGGTGGACGCCGTCGGCTCGGGTGGCAGCGGCTTGGCACTGTCCATGATCCGCTGCGCGTGCGCGTCCAGCAGCCGGGTGCTCACCTGCTGGCCGTAGCCCAGCACCACCGCCCACAGCAGCAGCGCCGGCCGCGAGTGCGGGCTCACCGCGTCGCCGACCACCTCGGCGCCCAGCGCCAGCAGGCCGAGCAACGCCAGGGTCGCCCCGAGCAGGATCTTGATCAGCGCCTGGTACCCGGACAGCCGGTAGGTGGTCAGGGTCGGCCGCTGTCTGGCCAGCATCACCACGACGGCGACCGCGGCACCGAGCACGCCGAGCAACTGGACCAGCCACACGTCCACGGCGCCGGGCGCGCCGACGCGACCGGGGCAGATCAACTCGCCCGAGGGCACGCACAGCGGCAGCAGGCCGGGCCAGAGCGTGCCGAGCACCCCCACGAGGACGTTCAGCACGCCCAGCGCGAGCCCGGCCAGCATGAGCTTGTTGCGCAGCGCGCGGACCGCGTTGTGCGCGTCGTCGGAGGCGTCGAAGGTGGCCCGCAGCGCCGCCTCCACCACCGGGCGGACGGCGACCACCGGGGCCTCGGCCAGGTTCAGCTCGTCGAGGGCGCGCCGGCGCATGTCGTCGGCGGGCAGGTGCTTGGCGACCCGCTGCCGCAGGTCGACCAGCCGGCCGGCCAGGTCGGGGCTGGCGGCCAGCAGGCGCGCCTCGGCGTCGTGCAGGGCCCGCCAGCACCGCTCGATGTGCCATCCCGACCACCACGCGCCGAGGCGACGCCGGCCCCGGGTGCTGGCCGCCTGGTCGAGGGTGCGGCGCACGACGTCCAGCGCGCCGGAGACCGCGAGGTCGCTGCCGCCCTGCTTGGTGTGCTCGGCCGCGAGGACCCGCAGCCGGTCCTCCACGGCGAGCCGCCAGTCGGTGGTGCTGCGGCTGCGCCCCCGCGCGCGGGGCTGCTTCTCACCGCCGGACACGCCGTTGCCCAACGGCGTCTTGACGACGATCTCGGGCTCCGCGCGCGACTCGGAGACCGGATCGGGTGTGACGGGAACCGGGACCGTACCGCTGGGCACGACGACTACCCCCTGACGGCCGCCTCTGTCGGGTCCCGCCGATGATCGCACCCCGGGCAACCCCGCCGGTCCGGTTCCGCGCGCTCCCCGCCCACCCGGCCGCGCCGCCGTTCCGCCAGCGCACGCCGCGTCTGGCCGCCCCGCGCGGCAACCGCGACGCCGCCGGCCGGGCCCGACCAAGATCACCCAGTCGGGTTGTGCTCGGCGTGGTCCTCCACCGGGAGCGCGGAGCGGGAGGGAGCGGGAGACGGGTCGGCCCCACGCGCGACGTCGGACGCGCGTGGGGCCGTCTGCTCCCGGGGGCCGGTCAGTCGCCGGCGTAGGTGAGGTTGCGCCCGCTGTTCGGGTCGAACAACTGCACCTTGTCCGGGTCGAAGAACACCTCGACCCGCTCGCCCTCCCTGGCCGCCGAGGCGGCCGACAGGCGGGTCACCACGGTGCCGACCCCGGAGGAGGACAGGTCGGCGACGCCCGCGTCGGCCGCCAGCTCCTCCAGCTCGGCCGAGCGCGCCCGCTCCCCCTCCACCGAGAAGTAGGCGTACTTGTCCGAGCCCATCGACTCCAGCACGTCCACCTGGCCCCGGTAGACCACGCCGCGCGCCAGCGACTGCTCGTCGACCAGCGCCGCGTCCTCGAAGTGCTCCGGCCGCACACCCATGATCACCTCGCGCGGCGCGCCGGCGTCGGTCAGCAGCCGGCGGACCCGGTCGGTCACGGTGATGTCGCCGAGCGGGCTGCGCAGCACGCCCTCCTCCAGCGTGGCGGGCAGGAAGTTCATCGCCGGGGAGCCGATGAACCCGGCGACGAACAGGTTGGCGGGGTGGTCGTAGAGGAACTGCGGTGAGCCGACCTGCTGCACCACGCCGGCCCGCATCACCACGACCCGGTCGCCCAGGGTCATCGCCTCGGTCTGGTCGTGCGTCACGTACACGGTCGTGGTGCCCAGCTTCCGCTGGAGCCGGGACACCTCGGTGCGCATCTGCACCCGCAGCTTGGCGTCCAAATTGGACAGTGGCTCGTCCATCAGGAACGCCTTGGGGTTGCGCACGATCGCCCGGCCCATCGCCACCCGCTGCCGCTGCCCGCCGGACAGGTTGGCCGGGCGGCGGTCCAGGTGCTGGGTCAGGTCGAGCACGCGCGCCGCCTCCTCGACCTTGCGGCGCACCGTCTCCTTGTCCACCTTGGCCAGCCGCAGCGGGAAGGCCATGTTCTCCCGCACGGTCAGGTGCGGGTAGAGCGCGTAGGACTGGAACACCATGGCGATGTCCCTGTCCTTGGGCGCCCGCTCGTTCACCCGCTGGCCGCCGATGCGCAGCTCACCCGAGGTGATGTCCTCCAGTCCGGCGATCATGTTCAGCGTCGTGGACTTCCCGCAGCCCGACGGCCCGACCAGGATGACGAACTCGCCGTCGGCGATCTCCAGGTCCACGTCGCGGACGGCCACGGCGCCGTCGGGGTACCGCTTGGTCACCTTGTCCAGGACGATGTCGGCCATGCCCCGTCCTCACCTCATCCCTTGACCGCGCCGGACGTCAGGCCCGCGACGATGCGACGCTGGAAGAACAACACGAACAGAATGATCGGCACGGTGATCACCACGGCCGCCGCGCAGATCGTCCCGGTGGGGTCCTCGAACTGCGAGCTGCCGGTGAAGAACGACAACGCCGCCGGCACGGTCCGCGACCGCTCGGTGGAGGTCAGCGAGATCGCGAACAGGAAGTCGTTCCAGCAGAAGATGAACACCAGGATCGCGGTGGTGAACACGCCGGGCGCGGCCAGCGGGGCGATCACCTTCAGGAACGCCTGCGCCGGGGTGGCGCCGTCCATCTTCGCCGCCTTCTCCAGCTCCCACGGGATCTCCCGGAAGAACGCCGAGAGCGTGTAGATCGCCAGCGGCAGCGCGAAGGTGATGTACGGCAGGATCAGGCCGGGCCAGGTGTCGAACAGCCCCAGCCCGCGCTCCATCTCGAACAGCGGCGACACCAGCGAGACCTGCGGGAACATCGCGATGAGCAGCGAGACGCCGACCAGCGCGCGCTTGCCGGGGAAGTCGAGCCGCGCGATCGCGTAGGCGGCCATCGTGCCCAGCACCACGGCGATCGCCGTGGCGATCAGCGCGATCCCGATGGAGTTCACCAGCGCCCTGACGAACTCCGAGGTCCCGAAGATCGCCCGGTAGTTCTCCAGCGTCCACTCGCGCGGCACGAAGTTGCCGTCGTTGATCGTCTCCTTGGTCTTGAAGGACAGGGAGGCGATCCACAGCACCGGCACCAGCGCGTAGACCACGACGACGGCGTTGACGAACCACCACTTCGCCTTGCGGGCGGTCGTGTCCGCCCCACCCGTGAGGGCCATCAGCGCCTCCCGTCCCTGTCGCTGCCCGGCGCGGCCGTGCCGAACCCCTTGACGAACACGAACGCGATCACGGCCACGGCGATGAAGATCAGCACCGACATGGTCGCGCCGACGCCGAGGTTCAGCCCCTTGATCAGGTTGTTGTAGGTCAGCATCGACACCGACGAGGTGCCCTGCGCGCCGGCCGTGAGCACGAAGATGTTGTCGAAGACGCGGAACGCGTCGAGCGTGCGGAACAGCAACGCGACCAGGATCGCCGGCTTCATCACCGGCACGATCACCTTGGTGAACCGCTGCCACGCGCTCGCGCCGTCCATCGCGGCGGCCCGCAGCAGCTCGCCCGGCACGAGCGCGAGCCCGGCCATCAGCAGCAACGCCATGAACGGCGTGGTCTTCCAGACCTCGGCCAGCACGATGATCGCCAGCGCCGAGGCGCGTTCGGTCAGCGGCGCGCCCTCCGGGGAGAACAGGCGGGCCAGGTAGCCGAGGTCCTGGCTCCACGCGAACCGCCAACTGAACGCGGCGACGACCGTGACGATGCCGTACGGCACGAGCGTGACCGTCCTGACCAGGCCCCTGCCGACGATCGCCCAGTGCATCACCAGCGCCAGCGCCATGCCGAGCACCAGCTCGATGGCCACCGACACCACCGTGATCAGCAGGGTGACGCCGAACGCCTGCCACCAGTAGGAGCTGGTCAGCACGGTGACGTAGTTGGCGAGGCCGACGAACTCGCGCTCATGCGGGAACCGGAGGTCGTAGCGCTGCAACGACAGCCAGACCGAGTAGATGATCGGCCAGCCCGTGACGGCGAGCATCACGATCGCGGCGGGGGCGCACAGCAACCAGCCCAGCCGACGCTCGGCCCGCTTCCCCTCGCTGAGGCGGTGCCGGCCGGAGCGCCGCGTGGACTCGTCCGGCGCGGTGGGCGTCGCGGTGGCGCTCACGGCAGCACCCCCTTGGACTCGATGGCCGCCTGGAGTTCCTCACGCAGCCGGTCGGCGGTGGCCTTCGGGTCGATCGCCGAGGGCGGGGAGAGCACGGTGGACATCACCGTGGACACGTTCTGGTAGGCCGGCGTCATCGGGCGCAGCGCGGGGTCGCGGAGCTGCTCCCGGATCACGTCGCGCATCGGGTAGGCCTCCGCCATCTCCGGCTCGTCGTAGACCGAGGCCAGGGTCGGCGGCAGGCCGTCCTTGACCGCCTGGAACTTCTGGTTCTCCGCGTCGCGCAGGCACAGCACCGCGTCGAACGCCTCCTCCGGGTGCCGCGAGTACGCGCTGACGCCGTAGTTCGCGCCGCCGATCGTGGCCCTGCCCGGCTTCCCCGGCTCGACTCCCGGCAGTGGTGCCCACTTCATGTTCTGGAACACCTGCGGGTTGCCGGCCTTCGTGGCGGGGTGCACGAACGGCCAGTTGATCTGGAACGCCGCGTTCCCGCTCTGGAAGGCCAGCCGGACGTCGTCCTCGCGCTGGTTGGTCAGCGACGGGCTGGTGACCCCGGACCGCGCGAAGTCCCTGAGCACCTCCAGCGCCTTGACGGTCGCGTCGTCCATCACCGCGCGGCTGCCGTCCTCGGAGAGAATGTGCCCGTCGAGGGCGCCCACGATGTTGTTGTAGTTGACGAAGAGCCCCTCGTACTGCGCGCCGGTCAGCAGGACCGTGCCCGGCTTGCCCTGCTGTTGCAGCCGCTGCGCGGTGCTGATCATGTCCTGCCAGGTGGCCGGCGGCTGGTCGACGAGGTCGGAGCGGTACCAGAGGAGCTGCACGTTGCTGTTCTTGGCGGCGGCGTAGGACCTGCCCTTCCACCGCGTGGAGGCCAGCGGGCCGGGCAGCACGTCCCGCTCCGCCTCCTCCTTGTGCCGGCCGGTCCACTCCCTGATCCAGCCCGCCTCCGCGAACTCGGGGGTCCACGTGATGTCGAGCCCGAGCACGTCCATGTCGGAGTCGTGGGCGGCCAGCCGGCGCACCAACTGCTCCCGCTGGCCGTCCGCGCCCCGGGGCAGGGTGTTGAGGACGATCCGGTACCGCCCGGCCGCGCGCTGGTTGCAGGTCTCGACGACCTTGCCCAGGTTCTGCTCCGGCGCGTTGTACAGGTTGATGACGATCCCGTCATCGGTCGCGGCCCCGCAGGCCGCCAGGGCTGGCGCGACGAGCGCGGCGACCCCCAGCATCGCGGCCGCCCTCCGCCCCCCACGCGTGGGGCCCCCCATGGCCTCCTCCTTCCACCAGCGGTCGCGGAGGCCGTCGGGCAGCACGGTGCCGGCCCGGACGACGCCTCGTCGCGACCGGCACGTCGTCGTGCGCCGTGGTCAGTGGCGGGCGCCCACGTGTGACCGCGCACACCTCACCCGCCGGTGGCCCGAACCTAGGCCGCTTGATCAGCTCCCGCAACCGGTTCGGACAACGATCACGTGACGCCTGGTCGCCGCGCGGTCACGCGGTGCGGCGACCGGGTGCGGGGGCCGGGCTCCGGGGGTCGGGTCCCGGGGGCCGGGTCCCGGAGGCCTGGTCCCGGAGGCCGGGTCCCGGAGGCCGGATCAGCCCGTCGTGCCGCCCTCGCTCGGCGGGCGCATGGCCAGCCTGGCGAGCATGTCCCTGCCGCGCTCGGCGTTCCTTGGCTGGCAGAGCACGTCATAGCGGCCGGCGACGAGCTGGCTGGCCGAGCTGAAGTCCCGCACTCCCCTCGCGGATGCGTACCCGGCGGCGGCGAAGACGATGCCGAACACGACGCCGGTCACCAGGCCGACCAGGATCGGCCCGAAGGCGGGGCCGGGGCCGGAGGTGAACAGGCTGAGCAGGACGCCGACGAACAGGCCGAACCACGCGCCGGAGGCGGCGCCGGTGCCGAGGACGCGGCCCCAGGTCAGCCGGCCGGTGACCCGCTCGACGAGCATGAGGTCGACGCCGACGATGGTCACGTCCTCGACGGGGAAGTCGTTGTCGGCGAGGTGGTCGACCGCCCGCTGCGCCTCCTCGTAACGGGAGTAGGAGCCGATCGGCCACCCCGAGGGCGGCGTCGGCAGGCGCGGCGGACCACCCGACGGGCGGTCCGGGCCGGAGAACGGGCTCGACACTTCCATCACCTCCGCGACAACCGCCCCCATCCTGCCAACGATCTCCCCCGGCGGCAGGTTCAATACGCGCCGGCATTGACCCGGCGTGTCGGATTCGCCGCGTCCGCGGTGGAGGGTTTCCCCTCCGGGGTGTCCTCCATGCGTGGCGGCGGCGCGTCGCGCGAGCGGCCGACCCCGGGGCCGCGACCGGGCCCGGGAACGGGACGGCGCGGGCGCGGTGGTCCCACGCCCGCGCCGGTCCAGGCGGGTCAGCCGCGCTGCCGGTACTCGCGCAGCAGGCCCCGACTGATGATCATCTTCTGGATCTCGCTGGTGCCCTCGCCGATGAGCAGGAAGGGCGCCTCGCGCATGAGGCGCTCGATCTCGTACTCCTTGGAGTAGCCGTAGCCGCCGTGGATGCGGAACGCGTCCTGCGTGACCTCGGCGCAGTACTCGGACGCGAGGAGCTTGGCCATGCCGGCCTCGACGTCGTTGCGCTGACCCGAGTCCTTCAGGCGCGCCGCGTTCACCATCATCAGGTGGGCGGCCTCGACCTTGGTGGCCATCTCGGCCAACTTGAACGCCACCGCCTGGTGCTCGGCGATCGGCTTGCCGAAGGTCTTCCGCTGCTGCGCGTAGGCCACGGCCAACTCGAAGGCGCGGATGGCGATGCCGCAGGCGCGGGCGGCGACGTTGACCCGGCCGACCTCGACGCCGTCCATCATGTGCCGGAAGCCCCGGCCGGGGACGCCGCCGAGGATCTGGTCCGCCGCGACCCGGTGGCCGTCGAGCACCAGCTCGGTGGTGTCGACGCCCTTGTAACCCATCTTGGCGATCTTGCCGGGGACGACGAGGCCCGGCGCGACCTCGCCGTAGCCCTCCGGCTTCTCCACCAGGAAGGTCGTGAGGTTCTCGTGCGGCTTCTCCGCGCCCTCGTCGGTGCGCACGAGCAGGGCGACCAGGTTCGAGGTGCCGCCGTTGGTGAGCCACATCTTCTGGCCGTCGATGACGTAGCCGTCGCCGTCGCGGCGCGCCCGGGTCTTGATGGCGGCGACGTCGGAGCCCAGGTCGGGCTCGGACATCGAGAACGCGCCGCGCACCTCGCCGGTGGCCATGCGCGGGAGGAAGTGGCGGCGCTGCTCCTCGGTGCCGTGCCTGGAGATCATGTACGCGGTGATGAAGTGCGTGTTGATCACGCCGGAGACGCTCATCCAGCCGCGCGCGATCTCCTCGACCACGAGGGCGTAGGTCAGCAGCGACTCGCCGAGGCCGCCGTACTCCTCGGGGATGGTGAGGCCGAACAGCCCCATCTCCTTCATGCCCTCGACGATGTCGGTGGGGTAGGCGTCGTCGTGCTCCAGCGCCTGGGCGTGCGGGATGACCTCCTTCTCGACGAAGTCGCGGACCGTCGAGAGGATCTCCTGCTGGACGTCGGTGAGACCGGCGGTCTGGGCGAGCCGGGCCATTGCGCGCTCCCCTTTCGTCATGTCGCAAGCCGGGGAGGGCGAGCGCCCCGGCGCTGGGTTACCGGCGAGTATCGAGGCTGCTCCGGTCAGACGGAAGGGTCTGGCGCAGGTGCGGCGCAGGTCACGCCCGACCGGGCACACCCGGCCGAGGGACCCCCCTTTGTCCGTATCGATTCACGGGGTGGTGATCGATGCACGTGGGGTCGTCTTCACGTGGTCCACGCCGTCGGCGAGTTCAGCGACGAAACGAACGGAATCGTCGTGGGAAAGCGCGTGACGGAGCAGGGACCGCGCCAGACCGCGATAGGTCCGCACCTCGTGCGACTCTTCCAGATAGAGGAAGCTCGTGGCGGACTCCAACGCCACCAGCGCCGGCGCGGCAGCGAAGTCCATGAGCGCGAAAGCGCCTCCACAGGCGGCCTGAGCCGCGCTGTTGGGCACGACCCTGAGCGTGACGCACGGGCGGTGCGCCATGAGCGTCAGGTGGAGGAACTGGTCAGCCACGACCTCGCGCGCGGCGGCGGCGCACCGCAACGCGGTTTCTCCGACAAGCGCGGTGTAGCGAGGTGGAAAATCGCGGTTCAGGCTGCCGCGACGCGCCACTCCGAGCCTGATCCCGCGTTCGACCTCGCTCGGCGCGAGGCCACTCGACTCCAGGGTCGCCCGCAGGTACTCCGGTGTCTGGAGGAGAACCGGAATGGCCAGCGGCTGGTATTCGGTGATCGCGGTCGCCCAGCTCTCGAACCGGGTGTGGACGGCCACCCGCTCCTCGTGGGCGGACGCGCGGAGCCACCACCCCCGTTCGGCCCCCTCCCGGCACAGCCGCAGCAGGTTCTCCCTTGCCGGGCCGGTCACCCGGTACAGCGCGAGCAACGCGGCGGCGTCCTCCACCTTGATCCGGCGTTTGCCGCCCTCCAGCCGGCTGAGCTTGGCCAGTGACATCCCCACCAGGCTCGCGACCTCCACCTGCGAGCCGTACCCCGCCGCCTCGCGCAACCGGCGCAGTTCCGCGCCCAGCCAGCGCGCCCGCACGGTCGCGGCGTGGTCCCTTGCGGCACCCGTCACCGCTCCTCCCGGTCCTTCAGGACCTCGATCCTCAGGGGCTGAGGTTCGAGCATCGGCAGCGCCAACACCCTGCGCCCGCCCATGGGCCACCTCCTGACATGTCTACTGTGCGTCCACTGTGGAGAGTTCGCGGAATGTCCACTGTGGAATCCCTCTCTGTGGACGGAGGAGGGACGGACGGCCCCTCGGGGCACCGACGCCCTGCGATGGCGGCGACATGGACGGCGTGCCGCCACGCGGGCAGGTCGTGACTGGCGTAAGAGGCCCCGGCACCGGAAGGCACCGGGGCCTCCTGCTCCCTACCCATCACTTCTTGCCTGGGGGCGGGGGCACCTTCGGGATCTGCTCCGTGGGGTTGTTGTCGCCCTTGAAGTCGTCGCTGTTGCCGGACATGGTCACCTCCTTCCCGCGGTCGGATGCTGAACCACGACAGCAGTGGTGTCATCGTTGCTTTTCTCGCGCCCCGCCTTCACCAGGAGCTCGGCCGCAAGCCGCGCATTGTCCACGTTCTCCTTGAGAAACGCCTCGATGGCGGATTCTTCGAGCCGAAGACCATCAGACGCCAGGACGATCCATTTCGCCTCAGTCGACACTGCCGACACTCCCACGAACGGCGCTGCGGCGAGGCTGTTGTAGGGCTGGTGGTCGTGTCGGCGTGCCGTCTCCTCCGGCTCCCCCTGATCACGCAGGAGTTGCCCGTGCGTGTGGGGGGTGGTCAGCCGCCACACGCCGTCCTCATCGTCGTTCCATCCGTAGGCCGCTGCGTCGCCAGCCCATGCGACGTACCAGATATCCGGCCATGCTGCGGCGACAACGACGCTGCCGGTGGGAGTGGAGGGGTCGAGGGTGGGCGGCTCGCCCGTCAGCCGGGATGCGTCCATGATGGCGCGGGCAGGAGCGGTCATCGCGGCAGTGGTCGCGCTGAAGTCGGCGGCCATGCGCGCAAGTCGCGCCACCTCTGGCGTGGAACCGGTTCCGTCGACGACGGCGACGGCGAGTCGACCGTTGTGGACGTGGTGCGCGTAGGCGTCCGCGTTGAGCGGGCGCTTCGGCCCCTTCTCGCTGGCAGCGCCAATGACGGGGGCAGGATTGTCAGCCATGGTCACGCTTTCTACCGGACTTGGTGAGTGAGATGAGAATGTCGCGCCGCACGGGGACGAACAATCCGTCATCCGGGTAGTGAAGAATGGCCAAAAATGGGAAACGCACTGTTACCCGCCAGGCCCGGACCCGGCGGGTAACAGCGCGGTATGAAGGAACAGCCGCCACCCTCTCGTGGCAGACGATCCCCGGCGGGTCCTCGTCGGTCATGCGCAAGCCGGTGTCGTGGGTGAGTGACCGGACCCCGATCACGTCGTGACTGGTGTAAGAGGCCCCGGCACCGGAAGGCAACGAAGCCTCTTGCTCGCTACCCATCACTTCTTGATCGGCTTGAGCGGCTGCGTCTTCTCGTTGTCGCCCTCGTAGTCGCCGTCGTTTCCGTGGCGGATCATCTGGTCACCTCCCCTCGGTGTGGGGATTCGGGTGTGGCACCACCAGTACGGTGATGTCGTCGTTGCTGTGCTCCCGCCCGGCCTTCACGAGCTGTTGCGCGCAGGTTTCCAGGTCACCGGAGTGCTCCCGCACGATCGCGGTCAACTCGTCGTCGGTGACCCGGTGAAGTCCATCGGACGCGAGAATGAGGAGGGGGCGATTGGTCACGAAGCTTTCCACGCCGTGATACGTGGCACGAGTCAGGCTGTTGGTGATGACGTTGTCGTACTTCCGGGCCTCCTCGTCGGAAAACCCCTCCTCGCGAAGCATCTGCCCCTGCGTATGTGGCGTCGTCAGCCGCGTGACTTCCCGGGCCTCCGGGTTGTAGCCGTAGGCGGCCGCGTCTCCCGCCCACGCGACGAGGGACTCGCCGTTGGGGAGCATGGTGGCGACGACGATGGTTCCGCTCGGGTCCGGGTACTCCACCGTCGGGTCCTCACACAGCTCGGCGGCGGCCATCACGCCCCGCACTGGGGTGCGGCGCGCGGCGACCCGAACGGCCACCTGGGCCGCGAGTTGGGCGAACTCCGCGACCTCCGGTGTGGAACCGGTTCCGTCGACGACGGCGACGGCGAGTCGACCGTTGTGAACGTGGTGCGCGTAGGCGTCCGCGTTGAGCGGGCGCTTCGGCCCCTTCTCGCTGGCGGCACCGAGGACGGGGGCAGGATTGTCGGTCATGGTCACGCTTTCTACCGGACTCGGTAAGTGAGATGAGAATGTCGCGCCGCACCGGAACGAACAATCCGTCATCCGGGTGGTGAAGAATGGCCAAAAATGGGAAACGCACTGTTACCCGCCAGGCCCGGACCCGGCGGGTAACAGCGCGGTATGAAGGAAGTCGTCGTCCTCTCGTGGGGCGAGAATGCGACGACCATGGCCACCACATGGTGTGCTGTGCGGCTCGCGGTCTCGCGGTGGTGGCCAGACGCAGTGTCGTGAGGCGCCTCCTCTCTCTCCGCGCACGCGGATCACAGGCCGATTGGAGAAATCGGTGACCACAGGGTGGGGCCGGTCGCCACGACCAGCCGGGGAGCCAACCGATCCCCGGGCGGGGGCAGGGTGAGCAGGGTGGCCACGACTTCACCCAGGTGGCCGTCGTGTTCCCAGACGATCCCCGGTGGGTCCTCATCCGTCATCCGCAGGCCGGTGACGTCAGTGGGTGAGCGGACCCCGATCACGTCGCGCCACCCGCCCGGCCACTCCCGGAACCCGTCGACCTCCACTGGCCGACCATCCCGGGTCAGGGGCGGGAGGAACCGCCACCCGCCGTTGCGCAGGGTGATGAGGTGGGCGAGTTCGGGGAAGGCGTCGACGGCGGCCTGGTCGGTGGCGTTCACCGCGTCACCTCGCGAGCCGGAACAGCGGTGCTGCGCATTCAGATCCTCCGATGTGCGCTGGAGTTTCGGGTCTGGTGGCAGCGGGACCGGGCCAAGGGATGGGAGGGGACCCGATCCCGCCGCCGAAGCCCCGCTCCACCAACGGGGCCTCATCCCCGCGCCTCGCCCGCTACTGGGCAGCCCGCGGCGCACGAGGAACGCCAAGGGGCTGAACGAACAAGACGTGGCGGCCTGTCG
>NZ_JAMTCP010000017.1 GCF_024171885.1 Streptoalloteichus tenebrarius | reverse complement strand
TGCACCAGCACAACGCCCGGCCTAGCCTCCACCTCCACCGGAAGCCAGAGCAGCGCGGCGACCAGCAACGGCGCACCCAAGGTGACCAGCCCGAAGAACCTCAAGGCCATCGCCGACCCATGCCAACTCCTCACACCCCAACAACTTCAGGAAATCGGCGCGAGCGACCCTCGACCCGACAAGACACAGACAGGGGAACCTGCCTGCATCTGGCAGAACGACAATCTCCGGATACGTTTGGTTCCATATACAACCCAGGGCATGGACAGCGTGTATGCCAACCGAGCACGCTTCGACAACTCCGAAGAGAGCACCATTAACGGTCATCCGGGCATTCGCTTCAACAAGGTGGGCATGTCCTGCGGCGTTTACGTCGGTGTTGCCGACAAGCAGGTCTTCTCAGCCGATGTGGGAGTTCGGCGGGATGTCAAGCCGGAGTACAAGGACCGGTGCGCGTTCGCCGAGAAGGTCGCCGGCATGGTCCTGTCCAACCTGCCACCGGCATCCTGAGCCAAGCAGGAATGCGTCGACTACTGATCGTTGCGGACGGCGAGCAGTCCTGAGCCGACCTCGACGCGGCCGTGGTCAAGGACGGCGACAACACCTGCGTGGCCCTACAAGCCGCTCGACAGACCACCCGAATGACGCAGCGCCTCGTGGATCTCACCCGTTCTTGATCCGTGAACCAAAGATCGCATGCCACGATGGGGCACACACGGACGTCACAGAGTGCTCGCCAGGGGAGGAGCGAACACCCATGCCCGACAACACCCCAGCCACCAACGGCCAGACAGACCTGATGACCTCCATGATGGCCACCCTCCGAACCTGGGTGAACGACGGAGCCGGCGGCGTCCACCAAGCCTCCTTCACCGTCGACCCCGACCAACTCCCCACCCTCCGCGCCGGCCTCCAACAAGCCCAGGACAAGCTCCTCGCCATACGACGTGAGGCCTACCCCCTCCAGACAATCCCAGCACCTGGAGACGACGAAGTCAGCAAGCAGGCCGTGAGACGCTTTGCCGAGCGGGTCGACGGCGGGAACGGAACGCTGCTCAATGCCATCGACGACGGTGTCCAGCGCCTTCAGGACATCATCGACCAAATTGACGCTCTCACCAAAACCTACCAGCAGGCCGACCAAAACTCCCGGATGTGAACGTGACGCACGCACGACGTTTCTCAGCAGCGGTCGTCTTCCTTTCTTCAGTCGTAATGGCGACGGCTGCGTGTACGAGCACGACGTCCGGCCAGCCGTCCACGCCCACATCTGCCGAGATCAGTGCGGCGACCAGCACGGCGGCGACCGACAACGGCGCGCCAAAGGTAACCAGTCCAAAGAACCTCAAGGCGATTACCGACCCCTGCCAACTCCTCACGCCCCAACAACTCCAAGAACTCGGCGCCAGCGGGCCACGCCCAGACAAGTCGAAGTGGGGCGAAGCTTCATGCACGTGGCGCAACGACAACCTGAACCTCAACGTCGCGCCAGACACGACCCAGGGCCAGGGAATGGCCGCCGTCTACGCTCATCGCAAGGATTTCAGCAACTCTGAGAAAACTTCCGTCAACGGCCATCCTGGATTGCGGGTGGAAAAATTCTCCAAGACATGCGGTCTCTACGTCGGAACCTCCGACACCCAGCTACTCCTTGTGGATGTGGCAGTCCTCCGGGACGTGAAACCCGAATATCGTGACCACTGCGCCTTCATCGAGAAGGTCGCCGGCATGGTCCTGTCCAACCTGCCACCGGCAAGCTGATAGGACCAAGTCACCGATGCGGCGTACAGCGATTATTCCTGTAGCAGTGGCCGGACTGGGGCTAGCAGCCTGCACCAGCACAACACCCGGCCTAGCCTCCACATCCAGCGGGAGCCAGAGCAGCGCGGCGACCAGCACGGCAGCAATCGACAACGGCGCACCGAAGGTGGCCACCCCGAAGAACCTCAAGGCCATCGCCGACCCATGCCAACTCCTCGCGCCCCAACAACTCCAAGAACTCGGCGCCAGCAACCCAAGCACAAAGCAATCACCGTGGGGAGAAAAGTACTGCGACTGGCTTAATGACAACCTGGGTGTGGCTGTCGCACCGGACACAACCCAGGGTCGAGGGCTGGCGAATCTCTATGCCAACCGGAAGGCCGACTCCGAGGAAACCACCATCCACGGACACCCCGGTCTTCGTTACAACAAGGCGGGCATGTCCTGCGCTCTCGGAGTGGGCGTCTCTGACACGCAGGCGTTCACCGTCAGCTTGACCGTACGTCGGGACGCCAAGCCGGAGTACAAGGACCGCTGCGCGTTCGCCGAGAAGGTGGCCGGGATGGTGTTGTCGAACCTTCCGCCTGCAAACTGATCTGAGCACGACGAAGGGGGTGTGGCCATGTGGCCGTTTGACAGAAAGGTGCCGGGGACTCCACGCGCGGCCTTCGACCATCAGAGGATCTACGACGAACTCCACGGTGGCGCGGGACCGGGAGGGATGTCCAGCGCCGCCGCCGCGTGGCGGGAACGGGTGGGCACCAAGTTCAACGAGGTCGACTCGCTCATCACCGAGACGATGCGCAAGGTCAACCCGGTCTGGCAGGGGCAGGCCGCTGAGGCGTTCACCAGCGCGCTCTCCCCCATGGCCCAGTTCGTGCGGGACGCCAAGGCCGTGTCGGAGTCGATGGCGCAGGCGGTCTCCGACCAGACCAACCACTTCACGGCCGTGCGGGACAGCATGCCGGCCCCGGTGAAGGTCACGGCGACCGACAACGTGTTCTCGCGGGGCTGGAACCACCTGTGGGGGGACAAGACCGACGCGGAGAAGCAGGAGGAGGCCGCGCAGCAGAACTCGGACGCGGCCCGCGCCCTGTACATGCGGTACACCGAAAGCACCGAGAGCACGACGACGAGCCTCGCGCCGTACCCGGTCGCACCGAAGGTGACGGTCGACACCAGCGACCAGACGACGACGTCGCACGACAACCGGATCGACTACCCAGGAACCAGCGACCACTGGGCGCGGCGCGGCGGCGACGACTCCGATCGGCCGACGTACACGCGGCCCACGTACTACGAGCGGCCGGTGGACCATCGGCCGCAGGACGAGCAGAACCAGTTCCCGAACCAGCGTCCGCCGGGCGGTGGCGCGGTCGTGGATCCGCTGGGCTCCCGGCCCCTGCCGGGAGACGAGCCCGCACTGGTCAGCAAGCAGTCTGTCGTTCCGCCCACCGGTCCCACTCCCCCGCCGCCTCCCGTGGTCCCGCCGGGCGGTCCCACTCCCGTGGGTGGTCCGCCTCCCGGCTTCGGTCCGGTTCCGTTCTCCGGCCCCGGTGGGTTCGGTCCGCGTGGCGGGTTCTCGGGCGGCGGGACGCCCGGCGGTGGTCTCCCGGGTGGCCGGTTCGGCGGAGTGGGCGGCGGTCCTGGCGGTGTTCCCGGTGGCCCTGGTGGTCCCGGTGGCCCAGGGCAGGGCGGCCCGCTGGGCCGGGGCGGGTTCGCGGGCGCCGGAATGCCGGGCCAGGGTCCGGTGGGCTTCGGGCCGCAGGGCTCCGCCGCGCCGGGACGGCCGGGAGCGCCTGGCACGGCCGGAGCGCCGGGCATGGCGGGCGCCCGCCCGGGTGGTCAGGGCGGGGAGGACTCGGAGCACGAGAACAAGTACGTGCAGCCCACGGACGAGCACTGGGGTGACGGCCGCCGGGTCGCACCGCCCGTCATCGGCGGATAGCGGGTGGCTGGCCTTGCGCGTCGCGCCACGCGCAAGGCCAGCCCGCGGTGGTCAGCCCTCGCGGTAGAACGGGTCGGCCACCACGCCTTCGCCGCTCTCGGTGTCGAAGTGGTACACCTCGCGGCCGTTGACGAAGACGCGCATCGCGCGGCTCATGACGTCGAGCGGGTCGCCGGACCAGAGGACGATGTCGGCGTCCAGGCCGGGCCGCAGCGCGCCGACGCGGTCGTGCAGGCCCATGATCTCGGCGGGGTTGCTGGTGATGGAGCGCAGCGCCGAGGTGCGGTCCAGGCCCTCCTTCACCGCGAAGGTCGCCTGGTGCACCAGGAAGTTGATCGGCACCACCGGGTGGTCGGTGGTCAGCGCCATCGTCACGCCGGCGCGGTCGAGGATGCCGGGGTTGCGGAAGGTGCGCTGCCGCACCTCGACCTTGGAGCGGCCGACGATGAGCGGGCCGGAGATGACCGGGATGCGCTTCTCGGCGATCAGGTCGGCCAGCAGGTGGGCCTCGGTGCCGTGGTTGAGGATCAGCCGGTAGCCGAACTCCTCGGCGAGCCGGATCGCGGTGGCGATGTCGTCGGCCCGGTGGGAGTGCTGGCACCACGGCAGCTCGCCGTCGAGCACGCTGACCAGCGTCTCCATCGTGGTGTCGCGGTCGAACGGCTTGTTCTCGGCGCGGGCGTGGTCGCGGCGGGCGCGGTAGTCCTCGGCCTTGGTGAGCGCGTCGCGGATGATGGCGGCGACGCCGAGCCGGGTGGAGGGCGTCTTGTCCTTGTTGCCGTAGACCCGCTTGGGGTTCTCGCCGAGCGCGCTCTTCACGCTGGTCTCGCGGATCAGCATGTCGTCGACCGTGCGGCCCCAGCACTTCACGGCGACGGTGCGACCTCCGATGGGGTTGCCCGATCCCGGCTTGACCACCACGGTCGTGACGCCGCCGGAGAGCGCGTCGACGAAGCCGACGTCGGCCGGGTTGATGGCGTCGAGCGCCCGGAGCCGGGCGCCGACCGGGTCGGTCATCTCGTTGGTGTCCTCGCCGGCCCAGCCCTCGCCCTCCTCGCAGACGCCGACGTGGCCGTGGGCCTCGACGAACCCGGGCAGCACCCACTGCCCCGCGGCGTCCACCACCTCGGCGTCCGCCGGGACCGTCACCTCGCCGGCCGGGCCGACGGCGGTGATCCGCCCGTCCTCGACCAGCACCGTGCCGCCCTCGATCGGGTCCCCGTCGACCGGCACGACATACCCACCAGTGATCGCAAGTCGCATGGTTAGCTACGCTAACGACCACTCGGGGTACTCGACAACGGTGACGCCAGCAGAATTTTTTGCGCTCCGTGATCGGACTCGGCGACCCGGGCAGTTGTCGGACGGCAGCCGGGTGCACTCACCCCGTGTCCGGGCCCCGTCCTGGAACGCTCGAACCATGGACTCGATCACACGGGTTCCGCGCGCCCAGGCGTCGGGGACGGTCGTCCTGGTCGCCGGGCTCCTGGTGATCGTGGGTTCCGTCGTCGGGCTCCTCCTCACCGGCCACACCGGGGTCCGCTACTCCGCCGACCACGGCGACACGGTCCCGATGTGGGTGCGGTGGGCTCCCGCGCTCGTCGGCCTCGCGCTCGTCCGCCTCGTGCCAGCGGGACGGGACCAGGCCGCGCCGCACACCCCCGAGGAGCCGAGGGCGGCGCGGGCGCTGCGCGCCGAGGCCCTGACCCTCCTGGCGTCGGCCGTGCTCTTCGCCGTCGCGCTGCGCCTCGCCGGCGGTGGCGAACCAGCGCACACGCTGCTGAAACTGCCGCTCCTGCTCGGCGTTCCCGCCGTGCTGTTCTGGATCTCGCGCCGCCGAGGAACACCGTCGACGTTCCTCCGCTCAGCCGCGCCGCCGGGACGTCGGTGGGCGCCGTGGGTCGCGGTGGCGGGGTGGTTCGGGGTGAACTACCTGTCGCCGCTGTCCATGCCCCTGCCGACGGACGCGCCCGTCGCCGAGCCGGCCGCGCTGGCCCTGACCCTGCTCGTCGGGTTCGTCGTCAACGGCGTCGTCGAGGAGGTCTTCTACCGGCGGTGGCTCCAGACCCGCTGGGAGGCGCTCCTCGGCCGCTGGCCGGCGATCGTGCTGGCCTCGCTGGTGTGGGCGGCGTGGCACGTCGGCATCCAGGGCGGCGGCCCCCTTCCCCTGGACCTGGCGTCGGTCCTCGTCAGCCAGGGCGTGCAGGGGCTCTTCCTCGGCTACCTGTGGAGCCGCTACCGCCGGATGTGGCCGATCCTCGTCGTCCACGGCGTGGTCAACGCCGCGCCGCTCGTGGCGCCGCTGCTGTGAGCGGGCTCAGGGCAGCGGACGCAGACCCCACCGCGCGGTGACGGTCTCCCCCGGCTCGGCGCGCAGCAGGTCCACACCGGAGTTGAGCGCGTCCGGCGGGCAGGTCATGGGCTCGATCGCGATCGCCCGCCCCCTGCCGGGGAACTGGTTCGCGGTGTAGACCTGCACCCACCGGAACACCGGCTCGGCCCACAGCTCGACTCCCGTGCCGTCCGGGACGTGCACCGCGTGCCGCACGAGCTGTTCGGGGTCGTCGGGGTCGGGCGCGCAGCCGCCGAAGGCGGTGTCCACCTTCAGCCGGCGCAGCGGCTGGCCCGGCGACTGGAAGTCCTGCTCGGTGCCGCCGACCGGGCGGGCGGGGCCGGTGGGGAGCAGGCGCACGTCGACCGGCAGCACGGTGTCGGCGGCCAGGACCAGCACGCAGTCGTCGGTCTCGGCGTGGCCCGCTCGGGGATAGGGATGGGCGCCGATGCCGAAGGGGACGGCCCGCCGCCCCTCGTTGGTCACCGAGTGCGTGACCTCCAGGCCCCGGTCCGTGAGGGCGTAGCGGACCGAGACCCCCAGCGGGACCGGCCAACCCGGCTGCACGTTGACGCGGGTAGCCAGGTGAACGGAGTCCTCGGCGCGGTCCACCACCTGCCACGACGCGTACCGCGTCAGACCGTGGATCGCGTTGTGCCGCGCGGGCTCGCTGAGCGCGAGCTGCTGCGGCTCGCCCTCGAAGGTCCACCGGCCGTCGCCGACCCGGTTCGGCCACGGCACGAGCACCGCGCCGGCGCCGCTCGGCGGTGGTTCGTCGGCGTCGAACGTCTCCACGTACGGAGCGCCGTCCACCTCGAACACCCGCAGCGTGGCGCCGACCTCGGTGACGACGGCACGGGCGTTGCCGCGTCGGATCTCGAACTGCTCCCCGGTGACGAGCACGTGCCGAGCCTAGATCGACCCGGGCGGGTGGCGCTGAGGGAAGCCAGGGCGCGCCACCCACCCGGTCGCCTCACGTGCCCGGTTCGGTGGCCGCGGCCCGGCTCCCGCGCAGGAACACCCGGTTGAGGCCCCACAGCGCCAGGCCGACCAACAGCAGGACCCCGGCGATCAGGTACTCCTTGGCCGGGCGGCCGGACAACGGGCTGGCCAGGTACGCGCAGGTGATCGCCCCGAGGATCGGCACCGCCGTCGGGGTGCGGAAGTGCTTGTGCGGCGCCTTCTCCCTGCGCAGCACCAGCACCGCGATGTTGACGATGGTGAACACCACCAGCAGCAGCAACGACGTGGTGCCGCCGAGCAGCGCGAGGTCCACCGTGGACACCAGGACCACGGCGATCGCGCTGGTGAACAGGATCGACACCCACGGCGTGCGGCGCATCGGGTGCACCCGGCCGAACTGCTTCGGGATGATCCGCTCGTTGGCCATGCCGTAGACGAGCCGGCTCGCCATCAGCATGTTGATCAGGGCGGAGTTGCTGACGGCGAACAGGCCGATGAACGCGAAGAGCTGGAGCGGGAAGTTCTCGGCCCCGGTCTGCACGACCTTGAGCAACGCGCCGCCGCCGGCCCCCTTGAGCTGGTCCACCGGCACCAGCAGCGAGGACGCCAACGCCACCAGCAGGTAGATCAGGCCGGCCGCCCCCATGCCCATGAGCATCGAGCGGGGGAAGATCCGCACCGGGTCCTGGCACTCCTCGGCCATGTTCACCGAGTCCTCGAACCCGACCATCGCGAAGAACGCCAGCGAGGTCGCCGAGGTGATCGCGAACAGCGTGGTCTGCCCCTGGGTGTTGAACTCCAGCAACCGGCCGGGCTCGCCCTTGCCCTGGACCACGGCGAGGACACCGATCACGATCACGATCAGCAGGCCGGTCAGCTCGACGCAGGTGAGCACGACGTTGGCCTTCACCGACTCCCCGACGCCCCGATAGTTCACCAGGGCCAGGAGCACGATGAACCCGATCGCGACCACCCACGCGGGCACCGTGACGAACTGCTGGAGGTAGGTGCCGCTGAACGCCTGCGCGGCGGACGACGCGGAGGTCAGGCCGGAACTCATCACCGCGAACGCGACCATGAAGGTCAGGAACGGGATGCCGAACGCCCGGTTGGTGTACAGCGCGGCGCCCGCCGCCTTGGGGTACTTGCCGACCAGCTCCAGGTAGCTGAAGGCCGTCAGGAACGCGACCAGGAAGGCCAGCAGGAACGGCACCCACAGGGCCCCGCCCACCTTGCCGGCCACTGTGCCGGTGAGGGCGTAGATCCCGGTGCCGAGGATGTCGCCGATCACGAAGAACAGCAGCAGCTTGGGTCCGATCGCGCGCCTCAGCTCGGGCTGCGCGGCGGGACCCGGCGTCGCCCCCGACGCTGTCGTCTCGCTCGCCATGGCAGAGGAGTGTGCCCCGTCACACCGTTCGGGTAACAGGCCGCCCCCACCTGGAGTCACCAAATCATCACCATTTGTCGCAACCCTCCTGGGCCCAAGGGCTGCGGTCTGGCCCCAGCAGCGACCCGGAGACGACCATCGCGAGGTTCTGGTCCTCACCGGCACCGTTGCGCTCCTCGCCGGCCCCGACGGGCCGACACTACGAAAGTAGAGGCCGGTGCTGCCGGGCAGGAGGCGGTCCAGCTCCCGGGCCAGCGCGTTTCAATCCTCGCCAACCCACAAGGGCCGGCGCTGCCCCCGCCTGATCGTGGTGGCCGAGGCGTGGCTGTTGATGGTGCGATCCGCGCCGGGCCTGAGGATCCAGCGCTGCCTGCTTCAGGCGAACGCGCTGCCCGCGATCGCCCCGTGGTGATCCTCGCCGGTCCCGGAGGGCCGGCCCTGCGTCCAGAGTGCACTCGCAGCCGGAGAGGGCAGCGCGTTGCGATCCTCACCAAGCCTGAGAGGCCGGCGCTACTTGCAGACGTGGGCGCGCGCCCAGTCCCAGATCGGGTTGCGATCCTCGCCGGGCCGGAACGGCCGGCGCTGCCTGGACGCCGCGCACCCTGCGCCCATCAAGGTCCGGGTTGCGATCCTCGCCGGCCCCCAAGGGCCGGCGCTGCGGGCACGGCGTTCGCCGAGGTCACGATGATCGGGGCGTTGCGAGCCTCGCCGCCCCCGAAGAGCCGGCGCTGCGCAGATCCGCAGCCTGCGAGAGTCCGGCGGCCACATGTTGCGATGCTCGCCGGACCTGAGAGGCCAGCGCCGCCAGGAGTGGCAGGTTGCCGGGTGGCTGACCCGGTGGTTGCGTTCCTCGCCGGCCCTCCAAAGGGCCGGCGCTGCGCGCGGACCCCAGCCGGTGTCGCTCGTCCGCGTCGGTGTTGCGATCCTCGCCGGACCCCAGGGGTCGCCGATGCCAGCGCGAGCCATGCGGCCAGCTCCACGACCACAGGGGTGAGATCCTCGCCTGGCCTGAGAGGCCGGCGCTGCTCCAGCGCGGACAGTCGCTCGGCGCACATCTCGGTGTTGCGATCCTCGCCAGACCCGAAGGACCCGCGCTGCACACGGCACCCTCAGCCGCGACCCAATCCCCGAAGACGTTGCGATCCTCGCCGGCCATGAGAGGCCGACGCTGCTCGGCCACGGCCTGCAACTTGGCGGCCACTTGAGCGTTGCGATCCTCGCCGGACCCAAAGAGTTGGCGCTGCCGGGCAGGGAGACGGTCCAGCTCCCGGGCCAGCGTCTTGCGATCCTCGCCGGGCCTGAAGGGCCGGCGCTGCCCTGCGTGAGCGGCCATTATCGCCGAGGTGGGCGACACGATCGAACCGAGGGAGCTGGGGGCGGGCGCGACACGCCGAGAGGGTGGTTCGGAACCTCCCGGCGTTTCCCGGCGCACCAGGGGTTCCGAACCTGCGCGTCCTTCACCCGCGCCCTGGGATCGCCCTCGGATGTGGGGGGTGGTCAGTCGGCCGTGGCCGCGCGGTAGCGGAGGAACGCGGGCAGGCACGCGGCCGCGAGCAGCATGAGCACGACGACGAGCACGCCGCCGCCGGCCGCCGCCGCCGAGGGGCCGACCGCCGAGCCGGCCGCGCCGTGCAGCACGTCGGCCAGCCGGGGGCCGCCCGCCACGACCACGATGAACACGCCCTGCATCCGGCCGCGCATCTCGTCGGTCGCCGCCTCCTGGAGCATCGAACCCCGGAACACCATGCTCACGAAGTCGGCGGCGCCGGCCAGTGCCAGGCAGATCACGGCCAGCGGCAGCGTCGGCGCGAGGCCGAAACCGATCATGGCCACGCCCCACGCGCACACCGCGACGGTCAGCCCGACGCCGTGCCGGCCGATCCGGGACACCCAGCCGGAGACCAGGCCACAGGCGAGCGCCCCGAGCGGGATCGCACCGTACAGCCACCCCAGCGCGTTGCCGCCGCCCGGCGGGTCGCCGAAGAGGTTCTGCGCCATCTCGGGGAACAGCGCGCGCGGGCTGCCGAACACCATCGCGATGATGTCGGCCAGGAAGGACGCCAGGAGCACGCCCTGGGTGGCGAGGTAGCGGAAGCCGGCGAGCACGTCGCGCAGCCCGGCCCGGCTCGGCGTCTCCCCGAGCGGGGGCAGCGGCGGCATCCGGAGCACGGCCCACAGCACCGCGCTCAGCGCGACCGCGTCGAGCAGGTACAGCACCGGGAGGCCGAGCACGGGGATCAGGACGCCGGCCAGCAGCGGCCCGACCACCGCCCCGAGCTGCATGACGGTGGAGTTGAGCGCGTTCGCGGCCGGCAGCAGCTCCTTCGGCACGAGCCGGGGCACGGAGGCGCTGCGCGCGGGCATGTTGACGGCGGCGAACGCCTGTTGCAGCGCCAGCAGCCCGAAGATCACCCACACGGAGCGGTTCCCCACGGCGGCCTGGGCCCAGAGGGCGATCGAGGCCACCGCGATGCCCACGCTGGTGAAGAGCATCAGGCGACGCCGGTCCACCGCGTCGGCGACGGCCCCGCCCCACAGGCCGAAGACGACCAGGGGGACGAGCCCGAACAGGCTGGCCAGGCCGACGTAGGCGGAGGAGCCGGTGAGGTCGTAGATCTGCTTGGGCACCGCGACGGTGGTGAGCTGGGCGCCCAGGATGGTGACGATGCCGGACAGCCAGAGCCGGCGGAACGCCGGGTGCCGCAGCGGCCGGGTGTCGATCACGACCCTGGAGGCGACGCTACGACGCCGAGGGGGCGTCTCGGGCGGTGATGATTCGGAATCCGTTCGCTCGTCGACGCCCTGCCCAGTCATGAGGGCAGCCTAAGGAGACGCGTAGCGAGTCGGCCGTCACATTTAACGGGGCTCACACACGCGCGGCCAGAAAAGGTGGTTGATGACACTTTGTCGACATGACGTCCGATTTCGGACGTCATGTCGACAATGCGCTGGCTCAGACCAGGGGCACGGGTGTGGCCGGACCGGTCACGGCCCGAGGCGCTCGACCCGCCAGCCGTCGGTGGAGGCGCGGAAGCGCAGGCGGTCGTGCATCCGGTCGCGGCGGCCCTGCCAAAACTCGACGACCTCGGGCCGGATCCGCCAGCCGCCCCAGTGTGGCGGCACCGGTACCTTCTCCGCGTCGGCGAAGCGGCGCTCGACCGCGGACAACGCGGCCTCCAGCGCCTGCCGGTCGGCCACGACGCGCGACTGCGGCGACGCCCACGCGCCGATCTGGGAGCCGCGCGGGCGGCCCTCCCAGTACGCGGCCGTCTCGGCCTGGTCGACCTTCTCCACCGGGCCGCGCACGGTCACCTGCCGCTGCATCCCGAACCACGGGAACGTGGCCGACGCGTAGCGCGTGGCGCGCAGGTCGTGGCTCTTCTGCGAGGTGTAGTTGGTGAAGAACACGACCCCGCGCTCGTCGAGGCCCTTGCACAGCACGGTCCGCGACGACGGCCGGCCCTGCGGGTCGGCGGTGGCCAGCACCATGGCGTTCGGCTCGGCCAGCCCGGCCCCGATCGCCTCGTCCAGCCAGCGCTGGAGCTGCTCGTGCCAGGTCGACGCGAGCGAGGCCTCGTCGAGCGAGCCGGCCTCGTAGGACACCCGCATCGCCGGCAACGCGATGTTCCCTTCCGGCATTGGAACTCCCTCCCCGACACCTCGCGGCCCGATCCGGTGCCGGATCGGTCGACCACACACCGTGTCGACGGACCGTACGGCGTGGAACCGGCCCGCCGGAACCGCCCGAGTGGTGATGGCTCAAGCGTCACACGACATTCGAGGTGCCGTATCGGTTCAGCAATCGGTTCAGAACGATCGACGGAAGCGACACGGATCACCCGTTGGAATGGCGGGGGATCGTTTCCCGCAGTCCGGGGTGGGCCGCGACGGCCGTCGCCAGCGCGTGGTGGGCGGTGACGGCGTCGGCCGCCAGCGCGGTGGCCATCGACCCGCCGCGCGCCAGCGGGACGAGCGACCACCAGTCCCCGCTGGCGGGCTCGGCGGGGTCGGGTCCCCACACGAGGAGTTCGGTGGCGAGCACCCTGCGGCCGGCGAGGTGCGCGGCGCTGGCGTCCAACCAGGCCTCGCCCACGTCGACCCGCTGGCGCAACAGCGGCTCGCCGGCGCGTGTCAGGTGGACGGTGCTGCGCAGGCGCCCGGCGCGTTCGCCGCTGCGCCCCAACACCAGCACCTCACGGCTACGGAACCGGGCGTCGGACGCGAGGTCGACGCGCAACGTCGCGGTGTGGTCGGCGCGGGCGGTGACGACCGTGGGCTCGGGCAGGTACTCCAGCCATCCGCCCTCGGCCACCTCGATGCGCACGTCCGCGCCGCTGCCGCCCGGGTGGTGGCCGGGCAGCGCGAGGGTGGCCGCGACGCCGTGCAGCCGCAGCCCCGCGCCCGGCCCCACCACGACGGTCAGGTCCAGCTCGTCGCCGCCCAGCGGGGCGGTGGCGGAGCTGACCAGGTGGACCGTTGCCGCGTCGTCGCCGTCCCGCGCCCGGACGCGGGGCCGCCGGGGCACGAGCGTCAGCGGTGTCATCGACCGCAGCTCCCGCACCACCGTGCGCCCCGCGTCGTCGCGCGCGACGACCAGCCGCGCCCGCGCCCTCACCCGGCCGCTCCGGTTCCCGCGCCCGAGCTGCCCACGCGACCAACGCTGTCCACGCGACCCACGCTGTCCACGCAGCCCACGCTCAGCGCGGCGCGGCGACCGGCTTCGCGGCGTACTCGGCCAGCCGCTCCCGCACCCAGGCGGCCACGTCCGGCGCGTCGGGCGTCCGCACGAGCGACTGGGTGACCACGGGGAGCCGGCCGGCGCGCATCCGGTGCGCGTCGCCCACCATCACGTCGAGGTCGGCGCCCACCTGCTCGGCCAGGTCGGTCTTGTTGATGACGAGCAGGTCGGCGGTGGTGACGCCGGGGCCGCCCTTGCGCGGCACCTTGTCGCCGCCGGAGACGTCCACGACGAAGATCTGGTGGTCGACCAGCCCCTTGCTGAAGGTGGCGGTCAGGTTGTCCCCGCCGCTCTCGATGATCACCAGGTCGAGGCCGGGGAAGCGCTGTTCCAGCACGTCCACCGCGTCGAGGTTGGCGGTGATGTCGTCCCGGATCGCGGTGTGCGGGCAACAGCCGGTCTGCACGGCCTCGATGCGCTCAGGTGCGAGCACGCCCGCGCGACGCAGGAACTCGGCGTCCTCCGTGGTGTAGATGTCGTTGGTCACCACGGCCAGCTCCAGGTCGCCGCCCAGGGCGCGGCACAGCGCGGCGACCAGCGCGGTCTTGCCGCAGCCGACCGGGCCGCCGATGCCGATGCGCAGGGCGCGCGCGCCGCCGGGCGCCGCGGGGTGCGGGTCGGGTTCGAGGGCGCTGGGGTCGAAGTTGATCGGGTGGGTGTGCCCGTGGCCGTGGCCCCGCTCGTCGGGGCCGTGGTCGTGGGTGTGGTCAACTGGCAAAGAGACGCACCTCCTGACGGTGGATGCGGATGTGGGACTCCGCGAACAGGTCGAGCGCGGGCGAGCCCGGCGCTGGCAGGTCGGCCGGGGCGGTGCCGGCGTGTCGGGCGGCCTCGGCGGCCACCCGTTCGGTCGCGGGGGCCAGTCGGGCCAGGACGGCGTTGACCGCGAAGGGGTCCAGTCCGAGCAGGCGGACGGCGGCGCCGGCGGGGCCGCTCACCGCCAGGTAGGCGGTGACCAGCGCGGCGTGGGCGGGACCGCCGCCCGCCAGGCCGACCAGGGTGCCGACCACGACCGGGTGGTGCGGGCGCGGCGCGGCGGCGAGCAGGTCGTCCAGCACCGGGGAGGGCCAGGCGACGCGGCCGGCCCTGGCGGTGCCGGCGCCCTGGGCACGGGAGGCGGCGCGTTGGGCTGGCGACGGGGTCCGCGCGTCCAGTTCGGCGTCCAGCTCGGCCCAGAACGCCCTGCCGCGCCTGCGGAGCGCGCCGTGCGCGGCGGCCGCGGCGAAGACGGCGGCCAGCTCGCCGGCGGTGCGCAACCGCCCGGACAGGAAGGACGCGAGGTCGTCGACGTCGCGCACGAATCCGCGCGCCGCGGCCTCCTCCAGTCCGCCGGAGTGGACGTGGCCGCCGCCGGGGAAGCGGGAGTCGGCCAGGGACAGCACGGACGCGGCTCCCGGTCCGCCCAGGAAGTCCATAGTGGACATATCAGTAGAGGAAGTACCGCTGGGCCATCGGCAGTTCGCCGACGGGCTCCGGCTCGACCAACTCCCCGTCCACGCGCACCGCGAAGCTGTCCGGGTCGACCCGCACGTCCGGCAGCGCGTCGTTGAGCAGCATGTCCGCCTTGCCCCGACGCCGGGTGTCGGCGACCGCGGCCATCCTGGTCCACGTCTCCACCCGCTCGGGCAGGCCGTCCTCCAGCGCGGCCTGGGACACGAAGTGCAGGCTGCTGGCGGCGGCCACCCTCGGCGACGCGCCGAACATCGGCCGGCCCCACACCGGTTGGGGCGTGGGGATCGAGGCGTTGGGGTCGCCCATCGCCGCCCACGCCACGAACCCGCCCTTGAGCACCAGGTGCGGGCGCACGCCGAAGAACTTCGGCTCCCAGAGCACGAGGTCGGCGAGCTTGCCCACCTCGACCGAGCCGACCTCGTGGTCCAGCCCGTGCGCGATGGCCGGGTTGATCGTGTACTTCGCGACGTAGCGCCGGGCGCGCGCGTTGTCCGCCCGGGTGTCGCCGGGCAGCGCACCCCTGCGCCGCTTCATGACGTGCGCGGTCTGCCACGTGCGGATCACGACCTCGCCGATCCGCCCCATGGCCTGCGAGTCCGAGCTGATCATCGAGATCGCGCCGAGGTCGTGCAGCACGTCCTCGGCGGCGATCGTCGTCGGGCGGATGCGGCTCTCCGCGAACGCCAGGTCCTCGGGCACGGCCGGGTTGAGGTGGTGGCACACCATCAACATGTCCAGGTGCTCGTCGAGTGTGTTCACGGTGTGCGGGCGGGTCGGGTTCGTCGACGAGGGCAGCACGTTGGGCTCCCCCACCACGCGGATGATGTCCGGCGCGTGACCGCCGCCGGCGCCCTCCGTGTGGTAGGCGTTGATCGACCTGCCGGCGATGGCGTCCAATGTGGACTCCACGAACCCGGCCTCGTTGAGGGTGTCCGTGTGGATCGCCACCTGCACGCCGCTGGCGTCCGCCACCCGCAGCGCCGTGTCGATCGCGGCCGGCGTCGACCCCCAGTCCTCGTGCAGCTTGAACCCGCCCGCACCGCCGAGGACCTGCTCCCACAGGGCATCCGGCCGGACCGTGTTCCCCTTGCCCAGCAACAGGATGTTCACCGGAAGGCCGTCCATCGCCTGGAACATCCGCCTGAGGTTCCACGCGCCCGGGGTGACCGTGGTGGCCTTGCTGCCCTCGGCGGGGCCGGTGCCCCCGCCGATGAGCGTGGTCAGCCCGGAGGCCAACGCGGTGTCCACGAGCTGCGGGCAGATGAAGTGCACGTGGCAGTCGATCCCGCCGGCCGTGAGGATCCGGCCGTTGCCGGCCACCACCTCGGTGCTCGGCCCGATCACCAGCGCCGGGTCGACGCCGTTCATCGTGTCCGGGTTGCCCGCCTTGCCGATGCCGACGATCCGCCCGGCCCGCACGCCCACGTCCGCCTTGACCACGCCCCAGTGGTCCAGCACGACCGCGCCGGTGATGACCAGGTCCGGCGCGCCCTCGGCCCTGGTGGCCACGGCCTGGCCCATGGACTCGCGCACGACCTTGCCGCCGCCGAACAGGACCTCGTCGCCCGAGCCGTCGGGGCCGAGGCAGCGGTCCTCGGTCACCTCGATCAGCAGGTCGGTGTCGGCGAGCCGCACCCGGTCGCCGACCGTCGGGCCGAACAGCTCCGCGTAGCGGGCCCGGTCCACGACGGCGCCGCCCGGCCCGTGCGCGGTCCCCGGCTCCAGCGACCGCGTGCTCATCGCGCCCCCTCCCCCGCGCCGAACGGGGTCTCCGGCGGGGTGGGTTCGGCGCCCCGCTCGTCCAGCGCGCCCGCCCACTCCCGGCGCAGACCGGGGACGACGCGCCGTCCCGCGATGGGCACCAGGTCGACCTCGCGCTCCACGCCGGGCTCGAACCGCACCGCGGTGCCGGCCGGCACGTCGAGCCGGTGTCCCCACGCCGCCGCCCTGTCGAAGTCCAGCCCCGGGTTCACGGCGGCGAAGTGGTAGTGCGACCCGACCTGCACGGGCCGGTCGGCCCGGTTCACCACGACGAGCCGCACGCGCGGCCGGCCGGGGTTCAGCGGAACCGGCTCGTCGGCCGGGATGATCTCGCCTGGACGCACCGCGTTCTCCCCGCGCTCCTGGTGGTGGCTGCCCCGCCCTCCGGTCCGCCGCCGCGACACGCGGCGACGCCGTCGGGTCAGGTGATCGGGTCGTGCACGGTCACCAACTTCGTCCCGTCGGGGAAGGTGGCCTCCACCTGGACGGACTCGATCAGCTCCGGCACGCCGTCGAGCACCTGGTCCCGCCGCAGCACGGTCCGGCCGCTGGCCATCAGCTCGCTCACCGAGCGGCCGTCCCGCGCGCCCTCCAGCACGTGGTCGCTGATCAACGCGACGGCTTCGGGGTGGTTGAGCCGCAGGCCCCTGGCCAGCCGCTGCCTGGCGAGGTCGGCCGCCACGTGGAGGAGCAGCTTGTCCCGCTCGTGCGGCGTCAGGTGCATGAAAACCGTTTACCACCGCAACTAGTTACCGGGCGAGACGGCGCACGTACCGTTCGTGTTAACTCCTCCCCGGTTCGACCAGTTTCACCCACATTTCGGCGACGTGACGTCCGCCACGCCCGGACGGGGGCGAAAAGTCCCCGCTGGACGATTGCCGCCAACCGCCGAACGGGTGCAAGGTCTTTCCGACACCGGGAACCAACATCGACGAACGACAGATCGTCGACCGAGTCGGGGATGCGGGGGAGACCAGGTGGCGTACGACGCGGTCCAGCGGGAAGAGCAGGGTTTCCGACCAGGGCTGGAGGGCGTCGTCGCCTTCCGGACCGAGATCGCCGAGCCGGACCGCGACGGCGGCGCCCTGCGCTACCGCGGCGTCGACATCGAGGACCTCGCCGGCAAGATCACCTTCGGCAACGTCTGGGCCCTGCTCGTCGACGGCCGGTTCGGCCAGGGGCTGCCGCCCGCCGAGCCGTTCCCCATCCCGGTGCACACCGGCGACGTCCGGGTCGACGTGCAGGCCGCGCTGGCCATGCTCGCCCCGATCTGGGGCTACCAGCCCCTGCTCGACATCGGCGACGAGGAGGCGCGGGAGCAGCTCGCCAGGGCCGCGGTGATGGCCCTGTCCTACGTCGCCCAGTCCGCGCGCGGCATCGGCCGCGCCGCCGTGCCGCAGCGGCGGATCGACGAGTGCCGCACCATCACCGAGCGCTTCATGACCCGCTGGCGCGGCGAGCCCGACCCCCGGCACGTGAGGGCGATCGACGCGTACTGGGTGTCCGCCGCCGAGCACGGCATGAACGCCTCCACGTTCACCGCCAGGGTGATCGCCTCCACCGGGGCCGACGTCGCGGCCAGCCTCTCCGGCGCGATCGGCGCGATGTCCGGCCCGCTGCACGGCGGCGCGCCGGCCCGCGTCCTGCCGATGATCGAGGAGGTCGAGCGGGTCGGCGACGCCCGTCGGGTGGTGCGCGACATCCTCGACCGGGGCAGCCGGCTGATGGGCTTCGGCCACCGCGTCTACCGCGCGGAGGACCCGAGGGCCAGGGTGCTCCGGCGGACCTGCCGGGAGCTGGGCGCGGAGCGCTACGAGGTCGCGGCGGCCTTGGAGCAGGCCGCGCTGGCGGAGCTGCGGGAGCGCCGGCCGGACCGGGCGATCGAGACCAACGTCGAGTTCTGGGCGGCCGTGATCCTGGACTTCGCCGAGGTGCCGCCGCACATGATGCCGGCGATGTTCACCTGCGCGCGGACCGCCGGGTGGTGCGCCCACATCCTGGAGCAGAAGCGCACCGGGCGGCTGGTGCGCCCGTCGGCGCAGTACGTCGGGCCCGGCCCGCGCCGGCCCGAGGACGTCGAGGGCTGGGACTCCATCACCCACACCGCCTGAGGCCGCGTCGCGGGCCCGTCGCCGGGGAGTCGGCACGCCCCCACGGCCCGGCGACGCGCCACCCGCCCGCCAGGAAGTCGTCTGCCTGGAAGCGGTCGAGAACCGGGGTTAGCGTGGACCCATGACGGTCCGCGACGTCACCGAACACGTCGCCCAGGCCCGGCGGTTCGAGTCGGAGGCCGACCTCCCCGGCGCGGACCGCGACGCGTTGTTGTTGGAGGCGGCCGGCGAGTGGCACCTGGCCGGCGACGTGGACAGGGCCGAGCGGCTCTACCAGCGCGTGGCCGCCGGACACGGACCGGAGTCCGCCGTCGGACGCGCCCTGTACGCCGGTTTCCTGTTCGACCTCGGCCGGTCCGAGCGGGCGCGGTCCCTGCTCGACGAGCTGTGGTCCGCCCGGCCGGAGGACCCCGGCGCCTACGAGTGCGCCGCCGAGGTGCTGGAGGAGGCCGGCGACCTCTCCGCCGCGCTGCGCTGGGCCAACGCCGGCATCGCCCGCTGCTACGGCCCGCTGGAGGAGCTGGACTCCGAGGAGGCGCTCGGCGACCTGGCGCTGCTCGACCTGCTCACCGTGCGCTCCCAGGTGCGGGAGGCCCTCGACCAGCCGCCCGACGACTGGGACGGCGTCGCGGTGCTCGCCAGGGAGTCGTTGGCCGACCGGTTCCAGGAGCTGGCGTGGGCGGAGGAGCGGCGTCACCCCGTGGAGCGGGTCGCCGTCGTCTACTGGCCGCGGGAGGAGTTCACGGCGCTGCTGCGCCGGTGGCCGGAGAGCTATCCGGGGCACACCACCAGCGACGATCCGCACCGGGCGCACCGGCACGAGGTGGAGGCCGCCCTGCGCCGGGCCTCGTCGAACTCGTCGCTGCGCCTCGCGGTCGGCTCGGTCGACGACTACGCCGACTTCGTCGCCGACAACGACCTGGACCCCGCCGCGCCCATGACCCGCGCCTGGTACGCGGCGGACCTGGCCCGCAGGGACCGGACGACGGCGTGGCCGCCCGGCCGCAACGACCCGTGCTGGTGCGGGTCGGCGCGCAAGTACAAGAAGTGTTGCGGCGCGACGGACTTCGCCCCGTGACAACCGGCCCCGCCGGGCCCCGCGGCGGCGGATCTTCCGCCACCCGGGCGTCACCCGAAGGACACTCGACTGCCACACTGTCAGCCCGGCAACGGCGCCGGCCAGGACCCGCGTACGACCTCGCCCCGGGAGGCGCCGCATGACGCAGACGGCCGATCCGACCACGTTGCAGATCCCCGCCGACCTCCGGCCCGCTGACGGCCGCTTCGGCTGCGGGCCGTCGAAGGTCCGCCCCGAGCAGCTCGCCCGGCTCGCCGCCGAGGGGGCGGCCCTGATGGGCACCTCGCACCGGCAGAAGCCGGTGAAGTCCCTCGTCGGCCGGGTGCGCTCCGGCCTGCGCGAGCTGTTCTCGCTGCCCGACGGCTACGAGGTGGTGCTCGGCAACGGCGGCACCACCGCCTTCTGGGACGCCGCGGCCTTCGGCCTGGTCCGCGAGCGTTCCCTGCACCTGACCTACGGCGAGTTCTCCGCGAAGTTCGCCAAGGTCACCGCCGGCGCGCCGTTCCTGTCCGACCCGGTGGTGGTCGGCGCGGAGCCGGGCGACGCGCCGGAGCCGGTGGCCCAGGAGGGCTGCGACCTGATCGCCTGGGCGCACAACGAGACCTCGACCGGCGTGATGGTCCCGGTGCGGCGGCCGGAGGGCGCGGGCGACGCGCTCGTCGCGGTCGACGCGACCTCGGGCGCGGGCGGCCTGCCCGTGCGGGCCGAGGACTTCGACGTCTACTACTTCGCCCCGCAGAAGTGCTTCGCCGCCGACGGCGGGCTGTGGATCGCGTTGATGAGCCCGGCGGCGCTGGAGCGGGTGGCCGAGATCGGCCGCTCCGACCGGTGGGTGCCGGAGTTCCTGTCGCTGCCCACCGCGCTGGACAACTCGGTCAAGGACCAGACCTACAACACCCCGGCCGTGGCCACCCTGTTCCTGCTGGCCGACCAGATCGAGTGGATGCTCGGCAACGGCGGCCTGGAGTGGTGCGTCTCGCGCACGGCGGAGTCCTCGTCGCGGCTGTACCGCTGGGCCGAGGGCAGCGAGGTCACCACCCCGTTCGTGGCCGACCCGGCCAAGCGGTCGCAGGTCGTGGGCACCGTCGACTTCGTGGAGGGCGTGGACGCCGCCACGGTGGCGAAGGTGCTGCGCGCCAACGGGATCGTCGACGTCGAGCCGTACCGCAAGCTGGGGCGCAACCAGCTCCGCGTCGGCATGTTCCCCGCGGTCGAGCCGGACGACGTGACCGCGTTGACCGCGTGCGTCGACTGGGTGGTGGAACACCTCGGTTAGGCGACGGCGCGGCGTTCCTCCGGTGGCGTACTCCTTCCGGTTTGAGTAGTTCTCACGTTGGCAACACCGGTCATGACCGGGCAAGATCACGCCCGGATCGCGATCGGATCGCGGTGCGACCCGGCGCGCCTTCCTCGTCACGGTGGCGCGCCGGCCTACCGTCGGACCGGCGAGGTGGAGTCAGTGGGGAGGCCGTGATGCGAGCGCTGCGCGTGGTCGGGCTCGACGAGGACGGCAGGAACGTCATCCTCGAGGACCCCGCGCGCGGCGAACGGTTCACCGTGCCCGCGGACGAGCATCTGCTGGCCACGCTCCGCGGCGGCCTCGCCCGGCTCGACCAGATCCAGACCGGGACGGAGAGCCCCATGCGTCCTCGCGAGATCCAGGCCCGCATCCGCGCCGGCGAGTCCGTCAGCCAGGTCGCCGAGGTCGCCGGCATGCCCCCGCACCGCGTCGAGCGGTTCGCCTACCCCGTGCTGCTGGAGCGGTCGCGCACGGCCGAGCTGGCGCAGCGCGCCCACCCCGTCCGCGCGGACGGCCCCGACGTGCAGACCCTCGGCGAGGTCGTGGCGCACGCCTTCGGGCTGCGCGGCCAGGACTACTCGCAGGTGAGCTGGGACTCCTGGCGGGGGGAGGACGGCAAGTGGGTCGTCCAGCTCCGCTGGACGGCGGGGCGCTCGGACAACCGGGCGCACTGGGTGTACCACCCCGGCGCGCACGGCGGCACCGTGACCGCGCTGGACGAGCACGCCGCCGACCTCATCGACCCCTCCCCGAACCGGCAGCTCCGCACCGTGCGACCGGTGACCCCGTTGGCCAGGCAGGCGCTGCGGATCGACGAGCAGGGCGCGGCCGACGATCGGGGTCCCGAGGAGGTCACCGGCACGACACCGGCCGCCGAGCCCGAGCCGGACCGGGCGGCGCGGGAGCCCGAGCGGCCCGCGGACCGGCCGGAGCACCAGGCCGCGCCGGCCGCCAAGGGCGAGCCGGAGGGCGACGGCAAGCAGGGCGGCGCCCGGCGCGGGCGCAAGAACCACCCGATCGTGCCGTCCTGGGAGGACGTCCTGCTCGGCGTCCGCACCCAGCGCGGCTGAGAAACACCGGGAACACCCGGAACACCGGGAACACGTGAGACGGAGAACGGCGGAAGCGGGAGGCGTGGGCCACGCCTCCCGCTTCCGCCGTCTCAAGCGCCCGCGCCGGTGCCAACGCCGTCGCGTCAGCTCTCCTCCGGCTCCGGCTTGCCGAGCAGCCGCCAGCTCACGTACGGGTGGTGTCCGTAGCGGACGGACAGCTCGCGGGCCAGCAACGTCATCCGCTCGATCGTGCGGTTCCGGGACAGCGGGCCGGCGTCGAGGAACCGGAACGGCATCGGAGCCAGCGCCGCCATCACCCGCCGGCGGGCGTCATCGTCGTCGCCGGTGACCAGGACGTCGCTGAGCCCCTCCGGGAACTCCGGCTTCGCGAACACACCCCAGAAGGTGTTCTTGAACGCGCCCACGACGACGGACTCCGGCGCGGCGGCGGCCAGCGCCTCCGCGGCCGAGGAGTCCGGCGGGGTCGTGAAGTCGGTGTAGTCCTCGTTGTACGGGTTGGCCATGCTGACCAGGATGTTTCCGGCCAGCGCCGCGCGGTGCCGCCGGGCGAACGGCAGCTCGTCCCGGTGCCAGAGCGCGGAGAACACGATGTCGGCGTCGAGCGCCCGCGCGTGGTCGACCGGGGTCGCGCCCAGCTCCCCCGCCCTGGCGGCGATCCGCTCCGGCTCGCGGCTGCCCCACAGGACGGTGTGGTGGGGAGCCAGGCCGGCGACCAGCGCGTCGCCCATCCGCCCGCTGCCGAGGACCGCGATCCGCTCAGACACGGGGCACCGCGCCCCGGGTCGGCACGAACTCGACGATCTCGTAGGTCGCGGCGCCGGCGGTGACGAACGGGTCGGTCTCCACGACGGCGGCCAACGCGTCGCGTCCCTCCGCCTCGGCCAGGATCACGCCGCCGGAGCGCGGCGACCGGGGGCCGGACATCAGGAACGTCCCCGCCGCGTAGTGCCGCTCCAGGTACTCGCGGTGCGCCGGCAGCAGCCGGTCGATCTCGGCGAGCGGAGCGCGGTAGTCCAACAGGATCAGGAACACGGTGTGGGCCTCCCCCAGGAATGTTGGCGCGCGGTCTCCGCGCCTCCTGACAGCCAGTACACGGCCGGCCGGGTCGACCCGTCCAAGACCGGTTTCCACTCGCGCGATAGGCGTTGCCTATCGTTGCCGGGTGACCTGGGACCTCCGGCGGTTGTCCTACTTCCGCGCCGTGGCCGAGGAGCGGCACTTCGGGCGGGCGGCGCGGCGGCTGCGGATCGCCCAACCGTCGCTGAGCCAGCAGATCAGGGCGTTGGAGCGGACGGTCGGCGCTCCGCTGCTGGAGCGCTCCCCGCGCGGCGTGTCGCTGACCCCGGCCGGCGCGGTCCTGCTCGACGAGGCCAGGGCGTTGCTCACCCAGGCCGAACGCGGCCTCGCCGCCGTGCGCGCCGCAGCCGGGGTGGCGAGCCCCGAGGTCCGCGTCGGTCTGCCGTCGGGAGTGGACGCCGCCCTGCTGCGTCGCGTCAAGGAAGCCACGACCGCCCTCGGCACGGGGGCCGTGGCCACGTTCCACGACACCACGACGGCCGCCCAGCCGGACCTGCTCCGCGCCGGCGAGCTGGACCTCGGGCTGCTGCGGGAGCCGGTGGACGCCGACGACCTGCGCCGGCTCACCCTGGTGACCGAACCGCTCGGGGTGGTGCTGCACGTGGCGCACCCCCTGGCCACGCGGGCCGAGCTGCGGGTGGCGGACCTCGGGGGACAACGCCTGGCGTGGTTCCCCCGGGAAACCGCGCCCGGCTACCACGACGAGGTGCTGGCGACCTGCCGCCAGCACGGGTGGGTCCCGGACACGTGGGCCTGCCCCAGTCAGCGGCACACCTCGTTCGTGGTGCAGCTCACCACCAACGACAACGTGGTCGCGTTGCTCCCGGAGCACGCGACGCGCCACGAGCCCGAGCTGACGTGGCGACCGCTCCTCGGCTCTCCCCTCTGGCAGCGCATCTCCCTGGCCTGGCGGCACGACCTGCCGGCGGGGCCCGCGCTGTCGGTCGTCCGGGCGCTCTCGCGCGACACCCCGCGCTCGGCCCCGGCCCGTTGACCACCAGCCCGTGTTTCAGATGTGGCGTGGCCAGATGTTGATGCCGCTCTCCACCGCGTGGCTCTGCTCGGAGACCTGCGTGTCGATCACGGCTGGCCGTCCGGCGTGGGAGCCTTGAGCCGTGCGATGGGCAGCCTGGTCACGCGGGGTGGTCGATGGACGCCTTGATCTTCCACTGACGCCGGGAGGCCCGGTCGGCCCGGCAGATGTAGGCCCTGCCGGCCAGAACCCGGTCCGGTCGGGCGCGTGGACGGCCGGCGTCTGGCACGGGCACCCGGATCACCTCGATCACCGTCGTGACCTGCGGGTTGGCACCCCGTTGCCCAGCGGTGACCAGCAGAGCCAACGGCCGCCACCGGCCACCGCTGTTGTTCGCAGGCCAGGTGGAGCGTGCTGGTCCACCCACCCCGCAACCACCCCACCCCGTGATCCTTCGGCGCACCCCCGCGTCGGTGTCGAGCGGCTCGACCTGAAGATCCCCGTTCCGCGCATCGGCGGCGTGCTGGTGCGGGCGTGATCGTGGAATCCACGCTGACGTCCCACACGACCAGCCCGTCGGCGTCCGCGACAACGTTCCGGCCACCGACCCCGCCGCCGGTCACCTCACTTCTGAAACACGACCCAGCCCGACGGCTGGGCCGGAGCGCGGCCGGGAACCCTACCTCGTCGGCGTGGGCACGGCGTCGAGCCAGGCGGGGTCGATCTCCTCGCGGCGGCACCACTGTTCGGCCCGCTCCCGCGTCAACGGCTCGACGCCGCTGGGCAGGTGTCGACCGAGGGTGACCCACCCGTCGGCGGCGAGCACGAGCAACCGCCCCTGCCGGGTGGCCAACAGCCGACCGCGGGGGAAGGCCATGGTTCGCGGGGTCAGGTAGTAGCGCACGGCCTCGGGTCGCGTCACCCGTCCGATGATGCCGCGCCGAGCCGGCCGCGCCGAGCCCCCGGACCACACGAACGAGTGGTTTTCGGTCGTGGGAGAACCGCTGGCGGGCGGGCGGATGCCGAGGTCAGCGGGCCGGCGGCCGACGGGAAACGAGATGCCCCACCCCCGCGGCGTCCGTAGCGTCGCGCACGCTGACCAGGGGGACGGTGATGGTGACTCGACCAGCGCGGCGGGACCGGCGCTCCACGCTCGCGGTGCTGCGACGGCTCGGCCCCTACCTCCGGCCGGTCAGGGGCGCGGTCGCGCTCGCGGTCGGCGCGGCGCTGGCCGCGACGCTCGCCGGGCTGTCCGTGCCGCTGGTGCTGCGCGGCGTGCTGGACGGCCCGGTGGCCCACGGCGACCTCGGCGCGCTGCCGCCCCTGCTGCTCGCGGTGCTCGGCCTCGGCGTGCTGGAGGCCGGCCTGTTCTGGGTGCGCCGCCGGGTCCTGAGCGGGCCGATCACCGGGGTGGAGCGGCGGATGCGCGCCGACCTCTACCACCACCTCCAGCGGCTGCCGGCGGCCTTCCACGACCGGTGGCAGTCCGGCCAGCTCCTCTCCCGCGCCGTCGGCGACCTGGCCACCATCCGCCGGTTCATGAACTTCTCCGTGGTGTTCCTGCTGGTCAACACGCTCGTGGTGGTGACGGGGACGCTGTTGCTGCTGTGGCTGTCGCCCGTGCTGGCGGCCGTGCAGGTCGCCACGACGCTCCCGATGATCGCGTTGGTCGCGCGGTACGAGCGCCGGTACCGCGAGGTGGCCCGGCAGTGCCAGGACCAGGTGGGGGACCTGGCCACCGCCGTCGAGGAGTCGGTGCTGGGCGTCCGGGTGCTCAAGGCGTTCGGCAGGGGGCCGCACCTGGCCCGGCGGTTCGCGGCGCAGGCGAGGGAGCTGCGGCGGCGGGAGCTGCGGCGGGTCAGGATGCTGGCGGTGCAGTGGACCGTCGGGATCGTGCTCCCCGAGCTGGCCCTCGCCGGTCAGCTCGCGGTCGGCGGCCACGCGATCGCCCACGGCGCGATGACCGTCGGCACGCTGGTCGCCGCGATCACGACGACCAGCTACCTGCGCTGGCCGATCGACTCGTTGGGGTGGATGCTCGCCGAGGCCAACAACGCCGCCGCCGCGTGCGAGCGGGTGTGGGAGGTCCTCGACGCCCCGGTCTCGGTCGCCGACCCGGAACGGCCGCGCGCCCTGCCCGCCCCGGCGCGGGGTCGCCTGCGGTTCGAGGGGGTGCGCTTCGCCCACCCCGGCTCCCACCGGGAGCTGTTGCGGGGCGTGGACCTGGAGGTGCGCCCTGGGGAGACGGTCGCGTTGGTGGGCGCGACCGGCTGCGGCAAGACCACGCTCACCGCGCTGGTCCCCCGCCTCTACGACGTGACCGGCGGCCGGGTGCTCGTGGACGGGGTGGACGTCCGCGACCTGCGCCTCGCCGACCTGCGCCGGGCCGTGGCCGTGGCGTTCGAGGATCCGGTGCTGTTCTCGGCGAGCGTGCGGGAGAACGTGCGGCTGGGGATGCCGGACGCCACCGACGAGGAGGTGCGCGCGGCGTTGCGCGTCGCGTGCGCCGAGGAGTTCGTCGACGCGCTGCCGTGGGGGCTGTCGACCCGCGTCGGGGAGCAGGGGCTGACCCTGTCCGGAGGGCAGCGGCAGCGCCTCGCGCTGGCGCGCGCGGTGCTCGGGCGGCCCGCGGTGCTCGTGCTCGACGACCCGCTGTCCGCCCTCGACGTGCACACCGAGGCCGAGGTCGAGGCGGCCCTGCGCCGGGTGCTGCGCGACGTCACCGCGCTCGTCGTGGCGCACCGGCCGAGCACCGTGCGGCTGGCGGACCGGGTCGCGCTGTTGTCCGACGGCAGGATCGCCGCCGTCGGGACGCACGAGGAGCTGTCCGCCACCTGCCGCGAGTACCGCACGCTGATGTCCACAATGGACACCGAGGTCCCCGGGACCCTGGTCGTCGGGGGTGACGTGCGACGCGAGGAGCGGCCAACCCGCGACCAGGTCAGGGAGGCGGTGGCGCGATGAGCCGTCCCCACCCTGGCCCGACCGGCGGCCGTCCGACGGACACGGACCAGTCGACCCGGCCAACGCCGGCGACCGCGCACGACGACGACTGGCGCGGGGTCGCCGCGGAGGACCGGGAGGAGGTCGACCGCCGGGTCGGCGTCCGGCTCCAGGCCCGGTCCCGCCGGCTGCTCCGGTCGCTGCTGCGGCCGCACGCGGCCGGCGTCCTGCTGGCGCTCGTCCTGGTCGTCGCGGAGAACGTGGCCCAGCTCGCCGGCCCGCTGCTGATCGCCACGGCCATCGACACCGGCGTCCCCGCCGCGATCGCCGGCCGGCCCGGCCCGTTGTCCTGGCACGTCGGCGGGTACCTCGGCTGCGCCCTCGCCACGGCCGTGCTCCGCCACGCCTTCCTCCGGCTCTCCGGGCGCATCGGCCAGGACGTGCTGCTGGAGCTGCGGAAGCGGGTCTTCGACCACGCCCAGCGCCTGTCGCTGTCCTTCCACGAGTCCTACACGTCCGGCCGGATGATCTCGCGGATGACCAGCGACCTCGACGCGCTGGACGACCTGCTGGAGATGGGCCTGGACGGACTGATGTCCTCGGCCCTGACCGTCGTCGGCGTCGCGGTGCTGCTGGTGTGGCTGGACCAGCCGCTCGGGCTGACGGTCCTCGCGACCTTCGTGCCGTTGTTCCTGGTGGCGCGGTGGTTCCGGCGCCGCTCGCAGTCGACCTACCGCCGCACCCGCACCACGGTCGCCAGGGTGATCGTCCAGCTCACCGAGACGATGAACGGGATCAGGGCCGTGCAGGCGTTCCGCAGGGAGCGCCGTAACGAGTCCATTATGGACGGTCTCAGCGGGGAGTACCGCGCGGCGCACCGGGACTCGCTGCGCCTCGTCGCCCGGTTCACCGCGGTCGTCCGGCTCTTCGGCAATCTCACCACCGTCGTCGTGCTGGCCGTCGGGGCGTGGCGGGTGGCCCACGGCGAGCTGGAACTCGGCGTGCTCGCCGCGTTCCTGTTGTACCTGCGCAAGCTCTACGACCCGCTGGACGAGCTGGCGATGGTGGCCAACGCCTACTCGTCGGCGGCGGCCGCGCTGGAGAAGATCTCCGGGGTGCTGGAGGAGGCGCCCGCCGTGCCCGAGCCGGCGCGGCCGATCCCCCTGCCCGCCCCGCGCGGCGAACTCCGGTTCCACGCCGCCGGGTTCCGCTACACCGACCACGGCCCGCTCGTGCTCCCCCGCCTCGACCTGCACGTTCCCCCCGGCCAGACGGTCGCCCTCGTCGGGGCCACCGGCGCCGGCAAGTCCACGCTGGCCAAGCTGGTCGCCCGGTTCTACGACCCGACCGAGGGCGCGGTCACGCTGGACGGCGTGGACCTGCGCCGGATCAGCGACGCCGACCTGCGCCGCGCGGTCGTCATGGTGACCCAGGAGTCGTTCCTGTTCGAGGGGTCGGTCGCCGACAACATCGCGTTGGGCCGGCCGGGGGCGACGCGCGCGGAGATCGAGGCGGCCGCGGCGGCGGTGGGCGCGCACGAGTTCGTCAGCGCCCTGCCCGAGGGGTACGACACCCACGTCCGCAAGCGCGGGGGCCGGCTGTCCTCGGGCCAGCGGCAGCTCGTGGCGTTCGCGCGGGTGTTCCTGGCCGATCCCCGGGTGATCGTCCTCGACGAGGCGACGTCCAGCCTGGACCTGCCGAGCGAGCGCGCGGTGCAGGCGGCGATGGAGACCGTGCTCGCCCACCGCACCGCGCTGATCATCGCGCACCGGCTGTCCACGGTGCTCGTCGCCGACCGCGTCCTGGTGATGGCGGACGGCCGGATCGTCGAGGACGGGCCGCCCGTCGAGCTGGTCGGCGGCGACGGCCGGTTCGCCCGCCTGCACCGGGCCTGGCTGGACTCGCTGGCCCCCGCCGAACCCTCAGCCCCCTCGGGGCTCGCAGAACCGTCCGCCCCCTCAGAACCCCCTCCGGCCTCCTCAGCCCCTCCGGCCTCCTCAGCCTCGGCGGACACCTCCGGCCGGAGCGGTCAGCCCAGGAGGGACAACGCCAACGCGAACCAGGCCGCGCCCAGACCGGCGGCCACGCCGTAGGCCACCCACCGCCACACGGGGAGTTCGCGGGTCAGCCACACCGACGGGGCGAGGCCGCCCACCACGACCAGGTTCGCGACGAGGCCCAGCCACCACCGCGTCTCGGCCAACGCCAGCGTCAGCCCCACCACGGCGGTGGCGACCACCGCGGCCGTGAGCGCGCTGACCGTCAGCCCGGTCGCCCACGGGGTGGGCTCGGCGGGCTCGGTGGGCACAGACGGGGGCGGAGCCGGGGCCGGCTCGTTCCTGACGGGTCGCGGAGGCGCCTCCACCCGCTCCAGCCCGCCCCGGAGCGGGTCGGCGTAGTCGACCGGGGTCCCCATGGCCTGCGCGAGCCGGCCGGCGAGCTGTCGCCCCCGGCGCGACACCAGCTCGGCGGTGGTCTCGCCGGGCGCCGCGCCGGAGCCGCTCACGGCCGCCACCACCTGCGCCCACTCGTGCAGGGCGGTGGCCAGGCCGCTCGGCAACGCCAGCGAGTCGGGATCGACCTCGTGGACGACCCCGTCCCGCTCGCCGACGACCACGGCGCGTCCGGCCCGAGCGTGCAGTTCCACGCGTGCAGCCTAGGCCGTGCGGACGGCGGATGAAGATCGTTCGAGCCGGGTCAGGGCCGCGCCGCCGCGTGGAAGGCGATCGCCGCCGCCGTCGCCACGTTCAGGGAGTCCACGCCGGAGGCCATGGGGATGCGCACCGCCGAGTCGGCGGCCGCGATGGCCTCCTCGGTCAGGCCCGGCCCCTCGGACCCCAGCAGCAGGGCGACGCGGCCGCGGTCCAGACCGGCGTCCCGCAGGGGCACGGAGTCGGCCCTCGGGGTCAGCGCCACCACCCGGAACCCCTTGTCCCGCAACAGGGAGAGCCCTCGGGGCCACGGCTCCAGCGCGGCGAACGGCACCCGCAGGACGTGCCCCATCGACACGCGCACGCTGCGCCGGTACAGCGGGTCGGCGCACCCGGCCCCGAGCAGCACGCCGTCGACGCCCAGCGCGGCGGCGTTGCGGAACATCGCGCCGAGGTTCTCGTGGTCGCCGACGCCCTCCAGCACGGCCAGGCACCGCGCTCCGCGCGCGGGGTCGGTCAGCTCCTCCACGGTCGGCTGGGGCGCGCGGTCGGCGGAGGCGAGCACGCCCCGGTTGAGGTGGAACCCGACGACCTCGGCCATGACCTCGGCGGAGGTCACGTAGGCCGGCACGTCGAGCTGGTCGAGGTCCTCGGCGAGCGCGTCCATGCGCCGTCGCACGCCCAGCAGCGCCCGCACCGGGTACGGCGAGGCGACCAGGCGACGCACGACCACGACGCCCTCGGCGATCACCAGGCCCCGGCCGCCGGGGCGGTCGGGGCGGCGGTCGGCCCGGGAGAGGTCGCGGAAGTCGGCCAGCCGCTCGTCGGCCGGGTCGGAGATCTCGATCAGGCGTGCCACCGGCCCAGTGTCGCATCGGCCACGTCCGGGCAGCCCCGAACACCGGAGCGGACGAGCCGGTGACCAGCGGTCCCTTGCTCAGCGTGATCCGAATGTCACGCAGTGCACCGGTTTGGACGCTAGCGGACCTGTCGACCCTGTGTCACGGTGGGCCATCCCCGGAACCGCTTCCGAACCAGGCCGACCGGAGGGGAAACGGCATGGGTAGGGACGTCAGCGAACGGAAGTTCTCGCGGGAGGACCGACAGCGCTACCGGGAGAAGGTGCAGCGCTGTCTGGACGCGTTGGCCCGGATGCTCGCGAACGACGCGTTCCACTTCCCGAGGCAACAGATGGGGCTGGAGATCGAGCTGAACCTCGTGGACGAGGTGTTGCGCCCGGCGATGGCGAACACCGTCGTGCTGGAGAAGATCTCCGACCCGTGCTTCCAGACCGAACTCGGCCAGCACAACATCGAGATCAACGTGCCGCCGCGGCCGTTGGCCGGGGACGAGGCGCTGGAGCTGGAGCGCGACCTGCGCGACTCGCTGAACTCGGCCAACGCCAAGGCCAGGGACGCGGGCGCGGCGCTGGTGATGATCGGGATGCTCCCGACGTTGCGGCGGGAGCACTTCGACCCGCACTGGCTGTCGGTGGGTCCCAGGTACACGATGCTCAACCGGCAGATCTTCGCCTCGCGCGGCGAGGAGATCGTGTTGGAGGTGGACGGCGTCCCCATGCCGGGCCGCCCCAAGGAGAAGCTGCGCTGCTTCTCCGAGTCGATCCTGCCGGAGGCGTCCTGCACCTCCGTGCAGTGCCACATCCAGGTGGCGCCGAAGGACTTCGCGGCGCACTGGAACGCGGCGCAGTGCCTGGCCGGCGTGCAGGTCGCGCTCGCGGGGAACTCCCCGTTCCTGCTGGGGCGGGCGTTGTGGCACGAGACCCGCATCCCGATCTTCGAGCAGGCCACGGACACCCGCCCGCAGGAGCTGAAGAACCAGGGCGTGCGGCCCAGGGTCTGGTTCGGGGAGCGGTGGATCACGTCGATCTTCGACCTGTTCGAGGAGAACGTGCGCTACTTCCCCGCGCTCCTGCCGGAGTCGGAGTCCGAGGACCCGTTGGAGGCGCTGGAGGACGGCCGCGCGCCGCAGCTCTCGGAGCTGAGGCTGCACAACGGGACGGTGTGGCGGTGGAACCGCCCCGTGTACGACCTCGTCGACGGGGTTCCGCACCTGCGGGTGGAGAACCGCGTCCTGCCGGCGGGGCCGACCGTGGTGGACACCATCGCCAACGCCGCCTTCTTCTATGGCGCGCAGCGGGCGTTGTGCGACCAGGAACGTCCACTGTGGACACAGATGTCGTTCCAGGCGGCCGAGGAGAACCTCTACGCCGGCGCCAAGCACGGCCTGGACGCCCAGCTCTACTGGCCGGGCATCGGCTGGGTGCCCCCCGACGAGCTGGTGCTGCGCCGTCTGCTGCCCATGGCGCACGAGGGCCTGCGCGCGTGCGGCGTGTCCGACGCCGCGCGGGAGCGGTACCTCGGCCTGATCGAACAACGCTGCGTCGCCCGGCGCACGGGTTCGGTGTGGCAGCGGGAGACCGTGTCCCTGCTGGAGTCCCGCGGCATGGACCGGGAGGCGGCGTTGGCCGCGATGCTCCACCGCTACGTCGAACACATGCACGCCGGGGAACCGGTCCACAACTGGCCGGTCGCCTGACCCCGCGCCCGACCCTGACGGCCATGGCCCGGCCCTGGCGTCAGCTCGCGTAGAGCTGGGTCATGGCCTGGACGGTGTCGGCGATCCGCTCCCGCAGCTCCTGCGGCGCCAGCACCTCCACCTCGGCGCCGAGGCGCAACAGGTCGACCTCGGCGTGCCGCACGGACTCGATGGGCAGCTTCACCTCGACCCACCCGTCGGGATCGGGCGTCCCCGCGCTCTCCCTGGCCAGCTTGCTGACCACCGAGCCCAGCAGGAACAACATCTGCATCCCCCGGGGCGACAGGCGCACCACGGCCTTGTCCCGGTACATCCCGGTCTCGAAGCGTTCCGTCCACGACCGCCAGTACGCGACCAGGTCGAAGTCCTCCGGCCGCTCGAAGTGCTCGTCGAGGACGGTCAGCTCCAACAGCCGGGACACGCGGTAGGTGCGCAGGTGCTCCCCTGAGCGGGCCACCAGGTACCACGTGCCGGCCTTGAGCACGATGCCCAGCGGCTCCAGCCGGCGCGTCACCTCGCCCTTGCCGTCCCACATGCGGTACCGCACCTGGATCGGGCGCTGGTTCCACAACGCCTCGGCCACCTCCGCCAGGTGGGAGGGCGTGTCGTCGCTGAACCAGCGGGGCGCGTCGAGGTGGAAGCGCTCGCGGATGCGCCCGGCACGGGACCTCAGCTCCGGCGGCAGGGCGGCGAGGAGCTTGAGCTGCGCCGCCGCGAGGACGCTGCCCAACCCGAGTTCGGAGGCGGGCCCCGGCGCGCCCGCGAGGAACAGCGACTCCGCCTCGTCGGTGTTCAGCCCCGTCAGCCGGGTCCGGTAGCCCTGGAGGACCTGGTACCCGCCGGTGCGCCCCCGGTCGGCGTAGACGGGGACGCCCGCGGCGCTCAGGGAGTCCATGTCCCGGTAGACGGTGCGCACCGAGACCTCGAGTTCGTCGGCCAACTCCTGCGCGGTCATCCGCCCCCTGGTCTGGAGGAGCAACAGGATCGACAACAACCGGCTCGCCCTCATGCTCCCCAAGTGTCCGGGAATACCTGACAGAAGGTGACAGGTATGACGGGGATCTTCGGGACATGACGAGCCACGCCAGGGGAACGCTCACGCACGAGAGTTGGGAGGAGCACCCGGTCCGGGAGTGGGACGGGGGCGGGCGGATCGCCCGCGCCGTGGTGACCTGGCGCTGCCACGGCGACATCGAGGGCGTCTGGACTCAGGTCACGCTCACGGCCCACCCGGACGAGAGGTCCTCCAGCTTCTGCGGGCTGGACCACGTGGAGGGCCGGCTCGGCGGCCGCTCCGGCGGCTTCGTCCTCCGCGCCGCCGGGGAGTGGGACGGCGAGTCCGTGCGCGGCACGTGGTCGGTCGTCCCCGGGTCCGGCACCGGCGAGCTGGCCGGCCTGCGCGGCGAGGGCACCTTCACCGCCCTCGACCCGACGACCATGGCCTACACCCTCGACTACGACCTCACCTGAGCCGAGGGGGCTGTCCCCCAGGAGCCCCCTCACGTGGGCCCGACCTCGCGGGCGCGGCGGGGTCGGGCCCCGTCGTGCCAGGGGGCGCGCCGACGCCGACGGAGGGGTCCGTGTCACAGCGGAGATCAGTTGCCACTAGGTTGCAACTGAGGAAGGCTTGCAACTGGAGCGGGAACCCTGACCAAGGAGGCGGAATTGGGTCGGTACGTCCTGCCGGACCTGCCCTACGACTACGGCGCACTCCAGCCGGCCATCGCGGGCGAGATCAACGAGCTGCACCACAGCAAGCACCACGCCGCCTACGTCAAGGGCGTCAACGACACCCTGGACAAGATCGAGGAAGCGCGGGACAAGGGCGACTTCGGCTCCATCGTGGGCCTGGAGAAGACCCTGGCGTTCAACCTCGCCGGCCACGCGATGCACGTCGTGTGGTGGAACAACCTCAGCCCCGAGGGCGGCGACAAGCCGACCGGCGAGCTGGCCGCGGCGATCGACGAGTTCTTCGGCTCGTACGACAAGATGCGCGCCCAGATGACCGCGGTGTCCACCACCGTGCAGGGCTCCGGCTGGGGCGTCCTGGCCTGGGAGCCGATCGGCAAGCGCCTGGTGGTGCACCAGCTCTACGACCACCACTCGAACCTGTCGATCAGCGCCACCCCGCTGCTCGTCTTCGACTGCTGGGAGCACGCGTACTACCTCCAGTACAAGAACGTGCGCCCGGACTACGTCGAGAACCTGTGGAGCCTGGTGAACTGGGCGGACGTCCAGCGCCGCTTCGAGAAGGCCCGCGCCGGCGACAACGGCCTGTGGGTGCCGGAGACCGTCTGAGTCTCCACCCGATCTGGCCGTGGATGCTCCGACAAGCTCCGACGGCCACCGCGTCGAGGCCCCCTTCCGGGGGCCTCGACGTGTATTCGGGTCCCTCACGTGCCACGAGGCCCCGCCCTCCGGTCGGAGGGCGGGGCCTCGTGCGTTCCCGAACTGACTGCCGCTCCCACCACGAAGCGGACGTTGGTTAGGTTAGCCTAACTTCACTGCTTTGGGAAGTCCTGCGCACGGCGCCCCGCGCGACCAGCTCCACGACCACGGCGATCGCCGCCGCCTCGACGGCCAACAACGCCAGCAGGACCAGCAGTTGGACCGCGCCGGCCTCCCACGCGGGCGCCCCGCCGAGCACCATCCCGACGAACGCCCCGGGCAGGGTGACCAGGCCGACCGTGCGGGTCTGGTCCAACGCCGGCAGGAGGGCGTCGGCCGCGGGAAGGCGCACCAGCTCCCGCGCCGCCTCGGCCTCGGTGAACCCCAGCGCCAACGCGGCCTCGTACTCGCCCCGGCGCTGCTCCAGCACGTCGAGGGCGCGGCGCGCCGCCAGGGTCGTCGCCGTCATCGCGCCGCCGATGAGGATGCCACCCAGGGGCACGACGGCCACGCCGCGCGGAGGGACCAGACCACTGGCCAGCAGGAGCCCCAACGCGGGCACCGCCCCGCCGAGGACGGCCAGGGCGACCGGGAGGACACGCGCCGCCTTCGCGCGCCTGGCCGCCGTCACCGTGGCGACCACGGCCATCAGCAGGAGGAAGCCCGCGGACAACGGCAACGACGCGAGGACCACGGCGACCACGGTGGACACGACCGCGAGCTGGACGACGGCCCTGACGGCGGCCCACAGCACGGGCCGGGCCGCGAAGAGCCCGGCCGCGCGCCCCACGAGCGCGGTCACCGCCACGAACACCACGCAGACGAGCGCGAACGGAACCCATCCGTGGGTCATCGCGAGCACGGGCACCTCCTGCGTCCCGGAGGCTGTCACCTTTTCCGGCGGGGACAGTGTCAGCCGGCGGTGGTGAGCACGTCACGCCCTCTCCCGCAACCCGTTGACCCTGGTGCTGTGGATGGGTGGGCTCGGTGACCCGACGGTGGAGTGACGTCGGGCCTTCTCGGGCCGAGTTATCCACAGGCGGGCCGATTGCGCTGTCGTCGGGTGCCGGCTGATCGCTAGGCTGGAGCGGGGCTCGCCCCCCGGGACGGGTGGGGGCTGACCTCGGTGAGGTGGGTCGGGGGTCCGGGAAGTCCGGGCGTCTCGACGGGATCCGGCGCGGGGCCACCGAAGGGTGCGCGGGCGACGGGCCCGCGCCGTCAGAGGCAGCGCCGTCAGAGCCAGCGCCAGCGTCAGGGGCGGCGGCGTCAGGGGCCGGCGGTGACCGGCCGGTGGAGGCCATCAAGGCCGGCGGCGACCGTCAGGGCCGGCGCACCACCCGGAAGTCCGACCAGCGCCGCAACCTCAGGCGGAAGCCACCCCTGCGGGCGAGGACGATCCCGCACGCCAGCGCGGACAGGGCCGACAACAGTCCGCCCAGGACCAGGGGCGCGCGGCCGCCGTAGTGGTCGCCGACCCATCCCATCAGCGGGCCGCCCACCGGCGTGCACCCGATGAAGATCAGCAGGTAGAGGCCCATGACCCTGCCCCGCATCGCCGCGTCCGTGGAGAGCTGGACGGTCGCGTTGGCGGTCGTGGTGAAGGTCAGGGTCGCCGCGCCCGTCGGCACGAGCAACGCCGCGAACGCGAGGTAGGACGGCATGACGCCGGCCGCCGCCTCCAGCAGCCCGAACGCGAGCGCGCCGCCGATGAGCAGCCGCATCCTCGGCCGCCCCCGCGTGCTGCGCCGGGCGGCGAGCGTCGCGCCGGTCAGCGTGCCGACGGCCAGCATCGTGGACAGCAGCCCGTAGCCGTCGGCGTCCCGCTGGAACACGTCGCTGGCCACGTAGGCGAGCGTGGTCTGGAAGTTGAGCCCGAAGGTGCTGACCAGACCCACCAGCGTCATCACCACGACCAGGTCGGGCCTCGCGCGGACGTACCGCAGGGCCTCCCTGATCTGGCCCCGCCGCCGGGGCGCCGGCTGGCCGCGGAACAGCCGCGCGGGGTCCATCCGGAACAGGCCGGTGAGGACGCCGACGAACGTCGCCGCGTTGATGAGGAACACCCAGCCCGTGCCGACCATCGTGATCGCGACGCCGGCGACCGCGGGGCCGACGATGCGCGCGACGTTGAACGTCATGGCGTTCAGCGCGACGGCGTTGGCGAGTTGGTCGGGGCCGACCATCTCCTGCGCGAAGGCCTGGCGCACCGGGGTGTCGAGCGCGCTGAAGACGCCGAGCGCGACGCACAGCGCGTAGACGTGCCAGAGCTGGACGGTGCCCGCCACGTCGAGCAGGCCGAGCACGAGGCCGGACAGGCCCATGCCCGCCTGGATGACGATCAGCAGCCTGCGCTTGTCGTAGCGGTCGGCGAGGACGCCGGCCCACAGCGAGAGCAGCAGGGTCGGGGCGAACTGGAGGGCGGCCGCGACGCCGAGCGCGAGCGCGTTGCCGCCGGAGAGCTGGAGCACCAGCCAGTCCTGGGCGACGCGCTGCATCCAGGTGCCGACGAGCGAGACGACCTGGCCGGAGGCGAAGAGCCGGTAGTTGCGCACCCGGAGCGAGGCGAACATCCCGCCTCGGCCGCCCCGCCGGGTGTCTTCCGGGGCCGGGCGCGGCGCGTGGCCGGACGTCGGCCCGGCCGGCGGGCTGGTGGGTGACGTGGTGGCCGACGGTGGCGCGGTGCTACCGCCGGGACGGGTGGGGGAGCTGACGTCGGGTGGGTGGGTGTCGTCGATCCGCTGGATTCCCTGACCACCCGTGGAAGTCACTCGTTACTGCCCCGCCATCCTGTCGATGATCTCCGCGGCGCGCGTGAGCACCGCCCGTTCCTCGGTGTCGAGCGCGGCGAGCCGCTGGTCCAGCCAGCGCTCCCTGGCGCAGACCTCGGCCCTGACGAACCGGCGTCCCTCGTCGGTCACCTCGACGATCGCCTGGCGGCCGTCGGTCGGGTGCGGGCGGCGGGTCACGAACCCGTGCTCCTCAAGCGCCGCGATCACCCTGGTCATCGACGGGGGCTGCACGCCCTCCTTGGCGGCCAGCTCGCCCGGGGTCAGCGGACCCCAGTTGTACAGGCAGGACAGCGCCGAGATCTGGGTCAGTGTCACCGACGAGTCGGTGCGCTGCGCCCGCAGACGCCGGTTGAGGCGGACCACGGCCAGTCGCAGGCGGCTGGCCAGCGACGGCTCGGGCTCCTCCACGTCCGACACATCCTTAGCGTACCTCACGATCTGCCTCCGTGTGGATCTTGAGCGTTCCCGGCCGCCCGCGGCGGAAGGCGTCATGACACGCCGCCCCGCCGGGAGGGCGGCCGGGAACGCGCTGGCTCAGGCGCCGAACGCGGCGCGGATCGGACCGATGGCGAAGTAGGCGACGAAGGCCACCGCCACCACCCACATGAGCGGGTGGACGGAGCGCGCCCGGCCCGTGGCGGAACGCAACACGACGTAGCTGATGAAGCCGGCGCCGATCCCGTTGGCGATCGAGTAGGTGAACGGCATCACCACGATGGTGAGGAACGCGGGCAGGCCGATCGTGAAGTCCGAGAAGTCGATCTCCCGGATCTGGCCGATCATCAGCGCGCCCACCACGACCAGCGCGGGCGCGGCGGCCTCCACCGGGATCACCTGGTAGAGCGGGGTCAGGAACATCGCGGCGAGCAGCAGGACGCCCGTGACCACGTTGGCCAGGCCGGTGCGCGCGCCCTCGGCGATGCCGGCGGCCGACTCCACGAAGACGGTGTTGGACGACGCCGAGCCGACACCGCCGGCGACCGCGCCCACACCCTCCACGAACAACGCCTTGCCGACACCCGGCAACTGGTTGTCCTTGTCCACCAGCCCGGCCTCCTTGCCGAGGCCGGTCATGGTGCCCATCGCGTCGAAGAAGTTCGCCAGCACGAGCGTGAACACCAGCAGCGCCACGGTGATCGCCGGCAGCCGGGTCCACGCGCCGAACGAGACGTCGCCGAACAGCGACAGGTCCGGCAGGTCCACGACCTTGTCCGGCAGCGCCGGGTAGCCCAGGTTCCAGCCCTTGGCGTTGCTGCCGTGCGACGGGCCGACGTTGACGACCGCCTCCAGCGCGATCGCCAGGACGGTGGTGCCGAGCACGCCGATCAACAGCCCGCCCCTGACCCGCCGCGCGACCAGCACGCCGGTCAGGAGCAGCCCGAACACGAAGATGGCCGTGGGCCAGGACGCGATGGAGCCGTTGATGCCCAGCCCGACCGGCACGGTGGTGTTCGCGGCGTCGGGGACGCGGCGGACGAACCCGGCGTCGACCAGGCCGATGAGGCAGATGAACAACCCGATGCCGACCGAGATGGCCGCCTTCAGCTCCGCCGGCACCGCGTTGAACACGGCGGTGCGGAAGCCGGTGGCCACCAGCAGCAGGATGATCAGGCCGTCCACGACGACGAGGCCCATCGCCTCGGGCCAGGTCATCTGCGGGGCGATGGTCACCGCCAGCAGCGTGTTGATGCCCAGGCCGGTGGCGATCGCGAACGGGTAGTTGGCGACCAGGCCGAACAGGATGGTCATGACCCCGGCCACCAGGGCGGTGACCGCCGCGACCTGCGGCACGGGCAGGACGTGGCCCAGCAGGTCGCGCTTGGCCCCCGGGTCGTCCGCGGAGAAGCTGCCCAGGATCAGCGGGTTCAGCACGATGATGTAGGCCATGGTCACGAACGTGACCACGCCGCCGCGGACCTCGCGGCCGATGGTGGAGCCGCGCTCGGAGATCCGGAAGAAGCGGTCCAGTCCGGAGCGGGCGGTGGAGGTGCTCGCCATCCTCTCCCCCGTTAGTGGTAATCGTTGCGGCAGGTAGCCTGCCTGACGTGGTGCAGGCGAGCGAACGCGACCCGGGTGCGACGCCCACGGAGCCGGGCGGCGTTGCCCCCGATCGGGCGGGTGAGGGCTCCTCGGCGGCCGGTGGACTCCGGGCGTTGCCTCCGCTGCCCCGCACCCTGGTGAACCCCGATCCGCTGGTGTTCGTGGGCAGCGCCGCGTGGTTCGTGACGTTCTGTGTCCTCCTTGTCACCCAGGTGGTGCTGGGCGCGGGTCCGGGCGTGTGGTTCTGGACCTCGCTCACCGGCTGGCTGCTGGGCGGCCTCGGCCTGCTGGTCATCCGGTGGCAGCGGGCGGCGGTCCGCCGCGGCTCGCGGGGCGCGCAACAGGGACTCTGACCGCCCGTCCCCTCCTCTCCCCGCCGTCCGCGCGGTCGTGCTGAGGCGTCGGCCCGGTCCTCCGCGACGCCGCGCGCGCTCCTCCGAGCCGGTGTGTACTCGTGGCGACGGCGAGGGGCGGTGTTGCCATGGGCGCCAGGCGCGCGGTCAGGAGCTGGCCGGAGGACCCGGACGCGACCCGGGCGCTCCAGGCGTGGCTGGCCGAGCCCAGGGGCGCGCTGTTCGCCGACGACCTCGACTTCCGGGGAGCCGACCTGTCCGGGGCGGACCTGGCGGGGGCCTGGCTCAACGACAGCGACCTGCGCGGCGTCGTCCTCGCCGGCGCCGACCTGACCGGCGCCCACCTCAACGGGGCGCGGCTCACCGTCGCCGACCTCAGGGACGCCACGATGGTCGCCGCCGAGCTGGACAGCGCCGACCTCACCGGGGCGCGCCTGGACCACGCCGACCTCCACGACGCCTCCTGCTGGGGCGCCACCGCCAGGGACGTCAGCCTGCGCTCGGCCAGGCTGGACCACTGCCGGCTGGAGCGGGTCGACCTGCGGGGCGCCGACCTGACCAACGCGCGGCTGGACGACGTGGTCTTCGACGTCTGGATCGACGACAACACGGTGGTGCACGGCCTGACGGGGACCTTCTCCGGGCCGACCCACGTCGGGGACCACGACCTGCACGCCGAGGAGCTGCGACGCTGGCTCAGTGAGCACGGGGCGCGACCGACGGTGCTGCCCGACCGGCTTCCCCGGCAACGCTCGTCGTTCGCCGGCCCCGACGCCGACTGGCCGGCGCCGACTGACGACACCGACACCGAATGACGGCACCGACACCGACTGATGACACCGACGCCGACTGACCGGGGACGCCGCGCCGTCAGCCCAGGTAGGTGACCGGGGACGGCCCGTGCGGGTCGGCCAGCAGCGCGGCGAGCAGGTGCCGGTCGTCCCAGCGGCCCAGCGCCCACGCCAACGCCCGGGACAGCCCGGTCGGGTCCTCGACGGCGTGCAGCACCCCGTCGTCGTCGACCCACCACGGCACGGCGACGTCGCCGTCGGCCACCCGCACCACGAGTCGCTCGTGGACCACGAGCGGGTCCTCGGGCAGGGCGCGGCCGGTCAGCCCGCACGCGTCGGCCACGCCGTCCAGGTCGGACCAGTCCAGCTCCCGCCCCGCGCCGCGCACCTCGCCGACCACCTCGTCGGCGGCGAGGGGCAGGTCGAGCAGCTCGGCCAGGGACTCCGCGCGGCCACCGGCCACGACCCGGCCGGGGTCGAGGACGCCCAGCAGCCAGGGCACGTCGAGCACGACGGCGTCGTCGGCGGGCACGGCCGCCCCGGTCAGCGTCCTGACCCTGTCGGGAGGGTCGACCTCGGCCGGGTCGACGACCCGGTCGGCCACGGCCTGGGCCAGGGCGGTGTGCGCGCGCAGGGCGACACCGGGCGCGACCAGCCGGTCCGGGTCGCCCAGTCGCCGCACCAGGTCGGCGGCGTCCTCGGCGTCGGCCACCGCCAACCGCTCCCGCACGCCGGCGGCGACCAGCACCGCGGGGTCGAGGTCGGCGGCGCTCCCTGGCGGGATCACCTCGTACAGGCCGGCGAGGTCGTCGGCCCCCGGCAGCCGCCAGTGCCGGGGCGGGCGACCGGCCAGACGCGCGTGCCGGGCCAGCCACCAGGTGGTGTAGCCGGGCTCGCGCAACGCCCGCCGGGTGTCGGGGTCGGCGGCCAGCAGCCGCAGGGCGGCCGGCCACGCGTCCTCGGCCACCAGGTCCAGGTCGCGCACGGCGACGAGCCGTTCCGGCGGCGTCGGCCGGCTGGCCCACCACTCCTCCTCGTCGGCCAGGTCGTGGTCGGGGCCGCCGGGCGTCTCGTCGACGAGCAGCGGGAACCGGTCCAGCACGCCGACGGCCGTGAGCAGGCTGGCCGGCCAGCGCCGGGCGTACTCCTCGGACAGCTCGCGCAGCGGAGCGTCCTCGGCGAGCACGTCCAGCAGCGCCGAGCCGGGCAGGACCAGCTCGTCCGCCCGGCAGACCTCGCCGTCCGCGTCGGTCATGGCCAGCGCGGACAGCCACGGCAGCTCGCCGGGGCGCAGGCCGGCCCGGTCGGCGAGCAGGAGCACGGTCTCGGTGAGCGGAGCGGCGTCGACGCCCGCCTCGGCGTCGTCGACGCCGCGCTCCACCGGCTCCCGCAACGCCTCCAGCAGCTCCGCCGGTCCCGCGCGGCGGGCGCCAAGGCGCTCCAGCAACGGGTGCGCCGCGTCGGGGTGCGCGACGCGCAGGCCGCCGAGGTCGGGAGCACCGAACCCTGGGTAGTCCACAGTGGACTGACCAGAGAGGGCGTCGAGCGCGGCGCGGTCCGCCTCCGGCAGCAGGACGTCCCTCGGCCCGGTGACGACCCGCCCGTCCACCAGGGGGACGGGCAACGCGCCCAGCTCCTCCCGCGCCGACGGGTCGGCCTCGACCCACGTGAGGAGGGCGGCGTACACCCGGGCCCACCACGCCGGCTCCCGGTCCAGCCCGGCCAGGGCCGCCGCCACCTCGGCCGGGGTCAGCCGGGGGACGCCGAGCGCCGTGAGCGCCCGCGCGTGCGCCGGGGCGGAGAACTCCGGAGCCACCAGCTCGGGCACCACCTCGGCCAGCAGCGGAGCCAGCTCGTCCACCGGGGCGTCCAGCACCCGCGCGACCGAGGGCGCGAGCAGCCGCTCCCCGGTCGCGGCCGGCAGCCACTCCGCCCGCCGCAGCTCCTCCAGCACGCGCCCGCGCAGGACTCCGTCCACTTCGGACAGAGGGAAGTCGGGGAGGGGCACCAGGGCGGTGCGCCGCCCCGCCGGCGTCGCCAACACCAGGTCTGGGTAGGCGGCGGCAGCCGCGTCGAGCACCGCGTCGGTCGCCGGTCCCGGCAGCAGCCGCCGCCGCGACGGCTCCACCGGCAGGGTGGCCACCAGCCTGGCCGGCAACGACAGGCGCTCGTCGGTGGGGGTCGGCGCGTGCAGCACGTCCTCGGTCACCGGCCGCGGATCGTCGTCCCCGCCGACCGGCACCGCCCAGCAGACCGTCCACTCTGGACGCTCACGGGCCTCGGTCGCCAGCCCGCTCAGCGCCGGCTCAGCCAGGCGACCGTGCCGCCGCAGGACCAGCCACCGCGTCGCGTCCTCGCCGTCGTGGACGACCACCCGCCCGGTGTCCAGCTCGCCCTCTCGCCACCACACGCGGTCGGCGACCTCGATCCGCTCCAGCGCCGGCAGGGCGAGCAGCAGGTCGCCCGCCTGCTCGGCGCACGACGCGAGCAGGGCGTCCGCGTCGACGTCCTGGCGCAACGGCAGCCGCACCTCGGTCGTGAACCCCTCGGGCGGCGGGGGCTCCCCCGGCTCCACCGGCCACACGAGCCGCAGCACGGGAACGGCCCCGCCCCGGCCGGCCAGCTCGTCGGCCAGCTCGGGAACGCCGGCCACCTCGGCCCTGGTGCGTTCCGCCGAGAACGCCACCCCGCCGCCGGTGGACACGATCCTCGGCGCGTCGGTGGCGGCGAGCACGGCGGCGAAGCCCACGCCGAACCGGCCCACCGTGCCCGACTCGCGCTTCGCCGAGGCCCGCAACGACGCCAGCGCCGCGACCCCGGCCGCGTCCAGCGGCGCTCCGGTGTTGGCCACCCGCAGCTCGCCGTCGACGACCGCGAGCCGCACCCGCCCCCGCTCCCGCTCCCCCGCGTGCGCGGCCGCGTCGGCGGCGTTCTGCGCCAGCTCGACGAGCAGCCGGTCCCGGTAGCCGCCGAAGTGCAGGTCCTCCTCGGCGTTGGCGTCCTCCCGGAACCGCGTCGGGGACCCGCGCCAGGCGTCCAGCACCGCGCCCCGCAGGGCGGCGGTGCCGAACGGGTCGGCGGTCATGGGCTCAGGCGTTCCGCGGGCCGGTCCCGGCGCTCGCCGGGGTCGCCACGCCCGCCGGCAGCGGCTCGACGTCGAGCACCGCGTCGTCGTAGACCACCTCGGCGACCGGCACCGACGGCGACGTGTCGATCTCGGCCTCGGAGTGGGCGCCGCAGCCGTACTCGGCGTGCACGACGCGGCCGTCCGCCGGGGCGTACTCGTTGCCGCACGCGCCGAACGCGGCCCGCAGGGAGCCCGCGAGGGGCAGGTAGAAGGCGCAGGTGCCGCAGGTGGCCGGCGCGCTGCGCGCCATCTCGCTGCGCGGCCCGAAGTCGCCCCGGTGCCAGCGCTCGGCGGCCAGGGTCCTGCCGTGCCGGGACAGCACCCGCAGCCGGCCGAGGCCGACCTCGCGCGCGACCTCCTCCACGGCCGGGTCGTCGCTGGCCAGGTAGGCCGGGGCCAGCCTCGGGTCGTCCGGCGCGGTGGGCAGCAGGTCGCCGACGCCGAGGTCCCCGGCGCGCACCCGCTGCTGCCACGGCACCCAGTCGGGGGCCACCAGCGCGTCGGGGCCGGGCAGCAGCACGACCTCGCTCACCGTCACCGGCGTGCCGGGACCCGCCCACGCGACGGTGACCGCCCACCGCCAGCCGGCGTAGCCGGGCAGCACCGCCTCGAACAGGTGAGTGACGGCGGCGCCGGCCGGGTCGTCCTCGGCCTGCGCTCCGACGTGCGCGCCCACGCCGTCGGCGCCGGCCTCCTCCCTGGCGGCCGCGCGGGCGAGCTCCACCGCACCGGCCAGCACGGGATCCGGATCGCGGTGGGCCCCCGTGCCGCCGACGTCCCCGGCAACCGTGGCTCGACCCGGCGAGCCGGTCTCGCTCGAAGTGGGCGTTGGCGTCACGCCCCCGATTGTGCCCCACCTCCCCGGCCGCTCCCGCACCCCGCCCGCCCTCCCGGGTGAGGGCCGCGCCACCCGGACGCGCTCGGCGGCGACGGCGCCGGCGACGTGCCAGGCTGGGGCCATGCGGAGGCGCGTTGTCCTGCTGACCGGGTTGCTCGCGCTCACCGCGTGCGGCGGCGTCGCCGGCGCGGACGCCCCCGCGCGGCTGCGCGTGGACGTGCTCGCCACGCTCCCGCACGACCGGTCGGCGTTCACCCAGGGCCTGGAGCTGGCCGACGGGGTCCTCTACGAGGGCACCGGCCGGGTCGGAGCCTCCTCGTTGCGGGAGGTCGACCCGGCCACGGGCGCGGTGCGCCGGCGCGCGGAGCTGCCGCCACCGTTGTTCGGCGAGGGCGTCACGGTCGTCGGTGACCGGATCTGGCAGCTCACGTGGCGTGAGGGCGTGGCCGTGCAGTGGGACAGGGCCAGCCTCACCGAGGTGCGGCGGGTCGGTTACGCCGGCGAGGGCTGGGGGCTGTGCTTCGACGGCTCCCGGCTGGTGATGAGCGACGGCGGGGCCCGCCTGGCCTTCCGCGACCCGACCACCTTCGAGCCGACCGGCCAGGTCGTGGTGCGGCGCGGTGGGGAGGAGCAGACCCGGCTCAACGAGCTGGAGTGCGCCGCGGGGGCCGTGTGGGCGAACGTGTGGGGCAGCGACGAGATCGTGCGGATCGACCCGGCCTCCGGAAGGGTGACCGGGGTGGCCGACGCGTCCGGGCTGCTCCCGGCGCACGAGCGGGCGGGCGCCGACGTGCTCAACGGGGTCGCGGCCGTGCGCGGCACCGACCAGTTCCTGGTCACGGGCAAGAACTGGCCGAGCATGTTCCGGGTCCGGTTCGTGCCGGTCGACTGAGCGCCGCGTTCCGGTGACGCGCCGGCCGGGCGGACGACCGCCTCCGAGGCCACACGGCGGGCCACACGTCGGCCCCCACGGCGGAGCCCTCAGAGGACACGGAGGACACGGAGGACGCGGAGGACACGGAGGACACGAAGGCCGCGGAGGAACGACGAGGACAAGACGAGGACCACGCCGAGGATCACACGGACGCCGCCGGCCGGCGCCCGGCGGAACCGCGCGGCGGGTGACCCGGTTGGGGCAGGATTGAAGGCGTGACCAGGTCCGGGCCCGCCGAACGTCCCGACGGCACGCCCAGCGGCCGTCCGGGCGGTGACGGCGCTCGTCGGCCGGACCCCCCGACGGAACGCCGGTACCCCTGGCAGGACGACCCGGACTACCGGGGTTCGTCGGCCCCGACCCGGCCGTGGCGCACCACCCGCCCCTTCCCGATCGAACACGCCCCGACCGAGCCGGTCCGGCGGCGGCCGCTGCCGCCGCTGCCGCCCCGCGACTCGCTCCACGGCCCCCAGGGCACGCGGCGCCTGTCCGCCGGGCGGGCCGGCGAGGACGACGGCGCCGGCGCGCGGGACGAGGCGCCCTCCCCCGGCGCGCCCCAGCTCCCCAGGAAGCTCACCGTCACGCGGGTCGCGTTCTGGCGGGGACGCCAGCTCACGCAGCAGGCCGTGGACGCCTTCCGCCGGGCGGCCCACGCCGACGGCGCGGACCGGTCGGGGCTGGCGAAGCTCACCTACACCGTCATGGCCAACTACGCGGTGGACGCCGCGATCGCCGTGGCCTTGGCCAACACACTCTTCTTCTCCGCCGCGACCGCCGAGAGCCGGGGCAAGGTCGCCCTCTACCTGTTGATCACCGTCGCGCCGTTCGCGGTGATCGCGCCGCTGGTCGGTCCCGCGCTCGACCGGTTGCAGCGGGGCCGGCGCATCGCGCTGGCCGCGTCCTTCGCCGGGCGGGTGGTCCTGGCCGCGGTCATGGCGCTGCACTTCGACGACTGGCTGCTCTACCCGGCGGCGCTGGGCAGCATGGTGCTGTCGAAGTCCTTCGGCGTGCTCAAGGCGGCGGTGACGCCCCGCGTGCTGCCCCCGGAGATCACGCTGGTCAAGACGAACTCGCGGCTCACCGCGTTCGGCCTGGCCGCCGGCGGCGTGTTCGGCGCGGTCGCGGCGGGGTTCGCCGCGCTGCTGGACTCCCCCGGCGCGCTGTGGTTCACCGCCGCGTTGTGCGTGGCCGCGACCTGGCTGTGCCTGCGCATCCCCGCGTGGGTCGAGGTGACCGAGGGCGAGGTGCCGGCGTCACTGAGCCGGCACCCGCACAAGCCGCGCCGGCAGCCGATGGGTCGCCACGTGGTCGTCGCGCTGTGGGGCAACGGGACCATCCGGGTGCTGACCGGGTTCCTCACCCTGTTCGCCGCGTTCGTGATCAAGGCGGAGACCGAGCACTCCCCCGGCCGGCAGGTGGTCCTGCTCGGCGTCATCGGCGCGGCCGCCGGCGCCGGCAACTTCCTCGGCAACGGGCTGGGCGCCCGCCTGCACGTGGGCCGGCCGGACCAGGTGGTCCTGGGCTGCCTGTCGGGCGTGCTGGCGATGACGGCGGTCGCGGCGCTGGTCCCCGGCATCGTCACGGCCGCGGTGCTCGGCCTGGTCGGCGCCACCGGCAGCGCCATGGCCAAGGTCAGCCTGGACGCGGTGATCCAGGACGACATGCCGGAGCAGTCCAGGGCGTCCGCCTTCGGCCGGTCCGAGACGATCCTCCAGCTCACCTGGGTGTTCGGCGGCGCGCTCGGCCTCCTGCTGCCCGCGACCTGGTGGATCGGGTTCACCGTGGTGGGCGCGCTGCTGGCGGTGGGCCTGGCCCAGACCGCGCTGTCGCGGCGCGGGGCCTCGCTCGTCCCCGGCCTCGGCGGCGACCGGCCGCTGCGCCCGGAGACGGTCCCCGACGAGCCGCCGGCCGAGCCGGGGAGCTGGTCGACCCGCCCGTTCCCGGACGCCGGCTCCCGCACCTGAGGGGGCGCGCCGGACGCCGCCCGGCCGGCGGACCTGGGCCGGACGCGGCGGAGGGCACCACGTAGGGTCGAAGCGTGCGTCGTCAAGGTGTCAGCGCTGTTCGAGGTGCCCGCCGCAGGAGTGCCGCCGTCCTGGTGCTGGCGGCGGCGGGCCTGGCGGTGGCCGGCTGCTCGGCCCCGCCCAAGCCGGAGGTGACCTTCTACGCCGCCGGCCACTCGGTCGCTGTCCGCCCCACCCAGCACTGCGACGAGAACGTGGAGAACTGCTCCGCCGACCCGGACGCGGCCGCCGTCCTCCGGGTGCCGGCCGGCCGGCCGTTGCAGATCTCGGTCGACGACGGCGTCGCCGCCACCCCGTGGCAGGTGGTGTTCCGCTACCGCGTGCCCGGTGGCGAGCGGGTCGACGGCCGCAGTGAGGTCTTCGCGCCCGACAAGCAGTTCGCGTACACGCTGCGGCTGCCCGAGGAGGGCGCGCAACTGGAGACCGTCGAGGTGCACCAGTTCGGCGCGGTGTTGTTCCAGCGCGTGGACGGCGGGATCGACTTCCCGACGCGGGCGACCTGGGTCCTCTCGGTCGACGACCGGGACGACAGGGGCTGAGCGCCACCCTCCGTCCGACCTGTCCGCCTCGTCCGACCGCCGTGCGGGGCGGGCGGACGCGAGGACGAGCCCGCTCTCGTGTCTCGTGCCTGGTGGCCGTGGGCGACGGCAAAAAGCGTGAAGAGACGGACGCCGCACGCCAGACCCGTGGTCGGCGTGCGGCGTCCGTCACGACGCCTGATGGCCTGGTGGCCTACGGCTCCAGCTCGCGCGCCACCGCCCTGACGACCTCGGCGATCCGCTTGGTCATCTTGCGGTCGGGGTAGCGACCGCGCCGCAGCTCCGGCTGGACCTTGGCCTCCAGGAGCTTGATCATGTCCTCGATGAGGCCGTGCAGCTCCTCGGCGGGCCGCCGCCGGGCCTCCACCACGGACGGCAGCGGGTCGACCAGGCGCACCGACAGTGCCTGCGGTCCGCGCCGACCCTCCGCGACGCCGAACTCGACGCGCTGGCCGGTCTTCAACCCCGGCACCCCGGGCGGCAACGCGGAGGCGCGCACGTACACGTCCTCCCCGCCGTCCTGGGTCACGAAGCCGAAGCCCTTCTCCGCGTCGTACCACTTGACCCTGCCGGTCGGCACTGTTCTCACCGTTCCCTCAGTCCGCTACCCACGTCGTGCCCCGGCACGACGAACGCGTCCCGGGCGTGCCCGGGACGCGCGTCCCAAGCGTAGCGAGAACACCACCTGTCGTGCGAAGCAACATCTGACGTGGCCGCCCGAGAACCAAGATCCACCCGACCGGCCTAGGCTCGGACTCCGTGCAGGCGCGAGCTGGTGTTACCAAGTTGGTCCCCGTCGGGGTGGCGTTGTTCGGGATCGGGCTGCTCGCCGTGGTCGCGATCTTCGTGTTGTTCGCGACCGGGCGGACCGAACTCCCCGTGTGGCTGAACGCCACCGCGGGGCTGTGTCTGCCCGTCGGGCTGGCCCTCGGCGTGATCGGGGTGATCAGGGACGCGCGCCGGGCGCGCCGGCGCTGACCGCTCAGCCCGCCTCGGCCGCCAGGTCGTCCTCGCCGGCGCCGGCCAGGTGCCCGGCGAGCCAGTCGGGGAACGCGGTGAGGTCGGCGAGCACGACGTCCGCGCCGGCGCCGGCCAGCTCCTCGGCGGTGCAGGGCCCGGTCGTCACGCCGACCGACACCGCCCCCGCGGCCTGGGCGCCGCGCACGTCCCCGACGTGGTCGCCGACGTAGACGGAGGCGCCGTGCTGTCGCAGCGCGGCGCCCTTCCCCGACGACCACAGCCCGCCGACGAGGTGGTCGACCTCCCAGCCGAGGGCGCCGAGGTGGCGCGCGGCGTTCAGCGCGTACTTCCCGGTGACCACGACGGTGTTGCCGCCGGCGGCGCGCACCGCGGCCAACGCCTCGGCCGCGCCCGGCAGCGCGACGGTGACCGGGACGACAACCTCGGGGTAGATCTCCCGGAACCGGGCGACGAGGGCGTCGATCGTCGGCTGGTCCAGGCCGTAGCCGGCGAAGACCGACTCCAGGGGTGGGCCGAGGTGGGCGGCGAAGGCCTCCCCGTCCAGGGGGATGCCGGTCTCGCCGGCGAGCACCTCGAACGCGCGGACCATGCCCGGCCGCGGATCGATCAACGTCATGTCCAGGTCGAAACCGACGGTCAGCGGCACGCTCGCACCCTACGCCGGCCGGGGGAGCGATTGACTCCTCTGAGTAGTTGTCCTCGTCACGCGCCACCTACCGTCAGTGATCTTGGCGGGCGGTGGCGCGCACAATCCCCTGGTCCGGTGGTCCGCCCGCGCGGTGTGGTCGGTCCCACCCTCCCTCGACCGCGCCCTGTTGCATAAGGTTTGCAACAAGAGGGTGACGTCGGACCGTGCGCGGGTGGTCGGCGACCTGGTCGCGCCCGCTCCCGCGCGGTGACGCGTCGCGGGGACGGGAGGGCCACGTGGTTTCGCTGGGGGACGCGCTGCGCACGGCGCTGCCCCGGGTCCGCTCCCGCGCCGCCCTCCTCGGCCCGGCGTTCGTCGCCGCCATCGCCTACGTCGACCCCGGCAACGTGGCCACCAACACCACCGCCGGCGCCCGCTACGGCTACCTGCTCGTCTGGGTGCTGGTGGGCGCCAACGTGATGGCGGGGCTGGTCCAGTACCTGTCGGCCAAGCTCGGGCTGGTCACCGGTCGCTCGCTGCCGGAGGCGGTGCGCGACCACCTGCCCCGGCCCGCGCGCCTGGCCTACTGGGCGCAGGCCGAGCTGGTCGCGATGGCGACGGACCTGGCGGAGGTGCTCGGCGGGGCGGTCGCGCTCCGGCTGCTGTTCGACCTCCCGCTGCTGCTGGGCGGCGTGATCACGGGCGTGGTGTCGACCGCGTTGCTCGTGGTGCGGGACCGCGGCGGGCAGCAGCCCTTCGAACGCGTGGTCACCGGCATGCTCGTGGTGATCACGATCGGCTTCGCCGCCGGACTGCTGGTGTCGCCGCCCTCCCCCGGCGGGGCGGTGGCCGGCCTGCTGCCCCGGTTCGACGGCGCGGAGAGCGTCCTGCTGGCGGCCGGCATGCTCGGCGCGACCGTGATGCCGCACGCCGTCTACCTGCACAGCGCCCTGGCCAGGGACCGGCACGGCCGCCCTGAGCCCGGTCCCGCCCGGCGGACCCTGCTCAGGGCCACCCGCACGGACGTGGCCGCCGCGATGCTCCTGGCCGGCGCGGTGAACCTGGCGATGCTGCTGCTGGCCGCGAGCGCCCTGCCCGGCGCGGCCGACGTCGAGTCCCTCGACGGGGTCCACGCCGCACTGGGCTCCTCCCTCGGCGCGGCGGTCGCGGCCCTGTTCGCGGTGGGCCTGTTGGCCTCGGGGTTCGCCTCCACCGCCGTGGGCTGCTACGCCGGCGCGGTGGTGATGGGCGGCCTGCTGCGCCGCCGGGTCCCGCTGCTGGCGCGGCGGCTGGTGACGCTGGCGCCGGCCCTGATCGTCCTCGCGGCCGGGATCGACCCCACGTGGGCGCTGGTGCTGTCCCAGGTGGTGCTGTCCTTCGGCATCCCGTTCGCGTTGGTCCCGCTGGTGCTGCTGACCGGGAGCCGGTCGGTGATGGGCGACGCGGTCAACCGGCGGGGCACCACGGTGGTCGCGTGGGCGGTCGCGGTCGCGGTGATCGCCCTGAACCTGGCGCTCATCGTGTTGACGCTCCGTGGTTGATCCACGAATGGGTGAAGATTGCGCCATCCGGCGTCACGGAAGGACAGTTGACGCGTCACGTAGTCACGGGCGCCGTCGCCCAACCGACGCGCCCGACCCGTCCCCATGACACCACCGGCGGCAACGCCGGACCGGTCGCATGAGGGGGTCGCCCGCCAGCCAGGACGCCGTGGAGCATGACGAGCATGGGACAACAGGCCAGGGACCGGGCCGCCGTGAGCCGGCCCGCCACCGCGCGCCGACCGCCGGCCGGGCGGCGTCCCCTCACCGGCGTCCGCACCCACCCGGAGGGGGTCCGATGATCACTGATCGCGACCTGGAACGGATCGCGACCGCGATCGACGACGCGATGCGCCACACGTCCGCCGCCCGACCCCGGGCCTGCTGGGAACACGTGGAGTGGCTGCGACTCAAGGCCGACCTGCTGGACCGGCTGGCGGCGGCGCAACGCTCGTGGCACGGGTCGTTGTCCCGCAGGGCCGAACTGATCAGGGACAACGCGGAGCGCCTCGCCGACGACCTGACCGGGGCGCTGACCGCCCGCGAGCTGGAGGTCCTCCCCCAGCAGGGCGGGATGGCCCGGTCCCAGGCGGCGCCCCGGTGGGCCGAGGCCACGGCCCGCGCCGCCGACTCGGCCGAACCCGAGTGAGGCGGGTCCCGGGCACAATCGACCCGGTGCGGCTCCTGCTCAACGTCATCTGGTTGGTGTTCGGCGGCCTGCTCATGGCGCTGGGCTACGCCCTGGCCGGGGTGCTGTGCTGCGTGCTGGTCGTGACGATCCCGTTCGGGATCGCCTCGTTCCGGATGGCCGCCTACACGCTCTGGCCGTTCGGGCGGACCATCGTGGACCGCCCGGGGGCCGGCGCGGGCTCGGCCGTCGGCAACGTCGTGTGGATCCTGGTCGCCGGCTGGTGGCTGGCGCTCGGGCACGTCGTCACCGGGATCGCGCAGTGCCTGACGGTCGTCGGCATCCCCCTGGGAGTCGGGAACCTCAAGCTGGTCCCGGTCTCGCTGACGCCGCTGGGCAAGGCGATCGTGGACGTCGACGACCGCACGGCGTTCGCGCCCCGCCGCTGAACCCGTTTCGGCTGGGCCCCGCTTTGGGGAGGGTGGCCGCCGGGCCGGGCGGCCACCCTCCCCCGCTCAGTCGCCGAACGGGTCGGTGACCCTGCCGATCAGGTCGGCCACCGATCCGATGACCTTGGTCGGCCGGTACGGGAACCGCTCGGCCGTGTCGGCCGCGGAGATCCCGGAGAGCACGAGGATCGTCTGGAGTCCGGCCTCCAGCCCGGTGCGGACGTCGGTGTCCATCCGGTCGCCGATCATCAGCGTGTTCTCGGAGTGGGCGCCCAGCGCGCGCAGCGCCGACCGCATCATCAGCGGGTTGGGCTTGCCGACGAAGTAGGGGGCGCGGCCGGTGGCCCGTTCGATCAGCGCCGCGACCGAGCCCGTCGCCGGGAGCACGCCCTCGCGGCTCGGCCCGGTCTCGTCGGGGTTGGTGGCGATGAACCGGGCCCCTGACTCGACGAGGCGGATCGCCTTGGTGATCGCCTCGAAGCTGTAGGTGCGGGTCTCGCCGAGCACGACGTAGTCGGGGTCGCGGTCGGTGAGCACGTAGCCGATGGAGTGCAGCGCGGTGGTGAGCCCGGCCTCGCCGATGACGTAGGCGCTGCCGCCGGGGCGCTGGGTGTCGAGGAACCGGGCGGTGGCCAGCGCCGAGGTCCAGATGGCCGACTCGGGCACGTCGAGTCCGGTGCGGTGGAGCCTGGCCCTCAGGTCCCTCGGCGTGTAGATCGAGTTGTTGGTCAGGACCAGGAACGGGACGCCGTGGGAGCGCAGCTCGGCGAGGAACTCGTCGGCGCCGGGCACGAGGTGTTCCTCGTGCACCAGCACCCCGTCCATGTCCATCAGGTAGTTCCAGGTGGCCGACTTCGAGGTCGAGCCGGACCGGGACTCGGCGCTGGTGTCCTCCGCTCGCGTCACCCCGTCATCATCGCATCGGGGTCACCGCGCCGACACGGTTTCGCCGGGAGCGGGACAGAGCGTGACCTCCGTCGCCTTCACCGCGAACCACACCGGCAGACCCGGCTCCAGGCCGAGGTCGGCCACCGCGGCCGGGGTGACGTCCGCGGACAGGCCCTCGGCCCAGCCCGGTCCGCCCGGGGCGGCGGCGGCCCGCAGCCGCACGACGTCGGCGCGGGGCTCCAGCCCGGCCAGGACCACCGGGAACACGTTGCGGGGACTCCCGTTCGGGCGTTCCCGGTGCACGGCGACGGCGCGCGGCGGGAAGACCGCCACGGCGGGGACGCCGTCCACCAGGCCGGGTTCCCGGTGGCCGGCCAGCACCGCGCCGTCGGGGGCGCGCAGGCCGGTCGGCGCGGCGACCCCGGCGACCAGCTCCAGCCCGGCGATCCGCGCCGTGAAGGCGGTGCGCGGCCGGGCGAGGACCTGGCGCGTCGGCCCCGCCTCCACCACGACGCCGGCGTCGAGCACCACCAGCCGGTCGGACAGCACCAGGGCGTCGAGCGGGTCGTGGGTGACGACCAGGGCGGTGCGCCCGCCCGCCCGCAGGACCCGACCCAACACGGCGCGCAGGGCGGGGGCGGCGTCGACGTCGAGCGCGGCGAACGGCTCGTCCAGCAACACCAGGTCGGGCTCGGCGGCGAGCGCGCGGGCGACCGCGACCCGTTGGGCCTGACCGCCGGACAGCTCGGCGGGGCGGCGGTCGGCCAGCTCCAGGACGTCCACCTCGGACAGCCAGCGCCGGGCGATCTCCCGCGCGGCCCGTCGGGGCACTCCCCGCGCCCTGGGGCCGAACGCGACGTTGGCCTCCGCCGTGAGGTGCGGGAAGAGCAGGGGCTGTTGGGCGAGCAGGCCGACGCCGCGCCGGTGCGGGGGCACGTGCGCGCCGCGGCCGGCGTCGGTGAGGGTCCGTCCACCCAGGACGACGCGCCCCCGGTCGGGCCGCAGCAGCCCGGCCAGCACGCCGAGGAGCGTGGACTTGCCCGAGCCGTTCGGCCCCAGCACCGCCAGCACCTCCCCCGGCTCCACGCGCAACGCCACGGACAACGCGAACCCGGGCCGGCCCAGCTCGACGTCGACGTCCAGCGCGGACGAGCGCGGGGTCATCGCGCTCCCTCCACGGCACGGGGCCGCGCCAGCACGACGACGACCGCGGCGACCGCGACGAGCAACAGCGACAGGGCCACTGCTCCGTCCACATCGGACTCCCGTTGGAGGTAGATCTCCAGCGGCAGCGTGCGGGTCTGGCCGGCCAGGCTCCCGGCGAAGGCGATGGTCGCGCCGAACTCGCCGAGCGCGCGGGCGAAGGCGAGCACGACGGCGGAGCCGAGACCCGGCAGCAGCAGCGGCACCGTGACGCGCCAGAACACCGTCCACGGGCGGGCGCCGAGCGTGGCGGCGACGGTTTCGTAGCGGTCCCCGGCGGTGCGCAGCGCGCCCTCCAGGCTCACGACGAGGAACGGCATCGCGACGAACGTCTGGGCCAGCACCACGGCGGTCGTGGTGAAGGGGACGCGGACACCCAGGTAGAGGTCGAGGTAGCGCCCGACCAGTCCCGTCCGCCCCAACAGGTAGAGGAGCGCGAGCCCGCCGACGACGGGCGGCAGCACCAGGGGCAGCAACACCAGCGAGCGCAGCACGCGCAGGCCGGGCGGTCGGCCCCTGGCGAGCACCACGGCCAGCGGGCCACCCAGGAGCAGGCAGAGCGCGGTCGAGGCGGCCGCGGTGCGCAGGGACAGCCCCAGCGCGGTGAGCGCGGCGTCGCTCGTGACCAGCTCGGGCAGCCGGACCCAGTCGGCGCGCGCCACCAGGCCGAGCACGGGCAGGACCAGCAGGCCCAGCCCGGCGAGGGCGGGACCCCAGAGCGGCCACGGCAGCGCGGCGCGCGTCCGATGGCGGTCCGCCCCGCCCCTGCCGAACGGGACGGACGGCCTGTCGGGGCGGAGTGGTCCCGGTGACGACGGCGCGGCAGCCATGGTCACGGCACCTGGAACCCGGCCGCCGTCAACGCCTCCCTGCCGACCTGCCCGCGCACCAGCTCGACGAACTGGCGGCCGAGCTCGGCCTCGGGCGCCCCCGAGGGCACCGTGATCGGGTAGTCGTTGCGGGCGCCGGCCGCCTCGGGGAAGGCGACGCCCCGCACCCTGTCGCCCCGCGCGTGCACGTCGGTGACGTAGACCAGCCCCGCGTCGGCCTCCCCGGCCACCACCTTGCCGAGCACCGACTTGACGTCGGGCTCCTCGCTGGCGGGCCGCAGCCGCACGCCGGCGGCCGTCGCCACCTTCTGGGTGGCGGCGCCGCAGGGCACCTGGGGCGCGCACACGACGAGGACGACCCCGTCCTTCGCCAGGTCGGCCAGGGAGCCGATGTTCTTCGGGTTGTCGGCCGGCACCGCGATCCGCAACTCGTTCGTGGCGAAGACCCGCGGCTGCCCGGCCAGGCCCGCCCTGGCGACGGTGTCCATGGTCGAGGTGTTGGCGGCGGCGAACACGTCGGCCGGCGCCCCGTTGACGATCTGTTGGGCGAGGTCGGAGGACCCCCCGTAGCTGATCTTGACGTCGACCCCGGGGTGTTCGGCCTCGAACCGCTGCTCCAGCCGCCCGAACACCTCGGTCAGCGACGCGGCGGCCAGGACGGTGACCGTCCGCCGGGGCGCGGGGTTCCCCCCGCCCGACCCGCAGGCCGCGAGGGCCAGCACGAGCGCGACGGCCAGGCCGAGCGGCGCCCGCGCCCTCACGACATCCCTCCGGGCGTCTCGACCACGACCTGCGTGGACTTGACCACCGCCACCGCGAGCACGCCGGGCCGGAGGTCGAGTTCCCGCACCGCCTCCGTGCTCATCAGGGACACCACCCTGTGCGGACCGCACTGGAGTTCGACCTGCGCCATCACCCGGTCGGTCACGACGTCGGTGACCAGGCCGACGAACCGGTTCCGCGCCGAGCGGCCCACGCCGGAGGGGTCGGGCGTCGTCCTGGCCTGCGCCCTGGCGAAGGCGGCCAGCTCGGCGCCGTCGAGGACCATCCGGCCGGCGTCGTCGCGGTGGGCGGTGAGCTGACCGCCGTCCACCCAGCGGCGCACGGTGTCGTCACTGACCCCGAGCAGCCCGGCTGCCTCGGCGATCCGATACTGCGGCATGACCGGCAGTGTAGGTCCGTGAACGCGGAAGGGAGACGCCCAGGAACTCCGTACTTGCGGATGGGCTCCGCGTCGTCGTCGGCTTCGGCGCTCAGCGCCGGATCGCCGGCGGCAACTCACCCAGCCGGGCGGTCTCGCGCCGCAGCACCTCGGTCATCGCCTCCAGGAAACCCTCCACGGCGGCGAGCTGCGACTCGTCGTAGAGCGCCACGATCTCCTCCACACCGCGACGCAGGCCGTCGAACAGCCCGGCGGCGATGCGCTCGTGCGCCCCGGTCGTCTCCACGAGGACCTTGCGCCGGTCCCGGGGGTCGCGGACGCGCCGCACGTACCCCGCCCGTTCCAACCGGTCGATGACCCCGGTCACGGCGCCGGTGGACAGGCCGGACAGCTCGGCCAGCCGGCCGGCGGTGATCGGGGTGCGCGCCTGGAGCGCGAGGTCGAGGCACTTGTGGTCGGACGGCGACACGCCCAACCGCTCGGCGACCTGCGAGTGGAACATGACGGTCGCCGCGCCGAGCGACCGCCCGAGCTCCGACACGCGCCGCGCCGCGTCCGCTCCGCCCGCCGCCTCGCCCACCGCGCACACCCCTGTCTTCTCGTCCATCAAGAGGCTCAGTGGCCGAGCCACTCGCCGTGCGAGGAGAGGGTAGCCGCGGCGGGGACCGGGCCGCGCCCGCCGAGAAGGCCCTCCGGTCCCGCCGTCCGGGTGACACACCCCACCGCGACGACACCCGGTTCGTGACCTTCGGACGCGCGGAGCACCGCCCCCTCGGGACTACCCTCGACTGTGTGACCGCGGTGCACCTCGGGTGGCCGGCCCTGCGCAGCGCCAGCCGCGCGACGGGGCCGGGAGCACGTCCGGACACCCCCGCGCTGGTGGACCGGTTCGGCCGGGTGGCCACCGACCTGAGGGTCTCCCTGACCGACCGGTGCAACCTGCGGTGCACCTACTGCATGCCCGCCGAGGGGCTGGACTGGCTGCCGACCTCCGCGCTGCTCACCGCGGGCGAGCTGAGCCGGCTGATCCGCGTCGCCGTGGAGCGCCTGGGGATCACCGAGGTGCGGTTCACCGGAGGCGAGCCGCTGCTCCGACGGGACCTCACCCAGATCGTGGCCGCGACCACCGGGCTGCGGCCGCGGCCGTCGGTCTCGCTGACGACCAACGGCATCGGGCTGGCCCGCCGGGTCGACGACCTGGTGGCGGCCGGCCTGGACCGGATCAACGTCTCGCTGGACACGCTCCGGCCCGAGCGGTTCAGGGCGATCTCCCGCCGGGACCGGCTGGCCGACGTGCTCGCCGGGCTCGCGGCGGCGAGGGCGGCCGGGCTGTCGCCCGTGAAGGTCAACGCGGTCCTGCTGCGCGGGGTCAACGACGACGAGGCGGGAGCCCTGCTGGACTACTGCCTGGACCACGGCTACCAGCTCCGCTTCATCGAGCAGATGCCGCTGGATCCCCAACACGCGTGGGACCGCCGGTCGATGATCACGGCCGAGGAGATCCTCGCCGCCCTGCGCCGCACCCACCGGCTCACGCCCGACCCCGCGGAACGGGGCTCGGCGCCGGCCGAGCGGTGGCTGGTCGACGGCGGCCCCGGCGTGGTGGGCGTGATCGCCTCGGTCACCCGCCCGTTCTGCGCGACCTGCGACCGCACCAGGCTGACCGCCGACGGGCAGCTCCGCACCTGCCTGTTCGCCCGCACCGAGACCGACCTGCGCGGCGCCCTGCGCTCCGGCGCCTCCGACGAGGAGCTGGCCGAGCTGTGGCGGGGCGCGATGTGGGGCAAGGCCGCGGGCCACGGCATCTCCGACTCGGACTTCACCCAACCGCAACGGCCGATGAGCGCGATCGGGGGTTGAGAGTTGGCGGAGCAGGCGACGTCGACCCGGGTAACCGTCCGCTACTTCGCGGGCGCCCGCGCCGCCGCGGGAACACCGGAGGAGGTCCTGGAGCTGCCCGCCGGCAGCACGGTGGCCCAGGTGCTCGCCGAGCTGGAGCGCCGACGGGGAGAGAAGCTCTCGCGGGTGCTCGCGGCGTGCAGCTTCCTGGTGAACGGCACGGCCGTCCGTGACCGGGAGGCCATCGTCCCCGACGGCGGGGAACTCGACGTGCTGCCGCCCTTCGCCGGCGGCTGAGGCCCTTCCTCTCCTCTTTCCTCTTCTTCCCGCCTGCCGTCTCCTCCTTCTCTTCTTCTGTCTCTTCTCCTGTCTCTCTGCTCTCTCCTCCTGCCTCTTCTCCTGGCTTCCTCCTTCTCTTCTGTGCCCTCCTCGCCGCCGGCCCTGCCACGCGGCGTCCAGAACAGCGCGCCGGACGCGTTCGGCCGCTCGCGGTCATCCATTCGGACGCATCGCCCTCCCTGCTCACCCCCGGTGATCACTCGCTGACAGGGTGCCGCTAACGTGTGGCCCCTCATCGCGCTCTTGATCACTGGAGGTGAGTCGTGGTCGACCGGAAGTCGCTCTTCGGCGTCCTACTCGCCCTGGTGTCGGCGATGGTGTTGGTCGGGCCCGCGACGGCCCAGGCGGCGACGCCGGTCCTCCCGAACGCGCACGCGCACAACGACTACCAGCACGCCCGTCCGCTACTCGACGCCCTCGACCGCGGGTTCACCAGCGTCGAGGCGGACATCTACCCCGCCTTCGGCCACCTCTACGTCGGGCACTACCCCTGGGACGTGCGCCCGGAGCGCACGCTCCAGTCCCTGTACCTGGAGCCGCTGCGCCAGCGCGTGGCCGCCAACGGGGGCCGGGTGCTGCCCGGGTGGGACGGCGAGTTCCAGCTCCTGGTCGACATCAAGTTCAACGAGAACGACGGTTATCGGTGGCTGGACGCCGCGGTGCGCGACCCGCGTTACGCCGGCCTGTTCACCCGGTACGTCAACGGCGAGGTGCGGCGCGGTCCGGTGACGATCGTGCTCAGCGGCCGCCAGCCCCGGGACGCGGTCGCCGGCCAGGCCGACCGGTTCGCCTTCCTCGACGGCCGCCCGGGGGACCTCGGCTCCGGCGTCCCGGCCACGCTCGTCCCCCTGGTCAGCGCGGACTGGACGACCCTGTTCGGCTGGCGCGGTCAGGGCCCCATGCCGGAGGGCGAGCGGGCGGCGCTGCGCGAGCACGTCAGGAAGGCCCACGCGGAGGGCAGGCGCGTGCGGTTCTGGGCGACGCCGGACGCTCCCGGCGCGGACCGGGAAGCGGTGTGGCGCGAGCTGCGCGCCGCCGGCGTCGACCATCTGGGTAGTGATGACCTCGACGGCCTGGCCGCGTTCCTCGCGACGCCCGGCGCGACGTCCGTTCGGCCCAACGCCCTGGTCGGATCGCGTTAGACGGTGTCACTCCCCGGGACGGACCTCGCCGCCGGCGGTCACCCGGCCGTTCAGGTGATCTTGGAACGAGCCGGGGCCGACCGGCGGCCGACCCGCCCCAGGATCGGAAGCGGGCCGGAACGGGCCGCCCGGCGCGCCCGGTCCTCCACCCTGGGATGTGCGTTATTCGGACAATTCCCCCAAAGAGGGATCTTCCACACACTTCCTGTGATCACGCTCACCAGCACTGTGCGTACTCGGCGCGTCGTCGGACGTCGTAGTCACGAGGACGTCCATCTCACTCTCCGTGATCGATCTCAGCTTGGATACGGGCCGGTAACGGCCCTCTGACCTGCGAAAACAGCGATGATCGTTTCCAGACGCCGGATCGTTACTGTGACGAGCGTCACGGCTCAGGGGGTTCGCAAAACCGCTCTCGGTCACTTAGCGTCGCTTTCCGGTCGGCCCCGACCGACCGAGCAAGGAGCTGGAGCCCGTGCACCGAACCCTGTCCAGCGGGCTCCGAACCCCGAGCGAAACAACAACCGGACAGGGGCGGGGGAACCACCTGACGGGCGCGAGCCAGCGTCCTTGGGGTGAAGCCGGCACCAGCCGGCCGGGCTGCCCTCCAGCCCGAACCCGACAGCTCACCTCGCAGGTGCGGTACGGAGAGAGGGACATGGCTTCCTATCGAGGCAAGCACCGCAAGCCGTCGGCCGCTGGCAAGCACATCGCGCGTCTGGCCCTGGCCGGCGTCGTGATCGGCGCCCCGGTCGCGATGGCCGGCACCGCCAACGCCGCGCCGGAGTCCACCTGGGACGCCCTGGCGCAGTGCGAGGCCGGTGGCAACTGGAACATCAACACCGGTAACGGCTTCTCCGGCGGCCTCCAGTTCACCCCGAGCACCTGGAAGGCCTACGGCGGCGGCCAGTACGCGCCGAACGCCCACCAGGCCACCAGGGACCAGCAGATCGCCGTCGCCGAGCGGGTCCTCCAGGGCCAGGGCTGGGGCGCGTGGCCGGCCTGCTCCAGCAAGCTGGGCCTGCGCGGTGGCCAGGCCGCCGCCGCGCCGAAGGCCCAGCCGCAGAAGGCGGCGCCGCAGAAGCCCGTGCAGAAGCCGGCGGCGCCCCAGAAGGCCGTGCAGAAGCCGGCCACGCCGCAGAAGGCGGCCCCCAAGCCCGCCGCGCCGGCCGCGCCGGTGCAGAAGAACGGCGCCGACTACACCGTGGTCGCCGGTGACACGCTGTCCGGCATCGCCCAGAAGCTGGGTGTGCAGGGCGGCTGGCAGGCCCTCCACGAGCGCAACAAGGACGTCGTGCCCGACCCGAACCTCATCTTCCCGGGTCAGCAGCTCGACGTGCGCTGAGTCCCTCTCCCCTGACCTCAGGGGTGGACAGCCGAGCAAGGCCCTGGTCGGGTCGTCCCCCGGACCCGACCAGGGCCTCGGCATGTCCTCGGCATGTCCTCGGCATGCCCTCAGCATGTCCTCAGCACGCCGGCGGGACCGGTGACGGGGCCAGGGCCGGCGACATCCGGCCTGTCCTGATTCAGCCCGGTTCACCCGAAAAAGCGCACCTGATGCGTCCGGCAACGCTGCGCGAGACGTCGGATTCGCTGGACACGCGCCACGACACGCCATCAACGCCCGTGCTGTCGGATGGCGTCCCTACCGTCGCCGGCATGACGTTCTCCTTCTCGCCCAGCCGCGACACCCTCAGGTCCCCGCTCGCGCCGCCGCGCGTCTCAGGGGCAGTTGACCCATTCCTCCGTGCCGTCGTCGAAGACCTGCCGCTTCCAGACCGGCAGCCGAGCCTTCACCTCGTCGACCAGCTCCGCGCAGGCGCGGAACGCCTCCGCGCGGTGCTCCGCCGCCACGGCCACGGCCAGGGCGACGTCGCCGATCGCCAGCACCCCGATCCGGTGGCTGACCGCGGCCGCCCGCAGCCCGGGGTGCCGGGCCGCGACGTCGGCCGCGACCTCCGCGACGATCCCGGACGCGCTGGGGTGGCCCGTGTACTCCAGCTCGCGCACGCCCCGACCGTGGTCGTGGTCCCGGACGACCCCGCCGAAGGTGACGACCGCCCCGGCCGCCCGGTCGGCCACGAGCCGGGCGTGCTCGTCCACGTCCAGGGGGGCGTCGACGACCTCCGCGCGCAGCACGGTGGCGGGCTCGTGGGCCGGCGGCGCGGCCGCAGGCGCGGTCCGCCCGTGGTCACCGCCGTGGAGCTGGTCGACGGCGTGGTCCAGCACGTCCGCCAGGACCGCGAGCCCGTCCTTCACCCCGCCGGTGGAGCCGGGCAGGTTGACGACGAGGGTCCGCCCGGCCACGCCCGCGACCCCTCGGGAGAGCACCGCGGTGGGCACCCGGGGCAACCCGGCGGCGCGGACGGCGTCGGCGAGGCCGGGCACCTCGTAGTCGAGGAGCGCCCTGGTCACCTCGGGCGTGCGGTCGGTCGGGGTGATCCCGGTACCGCCGGTCGTGATGACCACGTCCACGCCCTCGGCGACGGCCGCCCTGAGGGCCGCCCCCACCGGCTCGCCGTCGGGCGTCACGACCGGCTCGTCCACGCGGTACCCCCGCGCGCGCAGCCAGTCGACGATGACCGGTCCCGTGCGGTCCGGGTAGACACCCGCGCTGGCCCGGTTGGAGGCGACCACGACGCGGGCGACGCGCTCCCGGGTCACCTGTCCTGCGGTCTGGTCCACGTGCCCGCCTTCCCGCCGTCCTTGCGCTCGACGCGCACCGCGTCGAGCACGGCCGCCGGGTCGACGGCCTTCACCATGTCGTGCAGGGTCAGCCCGGCCACCGCCACCGCGGTGAGCGCCTCCATCTCCACCCCGGTGCGGTCGGTGGTCCGCACGGTCGCGGTGATCCGCACCTCCGCGCCCTCGGCGGCGAGGTCGACGGTCACCCCGGACAGGGCGATGGGGTGGCACAGGGGCACCAGGTCGGGGGTGCGCTTGGCGGCCATGATCCCGGCGACGCGCGCCGTGGCCAGGGCGTCGCCCTTGGGCAGGCCGTCCCGCCGGAGCAGCTCGACCACCTCGGCGGTGGTCCTGAGCACCCCGGTGGCCACGGCCGTCCTGGCGGTCGGCTCCTTACCGGTCACGTCCACCATCCGCGCCGCGCCACCCGCGTCGACGTGGGTCAGCCCTTCACCCATGCCGCGATGCTAGAGGGCTGGCGGGACGGCCATCACCCGACCGGGGCGGCCGGAGCGGCCGGAGCGGCCGGGGTGGACCGGGGCAGCCAGGCGTCCGAGCCGAACACCTCGTAGTGGATGCGCTCGGCCGGCACGCCCCGGTCGAGCAGGCCGCGGCGGACGTGCCGCATGAAGGGCAGCGGGCCGCAGAGCAGCACCCGCGCCCCCGCCGGCAGGCGGAGCGCGGCGGGGTCGAGGAGGCCGGAGCGGACCTCGACGCCGGCGGGCGCCGCGGCCGAGTCGGCGTCCGACTCGTACCAGAGCTGGACGGTGTGCCGGGAGAGCCCGGTCGCGGTGGCGAGCAGTTCGGCCGCGAGCGGGTGGCTGGCCGGGGACCGGTCGGCGTGGGCCACGACGATCTCGCGGGCACTGCCGTGGGTGGCCAGCTCGTCGAGGACGGCCGCGGCGGGCGTGATCCCGATGCCGGCCGTGACCAGCAGGAGCGGGCTGTCGTCCTGGGGCAGGACGACGTCACCGAAGGGAGGTGAGACCAGGAGTCGGTCCCCGACGCGCACGTGGTCGTGCAGGTGGGTCGAGACGAGCCCCGCCGGGCGCTGGCCGTCCTCGCGGTGCCGCTTGACCGTGATCCGCAGCGGACCACGGCCGGGCGCGGAGCTGACCGTGTACTGCCGGATCTGACGGCTGTTGTCCGGCAACCGCACGGCGACGCTCACGTACTGGCCCGTCCGGTGCTGGATCGGCCGCCCGTCCTCGGGCTCCAGCCAGAACGACTCGACGTCGGCCGTCTCCGCCTGGCGGCGCACCACGCGGTGCGGGTGGAAGGGGCGTTCGAAGCCACTGCCGGCACGCTCGTACAGCCGGGCCTCCTCGGCGACCAGCATGCAGGCGAACGCCCAGTACACCTCGTCCCACGCGGCGGCGACCTCGGGGGTGACGGCGTCGCCGAGCACCTCGGCGACGGCGGCCATCAGGTGCCGGCCGACGACGACGTACTGGTTGGGGGCGATGCCGACGGAGGCGTGCTTGTGGGCGATCCGGGACAGCAGGGCGCCGAGCGGCAGCGGCCGCAGCCCGGCGATGTGCCCGGCGAAGGCCACGACCGCGCCGGCCAGTGCCTGCCGCTGCTCGCCGTTGGCCTGGCTCCCCCGGTTGAACAGGTCGAGCAGCTCGGGGTGCGCGGCGAACATGCGCTCGTAGAACCGCGCGGTGATCTCCTCACCGTGCGCCGCGACGACGTCGGCCGTGGCCCGCACGACGCGGGCGGACTCCTCGGACAGCAACGGAACTCCTCACATCTCAACGTTGTCGATCAACTGGTGTTCGCATCAGCACATGCGACACCACAAGCACAGTTCCGGGGGCGGGGCGGGGCGGGGCGGGGGTGGGGGGAGGGGGAGGGGGGAGCCCCCCGGGGGGAGGGAGGGAAAGGGTGACGGGGTGCTGCGGGACAGGAGAAGGGGGGCGGCGGGGCCGTGTCCTCAGTGGACTTTGGGCGGGGTCGGCGCCGGCGGTGGTTCGGGGGCGGTTGATCGGCGGGGCGGGGCGCGCGGGTGGTGTGGTTGGCCGCCGGCGCGAAGAGCGGGGCCGGGTGGCGGGGTGGGTTCTCGCGGGGCGGGCGCTCATCGCGGTGGTGGTGGGGCGAGCTGGAGCGGGACGCTCGTGCCGGCGATGAGGTCGGAGATCGTGACCGCGTCGAGTGCGGCGAGGAACGCGTTCTGGGCGGCGCGGAGGGCGCGGCGGAGGCGGCAGTCGCCGCGGAACGGGCAGGGTGGCTGGTCGCAGTCGACCAGTTCGCCCGTGCCTTCGAGTTCGCGGACCAGCCAGCCGACCGTGGTGGCGCCCGCGCCGGCCGCCAGTTCGAGTCCGCCGGCGCGGCCGCGCACGGTCTCCAGGACGCCGAGTTGCCCCAAGCGGTGCACGGCCTTGGCGACGTGGTGGCGGGGGGCGTGCACCGCCTGGGCGACGTCGTCGACGGTGAGGCGGGGGCCTTCGCTTCGTGCGCCGAGCAGGACGACCGCGCGGAGCGCCAGATCGGTGAAGCGGGCCAGGTGCACAGCCGGAGCCTACGAAAAGCTGACTCGGCGATGCATCTTTATGGCCGTGTGAGAACGCCCACCGAGGGGTGGGCGTTCTCAGCGTTCTCGGCGTTCTCGGCGGGGGTCAGGCCTCGCGGACCGCCGCGGCGCGGACCGCCTCCGCGACCGCGCTGGCCACGTGCGGGTCGAAGACGCTGGGCACGATGAACGAGGCGTTGAGCTTCTCGGTGTCGACGACGTCGGCGATGGCGTTCGCGGCGGCGACGAGCATGTCGTCGGTGATCCGGTGGGCGTGCGCGTCGAGCAGGCCGCGGAAGACGCCGGGGAAGGCCAGGACGTTGTTGATCTGGTTCGGGTAGTCGCTGCGCCCGGTGGCGACGACCGCGGCGTGCTTCTGCGCCTCGAGCGGGTCGATCTCCGGGTCCGGGTTGGCCAGCGCGAACACGATCGACCGCTCGGCCATGGTGGCGACCTGGTCGGCTCCGAAGAGGTTCGGGGCCGAGACACCGATGAAGACGTCCGCGCCGACGAGCGCCTTGTGCAGGTCGCCGGTCAGGCCCTGCTTGTTGGTGTTGGCGGCGATCCACTGGCGGTTGGGGTCGAGGTCGTCCCGCCCGCCGTGCACGACGCCGCCGATGTCGACCGCGACCACGTCGCCCGGCTGCTGCTTGAGCAGCAGCCGGATGATGGCCGAGCCGGCCGCGCCGACGCCGCAGACGACGATGCGGCAGTCGGCGATGTCCTTGCCGACCACGCGCAGGGCGTTGCGGAGGGCGGCGACCACGACGATCGCGGTGCCGTGCTGGTCGTCGTGGAAGACCGGGATGTCGAGCTTCTCCCGGAGCCGGGCCTCGATCTCGAAGCAGCGGGGCGCCGCGATGTCCTCGAGGTTGATGCCGCCGTAGCCGGGGGCGATCAGCTCCACGGCGCGGATGATCTCCTCGGTGTCCTGGGTGTCCAGGACCACCGGCCACGCGTCGACGCCGGCGAACTTCTTGAACAGCGCGGCCTTGCCCTCCATCACGGGCAGGGCGGCGGCCGGGCCGATGTTGCCCAGGCCGAGGACGGCGGAGCCGTCGGTGACCACGGCCACGGTGTTGCGCTTGATGGTGAGGCGGCGGGCGTCCTCGGGGTTGGCCGCGATGGCCTGGCAGACGCGCGCCACGCCGGGTGTGTAGGCGCGGGACAGGTCGTCCCGGTTCCGGAGCGCGACCTTGGAGTTGACCTCGATCTTGCCGCCGAGGTGCATCAGGAAGGTGCGGTCGGAGACCTTGCGCACCCGGACGCCGGGCAGGGCGACCAGGGCGTCCTGGATGTCCTGGGCGTGGTTGGCCGACAGGGCGTTGCAGGTGATGTCGACCACGATGCGGTCGCTGTGCGACTCGACGACGTCGAAGGCGGTGAGGACGCCGCCCACCCGCCCCACCGCGCTGGCCAGCTCACCCGCCGCGCTCGCGGACGGGGCCGCCTCCAGTCGAATGGTGATGGAGTACCCGGGGCCGGGGACCGGCATCGCACCCTCCTACGCGTCCTTGCTGCTCAGGCGTGGGAAGAGCCTAGTCCCCGACCTCGGGTGGATCGAACCCGACTCCGCGGTTCCCGATACGGAACGGAAGAGTTCTTCCGCGAAGCGGATTCAGCGGTTGATCTTGGTGACCGGGTGCCGGTAGGGCAGCTTGTCGCTGGGCAACGGGAAGGTGACCTCCCCGAACGGGGACAGCGCGCCCTGGAGCGGGCTGGCCAGCTCGGTGACCGGGTGCTCGCCGTTGGGCAGGTCCGGCCAGGACGGGTCGGTGCGCTCGGTGCGCCGGGCCTTCGCCACGCGTTCCTCCTCGAAGCGTTCGGGCCTCGTCGGACGGGCCCAATCCTCACTCGGCGCGAACCACGGCGAACCCGCCGGTCGCGCCCCGTCCAGTGTGCCTGACGCCCGGGCGTGGACCCGACCGGAGGTGACGGCGGATACCGTGGTGGGGATATGCCCGGCATCTCACTCGCCGACTGGCTGCGCGCGCGGGACGACTCCGCGCTCGCGGCCATGCTCCGCGCACGCCCCGACCTGGCCACTCCTCCCCCGGCCGACACCTCCGTGCTGGCCACCCGCGCCGGGATCCGCAGTTCGGTCGCCAGGGCCTGCGAGGGCCTCGACGCGTTCACGCTGGCGGTCCTCGACGCGCTGCTCGTGCTCGACGCCGACCAGGAGCCGACCACGCTGTTGTCGGTGGGCCGCCTCCTCGGCAGGGGCGTGCCCGCGGCCCGGGTCCGGCAGGCCCTGGCGACGCTGCGGGAGCACGCGCTCGTCTGGGGCCCGGACTCGGAGTTGTCCGTGGTGCCGGCGGCGCGGGAGGCTGCGGGGCCGTTCCCCGGCGGTCTCGGCCGGCCCGATCCCCGTCTCGACGAGGTGGACCTCGACGCGGCGCTGGCCGAGCTGGACGAGGCGGAGCGCCGGCTGGTGGACAAGCTCGCCGCGGGGCCGCCCGTGGGCAGGACGAGGGACGCCGGCCAGGTCGTGTCGCTGGAGCGGGCGGCCACTCCCGTGCAGCGGCTGCTGGCCAGGGGCCTGTTGCTGCGCAGGGACAACGAGACCGTGGAGTTGCCCAGACAGGTCGCGCTCGCCGTGCGCGGCGACCGTCCACTGGGGACGGTCGAGGTGGAACCGCCCTCACCGGGGCCGGTCTCCCATGATCCGTCCACAGTGGATTCGACGGCCGCGCACGCGGCGCTGGACCTGGTGCGGGACGTGGAGAACCTGCTCCGCCTGTGGTCCGAGGACCCTCCTCCCGTGCTGCGCTCCGGCGGGCTCGGCGTCCGCGACCTCCGTCGCCTGGCCAGGGACCTCGACGTCGACGAGCGCCGCGCCGCGCTGCTGGTCGAGGTGGTGGTGGGCGCGGGCCTGGTGGCCGACAGCGACGGGGTGGAGCCGCGGTGGACGCCGACCACGCTGGCCGACTCCTGGGAGGTGGCCGTGCCGGAGCAGCGCTGGGTCGCGCTCGCCACGGCCTGGCTCGACCTGCCCCGGCTGCCCGGCCTGGTGGGGCTGCGCGACGAGCGCGAGCGGCTGATCAACCCGTTGTCGGACGAGCTGCGCCGTCCGCCGGCGCCCAGGGAGCGGCGTCGGGTCCTCGCGGTGCTCGCCGAGCTGCCGCCCGGCACCGCGACCGCCGGTCCGGACGCGCTGGCCGCCGTCCTGGCCTGGCGGGCGCCGCGCCGGGGCGGTCGCCTGCGGGACGACCTGGTGCGCTGGACCCTCGACGAGGGCGCCGCGCTCGGCGTGGTGGCGCTCGGGGCGCTGACGACGGCCGGGCGCGCCCTGGTGGCCGAGGACGGGGGCGACGGGCAGGGCGGCGCCGTCGAGGCGGCGCGGCGGATGGCGGAGGCGTTGCCGGCGCCCGTCGACCACGTGCTGGTGCAGCCCGACCTGACCGTGGTGGCGCCCGGACCGCTGGAGCCGGAGCTGGCGAGCGAGATCTCGCTGGTCGCGGACGTGGAGTCCACCGGGGGCGCCACGGTCTACCGGATCGGCGAGGCGAGCGTGCGCCGGGCGCTGGACGCCGGCCGGACCGCGGCCGAGCTGCACGAGTTGTTCCGCACCCGGTCCAGGACCCCGGTGCCGCAGTCGCTGAGCTACCTCGTCGACGACGTCGCCCGCCGGCACGGCCGACTCAGGGGCGGCGCCGCCGGCTCGTTCCTCCGGTGCGACGACCCGGTGTTGCTCACCGAGGTGCTGGCGCACCCGGTGGCCGCCTCGCTGGAGCTGCGCAGGATCGCCCCGACGGTCGTGGTCAGCCCGCTGGCCCTCGTCGAGGTCCTCGACGGCCTCCGGGGGGCGGGTTTCGCCCCGGCCGCCGAGGGTCCGGACGGGCGGGTGCTCGACCTGCGGCCCAGCGGTCGGCGCGTCCCGGCGCGTCCCCGTCCGGCCCGGCCGGTCGGCCTGCCGTCCCGTCCCAGCGACGAGCAGCTCACGGTGCTGGTCCGGCAGATGCGGGCGGGCGATCGCGCGGCGGCGGCCCCGAGGGGGGCCGCGGTGCGGGGCGCCGGGACGCCGGCTGGCGCCTCCGCGACGCTCGCGCTCCTCCAGGGGGCGGCCCGGGACGGGCGGAAGGTCTGGTTGGGCTTCGTCGACTCGCACGGCGTCGCCTCACACCGGATCGTCCGGCCGGTCAACGTGGCCGGTGGTGTGCTGGAGGGCTTCGACGACACCCAGGGGGCGCTGCGGCGTTACCCGATCCACCGCATCACGACGGCCGCGCTCCTGGAGGACGGCGACTGAGGTCCGCGGACTGAAGGCGGACTGAAGGCGGAGACCAGGGCGGGCGCCCGCCGTGCGGCGCGGGGACCTTTCCGCGAGAACGCCACGTGTGGCCGAATTCGGCGCGGCGTCACGACAATCCCGACCCGAGGTTCACCGCCGACCGGCTCTCCCCCACTCGGGTCCTCTCCCCGATTTCCCACCGTTCGAGGGACGGCGCACGCCCCGTTTCCGTCGGTGCCGCGTGAGACGTTGGAAGTGGGGGGTTCCCCAATACCTGAACTCTGAAGTGGACAAAAGACTGTGTCGGCCAGTGTCGGCCGAGTGTCGGTCGAGCGCCCTCGGTGATCTTGTGTGGGACCCGGCGTCGATTCACGAGATGGCGGGGCGGTGAACGCCTCGCGGGTGGCCGGGAAATTCGTCGCCCAGCGAACAACCCCGGTCGCCCAGCGAACAACCCCGGTCGCCCAGCGAACAACCCCGGTCGCGCGGGCGAACAATCCCGGTCGCGCTGGAACCGCGTCGAAGCCGACGACCCGCCCTCGCCCTCGAACCGCGGCGCGGCAACACAGGCGAACCGCGGCACCGCGACACGGCGGAGCCCGAGCAGAGCGTTCCCGTGCGGGCTCAGCGCGGGCTCAGCGCGGGCTCAGCGGAAGAAGGAAGAAACCGCTGAGGAGCGAGGCGGGACAGGCCGCCCTCGGGCCGGCCCGGCACAGGGGCGGCCCGAGGGCGGCGGAGCCCGGCGTCAGCCCGCCTTGGCGGTCATCCAGCGCCGCATCGCGTGCTCCACCAGCGTGATCAGCGTCTGCTTGGTGGACTCGCGGCTGCGGGCGTCGCAGGTGACGATCGGCACCGACTCGTCGATCGTGAGCGCCTCGCGGACGTCCTCGATGCGGTGGTGCAGCAGCCCGTCGAAGCAGTTCACGCCGACGATGTAGGGCAGGCCGCGGTCGTCGAAGAAGTCGATGGAGGCGAACGCGTCGGCGAGCCGGCGGGTGTCCACGAGGACCACCGCGCCGATCGCGCCCTTGACCAGGTCGTCCCACATGAACCAGAAGCGGTGCTGGCCGGGGGTGCCGAACAGGTACAGGATGAGGTCGCTGTCGAGCGAGACGCGACCGAAGTCCATGGCCACCGTGGTGGTGACCTTGCCCGGTGTGGCGGTCAGGTCGTCGACCCCCACGCTGGCCTCGGTCATCACCGCCTCGGTGGTCAGCGGAACGATCTCGGAGACCGAGCCGACGAAGGTCGTCTTGCCGACGCCGAAGCCACCGGCCACGACGATCTTGGCCGAGGTGGTCGCTTGCCGGGTGTCCGGCCGGTTAGAGCCTGCGGAGCCCACTGAGCACCCTCTCCAGGAACGCGAGGGACGGCCGGTCCCCACTCACGACGCCGCCCTCGTGGATCATCACCAAGCCGAGACCAGCCATGTCGCCGATGAGGACCCGTACCACCCCGAGCGGGAGCCTCAGATGCGCGGCGATCTCGGCCACCGAACGGGTCTCCACGCACAACCCGCAGATGGACCGGTGCTCGGCGAGCACCGCGGCCTCGCGGTCCAGACCCCGGTCGCTGGTCGACACCAGGGCCTCGATCGCCAGGTCGTAGTCGGGCCGGGTCCGGCCCCTGGTCCTGGCGTAGGGCCGGACCAGGGACCCGGACTCCTCGGCCGGGTCGACGGCCGGACTCACCGCCGACCACTCGTTGACCGGCTGTTCGCCGGACTCGGTGGGCGGGTAGTCGGGCACGCTGGTGCCGAACAGGTCGGCCCCGGGGCCGCCGAACAGCCCCCCGCCGTACCCGTCCAGCGTGGACGGCGCGGACGGCAGGCCGTCCTCGCGCGCGAGCTCGGTCTCGTGCGCCGCCTCGTCGGACTGGTCCGCCTCGCCGTAGCCGTCGAAACGGAAGCCGCTCGCCGCCCAGTCGCGGTAGTCGAAGCGACCGTCGCTGAAGTCCGGACCGGTGTTCATCCCACCGTCACCCCCACCAACCCCACGTCATCGACGCACCCCGCCCTGAAGCTGGGCGCGCAGCTCCGGTGTCAACTGTTGGCCGACACGCTCCACCAACAACGTCATCTCGTAGGCCACCAGGCCGATGTCGCAGTTGGGCGCGGCGAGCACGGCCAGGCAGGACCCGTCACTGATGGACATCAGGAACAGGTACCCCCGTTCCATCTCGACCACCGTCTGCGCGACGTTTCCCGCCTCGAAGCACCGGGCGGCGCCCTGGGTGAGGCTCACCAGGCCGGAGGCCACGGCGGAAAGCTGTTCGGCCCGGTCAAGCGGCAGCCCCTGGGAGCCGGCGAGCAGCAGCCCGTCCGCGGACACCACGACGGCGTGCGCGACGCCGGGGACCCTGCGGACGAAGTCCGTGATCAACCAACCGAAGCTGCCAGGCTGCTGGACGGACGCGGTCACTCCTGCTCCTCGTCATGACGGCTCTGGGACGGGCTGGCGGTCTCTCCGCCCGCGGTCGCGGGCGGGCCGTCGAGCCGGTGGCGGCCTCGACGCAGACCGTGCTGGAAGCTCGACAACCGGCCTCGCACCGCGTCGGCGGAGCGGGGCGGCGTCGGCAGCAGCGGCTTGCTGGGCTGCTGCTTGGGGGCTGCGGAGCCCGGCACGAGGTGTGCCTTGGGCACCCGCTTGGGCAGGCCGGCCGAGGTCACCTCGTCCGTGGTCGGGTTGAGCAGCGCCTTGGCCGCCGCCCAGCCCTCGTCGCCGGAGCCCCAGCTCGACGCGGTGGTCGACCGGCCGGCGTCGGCCGACGCGGTCGTGGGCAACTGCTGGCCGGGGCGCGGCCGACCCAGCCGGGTGCTGGGTCGGGCTGGCGCGGCGGGGGCGTCGCCCGAGGGCTCCGCCGGCTTGCGCGGCGTGCGCTTGGGCAACGGCTCGGCGGGTTGTGCGGCGCCGAGCGGGTCGGCCGACGCGGCGGGCGTCGACCGGGTGATCGGACCGAGCGGGTCGGACCTCAGCGTGTCCTGCGGCCTCGGGGGCTCCCCCTCGGCCGGCAGCTCGTCGGCGACGCTCTGGAACCACTGGGTGAGCACCGCCTCGTAGATGGGCAGCCGCTCGGTCGGCGCGTCCACGTCGTGCTCGGCCTCCTTGGCGGTCTCGTCGGTCGCGGCGGTCCCGCCCGCCGCGGCGCCGGGCTCGGCGCTCGCGGCCCGCGTCGGGGCCTGACCGGGCGCGGGGGCCGGCTCGACAGCGTCGAGCGTGGCGGTCTCGGCCGCCCAGAACAAGCTTCCCGGCTCGGGTTTCCTGGCCGCCGCCGGCGGCGGGCCGCAGCGGCCGCCCTCGCCGGTCGGGACGTCCTGGCCGTTGTCGGCGAGTTCGAGCTCCAGCTCGGGACGCGCGTCGGGGGCGGGGACGGCGGGTCGCCGCTCCGCCGGAGCCGTCGGAGTCGCCGGGGCCGCCGGGGCGACGTGTGGCACCGCCGCGGGGTCGTCCTCGCCGTCGGCGGGGGCGACGCGCACCGAGAGGTCGAACCGGGGCTCCTGGGCCGTCGGCTGCTCGCCGGTCCCGTGGTCGGCCTCCGGGGCGGGGGACGACGCGGCCGGCTCGGGCACCGGGGCGAACCCGGTCGCGGTGGCCGTCGGCGCCGCGGGGGCCGGGGCGGACGGGGCGCCGGCGGGCGGCGGGGACGGCGGCAGGGTCCCGGTCGCCCCCAGGGGCGGGAAGGTGGAGCCGGGGCCGGAGGGCATCGAGCCGGGGCCGGAGTCGGGCCGCATCTCCACGATCAGCTCGCGGGGCACGACCACGAGCGCGATGAGGCCGCCCTCCAGCTCCTCCGAGCGGAGCCGGACCTTGACCTCGTGCCGCTTGGCCAGCCGCGCGACCACGTACAGGCCCATGCGGCGGGAGACGCCGACGTCGACGCGCGGCGGGTTGGCCAGCCGCTCGTTGGCCTCGGCCAGGTCCTCCTCGGACATGCCCACGCCGCGGTCGGTGATCTCGATGACCAGCTCGCCGCCCCTGCTGCGGGCGGTGCGCACGCTGACCCGGGAGTTCGGGTCGGAGAACGCGGTGGCGTTGTCGAGCAGCTCGGCGACGAGGTGGACGAGGTCGTTGACGGCGCGGCCCTGGACCGCCAGGTCCGGGGTGGGGGCGACGTCGACGCGGGCGTACTGCTCGACCTCGGACACGGCGGCGCCGATGACGTCGCTGACCGGGACCGGCCGGCTGAGCCGGCGGGTCAGGTCGGTGCCGGCGAGGACCAGGAGGTTCTCGGAGTTGCGCCGCATGCGGGTGGCGAGGTGGTCCAGCTCGAACAGGTGGCCGAGCTGGTCGGGGTCCTGCTCGTCCTGCTCCAGCCGGTCGATGAGGTTGAGCTGCCGCTCGACCAGCGCCTGGCTGCGGCGGGAGAGGTTGACGAACATCGCGTTGACGTTCGCCCGCAGCATGGCCTGCTCGGACGCCAGGCGCACCGCGGCCTCGTGCACGTCGTCGAACGCGCGGGCCACCTGGCCGATCTCCTCGGTGGTGTGCACGGCGACCGGGTCGACCTTGACCTCGGGGATCTCCTTGTCGCTGTCCCGCATGGCGCGGATGACCTCGGGCAGCCGCTTGCGCGCGACGTCGAGGGCGGAGACCCGCAGGACCTTCAGCGGGTGCAGCATCGAGCGGCCGATGACCAGGGTCAGCAGGACCGCGAGCACCAGGGCGGCGAGGATGATGGCCGAGTTGCGCAGCGCGCGGGCCCTGGCGTCGTCGGCGAGGGACTGGGCGGTCTCCCGCAGCTCGGTGGCCAGCGCCCGCTCGACGTCGCGGATGAACGCGGTCGTGCTGGCGGAGGCCGCCTCCCACGCCTCGGCCTGGATCTGGGGCTTGGCGTTCTGCTCGGCCAGGACCGTGGCGCTCTGCTTGATGCGCTGCCGCTGGTCGACGTCCAGGCCGCTGACGGTGTCGTTGTAGCGGACCTGCTGGGCCGGGGTGGCGGCGTTGGTGAACTCGGCCAGCGCGGCCTCGAACCGGGCGTCGGCGCTGCGCACCATCGTCAGCTCGGCCGGCTGGAACTTGTCGCGCACCGAGGCGACGAGCAGCAGCACGTGCTGCTGGGCCACCTGCTCCTTGGCGCGGCCGATCGCGTCGGCGGCCCTGGCGACCTGGGCGATCGCGGTGCCGGAGGTCGCGTTGGCCGCGGCGTGGTTGGCCTGGAGGAGCCCGTCGATGATGTCGGTGTAGCGGGTGATGACCGCGGAGTCGGGGTAGTTGGTGTTGACCGCCGCCTGGCGCAGCGCCTTGAGGGTGCCCAGCCGGTCCATGGCGCGCTGGAAGGGCTCCTTGACCGCGCTGTGGGTCTCGTCGAGCGTCACGGCGACCTTGCTGACGTTGGCCAGCGCCGCGTCGACCCGGGAGATCTGGGCCTCCATCTGCGGCCGGTCCTTGGGCGCCTGGTTGGCGTTGCGGCGGGCCGCGTAGGTCGCGACGAGGGTGCGCTCCCGCTGGAGCTCCTGGACCAGCTCGGCGGCCTTCTCCGCCAGCTCGACGTGCTTGACGTACTTGCTGAACTGGTCGGCGCCGTCGATGTCCTGGTTGACGTGGATGACGCCGAGCACCAGCGCGGTGATGGTCGGCACCAGGAGGACGGCGATCATCTTCGTCCGCAGGTGCCAGTTGCGCAGGCGCCACCGCACGCGCTTGGGCGGACGTCTCTCGCCGGTCGTCCCGGTCGTCTCCTCGGGTGAGGACTCGTCGTCGCCGGCGCCGGCGGCGCCGGTCTCGGCGGGGTCGGCTGTGCCGGTGTCGGAGGCGGCGAACGCCTCCTCGTGGTCCTCGAGCGGCCGCGCCGGGCCCTGACCGGCGCTGCCCGAAGGGGTGGTGTCCTGACGGGCCACGGTTAACAGGTCCTCCACGTCGCACCGCCGCCGAGCACGGCGGTGCGGTTGAAAAGGGCCGGACCCTGTGCGGGGCCGGCGGAGCCGGGCGAGGGCGCCCGGAACGGCGGGGGGCAGCCGGGGGCGCGGACGGGTCCGCGCGCGGCGGCCGGGGGCGACGGGACGCGCCCTGTTGCGGGCCGCGTGGGCCCGCCCGATCCTGGGGCGGGCGGGGCGGCCACGGCCACAGCCCTCGGATCAGTCATTCCACTCCCTGGTCTGTTCCCCGTGGCGCCCGACACCCCAGTGCGGCGGAGTGTACTCACATCGAGCAACACCATCGGGTGACCGTCCGCCATTAGGCGGCACGAAGAGTGGGCCGTTGTCGGTCCAAATCGATCTGTTGTGAAGCCCCCACGCGTGATTAGGGTGACACCGCCACTCTCGGCGTACAGGACACTACGTGGAGTGAACAAAATGACGAGTTCGCCCTTCCGTGGGCAGGACGGCATTGCGCCGGTGTTCCCCCGAGTGCGACGGATCGCGACGTTGCTCACCACCGCGACCCTCGCGTTCACCGTCAGCGCGTGCGGGTTGTTAGGCGGCGGGTCGGCGGAACCCGGCGGCCCGAGCGACAAGGGACTGGAGCGGGCGAAGGTGGTCCTGGGCGCGCTGCCGGTGGCGGACGTGGCGCCGCTGCACATCGCCAAGGACAAGGGCTACTTCGCCGCCGAGGGCCTGGAGGTCGACATCCGGCCCGTGCCCAGCGGCCCCGAGGCGGTGACCCAGCTCGTGGGCGGCGCGCTCGACATCGCGTTCAGCACCTACCCGCCCTTCTACACCGCCACCGCCAGGGGCACCGGCAACCTGCGGATCGTGGCCGAGGCGCTCTCCGCCAAGGAGGGCACGGCGGTGCTCATGGCCACGCCCAACTCGCCGGTCAAGAAGCCGACCGACCTCGCGGGCCGCAAGGTGGCGGTGACGAGCAAGGGCAGCATCTCCGACGTCAGCGTGATGGCCGCGGCCAAGGTGCACGGCGTCGAGCCGTCCAGCATCACCTTCGTGGACATGCCGTTCCCGAACATGGAGGCGGCGATGGACCAGGGCAGCGTGGACGCGGCGCTGTTGGCCGAGCCGTTCATCACCAAGGCGTCCAAGAACATCGGCGCCCGCGAGGTGTTCGACACCGCGTCCGGTCCGACCGCGGGCCTGCCGCTGTCCGGGTACGGGGCGCGCGCGGACTTCGTCGAGCGGAACCCGAAGACGATCGCGGCCTTCCAGCGCGCGCTGTCCAGGGCGCAGGGCGAGGCCGAGGCGGACCGCCAGCAGGTCGAGGCGCAGCTCCAGAAGTACGCCAACATCGACGCCGAGACCGCGCGGCTGATGAAGCTGGGCAGCTACCCGACCACGCTGGAGGTCAACCGGCTCCAGCGGGTGCCGGACCTGTTGTTCGACTTCGGCGTGATCAAGAAGAGGGTCGAGGCCAAGGACCTCATCGTGCAGCCCCGGTGACGCGGGACGCGCGTCGGACGCCTCCGCCGGGGTGAGGTGGGCCGACCGCGCGAACGCGTCGCCGTGGCGGACCGGAGGTGGACGCGGCGGACTTTCGTCCCTGGCCGCCCCGCGCGGCCTCGGGTGAGAATCACCGCCGCCCGTTGGGGCACGACACGGGAGGCGTCCGGCCGTCACGCGCCGTCGGCCGGGCGCCCCCGCGCCCCACGCCGGTCACACCGGGGGCGCGAGGACCGCGCCGCCGGTGTGACGCGGGCGTCGCCCTCAGTCCTGCCCCAGGTAGTTCTCCGCGAAGACCGCCGCCGCGGCGGGTGAGGTGAGGAGGTGTTCCAGCCTGGCCACCGCCAGCCGCTGCCGGAACGAGCTGCCCGCGTCCCGCGAGGCGTGGATCACCTCGGTCATCCACTGGCAGAACTCCTGGCTCCGCCACACGCGCCGCAGGCAGGTCGCGGAGTAGTCGTGCAACAGCGCGTCGGACCCCTCGTAGTGCGCGACGAGCGCCTCGGCGAGCCGTTCCGCGTCGTGGGCGGCCAGGTTCATGCCCTTGCCGCCGACCGGCGTGATGATGTGCGCCGCGTCGCCGGCCAGGTAGAGCCGGCCGTAGCTCATCGGCTCGACGACGAAGCTGCGCATGTCGAGCACGCGCTTCTCGATGATCGGCCCCTCGGTGAGGGTCCAGTCCTCGTCGCGCAGGGCGAGCCGCTTGTGCAGCTCGGCCCAGACGCGCTCGTCGGGCCAGTTGTCGACGCTGTCGCCGACCGGGCACTGGAGGTAGAAGCGGCTCACCGTGCTGCTGCGCAGCATGTGGCCGGCGAAGCCGTCGGGGTGCAGGGCGTAGATGATCGCCTTGGTCGAGGGAGGGGCCTCGGCGAGGACGCTCAGCCAGCCGATGCCGTGCTCGTGGCTGTGCTCGGTCAGCGCGCCGGCGGGGACGCTGGCCCTGCTCACGCCGTGGAACCCGTCGCAGCCGGCGACGAAGTCGCAGTCCAGGCGCGTGGTCTCGCCGGTGGCCCCGTCGACGTAGGTCACCCACGGCCGGTCGGTGTCGAGGCCGTGCGGGCGCACGTCCGCCGCCTGGAAACGCAGGTCGCCCCCGGCGTCCAGGAACGCCGCGACCAGGTCGGTGACGAGTTCCTGCTGGGGGTAGACGTAGTGCCGCCGGCCGCCGTGGGCGGCCGAGTAGTTGATCTCGTGTCGCCGCCCGTCAATACGGAATTCACACGTCGTATGCGCGTCCGCCATTCGGAGGAGGCGATCCGCCAGCCCGAAGCGCCGCAGCATTTCCACGACTCTCGGCTCGATCAACCCGGCGCGGGCGCGTTGTTCCACGTGCGCGCGCGTATGGCGCTCGAGAACGACACAATCGACACCCGCTTTTCGCAACAAGTTGGCCACGATCAGCCCGGCCGGCCCGGCGCCGATCACCGCCACCCTGGTCCTGCCCACTCGAACCGGCCCGGCTGCCGCACCCGTGACCAGCGAGGAGTCCACGAGATCTTGAGACCGCACATACGGAAGGTATACGAACTTGCCCTATAGGATGTCTCCCGACCTCGTTACTTGAAGTGACAACTAGTGACTTTTAGTAATTCGGTCGTCCGCTGAATAACGGTGCACAACGCACAACCCATCCCCCAGGGAGTGCTGAAGAAATGCTGCGACGCTCCGGCTCCCCCGGTCGCCGGTCCCGCCAACCGCGTAGGTTCCTGAGCACGGCGGCCGCCGCCCTGCTCGCCGTCTCCCTCTCCGGGTGCAGCCTGCTCGGCGGGTCCGAGACGGCCTCGGGCGGCAACGACAAGGTCGAGAAGGCCAAGATCACGCTCGGCGTGATGAAGGCGATCGACGTCGCCCCGGTGCACCTGGCCATCAAGGAGGGCTACTTCAGGGCCGAGGGCCTCGAGGTCGAGCTCAAGACGATCAACGGTGGCGCCGACGCCGTGCCCCTGCTGTCCACCGGGGGCCTGGACATCTCCTTCGGCAACTGGATCTCCTTCTTCCAGGCCCACGCCAAGAAGGCCCTCGACCTGCGGATCGTCGGCGACGCCTACCAGGCCCGCCCCGGCATGTTCATGGTGCTGACCCGCCCCGGCAGCGGCATCGACGGGCCGAAGCAGCTCGCCGGCAAGACCGTCGCCGTGAACACCAGGAACAACGTCAACGAGCTGACGCTGCGGTCGGTCCTGGAGGCCAACGACGTCAAGTCCGACCAGGTCAAGTTCACGGAGATGGGCTTCCCCGACATGCCGGCGGCCCTGGCGAACAAGAGCGTCGACGCCGCGTCGGTGATCGAGCCGTACGCGACCCAGGCGCAGCGCAAGACGGGCGCCGCCGTCGTCATGGACTCGATGACCGGCCCGACCGCCGAGCTGCCGATCGCCGGCTACGTCAGCAGCGCCAAGTTCGCGCAGGAGAACCCGAAGACGGTCAAGGCGTTCCAGCGCGCGCTGAAGAAGGCCCAGGCCGAGGCGCAGGCCGACCGCAAGAAGGTCGAGGCGCAGCTCGTCGAGCAGCTCAAGATGGAGGAGGACGACGCCAAGCTCGTCAACCTCGGCACCTACCCGACGACGCTGGAGGCCAGCCGCCTCCAGCGGGTCGCCGACCTGATGAAGAACTACGGCGTGCTCACCGAGCCGCTGGACGTCAAGCCGCTGATCGTGGACGAAGCGACGAACTGAGCGAAGGGGCCATGCGGAGAACAGTTCGCGGGCTGGTCGGGCTGGTCGGCTTCCTCGCCGTGGGCGAGGTCGTCGGCCGGTCCGGCATCGCGCCCCCGGGGTACCTGCCCCCGTCGTCACTCGTCCTGACCCGGCTGGTCGAGCTGCTCGCCACCCGGTCGTTCGTCCTCGACCTGATCGCCACCGTGCTGGCGTGGGCGATCGCGCTGGGCATCGCGATCGCCGTCGCGGTGCCCGCCGGCCTGCTGCTCGGCACCGTGCCGGCGCTGCGGCACTGCGCCAGGTCGGTCATCGAGTTCCTGCGGCCCATCCCGTCCGTGGCGCTGATCCCGCTGGCGATCATGGTGTTCGGCATCGGCCCGGACACCAAGATCTTCCTGGCCGTGTACGCGGCGGTGTGGCCGATCCTGTTCAACACGATCTACGCGATGGACGAGGTGGACCCGCAGTTGGTCGACACCGCGCGGTCCTTCGGCCTCGGGCGCTGGCCCGTCCTGACCAGGGTGTCGCTGCCCAGCGCGGCGCCGTTCGTGGCCACCGGCATCCGGCTGTCGGCCTCGGTGGCGCTGGTCGTCGTGGTCAGCGTCGAGTTCCTGGCCGGCGGCAGCGGCGGCCTCGGCCGGTTCGTCCTGGAGTCCAGCAGCGGCAGCGGCCGGATGGACCTGGTGTTCGCCGGCATCGCCGTGGCCGGGATCGTCGGCTACCTGGTGAACGCCGGGCTGGAGTGGGCGCAGCGCAAGGCGTTCGTGTGGAGCGCCGCCACCGGGGAGGCGTCGTGAACGCCAAACTGAAGCAGTTCCTGCAACGCTGGGGCGTCTTCGCCGCGCTGGTGGTCGTCTGGGAGCTGGCCACCCGCGCCGCGGTCAGCCCGTTCTTCCCCACGCCGCTCACCATCCTGCGCACCATGCGGGACCAGTGGCTCTCCGGCCCCGCCTCCCGGCTGTTCCTGAGCGACGAGGTGTTTGGGGACGTGCTGCCCAGCGTCGGGCGGATGCTCGGCGGGTGGGCGTTGGCCTGCGTGATCGGCGTGGCCGTCGGCGTCGCGCTGGGCCGGTCCAGGGTGGCCATGGACTACGTCGGGCCGTTGCTGGCCTTCGCCAGGGCGATCCCGCCGCCCATGCTGGTGCCGGTCTTCCTGGTGCTGCTGTCGATCGGCACGCCGATGCAGCTCGCCACGATCATCTTCGGCACGCTGTGGCCGGTCGTGCTCAACGCCGTGGACGGCGCGCGGGCGGTGGACTCGGTCAAGGTGGAGACCGCGCGGGTCTTCCGGCTGCCGCGGCACCAGTGGCTGCTCGGCGTCGTGGTTCCCTCGGCGCTGCCGAAGATCTTCGCGGGGGTGCGGGTGAGCCTGTCCCTCGCGTTGATCCTGATGGTGATCTCGGAGCTGGTCGGCGCCACCAACGGCATCGGCTACCAGCTCATCTACGCGCAGCGGCAGTTCGACCTGCCCACGATGTGGGCGGGGATCGTGCTGCTGGGCGTGCTCGGGTACCTGTTCAACACGCTGCTGCTCGCCGGGGAGCGCCGGGCCCTGTCCTGGCAGCCGGCTGGGAGGGGATGACGTGCCGACCATGCTCGAGGTGACCGGGCTCGGCCACCGCTACCGCTCGAAGGACGGTGAGCACATCGCCCTCGACGGCCTGTCGTTCGACGTGAACGCGGGTGAGCTGGTGTGCATCGTGGGCCCGTCCGGCTGCGGCAAGTCGACGCTGCTGCGCTCGATCTCCGGGCTGATCCGCCCGACCAGCGGCCAGGTGCGGCTCCACGGCGACGTCGTCGACGGCGTTCCCTCGGACCTGGCGGTGGTGTTCCAGGACTACAGCCGCTCGCTGTTCCCGTGGCTGTCGGTGCAGCGCAACGTGGAGTTCCCGCTCAAGAAGTCGCTGGACAAGGCGGAGCGCCGCGAACGGGCGCGGCAGGCGCTGGAGCAGGTGGGGCTGGCCGGGGCCGCCGGCAAGTACCCGTGGCAGCTCTCCGGCGGCATGCAGCAGCGGGTCGCCATCGCCAGGGCGCTGGCCTACCGGCCGGCGCTGCTGCTGATGGACGAGCCGTTCGCGTCCGTGGACGCGCAGACCCGGTTCGACCTGGAGGACCTGCTGCTGAGGGTCCGTCGGGAGTACGACACGACGATCCTGCTGGTCACGCACGACATCGACGAGAGCGTGTACCTCGGGGACCGGGTCGTGGTGCTGTCGAAGTCCCCGGCCAGGGTGGTGCGGACGCTCGACGTCGACCTCCCGGCGCAGCGCGACCAGATCACGACGCGGGAGTCCGAGGCGTTCGTGGCGCTGCGTTCCGAGGTGGCGCGGCTGCTGCACGGCCAGCCGGCCGGGGACGCCCCGACCGGCAACGGGCGGCCCTCCGCGGGCAGGGCCCCGGCGAAGGGCAAGACGGGGACGGCCTCCTCGGCCGGCTCCACGGCGGCCTCCTCGGCCGGATCCTCGTCGGGTTCTTCGGAGAAGGCCGCGTCCGCGAAGGCGCAGCCCTCCCGCAACGGCCAGGCCGCCAACCGCAACCGGGGCAAGGGCAACGGCGCCAAGTCCCGCCGGCGTGGCAGGGCCCGCCGCTAGGGCTGACCGCGCCTGGTGACGTGACGCGCGCCCGCGTGCCACGGCTGGCATCCACCCAGCCGTCCGGCACGCGGGCGCGCCGCTGTCCAGACCCGGCGACGGCCGACGCCAGCCACGACCGGCCGGGTCGGCTGGGGACGATCAGTGCCGGCCGGGGTCGGTCAGTGCCGGCCCGGGTCGGTCAGTGCCAGCCGGGGTCGGTCAGTGCCGGCCGGGGGTCGGCCGGGGTCACAGCCAGCCCAGTTCCCAGGCCCGGCGGGCCGCCTCGAACCGCGTCTCGGCGTCCAGTTTGGACATCGCCGACGAGAGGTAGTTGCGCACCGTTCCCGCCGACAGGTTCAGTTTCCGCGCGATGGCCGACACCGCCGCTCCGTCACGGGCCTCGCGCAGCACGTCCAGCTCCCTCGGGGTCAGGGGGCACTCCCCGACGAGCAGCGCCTCGGTGGCCAGCCCCGGGTCGACGTAGCGACGGCCGGCGTGCGCCTGGCGCACCACGTCCGCCAGGGACTGCGCCTGCGCCGTCTTCGGCACGAACCCCAGCACGCCCGCCGACAACGCCCGGCGCAGCACACCGGGCCGCGCGTGGCGGGTGACGATGACGACCCGGGTGTCCGGCAGCTCCGCGCGCAGCGCCTCGGCCAGGCTGACCCCGTCCATGCCGGGCATCTCCAGGTCGAGGACGGCCACGTCGGGGCGCAGCGCCCGCGCCGCCGACAACGCCGCCGGGCCGTCGGCCACCTGCGCCACGACGTCGATGTCCGGTTCCAGCGCGAGCAACGCCGCGACCGCGCCCCGGATCAGGTGCTCGTCGTCGACGAGCAGGAGCCGGATCACGCGGCCGCTCCCCCGCCGGCCGGCACGGCCGCCCACACCCGGAACCGCCCGCCCGGCTCCGGCGCGGCGCGGAACCGCCCGCCCACGGCCTCCAGCCGGGCCGCCAGCCCGGCCAGCCCGGTGCCGTCGCCGGCCACCCCGGTCGCCCCGTCGTTCACCACGACCAACCGCACCTCCTCCTCGCTGGTCTCGAAGCCGATCGAACACTCGGTGGCCTGCGCGTGCCGGAGCACGTTGGTGATCGCCTCCCTGAGCACCGTGCCGAGCACGGCCTGCCGCTCGGGGTCCACGCCGTGCGGCTCGCCGGTGATCCGGCAGTGGATGCCGGCCGCGTGCAGCAGCGACCGGACACCGGTCAGCTCGGTGGCCAGGTCGGCGCGGCGGTAGCCCCGCACCACCTCGCGGACCTCCCGCAGCGCGTCCTGCGCGGTGTCGCGCACCTCGGTCATGGCCTCCCGCGCGGCGGCGGCGTCGGGCAGCCGGGTGGCCAGCTCGGCCTTGAGCGCGATGACCTCCAGGCTGTGGCCGAGGATGTCGTGCAGGTCGGCCGCGAACCGCAGCCGCTCCGTGACCACGGCCAGCTCGGCCTCGGTGGCCCTGGCGCGGTCGAGCTGGAGGCCGACGTCCCACAACCAGACCTGCATCGGCGCGGGCCAGACCATCATGGCGGCGAAGAGCAGGACGGGCACGAGGAGGGCGGGGCGGAACCCCCCGACCTGGGACAACGCGAGGGTCGACACCACCATCACGGCACCCTGGACCCACCGCTGCACGCGGGGCAGCAACGCGGCGACCGCGCCCGCCGTCGCCAGGGGCGGGACGCTCCACGCGAGGAGCGGGTGGGTGTCGACCGCGACGGCGGCTCCCCAGAGCGCCAACGAGTACCCCTGCGTGACCAGGATTCCCCGGTCCCGCCAGTGCGCGTGGCCGTAGCCGTTCATGCCGCGCATCAGCAGCCAGCCGTGCAGCAGCGTGAACACGAGGAGCAGCGGGAGGAACACCGCCCAGCCGGGGGACGCCTTCGTCGCCTGGACCACCGCCAGCACCGGAGCCAGGGGAATGAGGAGGGCGTACGCCAGCAGCGACCACCTGGTGAACGCCCGCAGCCCCCGCAGGCGGTCGGGCGGTCCGGTCGAGCTCGTCGTTGTCCCACGCACGACCGGGCACGCTACCCAGCGGCTTCACTCGTTCGGGTGCACCCATGACAGATGTCATCGGTGGCGCCGGGTGTTCCGCACGGCGGATCGGTGCGCACGGGCACTGGGGAGGGGCGCGGTGGCCGGACAGCATCGTCACCGTGACGGAGTTGGTGATCGAGACGACCGGGTTGCGCTGCCGGTACGGCTCGTTCGAGGCGGTGCGGGGCGTCGACCTCGCGGTGCGTCGGGGCGAGCTGTTCGCGTTGCTGGGCACCAACGGCGCGGGCAAGACGACCACGATGGAGACGCTGGAGGGCCACCGGGCGGCCAGCGCGGGCACCGTGCGGGTCCTCGGGATGGACCCGGTGGTCGACAAGGCCCGGCTGCGGCCCCGGGTCGGGATCATGCTTCAGGAGAGCGGCTTCGCCGGGGAGCTGACCGTGGCCGAGACCGTGGAGCTGTGGCGCTCGGTGACCACGGGCGGCGCCGGCGACCGGCGGGGCCGGTTCGACGTGCTGGACGCGCTCGACCTCGCCCACCGGTCCGGGGTGATGGTCAAGCAGCTCTCCGGCGGCGAGAAGCGCCGCCTCGACCTGGCGCTGGCCGTGCTGACCCGGCCGGAGCTGCTGTTCCTCGACGAGCCGACGACCGGGCTGGACCCGGAGTCCCGCCGGCGCACCTGGGACCTGGTCCGGGCGCTGCGGGGCGAGGGAACCACGGTGCTGCTCACCACGCACTACCTGGAGGAGGCCGAGGAGCTGGCCGACCGGCTCGCGATCATGCACCGGGGCGTGGTGGCGGTCGAGGGCACGTTGGGCGACGTGCTGGCCACCGAGCCCTCCCGCATCTCGTTCCTGGTGCCGGACGGGCTGTCCGTGGCCGACCTGCCGGGCCTCCCCTCGGTGCTGTCGCGCGAGGTGGTCGACGGCCGGGTGGAGCTGAGCACCGCCGACCTCCAGCAGGACCTGGGCGTGCTGGTCGGGTGGGCGAACGCGCGGGGAGTCCGGCTGCCGCGGCTGCGGGCCAGCCAGGCGTCGCTGGAGGACGTGTTCCACAACGTGCGGGGAATGGTCGAGCGGGCGGGAGTGGCGGCATGAACCTGGCACACGCGATGGCGTTGGGGCGCACCGAGTTCCGGTTGCTGCGACGCAACAAGCTGGTCGCCAGCATCGCGGTGGCCATGCCGCTGGTGGTCGGCCTCGCGCTGGTGACCAACGGGGGCAGCTTCGGCGAGCAGGGCTGGGGCATGGCAGCGGCGGTCCAGGTGCTCCAGATCCTGTTGATGACGGTGTACCTGACGGTCACGACCGCGCTCACCGCGCGGCGGCAGGACCTGTTCCTCAAGCGGCTGCGCAGCGGCGAGCTGTCCGACGTGACGATCCTGGTCGGCCTCGTCGGTCCGGCGGTGCTGTTGGCGGTCGTCCAGGTCGTGCTGCTGCTGGGCGCCACGGTGGCCGTCGACGCCACTCCCCCGCGCAACCCGCTGCTGGTCGCGGCGGCGGTGGTGCTCGGAGCCGTGATGTTCGCGGCGGCCGGGATGGCCACGACGGTGTTCACGCCGAACCCGGAGACCGCGCAGATCACGACGATGCCGGTGTTCCTCGGCGCGATGCTGGCGGTGTTCGTCTCGATGATCACCAGGACCGAGACCGTGCGGTGGGTGCTGCTGGCGATCCCCGGCGGAGGGATCACCGAGTTGATCAGGACGGGCTGGGTGGGCGCCCGGTGGGACGGCACGCGGGTGGGGTTCGCGGAGCAGCTCGCCTCGGCGCTGCCGGCGCTGGGCGCGTCCGTCCTGTGGTCGGCGGTGGCGGTCCTCGCGGCGTGGCGGTGGTTCCGCTGGGAGCCCCGACGCTGACGACGGCGACCGGACGGGAAGGTGGGGAGGGGTCCTCGGACCCCTCCCCACGCTTCGTGCGGGACCGCCCGCGTGGAACCGCACCCGTGTGGGAGCACCCCGTGCGGGAGCGCCTGCCGCGCGAGTCCGGGCCGGCCGTCTGGCCAACGGTGCGACGGCGAGCACGACGGAGGCCGCCTACCGCGCCCAGGTCGGCCACTCGGACTGGTGACTTCGCTGTCTTTCCACCCGGCGGAGTGATCGACCGCCCCCGGGTTCTGTCAGACCTCCGTGAGACGTTGGGAGTGGGGGTTTCGCTTCTCCCCCCATACCCTTGGGGTGGGGATAAGACTGTTGTGCCGCACGTGCCGTGCCGCATGCGATGCGGCGCGGGGCGGTTGCGGCGCTCGTCGCGCTTGGCGGGGCGGGACAGGTCGGGGCGGGGCGGGGCCAGTCGGGTGGGAGGCAGCGGCAGCGAGAGTTCACCGCCCGGCCTCTCTGTCCACTTCGGACTGTTCGGTTTCGCCGAGCAGCGCGGCTCTCAGGGCTTCGGCGGTGTGGACGACCCGGCGGCCCGCCAGTTGTTCGATCTGGGTGCGGCAACTGAAGCCGTCCGCGACCACCGTCGCGTCGGGGGCCCGGTCGAGGGCGGGCAGCAGCTCGTGGGCGGCGACCTTCGTCGAGACCTCGTAGTGGCCGCGCTCGAAGCCGAAGTTGCCCGCGAGCCCGCAGCAGCCGGTGTTGAGCAGGTCCGCCGAGTACCCGGCCCCGCGCAGCAGGCCCACGTCCACGGCCGCGCCGGTGGTCGCGCGTTGGTGGCAGTGCTGTTGCACCAGCACCGGCGGGGACGGAACGCGTTCCGCGCCCGCCCGGCCCGGCAGGACGCCCTCCGCGCCGACCAGCTCGGCGAAACCCCGGGTCGCCTCCGCCACCCGCCGCGCCCGCTCGTCGTCGGGCAGCAGGTCGAGCAGGTCGGTGCGCAGCAGCGTGGTGCAGCTCGGTTCCAGCCCGACCAGGGGCGCGCCGTCGGCCAGGAGTGGGTCGAGCGCGGCCACGGTCCGGCGGGCGACCCGGCGCGCGATCCCGAGCTGGCCGGTGCTGACCCAGGTCAGCCCGCAGCAGAGGGAGCCGTCGGGCACCACGACCTCGAAACCGGCGGCCTCCAGCACCTCGACGGCGGCCCTGCCGACCCGGGGGACGAACGCGTTGGTGAAGGTGTCGACCCACAGGACGACCCGGCGCCCGGTCGGGCGGACCGGGGGCCGGCGGCGCCACCAGCGGCGGAACGGCTCGTCGGCGAAGCGGGGCAGCGGGCGTTCCGGCGCGAGGCCGCCGGCCCGTGTGATCAGGGGCGCCAGCCGTGAGCCGGTCACCGCGTTGACCGCGCCGGGGGCGGCGGAGGCCAGCCGCGCCCACAGCGGCAGCCAGCCCATGGACCAGTGGGACAGCGGACGGGGCCGCCAGCGGTAGTGGTGGTGCAGGAACTCCGACTTGTAGCTGGCCATGTCGACGCCGACCGGGCAGTCGACCAGGCACCCCTTGCAGGACAGGCACAGGTCGAGGGCCTCGCGGACCTCCGGCGACCGCCAGCCCCCCGTGACCAGCTCGCCGCGCAGCATCTCCCCGAGGACCCGGGCCCGTCCCCGCGTCGAGTCCTTCTCGTCGTGGGTGGCGCGGTAGCTCGGGCACATGACCCCGCCGTGGTCGGTGCGGCACTTGCCGACGCCGACGCAGCGGCGCACCGCGCGGCGCAGGTCGCCCTGGTCGTGGCGGAGGGCGAGCAGGGTCGTGACCGGTCGGGTCGGGGTGACGCGCAGGTCGGCGTCCAGCGGCCGTGGGCGGACGACGACGCCGGGGTTCATCCGGTCGTCGGGGTCCCAGTACCCCTTGAACGCGGCGAACGCGGCGAGGACGCGCTCGCCGTACATGCGGGGCAGCAGTTCGGAGCGGGCCTGACCGTCGCCGTGCTCGCCGGACAGGGAGCCGCCGTGCGCGACGACCAGGTCGGCGGCCTCCTCCATGAACGCGCGGAACCCGCGGCGGCCGGGCGCGGTCAGCAGGTCGAAGTCGATCCGGGTGTGCAGGCAGCCCTCGCCGAAGTGCCCGTACACCAGGCCGCTCCTGCCGTGCCTGGCCATCAGGTCGTCCATGTCCCGCAGGTAGTCGGCCAGGGCGTGCGGGGGGACGGCGGCGTCCTCCCACCCCGGCCACGCCTCGCTGTCGTCGGGCAGGCGGGTGGCCAGCCCCGCGCCCTCCTCCCTGATCCGCCACACGGCGCGTTGGGCGGCGGGGTCGGTGACGACGACGGCGTCGAGGGCGCCGGCGTCCCTGGCGGCCGTGGCCAGGGCCCTGGCGGTGGCGTCGTCGGCGGCCTCCAGCAGCAGCCAGGCCCGGCCGGCGGGCAGCACGCCGTCGGGGACGGCGCCCGGTCGCAGGGACCGCAGTGTCTCCGCGAGTCGGTGGTCCATGCCCTCGCAGGTCAGGGGGCGGGGTTCGAGCACGGTGGGCACGGAGGCGGCGGCCGCGACCGCGTCGGGGTAGCCAGCCACGACCAGTCTCGGGGCGGTTGGGGCCTCGACCAGGCGGAGGGTCGCGCCGAGCACGAGGCCGCAGGTGCCCTCGGCGCCGACGAGCGCCCTGGCGAGGTCGCGGCCGTTCTCCGGCAGCAGCCGGTCGAGGGCGTAGCCGGACACCTGCCGACCGAACCGGCCCAGCTCGGTGCGGATCTCGGCGAGGTGGGCGCGGACCAGGGACTCCAGTTCGGCGGGCAGCGCGCCCCTGCCGACGACGCGCCGGTCGCCGTCGTAGCGCAGGACGTCCAGCTCGACGACGGCGTCGGAGGTGCGGCCCCAGGCGATCGAGTGCGAGCCGCAGGCGTCGTTGCCGATCATGCCGCCGATCGTGCAGCGGGCGTGGGTGGACGGGTCGGGGCCGACGCGCAGGCCGTGCCGGGCGGCGGCCCGGTTCACCTCGTCCAGGACCGCGCCAGGTTCGACCACGGCGACGCCGGCCTCGGGGTCCACCTCCAGCACGCGGTTGACGTGCCGGGACAGGTCGAGGACGACGCCCTCGCCGATGGCGTTGCCGGCGACGCTGGTGCCTCCGCCGCGCGGGGTGAGGGGCGCTCCGTGTTCGCGGCACACCGCGACGGCCGCCACCACGTCGTCGACGTCCCGGGGGAAGACCACGCCGCGCGGCACGCGGCGGTAGTTCGAGGCGTCCGCGGAGTACTCCGCGCGTCGTCGGGTGGAGAAGTCCACCTCGCCGCGCACCGCCGCCCGCAGGTCCCGCTCCAGTCGATCTCCGCGCACGTCCCCAGCCTGCCCCACGCGGCCGTGGGCTGGCGAAGCTCTGTCCGTCGCCGTCGCCGTCACCGGCGGCGCCCGCGCCTGCCGGCGTCCCACCCCGGTGGTGTTCTCGCCTGCCGGCGCCTGCCCCGGTGGGGTCCTGCGCGGTCAGCGCACCTCAGCCATGCAGTAGGTGGTCGGGGGCTCCACGTAGGTCAGCGCGGTGCCGTCGCCGCAGGCGGCCCGGTCCGCGACAGGGAGCACCTTCACCACCCTGACGTCGGCGCGTCCGCCGTCGCAGGGCACGCGTTCCACGTCGCTGTCGTCCCTGACGCCGTCGCTGACGTGGTAGCAGGCCCCCTCGACGAGGTTCAGCGTCATGCACGCCTTGAACCCCCTGCCCAGGGGTCGGCGTTCCCAGTACTCGCTGTAGTCCTCGTCCGGGCACCTGTCGGCGCTGGAGTCCAGCACCTTGGCGACCTTGAGCCGCGCCTGCGGGGAGTCGCAGGGGAAGTGCCGCAGCGAGGCGTCGTCGCCGGGGTTGACGATGTCGACGCAGTCTCCGACGGCGGGGCGCTTCCCGGCGGCGTTCCTGGCGGGCGCCGTCGAGCTCGCGGAGGCCTCCCGGTCGGCCGCCTCCATGGCCCTGGCGGTGGCCAGCCCGGCCGCGACGACCGCGCCCACCAGCAGCACCGCGCCGACGCCGAGGCCGACCCACAGGGCGGTGCGGCGCTTCGCGGGCGGCGGCGGGGGCGGCGGCGGGGGCATGGGCGGCATCGGCACGGGCGGCATCGGTACGGGGCCAACCCCGGGCGGGGCCGACGACCCCGAGGTCGGCCCGGGGGCCGCCCCCGGGCCGTCCTGGTCCGGCTGGGGCGGGGTGACGCTCATCATGTCCTCTCCACAGGTGCGCCCCGGGCGGGGCGGAAACGTCAGTCGCGGCGGGGCTGGCGACCAGGGCGGCGACAATCGTCCGCCTTCGGTGGCCCGTTCTCCCGCTGATTTCGCCGAACAGCGGCGAATGGTCACGGTTTGAGGAAACAGAGCGTGGCGGCGGGCTCGGTGAACACCCGGGCGAACCCCTGGGGCGCGGTGCACAGGGCGCGGTCCGCCCGCCCCTCGACGACCCGGCCGACGCGCACGGTCCACTCGCCGTCGCAGCCGATCCGGCTCAGCTCGGCGTACCTGCTGCCGTCGCCGCCCGCGAAGCAGTCGCCCTCCCTGGCGTTGGGCATGAGGCAGAGCGTGTGGTCGGCCAGCCGGCTGTGCTCCTGGCTGATCCAGTCGTAGTCGCCGGTCGGGCAGGACGCGTCGGCGGCGGCGATGACCTTGGCGACGCGGTACCGGGAGCCGGTGGCCGAGCAGTCCAGCACCACGACGCCCCGGCCGGTGAGGTCGACGCAGTCGCCGACGCCGAGCCGCTGGGCCCCCTCGGCCGAGAAGTGCAGGACCAGCACGGCGCCGACTCCCGACAGCACGAGGACGAGCCCCAGCAGGACGGCGAGCCGGGTGACGCGGGCAGACATTGCCACCTTCCGGGAACAACGCTGAGAACGACACGGAAAACGACGCGGCGCGTGGGGATCACGACCGGGCCAACGCGTGGTGACGCCCAGCCTAATTTCGTCTCCGGCGGCGTTCCCACGCGTTCCGTTTTCGATTCCCGACCGTGATCCGCGGGCCGCGCGGCGCGACCGGCCGGTCACCGCCGGTGATCACTCTGCTCCGGATGGAAGACTGGAACCCGCCGCCGAGTGCGTCGAGGGAGTGTCGAGAACCCGTGACCGACGGACCACTGATCGTCCAGAGCGACAAGACCCTGCTGCTGGAGGTCGACCACGAGCTGGCCGACGAGGCCCGCACCGCGATCGCGCCGTTCGCCGAGCTGGAGCGGGCGCCCGAGCACGTGCACATGTACCGGGTGACCCCGCTGGCCCTGTGGAACGCGCGCGCCGCGGGGCACGACGCCGAGCAGGTGGTCGACGCGCTGGTCCGGTTCTCCCGCTACCCAGTCCCGCAGCCCCTGCTGGTCGACGTCGTCGACACCATGGGCCGGTTCGGCCGGTTGCAGCTCATGAACCACCCCGCGCACGGCCTGGTGATGGCCTCGCTGGACCGCGCGGTGCTGGAGGAGGTGCTGCGCAACAAGAAGATCAGCCCGATGCTGGGCGCCCGGCTGGACGAGGACACCGTCCTGGTGCACCCGAGCGAGCGGGGCCGGCTCAAGCAGGCCCTGCTGAAGGTGGGCTGGCCGGCCGAGGACCTCGCCGGCTACGTCGACGGCGAGCACCACCCCATCGCGCTCGCCGAGGACGGCTGGCAGCTCAGGGACTACCAGCGCCAGGCGGCCGAGGCGTTCTGGGCGGGCGGCTCCGGGGTGGTCGTGCTGCCCTGCGGCGCGGGCAAGACGCTGGTCGGCGCGGCGGCCATGGCGCGGGCGCAGGCGACCACGCTGATCCTGGTGACGAACACGGTCGCCGGCCGGCAGTGGAAGCGGGAGCTGGTGGCCAGGACCTCGCTGACCGAGGACGAGGTGGGCGAGTACTCCGGCGAGAAGAAGGAGATCCGGCCGGTCACCATCGCCACCTACCAGGTGATCACGCGGCGGACGAAGGGCGAGTACCGGCACCTGGAGCTGTTCGACTCCAGGGACTGGGGCCTGGTGATCTACGACGAGGTGCACCTGCTGCCGGCCCCGGTGTTCCGGATGACCGCCGACCTCCAGTCGCGGCGGCGGCTGGGCCTGACCGCGACGCTGGTGCGCGAGGACGGCCGCGAGGGCGACGTGTTCTCGCTGATCGGGCCGAAGCGCTACGACGCGCCGTGGCGGGACATCGAGGCGCAGGGCTGGATCGCCCCCGCCGACTGCGTCGAGGTCCGGGTGACGTTGACCGACGCCGAGCGCCTCGCCTACGCCACCTCGGACCCGGAGGAGCGGTACAAGGTCTGCGCGACCGCGCGGACCAAGCTGCCGGTGGTCAGGGCCATCCTGGACCGCCACGCCGGCGAGCCCACCCTCGTGATCGGCGCCTACCTGGAGCAGTTGGAGGAGCTGGGCGCGGCGCTGGACGCCCCGGTGGTGCAGGGCTCCACGCGCAACAAGGAGCGCGAGGCCCTGTTCGACGCGTTCCGCAGGGGTGAGCTGCGCACGCTGGTGGTCTCCAAGGTCGCCAACTTCTCCATCGACCTGCCGGAGGCGTCGGTCGCGGTGCAGGTCTCGGGCACGTTCGGGTCCCGGCAGGAGGAGGCGCAGCGCCTGGGTCGGCTGCTGCGGCCGAAGGGTGACGGCCGCCAGGCGCACTTCTACTCGGTGGTGTCCCGCGACACGCTCGACACGGACTACGCCGCGCACCGGCAGCGGTTCCTGGCCGAGCAGGGGTACGCCTATCGGATCATGGACGCCGACGACCTCCTCGGCCCCGCCCTCCCCGAGATCGGCTGAGTCTCGGGACCGGCTGAGTCTCAGGACCGGCTGAGTCTCGGGACCGGCCGAGTCTCGGGACCGGCTGAGTCTCGGGACCCGCTGGGCCCCCGAGGTCGGCTGGGGGCGGCCCCGGGGCCGCTCCGGGTGGGTTCCGGGTCGGGACCGGGGTGGTCCCCGATGCCGCGCGGGGTGCCGCCGGGCGAGGCTGGTGCCATGTTCGAGAACACGACTTTCGAGAGCGCGGCGCGGCGGGTCGGCGGCAAGGTCGGCGAGTTCGGCGAGACGGTGCGGGACGGGATGGACAACGCCGGCAGGGCCGTCCGCCGGTTCCGCCGCAGCCGCACCGACCGGATGCTCGGCGGGGTGTGCGGGGGCGCGGCCACGAGGCTGGGGGTGGACGCCGCGTTGCTGCGGATCCTGCTCGTGGCCGCGACCCTGTTCGGTTTCGGCGCGGGCGGCCTGCTCTACGTCGCGTGCTGGCTGCTGGTCCCCGAGGAGGACTGAGCGCGGGCCCTGGGCCGTCCCGGCACGCCGGGGCGGGTCTGCCACGGCAGCGGACCCGTCAGGGGGCGGTACTCCACGCCGAGCGCGTCCAGCCGGGGCAGGTGGTGCTCGGCGAGGCGGCGCTCGAAGTCGGCGAGGTCCCTGGCCTCCCTGGGGCTCCACACCACCTCGGCGAACGCGACCAGGCGGGGGAAGGCCGCGTAGTCGACCCTGCGGGGCGAGTCGAGGTGCTCGGTCCACACCTGGGCCTGCGAGCCGAGGACGCGGTGCGCGGTGGCCGCGTCGAGGCCCGCGGGCAGCGGGTCGTAGCGGTAGAAGTCCTGCAACGTGCTCAGGAAGCCCACCGGGACGGGTTCGTCCGGGTGCTCCGACTGCCGGTGGTCGAGGTAGACGTGCTGTTCGGGGCACATGACGACGTCGTAGCCCTCGGCGGCGGCCATGGCTCCGGCCTCCTCGCCGCGCCACGACGCCACGATGGCCCCCTCGGGCATGGCGCCCTCCGCCATCTCGTCCCAGCCGAGGACGCGCCGCCCGTGGTCGGCCAGCCGCTCGGCCATCTGCCGCAGGAACCAGCCGTGCAGCTCGGTGACGTCGGCCAGGCCCAGTTCGGCCGCGCGGCGCCGGGCCTCGGGGCTGCGCTGCCACTGGACGGTGGGCACCTCGTCGCCGCCGATGCACACCACCGGCGACGGGAAGACGTCGACGACCTCGTCGAAGACGTTCTGGAAGAACTTGACGGTGGAGTCCGACATGTTCAGGACGTTCTCGCTGACGCCCCACAGCGGCCACACGTCCAGCCGTTCCCCGGTGTTGCCCAGCTCGGGGTAGGCGGCGAGCGCGGCCTGCACGTGGCCGGGGACGTCGATCTCCGGGACGACGGTGACGCCGCGTTCCGCCGCGTAGGCGACGATCTCGTGCAGGTCGGCCTGGGTGTAGAAGCCGCCGTGCGGTCTGCCGTCGTGGCTGTCGTCGCGGCGCCAGCCCACCCGCGAGCCGTGCCGCCACGCGCCCACCTCGGTCAGCCGGGGGTAGCGCTTGATCTCCATGCGCCAGCCCTGGTCGTCGGTGAGGTGCAGGTGCAGCACGTTGAGCTTGTGCGCGGCGAGCAGGTCGACGAACCGCAGCAGCGCGTTCTTGGGCATGAAGTGCCGGGCGACGTCGAGCAGGCAGCCGCGCCAGCCGAACCTCGGCCGGTCGACGACGACGCCGCAGGGCAGGCTCCACCCTCCACTGTGGACGTTGGCGGCCCTGAAGGCGTCCGGTCCGAGGAGCTGCCGCACCGTCTGCGCGGCGTAGAACGCGCCGGCGGCGTCGGCCGCGGTCACCCTGACGACCTCGGGGGTGATCTCCAGCCGGTAGCCCTCCGCCTCCCGCACGACGCCCTGGTCGACCCGCAGCTCGATCCGGGCGTCCACAGTGGAGGGAGGAAGGGCGAGCCCGGTGGCGGCGCCGAGGACCTGGCGCAGCCACCGCGCGGCCGAGGCGGCCCCCGCGTCGGCGGCGAGGGTCGTTCCGGCGTCCAGGACGAACCGCCCCGGGGCGGGGGTGACCCCCACCGGCCGGGGGACCAGGCAGTCGAACGTGGTCATGTCAACCCTTCACGGCTCCGGCCAGCCCGGACACCAGGCGGCGTTGGACGAGGACGAAGAACACCAGCACCGGGATGGTCATCAGGGTCGATCCGGCCATGATGGCGCCCCAGTCGTTCTGGTCCGGCTTGAAGAACACCAGGATCGCCAGCGGCAGGGTCTGGCTCTCCTCGACGGTGACGAACGTCTTGGCGAACAGGAAGTCGTTCCAGGCGTGGATGAAGGACAGCACGCTGCTGGCGACCAGGCCCGGCGCGACGATCGGGAACAGGACCTGCCAGGTGAAGCGGAACCGGCTGGCCCCGTCGAGCGCGGCGGCCTCCTCCAGCTCCACCGGCACGGCGGCCACGAACCCCCTGAGCATCCAGACGGCGAAGGGCAGGCTGAACGCCAGGTGCACCAGCACGAGGGAGCCGAGGTGGTTCACGCCGAACACGGGGGCGGTCTCCCCCACGATCCGCATGACGAAGAACAGCGGGATGGTCAGCGCCTCGACCGGGACCATCTGCGCCACGAGCAGCATGACGAGCAGGACCGTCCTGCCCCTGAACCGGAAGCGGGTCAGCGCCACCGCCGCCAGGAACGACAGGACCAGCGACAGCGCCACCACGACGAGCGCGACGACCACGCTGTTGAGGAAGAACCGGCCGAACCCGGAGACGGTCAGCACCCGGTGGAAGTTGTCCCAGGTCGGCGCGAGGGTCCACGGCCTGGGGTTGGCCGACAGCACCTCGCCCTCGGGTTTGAGGGCGGTGAGCACCATCCAGTAGAGCGGGAACGCGACGACGCCGGCGATGACCACCGTCAGGACCTCGGCCGCCGCGCGGCCGGGACGACGCAACCACCTCATGCCAGCTCCTCCCCCCGGCGACGCAGGGCGCGGAGGTAGAACAGGGTGACGACGAGCAGCACCACGGTCATCACCACGCCGATCGCCGAGCCCAGCCCGTAGTCCGACGCCGCGAACGCCTGCTGGTAGGCGTAGACGTTGAGCACCAGGTTCTGCCCGGCGACGCCACCACCGCCGGTCATCACGTAGATCTGCGTGAACAGCTTGAAGTCCCAGATGATCGACTGGATGGTGGCCACCGCGATGAGCGGGCGGAGTAGGGGAAGGACCACGCTGCGCGTGGCGCGCCAGGTCGACGCGCCGTCCAGCGTGGCGGCCTCCAGCACCTCGGCGGGGATCGCCCGGATCCCGGCGTAGAGGGTGACCATGACGAACGGGAACGAACACCAGATCACCTCGCCCGCGACCAGGGCGAACGCCACGAGCTTGTCGTACGTCCAAGAGTAACCGGCCATGTCGTGGATACCGAGGCCGACGAGGACCTCGTTGACCAGGCCGAGGTCGGCGTCGAACAGGAACAGCCAGACCGTGGAGCCGGCCACCGCCGGGGTCGCCCACGCGCCGAGCGCGGCGAGGAACAGCAGGGTCCTGGGCACCGCCCGCACGCGGGAGGCCAGCACCGCGAGCGCCCCGCCGACGAGCAGGGTGCCGGCCACGCACGCCGCGGCGAAGGCCACGGTCTGCCCGAGCACCCCCCAGAACTGGGGTTCGGAGAACAGCCGCTGGTAGTTGTCGAAGCCGATGAAGGTCAGCGGCGCCCCCGCGCTGGCCTGCTCCTGCCCGTAGTCGTAGAACGAGATCAGGACGAGCTGGTACATCGGGTAGCCCAGCAGCCCGACCAGCACCAGCGCGGCGGGGGCGAGGTAGCGGGCCGCGGCGAGCGCGTCCCCCCTGCGGGTCGTCGTCATGCCGTCGCCCGCGCTCATGACCGGAAGGCCGCGTTCATGCGCTCCGCCGCCGCCCTCGTCGCCTCGGGCGCGGTCTTCGCGCCGGTGGCGATCTCCTGGACCGCGGTCGGCAGCACGGCCTGCGCGTCGATCTTCGCCCACGCCGGGGTGGCCGGCACGAACCGCGTGCCGGCGGCCAGGGTGTCGACGAACGGCCGCTGGAACGGCTGGCCCTCGGCGACCTCGCGCTGGAGGTCGGTGAACGTGGGCAGGTTCCCCATGGCCTCGAACATCTTCCGCTGGTACTTCTTGCCGGCCAACAGCTTCGTGAACGCGACCGCGAGGGTCCGGCGTTCGGTGCCGCGCAGCACCCCGAGGAGGTTGCCGCCGGCGAACGCGGGGGCGACCGAGCCTTCCCGCTCGCCCGGCAGCGGCACGACCGCGTACTTCCCGGCCGCGACGCCGGCGTCCACGGCCTTGCGGTTGAAGTCGCCGCCGACGGTCATCGCGGCCTTGCCGGCGGCGAACGCCTGCACGGAGGAGGAGCCGGTCATCTGCGCGCACTGCGCGGGCGGGCACACGTCGTCGCGCAGCAGCTCGGCGTAGCGGGAGATGCCGGCCCTCGCCGGCTCTTGGTCCACAGTGGACACCCAGTTCGCGCCGTCCCTGCGGGCGAGGTCGCCGCCCGCCGACCAGAGGAACGGCAGCATCGCGTAGGTGTACTTGCCGCCGACGGAGATGCCGTAGAGGTCGGGGCGGCGCTCCCTGATCCGGCGCGCGGTCTCCACCAGCTCGGCGGCGCTGCGCGGTGGGCGCAGGCCCAGCTCCTCGAAGACGTCGGTGCGGTAGTACAGCGCCCTGACTCCGACGTACCACGGGGTGGCGTAGGTCTTCCCGTCCACTCTGGCCGTGTCGAGGACGGACGGGGTGAGGTCCCTGGCCTCGGTCCACGACGCCAGGTCGGCGCCGAGGTCGGCGAAGCCGCCGGCGGCGACGTACCCGGCGAGGTCGGTGTTGCCGAACTCGGCGACGTCGGGCGCGCTCCTCGGGTCGTTGAAGGCGGCCTTGAACCGCTCCGCCCTGCTGTCGACCTGCACGTACTGCACGTCGACGCGGACGCCGGGGTGGGCGGACTCGAACTCGGCCGCCGCCTCGCGCACCACCGCCTCCTTGGGCGCGCGGTTGGCCTCGTCGAACAGCCAGACCCGCAGGGTCCCCGTGGCGTGGTCCGGGCTGTTGGCGGCGCCGCCGACCGGTTTCGACTGCACCGGGGCGCAGCCGACCGCGACGGCCGCGCCGAGCACGGCCGCCACGGCGCCCACCAGCCCTCGTCCGACCCGCATCCTCACCTCCGTTGCGCGATGTGCAACGCGCGTTTCGTTCTGGGCAATGTTTGGGGGATGGTAGGTCGCCTGTGGCCACCACCACAAGGTCTGGACCACTGCGGAAACGAGGGGCCGGCGCCCCCGGAGACGCGTGATGCCCCGTGCGACGTCCCTGAGTTCTGGGGGCCGTCGCAACTCTGGGGGGCCGTCGCAACGCCCCGACGATTCGGGAACGCGATGGACGTCCAGGTTCGGGCGGACAGGACGAAGGCCCAGGGGCCGAGAAAGCTCGCCAGGGAGCGGGAGTCCTATCTCGCCTTGGTGGAACGGGGACTCACCAACCGGCAGGTCCGTGCCAAGGTCGGCGGGAACGAGCGCAGGGGCCGGGGGTGGCGTCACGGGCGACCCGAGGACCTTCCGGGGTGCCCTGGTCAAGGCCATGCGCCACCGTGCCGCCCACCTCAGGCGGTCTCTGACCTGGGACCAGGGGGCGGAGATGGGTTTGCGCGATCAGCTCTCCCTGGCCACCGGCATCCCGGCCTTCTTCCGCGATCCGCGTTCACCCTGGCGGCGCGGCGCGGCTCGGCTCGAACGAGAACACGAACGGTGTGCCGCGCCAGCACTTCCCCAAGGGCGCCGATCTGTCGGTCCACGGCCGTCACACGCCCGGCCGGGTGGCCGCCGAACTCAACGGGCGTTCACGCGAGACGCTCGGCGGGGAAACCCCAGCCGAGCGTCTCGCTGAGCTGCCCCTGGCCGAAGCCAGGTGATCAACGGTGATGCGACGACCCCTTGAATTCGTCGGGCGCCAGGGGCGTCACGTGGGGGTCGGTCAGAGCTTGCGGGCCAACGTCAGCCCGTCGGCGATCGGGAGCATGACCAGCTCGACCCTCGGGTCGGCCAGGGCGTGCTCGTTGAACTCCTGGATCGCGCGGACCACCTCGTCCTCCGGCTCCTCCTGGAGCACCCGGCCGCCGGAGAACACGTTGTCCACCAGGATCACGCCGCCCTGGCGGGTGCGCGGCACGAGCTCCTCCCAGTAGTCGACGTAGCCGGTCTTGTCGGCGTCGATGAACGACAGGTCGACCGTGGGCTCGGCCGGCAGCGACCGCAGGGTCTCCACGGCCGGGGCCAACCGCAGCTCCACCCGGTCGTCGAGCCCGGCCATCGACCAGTAGCGCCGGGCGACGGAGGTGAACTCCTCGCTGACGTCGCAACAGAGCAGACGACCCCCGGGAGCCAGCCCCCTGGCGATGCAGATGGACGAGTAGCCGGTGAACGTGCCCACCTCCACCGCGGAGCGGACGCCGAGCAGCCTCGTGAGCAGGGTGAGGAACGTGCCCTGCTCCGGCGCGATCTGCATCGCGAACCGCTCGGGCAGCCGCAGGGCGGTCTCGTCGGCGAGGTCCCGCAGGAGCTGGTCCGGCGGGGTCCCGTGGGCGACCAGGTACTCGTGCAGCTCCGGGCTGAGCCCCTCGGAAATCTTGCTCATTGCGGCAGGCTACGCCGGCACGCCCCCGTTGATCATCGTCCGAAGTGACGCAACCTTGGCCACCTCCACGGGGCTGTCCCAGCCCGCCGCACGGACCATTCCTCCCACGTGGAAGCCGAGGACGCCGGCCGCGCGCAGCGGCGCGACGTGCTCGCTCCGCAGGCCCCCTCCGACGAGCAGCTCGACCCCGTTCTCGCGGCGGGCCGCCCGGTCCAGGAGCGCGTCGATGCCCGCCTCGACGCCCAGCGGGCTGCCGGCGGTCAGCACGGCGTCGCAGCCGAGGCCGACGGCCGCGGCCCAGGCGAGGTCCCGGTCGGCGGCGTGGTCCAGCGCCCGGTGGAAGGTCCACCGGCACCCCTCCAGCTCGGCCAGCAGGGCCGCGCAGGCGGCCACGTCGACCGCGCCGCCGCCGTCCAGGAAACCCAGGACGAACTCCTCGGCGCCGGCCGCCCTCAGCTCGGCCGCCCTGCGCCGCAGCCCCTCCAGGTCGGCGGGAGCGAACCCGGCCGCGTCCCGCAGCATCACCCTGACCGGCAGGTCGGTGCTGGCGAGCACCTCGCGCACGGTGCTGGTCCTCGGGGTGAGCCCGTCGGCGGCGATGTCCGACACCAGCTCCAACCGGTCCGCGCCGCCCTCCTGGGCGGCCACGGCGTCCGCCGCGTCCAGTGCGATGACCTCCAGCAGCGGACCGCGCTCACGTCCTGACATGGTCTAGACCATACGGGGCGAGCGGTCCCCGGCCCAGCCCTCCTCCCCCGCGTCACCCGCCCGGCGCGTCGGGCCGACAGCCGGCGAGCGGGGGCCGTCTCCGGACGTGCCACCGCCCCGCCCCGGCCCCCTCCAGCCGTACTTCTGACGAACCCCCCGACGAATCGACGTATCTGCGCCGCCGTCCGGCCCTCTGGATTAGGCGACGAGGGGGCGCGACGCGCGGGGACGGGCGAGGACCGGTCCCCGCGCCCATCCCGTGTTCACAGTGGGGAGGAACCATGCCCGACGACCAGGGACCCGGGCGGCTCGCCGCCGTCCGGGACGCGCTCGCCCGACTCGGAGAGCCGTGGCGCGCCGGGGAGACCAGTCTCAGCCGGCTTCCCGACGAGGCGATCCGCGCCCGCCTCGGCGTTCCCCCGCCCCGCCCCGACCAGCTCGCCGCCAGGGTCGGCCAACCGGCCGCGATGGCCAAGGCCGCCATCGCGGCGGGCGCGCCCAGGGCCGCCGCGCCAACGGCGGACTCCCCGCCGCCCGCCCAACCCCGCCGTTTCGACCTGCGCGACGTCGACGGCCACGACTACGTGACCCCGGTGCGCAACCAGGGACGCGCGGGCTCCTGCGTCGCCTTCGGCGTCGTCGCCGCCATGGAGTCGACCGCGCGGTACACGCGCGGCGCGCCCGGCCTGGACCTCGACCTCTCCGAGGGCCACCTGTACTTCGTGCACGCCAGGGCCAGGGGCTACCGCGTCGACACCGGGTCGTGGCCGCACGAGATCTTCGCCGACGCCTCGGACAAGGGCGTGGCGTTCGAGGAGTGCCTCCCCTACGTCGACGACGGGTCCGGCGCGCTCGCCCCGGACTGGGCCGACCGGCTCGCCAGGGCCGTCGACGTCGTCGACCTCACCGGCTCCCCGGCGAGGATGAAGGAGCACATCCGCACCCGGGGCCCCGTCACCGCGTGCATGGTGGTGAACAAGGACTTCCTGTACTACACCGGCGGCGTCTACCGGGCGACCACCGAGGAGTTCGCCGGCGGCCACTGCGTGAACGTCATCGGCTGGGACGACGACCTCGGCTGCTGGATCGGGAAGAACTCCTGGGGCGTCGAGTGGGGCGAGAAGGGGTTCTTCCGCATCGCCTACGGGGAGGCGTACCTGGAGGACTACCCGGACCCCCGCCCCACCGTGCACGGATGCGCGGCGGTGTCGCTGCGGGCGTGGTTGCCGGCCCGGCGCGCGCTGCACCTGTTCACCAGCGCCGACGACGACAACGGCTGGGCTTACCTGGAGCACTTCGGCTGGACGCGTCTGGCCGGCGGGCCGGCCGCCACCGGGGCCAAGCTCACCGCCCTGGCCCACGCCCGCGCCAGCGGGCACCGGGTGACCGCGTTCGTCGACGGGACCGAACTGCGGGACGTGCTCGTGCACGACTGACGAGACCACCAAGACCACAAGGCCGGGAGACCACAAGACCGGGAGACCGCGAGACCGCCGAGCCCCTGCCGAGACGAGGAGACCGCATGTCCACCTCCCCTGCCTTCCCCGCCCGGCCACCCGATCCCGACCGCGGAGCGCCCTCGTGGGGCGTGGCCGACGCGGCCCGCGACGCGCGGCAACCCGCCGACGGCGCGGGGAACGGGGCGCTGGGGGCGTCCCGCCCGCCGAGCGAGCTGCCCAGCGTCCTCCACGCGATGACCACCTCGGCCACGAGCGCCGCCGGTGTCAGCGACGACGGCGACGACGGCGGGCGGGGGCCGCTGCCGCCAGCCGATCCCGACCGCCGGCCCGCCGAGGGGTACGGCCCCGGGTGGATGACGGACCGTGCCATCACCCACCTGTTCTCCTACGACGTCCCGCGCGGGGTGTGGGTGTTCGTGCACGGGGTCGGGTGGCGACGCCTGTCCCCGGCGTCCGACACCGGCCACGCCCACCTCACGGCGCTGGCGACCCTCGCCACCCATGCCAACCTGCCCGTCGCCTACCACGAGGACGCCGAGGGCCGGATCGACCGGCTCCTGCTCTGAGCGCGACCACCAACGGACGCGTCCATCCGGCCGTCACCACGACGCCATTCGCCACATCGCGTAGTGAGGCCACCCGACAGGAATGCGGACAGTAAGGGGAACCGGGCTGATATGTGACCCATCTCACCCATTGTGGTGAGCGGCGGTATCCGATCGCGTCACCAGGGCTCATGTTCGACACACGGGTCCTGCCCCGGGACCTGGTACTCCGATAGGAGCACACCGTGGATCGAGAAGGCACCAGCGGGCACCGCGCGCCCCGCCAGGACCCATCGACGCCGCAGACCCCCCAGCAGGAGGAGCTGGAGCAGCGGACATCGTCAGTCGACACCCTGTCCACATCATCGACAGCGTCCACATCACCAACAGCGTCGACAGTGCCCCCGGCGCCCACAGCGCCCGGCGGGGAGACAGCACCGCCGGCGTCGTCAGCGTCGCCGGCGCCGGCGGTGCCGTTCTCGCCAGTGCCCCGCGTGACGCCACGCCCCGGAGAGGAGCCCGACCCCACCCAGCTCCCGCCCGGCGCCGGACGCGCCCAGCCCAACGGCACGACCGACCCGTCGGACCCCACCCCGCACCACCTCACGCCGACCGGCACGACCGACCCGTCGACGGCCACGCCCCTGGCCGCCACCCAGGGCCTCGTCGCCCCCCTCGGCCAGAGCCGACCTGACGGCGCGGCCGGCACGACCGACCCGTCGACGGCCACGCCCCTGGCCGCCACCCAGGGCCTCGTCGCCCCGCTCGGCCCGCCGCCGGCCACCGGTCAGACCGGGCCCGACGGCACGACCGACCCGTCCTCGCCGCCGCCGTACCGGCACGTGGCGGAGGCCGACGCCGACTCCCCCCGGGGCTTCGTGCCCCCGCGGGGCCGGCTCGGCGCGACCGACCCGTCCGGCCCGACGCCGCGGCACCTGACGGCGGCGAACGGGGCGCCGGCGGGCAACGGCCTGGTCAACCTGTCCGTGAACGTGTCGGTCGAACTGCCGTGGGTGACCTCCGGCGCCGTCGCGCCGTACGGTTACGCCACCGGCCCCGACGGGGCCACACCCTCCGGGGCCCGGCCGGCCGACGCCCCCGATCGACCGGTCCAGGGATCACAGTGACCAGAGTCGCGGAGATGAGGGAGATGAGCCTGTCCACCACGGACGACCCGCCATGGGAAGGCCTGGACGGCGCCGAACGGCACGCGGTGTGCCTCACCGCCGCCAGAGCAGGGGACCGCGCGGCGCTGCACGTGCTGGTCAACGAGCTGACACCGCTGGTGTGGCACGTCGTCCGGGGCCAGGGGCTGAACCGTCCCGCCGCCGAGGACGTCGTCCAGACCGTGTGGCTGGCGCTCCTCCGCAACCTCAACCGGCTCACCGAGCCGCGCGCCCTCGCCGCGTGGTTGATCACGACCGCGCGGCGGGAGGCGGTGCGGGTGCGCTCGGCCGAGCAGACCGGGGCCAGCGCCGCCCCCGCGGAGGTGTTCGACCAGATGCCGTCGACCGACGGCCAACCGGAGGCCGAGGCCGTCCGGGACGACCGGGACCGGCGGCTCTGGTCGGCGTTCCGCCGGCTGCCCCGGCGGTGCCAGGAGCTGCTCCGTCTGACCGTGCTGGCGGGGCGGGCCCGCTACGAGGCGGTGGCGGAGGCGATGGGGATGCCCAGGGGCAGCATCGGGCCGACCAGGGGTCGGTGCCTGGACTCGCTGCGCGCCCTGCTCGACGCGGAAGGAGGATCGCGGTGAACTCGACCAGTGACGACGAGCTGCTCGACCAGCTCGCCCAGGTGCTGGAGCGGGCCGATCCGATGCCGGCCGACCTGCTCGACCGGGTGCGGTTCGCCATCGACCTGGAGTCGTACCTCGACGTGGAGGTGGCCCGGTGGGAGCACGGCTCGGCGCTGGCGGGTGTCCGCAGCAGCGCCGAGCCGGGCTCGGTCACCTTCACCGTCGACGACCTCACGGTGATGGTCAGCTTCCTGCGCACCCAGCGCGGGTACCGGATCGACGGCTGGCTCGCGCCGGCGGGACCGCACACGGTGGAGGTGCGCATCGACGGCCACGGTTCCAGCACGACGACCGCCGACGCCAACGGCCGCTTCGTGCTGCCGGACGTGCCGAGGGGCGTCACCCAGATCCTGGTCCACCTTGCGGACAACGGGAGGTCGGCACGGACCGTCGTCACACCGACCCTGGTGCTCTAGCCGCCGGCTAGCGCCCAGGGACAGGGCCGGGCTCGCGTCGCCGTTCGCTTCACCCGACCGACGCCGCCCGGTTGCTCGTGTGCCACCCGTTCGGACGCGTGTTTACCCCATTGGAGGGCTGCCGAGCGGGCTTTTGGTGTGTTCGGATGGCGGGCGTGGCAAGCCCGAGGCTCCGGACTGGCGGGATGCCCAGTCCCCGAAGCCCGGCTGAGCCGGTCGACGTGCTGCGTCGCGTCGCGCTCCTCCGACGGAAGGCCAGGGACCGGGCGTCGGAGCTGCGGGCGACGGAGGCCGTGCAGCTCATCCGCCAGGCGTTGCGCCTGCTGGACGGGGTGTCGCCGCCGCGGTCGGCCGAGGAGCGGCTGGAGTTCATCACCAGCCGGGCGCGGGTGCTGGTCACCCTGGCCTACGCCGAGGCGGAGGCCAGCACCCTCGCGAACGGGCTGGCCGCGGCCGAACGCGCGCACAAGCTGCTCACCGAGCTGGAGCCGGGTCCGCGCCGGGACGCGTTGGACGGGCTGGTCCGCCAGCAGGAGGCGTTGATCCTGTCCAGGGCCGGCCGCCTCGACCAGGCCGTCGAGGCCGCCGACGAGGCGATCCCGCTGCTGGAGCGTGGCCTGGCCGGGGGTGAGGGCGAGCCGGTGGTGCTGGTCAGGACCCTGATGAACCGGGGCTGGATGCACCTGACCGCCAGCAGGATCGGCCCGGCCCGGCGCGACCTGCGCCGGTCCTCGGCGCTGGCCGAGGAGCTGGGCGAGCGGGTCGTCAGGGCCAAGATCGAGCACAACCTCGGCGACATCGCCCACATGATCGGGGACGTGCCGCAGGCGTTGCGGCACTACGAGGAGACCGAGCGCATCTACCAGGCCGAGCACCCCGGCATGCTCGCCAGGCTGCGGATCGACCAGGCCAGGGCCCTGCTGACGGCGGGGCTGGGCGAGGAGGCCGCCCGGCACCTCGACGAGGCGCTGCCCCGGCTGCGCGCCCAGGGCACGGCCGGCATCGACCTCGCCGACGCGGAGATCACCCGTGCCGCGTCGGCGCTGCTGGAGGGTGACACCGAGGAGGCGCGGCGCTACGCCGGCTCCGCGTACCGCCGGCTGGTCCGGCGCGGCAACCGCCGGTGGGCGGCGATCGCGGCGCTGACCCGGCTGCGGGCCGAGACGGTGGAGGCGCTGGACGGGTTCCGCGCCCCGGTGCGGTTGCCGGGCAGGGCGTTGCAGCTCGCGCACCGGCTGGCGGACCTGGGGCTCACCGACGAGTCCGCGGTCGCGCGGATGCTCGCGGTGCGGGTCAGGTTGGTGCGGGGATCGGTGTCGGCGGCGGCGGACGTGCTCGGCCAGGTGCCCTCGCCCCGCCGCATCACCCCGGTGGACAACCGCATGTTGCTGCGACTGTGCCGCGCGGAGCTGGCCGTGGCCAGGGGCGACAGCCGGCGGGCGCTGGCCGAGGCGGGCAGCGGGCTGGCCGAGCTGAACCGGCTGCGGGACCGGATGGGCGGGCTGGAGCTGTTGAGCGGCACCGCCGTGCACGGCAAGGAGTTGGCCGCGCTCGCGGTCCGGCTGCTGCTGGAGGGCGGCGAGCGGGTGGACGCCCGCCGGCTGTTCGGCTGGCTGGAGCGCACCAGGGCGCAGGTGTACCGGTACGAGCCGCTGCCCAGGATCGACGACCCCGAGTTGGCCGACCGGGTGGCCGAGGCCCGGCACCTGCGGCGCGCCACCCAGCAGGCCCGGCTGGAGGGCCGGGCCACCGACGAGCTGGAGGCCAGGTACAACGCGGTGGCCCGGGAGGTGCTGCGCCGGGGCGGGCGCAGCGGGCAGTGGGGCCGCCCCCGGCCGGTCGCCCGGTTCCGCGACGTCGCGGCCCGGCTCGGCGACCGCGCCATGGTCAGCCTGGCCGCCTCGGGGGACTCGCTGGTCGCGGTGGTCGTGGTGGACGGGCGGGCCAGGCTGGTGCGGCTGGGCAGCGCCAGGGTCGCCACCGAGCTGGCCAGGGAGCTGCACGCCGACCTCAACGCCCTGGCCCCCGACAAGCTCCCCAACGTGCTGGCGCGCACGATCACCGCCTCGGCGCGGCACCGGGCGGAGCGGCTGGACGCGCAGCTCCTCCGCCCCCTGGACGGCGTGGTGGGCGACCGGGAGGTCGTCCTGGTGCCGACCGGCGTGTTCTACGCCGTGCCGTGGGCGGCGCTGCCCTCCCTGCGGGGCCGGCCGTTGTCCGTGGTGCCGTCGGCGACCGCGTGGCTGGCGGCCTGCGGCGACCAGTCGGCCGCGCCGGGAGCCCCTGGGCTCGGCCCGCGACGCGGGCTGGAGTCGGGGGCGCGGCCAGGGGAGTGCGCGTCCAGGACCCCGGACCGTCAGGGCCACGACGTGGTGCTGGTCGGCGGCCCCGGCCTGTCGGCGGGGGTCGCCGAGGTGGGTCGGCTGCGCGGCACCTACCCCGACGCCGCGTTGTTGGACTCGGCCGAGGCCACGGTGGGCGCGGTGCTCTCCGCGTTGGACGGGGCGCGGATGGCGCACCTGGCGGCGCACGGCGCGCACGAGCCGGCCAACGCGTTGTTCTCCCGGCTGGAGCTGACCGACGGCCCGTTGTTCGCCTACGAGACCGCGCGGTTGCGCCGGCCGCCGGCCCATGTCGTGCTCGCCGCGTGCGAGCTGGCGCTCAACCGCATCCGGCCGGGGGACGAGGCGCTCGGGTTCGCCGGCGCCCTGCTCGCCACCGGCGCGCACACGGTCGTGGCCGCGGTGAGCAAGGTCGGCGACCTGGCCGCCGCGAGCACCATGGCCTCCTATCACGGCCGGCTGGCGCGGGGCACGCCGCCCGCGGTGGCGTTGGCCGAGGCCACGGCCGAGGACCCGCTCCGCCGTCCCTTCGTCTGCCTCGGCGCGGGCGCCTGACCGTGTCTGCCCGCGCCTGACCGTGTCTGCCCGCGCCTGACCGTGTCTGCCCGCGCCTGACCGTGCCTGTTCGTGTCTGACCGTGCCTGTTCGTGCCTGTTCGTGCCTGCCCCTCGGCGCCGGCGCGGGCGGCGCGAGGGAGGAACGACGGAGAACAGTGGGGCCCCGACCGGAACGGTCGGGGCCCCACTGAGTGGATCAGGTCGAGCGTGGATCAGAAGTCCATCTCGCCGGCGCCCGGGGCGGCCGGGGCCTTCTCCTTCTCCGGCTTGTCGGCCACGACGGCCTCGGTGGTGAGGAACAGCGCGGCGATCGACGCGGCGTTCTGGAGCGCCGAGCGGGTCACCTTGGCCGGGTCGATGATGCCGGCGCCCACCAGGTCCTTGTACTCGCCGGTGGCGGCGTCCAGGCCCTGGCCCGCGGGCAGGTTCTTCACCTTCTCGGCCACGACGCCGCCCTCGAGGCCGGCGTTCACGGCGATCTGCTTGAGCGGGGCCTCCACGGCGACCTTGACGATGTTGGCGCCGGTCGCCTCGTCGCCGTCCAGCTTCAGGTCGGCGAACGCCTTCTCGGCGGCCTGGAGCAGGGCCACGCCACCACCGGCGACGATGCCCTCCTCGACGGCGGCCTTGGCGTTGCGCACCGCGTCCTCGATGCGGTGCTTGCGCTCCTTGAGCTCGACCTCGGTGGCCGCGCCGACCTTGATCACCGCGACGCCGCCGGCCAGCTTGGCCAGGCGCTCCTGGAGCTTCTCCCGGTCGTAGTCGGAGTCGGACCGCTCGATCTCGGCGCGGATCTCGTTGACCCGGCCGGCGATCTGCTCGGTGTCACCGGCGCCCTCGACGATGGTGGTCTCGTCCTTGGTGACGACCACCTTGCGGGCGCGGCCCAGCAGCGACAGGTCGGCGTTCTCCAGCTTGAGGCCGACCTCCTCGCTGATGACCTGGCCACCGGTCAGGATGGCCATGTCCTGGAGCATCGCCTTGCGGCGGTCGCCGAAGCCGGGGGCCTTGACCGCGACGGACTTGAAGGTGCCGCGGATCTTGTTGACGACCAGGGTGGCCAGGGCCTCGCCCTCGACGTCCTCGGCGATGATCGCCAGCGGCTTGCCGGTCTGCATGACCTTCTCCAGCAGCGGGAGCAGGTCCTTGACCGAGGAGATCTTCGAGCTGAGCAGCAGGACGTACGGGTCCTCCAGGACCGCCTCCATGCGCTCGGCGTCGGTCACGAAGTAGCCCGAGATGTAGCCCTTGTCGAAGCGCATGCCCTCGGTGAGCTCAAGCTCGAGGCCGAAGGCGTTGCTCTCCTCGACGGTGATGACGCCTTCCTTGCCGACCTTGTCCATCGCCTCGGCGATGAGCTCGCCGATGGTGGTGTCGGCGGCGGAGATCGACGCGGTGGCGGCGATCTGCTCCTTGGTCTCGACCTCCTTGGCCGTCTTCAGGAGCTGCTCGGCCACGGCCTCGACGGCCTTCTCGATACCCCGCTTGAGGGCGATCGGGTTGGCACCGGCGGCCACGTTGCGCAGGCCCTCGCGCACCAGCGCCTGGGCGAGCACGGTGGCGGTGGTGGTGCCGTCACCGGCGACGTCGTCGGTCTTCTTCGCGACCTCCTTGACCAGCTCGGCCCCGATCTTCTCCCACGGGTCCTCGAGCTCGATCTCCTTGGCGATGGAGACGCCGTCGTTGGTGATGGTCGGCGCGCCCCACTTCTTCTCGAGCACGACGTTGCGGCCCTTCGGGCCGAGCGTCACCTTGACGGCGTCGGCGAGGGTGTTCATGCCGCGCTCGAGACCGCGGCGGGCGTCCTCGTCGAACGCGATCATCTTGGCCATTGCGGTGTGGTCCTCCGATGGTGGATGACACGTGCTCGGCCAGGCTCGGTGCCCGCGACGGACGACCGACCCGTTGGGGTCCGGCCTCACCGTCCCGACCTCTGGCACTCAGTGGGTCCGAGTGCCAGAACCGTGTCTAGCACTCGACGCCATCGAGTGCAAGCGACCCGCTCAGTGCGTCTGGGTGACCGTCTTGACGTGGGTCGGCAGCGGCTTGCGGCTCGACGTCTGCGTCGGGGCCTGGGTGGTGGTGGTCGACGTGCCGCCGCCCGACCCGCCGTCGTCCCCGTCGCCGCTGGCGAAGACCAGGATCAGCACCACGACGACCGAGAGCGCCGCGACGCCGAGCAGCACCGGCAGCACCCAGCGGCTCCCGCCGCTCCGCGAGCGGAACGCGTCGGACTGCACGGGCATCGGCGGGCGCAGCCGCATCGGCTCGGCCGACGGCGAGGGGCCCCGCTGCGGCGCCATCGCGGGCGGCGTCGGCGGGCCGTAGCTCGGCGGCGCGGCCGGGTAGCCGGTCGGCTGGGCGTGCGACGGCACGGGCTGGGGCGGATGGGCCGCCGGGGCGCCCGGCTTCCGGCGGGCCGGCGGCGTCGTGGACCGCGCGACCGGGGCGAGGGCCGCCCTGGCCGCCGCGACCAGCTCGCTGCACGTGGAGTACCGCTGGTTGGGGTCCTTGGCCATGCCGCGCCGCAGCACGTCGTCGATCGCCGGGGGCAGCTCGACCAGCTTGCTGGCGCTGGGCGGCTCGGCGCCCAGGTGCCCCTGGATCACCTCGGGCACCTGCCCCTGGTAGGGCGGCCGCCCCGTCAGGCAGGCGAACAGCATGCACGCCAACGCGTAGAGGTCGGTGCGGCCGTCGACGGGGTCGCCCCGCAGGTGCTCGGGCGCCGCGTAGGTCGGCGAGCCGAGGAAGTCGCCGGTGCGGGTGCGGTGGCCGGTCGCGCCGCGGCGGGTCAGGCCGAAGTCGGCGAGGTAGACGTGCTCCCCCGAGGACTCCTGGCTGGTCACCAGCACGTTGGCCGGCTTGACGTCCAGGTGCACCAGGCCGCGCCCGTGCAGCATGTCCAGCGCGTCGGCGACCTGTCCGAGCAGGGTGAGCGTGCGGGACGGGACCAGGGGTCCGTCCTTGATCAGGCTGGCCAGGTCGGAGCCGTCGACCAGCCGCATGGCGATGTAGAGCAGGCCGTCGATCTCGCCGAAGTCGTAGAGCGGGACGACGTGCGAGTGGTCGATCGCCGAGGTGTTGCGGGCCTCGTCCACGAACCGCTCGCGGAACTCCGGGTCCTCGGTCAGGTGCTCGCCGATGACCTTCAGGGCGACCTTGCGCCCCAACCGGACGTCCGTGGCCTTGTACATCACGCTCATGCCGCCGCGGCCGAGCACGCCGTCGATGCGGTAGTGGCCGAGACGACGCCCGGTGAGGTCCTCCGACACGCCCCGGAGCCTAACGTTCGCACCCGGGCGGGCGACGGGGGTTCACGACAAACCCCGACCGCGCGACCGACCGGGACGGCCCCGGGGCGCCCCGGCGGCGCGTCCGGAACGCGCGGCGCGGGGCGCGGGGAGACGGGCATTGAGACGGACGTCGAGGCGGGCACGCGGGCGGCCACGGGGAGGGGCACGCGGGCGGTCACGGGGAGGGGCACGGGGGCGGACACGAGGCGGGCACGGGGAGGGACACGGGGGCGGACACGGGAGTGGCCCGGCTCCCTGGGAGCCGGGCCACCCCGAACCGTCGTCGATCACGTCCGCCGGGAGGCGGCGCCGTGCGAGCTCAGACCCGCTTGACCGCGGAGGCCTGGCTACGGCCGTCGCGACCGGCCTGCACCTCGTACTCCACCCGGTCACCCTCGGCGAGGGTGCGGAAGCCCTGCATGTCGATGGCCGAGTAGTGGACGAAGACGTCAGGCCCATCGTCCTGGGCGATGAAGCCGTAGCCCTTCTCCGAGTTGAACCACTTGACCGTGCCCTGAGCCACGGCGTCCTCCTTGGGTATCGTGCAACGGCGCTCGCGGAGCGCCGCATCAAGCAGAGGTCACGCTACCCGAGATCGACTGCCGGAGGCGCGCCCGAAAGGGCTGGGTTTCTGTCAACCGCGGGCGCCAAGACCGTTGGCCTGCAACCAGGTGACGAGTCCGCGGGGGTTGCGCGTCTGGGTCAGCACCTGACCCGGTCCGGCGAAGTCGAACACCAGTCCCTCGCCGCTCTTCAACGACTGCGTCAGGCCCTGGCTCATGGTGCGCAACCGGGACTGGACGGTCTCCGCGTAGGCCACCACGTGCCCGGTGTCGATCGTGACGAACTCACCCGGTTGCAGGTCCACGACGTCGAGCGCGCCGTAACAGGACAGCACCACCGTGCCCTGGCCGGCGGCGTGCATCAGGAACCCGCCCTCGCCCCCGAAGAGGTTGCGGAATCCACCCCACTGGGTCTCCAACTGGATGGTCGCGGAGGAGGCCAGCCAGGAGCCCCTGGTGAGGCACCAGCCGACCCTGCCGTCCAGCTCCAGCACGTGCAGGTCGCCCGGCAGGTTGGCGGCCACGTCGACCCAGCCGCCCTGCGGCGGCGCGGTGAACGTGGACACGAACAGCGACTCGCCGCCGAGCGCGGCGCGCGCCAACGACTTCAGCAGGCCCCCCTGGGCCCTCGCCTCGACCGCGACCCCGTAGCTGGTGGCCATCATCGCGCCGGACTCCACCCTGGCCGGCTCGCCGGGGGCCAGCAGCAGCCGGGCCACGCCGAACGACGGGGTGTGGCGGGTGCGGACCTGCACGTCGTCCTCCCTCGGAAGTGTCGGGTCTCGCCGGGTCCGCAGTGTGGCACGGGAGGGGGCCGGTTCCCAGGGCGCGGGAGGATGCGGGCGTGCAGCGGACACAGGGACCAGCGGTGGGCGTGGCGGAACATCGGGCGCGGGTCGTCGGGTTGGTGGGGGCGACCCCGGTGGTGCGGCGGCCGGTCGCGGACTGCCTCGGCCTCGCGCTGGCCGAGGACCTGGTCTCCCCGATCCCGTTGCCCCCCTTCGACAACTCGGCGATGGACGGCTACGCGGTGCGCGCGGCAGACGTGGCCGCGGCCGCGCCGGACGCGCCCGTGGCGTTGCCGGTGGCCGAGGACGTGCCGGCGGGGCGCACGGACTCGCCGCCGCTGCGTCCCGGCACGGCGCACCGGATCATGACCGGCGCTCCGGTGCCGCCGGGGGCGGACGCGGTGGTGCCGGTGGAGGACACCGACCGGGGCACGGACGTGGTGCGGGTCGTCGCGCCCGCGCGGCTCGGCGCGCACGTCCGGCGGGCCGGGGAGGACGTGCGGGCCGGCGCGGTGGTCCTGCCGGCGGGGACGGAGCTGGGGCCGGCCCAACTCGGGCTCGCCTCGGCGGTGGGGGCCTCGGCGCTGCCGGTGCGCCGCCCGCCCAGGGTGCTGGTGCTGTCCACCGGCTCGGAGCTGGTGGAGCCGGGGCGACCGCTGCGGGGCGGGCAGATCTACGAGTCCAACGGCGTGATGCTGGCCAGCGCGGTGCGGCAGGTCGGCGGCGAGGCGGAGCTGCTCCGGTTCGTGCCCGACGACGTCGCGGCCTTCCACGCCGCGTTGGCGCCGAGGGTGGAGTCCGTCGACCTGGTCCTGACCTCGGGCGGGGTGAGCGCGGGGGCGTACGAGGTGGTCAAGGACGCCCTGTCCGGCCACGGCGTGGAGTTCTACAAGGTGGCGGTGCAGCCGGGCGGCCCGCAGGGGCTGGGGCGGTACCCGACGGCGTCCGGCGGGGTCCCGGTCGTGACACTGCCGGGGAACCCGGTGAGCGCGATGGTGTCGTTCGAGGTCTTCGTGCGCCCCGCGCTCCGGACGGCCATGGGGTTCGCCGAGGTGGAGCGGCCCCGGCGGACGGCGACGCTGATGGAGTCGCTGCGCTCCCCCGCCGAACGCCGGCAGTACCGGCGCGGCCGGTACGACGCGGGCGCGGTGACCGTCGCGCCGGTCGGGGGTCCCGGCTCGCACCTGCTGTCCGCGCTGGCGACGGCGAACTGCCTGTTGGAGATCCCGGAGGAGGTCACGGACCTGCCCGCGGGGTCCGAGGTGAGCGTCCTGCTGCTGCGGTGATCGTCAGGTGGCGCCCGGCGGGCGTGCGGTGGCGGGCGGCGGGCGTGCGGTGGCGGGCGGCGGCGTGCGGTGGTGTTCGGCCGTGTTCGGTCGGTTTCCGCGCGTTTGGCCGCCGCCCGTCCGCCGGCTTTCACTGTGCTGATCTGGGGACTTGCTGTCGGTAACACCCAGGAAGCACACTCGGCGGGCGGTCTGATCGACTGACCGTGGCTTCACACCCCCTCGACACAGTCCGGACCGGAGGTCTGCGGCGTTGCGCTCCCCCTGGCGCGCCGTCCTCGCGCTCACACTGCTCGTCGGTTTCCTCGCGGTGGCCGCGGTGCTCGCGGCCGCGTCGGCCGGTGCGGCGCTCTACGCGATGGCCGACGGCGACGTCGGCATGACCGCGATCCAGCTCCTGGTGGTGTCGGCACTGCTGGGCACGGCGGTGGGCCTGTTCCTGCCGCCGCTGCTGCGCGGACGTCCGAAGGCGCGCGGTCACCTGGTCGACAGGCAGGCCCAGCCCGATCTGTGGCGGCTGATCGACGAGCTGTCCGAGGTGGCGCGGACGCGCCCGCCGGACGAGCTGCGGGTGGTGCCGGGGGTGCGCGTCGCGCTCTGGGAGGACGCGACGCCGCTGGGCCTGGTGCCGGGCCACCGGTGCCTGGAGCTGGGCCTGCCGTTGCTGGGGGGTCTGACCGTCTCCGAGCTGCGGGCCGTGCTCGCGCACGAGCTGGCGCACCTCGGCGGCCGGGAGGGCCTGCTCACCACCGTCACCTACCGCGCGACCGGCGTGGTGGAGCGGATCGTCGCCGACGCCGGCGAGGACTGGCGGCGACGCGTGGTCCAGACGTGGGCCGGGTGGTTCCGCCGGGCCGCCGAGCCGGTCAACCGGCGGCAGGAGCGGGCCGCCGACGAGGCCGCGGTGGCGGCGGCCGGAGTGGACGCGACGCGCAGCGCCGTGCGCAGGATGGCGGCGCTGGAGCGCGCCTGGTCCCACTACGGCCAGCAGTACCTCGCGTTGGCTCCGGTGGCGCGGCGCACCCCGGACGTGCTGCTCGGCTTCCGTTCCTACCTGTCCGCGCCGAGTCGTCGGCGGGAGTGGGAGGGCCTGGCGGACGAGGCGCTCGACGGCGGGCCGTCCGGCCCGTTCGACTGCCACGCCCCGCTGCGGGAGCGGATCGAGGCGATGCGGGGGGATTCCGCGGACGGAGCCCCCGAGCCGGACGACCGTCCGGCGTGGTCGTTGCTCTCCGACCCTGGGCGCAGCGTGCCGGAGCTGGAGGACGCCCTGCTGGTGGATCTCGGCCCGCGCGCGCCGTGGCCGGACCTCGTGCGGGTCGCGGTCGTGCGGAAGGCCGAGGACGCCGCGCGGCGGCTCAGCAGGGCGGTGCTGGACAGCGGCGTGCGGGTGGACGGCCGCGCCGCGCAGACGACGATCGCCGGCGTCCTGCTGGCGGTGCACCGGGGGTTGGGCGCCGACCTGGTGAAGCCCGCGCTGGACCCCGGCCTCGCCCCCGCCGAGGTGCCGGAGGCGTCGCAGTCGCTGCTCGCCGAGCTGCTCAGCGGCGCCGTGACCGCGGCGCTGTGCCGGACGGGGAGGGCAAGGCCCGAGCTGAACTGGGACGGGCCGTGCTGGCTTCGCCTGGCCACCGGTCATGTCGTGGACGTGGAGCGGCTGGTCGGCCCGGCGGTGCGCACCCCGAGGCTCGTGCCGCAGCTCCACCGGCACCTCGTGCGGATCGGGGTGCCGCTGGACTTCGCCGCGCGTCCGGCCGACGCCCCCGAGCCGGAGCTGCTGGCCTGCGCGAACGGCGTGAAGTGCCAGGGCGACCCGCACGACGTGCGCGTGTACGACAGCGGGTTGCTGGTCCTGCCGGCCGGCAGCCCGGCCAGGAAGCCGCTGCCGGAGCTGCGGCGGCGGCCGGGGGCGCGCTGGGTGTGCGGGCACGACGTGGAGTGGGCCCGCCTGGTGCTCCGCCGCTCGGGGTGGGACGTCTGGCTCCAGCTTCGGGGTGGCGACGAGCTGGAGCTGACCAGCACGCGGGACACGGCGCACGACGGCGAGCCGCAGGAGGGCATGGCCCGCCTGTTGGGGGATCGCCTGGAGGTCGAGGACGTGCGGCAGCGGCGGCGGGAGCCGGCGCACCCCTGACGGCCCGCCGCACGGGGTTCGCCGGATCGACGCCGCGCGGCGGCGGGCCGCCGTGCCTGGTCCGACGCCGGCGGCCCAGCCCGTAGCGTGGGGCGCATGGGGCTGTTCTCGTGGATCGTGTTCGGCGCGCTGGCGGGGTGGGCGGCCAACGTGGTCGTCGGCGGGCGTGAGCGCCGGCGCCAGGGGTGCCTGGTCAGCGTGCTCGTCGGCGTGGTGGGCGCCGCCCTCGGCGGCCTGCTCTACACCCTCGCGACGGGCAGGGAGAAGACCTTCGACTGGAGCCTGTCCAGCTTCGCGGTGGCGGTCCTCGGGTCCGTGGTGCTGCTCGCCGTGCTCCGGCTGTTGACCGGCCGCCGTTCCCGGCTCTGAGGCCGGCGTCCACGGGCACCAACAGGCACCAACGGGCACTGACGGGCGGCCGACAGGCCGCGTGGGCCGGGACTCGCCCGGCTCGTCCGTTCGCCGCACCCGAACGGGTGTGACCGGGATTACACTGATTCGCGCGGGAGGGCGAACCCGCTTCCGTCATCTCTTCCCATGTCGACGCTGATGACGGAAACTGGTTCACGCAGGTCCGCCTCCCCCGGTGTCAAGGGCCGTTCGGGGTGACCCGGGACACCGGAGGGGCGTCGAGGTCCGTGGGTCGTCGGGGGACGCACGGACCAGTCGGGGAAAAAGGACCGTTCGCCGTCGGGGGGCGCACGGTCTGCCACACGGGCCGGGAGGGGTGTTCGGGGCACCGCTCCCGGCCCGTTCCACGATTGGCGTACCGTGGGTGGCCGTGCCCGGCCGCTACGTGACCGGGCTCCGCCGACCCCAGGAACGCCGACGACGATGACCTCCGATCACCAGCACGGCGCCGGCAAGACCGGCGCCTTCGCCCATCTGGTCGACCTCGCCCGCACCACGGTCCCGCCGATGAACCCGGCCGGTCGGCCGTTCGTGCTCGCGGGGGCGGTGCTCACGCTGCTGCTGCGCCGGTTCTCCCGGCCGGCCGGCGTGCTCGGCGCCCTCGTCACCGCGTGGTGCGCGTGGTTCTTCCGCGAGCCGCGCCGGGTGACCCCCACCCGGCCCGGGGTGGCGGTGGCGCCCGCCGACGGCACCGTGTCCCACGTCGCCGAGGCCGTGCCGCCCGCCGAGCTGGGCATGGGCGACGAGCCGATGACCAGGGTCAGCGTGTTCCTGTCGATCTTCGACGTGCACGTGCAGCGCATCCCGGTGGACGGGGTCGTGGAGCGCGTCGCGTACCGGCCCGGCAAGTTCCTGTCCGCCGACCTGGACAAGGCCAGCGAGGACAACGAGCGCAACGCCATGGCGCTGCGCACCGCCGACGGCGCGCACCAGCTCGCCGTGGTCCAGATCGCCGGCCTGGTCGCGCGGCGCATCGTGTGCCACGTCCAGGACGGCGACAAGGTGACGGCCGGCGCGACCTACGGCCTCATCCGGTTCGGCTCGCGCGTCGACCTCTACGTCCCGCGCGGCAGCCGGGTCCTGGTGGAGCCGGGCCAGCGCACGATCGGCGGCGAGACCGTGCTCGCCGAGCTCCCGTCAGCGCTCCCGTCGGACGGCGTGGCGCGGGCGGAGGGCTGATCGATGGCGCGGACCGCGCCGGGTGTGCGGCTGCTGCCCAACGCCATCACCATCCTGGCGTTGTGCGCGGGCCTGTCCGCCGTCATGTTCGCGCTCCGAGGGCAGCCCAACGCCGCCATCGCGGCCACCGCGGTGGCGGCGTTGCTCGACGGCCTCGACGGCCGGCTCGCCCGCCTGCTGGACGCCACCAGCAAGATCGGCGCGGAGCTGGACTCGCTGTCGGACAACGTCTCCTTCGGTGTCGCGCCCGCGCTCACGCTGTACGTGTGGGGGCTGCACGACACCCCGAACTACGGCTGGGTCGTCGCGCTGGTCTTCGCGATGTGCATGACCCTGCGCCTGGCGCGGTTCAACACGCTGCTCGTCGACCCCGACCAGCCGCCCTTCGCCAAGGAGTTCTTCGTCGGCGTCCCGGCGCCGGCCGCGGCGCTTCTGGCGTTGATGCCGCTGATGGCGGCGTTGCAGTTCGGCGACGGCTGGTGGAGCTCCGAGCCGGCGGTGGCCGCGTGGATGATCGCCTGCGCCGCGCTGGCGATCAGCAGGGTGCCGACGCTGTCGCTCAAGACGATCAAGGTGTCGCCGAAGGCGGTCGCCCCGCTGCTCGTGCTGGTCGGGGTGCTCGCCGCCGCGGTGATCGTCTACCCGCTCGGCGCGCTGATCGTCGCCATGGCGGTCTACCTCGGCCACGTGCCGTACGCGGTCTACCGGCACCGCTGGCTGGCCCGGCACCCAGAGGCGTGGGACGTCCCGCCGAAGGAGCGCAGGGCGATCCGGCGCCGGCACGGGCGGCGGTTGGCGGTGCGGCCGGCGTTGCGCGGCCGGGTCGCCGCCGGCGCGCTGCGCGGGGTGCGGCTGCCCCGCCGCGACCAGGCCGGCCGTGACGTCCGCGAGGGACGCCGCTCCGAGAACCAGCGCTGAGCGGTCTCCCACCGCGCTGACGACCCCGGGCGCGGGTCGTGCCGCGAGTCCGCGGCGCGACCCGCGCCCGTCGGCTTCCGTAGGCTGCACGGCGTGCCCGGACCGGAGATCACGCTCACCGCTCGGCTCTCACCGTCCGCGTTGGACACCCGACGCGGGGTGGTCCGCCTGCACCCTGAGGTGCTGGACGCGCTCGGCCTGCGGCCGTGGGACGCGGTCCGGCTGACCGGCAGCCGGGTGACGGCCGCCCTGGCCGCCGCGGCCGACCGCGCGGTCCAGCCGGGGGTGCTGCTGGTGGACGACGTCACGCTGTCGAACCTGGGTCTGCGCGAGGGCGCCGAGGTCGTCGTCGCGCCCGTGCCGGTCACGCCGGCCAGGGCGGTCACCGTGTCGGGCTCGCGGTTGGCGATGACGGCGGTGTCCCCCGAGACGCTGCGCCTCGCGTTGACGGGCAAGGTGCTCACCACCGGCGACGCCGTGTCGTTGCTGCCGCAGGACCTCGCGCCGCCGCCGGGCGCCGACGTCTCCGCCGCCCGCAGGGGCCTGTCCGCGGCGATCGGCATGACCTGGACCAACGAGTTGATCACGGTGACCGCCACCGAGCCGGCCGGTCCGGTGGCGGTGCGGCCGTCGACGGTGGTGCAGTGGCGCGGGGGCGCGCGCACCGGGGAGCCCGCCCCCGTGCGTCCCGCGACCCCACCCGTCTCGGCCGAGCCGCCGTCCGCCGTGACCGCCGTACCCGCCGTATCCGTGGAGCCACCGGCCGTCGCCGACCTGGTCGGGGCGCGGGAGGAGGCCCGCCGGCTCGGCGAGTGGCTCGACCTGGCGTTCCGGCACCCGGACCTGCTGACCCGGCTCGGCGCGACCTCGCGGCTCGGGGTGCTGGTGACCGGCCCGTCGGGTGTCGGCAAGGCCACGCTGGTCCGGTCGGTGGCGCGCGCCGTCTCCGCCGAGGTCGTGGAGCTGGTGGCCCCCAGCGTCGCCGCCCTGGAGGCGGGGGCCGCGTCGGAGCGGGTGCACACCGCGGTCGCCAGGGCCGTGGACACGGCGCGCGGCGGCACGCCCTGCGTGCTGTTGGTGTCCGATGTGGACGCCCTCCTGCCCTCGACGTCTCCCCCGCCGCTGGCCACGGTCACGCTGGACGCGCTGCGCGCCGCGCAGGGCACTCCCGGGCTCGCGGTGGTCGCGACCTCCGCGCAGCCCGAGTCGGTCGACCCCCGCCTGCGGGACCCCGAGCTGGTCGACCGGGAGCTGACGCTGGCGCTGCCCGACGGCCGGACGCGGGCCGAACTGCTCAGGGTCCTGCTGAGGGACACGCCCGTCGAGTCCACTGTGGACGTCGAGGAGGTCGCGGAGCGCACCCCGGGGTTCGTCGTCGCCGACCTCGTCGCGCTGCGCAGGGAGGCGGCCGTGCGCGCGGCCCTGCGACACCAGGGCGGCGACCGGTCCGCCGAGCCGGCGATCGCGCGGGAGGACCTGCTCGGCGCGCTGGACACGGTGCGGCCCATCTCGATGTCCACGTCGGACACGCTCCAGGTCGGCGGGATCACCCTGGACGACGTCGGCGACATGGGCGAGGTGAAGCAGGCGCTCACCGAGGCCGTCCTGTGGCCGCTGCGCTACCCGGACTCCTTCGCCCGGCTCGGCGTCCAGCCGCCCAGGGGCGTGCTGCTCTACGGCCCGCCCGGCTGCGGCAAGACCTTCCTCGTGCGGGCGCTCGCCGGCACCGGCCGGCTCAACGTGCTCTCGGTGAAGGGCGCGGAGCTGTTGGACAAGTGGGTGGGCGAGTCCGAACGGGCGGTGCGGGAACTGTTCCGGCGGGCCGCGCAGGCCGCGCCGACGCTGGTCTTCCTGGACGAGGTGGACGCCCTGGCACCGCGCAGAGGTCAGTCGTCCGACTCCGGCGTGGCCGACCGAGTGGTCGCCGCGCTGCTCACCGAGCTGGACGGCGTCGAGCCGTTGCGGGACGTCGTGGTGCTCGCCGCGACCAACCGCCCGGAGCTGGTCGACCCCGCCCTGCTCCGGCCGGGACGCCTGGAGCGCCTCGTCTACGTGCCGCCGCCCGACGCCGCCGCGCGCGCCGAGATCCTGCGCTCCTCGGCCAGGAACACCCCGCTGGCCGAGGACGTCGACCTCGACGCCCTCGCGGCGGACCTGGACGGGTACTCGGCGGCCGACTGCGCGGCGCTGGTGCGGGAGGCGGCGCTGACGGCGATGCGGGAGTCCCTGGCGGCCGCCGAGGTCACCTCGGCCCACCTGGCCAGCGCCAGGGAGCGGGTGCGCCCCTCGCTCGACCCGGCCCAGCTCGCCGCCCTGGCCTCCTACGCCGAGTCCCGCCGGCTCTGACACCCGCCGGCTCTGACACCCGGCAGCCCTGCACCCGAGGACCCTGACGCCTGCGCCCCTGACACCTGGGACTCTGTCGCAGGGCGGTCGTGTGGTGGGGCGGTCGTGTGGTGGGGCGGTCGTATCGCCCGACGACCGTGTCGCGCGCCGGTCCTGTCGCGCGGCGCTCTCGCGCCAGCGGCTCTGTTCGTCTGGCGTCTGGCGTCTCTGACGCTGGGCAGTCCAGTCGCACGGCGCTGGGGCACCCCGGCGATCTGACGCCCGAGGTCATGGCCGGCACCGACGCTCCCTGACCGGGGTCGGCCGGTGTCGTCCGAGAACGGCGTCGCGAACTCGTGGCCTTCGGTCGGTCAGGCGTACCGCATCAACCTGCGCGGCACGAGGTCGCGGTCGCGATCCGCCTCGTCGCTCCGGCTTCGAACCGGCGGCACTCGCAGAGGTTGTGATCTGAGGTCGGTCTCGCAGCTTCGGTTCCGAGCCGGCGGCACTCGCAAAGGTCGTGTTCTGGGGATGGCCTCGTCGCTCCGGCTTCGAGCCGGCGGCCACTCGCAGAGGACGTGAACTGGGGACGGCCTCGCCGCTGCGGCTCGAAGCCGGCGGCACTCGCAAAGGTCGTGAGCTGCGGTCGGTCTCGTCGGGTTCCGAACTGACGGCCACTCGCAGAGATCGTGTTCTGGGGACGGCCTCGCCGCTCCAGTTCCAAGCTGACGGCCGCCCACAGTGGTCGTGAACTGCGGTTCGTCTCGCCGCTCCGGCTCAAAGCCCGCAGCCACCCACAGAGGTTGTGATCTGAGGTCGGTCTCGCCGCCACGGCTCAAAGCCAGCGGCCACCCACAGAGATCGTGATCCGCGGTCGGTCTCGTCGGGTTCCGAGCTGACGGCCACCCGCAAAAGTCGTGAACTGCGGTCGGTCTCGTCGCTGCGGCTCCAAGCCGGCGGCACTCGCAAAGGTCGTGTTCTGGGGTCGGTCTCGTCGGGTTTCGAGCTGACGGCCACTCGCAGAGGTTGTGATCTGGGGATGGCCCCGTCGCTCCGGTTGCGAGCTGACGGCCACTCACAGAGGACGTGTTCTGGGGACGGCCTCGTCGCTCCGGCTTCGGACCGGCGGCACTCGCAAAGGTCGTGAACTGCGGTCGGTCTCGCCGCTCCGGTTTCGAGCCGGCGGCCCTCGCAGAGATCGTGATCTGGGGACGGTCTCGCCGCTCCGGTTCTGGG